>JADCAS010000009.1 GCA_020401865.1 Phenylobacterium sp. | reverse complement strand
CTATCGAACGACTTGCGTGTGCAAGATTTGCTCGATCGAAAAGCTGGGAACAAAACAAAAACTGTAGCCGCTTCCGGGATAACAGACGCTCACCCGTTCCGGTTCCTTTTCCGAGGCCCCGCCATATGCGATTCCCCTGCCCCCAGGGGGAGGTGGGCCGCGAATGCGGGCCGGAGGGGGTCTGCGGCGAGGGGGTTTGACCCCCTCAGTCGGCTTCGCCGACAGCTCCCCCGCAGGGGAGCAATTAACGCGTTGAAATTCCTGCACCTTCCAGGAGGAGGTCGACCGCGCAGCGGGCCGGGGCGCCGGGAGGGGAGGATGTTTCCCTGGGGGAGGGAGGATGGTGCCGCCGGGCAGGATTGAACTGCCGACCTCAGCCTTACCAAGGATGCGCTCTACCACTGAGCTACGGCGGCGAAAGACAAGGCGGCGGCTATAGCCAAAGCCGTGACGGACGGGAAGGGGAAAAACGCGATGAGGCGGGTCGGGCGCCTTGACCCCGGGGGCGCGAAGCCGCATCGGGAGGGCGTGAAGACGCCGCCCCCCAAGCCGGACTCCTCCGAGGCGGCCCGGCGCGAGGCCCGCCGGGCCCAGGCCCTGCGCGCCAACCTGCGCCGCCGCAAGGCGCCGCCGGCGCCGCCGCCCGCGGACATCGATCCCCCTTGCGACTCGCGCCCGCCCGGCTAGAACCGGCGGGCAAAGGCGGAGACGGACGGACGTGGCGAGACAGCCCCCCAAGGCGATGGCCCTGAAGCTTCTGGCGGAGGACGCCGAAGACCTGGAAGTGGTGGCCGCCGCCCTGCAGGACGCCGTGCTGAAGATCGGCGACATCGCCTGGGAGGCCAAGGCCCGACGCCTGACCCTGACCCTCAACCGCTACCGCTGGGGCGCCGCAGAGCCAGAGCGTGTGCGCACCGCCGTGCAGGTGGGCTCGGTCCTCGGGGTCCAGACCCGCCGGCTGCGCCGGAACGCCCGCGAGGCCGTCGTCGAACTCCTGACCCTGGCCTTCGAGCCGGGCGAAGCGCCCGGTGGACGGCTGGTCTTCCGCTTTGCGGGTGATGCCGACCTGGCGGTGGAGGTCGAGTGCATTGACCTTGTGCTGGCCGACGTTTCCGAGCCCTGGGCGGCGAAATCCGAGCCCCGGCACGAGGACTGAGCGGCCGACGGTTTCGATGCGAGTGTGGCGCCGGCCCCATGGCCTCGCCGTCCCGCCGGGTCTAGATAGTCGCCATGCGCCGCTTTGATTTTCAGGATCCCGACTTCGACGCCCGCTTCGGCGCCTTCGCCGACGCCCGGCGGGACACGCCCGAGACCGTGGACGCCGCCGTGCGGGAGGTGCTGGAGGCCGTGCGGGCGCGGGGCCTTGCGGCGGTTCTCGAATTCACCGCCCGGTTTGACGGGGTGGAGCTGGACGCCGACGGCCTGAGGGTCAGCGAAGGTGAGATCGCCGAGGGCGCCGCGGCCTGCGCCCCGCAGGTGCGGGAGGCCATCGCCTTCGCCGCCCGGCGTATCGAGGCCTATCACGTCCGGCAGAGGCCCGCCGACGCCCGCTTTACCGACGAGGCCGGGGTGGAGCTGGGCTGGCGCTGGACGCCCCTGGACTCGGTGGGGATCTACGTGCCGGGCGGCCGGGCGGCCTATCCCTCGACCGTGCTGATGAACGCCGTGCCGGCGCGCGCCGCCGGGGTGAGCCGGATCGCCATGGTCACCCCGCCCGGGCGGCTGCAGCCCGCCGTGCTGGCGGCGGCGCAGGCGGCGGGGGTCTCGGAGATCTGGCGGATCGGCGGCGCCCAGGCCGTGGCGGCCCTGGCCTTCGGCGCCGGGCCCATCCGGCCGGTGGACAAGATCGTCGGGCCGGGCAACGCCTGGGTCACGGCGGCCAAGCGGCGGGTCTATGGCCAGGTGGGCATCGACGCCCTGGCCGGCCCCTCGGAGATCGTGGTGGTGGCCGACGCGGACAATGACCCGGCCTGGATCGCCGCGGACCTGCTCTCGCAGGCCGAGCACGACCCTGCGTCACAGTCGATCCTGATCACCGATGACGCCGCCTTCGCTGACCGGGTGGTCGCGGAGGTGGAGGCCCAGCTGAAGACCCTGGCCACCGGCGAGACGGCGGGGCGCTCCTGGGCCGACCACGGGGCGGTGATCCTGGCGCCTCTGGAGGAGACCCCCGCCCTGGTGGACCGCCTGGCGCCCGAGCACGTGGAGCTGGCGGTCGCCGACCCGGAGGCCCTGTCGAACCGGATCCGCCACGCCGGGGCGATCTTCCTGGGCCGGCACACGCCGGAGGCCCTGGGGGACTATGTCGCCGGATCTAACCATGTCCTGCCGACCAGCCGGGCGGCGCGGTTCTCCTCGGGCCTTTCGCTCTACGACTTCCTGAAGCGCACCTCCCTGGTCCGGGCCGGGGAGGGGGGCTTCGCCATCCTGGGCCCGCCCACGGTCGCCCTGGCCGAGGCCGAGGGCCTTCCGGCCCATGCGCGCTCAGCCGCCCTGCGGCTGCAGGGCGAAAGGTGACGGACATGGGCGGCTTGCACTAGGATCGGACGGCAGCTTGCGAACCGGACATGGCCGAGCCTGACCGCACCCTCCAGCGCCTGCAGAGCGTCGAGCTGGACGAAGAGTCCCTCGCGGCGGTCTCGCGCGACCAGGAGCAGGAGCGGAAGATCGCCATCTTCGACCTGCTGGAGCAGAATTATTTCGCCCCCGAGGGCGCGGCGGGCGGCCCCTATGACCTGCGTATGGGACTGGTGGAGAACCGGCTGGTCCTGGACGTCGCCGGTCCGGACTACCAGAGGCGGCACATCCTCTCGCTGTCGCCCTTCCGCGGGCTGATCCGCGACTATTTCATGATCTGCGAGAGCTATTACCAGGCCATCCGCCAGGCCACGCCCTCGCAGATCGAGGCGCTCGACATGGGCCGGAGGGGTCTGCACAACGAGGCCAGCGAGCTGTTGCAGCGGCGGCTGGCGGGCAAGGTCGAGACCGACATGGACACCGCGCGCCGGCTTTTCACCCTGATCACCGCCCTGCACTGGAAGGGCTGAGGCGCGGCGTCATCGCCTGGGCAGTCGACCTTGGCGGTCGACTTAAGGTATAGACCCCTGCCTTCCGGCCCGGTCGCCTGCGATTCCGCGGGGCCGGCGCCGTTTTCGTCGACCCCAAGTCTGGAGCCTGCATGGCCAAGGAAGAACCCCTCGAGTTTCCGGGCACCGTCAGCGAGGTGCTGCCCAACGCCACCTTCCGCGTGAAGCTCGAGAACGATCACGAGATCATCGCCCACACCGCCGGCAAGATGCGCAAGAACCGCATCCGGGTGTCGGCGGGCGACAAGGTGCTCGTGGCCATGACCCCCTATGACCTCACCAAGGGGCGCATCACCTTCCGGGTCCGCTAGAGCGGCCATGCCCCCGCGGCTGGTCCTGGCCTCCGAGAGCCCCCGCAGGCGCGACCTGCTCGCCTCCATCGGCCTGACCCCGGACCTCATCGCCCCCGCCGACGTCGATGAGACGCCCCTCAGGGATGAGCTTCCCCGGCGGCTGGCCGCGCGCCTCGCCGCCGCCAAGGCGGAGGCCGCCGCCGCCCGGTTCCCCGATGACTTCGTCCTGGCCGCCGACACCGTGGTGTCGGTGGGGCGCCGGATCCTGCCCAAGGCTGAAGACGCCGGGGAGGTGGCGAAGTGCCTGCGGCTCCTGTCCGGGCGGGCCCACCGCGTGGTGACCGGGGTCAGCGTCCGCGCCCCCGGGGGACGACGCGGCGACCGGCTGGTGGAGACCCGGCTGAAGATGCGCCGCCTGTCGGAGGCCGAGATCCGCGCCTACGCCGAGGGCGGGGAGGGCGTGGGCAAGGCGGGCGGCTATGGCATCCAGGGGCGGGCGGGCGTCTTCATCCTGTCGCTCAGCGGCTCCTGGCCGGCGGTGGTCGGTCTGCCCCTCCATGAGACCGAGGCCCTGCTCCGGGGACTGGGCTGGCGCCGGCCATGAGCGCGCGCAGGGCCTTCCTCGACATAACGCCCGGCGAGACCCGCGGCGTGGTGACCCTGGACGGGCGGCCCGAGCATCTGCTGATCCGGCGGGACGACGACGACCCGAGGCTGGAACCCGGCGCCCGGATCGCCGCCCGGGTGCGCAAGGTCGAGCCGGCCTTCGCCTCGGCCTTCGTCGACCTGGGCGAAGGGCTCGAGGCCCTGCTGGACTTTCCGCCCGACCGCCGGCCGGTGGAGGGCCAGATGCTGGAGGTGGAGGTGCGGTCCGCGCCGCGCCCGGGCAAGCTGGCGGGGGTGCGGGCGTCGGGCCCCGGAGAGGCGCCGGTGCGGCTCCTGGCGCCCGGGCCCACCGTGGCGGAGCGCCTCGCCCGCCTCGTGCGCAGCCAGGACCTTGTGACCGGAGCCGAGGCTCGCCGAATGGCCGATGCGGCGGAGGAGGCGGCCCTGACCGAGGCCCATGTCCTGCCAGGGGGCGGCCTGGTGGTGATCGAGCCGACCCGCGCCCTGGTGGCGGTGGACGTGGACCTGGGACCGCGCAAGGGCCCGGACCCGAAGTCCCTGGTGCGACAGCTCAACCTTGCGGCCATCGCCGAGACGGCGCGCCTGCTTCGCCTGAAGGGTCTGGGCGGCCTCGTGGTGATCGACCTGGCCGGACGCGGACATGACGGGACCGCCCTCCTCAACGCCGCGCGCAACGCCTTCGCAGCGGACAACCCCGGGGTCGCCTTTGGCCCCATCAGCCGGTTCGGGACCCTGGAGCTGACCCTGCCGCGCCGCACCCGGGCCGCCGCCGAGATCCTGCTCGAGCCCGGCGGCGCGCCCAGCGACCGCACCCTGGCCCAGCGACTGGTGCGTCGGGCCGAGAGCGAGGCCGAGGCGGAGACCGGCCGGGTCGTGAAGATTCAGGCCGGTCCGGGGTTGGCCCGGCTGGCCTGGCCTCTCGTCGACCGCCTCGCTGAGCGTATGGGCGCCCGCTTCGACCGTGAGGTGGCGTCCGACTGGCCGCGGGACCGCTTCGAGATCACCGTCCCCTGAAGGCCCTGCCGTGAAGACCGCCTGTCCCATCTGCCGCAAGCCCGCTGATCCCCAGTTCCGGCCGTTCTGTTCCTCCCGTTGCGCTAATGTGGACCTGCAGCGCTGGCTGTCCGGAAGCTATGTCCTGCCCGGAGACGAGGTCGATGACGAGGACATCGCCGACCTCGACAGGGGCGCCTGACCCGCCCGGCTGGACAGGGTCGGGGGCGGCGCCTAAACACGGGTCAGGGCGGTCCTGACGCTGAGTCTGCCCGCCGTCGCCCCGGTGGAGGGAATTCTCTACCGCAAGGCCGGACGCCCCGGAGGCTCGAGACGCAGGAATGCCGGATCCGGATATGCTTTCAGCCTCGGGCGTGAGATTCGCCCGACACCAGACCCCGGGGACGCTCCGGGACCTCCGGCGTGTGGTGGACGCCGTCTTCCCGGAGGATGAATCCAGACTGATCGGCATGGAGATCGGGGCCTATCGCGCCCTTGTTCTGGAGGCGCAGACCGAGCTCAACGCGAAGGACTTTGTCCGGCGTCTCTGTCAGGAAGTGCGGGACGACATCGTCGAGGTGATCGGCGAGGACCGCTTCTATATCCAGACCAATCTCTATCTCCGCGCGGCGCGACCGGAGTCCGGGGGGAGCCCCGAGGCGATCGGCTGGCACAGGGAGACCTTCTACGGGCCGAACATGGAGCGGTCCGTGAACATCTGGACCCCGGTCCGGGGGGTTTCCGAGAGAAACACCCTGCGGTTCATCCCGAAGTCCCAGTCCATCCCCGAGGCGGAAATCCAGACGGTCTCCGTCGCCGACGAGTTGACCGAGAAGGGCTCCGTGGGGAACAGGATCGGCTTCCTCTACAGCCCGAAGGTCATCCAGAGCGGGGTGGACCTCGACAACAGCCAGCCCATGCAGGTCCCGGAGGGCCGTAGCGCCATCTTCCCGGGTCTGCTGATCCATGGCGCCGGGCACAATCTCGACAACCGGATCCGGTTCTCGGTGGATTTCCGGATCCTGCCCTTCAGCGCCTACGCCTCGACATCGAAACCTTACCACCTGGCGAGCGGCAAGCCGTACTTTGAGTTGTTCTGACCGCACGGGTCTGTCCCGTCAGAGGAGAGTGTCCCCATGAGCCCGTCCGGAAAGCCCCGCGTGCTGGTCGTCGGCGCAGACGGAGTCATTGGCGCGACGCTGGAAAGACGGCTTCGCGAGACCGGCCGCTTCGAGGTCTGGGGCACGACCCGGCGCCGGGAGACTCTGACCGGCGAGAACCGCCTTTATCTCGACCTTCGCGATCCGGACGAATTCGAGGTGTCGAGGGGCTTCGACGCCGCCGTCCTTTGCACCGGCGTGGGGGGCGAGGCCGCCTGCGCGGCCGATCCGGAAGGCTCCCGCCTGGTGAATGTGACGGGCCCGGTCCGGCTCGCGGAGCGGCTCACCGCTGCGGGCGTCCATGTTCTGGCCCTGTCCTCAAACGCCGTCTTTGACGGAAGCCGGGAGTTCTTCTCCACCGAGGATCCTCCGGCGCCGCGGACCGAGTACGGCCGCCAGAAGCGCGACCTGGAGGCGGCCCTGCAATCCCTGCCCGGGGTCGGGATCCTCAGGCTCACCAAGGTCCTGGACGGCGCGACGGGCCTGCCGGCGCGCTGGGACCGCGAGCTGGCGGCCGGCGGAACTGTGGAGGCCTTCGTCAATCACTTCATCTCGCCGGTGACCCCGGAGGAGGCGGCTTCGGTGCTGATCACCCTGATCGACCACCGGGCGAAGGGCCTCTTCCAGTTCTCGGGCGCAGAGAACCTGTCCTTCCACGCCTACGCCCTGAGCCGTTATGCAGACCGGCCTGACCTTCTGAAACGCATCCGGCCGGTTCGCGATCCCGCCGCCGGCGACGGCGCCCTCTACAACTCCCTCCGGACGGAACTGCCCACCGAAGAGGCGCAGTACGAGGACCTGAAGGGGGTCGGCGCCCAGGCCCTCGGCCTGATGACGGGATATGCCTACGCCACCAACCCCAAGCGGCTGGCCTTCACCCTCTCGCGCTACAAGTTCGTCGCCAAGATGCTGACCGGCAAGACGTCGGTCCTGGAGATCGGATGTGCGGACGCCTTCGGCACCCCTCTGGTCCTTCAGGAAGTCGGCGCCCTGACCGCCGCCGACTTTGACTGGATGTTCGTCCGGGAAGCCCAGGCCTCCCACCCCTTCCGGGACCGGATCACCTTCTTGCGCCATGACATGGTCGAGGGCCCTCTCGCGGGCGTGTTCGACGGCGCCTTCTGCCTCGACGTGCTGGAACACATCGCGCCAGAGGCGGAATCGCGCTTCGTGCTGAACGTCTGCGAGAGCCTCACCGACGATGGCGTCTTCGTGGTGGGCATTCCGTCACTGGAGTCGCAGGTCTACGCCTCCGAGATCTCCAAGGCCGGGCACGTGAACTGCAAGACGGGCGAGGAGCTGCGCGCCTTCATGCTGAAATTCTTCAGCAATGTCTTCCTCTTCTCGATGAATGACGAGGTCGTGCATACCGGCTTTACGCCCATGGCCCACTACCTGTTCGCCATCGGCGCCGGGAAGCGCCCCGGCCTCGCAGCCCCGGGCGGCTGAGCTTCACCCGCCTCGCTGGACACGGCGCCGGGGCTCTTCTATAGAACCGCCTCCGACCCGCGAGGCGTCGCGCCTGGGTAGCTCAGTTGGTAGAGCAGCGGATTGAAAATCCGCGTGTCGCTGGTTCGATTCCGGCCCCAGGCACCATTGTTTTCCATGACTTAAGCGGCGCCGGTCGGAAACGTTTTCCAATCATCTGCGCGGCGTTTTCCAATCAATGTTCTGGAACCGTTGCTGGACGGCCCCGAGGACCTCGGTCTGGGCGGTCGTCCGGTCGGCGTCGCGGCGGCGACGATCGGCCGCGGGCCGCAGGAGGTGATCATGGAAGCGCAGGCCCTCGGCCGGCGGGTCTATGAGGTACGCCTGTGCCCCTTCCACACCTTCACCGACCAGGACTTTGGGATCAGCAACGGGCGCCTTCCGGGGTGCTCCGAGGGCGCGAAGCTCAACCGCCCGCGTACCCAGTCGCCCCTCCAGGTGCTGACCTTCTAAAGCCCGATGTGGGGCTGGGTCCACACCAGGCGGATGTTTCCGGAAGCGTGAGGGAGAGCAGCCCTAGCGGGGGGTGTAGGGATAAAGCGTCGCCTCCAGCCTTGCGGCCCGCGTCCGCGTCTCTGCGATCGACTCCGCAGTGACATCCTGGCCCCCGCTGGCGATCACCCGAACCTTCCCAGTCTCCATGTCGGCGATCTGCTGATGGAGGGCCGCGATCATCTCCCGATGTGCGACGATGAGGTTCGAAACCGCCGCCGGAACGCCGCTGGTCATCAGGGCGGACTCAAGGCGACGGTTCCAGCCGGGCTTGTCGGCCTCGATCAGGCGCAGGGCGTCCTGGGACAGGCGGACGGTCACCTGTCGCTTCGGCTTGGCTGACTTCGGACGGCCCCGGCGGGTCTTCGGGAAGGCCGCAAGCTCGGCCTCGGAGAGGCCCTCCGGACCCGTCGCCCGTACGAAATCGGCGGGCGTCCACTCCGGGTTGTCGGGATCGGTAAGGTCGGGGGAGGGGATCTTCAGGTCAACGGACATGGCGGAGATATTCCTTCTGGTGAGCGCGCCGGAGGCTGATGGCCCGGACGCGGCCGTCGCGGATGGTGTAGGCGAGGCAGTAGGGCTGGCCGTCAATGCGGCCGAAGGCCAGAAGGCGAGGCTCGCCATAGTCGCGGCGGGTGTCCCGGATTCGGGCCTCGATCTCCAGTTCCTTCGCCCTGGAAAGCGACACGCCGTGTTTGGCGAGGTTCGCGATGTCCTTGGCTTCGTCAAAGTCGATCATGCATTATCAATAACGACAATTATTCGTCGCGTGAATTGTTGTCGTTATGAAAAATGGGGTTTGCATCGGGGGAACCACCCGCACCAATAAGTCCCGGCGTTTTCCAATGCCCCAAAAACCCCAATCTTTTCAAAGATCCGTTTTCCAATCGAGAATCAGTCAAGCCCTTGTATTCGCAGGGCGCACCAGCCGATTAGAAATCCGCGTGTCGCTGGTTCGATTCCGGCCCCAGGCACCATTGTTTTCCATGCCCGTAGATCAGGTCCCTTTCGGAGCCAGGACCGACCGGCTCCACCTGCCCCCCCTCTGAACGCGGGCCTCCGGGACCCTGACCCTGATGCGGATCGGGCTGGGCCTGCTTCGATGCGCCGCTGTTCGTCCACGCCCATACGGTCGTCTTCATGGGTCCGACCGTTCCACTTCCTGGTCCTGGTCACCGAAGCCGTCACCTATAGTCCAGCCGGAACGGCGCTTTACAGGGCTGTGACCGCAGGGTCACCCGGGGCGGCGGTCGCCCCGCTCGCCTTTCCGGCGCCTCCCAGGCTTCGGCGGTGGCGCAGACCTTTCTTCGGAAGTGGGAGCCCATCTGCTGCACCTGCTCGCAGATGAGCTTGGGTTCACCCATGTTCGGCACGGGCCGGACGGCTGCGGCCTTGGCGGGCCTGTTCTCGGGCGGCCTGGAGCCTGTCGTTTACGCCGCCTGGGCGGTGAGGGCGAAAAGGGCGAGGCAGGTCATGGCGATCACCCCTTGGGGCGTGTGGTGAAGGTGGGGCATGGCGGACTCCTTCCGGTGCGCCAGTCTGCTCGCAAGGGGCCGGAACCGCAAACGCCTGCAAGGCAGGCGCAGACGACAGGCGGGCGGATCCTGTCGCGGGAATGTCATTTTCCGGGACCGTGGCCCTTCGACATGACCTGAACCGGGCGTCAGGCCAGTGAATGTCGCCGGCGGCGGGCCCGTGACCCCCTATTCCGCTTGACCCGACAAAAAGGGGTTGCCAAAGGACACCTGCCGCAAGTCTAACTTGTCGGTAAGGTGCAGCAGGTCTCCGGACCGGATGCGCCGCACCCGAATTCAGACGGCGTCGGGACTCCAAGGGGTCCAGGGCGATGTCGGGGGTCGGGGAAGCGAAAGCGGCTCTATCGCCCCAGCGGTCGTGGCTCCGGTTCTCCGGGCGCCGGGTCCGGGAGGGGCGGCGGGCCATTCAATTGGGGTAGAGACGCTCTCGCGTGACGACCCTTAGGTCCAAACGTGCTAGACCAACCAGGAACTGGCGACAGATGATCGACAACAAGCTCAAGACACCCTTCATCGCTCTTCTCGGCGCCGTGGCGCTGATGGCGAGCGCTCCGGCTTTTGCTCAGGCGCCTGCGCCTGCCGCCGAAGCCGCCGCCCCGGCCGCTGCGGCTCCCGCCGACGCCGCCGCCCCCGCCGCGGCTCCGGCAGATCCGGCTGCGGCTCCTGTGGCGGAAGATCCGCCGCAGATCCCGAACGCCGGGAAGCTCACCGTCACGGGCATGTTCATGATGGCCGTCCCCGTCGTGAAGGCGGTGATGATCGGCCTGATCTTGGCCTCGATCTATTCCTGGTTCCTGCTGGTGACCAAGATCATCGAGTTCAACAACCTGAACAAGACCGCCACCGCCTTCATGGAGGCCTTCCGGGGCGCCAAGAACTATTCGGAGGCGGGTCGCCTGGCGGCTTCCGAGGAGTTCGCCGGCAACCCGCTGGCCGACATGGCTTCAGCGGCCGTGCAGGAAGTCGAACTGTCGCGCCAGGCGGGCCTGAATGTTTCGGGCGAGCACCGTGAAACCACCCTGCATCGGGCGGAATCGGCGATCAGCGCGGTCCAGTCGACCCTCGGCGCGCGCCTGGCCACAGGCATGCAGTTCCTGGCCTCGACGGCGTCGTCCGGTCCGTTCATCGGCCTCTTCGCCACCGTTTACGGCATCATGAACTCCTTCATCGGCATCGCGAACACCAACACCACCAACCTGGCCGTCGTGGCGCCCGGCATCGCCGAAGCCCTGCTGGCCACGGGTATCGGTCTGTTTGCGGCGATCCCGGCGGCGATCTTTTACAACTACTTCCAGACCCGCATCTCGGGCTTTGGCGGTCGTTCGGAGTCCTTCGTCGCTGAACTGATGAACGGCATCTCTCGGCAGCTCGACAAGGGAGCCTGATCCAGATGGGAGCTAAACTCTCAGGTTCTGGGGGTGGCAAATACGCGGTCGAGCAGAACAGTGAAATCAATGTGACGCCCTTTGTGGACGTCATGCTGGTCCTCCTGATCATCTTCATGGTGGCGGCGCCTATGGCGGCGGTGAACGTGAAGATCGCTCTTCCCAACGCGGTTGCAAAACCGGCCACAAATCCCCCCAAGCCGGTCTACATCTCGATCCAGCCAGGGGGTCGTCTCTTCATCGGAGACTACAGCACCGACCTGGCTGAGCTTGGGGACACGCTGCGCATCCAGCTGGGTGACAAGCGCAGCCCCGAGAAGGAGCGGATCTATATCCGCGCCGACAAGGACGTGATGTACGGCGACTTCATGGGCGTCATGAACGCGCTTCAGGACAACGGCTTCTACAGCGTGGCCCTCGTCGGCGAAGACAAGAAAGACTGAGGGGTGGAGCATGGCTGAAGACATCACCCACCCCGTACGGAACCCTTTCGACCTCCCGCCGCCGCAGCGTGGCAAGGGCTACTGGATCGCTGGTCTTGTAGCCCTCGTTCTGCACGTCTTCCTCGGCTTCGTGCTCTGGAAGCAGCGCTTTGAGCTCGAGATTCGGGAGTTCTCGGACGACGTGACGGACGTGGAGATCATCAAGCCGATGGCTCCGCCTCCGCCTCCGCCGCCGCCGCCCCCGAATACGCCGCCGCCGCCGCCGCCCAAGCTGCAGCCGCGTCCGCCTGTCGCGGTGCCGAACGCCCCCACGATCCCGCCCCTGCCGGTCCCGCCGGTGGAGAAGCGGATCGAGGAGCCCCGGCCCCCGGCCCCGGCGCCGGAGCCGCCGCGTCCGTCGGTGATCACCAACCCGGACTGGGCCCGCAAGCCCTCGGGTGAGGACATCGCCCGCTTCTACCCCGACCGCGCCCAGCGGATGGAGGTGGAAGGCCGCGTCACCCTGAGCTGCAAGGTCACCGCCAAGGGGCTGCTGGAAGGTTGCTCGATCTTGTCGGAAGACCCTGCGGACCAGGACTTCGGCTCGGCCGCGTTGCGGATGACCCGGTTGTTCAAGATGCGTCCCCAGACCAAGGATGGCGCTCCTGTGGAAGGCGGTACGGTCCGCATTCCGCTGAGTTTCCGGCTCCCCAAGGACTGAGGACCGGGAACGGGTTACGGATGAGCCCCGGGGGTCCGCCTCCGGGGCTTTTTCGTGGGCGGTCTTCCCTTTGTCATTCGGGCCCCAAGCCGCCGCTTGATCGTCGCCCCGCCGACGACTAGAAGCTAGCCTCCGCGATGCGCCGCCTTAGCTCAGTTGGTTAGAGCGCTAGATTGTGGCTCTAGAGGTCCCCCGTTCGAACCGGGGAGGCGGTACCATCGCGGTGTTCCCAGGCTGGCCGGCGGGGCTGGCCCCGATCCGGCAAGGCCATGACTGAGGACCCCCCCAAACGCCGGACCCTGAGCCTGAAGCCGGGCGTCCAGGTCACGCGTCCCCTCGGGCCCCAGCCTCTGACCCCTCTGAAGGCGGACCGACCGGCGAGGCCTCCACGCGCGCCCCGACCCTTCCGCGAGCCCAAGCCCGTCGAACGCCCCGCCCACGGCTGGAAGTGCAAGCCCTGCGGCGCCTTCTTCGATCCGCCGGCGGAAGGTCCGGACGAGGAGGTGATCCGCTGCCCCAACTGCAACGCCCGGCTGGGGATCGCCGGTGACTTCCGCCAGACGCCGCCTCCGTCCCGGCTACGCGCCCGTCCCATGCGCCACTGAGGCCTCTCAGGCGCCCGCGGCTCAGCAAACCCCCTCACCCCGCTTCGCAGGGAGCTCCCCCGCATGGGAGCCATGGCTCAGTCATTCCTCCACCTCTTGAGGGGGAGGTGGACCGCGCAGCGGGCCGGAGGGGGGCAGCGGCGGCTCAGCAAGCCCCCTCACCCCGCTCCGCGGGGAGCTCCCCCGCAGGGGAGCAATTGGCTCGGCAATTCCTCCACCTTCAGGGGGAGGTGGACCGCGCAGCGGGCCGGAGGGGGGCAGCGGCGGCTCAGCAAGCCCCCTCGCCCCGCTTCGCGGGGAGCTCCCCCGCAGGGGAGCAATTGGCTCGGCAATTCCTCCACCTCTTGAGGGGGAGGTGGACCGCGCAGCGGGCCGGAGGGGGCAGCGGCCCCTTCGCAAGCCCCCTCACCCCGCTTCGCGGGGAGCTCCCCCGCAGGGGAGCAATTGGCTCGGCAATTCCTCCACCTTCAGGGGGAGGTGGACCGCGCAGCGGGCCGGAGGGGGCAGCGGCGGCTCAGCAAGCCCCCTCGCCGGGCTCCACCCGGAGCTCCGCCGCAGGGGAGCCATCAAGATACTGGAATTGCAATCGTTTCGAGCCGCGTCCTGCGGAACGAGGCGTCTCTGCGCGCTCGCCATGTCGACGGTCGCGACCCTACGATCTGGATGCGCCAGACGCAGATCCGTCCTAGTCTGCGCCAAACCGCGTTTCCCCGAGGTCCGCCATGCCCCTCCGTCGACAGCCCCCCGTCCTGACGACCCTTCGGGAGACGTCTCACCCCTACATGACCGGGACCTGGACCCCGCTCCACGAGGAGGTCGACCTTCCGGATCCGGAGGTGCTGGAGGGGAGGATCCCCGACGATATCGACGGGGTCTACCTGCGCAACACCGAGAACCCGGTCCACCAGCCCCTCGGCCGCTACCATCCCTTCGATGGCGACGGGATGATCCACCGGATGATCTTCCGCGGCGGGCGGGCCAGCTATGCCAACCGGTTCGTCCGCACCCGAGGTTTCAGGGCCGAGCAGGAGGCCGGAGGCGCCCTCTGGGGGGGCCTTGCCGATCCCGTCCAGCTGGCGAAGCGGCCGGGCTTCGGCGCCCATGGCGCCCTGAAGGACTCTTCCTCCACCGACATCGTGGTCCACGCCGGGACCGCCCTGTCGACCTTCTACCAGTGCGGGGAGGGCTATCGGCTCGACCCGGTGACCCTCGAGACCCTCGGCGTCGAGGGCTGGACCCCCATCGACGGGATTTCGGCCCACCCCAAGGTGGACGAGCGCACCGGCGAGCTGATGTTCTTCAACTATTCGAAGCACGCCCCCTTCATGCACTATGGCCTGGTGGGGCCGGACAACCGCCTGAAGGTGCTTCAGCCCATCGACCTGCCGGGACCGCGCCTGCCGCACGACATGGCCTTTACCGAGCGCTTCGTCATCCTGAACGACCTGCCGGTCTTCTGGGACGCCGACCTCCTGGCCCGGGACATCCACGCCGTCCGGCTTCACGAGGGCCTGCCCAGCCGGTTCGCCATCCTGCCGCGGGAGGGCGGGACGCCGCGCTGGTTCGAAGCTGCGCCGACCTACGTCCTGCACTGGCTCAACGCCTATGAGGACGGCGACGAGGTGGTCCTCGACGGGTACTTCCAGGACGAGCCCATGCCCCCGCCGAGGTCCGACGCCCCTCCGGGCTTTGGCCACATGATGGCCTATCTGGACGAGATGAGCTTCCGTCCGCACCTGCACCGCTGGCGTTTCAACCTTCGCGACGGCTCCACCCGGGAGGAGCGACTGGACCCCCGCATCATGGAGTTCGGCATGATCAACGGCCGGCATGCCGGCCGCCCGTATCGCTACGCCTACTCGACCCTTCCAGAACCGGGCTGGTTCCTGTTCAACGGCTTCGTCAAGTCCGACCTTGAGACCGGCGCCACAACGGAATACCGGCTGCCCCCCGGGGTCTTCGCCAGCGAGGCGCCGTTCGCCCCACGGCGCAACGCCACCCGGGAGGACGATGGATACCTGGTGAGCTTCCTGATCGACGAGAACCGTCAGGCGTCTGAATGCATCCTGCTCGACGCCCGGCGCATCGAGGACGGCCCGGTGTGCCGGATCGCCCTGCCGCACAAGATCTCGAGCGGGACCCACGCCGTCTGGGCGGGGCCGGAGATGATCCCGGGCTTCAGCTCCCGCGCTTCGGCGGCATGGGAATGAAGCCGGACGTCCGGGCCACATACGCCTCGTAGTCGGGCCGCTTGCGGCGCATTGAGCCCTCGGTGGTGGGCACACCGCTGACGCGGGTCAGCAGGAAGGTCAGCAGGATGGGCCCGACGATCGTCAGGGCGCCCGGCAGGCCGGTCTCGGCGGCGACCAGGTAAATGCCCCACCAGGCGCAGGCGTCGCCGAAGTAGTTGGGGTGGCGGGTATAGCGCCACAGACCCGTATCCAGCACCTTGCCGGCCTTCGTGGGGTCGGCCTTGAAGCGCTCCAGCTGAGCGTCGCCGATCGTTTCGAAGACAATGCCGAAGATCGCTACGGCGACGCCGGCCCAGGCCAGGGGCCCGAGGGCGGCGGAGGGGGCCAGCTGTCCCACCTGTACCGGAAGGCAGACGATGAACTGCAGGAGGGCCTGCAAGGAGAAGACGTAGATCAGGCTCGCCTTGGCGAAGCTCCATCCCTTCGTCTCCTTGGCGTCCGCCATCATCCGGGAATAGCGGCGATCCGGGCCCTCCCGCCGCCAGCGACGGATCAGGTGGTAGCCCAGCCGCAGGCCCCAGGCCGCGCCCAGCAGGGTCAGGGCGAGGGCGTGCGGCCCGCGTTCGGACTGGATGAAGGTCAGGACAGCGATGAGCGCCATGCCTGCGCCCCACCAGCTGTCGATGAAGCTGGGGTCCTGCTTGGCGACGGCGTAGCGCCAGAGTCCCAGGAAGACGGCGGCCGAGATCACCGCATTCACCGCCAGAACCGTTGCAATGTCCATCTTCATCTCCGGGCGCCCGTCGCCAGCGCGCAGAAGACGGGCCGTTGGGGCGTCTGTCAATGCACAGCCTCGCCGCAGTCCCCCTCCGGCCCGGGGCTTGCGCCCCGGTCCACCTCCCCCTCAAGAGGTGGAGGAATTACAAGCACTTAATTGCTCCCCTACGGGGGAGCTCCCCGCGCAGCGGGGTGAGGGGCTTGCGGAGGGGCGGCTGTATCCTTGCATTCCCCAGCGGTGCGCGAGGGGCTGGGAGGGCGCGGAGGAGCATGCTACCGCGCCGAGACGCCGACGTCGGGAGAGATGAGCCATGTCCGGGAACCTCTATAGCCTTCTCGCCAGGGGATTTCCTGCGGACCCCACTCGCCACGCCTTCCGTCCGCCAGGATCGTCGGCGGTGTCCTATGGCGAGCTTGAGATCCTTACGGCCCGGGCGGCGGCGGGCCTCAGGGCGCGGGGCGTCGCCCCCGGCGACCGCGTGGCCCTGCAGGTGGAGAAGTCGGTCGAGGCCGTGGTGATCTACCTGGCCGCCCTGAAGGTCGGTGCGGTCTTCCTGCCCCTCAACGCCGCCTACACCGTGGGCGAGGTGGACTACTTCCTGAGGGACGCCGAGCCGGCCCTTTTCCTGCGCGACGCCCAGGCCTTCCTGGCGGGCGCCGCGGATCTTGCGCCTGAGCTGCAGGTCGAGCCCCGCGCGGCGGACGACCTGGCCGCCATCATCTACACCAGCGGAACCACGGGCCGGTCCAAGGGCGCCATGCTCACCCACGGCGCCCTGGCGGCCAACGCCCTGGCCCTGCACGAGGCCTGGGGCTTCTCGCCGGACGACGTCCTGCTGCACGCCCTGCCCATCTTCCACGTCCATGGCCTGTTCGTGGCCCTGCACTGCGCCTTCCTCTCCGGCTGTCCCATGGTCTGGCTGAACCGCTTCGACGAGGCCGCGGTGCTGGAAGGTCTCGCAGACGCGACGGTGATGATGGGGGTGCCCACCTTCTACACGCGCCTGCTCGCTCATCCGGGACTGACCCGCGAGGCCACGGCGCACATGCGGCTGTTCATCAGCGGCTCGGCGCCCCTGCTGGAGAGCGCCTTCGAGGCCTTCCAGGCCCGCACCGGCCACCGGATCCTGGAACGCTACGGCATGAGCGAAGCGGTGATCATCACCACCAATCCGCTGGATGGAGAGCGCAAGCCCGGCTCCGTCGGCTTCCCCCTGCCGGGGGTCGACCTGCGGATCGGCGGCGGGGAAGAGACCGGAGTCATCGAGATCCGCGGCCCCAGCGTCTTTTCCGGATACTGGCGCATGCCGGAGAAGACCGCCGAGGAGTTCACGGCCGACGGCTACTTCATCACCGGCGATGTGGGCCGGCTGGACCCCGACGGGCGGCTCTGGATCTCCGGGCGGGCCAAGGACCTCATCATCTCGGGCGGGTACAACGTCTATCCCAAGGAGGTGGAGCTTCTTCTGGATGAACAGACCGGCGTCCGCGAGAGCGCCGTGGTCGGGGTCCCGCACCCCGACTTCGGGGAGGGCGTTGTGGCGGTGGTCGAGGGGCAGGGGGACGAGGCGGCCCTGATCGCCGCCCTGCGCAGCCGCCTCGCCGGGTACAAGACGCCCAAGCGCGTGGTCTTCGTGGACGCTCTGCCCAGGAACGCCATGGGAAAGATCCAGAAGGCGCTGCTGAGACAGACCTACGCCGATCTCTTCAGATGATCACAAGCCGGTGAGGTCGGATTGACCTGTCCCGGCGACTGTGGACTTATTGGTTAAGGAAAGTTCACCTTTGCGGGGGCAGGCGAATGGGTGCGGATTTTCTGGTCCTGATCATCCAGGTGATCGGCGGGATCGTCGGGGGCTGCATGGCTTCCCAGCTGTTCCGGTCCTCTGACACCGGTCCCTTCGTCACGGCCATTCTGGGCGCCCTGGGCGGGGTCAGTGGCGCAGGCTTCGTGGCCGCCGCCTCGCCGGGCCTCGCCATCCTGCCCGGCCTTTCCGGCCCCCTCTTCGCCGCCATGCTGGCCGGGGGCCTCTCCGCAGGGCTCGGCGGCCTTGCCTTCAACGCCCTGCGCCGACGCGCCTGATCTCCGGTCTCAGCCGTTCCCGTAGCTCACCGCCATGCCGGCGCGGACGTCCTGCTGCACGCCGTATTGCGGGAAGGGATAGCGGAACCCGTTCCGCGCCAGGGCCTTCATGCCGGCCAGGGCCTTGAAGAGGTGCTCAGGCGGGGTCGCCATCAGCATTTCGTCATCGAGGACCCCCCCGTAGCGACGCTCGGCGAAGCACGGGATGGACAGGCTCGGCGTCCGCGTCGTCAGGGCCCGGCCCCAGGAGTCGGCGCAGGCGGACTCTCCCACCACGCCCCAGTCGAAGCGCTTGTAGCCTGACCACTGAAGGCCGTTGATGAAGTACATCATGGCCCCGGGTGTGGCGTAGAAGAGAGCGATGTCGGGTTCGCCGAGTCTGCCGCTGGCCAATGGCGAGACCGCCAGGGCCTCGAACTGGCCGTCCGGGACGCAGTGCATGGCCGCCTGGTGCGCCGCCGCGCCGGCCTCGTCCTCGAACCAGACCCCCTTCATATGCCGGCCTGAACGCCAGTCGTCGGTCTTGGCGCCGCCCAGGCCCACCACGGCGCGGCACTGTGCGCCCACCAGGTCCTCGGCGGTGACGCCCACCGTCCAGCCCAGGCGCGAGGCCTGGCCCACCACCTGGTCCAGGGTGTGGACGGCGCTGGGCCGGCGGATCCGGGGGATGGCCTCCATGTCCTCCCGCCGCTCGAACATCTTCATGGCGAAGGGAATGGAGCGCAGGCGCAGGGTCTGCTCGAGCTCCGCCGACAGGGCGGCCCAGTCCGTGGCCTCGGCGGTGGGCGTGGTGGTGTCGGTCATGGCGGGGCCTCCTCCCAGAAGTCTTCCCCCATCCTTCACCGCCCGGGGCGTGGAGGGAAGGGGGTCCGGGTTTATCCCGGGATTGCCGCCGGACGGGCGCGCCGCGTACCCTCATAGTGCACGAGGGGTCGGGGGGCTCGCCGTCCGACCCGGGAGTCCAGGCATGAAGCTGCCCGCCGTCCTCGCCGCCCTCGCCTTGGCGTCAGGGCTGACGGCCGCCGCCGCCGCGGCGCCGCCCCCCGACCTCGCCCTTTCCGCCGCCGACCGCGCCGCCCTCTCTGCAGCCTTTGAGCGGGCAGGGCGGACCCCGCCTGGGCCCGAGGCCAGTGACGCGCAGGTCTGGGAGGCGACCGAGCGCCTGGCGCAGGCCGAGCTTGGTCTTCGCCTGCGGCCCGCCGACCTCGATCCGCTTTGGGCCCAGGCGCCCGCGGCCCGGTCCCCGCAGCGCGAGATGGCCAGCGCCTATGCCTCGGGGGGGCTGGCGGCCTGGGCGGCCAACCTGTCCCCGGAGGCTGAGGTCTATGCGGCCCTGGCCCGGGCGCGGCTCCGCTATGCCGCGATCGTCGACAGCGGCGGATGGCCGGATCTGCCTTCGGACCTGCGGCTTCGCCTGGGGCGCGCCGGCCCGGGCGTCCTGGCCCTGCGCCAGCGGCTGGCGGCGGAGGACGCCGGGCCGCCCAGGCCCGACCAACCGGAGGTCTTCGATCGGCCACTGAAGCAGTCTCTGGTCGCCTGGCAGACGCGGAACGGGCTGGAGGCCGACGGGGTGCTCGGGCCCGCGACCCTGGCGCGTCTCAATGTCCCCGCCGCGACCCGGCTCGCCCAGGTGGAGGCCAACCTGGAGCGCTGGCGGTGGCTTCCCCGGACCCTACCGGCGGATCGGCTGGAGATCGACACGGGCGGCGCCGAGGGCGCCCTCTACCGCGAGGGTCGCCGCGTGCGCACCTTCCGGGTGATTGTCGGGGCGGTGCGCGATCCCACACCGCTCTTCCTGTCCGAGATCAACGGCGTGGTCCTGAACCCGCCCTGGAATGTGCCCGACCGCATCGCCCGGGAGGAGATCCTGCCCAAGGCGGCCCTGGACCCCGGCTATCTTGAGCGGAACGGCTTTGTTCAGCTCGACGGCCGCCTGCAGCAGGCGCCGGGCCCCCGAAGCGCCCTTGGCCTGGTCAAGTTCGACCTGATCAGCCCCTTCGGCGTCTTCCTGCACGACACCCCGGGCCGGGAGGCCTTCCGGCTTCGGGAGCGCCACCTCAGCCATGGCTGCATGAGGGTGGAGCAGCCCCTGGTGCTGGCCGACCTCCTCCTCGCCCCCCAGGGCCGGGGCGGGAGCCGGCTGGCGGCGGACCTCGCTGCGGGCCGCACCCAGCGCATTGCCCTGAGCCGCCCCCTCGCCCTGGTGGTGGTCCACTGGACCGTCCGCGTCGCCCCGGACGGCCAGGTGGGTTTCCTCGACGACGTCTACGGCTGGGACGCCCGACTGGCCCTGGCCCTGTCAGGAATGTGATCCGCTTCGCACTTGCCAGGCGCAGGCGGGGCGGGCAGACAGGCGCCGGGGCGCAGAGGAGACCTGTCCATGATCGGACGCCGCCACCTGCTGGCCGGAGCCCTGGGGCTCGCCACACCCTCCCTCATCGCCGGGGGCGCCTCGGCCGCCGCACCCCGTCGGCTCTCCTTGCTGAACCTGCACACCGGAGAAAAGCTGGCCGCCACCTATTTCGAGGCCGGACGCTACCTCCCGGATGCTCTGGCGGCCCTCAATCACGTTCTCAGGGATCATCGCACCGGGGAGGCGTACGCCATGGCGCCGGGCCTGCTCGATCTGGTGGCCGTGCTCGCCGGGCGGTTCGGAGCCTCCGACGCCGTCCAGGTCATCTCGGGGTACCGCTCGCCGGCCTCGAACGCCGCCCTTCACGCCCGCTCCGGCGGCGTGGCGACCCGTAGCCTGCACATGCAGGGCATGGCGATGGATATCCGGATTCCCGGCGTCGCCCTGGCCAGTCTCCGAGACGCCGCCCTGGCGCTGGGCCGGGGGGGCGTAGGCTTCTATCCCGCGTCCGACTTCGTCCACGTGGACCTCGGCCGGGTCCGGCGCTGGTGACAGCCCGGTTCGGCGAGGCGGCCTGATCTGGATCTGCAAGCCCTCTCTTGGACGGGGCGTCGGCTATCCGGACATCGTAACGTCAGATCCGGACGTACCCGCCAAACGGGCGCAAAACAGAACATCTTGCGAACAGAGAACAAACCGGGTACCGCTATGGTCATCGGCGGCAGGCGCCGATGGGCGGCCCCGGGCCGCGGAATCATGGGATAAGGACCCCGGATCATGACCAATCAGGCGGCGTTGAGGCTCGTGGTGAAAGAAGACGGTGAGAAGCAGCGGGCCCTTGAGGCGGCGCTGACCCAGATTGACCGGGCCTTCGGCAAGGGCGCCGTCATGAAGCTCGGGGACAAGGCGGCCATGGAGGTCGAGGCGGTGTCCACGGGCTCCCTCGGCCTGGACATCGCCCTGGGCATCGGCGGCCTGCCCAAGGGGCGGATCATCGAGATCTACGGCCCGGAAAGTTCCGGCAAGACCACCCTGGCCCTGCATGTGGTGGCCGAGGTCCAGAAGGCCGGCGGCGCCGCCGCCTTCATCGACGCCGAGCACGCCCTCGACCCGGCCTACGCCCGCAAGCTGGGGGTCAACCTGGATGAACTCCTCGTCGCCCAGCCCGACACCGGCGAGCAGGCCCTCGAGATCACCGACACCCTGGTGCGCTCCAACGCCATCGACGTGATCGTGATCGACTCGGTGGCGGCCCTGACGCCCCGGGCCGAGATCGAGGGCGAGATGGGCGATTCCCTGCCCGGCCTCCAGGCCCGCCTGATGAGCCAGGCCCTGCGCAAGCTCACGGCCTCGGTCTCCAAGGCCAAGACCATGATCATCTTCATCAACCAGATCCGGATGAAGATCGGCGTCATGTACGGCTCGCCCGAAACGACCACCGGCGGCAACGCCCTGAAGTTCTACGCCTCCGTCCGCCTCGACATCCGCCGCACCGGCTCGGTGAAGGCCCGGGACGAGATCGTCGGCAACAATGTCCGCGTGAAGGTGGTCAAGAACAAGGTGGCCCCGCCTTTCCGCGAGGTCGAGTTCGACATCATGTACGGCGAGGGCATCTCCAAGCTGGGCGAGATCATCGACCTGGGCGTCAAGGCCGGGGTCATCGAGAAGTCCGGCTCCTGGTTCTCCTGGAACAGCCAGCGCATTGGCCAGGGCCGAGACAATGTCCGTGAGTTCCTGCGCGCCAACCCCGACATCGCCGCCCAGATCGAAGCCCAGGTGCGCGGCGCCCGGGAGGTCATCGAGGAAGAACTCCTGGTCGGCCCCACCGCCGAAGACGACGCCGAGTAATCCCTTTCCGAGAGCGGGGCCCTGGCCTGAGGGCAGGGGTTCCCGCGCCGGCGGGGAGGGGAAGAGCGGCCTTGTGCTTGGCGTGGCCGTTTAACTCCCGTAAACCCTCTGGCTTCTGCGGTGCAGCAAGGCCCGGCCCGCCGGGCCCTGCGCATCGTCCCGCCAGTCCAGAAGCCGCGCCATGCCCAGTCTGAACGACATCCGCTCGACCTTCCTGAGCTACTTCCAGGCGAACGATCACCTGGTCATCCCCTCGGCGCCCCTGGTGCCTCAGAACGACCCGACTCTCCTGTTCGTCAACGCCGGCATGGTGCCGTTCAAGAACTACTTCACGGGCGCAGAGACCCCACCGACCCTGCGCGCCGCCTCTTCCCAGAAGTCGGTGCGCGCCGGCGGCAAGCACAACGACCTGGACAATGTCGGCTACACCGCCCGCCACCACACCTTCTTCGAGATGCTGGGGAACTTCTCCTTCGGCGACTATTTCAAGGAAGGCGCCATCGAGCTGGCCTGGGGCCTTCTGACCCGCAACTTCGGCATTCCCGCCGAGAAGCTGTGCGTCACGGTCTACCATACCGATGACGAGGCCGCCGACCTGTGGAAGCGGATCGCCGGCCTGCCCGATCACAAGATCATCCGCATCGCCACCAGCGATAATTTCTGGTCGATGGGCGACACCGGACCATGTGGCCCGTGTTCCGAGATCTTCTACGACCATGGCGACCACATCCCCGGTGGTCCGCCCGGCAGTCCCGATGAGGACGGGGATCGGTTCGTGGAGATCTGGAACCTGGTCTTCATGCAGTTCGAGCAGTTCGCGGACGGAACCCGCAAGCCCCTGCCCAAGCCGCAGATCGACACCGGCATGGGCCTGGAGCGCATCACCGCCGTGCTGCAGGGTGTGCACGACAACTACGACACCGACCTCTTCCGCACCCTGATCTCGGCCTCTCAGGGCTTCGTGGGCGCCGGGGGCGAGCCGGCCTCCCACCGGGTGATCGCCGACCACTTGCGCTCGTCCAGCTTCCTGATCGCCGACGGCGTCTCGCCTTCCAACGAGGGCCGGGGCTATGTCCTGCGCCGGATCATGCGCCGGGCCATGCGGCACGCCCACCTTCTGGGCGCCCAGGAGCCTCTGATGCACCGGCTGGCGCCGACCCTCATCTCCGAGATGGGCGAGGCCTACCCCGAGCTGCGGCGCGCCCAGCCCATGATCGTGGAGACCCTGCGCCAGGAGGAGGAGCGCTTCCGGCGCACCCTCGGGCGCGGCATGGCCCTTCTGGAGGAGGCGACCGCCGGCCTGGGCGAGGGCGACCGCCTCCCGGGCGAGTTGGCCTTCCGTCTCTATGACACCTACGGCTTCCCGCTGGACCTGACCCAGGACGCCCTGCGCGCCCGGGGCGTGGCGGTGGACCTCGACGGCTTCCAGGACGCCATGCGCCGCCAGCGCGAAATGGCCCGCGAGGCCTGGACGGGGTCCGGCCAGGCGGCGGCGGCGGCGGAATGGTTCGCGATCCGCGAGCGGCTCGGGGCCACCGAGTTCCTCGGCTACGACCGGACCGAGGCCGACGGCGAGCTGGTCAGCCTCGTCCGGGGCGGTGACGAAACCCCGTCCGCCAAGGGCGGCGAGACCGTCTTCGCGGTCTTCGACTGTACGCCCTTCTACGCCGAGAGCGGCGGTCAGGCCGGGGATGTCGGCGTGGCGACCTGGCCCGGCGGACAGGGACGCGTGCTCGACACCCAGAAACAGGCGGGCGATCTTTTTGTGCATGAAATCGAGATCCTGGAGGGTGAACTTCAGGTGGGTTGCCGGGTTCGGCTGGCCGTCGACGCGGACCTGCGCCGCACCACCCGGGCCAATCACTCGGCAGCGCACCTCCTGCATTCGGCCCTGCGCCGGGTCCTCGGCCCGCACGTGGCCCAGAAGGGCCAGATGGTGGACGGCGAGCGGGTCCGCTTCGACTTCAGCCACGGCGGGCCGGTGACCCTGGCCGAGATCGAGGCCATCGAGGCCGAGGTGAACGCCGTGATCCGCCAGAACCAGTCGGCCCGGACCGAGGAGATGGCGCCCGACGAAGCCATCGCCGCCGGGGCCGTCGCCCTGTTCGGAGAGAAGTACGGGGAGTCCGTCCGGGTCCTCACCCTGGGCGAGGCCCTGGAGGGCGAGGGCGCCTACTCCGTGGAGCTCTGCGGCGGCACCCACGTGGACCGGACGGGGGACATCGCCCTGTTCAAGATCGTCTCCGAGGGCGGCGTCGCCGCCGGCGTGCGCCGGATCGAGGGGCTGACCGGAGAGGCGGCGCGCCGCTGGCTGGTCGAGCAGGCCGCCGTGGCCCGCAGCCTGTCCGAACAGTTCCGCACCCCGGTGTCCGAAGTCCTGACCCGCGTGGAGGCCCTGGAGGCCCAGCGCCGCAAGCTGGAGAAGGACCTGGCCGAGGCCCGGCGCCAACTGGCCATGGGCGGCGGCGGCGCGGCCGCCAGCGGTCCCGAGGAGGTCGGCGGCGTCCAGCTTCTCGCCCGGGTCATGGACGGCGTCGGCGGCAAGGACCTGAGGCCCATCGCCGAGGAGTTCAAGAAGCAGGTCCCTGACGGGGTCATCGCCCTCGTGGGCACGGCCGACGGCAAGGCCGCCGTGACGGTGGCGGTCACCGGCGCGGCGGCCCAGAAGCTGAGCGCCGTGGACCTGGCAAGGGCCGCGGTCCAGGCCCTTGGCGGGCAGGGCGCCGGTGGCCGTCCCGACTTTGCACAGGGTGGTGCGCCGGACGCCGCGCGGGCCGAGGAGGGGCTGGCCGCCGTGCGGGCCCTGCTCGGCGGCTGATTCTGCGCCTCCGGTGAAAAGATCAGGGGCAGGCGGTGCGACCAGACCTCCTGGCGGGCGGCCCTCCGTCGGGGCACACGTGTTTGCGCTTCAGCTTCAGGCCCTCCCAGGGCCGGACGCCCTATCCGGACTTCTCCAGGCGCAGAGGGTGTATCCGGCGCAGAAGACGGGATGGCGCCCCCTTCCTGCAGGGTCGCTCCATCTCACCGTTCAGCCGATCCTCGATCCCGTTGAGATCCGTCAGGCTCAGGTCATCCAGCCCGGCGCGGCCATGTCAATGCTGGCGGGCCTGGGGCCGATCTGTTCGGAGTCGCCAGCCTTTGAGATCGTCCTGGACCGCGTAACCCGCCTTCGCTCGGCCATAGTCGCACTTGGTGAAACGCCCGCGCCGCTGGCGGCCTTACGCCGCCGCCTGGTTCACGAGCTCATCGGCCTCCGCCTGCCGGTTCGGACGCTGGAGATTGCGCATGTCACCCTCTTCCGGTGCGACCTCGGGGAGGGGCCAGCCCCGGCCGCGCCCCCGTCCATGCCGATCAAGGTGCGAATGCGGGTGGGAGCGCTGCGTCTGATCGAGGAGAAGGTCTTCCCGTCTCTGGAGGTCGAAATCCTGCGGACCTTCGAACTCGGCGGGGCGTGTTGAGCTGGCGCGGGGGCCTTGCCTCAAGCGGCGTCCGGGGCGAGGGTTCGACGATAAGGTGAACCCTATTCAAGGTCCGGGAGGCCGCCCCATGTCTTCGCCCGTCATCAATCCCAATGGGACCCTCAAGGGAAAGGTCGCCGTCGTGACCGGCGCCAGCCGGGGCATCGGCGAGGCGATCTGCGCCCGTCTGGCCATGGAGGGCGCCCGGGTCGTGGCCTCCGCCCGGACCGCCGAGTCCGGCGAGAGCCGCCTGCCGGGAACCCTGCACGACACGGTGGACCGTCTGCGCCGGGCCGGCGCCGAGGCCGCCTTCATCAAGGCCGACCTCGCCGTCGCAGCCGACCGCGAGCGCCTGATCGACGAGACCGCCGCTCTGTTCGGACCGGTGGACATCCTGATCAACAACGCCGCCATCACCTACTTCATGCCAGTGACCGACTTCACCGAGAAGCGCTTCAAGCTGATGATGGAAGTGCAGGTCTATGCGCCCTTCCACCTGTCGCAGCTGGTCCTGCCCTCGATGATCGAGCGTGGCTCCGGGTCGATCGTGAACATCTCCTCGCCGGCGGGGATCCACCCCAAGCCGCCTTACCGCGGCGGTCGAGGCGGGACGGTCTACGGCATGTGCAAGGCCGCGCTGGAGCGCTTCACCACCGGCCTCGCCTCGGAGGTCCAGGCCAACGGCATCGCGGTCAATGTCGTCTCGCCGGGCCTCGTCGATACGCCCGGCGTGGCGGTGCACGGCCTGATCAACGCGCAGTCCAAGGACCGGGTCCAGCCCATCGAGTACATCGCCGAGGCGGTCTACCAGTTGGCCAAGGCCGATCCGGCGACCATGACCGGCCGGGTGGATTATGCCGAGCCCCTGCTGAAGGAACTAGGCCTGGAGCCTTCCGCCCTGATCTGAGCCTTGTGGAGGTGCGCGTGATGAAGTTTGCAGCAGGAGTGCTGGCCCTGGCCCTGATGACGGGATCTGCGACGGCGGAGGATCTGACCCTCGAGCGGGTCTACGCGGCGCCGGACCTGAGCGGGCCGCGCGCCCGCGGAGTCGCCCTGTCGCCGGACGGGACCCTTGTCACCTATCTCCGGGCGCGGGCGGACAATCCTCGGGTGACGGACCTCTGGGCGGCGGATGTCGCCGGCGGGGCGCCCCGCCGGCTGATCGACGCCGCCGCCCTTATTCCCACCGGTCGGGACCTCTCCGAGGCCGAGAAGAGCCGCCGCGAGCGCCAGGGCGTCCAGACCTCAGGCGTGGTGGCCTACGACTGGGACGACGAGGGCCGCTTCATCCTCGCGCCCGTGGAGGGCGACCTCTGGCTCTGGACCCGGGCCGACGGGTCCCTGCGCCGCCTGACCGAGACCCCTGAGGACGAGGTCGACGCCCGGGTCTCGCCCAAGGGCGGCTTCGTCTCCTTCGTCCGGGGCGACAACCTCTGGATCGCGCCGTCCGGGGGCGGAGAGGCGAAGGCCTTGACCCGGGACGGAACCGAGGTGCGCAGCTGGGCGACCCCCGAGTTCATCGCCCAGGAGGAGATGGACCGTCAGACCGGCTACTGGTGGAGCCCGGACGAGACCCGGATCGCCCTGACCCGGGTGGACCTGTCCGGCGTGGACGTCGTCGAGCGGTTCGACGTGAACGCCGCCGGCGCGGTGATCGTGCCCCAGCGCTATCCCCGGACCGGCCGTCCCAACGCCCGGGTGGAGCTGTTCGTCGCCGGCCTGGACGGCGGCGCGCCCGTGGCCGTGGACCTCGGCGCCGACCCCGACATCTACCTCGCCCGGGTCGACTGGTCCCGCAATGGGCGGACCCTGTACGTCCAGCGACAGTCCCGGGACCAGAAGCGGCTGGACCTGCTGGCGGTGGACCCGGCGACTGGGGCCTCCCGGGTCCTGCTCACCGAGACCAGCCCGCACTGGGTGGAGCTGACGGACGATTTCCGGCCGCTGAAGGACGGATCCTTCCTGTGGTCCTCCGAGCGCTCGGGCTGGAAGCATATCTACCTGCACGGTCCCGATGGGCGTCGGATCCGCCAGGTCACCCGCGGCGACTGGCCGGTGGACGCCATCCAGGGGATCGACGAGGCCCGAGGCATGGTGCTGTTCACCGCCAATCGAGATACGCCCGTTGAGCGCCGCCTTTACGAGGCCTCCTGGCGACGGGCCCAGGCGCCGCGCGCCCTCACCGGCGCCGGGGGCTGGTGGACCGTGAAGGTCGCCGGCCGGGGCGGGGCCTTCGTGGGAACCTACGAGGACCCGACGACGCCCCCCCGGACGGGGCTCTACCGCGCCGACGGTGAGCGCGTGCGCTGGATCGAGGAGAACCCCCTCGACGCCGACCACCCCTTCGCCCCCTACCGGGACCGGCTGCAGGCGCCGAGGTACGGGACCCTGAAGGCCGCCGACGGGACGGACCTGTGGTGGTCCATGCGCACACCGCCCGGGTTTGATCCGGCGCGGAAGTATCCGGTCATCGTCAGGGTCTATGGCGGCCCCGGCAGCGCCCAGGTGCGCAAGGTCTGGTACGACCCGGCCGATCAGCTCTACCTGCAGTCGGGCTTCATTCTCTTCTCCCTGGACAACCGGGGTACGCCCAACCGATCGACCGCCTTCAAGACGGCCATCGACCGCCGGCTGGGCCAGCTGGAGGTGGACGACCAGATCGCCGGCGCCCGCTGGCTGGCCGCCCAGCCCTTCGTCGATCCCGCGCGGATCGGTGTCACCGGCTGGTCCTATGGGGGCTACATGGCCCTGATGCTCCTGACGGCGCCCGATACGCCCTTTGCCGCCGGGGTGTCCGGCGCGCCGCCCACCGACTGGACCCTCTACGACACCCACTATACCGAGCGGTACATGGGCAAGCCGTCCGAGAACCCGACAGGCTACGCGGCGTCCGAGGTCACCGCGCGGCTGGGCCGGCTGAAGCCGGGAAGCCTGCTTCTGATCCACGGCATGGCGGACGACAACGTGACCTTCGACAACGCCACCCGGGTCATGGCCAACCTGCAGGGCAGGGGCGTCGCCTTCGAGACCATGGTCTATCCGGGCCTGAGGCACCGCGCCGGCTGGACCCAGGCGCACCTCGCCCACCGCACGGCGGCGACCCTGGATTTCTTCCGGCGGAAGCTCGGGGCCGGGCGGTAGGGGGCCTTCCGAGCCGCTGTCGAATCCTTACTGAGCTTCGCCCGGAGCGCCCCCTCAGGGGCGCCATTGGCTCAGCAATTCCTCCCCCTCCTTGAGGGGGAGGCGGCCCGCGCAGCGGGCCGGAGGGGGAAGCTGCGCCGCCCTTGCACCCCCTCAGCCGGCTTTGCCGGCAGCTCCCCCTGATGGGCAGGGCTATTGCATATGGACTCCGCCTATCGAACGACTTGCGTATGCAAGATTTTCTCGATCGAAAAGCCGGGAACTAAACAAGAACCGTAGCCGCTTCCGGGATAACAGCCGCTCACCCGTTCCGGTTCCTTTTCCG
>JADCAS010000008.1 GCA_020401865.1 Phenylobacterium sp. | reverse complement strand
GCAATGGAAAGCGGAAACTGTCACAATAAACCACGAAGGGTCATTAACATCGCGTGAATATCCGATCCGGGGCGCATCGCGGGCGGCCCTCGACGGCCTCGCCCTGCTGGAGATCGGCGCCGGGGCCGAGCGGGCCGCCGCGGCCCGGGCCGGGGATGTGCGCTTCACGCCCTGAAATCCAACCCAATCGCCGTTGACCCCCTCCCCGACCTTCGGTCGGAGCTCCCCCTTGGGGGAGCAATGGGCTTCCTCATTCCTCCACCTTCAGGGGGAGGTGGACCGCGAAGCGGGACGGAGGGGGTCAGCGGCCTTGCCGCTTGCGCAAAAGGGCCTGTCGCGGACAGGATGGGGAAAGGCGGGAGGCGCACGCGATGGATCGACCCCATGACAGGGCCCTGAGGGCAAGGGCCGCGGCCGTGATCCCGGGAGGCATGTTCGGCCACCAGTCCACCGCCCTCCTGCCGGACGACTATCCGCAGTACTTCGTGAAGGCCAAGGGCGCCCACTTGTGGGACGCCGACGGCGGACGGGTGCTGGACCTGATGTGCGCCTATGGCCCCAACCTGTTCGGCTATGGCGACGAGGCCGTCGACGTGGCCTTCATCGCCCAGCTGCGGCAGGGCGACACCATGACCGGCCCCGCCCCGGTCATGGTCGAGCTGGCCGAGACCCTGGTGGAGATGATCGGCCACGCCGACTGGGCCCTGTTCTGCAAGAACGGCGGCGACGCCACCACCATGGCCCTCACCATCGCCCGGGCCCAGACCCGCCGCAAGACGGTGATCCGCGCCCGCGGCGCCTATCACGGCTCCACCCCCTGGTGCACGCCGCGCACCGCCGGGGTGCTGGAGAGCGACCGCGCCCACCAGATCCTCTGCGACTACAACGACGTGGCCAGCCTCGAGGCCGCCGTGGAGGCGGCGGGCGAGGACCTGGCCGCCATCTTCGCCGCGCCCTTCCGGCACGACGCCTTCATCGACCAGGCCGAGCCGGAGGCCGCCTACGCCGCCCGCGCCCGGGAGCTGTGCGACCGCACCGGCGCCCTCCTGGTGCTCGACGAGGTCCGGGCCGGCTTCCGCCTCAGCCGGGACTGCTCCTGGTCGCACCTGGGCGTAGAGCCCGACCTGTCGACCTGGGGCAAGGGCCTGGCCAACGGCCATGCCCTCTCGGCCCTCCTCGGCTCGGACAGCGCCCGCAAGGGGGCCGAGGCCATCTACGCCACCGGCTCCTTCTGGTACCAGGCCGCCCCCATGGCCGCGGCGATCGAGGTTCTGCGCCGCATCCGCGAGACCGACTACCTGGAGCGGCTGGAGACCCTGGGCGAGCGCCTCGCCTCGGGCCTCTCCGAGCGCGCCTCCGCCGCCGGCTTCGGCTTCCGCATCACCGGCCCCGGCCAGATGCCCCTCTTCCTGTTCGACGAGGACCCCGACCTGAGGAAGGGCTTCTTCTGGTCCAGCGCCATGCTGGCCAAGGGGGTCTATGTCCACCCCTGGCACAACATGTTCCTCTGCGACGCCATGACCGAGGCGGATATCGACCAGGCCCTCGACGCCGCCGAGGCGTCCTTCGCCGAACTCCGCGCCGCCGCCCCCGGCCTCGCCCCCGTGGCCAGGATGGCCTTCCTTTCCCAGACCCGGTGATCCCATGACCCCTGAAGAGTACGCCGCCCTCGACGGCCTGGGCCTGGCCGAGGCCATCCGCAAGGGGCAGACCACCCCCCTGGAGGCCGTCGACGCGGCCATCGCCATCATCGAGCGCCGCAACCCCGTGCTGAACGCGGTGGTCCACACCGCCTTCGAGGAGGCCCGCCGCCAGGCCCTGGGCGACCTGCCGGACGGCCCCTTCCGGGGCGTGCCCTTCCTGATCAAGGACCTGGCCATGCCCGTCGCCGGCTGGCCGCGCACCTCGGGAAGCCGCTTCGCCCGGCACATCGTCGACCGCGAGGACGGCGGCCTGACCGCCCGCTACCGCCGCTCCGGCGTCATCCCCCTGGGCAAGACCAACACCCCCGAATATGGCATTACCGGGACGACCGAGAGCGCCCTTCTGGGCCCCTGCCGCAACCCCTGGAACCCTGGCCATATCGCCGGCGGCTCCTCCGGCGGATCGGCGGCGGCGGTGGCTTCGGGCATGGTCCCCCTGGCCCACGCCAGCGACGGCCTGGGCTCCATCCGCATCCCCGCCGCCTGCTGCGGGCTCGTCGGCCTGAAGGTCACCCGCGACCGGGTGCCCAACCTGCCGGACGGCTTTGACTACGCCGCCGGCTTCGTGGTCGACCACGTGGTCACCCGCACAGTGCGCGACAGCGCCGCCATGCTGGACGCCACCGATGCGCCCGAGCCCGACAACCCCTACCCCGCCCCGCCCAAGGCCGGGCCCTTCCTGGACGAGGTGGGCCGGACGCCGGGGCGCCTGCGCATCACCTGGTCGTCGGAGACCGCCTCGGGCCGGCCCATCGACCCGCAGATCCAGGCCGCCTTGGAGCGCACGGCCGACCTCCTTCGCCGCCTCGGGCACGATGTGGTCGAACAGGGCCTGGGCATCGACTACCGCGCCCTGTACGCCGCCCGGGGGCCCGTCTCGGGCGCCAACTTCGCCGCCGGCATGGCGCGGCTGATCGAAGAGGTCGGCCGCGAGCCCGAGCCGGACGAGCTGGAGCCCCTGACCTGGGTCTCCCTGAAGGGCGGGCGCAAGGTGACCGGCGAGATGGCCCTGCGCTCCCTGCAGGAGCTGCGCATGCTGAACCGGGCCACCCTGGCGGCCTTCCGCGACCGCGACGTCCACCTGACGCCCGTGCTGGGCACGCCGGTGCCGGAGATCGGCTTCATCGACCCGGTCAACCTGGAGCCGAAGGAGGTCAACCGGCGCCAGGGCCAGGTCTTCCCCTTCACCCCGCCCTTCAACTTCTCGGGCCAGCCCTCCCTGTCCCTGCCCCTGGAGACGACCGCCGACGGCCTGCCGGTCGGCATGATGTTCACCGCCCGCTACGCCGATGAGGCCACCCTCTTCCGCCTCGCGGGACAGCTGGAGCGCGAGGCGCCCTGGGCCGGACGGCGGCCGGGGCTTTGGGCGTGAGGGGACTCGCGAGGCGAGACTGGCTGACCCTCGCCGCCCTCAACGCCTTCGTCGCCATCGGAATGGGCGCCTTCGCGGCGCACGGGATCTCCGATCCCAAGGCGGCCGAGTGGCTAAGGACGGGCTCGCAGTACGCCTTCTGGCACACCATGGCGACCTTCGCCTCGGCGGCCCTGATGGGCATGGGCGCCCCCCGGGCCCGCTTCGCCCCGGCCTTTTTCCTGACCGGCTCGGTGATCTTCGCGGGAAGCCTCTACGCCATGGCCTTCGGCGCGCCGCGCTGGCTGGGGGCGGTGACCCCCATCGGCGGCGTCCTCTTCCTCATCGGCTGGGCCTGGCTGGCGGTCTCGGCCCGGGACCTGGACAGGCCCCGCTGACCCCCTCCCCCGGCTTCGCCGGGAGCTCCCCCTGATGGGGAGCAATGGGCTCCGTAATTCCTCCACCTTTTGAGGGGGAGGTGGACCGCGCAGCGGGCCGGAGGGGGTCAACGGCCTCGCCGCCCTCCCTACACCCGCGCCGTTCCCTTCAGGGCCAGGGTTCTCAGCGCCAGGGCCGAACCCGACATGGCCAGGAAGAGCGTCACCGCCACCGAGAGCGCCCCGCCGTCGCCCAGGGCGGCGGTGAGGCTGGACGCCGCCGCGCCCGCGGCGAAGGAGGCCGAGCCCATCAGGGCCGAGATCGACCCCGCCCGGCGCGGGTCGACATTCAGGGCGCCCGCCATGGTGTTGCCGGCCATGAAGCCGTAGCTGGACAGGACCAGGAAGATCAGCGGAAGGACGCTCCACATCCCGCCCCACCCAGTGAAGGCGGCCGCCAGCAGGAAGGCGGCGGCGACCACGCCGACCGCGCTTGCACCCCGCAGGACCTGTTCGGGCGTATAGCGAAGGAGGAGCTGGCGGTTGATCTGCCCGGCGCCGATGACGCCGGTGGCGTTGAGACCGAAGACCCAGCCGAAGACGGAGGCGGGTATGCCCCAGACGCCGATGATGAGGCCCGGCGAGGCCGAGATCCAGGTGAAGAGGGTCGCCCCGTTCAGCCCGCCCGCCAGGGCGTAGCCGACGAGGCGCGGGTCCTTCAGAAGGGCGCCCAGCGCCGCCAGGGGCGATTCCGAGCGCGCCTGGAGGGCGGTGGCCTCGGACCGGGACTCCTCCAGGCGGAACAGGGTCGCCAGGCCCACGGCGATACCGAACAGGGCCAGGGCCCAGAAGTTGGCCCGCCAGCCGCCCAGCTCCAGCAGGACCCCGCCGAGGAGGGGGGCCAGGATCGGCGCCAGCCCCATGACCAGGGTCAGGAGGGACAGCATCCGCGCCGTCTCGGTATGGTCGAAGCGGTCGCGCACCACGGCCCTGGCCACCACGGCGCCGGCGCAGCCGCCGAGGGCCTGGACGAACCGGGCGGCGATCAGAAAGTCGGCGGTGGGCGCCAGGGCGCAGGCGCAGGAGGCCAGGACGAACAGGGCGACGCCCGCCAGGATCGGTCCCCTGCGGCCCAGCCGGTCCGAGGCCGGCCCGTAGAAGAACTGGCCGATGGCCATGCCGGCGAGGAAGGCCGAGACCGTCACCTGGGTGTAGGCGCCGCTGACCCCCAGGTCCGCGCCTATGGCCGGCAGGCTGGGCAGGTACATGTCGATGGCCATGGGGGCAAAGGCGGTCAGGGCGCCCAGCAGGACCACCAGTCCCCAGCCCGTCCCCGAAGGTCGCGCCGCCCCGTCCGCCGCTCCACCCGTCATTCCACCCGCTCCCCTCGCCTTCCGCCCTTGCCATACCCCCGCCGGGTCTGGCCAAGATAGGGGGAATTGTTCAGGAGCCCCGGATGTCCGCACTCGCCCGCCAGATGCCCCCCGTCGCCAAGACCCAGGTCAACGGGATCGACATGGCCTATTACGAGGTCGCCCGCGGAAAGGGGACGCCCATCGTCTTCTGCCACGGCTTCCCCGAGCTGGCCTTCTCCTGGCGCCACCAGCTGAGGGCCTGCGAAGCGGCGGGCCAGTGGGCCATCGCCCCGGACCAGCGCGGCTATGGCCTGACCTCCCGGCCGGACAAGGTCGAGGACTATGACATGGAGCACCTGGCCGCCGACCTGGTGGGCCTCCTGGACCATCTCGGGATCGAGAAGGCGGTGTTCTGTGGCCACGACTGGGGCGGCTTCGTCGTCTGGCAGATGGCCCTGATGCATCCCGACCGGGTGGCCGGGGTGATTGGCCTCAACACCCCCTTCCTGCCGCGGGGCGAGTACGATCCCATCGCCTCCATGCGCTTCGCCTTCGGCGAGGACATGTACATCGTCTGGTTCCAGAAGCCCGGCGAGGCCGACGCCGCCCTCGGCAAGGACGTCGACAAGACCATGCGCTTCTTCATGCGTCGCCCGCCCGAGGACATGCCGGCCCCGCCCAGCGGCGGCCTGACCATCGACAAGGAGGCCGGCCCCGCCACCACCTCCACCTTCGCCTTCCGCGACATGCTGGCCGAGTGGGACAAGTCGGACACCGCCAACCAGCTCCTGACCCCCGACGAACTGGCCGCCTTCGTCGAGACCTTCGAGGCCACCGGCTTCACCGGCGGCATCAACTGGTACCGCAACTTCACCCGCAACTGGGAGCGCTCGGCCCACCTGCCCCAGCGCATCGACCACATCCGCTGCCTGATGATCTGCGCCGAGAAGGACGCCGTCCTGCCCCCCTCCATGGCCGACGGCATGGAGACCCGCATCGCCCACCTGGAAAAGGCCCTGGTGATGGGCTCCGGCCACTGGACCCAGCAGGAAAAGCCCGAAGAGGTGAACCGCTTCATCCTCGACTGGATGGGAAGGAAGTTCGGGGGGTGAGGGGGCCAGGGCTCCCCGAGGGGGACAATTCGACTTGCCATCAGGGCCTTGGGCTACAATCCTCCGTCTGCATATGCTGGGAATGAAGGCACCCCTTCAGTCCAAGGTCGGTCATGCAGCCAAGCGGGGTGAAATCAAATGAATATGCTTGAAGCTGTCACGGCCGTCTTCAGGAAGTATGCCGATTTCACGGGCAGGGCGCGCAGGTCTGAATATTGGTACTCTTTTCTCATTTATCAAATATTTTGTATCACCTATCAAATATTTGCTATTTCAGTTTCGGTAGGTTTATTGGAATCTGAGACATCTCAAATCGCTATGTTGAACATTCTTTTCTTTTTTCTTGCTCTTTTTGTAATTGGAACATTCCTGCCAATGCTGGCGGTCCAGGTGCGTCGCTTGCACGATATCGATAAATCCGGGTGGAACATGCTCTGGTTCATCATTCCGCTTGTTGGCTTCATTCTCATGATTGTCTGGTACTGCAGGCCAGGAACGGTGGGCGACAACCGCTTTGGCCCCGACCCCCTGGCCCCGGTTGTTCCCGAGGCGGCGTGAGAGACGACAGGCCCCGCTGACCCCCTCCGGCGCGCTGCGCGCGCCACCTCCCCCTGGGGGGAGGAATTACCGAGCCAATTGCTCCCCCAAGGGGGAGCTGTCAGCGAAGCTGACTGAGGGGGTCAACGGCGCCTCAGCTGACCCCCTCCGCCGCGCTGCGCGCGCCACCTCCCCCTTGGGGGAGGAATTGGGGAGCCCAAGGAGGAGCTCCCGGCGGAGCCGGCGGAGGGGTTCCGGACCCGCCGGCGAAGGTCTAGGAGGAGACCATGAGCAGCGATCCCTGGTCCCCCGCCCTTTCCAGCTCCGCCGGCCGCCGCGGCCTGTTCCGGGAGGTCGAGCCCTTTGCCCGCGGGCGAATGGCCACCGAGGGCGTCCACGAGATCTACTACGAGGAGTGCGGCCGCCGGGACGGGCGGCCCTGCGTCATCCTGCACGGCGGGCCGGGCGGGGCGATCAACCCCACCATGCGGCGGTTCTTTGACCCGGACCGCTGGCGGATGGTGCTGTTCGACCAGCGCGGCTGCGGCCTCTCCGCCCCTAACGCCAGCCTGGAGGAGAACACCACCTGGCGGCTGATCGAGGACATGGAGCGCCTGCGGGTCCAGCTCGGGATCGAGAAGTGGACGGTGTTCGGCGGCTCCTGGGGCTCGACCCTCGCCCTCGCCTACGCCATCACCCATCCCGAGCGGGTCGAGGCCCTGGTCCTGCGCGGCATCTTTACCCTGACCGAGCGCGAAGTGCGCTGGTTCTACCAGGATGGCGCCTCAGCCCTCTTTCCTGACGCCTGGGAACGCTACCTGGCGCCCATCCCGCCCGAGGAGCGGGGAGACCTCCTGCACGCCTACCACCGCCGGCTGACCGGAAGCGACGAGGCCGCCAAGGCCGCCGCCGCCACCGCCTGGAGCCAGTGGGAGGGCGACACCATCTCCATCCGCGGGCCGGAGGGCCGGCCGGCCAAGTTCGGCGAGGTGGACTTCGCCATCGCCTTCGCCCGGATCGAGTGCCACTACTTCGTCAACAAGGGCTTCTTCCCCGAGGATGGCTGGATCCTGAAGAACGCCCATGTCCTGGCCGACATTCCCGGCTGGATCGTCCAGGGCCGCTACGACGTGGTCACGCCCATGGAAACCGCCTGGGCCCTCAAGGCGGCCTGGCCGAAGGCGAACTTCGAGGTCGTCTGGGACGCCGGCCACGCCTCCACCGAGCCCGGCATCATCGATGGCCTGGTCCGCGCCTCGGAGGCGGCCCTGCGGCTCTGAGGCTCAGAGCCTCTTCAGCCAGGGGATGAGCCGGGCATTCACCTCGGCGGGGCGCTCCTGCTGGGTCCAGTGGCCGCAGCCGTCCAGCACCTCGGCCACCTGCAGGTTGGGGACCTGGGCCCGCATCAGCTCGATCGGGTCGCCGCGTCCCATCATGTTGAAGGCCAGGTCCCGATTGCCGGCCATGAAGAAGGCGGGTGGCTCGATCTTCCGGTCCTTGAAGGCCTGCTGCCAGGCGAAGTCCCGGTCATGGTTGCGGTAGCGGTTGATCGGCCCGCGCAGGCCCGAGACCTGGAACTCCGCCGTGTAGTAGTCGAGGTCCGCCTCTGTCATCCAGGCGGGGAAGGGTTCGGGGTCGACCAGGCCCTCCAGCAGGGTGGCGTCGGCGGTCTTGTTGTTCGGCCAGGTCCCGTCGGGCGCGTCGCCGGAGATGGCGTAGTAGAACTTGCGCAGGAAGTCGCGGACATTGGCCTCCGCTTCGGCCTCCGCCACGCCCTCCTTCTGGAAGTAGGCCTGATAGAAGAACTTGTTCCGGGCGGTGAACACCTCGTTGAAGACGTCCGAGAAGGACCTCTGCCCCACCCCGGTCCAGGGCACGGAGAGGGCGCCGACGGCGGAAAACCGGTCGGGGCGCGAGAGGGCCGAGTTCCAGACGATGGGCGCGCCCCAGTCGTGGCCCAGGAGGATGGCGGGCTTGCCCGGGGAGAGGGCGTCGGCCACGCCCACCAGGTCACTGACCATGTGCGGCATGGCGTAGTCGGCCACCGGGTGCGGCTTGTCCGAGCCGCCATAGCCGCGCACGTCGATGGCGCAGGCGGTGAAGCCGGCCTCGGCCACCGGCCCGATCTGGTGGCGCCAGGAATACCAGCTCTCCGGAAAGCCATGGACCATGATGACCAGGGGGCCCTGCCCCTGCACCACCGCGCGCAGCTTCACCTCGCCGGCGTCGATCGTCGTGAATTCCACCATCGGGTCCTCCTTCCGAAGCGCCAGCAGACCCCGGTGCGCCGCCCGAGGCAAGCCTCCTGTCCCGGATTCCAGGCTGGCGTACCCCGCTGGGTGGCTTAGGATCGCCCCGACAGGCCCGCCGCTCCCGACGGGCGCCCCCTGCATCCGAGGATTCCGTCCCCATGTCCGCCAGCCAAGCGACAGGACCGGGGCCGGAGGCGCCCGGCGACGAAGCGCAGACCGGCTTTCCCAGCTACCTCTTCACCCAGGGCGCCTGGTTCCTGGCCTTCGGCCTGCAGATGGTTCTCTTCCCCTACCTGGTGCGGGTGGTGCTGCAGGAAAACGAGATCCGCTTCGGCCTGGCCCAAATGTCCATGCAGCTGCCGACCGTCCTCCTGATCCTGCTGGGCGGCTATGCGGCGGACCGGACGGACACCCGGCTCACCGTCCTGGCCGGGTGCGGCCTGTGCGCCCTGAGCTTCCTGGGCCTCGGCGTCTTCGTGGCCGGGGGTCACCTCACCTACGCCACCCTGATCCTCTACGCCCTGGGGATCGGGACCATCGGCGCCTTTGTGACTCCGGCCCGGGACGCCCTCTTGAGCCGCGTGGCGCCGGGCGGAGTGCAGCAGGCCGTGGGCCTGGCCTCCCTGGCCCAGTTCGGCGGGCAGATCCTGGGCATGGCCACGGCGGCGGCGGCGCCGATCGTCGGCCTGCCGGCCCTCCTGTTCGGCCAGGCCGCCATGATGGCGGTGGCGGCGGGCGCCGCGACCCGGATCCGCCCCCGACCCGCAGGCCCGCCCAAGGTGCGGGAGGGGGGCGCTCTGGGCTTCATCTTCAGCGAGATCAGCGTGGGGTTCCGCGCCGCCGCCGCCTCCCCGGTGATCGCCCCGGTGATCGTCTGCGCCGTCGGCATGGGCATCTGCTTCATGGGCGCCTTCGCCGTGCTGCTGCCGCTGATCGTCGAGGACTATTTCCCGGCGGACCTGACCGGGTCGGCGCAGGCGAAGATCGCCACCGCCCTGGGCGTCTTCAGCATCACCTTCTGGGTTGGCTCCATGCTGTCGGCGACCGTCCTGATCCGGCTGGGCCACATCCGGCGCATGGGGCGGGTCTACCTGGCGGCCCTCTTCTGCGGGGCGAGCGTCCTCATCCTCTTCAGCCTGCCCATGCCGTTCTGGCTCCTGTGCGGCCTGAACCTCGTCTGGGGCCTGGGCGGCGGGGTGGCCATGACCCTGGGCCGCGGGCTGGTGCAGAAGTATTCGCCCCCGGACAAGGTGGCGCGGATCCTCTCGATCTTCACCCTGGCCAACATGGGCGCAGCCCCCGCCGGGGCCGTGCTCTACGGCGTACTGGCCCACGCCATCGGTCCGCGTGCGGCGATCCTGTTCCCCGGCCTGGGCATGCTGGTGATCGTCGGCGCCGTGACAATGCTCTCCCAGCTCTGGCGTCTGGACGAGGCCCAGCCCGCCACCGCGCCGGGATCCTAGATCAGGGAGCTCTTGGAGGCGGTGACCTCGGAGTAACGGTGCACCCGCACCGACTGGACGAGGCCGAAGCCGATCATGACGGTCAGCATGACCGAGCCGCCGTAGGACAGAAGCGGCATGGGCACGCCCACCACGGGGGCCATCCCCATCACCATGGCCCCGTTGATCAGCACATAGAGGGCGAAGGTCGAGGTGACCCCGGCGGCGGTCAGCCGGCCGAAGTGCGAGTGGGCCAGCGAGGCCGTGCGCAGGGCCATGAAGATCACCGCGGCGTAGAGCAGGAGGATGGCCGCGCAGCCGAGGAAGCCGAACTCTTCGGCCAGGGTGGCGAAGATGAAGTCCGTCTGCTTCTCCGGCAGGAAGTTCAGCTGGCTCTGCGAGCCCAGCCCGTACCCCTTGCCCAGGAGGCCGCCGGAACCGAGGGCGATCTTGGACTGGAGGATGTGGTAGCCGGACCCGGAGGGGTCGCTCTCCGGGTCGATGAAGGTCAGGATTCTCTGCCTCTGATAGTCGTGCAGGACGAAAAAGAAGAAGGGCGGCAGGGCTGCGAGAACGAGGCCGGCGCCGGCGAAGATCACCTTCCAGGACAGGCCCGCCAGGATCACGACGGTCAGCCCCGTCAAGGCCAGAAGGACGGCGGTCCCGAGGTCCGGCTGGTGCGCCACCAGGAGGGTCGGCGCGCCGATCATGGCCGCCGGGATGAGGAGCTGCCAGGACAGTCGGGCCCGCTCCGCCGAGAGGCCGTGGTAGAAGCGCCCGAGGGCCAGGACCAGGCCCAGCTTCATGATCTCGGAGGGCTGGAAGCTGCCCAGGGGACCCAGATCCAGCCACCTCTGTGCGCCCAGGCGGACATCGCCGACCAGTTCAACGGCGATCAAGAGGATGAGGCTCACGGCGTAGAGCGGATAGGCGATGGCCGCCCAGACCCTCAGGTCGATCACGGCCAGCACCACCATGAGAACGAAGGCCACGCCGAACCGGGTGATGTGATTGGACGCCCAGGGCTCCCAGCTGGAGCCGGCGATGGAGAACATCATCAGGGCGCCCGCCCCGGCGATCAGGATGAGGGCCAGGCAGAAGACGCCGTCGATCTGGGCGAGCTTGTCGATCAGCCGGCCGCGCTCGGCGCGGGAGGTGAGGCGGGCGAAACTCACGCCGGGCCGCCTTCCACCGGGCCGCGGCTGTCCGCGACAGCGACCGGCGGCGCCGGGGGGCGCTCGATCCGGCTGCGGAGCTCAGGATCCTTCAGAAGAGCCAGCCGCATCAGGTCCCGGGCGCGCGGCGCGGCGGCCTGGGCGCCAAAGCCGCCGTGCTCCACAAGCACTGCGATGGCGTATCGCGGCGTATCGTGAGGCGCAAATCCGGTAAACCAGGCGTGGTCGCGAAGATGCCAGGGCCCGGCGGTCCCGTGGACACCGCGGCCACCATTGTAGTTGTAGCCCTGGGCGGTCCCCGTCTTTCCGGACATCCGGACATCGCCCAGGCCGATCTGTCCGGTGCGCGCGGCGGTGCCCCGTGTGGTCACCGACCCCATGGCCTCCCGGACAAGGGCCAGGTGGGCGGGGTCGAAGTCCAGGTCCGGGGCTGCGGAGGCGTCGGGCCTGGGGACGCCGCCCACCGAACGGATCAGGCGCGGGACCAGGGCCTTGCGGCCGTTCGCCATCCGCGCCGCCGCCACGCACTGCTGCAGGGCTGTGACCAGGGTATAGCCCTGCCCGATCCCGAAGCTTGGGGTTTCGCCCGGATGCCAGACCGGATCCCGCGGAAAGGCGCGGCGCTTGTAGGCCGTATCCGGGATCAGGCCCTTCTTCTGCCCCGGAATCCCGATGTCGAAGGCCTGCCCCAGACCGAAGCGGCGCGCAGTGTCGGCGATGCGGTCCGGCCCGAGCCGCAGGGAGATGGTATAGAAGTAGGTGTCGCAGGAGGAGGCGATGGCGTCGTGCATGTTGGTCGGCCCATGTACGCCGTCGCAACGCCAGCGGCGGCCGCCGAAGTACCAGTGGCCGGGGCAGTTGATCGTCATGTCGGCGCTGATTCCGGCCTCCAGGGCGGCCACGGCGACCAGGGTCTTGAAGGTCGAGCCCGGCGGATAGGTGGCGGTCAGCGCCTTGTTGAACAGCGGTTTGTGATCGTACTCCGCGAGCGCCTTGTACTCTGCGCCGCTGAGGCCCCTTACGAACCGGTTGGCGTCGAAGCTGGGGGCCGAGACCATGGCCAGGATGTCGCCGGACCGGCAATCCATCAGCACCGCCGCGCCGCTCTCCTCGCCGAACAGCTCCAGGCCCCGGAGCTGGAGGTCCATATCCAGGCTCAGCTGGACTTCCTTGCCGGGGGTGGCCGGAACATCGCCGCCTGGCGCGAGCCTGACCTGCCGGCCCCGGGCGTCGACCTCGACCTTCTGGGCGCCCGGACGACCCCGCAGCTCAAGGTCGAGGGCCTTCTCCAGTCCTTGCCGACCGATCCGGAACCCCGGATGCAGCATGATGGGCTCGGCGTTGGGGCCGGTCTCGGTGATGTCCTCCTTGTTCACCTTCGCCACATAGCCGATGACGTGGGCGAAGGCGCCGCCATGGGGATAGACCCGGACCTCCCCCATGTCGGCCGTCACGCCCGGCAGCTCCGTCCCCCGGATGTTGACGGCGGAAAACTGCTCCCAGGTGATGTCCTCCATGATGGCCACCGGGGTGTTCCGAGGGGCGTTACCCAGGTCTTTCAGGATTCGCTGCTGGCGGGCCTCGTCCATGGGCAGGTAGGCGGCCAGGGTGGAGATCACGGTCTCCGGGTCCTGGTCCTTCTGGCGGGCGTAGAGGAGCCGGAAATTGGGTCGGTTGGTGGCCAGGATGGCGCCGTTGCGGTCCGTGATCAGGCCCCGGGGCGGCGGCACCAGGCGGAAGTTGAACTGGTTCGAGGTTGACAGCTTGGCGTAGCGCGCGTTCTCCACCAGCTGGAGGTAGCCCAGCCGGCCGCCCAGGGCCGCAATCCCCGCTGCAATGCCGCCCCCGAGCAGGAAGGCGCGGCGGTGGAAGACGCTTTGCCGGGCGTTGACGTCAGAGAGGATGATCGACGGCTGGGTCATGGCGGTCAGCGGAACCGAACATCCGCGTCGCGGAAGCGCTCGATGAGCAGGGCGGCGAGCGGGAAGAGGAGAACGGTGGCCAACCACTGAAGCCCGGCGGCGGCGAGGGACGGCGGCGCCCCGGCGATCCAGGCGCTGATCAACCAGCCGACCAGCTGAGCCAGCAGACAGGCGAGGCCGTACCAGGCCCAGAGCACGACCGGCGACTGTGCGGCCAGGATGTTCCGCAGGACCAGAATCGGCAGGTAGGCCGCCAGCAGGGAAATCGCCCAGAGACCGGCGGGGGCGCCCCAGAGACCTTCCAGGGCCAGTCCCCCCAGCAGGAGCGCAAAGGCGGGCGCGGCGGCGGGTCGGATCATGGCCCAGGCGAAAGCCGGGACCATCAGGGTCACCGGCTCAGGCAGGGGCAGGCCCAGGAGGCGGATAGGGGCCGCCAGCAGCAGACTGACGGCCAGGGCGGCCAACAGGGGGCCCCCGACCCAGCGCGAGACCCGAAGGGGTTGGGCGAGGGTGGTCATGGGGCGGCGCCCCGGGACTTCTGGGCGGGCGCGACGGCGGCGGCGGGCGGGTCTGTCGGGGGCGCCGGTGTGGGCGGCGGCGGCGGCGCGGGTCGCTCCAGGGCCCGCAGGTCCTCCAGCTTCACGAAGTCCTCGAACAGCAGGATCCGGACGAAATCGATGGGCGCAGAATCCGAGGCCAGCTGAACCCGCCAGTCGCCGTCCACGCCGCGGACGACGCGCCCCACCGCGATCCCCCTTGGCAGGACCCCGCCGTCCCCCGAGGTCAGGACCAGGTCGCCGACCCGGGCCGGGTCCCGACCCCGCAGGTAGGCGAGCCCAGGCGCCCAGCCGCCGTCGCCGGTCAGAATAGCCCGGGCGCGGGTGCGCTGAATCATCACCGGCGTCCGGGAAGCGGTGTCCGTCAGCATCAGCACGCGGCTGACCCGTGACGAGACGCCGATCACCCGGCCCACCAATCCATTCTCGCTGAGCACGGGGTGCCCGACCCGGACCCCCTGGGCCGCACCGACGTTGACCAGGCGGGTGTTGGCGTAGGGACCGCGGCTCTCGCTCACCGTCCGGCCTGTGACCATGGGAACCGGGGGGTCCACGGCGAGACCCAGCAGGGCGCGGTAGCGGGCGTTCTCGTCGGCCAGGGCGATCGCCCGCTCGCGCCAGACGCGGGCGGCGGCCAGCTCAGCCTTGAGGCGACGGTTCTCAGAGGCGGCGAAGAAGTAGCCGCCGATCCCCTCGGCGACCCCGCCGGCCCAGCGGACCGGGGCGGCCACGGCGCCCGTCACCGGCGCCACGACGACGTCGGAGGCCTTGCGCAGGGCGTTGTAGGCGCCCGTCTGGTAGGTCTGCCGCCGGTCGACCATCAGGAGGGCGAAGGCCACGACCAGGGCCACGACGCAGGCGGCCACGGCGCCCAGCAGAAGGGGCAGCCTCACCTCGCCGAAGGGGTTATCCCTGAAAGACACGGACCCGACGATCTCCCGGGCCCCCAAGCGGACGGAAGCCCCTCATTCGCGCTGCCGATCAGCCCCGCCTAGTGTTCCCAGTCCTGCGATTCCCGCCAGAGCCTGCCTCAGGCTCCGCCGGCGTCCATCACGCTCTTCATCCAGGCCGGATGCTCCAGCACCTTACCGCAGCCCAGAGCCACACAGGAGAGGGGATCGTCCGCCACTGTCACCGGCAGGCCGGTATGCTCGCGGATCTCAGCGTCCAGTCCCCGAAGAAGCGCCCCGCCGCCCGTCAGCATGATGCCCTTGTCGGCGATGTCGGACGCCAGTTCGGGAGGGGTGGACTCCAGCGCCATTCTCACCGCGTCGATAATCTGCGAGACCGGTTCCTTGAGGGCCTCGGCAGCCTGCTTCTCGGCGATGAGGACCTCCCGAGGGACGCCCTGCATCAGGTCGCGGCCCTTGACGTCGATGGCCAGGCCGTCGCCCTCCTCGGGGGCGCGGGCGGTGCCGATCTCCTTCTTGATCCGCTCGGCCGTCGTCTCGCCGATGAGCAGGTTGTAGGTCCGGCGCATGTAGGAAATGATCGCCTCGTCCATCGTGTCGCCGCCGACCCGGACAGAACGGGAATAGACCACGCCGGACAGGGATAGGACGGCGACCTCAGTGGTGCCCCCGCCGATGTCCACCACCATGGAGCCTGTGGCTTCGTGGATGGGCAGGCCCGCGCCGATGGCCGCCGCCATGGGTTCGTCCATCAGGGCCACCCGGCGCGCGCCGGCGTTCAGGCAGCTGTCCTTGATCGCCCGCCGCTCCACCGCCGTGGCGCCGGAGGGCACACAGACGATGACCTTGGGATTCACGAAGCCCTTGTGGTTGTGAACCTTGCGGATGAAGTACTTGATCATCTCCTCGGCCACTTCGAAGTCGGCGATGACTCCGTCGCGAAGGGGGCGGATGGCTTCCATGTGACCCGGAGTGCGGCCCAGCATCTGCTTGGCCTCGAGACCGACAGCGTAGGTTTCCTTCCGCCCGCCGACGGTGCGCAGGGCCACCACCGAGGGCTCGTTCAGCACGATCCCGCGGCCCTTCATGTAGATCAGGGTGTTGGCGGTGCCGAGGTCGATGGCGATGTCCTTGGTGACAGAGCCGAAAAGAGACGAAAACATGCAGTTTCCCGGGGGCGGAGGACAGCTTCGGAGGGGCCTGGCGAAGGACGGGATCCGCAGTCGGAGTCGCCGTCTTTGGCGCGCACCGTCGGACCCTGCCCCAGCAGAACGGATCAAACCGTCTCCTGCCCTGCCACCGGGGTGAATTCAAGGTGAATCCTTCGTCCTTCGGACAGTCCCGGGGTGGAATCGGCCTGCGCCCCGCCGTCAGGACCGCTCCACCGGGGCCAACCAGCCCGGTTCCAGCGCTTTGCGGGGGTGAGAGCCGGTCACATGGCCCATGAAAGGGGACCAGACCTCATAGCCGAGCAGGGCCTGGAGGCGTGGCGACAGGGCCGCCGCCCGGGCGGGCGGGACGCCCAGAAAGAAGTTCTCCTGGGGTCGCGCCCAGGGCTGGCAGTACTGGCTCGTCACCGCCAGTCGGGGGGCTGCGCTGCGGTTGGCGCCGCCCCGGTGGATGAGGTTGCCCTGCAGGACGATGGCCGCCCCGGCCGGCATGACGGCAGGCCTCAGGCCGGCCCCGCCCCCCGCCGCGATGGCCTCCGCCGCCCGGGCCTCGTCCCAGAGGTGGGAGCCGGGAAGGATGTCCGTGGCCCCATTCTCCCCGGTGAAGGCATCGATGGCCGCAATGAGGGTCAGGCTGACCGCCGGGCGCGGCCGCGGAAGGCGGTAGAAACTGTCATCGATATGCAGGGCCTGGGCCGCCTCACCGGGATGGATGCGGATCGACTGGCTGGCGGTCAGCAGGTAGCCCGGCAGGAGGAAGCGGTCGAGCAGGGCCAGAAGCCGGGCGTCCTCGGTCATCCGCTCGAAGACGGGCCCTCGGGCGACCAGGGTGTAGATTCTTTCGGTGGCGTAGCCTTCGAAGGCGTTCCGGCCGCGGTGCTGGTCCGACAGGGCGTCGATCCGCTCACGGGCCTCGGCCAGGTCGGCGGGCGACAGGAAGTCCTCGATGAGGGTGAAGCCATCCCGGGCAAGCCGTCCGGCGTGCCCGTCGACGTCAAATCCGGCGTGGTCCATCCTGTGCGCCCTCCCCGACTGTTGCGACCATCCTGCGCCTTCAGCTGAGCGCCGTCACCACCACGCCGACGGCCGTGGCCGCTCCCGCGACGAGCTGCAGGGGCGTGAGCCGCTCCCGGAAGAGGGTCCGGCCGGCCAGGGCGGCGATGGGCGCCTCGATGACGCCCACCGCGCGGACGGGCCCCGGCGGCGACATGGCCAGGGCCGAGAACCAGAGGGCCGAGGCCCCCGCTCCGCAGGCGCCCGCTCCAAGAGAGGATCGCCAGGAGGCGAAGACCGCCCGGAGGGCTTCAGGCCGCAGGACCGCGAGGATCCCGCCGAGGACCGAGGACTGGATCGCCTGGGCCGCCACGACAGCCCCGATCCCGGCGTAGACCGGATGCCGGGGCTCCAGCGCCAGGCCCGCCTGCCGGTAGCCGTTCATGGAGACCGCGAAGAAGGCTGCCGCGGCCAGGCCCAGGAGGGCGCCGGCGTCCATCTTGCGAAGGCCCGCCTTCGGCCAGGAGAGGATGAAGAGGCCGGCGCAGGTCACCCCCACCCCCAGCCACTGCAACGGGCGCATGGCGTCGCCAAAGACCACCCAGCCGAGCAGGGCCCCGAAGGGGAGCGCCGCCTGCTGCAGAAAGGTGGCCACCGCGAAGCCGGCGCGCTGCATGGCGACCAGAAGGCAGGCGGTGGCGCCGATCTGGGCCAGCCCGCCCGTCCCCACGGTGACGAAGAATCGCAGGTCCGGGTTCGGCCGGGCGTCCGGGGTCAGGAGGATCGCCAGGGTCAGCAGCACCAGGGAGAAGGGCAGGCCGAACAGAAACCGGACCAGGGTCGCGCCCCAGGGGCCCGCCTCGCCGATCATGCCCCGCTGGAAGGCGTTGCGGGCCACCTGCAGCGGAGCGGCGGCCGCTGCAAGCAGGACCCACAACATCCGTCAGAAGCCGCTGGCGAGCCGGGCGCCGGGGGCGGTTTTTTCCCGACGGGCGATGAGGTTGTTGAGGGCGTTGACGTAGGCCTTGGCCGAGGCGGTCAGGGTGTCGGTGTCCGCCGCCTGTCCGGTGGCGATGCGGCCGTCCTCCTCCAGTCGCACCGAGACCTGCGCCTGGGCGTCCGTGCCCTCGGTCACGGCGTGGACCTGGAACAGCCGCAGGTCGGACTCGTGCGGCACGGCCTGCCGGATGGCGTGGAAGACCGCGTCCACCGGACCGTCGCCGGTGGCGGCGGCGACCCTTTCCTCGCCGTCGACGGTCAGGACCAGGTCCGCCGTCTGCGGGCCCTCGGTGCCGGCGACCACGCGCAGGCTCTTGACCTGAATCCGGTCCGCCCCCGAGGCCAGGGCGTCGTCGACCAGGGCGACGATGTCGTCGTCGTAGACGTCCTTCTTCTTGTCGGCGAGGTCCTTGAAGCGCTGGAAGGCCTCGTTCAGGGCGTTCTGGCCCAGCTCGTAGCCCAGCCCCTTCAGCTTTTCGCGGAAGGCGTGGCGGCCGGAATGCTTGCCCATGACCAGGTTGGTGCCGCCCTGACCCACGTCCTCCGGACGCATGATCTCGTAGGTCTCGGCGTTCTTGAGCATGCCGTCCTGATGGATGCCGCTCTCGTGGGCGAAGGCGTTCTTGCCGACGATGGCCTTGTTGTACTGCACCGGGAAGCCGGTGATGGCCGAGACGTAGCGGCTGGCCCGGGTGATGTGCTGGGTCTGGACGCCGGTCTGATAGAGCAGCCGGTCCCCGCGCACCTTCAGGGCCATGACCACTTCCTCCAGGGCGGCGTTGCCGGCCCGCTCGCCCATGCCGTTCACGGCGACCTCGACCTGCCGGGCCCCGCCCTGCACGCCGGCCAGGCTGTTGGCCACCGCCAGGCCCAGGTCGTTGTGGCAGTGGGTGGAGAAGATCACCCCGTCGGCGCCGGGGACGTTCTCGATCAGGTCGCGGAACACGGCCTCGTACTCGGACGGGTAGGTGTAGCCCACCGTATCCGGGATGTTGATGGTGGTCGCGCCGGCGCGGATGGCCGCCTCCACGCAGCGCCGCAGGAAGTCGCGCTCCGTGCGGGTGGCGTCCTCGGCCGACCACTCCACATCACCGCAGAGGTTGCGGGCGTGAGAGACCGACTTGGTCACCATCTCCAGCACCGCCTCGGGCTCCATCTGCAGCTTCCACTTCATGTGGACCGGGCTGGTGGAGATGAAGGTGTGGATCCGGCCGCGCCTGGCCGGGCGGATGGCCTCGGCGCAGCGCTCGATGTCCGCCTGGCCGGCCCGGGCCAGGCCGCAGACCGTGCTCTCGGTGACGATCTCGGAGATGCGGCGGACGGACTCGAAGTCGCCGTTGGAGGCGATGGGGAAGCCGGCCTCGATGACGTCGACCCGCATGTCCTCGAGGATCTTGGCCAGCTCCAGCTTCTCCTCGAGGGACATGGAGGCGCCGGGCGACTGCTCGCCGTCGCGCATGGTGGTGTCGAAGACGATGACGCGGTCCTTGGCGTCAGCAGACGGGGCCGCAGCGGGGGCGTTGGAAGGGATGGCGTTCATTGTGAGAAACTCGCAGTTCGCGGGGCGTTGGATCAGGTCGGGTGTGAGGGTCATCCCCTGAAACGCCCGGCCGCGAAGGTGCGCAGCCTGAAGAGGCGCTCAGGGGCGACTAAGCCCCCGCAGAAGTCCAAGCCGGATGGCGACTGCGATCATGGGAAGGCTCATAACGATCCGCCGAGTCTGGCGCAAGAGTTTTGCGTGGAACCGGGTCGCAGGCGCTGGATCGGCAAGAAGCTTGCGCGAAAGGGCCAGGCGAGATCCCTCCCGCGCCGCCTTTCGACCGGGTCACGGCGCGGCGCGAGACCGCAGCCAGCGACGCGCGGCCAGGCCCAGGGCGATCCAGAGGACGAGCCCCGCGGCCAGGGCGGCCAGGCTCTCGGCGCCGCCGCCGGTCAGCACATGCAGGATCGACTTTCCGGCGAAGGCGGTCAGGGCGATCTTCGGGATAATGCCAAGGGCGGTCCCGGCGGCGAAGTCGAGGACGCGAATGGGCGTCACCCCTGCCGCCATGTTGACCACGATGAAGGGGGCGGAGGGCACGAGCCGCACCACCAGGCTGGCGAGGAAGCCGTTGCGGCCGACCAGGGCCATGAAGCGGTCCAGGCTCTCGCTGGAAAACATCTGCAGGGTGCGGGCGCCGGCGGATCGCCCGAGCCAGAATCCGATCATCGCCGAGACCATCGTCCCGACCCAGCTGTAGATGGCCCCGTTCACGGGGCCGAAGGCGACCACGGCCGCCGCGATCAGCACAAACTGCGGGGCGCCCAGAAACGCCAGTGCGGCGAAGGCAGCCACCGCCGCCGGCAGCGCCCAGGGGCCGTGGGCCGCACCGAGCCAGCCCCTCAGGGCGGTCTCGCTGTCGAAACCCATCAGCCGGGCCCCGAACAGGAAGACCAGACCCACCCCGCCGAACAGAAGGAAGGAGACAAAGAGACTCACCCAGGCCCGGGCGTCCATGTTGCTGACGATTTGGAGCAGACGGCGCATGTTCCTCGAGTCGCGCGGTCCGGACGCCGGGTCAAGCGGCGGCGATGCCTCGCCAGTGTTGCAGAGCCGGCCTATGCCGCAACCGGCGCTTCGGATACACCGCCGCAGCACAGTGAGTCCTCGCCGGGAGCCCCCCATGTCGCTCGAATCCGTCACCCTGTCCCGCGTCAAGCCGTCCGCCACCATGGCCACCGACCAGAAGGCCCGCGAGCTGAAGGCCCAGGGGCGCAACATCATCAGCCTCGGCGCCGGCGAGCCGGACTTCGACACCCCGGAGAACATCAAGGAGGCCGCGATCCGCGCCATCCGCGAGGGCAAGACCAAGTACACCACGGTCGACGGCATCCCCGAGCTGAAGGAGGCCATCGCCGCCAAGTTCGCCCGCGAGAACGGCCTCGCCTACAAGCCCTCCCAGGTGAACGTCTCGCCCGGTGGCAAGCCGGTGATCTTCAACGCCATGATGGCCACCCTGAACCCGGGCGACGAGGTCATCGTGCCGGCGCCCTACTGGGTCAGCTATCCCGACATGGTCCTGCTGGCCGGCGGAACCCCCGTCTTCGCGCCCACGACGGCGGCCAGCGGCTTCAAGCTGAAGCCCGCCGAACTGGAGGCCGTGATCACGCCTCGCACCCGCTGGCTGATCCTGAACTCGCCCTCCAACCCCTCGGGCGCGGCCTATACGAAGGACGAGCTGAAGGGCCTGGCGGAGGTGCTGCTGCGCCACCCGCAGGTCTGGATCCTGACCGACGACATGTACGAGCACCTGATGTTCGACGACATGACGTTCTGGACGATCGCCCAGGTCGAACCCGCCCTCTACGAGCGCACCCTGACCATGAACGGGGTCTCCAAGGCCTACGCCATGACCGGCTGGCGGATCGGCTACGCCGCGGGCCCCGAGCCCCTGATCAGGCTGATGGCCAAGGTGATGAGCCAGTCCACCTCCAATCCCTGCTCGGTCTCGCAGTACGCCGCCGTCGAGGCCCTGAACGGGACCCAGGACTTCATCAAGCCCAACGCCGCCCTCTTCCAGAAGCGCCGGGACCTGGTGGTTTCCATGCTGAACCAGGCCTCGGGCCTGGAGTGCCCGACCCCGGAGGGGGCCTTCTACGTCTATCCCTCCTGCGAGAAGCTGATCGGCCGGACGGCCCCCTCGGGCCGGATGATCGGCTCGGACCAGGACTTCGCCAACGAGCTGCTCGAGACCGAGGGCGTGGCGGTGGTGTTCGGCGCAGCCTTCGGCCTGTCGCCCTTCTTCCGCATCAGCTACGCCACCTCCGAGGCCGTGCTGGAGGACGCCTGCGGCCGGATCCAGCGCTTCTGCGCTGCGGTGAAATAGGCCGTGACGGTCGTCAACCTGAACAAGGCCCGCAAGGCCCGGGCGCGGGAAGCCGCGAAATCCCTCGCCGCAGAGAACCGCGTCGCCTTCGGGCGGACCAAGGCCGAAAAGGCCCAGGCGCAGGCGGACGCAACCCGCACCGCCCGCCAGCTCGACGGCAAGCGCCTGGAACCCTAGCCTCCGCAGACCCCCTCCGGCCCGCTGCGCGGTCCACCTCCCACTCAAGAGGTGGAGGAATTACAACGCGTTGATTGCTCCCCTGCGGGGGAGCTGCCCGCGGAGCGGGGTGAGGGGGCCTGCTGAGCCGCCGATAACCCCCTCCGGCCCGATGCGCGGCCCACCTCCCCCTCAAGAGGTGGAGGAATTACAGTATCTTAATTGCTCCCCTGCGGGGGAGCTCCCCGCGGAGCGGGGTGAGGGGGCCTGCTGAGCCGCCGATAACCTCCTCCGGCCCGCTTCGCGGTCCACCTCCCCCTCAAAAAGGGGGAGGAACTTCACCGACTTGATGCTCCCCGCGAAGCGGGGAGAGCGGGCCCTAGGCGGCGGCGGGGAGCGGGGCGCCTTCGGAGGTGGGGCTGGCGACGATGTCGCGGGCTTCGGGCGGGATGGAGTCATAGACGGTCGGCGGGGTGATCCCCAGCCGCTGGCGCGCCTGGTCCAGGGGCTCGGCGAACAGGACCTCGTAATCCTCGGCCAGCAGCCACTTCGCCTTCTTCCCCCGCTGGTAGCCCTGCCAGATGGCGCGCACGTAGGGATAGCGACCGCCGCGGGTGCGGGAGATTGCGCCCAGGGCGATCAGGGCCCAGCCGAGGCTGCGGGTCTGCGGATAGGAGAAGGCCACCAGGCAGGCCTCGCCCAGACCGTCGCGGCCATAGCCGGTCAGGATGTGCCAGACGTCATGCACGTCGCGGATGCGCCGGGCCATCCAGGCCACCGGATGGAGCGCGTCGATCTCGCCGGCGCCCTCGCGGCTCACACCGGCCAGTCCATCGGCCGAAATGCTCTGGGACCGCACGAACTGCCGGTAGGCCGCGCCGACCGTGCCGTCGGGGAATGAATCCAGCCAGGCGTCATCCATCAGCCGGTGGGCGAATTCCTGGCGCTCATAGGCGATGCGCCCGCCGCGCGCCGTGGAGCACAGGCGACGATAGCACTGGCCGGTGGAGTCCCCCGTCAGGGCCCGCATGATCTCGAAGACCTGGCGGGTGTCCTCCTTGTTGCGGAGCAGGCGGCGAAGGGCGCGCAGGGCGGCGCCCCAGTCGCGGCGGGGCGCGGGAATCGGCCTGTCGGCAGTCAGAACGTCGGCGGTCATGGCGTCCACTAAACACTGCTAAGTTAAAAGGAAGTAGCGCCGCACGGGTCCGGTTTCAAGGGTCTGCCGCCCTTCGCCGACATGCTGTATGCCTGCCGACACATGACCCTCAGGAAGCGCTCCCTCAACCTCGCCGGCCACGCCACCTCCCTGGCGCTGGAGCCGGAATTCTGGACGGCGCTGGAGGCGCTCGCCGCCGCCAGGGGTCTGCGACTGGCCGCCCTGGTGGCCGAGATCGACGCCGGCCGGGGAGCCCGCCCCCTCGCCTCCGCCTGTCGCGTCGCGGCCCTGAGGTCGAAGGGCTGAATCCCCCGCCCCGCGCGTGCTACATCCGTTCGCATGTCGGAGACGGAATCACTCGGCGGGCCGGAGGCGGAGCGCGGCCTCACCCTCAGCCAGAGGGCCAGTGCAGGCCTGCGCGCCGGGGCCGAGCCAGACTACCTCAAGGGGCTGAACCCCGAGCAGCGGGAGGCCGTGGAGGCCGTCGACGGCGCCGTGCTGGTGCTGGCGGGCGCCGGCACGGGCAAGACCCGGGTCCTGACCACGCGCCTGGCCCACATCCTGGCGACGGGCCGGGCCCGGCCCTGGGAGATCCTGGCCGTCACCTTCACCAACAAGGCGGCGCGGGAGATGCGCGAGCGCCTCGCCGCCATTCTCGGGCCCGAGGCCGAGGGGCTGCGCTGGCTGGGCACCTTCCACTCCATCGCCGCCCAGATCCTGCGCCGGCACGCCGAGATCGTCGGGCTGAAGTCCACCTTCACCATCCTCGACACCGACGACCAGGAGCGCCTGATCAAGCAGGTGATGGAGGCGGCCAACATCGACGTGAAGCGGTGGACGCCCAAGGCCCTGGCGGGCCTGATCGACCACTGGAAGAACCGTGGCTGGACGCCCGAGAAGCTGCCCTCCGGCGAGGGGGCGGGTTTCGCCGGCAACAGGGTGCAGGAGCTCTACCGCGCCTATCAGGAGCGCTTGCGGGTGCTGAACGCCTGCGACTTCGGCGACCTCCTGCTCCACAACCTGACCCTGCTCCAGGCCCGGCCGGACATCCTGGAGGAGTACCATCGCCGCTTCCGCTACATCCTGGTCGACGAGTACCAGGACACCAATGTCGCCCAGTACCTGTGGCTGCGCCTGCTGGGCCAGTCGCGGGGCAATGTCTGCTGCGTGGGCGATGACGACCAGTCGATCTACGGCTGGCGGGGCGCCGAGGTGGACAACATCCTGCGCTTCGAGAAGGACTTCCCGGGGGCGAAGGTCATCCGTCTGGAGCGCAACTACCGCTCCACCGCCCACATCCTGGGCGCGGCCTCGGGGCTGATCGCCGCCAACCGCGGCCGGCTGGGCAAGACCTTGTGGACCGAGGCGGAGGGCGGGGCCAAGGTCCTGGTCCGCGGCGTCTGGGACGGCGAGGCCGAGAGCCGCCTCGTCGCCGAGGAGATCGAGCGCGCCCACCGGGGCGAGCGCGACGAGGCCCCCCTCGCCTACCGCGACATGGCCATCCTGGTCCGGGCCTCCTTCCAGATGCGCGCCTTCGAGGAGCGCTTCGTCCTGATGTCCATCCCCTACACGGTGGTGGGCGGGCCGCGCTTCTTCGAGCGGGCCGAGATCCGGGACGCCCACGCCTATCTGCGCCTCGTCCAGTCGCCGGACGACGACCTGGCCTTCGAGCGCATCGTCAACACCCCCCGCCGGGGCATTGGCGAAGCCTCGGTTCAGAAACTGTTCCAGATCGCCCGGGCCTCCGGCGTCCCGGCCCTGGCCGCCGCCCGCGAGGCCGCCCTGACGGACGAACTGCCCGCCCGAACCCGCACCGCCCTGGCCAATTTCCTGCGCGACCTCGACCGGTGGACGGCCCTGTCGCGTGACACCCACCACGCCCGCCTGACCGAGACCATACTGGAGGAAAGCGGCTACACCGACGCCCTGCGCGCCGACCGCACCCCCACCGCCCAGACCCGGCTGGAGAACCTCAAGGAACTCGTCCAGTCCATGGACGCCTTCGACACCCTGCAGGCCTATCTCGAGCACGTCTCCCTGGTCATGGACATGGACCGGGGGCCCCAGGCCGACGCCGTCCAGATCATGACCCTGCACTCGGCCAAGGGGCTGGAGTTTCCCCTGGTCTTCCTGCCGGGCTGGGAGGAAGGGGTCTTCCCCTCCCAGCGCAGCCTGGACGAGACCGGCGAGAAGGGCCTGGAGGAGGAAAGGCGCCTCGCCTATGTCGGCCTGACCCGGGCGCGGAAGTCAGCCCGCATCTCCTTCGCCGCCAACCGCCTCGTCTATGGCCGCTGGACCAGCCAGCTGCCCAGCCGCTTTGTCGATGAGCTGCCCGAGGCGCATGTGGAGGCGGTCTCGGAGACCGGCTATTTCAGCGGCGGTCCGGGCATGCAGGCGGCGGCCAGCCGCTGGGACGAGACCCCGGCCTTCGGCTCCGGCTACGACTCCCCCGGCTGGCGTCGGGCCCAGGACCGGGGGCGGCCCGCGGCCCCCGTCAACCGCAAGGCAGTCATCGAGGGTGAGGGCAAGCTCCTGGCGGTCTCCGACCCGCAGTCCAGCGCCTATGCCCGGGGCGACCGGGTCTTCCACCAGAAGTTCGGCTATGGCCGGGTGCTGGTGGCCGAGGGCTCCAAGCTGACCGTGGCCTTCGACAAGGCCGGCGAGAAGAAGGTGCTCGACAGCTTCGTCGAGAGGGCCTGAGCGCTTGCGACCCGGGGCCCGGCGCGCCATCGTGCCACAGACCTCAGGGAGACGGACATGGCGCGGCTGACGGCGAACGGCATCGGGATCGAATACGACATCCACGGACCGGAGGGCGGAGAGCCTGTCGTCCTGGTCATGGGCCTGGGCGCCCAGATGATCCGCTGGTCCATGGACATGGTGGGCGACCTGGCCGGGCGCGGCTACCGTGTGGTGCGGTTCGACAACCGCGACGTGGGCCTCTCCCACCGCTTTGACGATGTTTCGCCGCCCAGCATCGGCGACGTCGCCAAGGCCGTGCGCGAGGGCCGGCGACCGGACGTGCCCTACTTCCTCTCCGACATGGCCGCCGACGCCGCCGGCGTCATCGAGGGCCTTGGCTTCGGATCCGCCCACGTGGTCGGCGCCTCCATGGGCGGCATGATCGTCCAGATGCTGGCCGCCGAGCACCCGCACCGGGTGCGGTCCCTGACCTCCATCATGTCGTCCACGGGCAATCCCGGCCTGCCGCCGGCGAAGCCCGAGGCCGTGGCCTTCCTGGTCAACCGGGGGCCGGACCCGCACCAGGACCTGGAGGCCTTCCTCGAGCATGGTCTGAGGTCGGCCCGGGTGATGGCGGGGCCCGCCGGCCTGCACGACGAGGCGGCCGAACGGGCCGGCATCGAGCAGTCCTTCCGGCGCGCCTACTATCCGGTGGGCTTCCTGCGCCAGTATGCGGCCATCCTGGGCAGCGGCGACCGGCGCGAGGCCCTGCGCCGCATCACCGCGCCGACAGTGGTGATCCACGGGGCGGATGATCCCCTGGTGCCCGTCGAGGGCGGCCATGACACGGCCGCCTGCGTGCCGGGCGCCGAGATGCACGTGCTCGAGGCCATGGGCCACAACATCCCCGCCCCCCTGATCCCGACGGTCTGCGACCTGATCGAACGGGCCGTCCGCCGGGCGGCATGAAGGTTGAACTGGCCGGCGCAGTCGCCTTCGCCTGCCTCGGGCTGATCGCGGGCGCCCTGCTGCGTCCGCAGCCTGCAGACTTCAGGCCAGATCCGGCCTTCGAGACGCCCGGCTTCACCGGTCCTCCGGACGGCCCGTTCGGCGGCGCCGATCCCACGGGCGGATGGAACGGCGGCGGCTGGACCGGGATCGGCCCGGTTCCGGACTATGTGGTCGGCACGGACTCCCTCCAACCGCCTCCGGGCTATGTCCCGCCGCCCCCCGCCTGGGAGGAACCTGAGGCCGCCGCCCCGGCCCCAGCGCCGCCCCCGGAGCGTACGCCTGACCGTCCGCCCGAGATTGCCCCGGGTTCGGCAACCCCGCCCTTCGCGCCGCCGGCGGCGGGGGACGCCCCCTCGCCTTCCGGGACCGGGAGCCCTAAGGAGGGCGCATGAGTGACGACGCCGTCCAGATCATCGCCCGGGGGCCCCGCGCCGTCGCCGAGGCCGCCGCCGCCGTCCTGGACGCCGACCCGGTCCTGGAGGCCGCCACCTACTCCATCCTGGAGGAGGACGAGGACCACGACGTCTGGCGGATCGACGCCTTCCCCACCAAGACCGAAGAGGCCGACGCCCTGCGTGGCCGGCTTGCAGCCTTCCCCGCCCTGGTCGTGACGGTCGAGGCCCTGGCGGACGCCGACTGGCTGGCCATGTCCCTGTCGGGCCTGCCGCCGGTCCGGGCCGGGCGGTTCTTCGTCTACGGCGCCCACGACCAGGGCCGGATCCCGGCCAACGCCGTGGCCCTGCGCATCGAAGCCGGGGCGGCCTTCGGCACCGGCCACCATGGCACCACGGTGGGCTGCCTCCAGGCGTGGAACGACCTGATCAAGGCCCGGCGCTTCGGCAAGGTGCTGGACGTCGGCGCCGGCACGGGAGTCCTGGCCATCGCCGCCGCCCGGACCGGGGCCCGGCTGGCCCGCGGCACGGACATCGACGCCCCGTCGGTCCGGATCGCCCGGGAGAATGCGGCCCTGAACGGCGCCCGGGCCGAGTTCGTCCACGCCTCGGGCCTCGGCCACCAGCGCGTGCGTTCCGCCGCGCCCTATGACCTGGTCTTCGCCAACATCCTGGCCCCGCCCCTGGTGGCCCTGGCCCAGGATATCCGCGGCGCCCTGCGCCCGGGCGGGGTGGCCATCCTGTCCGGTCTCCTGCGCACCCAGGAGCGGCGGGTGCTGGCGGCCTACCGCTCTCGAGGGTTCCGCCTGCTGCGCCGCATCCACCGCGACGCCTGGGCGACCCTGGTCCTGCAAAGGCCCTGAACCGGGCTGCGGCCCCAGGGCCTTTGCGCGCACCGCTCGTCCGGCCTAGATATCCCCCATGCGCCAGAGCTTCAAAGAATCCGCCGATCCGTCCTACGGGTCCCTCCACCTGCCCCGCATCCGCGCCGCCATGGCCGCCCAGGGGCTCGACGGCCTGCTCGTGCCCCATGAGGACGAGCACCAGAACGAATACCTGCCCGCCGCCAACGACCGGCTGGCCTGGGCCACGGGCTTCACCGGCTCGGCCGGCGCCGCCATCGTGATGGCCGACCGGGCCGCGGTCTTCGTGGATGGCCGCTACACCATCCAGGTCCGGGCCCAGGTCGACGCCGCCCTTTTCGAGATCTGCGACCTGGTGGTCGGCGGGGTCCCGGCCTGGATCGAGGCCCACACCCGCCCCGGCCAGGTGATCGGCTACGATGCGCGCCTGCACAGCCCCGACGCCCTCGGTCATTTGCGGAACGCCGCCATCCGGTCCGGCGCAACCCTGAAGCCTGTGGACCCCAACCCCCTGGACGTGGCCTGGGGCGTCGACCGGCCGGCCCAGCCCGCCGCCCCGGTGCGCCCCCACGCCCTGGCCTTCGCCGGTGAGGAGTCCGCCGCCAAGCGGGCCCGGCTGGGCGAGGGCCTTGTCGCGAAGGGGGCCGAGGCCGCCGTCCTGACCGCCCCGGCCTCCATCGCCTGGCTGTTCAACGTTCGGGGCGGTGACGTCAGTCGCACCCCCCTGCCGCTCGCCCAGGCCATCCTGAACCGCGACGGCTCGGCCCGCCTCTTCCTCGAGCCGGTCAAGGTGACCCCGGAGCTTCCGGCCTGGCTGGGCAATGGCGTGTCCCTCGAAACCCCGGCGGACCTGCCCGGCGCCCTGGCCGGCCTGAAGGACAAGGTCGTCCTGATCGATCCGGCCCAGTCCCCGGCCTTCTATTTCGACGCCCTGGAGGCCGCCGGCGCCCGGGTGCTGCGGGGCGAGGACCCCTGCGCCCTGCCCAGGGCTTGCAAGAACCCGGTGGAGATCGCCGGCTCCCGAAGCGCCCATGTCCGCGACGGCGTCGCCCTGACCCGCTTCCTGCACTGGGTGGCCACCGAGGCCCAGACCCTCTTGCCCGACGAGATCGAGGTCGCCAGCCGGCTGGAGGCTTTCCGCGAGGAGGTCGAGGGCCTGGCGGACCTGTCCTTCGACACCATCGCCGCGGCCCTGGGCAACGCCGCCCTGCCGCACTACCACCCCACCGAGAAGACCAATGCGCGCACCGCGCCGGGCACCCTGCTGCTGGTGGATTCCGGCGGCCAGTACCCGGACGGCACCACGGACGTCACCCGAACCATGGCCATCGGGACCCCGAGCCGCGAGATGCGCGAGCGGTTCACCCTGGTGCTCAAGGGCCACCTGGCCCTGGCGGCCCTGCGCTTCCCGGCGGGGACGACGGGCTCGGCGGTAGACGCCTTCGCCCGGGCCGCCCTCTGGTCCCGCGGGCTGGACTACGACCACGGCACCGGCCACGGCGTGGGCGTCTTCCTGGGGGTCCACGAGGGCCCGCACCGGATCGCCAAGGCGCCGAACACTGTGGCCCTCCAGCCCGGCATGATCGTCTCCAACGAACCGGGCTACTACAAGGAAGGCGCCTACGGCATCCGGATCGAGAACCTCCAGTACGTGACAGAGCCCAGGACCATTCCCGGCGGCGACCGGCCCATGCTGGGCTTCGAGGCCCTGACCCTGGCCCCCATCGACCGGACCCTGATCCTGCCCGACCTGCTCACCGCCGAGGAGCGCGCCCAGCTGGACGCCTACCACGCCCGGGTCCTGGCCGAGATCGGCCCGCACCTGGACCGCGAGGTCCGCACCTGGCTGGAGGGAGCCTGCGCGCCGATCGGGGGGTGAGGCTGACCGAGGGTGTCGACGGCCCCTCGGCAGACCCCCTCCGGCCCGCTTCGCGGTCCACCTCCCCCTCAAGAGGTGGAGGAATTACGGCTCCAATTGCTCCCCTGCGGGGGAGCTGTCGGCGAAGCCGACTGAGGGGGCCAATCCCCCTCGCCGAAGCCCCCCTCCCCCTGATGGAGAGGAATGGGAGGGCTGATTTCGCCCCGGGGAACCCGAGGGTTCATGACAACTAAAGGCTGCCGATCAGTTCCAGCCACTCGGCTTCCGTCAGGACCTGGATCCCCAGGGCCTCGGCGGTCTTCAGCTTGGAGCCGGCGCCCGGACCGGCGACCACGATGTCGGTCTTCCTGGAGACCGAGCCCGCCACCTTGGCGCCCAGGGCTTCGGCCCGGGCCTTGGCTTCGTCCCGGGTCATCTGTTCCAGGGCGCCGGTGAAGACCACGGTCTTGCCCGCCACGGCGGTGTCGCTGCGGGGCGCCTCGGCGTCGCGGATGGTAAGTTCCGCCGCCAGTTCGGCGACAATGCGGCGGTTGTGGGCCTCGCCGAAATAGGCGGCGGCGGCCTCGATCACCGCGCCGCCCACCTGGTCGAGGGCGTCGAACTCCTCGATGGCCTCGGGATCCCGGGCGGCGACCCGGTCCATGGCGGCCACGAAGGCGGCGGCGGAGCCGTAGCCCCGCGCCAGCACCATCGCGGTCGTCTCGCCGATGTGCCGGACGCCGAGGCCGAAGATGAAGCGGTCGAGGGGGATGGTCCGGCGGGCCTCGATGCCGGCGACCAGGTTGGCGACGCTGGTCTCGCCGTAGCCGTCCAGGGTCCGGAGTTCGTCCAGCCGGGCGGCGTCCCGGGCCAGGCGGAAGATGTCGGCGGGTTCGCGCACCCAGCCCCGGTCGAAGAAGGCGGCCAGCTGCTTCTCGCCCAGGCCCTCGATGTCGTAGGCGCGGCGGGAGACGAAATGGCGCAGGTGCTCGATGCGCTGAAAGGGACAGGCGAACTCGCCCGAGCAGCGGCGCACCACGGTCTCGGCGCCCGAGGCGGTGGTCTCCCGCACCAGGGGGGTGGCCAGGGGGCAGGGACAGACGGTGGGAAAGGCGAAGGGCGGCGGCGGCGGGTCCGGCCGCTCGGAGGCCACCACGCCCACGACCTGGGGAATGACATCCCCGGCCCTCTGCAGAATGACGGTGTCGCCCACACGGATGTCCTTGCGGGCGATCTCGTCGCCATTGTGCAGGGTGGCGTTCTCCACGACCACGCCGCCCACGGTGACGGGGGCCAGGCGCGCCACGGGCGTCACCGCCCCGGTGCGCCCGACCTGAAGGTCGATGGCCATCAGCACGGTGCGGGCCTGTTCGGCGGGGAACTTCCGGGCGATGGCCCAGCGGGGCGTACGGGTGACGAAGCCCAGCCTCTGCTGCCAGTCCAGCCGGTCAACCTTGTAGACCACCCCGTCAATGTCGAAACCCAGATGCGGCCGGGCCGCCTCCATCTCGCGGTAGGCCTCGAGCAGGCCCTCGGGGCCCTCGACCCGCCGCGACTGCGGAGTTGTGGCGAAACCCCAGGCCTTCAGCCGACCCAGGGCCTCCCACTGGGCCTGGGCGAAGGGCGCGCTGACCTCGCCCCAGGCATAGGCGAAGAAGCCCAGGGGCCGGGTGGCGGTGATACGCGGGTCGATCTGACGCAGGGAGCCAGCGGCGGCGTTGCGGGGGTTGGCGTAGGTCCTCTGACCGGCGGCCTCGGCCTGGGCGTTCAGCTCGGCGAAGGCGGCGTGGGAAAGATAGACCTCGCCGCGCACCTCCACCACCTCGGGCCAGCCCGAACCGGCCAGGCGGCGGGGGATGTCGCCAATGGTCAGGAGGTTGGCGGTGACGTCCTCGCCCACCCGGCCGTCGCCCCGGGTCGCGCCACGCACCAGGACACCGCCCTCGTAGCGCAGGGAGGCCGAGAGGCCGTCGATCTTGGGCTCGGCCGTGTAGGCTATGGCGGCCTCATCGAGCCGCAGAAAGCGCCGGATCCGGGCGTCAAACTCCTCGGCCTCGGCGTCGGAGAAGGCGTTGTCCAGGGACAGCATGGGGACCCCATGCTCCACCGGTGAGAACTGCTCGGAACGCGAGGCGCCGACCCTCATGGAGGGCGAGTTCTCGCGCACCAGATGGGGGAAACGCGCCTCGATCTCGGCATTGCGCCGGCGCAGGGCGTCGTATTCGGCGTCGGAAACGACCGGCGCGTCGGCCTGGTGATAGGCCAGGTCGTGGGCGGCGATCTCGTCCGCCAGCCGGGTCAGCTCCTCGGCGGCCTCAGCCTCCGTCAGGTCAGGGATGGCGATCTCAGGCATGCATCAGGGCCCGGGCGGCGGCGCGGGCCTCGTCGGTGACCTCGGCGCCGGCCAGCATGCGGGCGATCTCCTCTTCGCGGGCGGCGGGGTCCAGGGGTTCCACACGGGTGCGCAGGTCCTCCGCCTCGCCGGCCTTGGCGATCCGCCAGTGCGCGGTGGCCCGGGCGGCGACCTGGGGCGAGTGGGTGACCACCAGGACCTGCCCCTCGGTCGCGAGCCGACGCAGGCGCAGACCCACGGCGTCGGCCACGGCCCCGCCAACCCCCTGGTCGACCTCGTCGAAGATCATCAGGGGCGGTTCCCCGCCCCGCCCGGCCAGGGAGGCCTTCAGGGCCAGGGCGAAACGGGCCAGCTCGCCCCCCGAGGCCACCGTGGTCAGGTCGCCGAAGGGCGCCCCCGGATTGGTCGCCACCTGGAAGACGACGCGGTCGCAGCCGCCGGGCCCGGCGCGATCCGGGGCCAGGGGCTCCAGGGCGACACGGAACCGGGCGCGCTCCAGCTTGAGGGGCGGCAGTTCGGCCTCCACCGCCCGGGACAGGGCCTCCGCAGCGGCGGTCCTGGCGGCGGTGAGGGCGGCGGCGGCCTCGATGTAGCGGGTCTGCGCTTCCGCAGCGGCGCGGCGGGCGGCGACCAGCTCGGCTTCGCCGGACTCCAGTCGGGCCAGCCGGTCGGCCAGGGCCTGGCGGCGCACCGGCAGCTCCTCCACCGCGCACCCCAGCTTCCGCGCTGCCGCCCGCAGGGCGAAGAGGCGCTCCTCGGCCCTCTCCAGGTCGTCGGGGCGGAAGTCGAAGGCGGACGCCGCCGCCTCGACGGCGGCCTCGGCCTCCTGAAGCCCGCTGAACACGGCATCCAGGGCCGCCTCCGCCTCCGCCAGGCGGCGGACGGCCGGGCCCTCGGCGCCGGCGCCGGCCTGCAAGGCGCGGCTGCGGGCCAGGCCCAGAGCCCGGATGGCGGCGGCGAGGCGCGGGGGCAGGCCCTCCAGGGCCTCGGCGGCCTGATTGATGTCGGCCAGGGCCTTCTCGGCGGCGCCGAGGACGGCCCGGGTCTCGGCGAGGGCGGCTTCCTCGCCCGCCTCGGGGGCCAGCCGGTCCAGTTCGGCGAGCATCAGGCCCGCCTCCTCGGCTTCCGAGGCGACGGAGGCCGCGTCCCGGCTGAGGGTTTCCAGGGCGGCCTCGGCCTCCCGCCAGGCCCTCCAGGCCTCCCCGGTGGCGCGCAGAAGCGCCCCGTGGCCACCGTAGGCGTCAAGCAGGTCCCGGTGGGTGCGGGCGTCCAGGAGGCCGACCGTCTCGTGCTGGCCGTGCACCTCGACCAGAAGGGCGCCGATCTCGCGCAGGGCGCCGACGCTGGCGGGCTGGTCGTTGACGAAGGCGCGGCTACGGCCGTCCGCCGACAGGACGCGCCGCAGGATCAGGTCCTCACCCGGGACGGCGGAAAGCCCCCTCGCCTCCAGGAGGCTCCAGACCGCATGACCAGGAGGCGGGGAGAAGGCCGCCGCGGCGCTGGCCTGGGCGGCGCCCCGCCGGACCAGTCCGGCCTCGGCGCGGACACCGGCGGCCAGGCCCAGGGCGTCGAGCAGGATGGACTTGCCGGCCCCCGTCTCTCCCGTCAGCACGGTGAGCCCCGGCCCCACGGCGAGGTCGAGGCTCTCGATCAGCACCACGTCGCGAATCCAGAGGCCGGTCAGCATGGGGGCAGGTTCGCCGCGAATCGGCCGGACCGGAAGTCCGCCCGGGACCGGTTCAACCGGCGTCCGGACTGCGGACCAGGTCCGCCGACTGCGGCGGCAGGGTCTTGGCGGGATCCCTGATGAACGGCAGGGGCAGCCGCCGCTTGGCCTTGCCATCCGGCGTGACGGCGGGCCGAAGGTCCTTGGAGGTCAGCAGGGCGTAGGCCTCCCGGTACCAGTAGTCGCCGGGATAGTTGAAGCCCAGGACGGCGCCATTACGCCGCGCCTCCTCCGCCAGACCCAGGGTCAGGTTCGCCTCCACAAGGCGATAGAGGGCCTCGGGTGTATGGGTGGTGGTCTGGTAGCGCTGGATCACGGTCTGGAACCGGCCAATCGCCGCCAGGGTGTCGCCCTGCTGAAGGTAGTAGCGCCCGACCGACATCTCCTTGCCGGCCAGCTGGTCGTTGACCATGTCGATCTTCAGGCGGGCGTCCGCGGCGTACTCGGTCTTGGGGAAGCGCTGGACCACGTCCCGGAGGGCGGCGAGCGCCTGTCCGGTGGACGCCTGGTCGCGACCGACGTCGACGATCTGGTCGAAGTAGCAGATGGCCTTCAGGTAGTGGGCGTAGGCCGCCGACGGGTTGCCGGGATAGAGGGACAGGAACCGGTCCGCATCTCCGATCGCCTCGGCATACTTGCTGGACTGGTAGTTGGCGTAGGCGGTCATGAGAATGGCCCGGCGGGACCACTCCGAGTAGGGATGCTGTCGCTCGACCTCGGCGAAGTAGTCGACCGCCTGGCTCCATTGACGGGCGTCCAGACGGGAGGCGCCGGTGGCGAAGAGCAGCTCCACCGGGCGCTCCTCATAAACCAGGCGCGGTTTCCGGGTCTGATTGGCGCAACCGGACAGGAGGAGCGCGACCGCAAGGCCGGCGACGGCCGGGGCGATCCAGGATCTGCGAAGCACGGACACCATCACCTCAAAGGACATGAGCGCGCCCCCGCGCCTGACCGCTCAGGGTTCTACACGAGGCCGCCGTCCGCGCCAACGCTCGGCGCGCAGTCTGCGGATCAGACCGCTTCGGCCATCTCTTCGGCAAGGGTCCGGACGCGCCAGGCGTGCGGAGTGGCCAGGAGGGCGCGGACCACGGCGTTGTTCAGGGCATGACCGGCAAGGACGCCCTCGAACCGCCCGATCACCGGCGCGCCGAGAACATAGAGGTCGCCGATGGCGTCCAGCGCCTTGTGACGGACGAACTCGTCGGGACGACGCAGGCCCTCGGGGTTCATGATTTCGTCACCGTCGATGACCACGGCGTTGTCCATGGAGCCGCCCCGGGCCAGGCCCATGGCGCGCAGGGCTTCGACCTCGTGAAGGAAGCCGAAGGTGCGGCAGTCGGCGAGTTCCCGACGGAAGGCTCCTGCATCCATCTTCAGGTCTACCGCCTGGCGACCGATGGCCGCAGAGGCGAAGGCGATCTCGAAGGCGACCTCGAAGCCTTCCGACGGACGCAGGGTGGCGCGCTTGTCACCCTCAATGACCTCGACGACGTCAACAATCTCGATGAACCGCCGAGGAGCGCCCTGGGGCTGAAGGCCGGCGCGGTCCAGGCCGCGAATGAAATCGATGGAGGAGCCGTCCATGATCGGCATCTCCGGTCCGTCGATCTCAACGAGGGCGTTGTCGACGCCGGTCATGACCAGGGCGGCCATGAGGTGCTCGATGGTGGAGACGGTCACGCCGGCGGCGTTGGTGATCACCGTACCCAGCTGGGTCCTGCACACGGCCTCGCCGCTGACGGCGATCCGGTTGTCCCGGTCCCGGACGTCCGTCCGGATGAAGACCACGCCAGTATCCGCCGGCGCGGGAAGGAGGGTGACCCTGGCCTGTTCGCCGGTATGGACGCCGATCCCCGCAAAACGGACGGGGCTGCGAACGGTGTGTTGAAACGCAAATTCGGCCAAGACGCGAGCCTCCAGGTCACTCGGGACGGATACACATGCCGTCAGAGGGCAGATAAGGGGCTTGCTGCGGCGCCGCAAAACACGTTGCGTTTCGTAATGTTTCTCCGGTTAACCCCCGTGAATCCTTCGGGATTTCAGGCCATGGAAAGAGCCCGCCGGCAAGACCGGCGGGCCCATGTCTTCCCGGGAAATCGGGTGAGGCCTAGTTGGCCAGCCGGCGAAGGAAGGCCGGGATGTCGAGATTTTCCCCTTCGGGCGCCGGCGCCTCGCCAGGCGCCTCCACAGGCAGGGCCCCTCCGGCTCGGGGCGAGGCCGCGGAAGGTGGCGGATCGATCCGGGCCGGACGCTTCTGACCCCAGAGGCGGAAACCCGTCGGCCGCGGCTGGGGCGCCGTGGCGGCGATGGGGTTGGGGAAGATCCCGTCAAAGTCATCATCGTCAGCCACACTGGGATCGACGATCTTCTTGATGGTCGGTTCGATCGGCCTGATGGCGGGAGCAGGATCGGCCACAGCCTCCACCGACGCCGCTGTCTCACTGGAGGTGGTGAGGAGGTCGCCCTGCTCCGGGGCCAGGAGGTCCGGGGCCACCGAGGACGGGTCGTCAAACAGGGGAGGCTCGGCGACGGGAGCCGCTGGCGGCGTGTAGGCCGCCTGGGCAGGCTCCGGCTCTGCAGGGGCAGGTTCCGCCGCGCGTGCGAACTGCGGGGACATTGAAGCGTCTACGTTTTCCGAGAAGCGGATCGGAGGCGGCTGTACAGTGGTGCGCGCGGGCCGCGGCTCGATCACGGACATGGAGGCCCCGTCCATGCCGGTGGCCACCACGGAGACCCGGATGCGCCCTTCCAGGCTCGGGTCAAAGGCGGCGCCGAAGATGATGTTGCCCTCGGGATCAACCTGCTCAGAGATGGCGTTGGCCGCCTCGTCGACCTCCAGCAGGGTCATGTCAAGGCCGCCGGTGACGTTGACCAGGACGGCCTTGGCGCCGCGCAGGGACACTTCGTCGAGAAGCGGATTCTGGATGGCGTTGTTGGCGGCCATCAGGGCGCGGTCCTCCCCCTCCGCCTCGCCGGTGCCCATCATCGCCTTGCCCATCTCGGTCATGACCGTCCGGACGTCGGCGAAGTCGAGGTTGATCAGGCCGGGCAGGACCATCAGGTCGGTAATGGACCGAACGCCAGAGTGCAGGACCTGGTCCGCCATGCCGAACGCCTCGGCGAAGGTCGTCCGTTCGTTGGCGACCCGGAAGAGGTTCTGGTTCGGGATAACGATCAGGGTGTCGACATAGCGCTGCAGCTCGGAAATGCCGCTGTCCGCCAGACGCATCCGGTGCCGGCCCTCGAAGTGGAAGGGCTTGGTCACCACGCCCACCGTCAGGATGCCGCGCTCCCGGGCCGCCTTGGCGATGATCGGCGCGGCGCCGGTGCCGGTGCCGCCGCCCATGCCGGCGGTGATGAAGACCATGTGGGCGCCGTCGAGGTGCTCGCCGATCTCGGGGATGGACTCTTCGGCGGCGCTCATGCCGACCTCGGGGTGGGCGCCGGCGCCCAGGCCCTGGGTGACGGTCACTCCGAGCTGGATGCGGCGATCCGTCTTGGCGAAGGCCAGTTGCTGGGCGTCTGTATTGGCGACCACGAACTCGACGCCTTCAAGGCCGGCGTCGATCATGTTGTTGACGGCGTTCCCGCCGGCGCCACCCACGCCGAAGACAACGATGCGCGGCTTGAGTTCGGTTGCCCGCGGCGCGGAAAGTGCAATTGCCATGAGACCCCTCGCGTGCTCCGTCAGGTTGACCGGATTCACGCTGGCAAACCCAGACGAACCGGTCCGACGACAGGGTTAATGGTGCCCCTGACGCCCTTAATTCGGGGTTAATGGCTTAGCCCGAGTCGGAGGCTCGTCGAGGCTAGGACGTGCTTTCCTGTGCACAAAATCGACGGTTTGACGACGCACAGGGGAGAGTCGGAGGCTCAGAGATTGTCGCGAAGCCAGACCGCCGCGCGGATCACGGGATTCGTCCGGGCGTCCAAGGGCTCCCGGCGAACGCCGAAATTGACCAGGGCTCGGGCCGGAACCGCCTCCCGGGGACCGAAGGCGGCCCGCTGCAGAACCCCGGCGGCGGCGCAGAAGGCCGGTCCGGAGGCCGCGTCCGCCAGGTGCGGGACCCGGCGTGGGCGACCAAGGCGAACCGGCCGGTCGAAGACCCGCAGGGCCACCTCGCGAACCCCGGCCAGCTGGCTGGCGCCGCCGGTCAGGATCAGGCCGGCGCCCGGCTCGACGGGAACGCCCGACGCCTTCAAACGATCGCGGAGCAGCTCCAGGGTCTCCTCGACGCGGGGGGCGATGATGCCCTTCAGAAGGGACCGGGGCGCGATGACCGGCCCGGCGCCGGGATCGTCCCCGCGGGGCGGCGCCTCGATCATTTCCTTGTCCTCGTTGGCCGAGGCGATGGCCGAGCCGTGAAGGCTCTTGATGCGCTCGGCGCCGGCCCAGGAGGTGGAAAGGCCCCGAGCGATGTCGGAGGTCACGTGCTGCCCGCCCACCGGGACAGTCTCCACGTGCACCAGGCTGCCGCCCGCAAAGACGGCTGCGGAGGTGGATCCGCCCCCCATGTCGATGCAGACCGCGCCCAGATCCATCTCGTCTTCCTCAAGGGCGGCGAGGGCTGAGACGAAGGGCGCTGCGGCGACGCCCTCGAAGGTCAGGTGGGCCCGCTCGACGCAGGTCGCCAGGACCCGGTAGGCGGCCTCGGCGATGGTCACCACCAGGAGCTCCACCCCGAGGGCGCGGCCGAACATCTGGCGCGGATCGCGGATGCCCGCCTGGGCGTCGACGGACCAGGACACGGGCAGAATGTGGATGGCCTTGCGGTCCTGCAGCTTGAGCTGGGCCATGGCCGAACGGATCGCCCGGGCGAGATCCTCGTCGGAAATCGGTCGGGCGCCGAGGGAAACCCTGCCGGCGACACGCCGGCCCGCCAGCTGTCCGCCCGCGGTGGTGACGGTCACCCCCTGCACCCGGACCTCGGCCATGCTCTCGGCGCGCTCCACCGCCTGCGCCACCGCCTCGGAGGCCTCGTCGATATTGATGATGGCGCCGTTGCGTACGCCCCGGGACTGGACATGGGCCACTCCGGAAGCGGTGAGGGTTCGGTCCACCCGCCTCACGCCGTCCGGTTTCATGATGAAGCAGGCGACCTTGCTGGCGCCCAGGTCGACTGCGGCGGTCACCTGGGGTCGGCCCAGCGCCACCTTCAATCCGTCCCGGGACTCCCGACTCGCTTCAAGCATGGTCACCAGACACCCCCAATCATCCCCTTGCCGCCGCCTCCGGAGCCTCGGGCTCCGCAGCCGGGCTCGTAACTCCCGACCGCGGCCGCACCGCCACCACCTCCGGAACCCGAAGGTCCAGACGGTCGAAACCTATCCTCATCAGACCGGAGGCGCGGTCGAGTTCGTCCAGCCGGCGCAGGGCGGCGGCCTCGCCTTCGGCGGGAAGCTGAATGACGCCGCCGGACCTGAGCCTGAGGTCCCAGCGGCGCTGGTCCACACGGACCAAGGCCTCGACCTGGGACATGACCGCCGGACGGCGGCTCAGTTCGAGCAGGAGGTCTGCTGCGCCCACATTGGCGCCGGGTCCCACCACAAGAGGCAGCCGGGAAAAGCTGGCCGGGTCGGCCTCGGGAATGGGCGCGCCGCGGACGTCGATGACCTGCCGGCGGCCATCCACCTGCCAGACGGCGAGCTGACGCCGCTCCACGACCTGGATCAACAGGGTGTCCGGCAACAGCCGCACCACCCGCACGTCGTCCACCCAGCCGACCGACTCGATCCGCCGGCGGACATCGTCAAGGTCCAGGCCCGCCAGCGGCTGGTCCTTGTAGAGGCCGGCGGCCCTGAGGATGTCGGCGGTGGCCAGGGGCGAGGCGCCCTTCACCCTGACCGCCGCAAGGCGGAAGCCGGCGGCGGCGAGGCGGGAATTGACGTCGGCGCTGATTGTGGCGGCCAGGCGGGCGCCCCGCTCGCCTGTTGCGAGGATGACCACGAGGGCCGCCAGGAGCACGCCGAGCGCCGCCAGGAGGATGGCCGGGGCGGAAAGCCCGCCTTCCGGCGCAGCCGCCCGGGTCCGGGCTGCGGCCTGCGCCGCGCCCTGTCCGGTCGGCCTAGCCGACGATCCTCCCCGCATGGCCGCGGGCATGGGCGTCCTCCGTCATCCAGAGCACCAGTTGGTCGAACATCACACCCATCGCGGCGGCCTGCTCGGGGACGAGTGAGGTCGGCGTCATACCGGGCTGCGTGTTCACCTCAAGGAGAACCAGAATGTCGTTAACGTCGTCATAACGAAGATCGGAACGGGTCACGCCCGCACACCCCAGGGCGGCGTGCGCAGCCTCGGCCATCCGCAAGGCGCGCTCGGTCGCCTCAGCGGGAATCCGGGCCGGCAGAATATGAAGCGATCCGCCCTCCGCGTACTTGGCCGCGTAGTCGTAGAACCCGGTCGCCGGGACGATCTCGGTGACCATCATGGCGCGGCCGTCCATCACCCCGACAGCGAGCTCCAGGCCGGGGATGTAGGGTTCGACCAGGACCTGGTCGCCCAGCGACCACGCCTCGGAGGCAATCGCTTCAGGGGGCGAATTGGCGCCGGCCTCGACGATGAAGACGCCGACCGAGGAGCCCTCGGCGTTGGGCTTGATCACGTAGGGCAGCGGCAGGACATGGCCTGCGGCGGCTTCATGCCGGTCATACAGACCGCCTCCGGGCACGGTGACGCCGGCCGCCGCCAGCACGGCCTTGGCCCGGGTCTTGTCCATGGCGAGAGCCGAGGCCAGGACGCCGGAATGGGTGTAGGGCAGGCCCAAGGTCTCCAGCACGCCCTGGACGCAGCCGTCCTCGCCCCAGACGCCATGCAGGGCGTTGAAGCAGACGTCGGGCTTCAGCCGGGAGAGAACCTGCGCCAGGTCGCGGCCGGCGTCGACGCGGCTGACCTGCGCGCCCAGCCGCTCCAGGGCGTCAGCACAGGCGGCGCCGGAGACCAGGCTCACCTCCCGTTCCGTTGACAGGCCGCCCAGCAGGACGGCGACATGGCGCCCGGCCAGGGGGCGGCTGTCAGGGTCCGACATGAGTGAATTCCTTTCGAACGACGGGACCCGAGCGACCGATCCGGCGGATCTCCCAGTCGAGGCGAATTCCTGTCCGGGCCTCGACCTCCGCCCTCACCTTCTCGCCCAACCCCTCCAGGTCCGCCGCCGTCGCCTCGCCGGTATTGATCAGGAAGTTGGCGTGCTGGGGCGAGAACATGGCCCCGCCGAAAGACCGCCCGCGCCAGCCGGCCTCGTCCACGAGTCGCCAGGCGGAGTGACCCTCGGGGTTCTTGAAGGTGGAGCCGCCGGTCTTCTCGCGGATCGGCTGGCTGGCCTCGCGCCGGGCGGTGATTTCATCCATCCGGGCGGTGATGGCCGCCGGGTCGTCGGGCCGACCCTCGAACAGGCCCGCCGTGAAGATCAGGTCGCCGTCGGCGGCCCGGCCGCAGCGGCGGTAGCTGAAGCCCATCTCAGACGCCGGGATGGTGAGGATCCGTCCGTCGCGGCAGACCGCCCGGGCCTCGACCAGAACATCCGCCGTCTCCGCGCCGTAGCAGCCTGCGTTCATGACCAGGGCCCCGCCCACCGAGCCCGGCACACCCCGGTAGAACTCAAGGCCCGCCAGCCCCGCAGCGGCGGCCTCCCGGGCCAGCTGAGCGTCGAGGGCGCCGGCGCCGGCCAGGATGCGCCGCTCCCCGATCCTTTCGATCCGGGCGAAGGGGCGGCCGGCCAGGCGGATCACCACCCCTTCCACCCCGCCGTCGCGGACGAGGGTGTTGGACCCCACGCCCAGGGGCGTGACGGGCACTGCCGGGTCCAGGGCCGACAAGAAGGCCGAGAGATCCGCCTCGTCCGCCGGCAGGAAAAGAACGTCCGCGGGGCCGCCCACCCGGAGCCAGGTGAAGGGCGCCAGGGGCTCGTCCTGAAGCAGACGTCCGCGCACGGCGGGAAGGCGCTCCCGCCAGTTCACCTGGAGAGCGCCTCAAGCTGGCCCGGCAGGGCATAGGCCCACGCGGTGATGTCCCCGGCGCCCAGGCAGACCACCAGGTCGCCGGACGTGGTCTCCGCCTTCACCAGCGCGGCCAGGGCGTCCGGACCGGAAAGGGGCAGGACACGACGGTGCCCGTGCCGCTTCAGGCCCTCCACCAGGTCGTCCCGGCTCGCGCCCGGCAGGGGCGCCTCGCCGGCGGCGTAGACGTCCGAGACGATCACCGTGTCCGCGTCGTTGAAGCAGGAGCAGAAGTCCTGGAAGAGATCCCTCAGCCGCGAATAGCGGTGCGGCTGGACCACCGCCACGACCCGGCCTGGGGTGACGGCCCGGGCCGCCTTCAGGACGGCGGCGATCTCCACGGGATGATGCCCGTAGTCGTCGATGATGCGAACGCCGCCGGCGACGCCCGTGGTGGTGAACCGCCGGCGGACGCCGCCAAAGCCGGCGAGACCCTTGCGCACCTCGGCCTCACCCACCCCCAGCTCCCGCGCCACGGCGATGGCCGCCAGGGCGTTCAGGACATTGTGGTGACCCGCCATAGGCAGGTGCAGGCCCTCGCACCGGTGGGCCGGGCCGCCATGGGGCCGGATCACGGCATCGAAGCGCGAGCCATCTGCTCCCATCTCGATCCGCTCGGCGCGGACCTCGGCCTGGGGGTTCACACCGTAGGTGACCAGGCGCCGGTTTTCGACCCGCGCGGCCATGGCCTGGACCTCGGGATGGTCGGTGCAGACCGCGGCGAAGCCGTAGAAGGGCGTGCTCTCGACGAACTCCCGGAAGGCGCGCCGGACGGCGTCAAAGGAGCCATAGTGGTCCAGGTGTTCCGGGTCGATGTTGGTGACCACGGCGCAGGTGGCGCGCAGCTTGAGGAAGGTGCCGTCGGACTCGTCGGCCTCCACCACCATCCAGTCGCCCTGGCCCACCTTGGCGTTGGCGCCGTAGGCGTTGATGATCCCCCCGTTGATCACCGTCGGATCCAGGCCGCCCGCATCGAGCAGGGCGGCGATCATGGAGGTGGTGGTCGTCTTTCCGTGCGTGCCGCCGACGGCCACCGAGAACTGCAGGCGCATCAGCTCGGCCAGCATTTCGGCCCGCCGGACGAGGGGCAGGCGGCGGGCGCGCGCCTCCACCAGCTCGGGATTCTCGGGCCGGATGGCCGTGGAGTAGACCACCGCGGAGGCCCCCTCGACGTTCCGCGGGTCCTGCCCGATGAAGATGCGGGCCCCCAGCTTTTCCAGCCGCTCGGTGTTGGCGCTGGCGCGGGCGTCGGACCCCTGCACCGTATAGCCGACCCGCAGCATGATCTCGGCGATGCCGCTCATGCCGATGCCGCCAATACCCACGAAGTGGACCGGCCCCAGATCGAAGGGGGTGGGCCTGCGCCGGTTCATCGCCCGCGTCCCTCCGCAGCCACCGCTTCAACAAGGTCGGCGAGGCGCTCCGCAGCGTCCGGCCGGGCCAGGCTGGCGGCGCCGGCCGCCATGCGGGCCAGCCGGTCGGGGTTTCCCAGCAACTTGACGAGGGCGGCGGACATGGTCTCGACCGTCAGCTGGTCCTCCCGCGCGACCACCGCGCCCCCGGCCTCGGCCATCACCCGGGCGTTCTGGCCCTGGTCGTCGTCGAGGGCGACGGCGAGAGGGACCAGTATGGCGGGGCGACCGGCGATGGCGAACTCGCAGACCGATCCGGCCCCCGAGCGGCCGATCACCAGGTGGGCGGCCTTCAGCCGGCCCGCCATGTCCCGGAAGAAGGGTGCGATCTCGGCCTTCACATTGGCGTCGGCGTAAGTCCGGCGGGCGAGGTCGAGGCTCTCCTGCCGGGTTTGCTGCTGAACCTCCAGCCGGAGACGCAGCGCCTCCGGCAGGGCCGCGATGGCCGCCGGCATGAGCTCGGACAGGAGGCGGGCGCCCTGGCTTCCGCCGGTGATCAGCAGGCGGATGGGGCCCGTCTCGCCAGGCGGCGAATAGGGCGTCCCGGCGATGGCGCGGATCTCCGCCCGCACGGGGTTGCCGACCACGACAGCGCGCTCGGCCACGCCGGGCGGCGCCTTCTGCAGGATCGGAAAGGCGCAGGCCACCGCGCGGACCCGCCCGGCAAGCCGCCGGTTGGCCCGGCCCATGACCGCGTTCTGTTCGTGCAGCACGGTCGGGCGGTGCTGGGTCAGGGCGGCCAGGAGTCCCGGCGCCGAGGGGTAGCCGCCGAACCCGACCACCACGTCCGGCCGGATCTTGCGGAAGGCGGCCCGGGCCTGCAGCACCCCGGCGAAGATGGCCAGGCCGGCGCGGGCCATGCCGATCAGGTCGCCGGGGCGGTAGCTGCGGGCCGACAGGCCGATCCTCTGCTCTGCAGGAAAGGACTCCGCCAGGGCGGCCACCCGCTCGTCGCTGGCCAGGACGATCCGCCAGCCGCGGGCGATCAGCGCCTCGGCGAGGGCCTGGGCCGGAAACAGGTGGCCCCCGGTTCCCCCGGCGGCGACAACGGCGATCTTCTGCATGGGCGGGGTTTACGGGAGTCCCTGGCGATTGGGTAGGGGGCGGGACCGGGGTCCGGGGGCGGTCTCAAGCCTGGGCGTAGGCCCCGGGTCGGCGGCGGGTCAGGGCGAGAGCGAAGCCGAGGGTCAGACAGATGGCCAGCATGGACGAGCCCCCGTAGGAGATGAACGGGAGGGTCATGCCCTTGGTCGGGATGAGGTTGAGGTTGACCGCGATGTTGATCAGGACCTGCTCGCCGACCAGGACGAAAAGCCCCGCCGCCGCCACCTGCTGGAAGGGATCCGACAGCTTCAGCGCTCTGTAGAGCCCGCGGATCACCAGGAAGGCGAAGAGGGCGATCAGGGCGAGAGAGAAGATCAGCCCGTACTCCTCCGCCGCCACCGAATAGATGAAGTCGGTGTGGAGGTCCGGGACATGGCGCTTCATGACGCCCTCGCCCGGCCCCCGGCCGAGAAGACCCCCCGCGGCGATGGCCTCCGCAGCGCGGTCCACCTGGTGGGTGTCGGCGGCCTCCGGGTTGATGAAGCGATCCACGCGGCTCGCCACGTGCGGGAAGAGAAAGTAGGTCGAGGCCAGGCCGGAAATCGACAGGACCCCCAGCCCCATGACCCAGGAGATGGGCACCCCCGCCATCCAGAAGGCGGCGCCGAAGGCGATGGAGATGAGGATGGTCTGTCCAACATCCGGCTGGATCAGCAGGAGGGCGACGGAAATCCCGAACAGCACGAAGGCGATGGTGACCCCTGGAACGCCCTGCCCCTTCTGCGCCTCGGCGAACATCCAGGCGACCAGCACGATCAGGGCGGGCTTCATGAACTCGGACGGCTGCAGGGTGAAGCCGCCGAGGTCGAGCCAGCGTGTCGCGCCCTTGGCGCTGTGCCCGATGAAGGGCAGGGCCGCCATGATCAGAATGGCGGCGAGATAGACGAAAAAGGCGGTGCGGCGGACCCCTCGGTCGTCGAGAAGAGACGCCCCGAGGAGAATGGCGGCGCCCGCAGCGGCGAAGACGCACTGTCGCAGGGCGAAGTGAAAGGGATCCCCCAGATCCATCCGCGCCGCCGCCGCCGGGCTCGCCGCGAAAGACATCAGGACTCCCAGAACCAGCAGCGCCGCCACGGCGCCGAGGAGCCAACGGTCCATGGTCCACCACCAGACGCCGAACGGCGACCGGTCCGAGCGGGCGAAGGCCTGGTGCGCCGGGTTCTGGCTCATGCGGTCAGGCCCCCGCCGCCACAGTATCGGCCAGCGCAACGACTGCGCTCCGGAAGGCCTCGCCCCGCGCCTCAAAGTCTTCGAACTGGTCGAAGGAGGCGCAGGCTGGAGAGAGAAGGACGACCCCGCCCTGCCCTGAGGCCTGAGCATCGGCGAAGGCCTGGGCGACGGCGGCCCGCAGATCGAGGCATTTGACGTGGGGCGCCCGTCCTTCGAGGGTTTTGGCGAACTCACCTGCGGCCTCGCCGATCAGGTAGGCGCGCTCGATCCGTGGAAACAGGTCCGAAAGGGCGTCGATCCCCCCATCCTTGGCCCGGCCGCCGGCGATCCAGTACACCTTCGGATAGCTGGACAGGGCCTGGCGGGCGGCGTCGCTGTTGGTGGCCTTGGAGTCATTGACGAAGCGGACGCCGCGGATATGGCCCACCGTCTCCATCCGGTGCGCCAGGCCAGGGAAGCTGAGCAGGCCTTCAGCGATCTCTGACGCCGGCGCGCCCAGGCCCCGGACCGCGGCGTAGGCGGCGGCGGCGTTCTGCCAGTTGTGGCGCCCGGGAAGGGAGCGGGCCCGGTTGAGGTCGGCCACCTGGACGGCGCGGTCGCCGGTGGCGTCGTACAGCACCCCCTGCAAGGCGTAGACCCCCCGGCCGATGGCCTTGGAGGCGGATACAGGAACAATTGTCCGGCGGTTCGAGGCCGTGACCTCAGTGCACAGTCTCTGTCCCCAGGGGTCATCGACGCCGATCACGGCGGTGTCGCCATGGTCCTGGTTCATCAGGATGCGGCGCTTGGCGGCGACATACCCCTCCATCCCCCCATGCCGGTCGAGATGGTCCGGAGAGATGTTCAGAAGGATCGCTACGTCCGGCTTGAGGCTGGAGGTCAGGTCCAGCTGGTAGGACGACAGCTCCAGGACATAGACCGCCCCGCCATGCATGTCCGGCAGGTCGAGGACGCCGACCCCGATATTGCCGCCGACCCGGGTGTCCCGCCCGGCCTGGGCGCAGAGGTGCCCGACCAGGGCCGTGGTGGTGGACTTGCCGTTGGTGCCGGTGATGGCGACGATGCGTGGCCGCTTGTGCGCAGGCGCCAGGTTCACCGTGCGTGCGAAGAGTTCGATATCGCCGAGAATCTCGACGCCGGCCTGCCGCGCCTTCCGGACCGTCCAGTGGGGCTCGGGATGGGTGAGGGGAACGCCCGGCGAGAGCATGAGAGCGTCAAACCGGGACCATTCGGCGACCGAGAGGTCCACGATCTCCAGCCCCTCAGCCTGGGCGGCGGCCAGGCCCTGAGCCCTTTCGTCCCAGACGGCGACCTCCGCGCCCCCGGCGAGGAGAGCGCGCGCGGCCGCAAGTCCGGTCCGGGCGAGCCCGAAGACGGCGACCGTCTTGCCTTCGAAGCCGCGAACCGGGATCAAGCGCCCTCCCCTATCTCAGCTTCAGGGTGGCGAGGCCCAGGATGGCCAGCATCACCGAGATGATCCAGAAGCGGATGACGATGGTCGATTCCGACCAGCCGAGCTTCTCGAAATGGTGGTGGATGGGCGCCATCAGGAAGATCCGCTTCCCGGTGCGCTTGAAGTAGGCGACCTGGATCATCACCGAGAGGGTTTCGGCGACGAACAAGCCCCCAATGATGGCCAGGACGATCTCGTGCTTGGTGGCGACGGCGGTGGCGCCCAGGGCGCCGCCCAGGGCCAGCGAGCCGGTGTCGCCCATGAAGATCCGAGCCGGCGGGGCGTTGTACCAGAGAAAGCCCAGTCCGGCCCCGATCACCGCCCCGCAGAAGACGGCCACCTCGCCCACGCCAGGGACCACATGCACTTGCAGATAGGTGGCGAAAACGGCGTTGCCGACCAGGTAGGCGATCAGGCCGAAGGCTGCGGCCGCGATCATCACAGGCACCGTCGCCAGGCCGTCGAGGCCGTCGGTGAAGTTCACCGCATTGGCCGCGCCGACGATCACGAAGGCGCCGAAGGCCAGGTAGAACCAGCCGAGGTTGATCAGGACGTCCTTGAACACGGGCACGGCGACGCTGGTGTAGAGGCCGGCGTCGTGGGCGCCGTGCCGACCCCAGAGCACCATCATCAGGACCGCGGCGCCCGCCAGGAGGGCCTCGACCACCAGGCGCAGGCGCCCGGATACCCCCGCCGAGCTCTGGCGGGTGACCTTGGCGTAGTCGTCCAGGAAGCCGAGCAGACCGAAGCCGGCTGTCACCAGCAGAACGGCCCAGACATAGACATTCGAGAGGTCGCACCAGAGCAGAGCCCCGGTGAACAGGCCGGCCAGGATCATCACCCCGCCCATGGTCGGCGTACCCGCCTTCTCGATCACGTGGCGCTCGATGCCGTCACTGCGGATCGGCTGGCCCTTGCCCTGCCGGGCCTGCATCCAGCGGATGAACCTCGACCCCATCAGGACCACGACGAGCTGGGCCGTGAAGAGCGCCATCCCGGTCCGGAAGGTGAGGTATTTCATGAGGTTGAGCAGGGGGGCATGAACCCCCGCCGCCATTGCCTGTTCGTACAGCCAATACAGCATCAGCCCTTCCCCCCAGCCCGGGAGTCCAGCGCACGAAGCGCCTGGGCGACCTGCCCCGCCCGCGACCCGTTGGACCCCTTGACCATGACCAGATCCCCAGGCTCCACCGCCCCGGCGATCATCGGCGCCAACTCCGACGCCTCAAGGGCGTAGCCGCCGCGCCGAGTCGAAGGAAGAGCGTCCCAGAGGGATTTCATCAGAGGTCCGGCGCAGAAGACCCGGTCGATCCCGGCATCGGCGATCGGACGGGTCAGGTCCGCGTGGAACCGAGGGGCCTCGTCGCCGAGCTCCAGCATGTCGGTCAGGGCCAGGAGCCGGCGCCCCCCGGCCTTGCGGGCGCCAAGGGAGGCGATGGTCGCCGCCATGGAAAGCGGGTTGGCGTTGTAGCTCTCGTCGATGAGGGTGAAGACGCCGCCGCCCGGCAGATGGACCTGGCTCTCCGCCCCGCGCCCGGGCAGGGCGGCGAAGGCGGACAGGGCGTCAACGCCGACCTCGCGCGAAACCTCCAGAGCCTCGAGCAGGAGAAGGACGCACATGGCGTTGAGACCCCAGTGCGCGCCGGTCTGCGGCATGGTGAAATCCAGCGACCGACCGCCGATCTCGGCCCGGATCAAGCCGCGACCGGCATCCACCCCAAAGTCCAGGAGGCGGGCGTCGGCCCCTTCCGCCCTGCCGAAGCTGCGGATCGTCAGCCCCCGGGCCCGGGCCCGGGCGGCAAGACAGCCGAACCAACGGTTATCGGCGTTGAGGACGGCGACGGCGCCGGGCGCCGCCCCGTCGAAGATCTCGGCCTTGGCCCGCGCCACGCCGGACTCTCCATCGGGGAAATTCTCCACATGCACCGGCCCGACGGTGGTGATGGCTGTGGCGTGGGGGCGGACCATGCCGGACAGGGGAGTGATCTCGTCGGCATGGTTCATGCCGATCTCGAAGACCGCCCGCTCGGTGTTCTCGGGCATCCGCGCCAGGGTCAGAGGGACGCCGATATGGTTGTTGTAGCTCTTGATCGAGGCGTGGGAGCGGCCGGCCAGGGCCAGCCCCGCCGCCACCGCCTGGGTGACGCTGGTCTTGCCGACAGAGCCGGTGACGGCGCCCCGGCGGGCGTCCACCGCCCGCTCCCGCGCGGCCAGAGCCAGGGCCTGCAGGGCCAGGAAGGTGTCGCCGACCAGGACGTGTGGCGCCTCGACCGGGCGCGAGGCCAGCACGCCGGCGGCGCCGGCCGCCATGGCCTGTTCCACGAAGTCGTGGCCGTCGCGCACCCCTCCCAGGGCGACGAAGAGGTCCCCCGGCTCCAGGGTCCGGGTGTCGATCGAGAGCCCGCGCACCTGAAAGGCGCGGGAGACCCTGCCGTGCGTCGCCCGGGCGATGGCTGCGGCCGTCCAGAGGGAGCGGCGGGTCATGACCGGCCCTCCAGGGCCGCTCGGGTCTCGGACACGTCGTCGAAGGGGTGCACGACCCCCGCAAGGGTCTGGCCGTGCTCGTGCCCCTTGCCGGCCACGACCAGAATGTCGCCCTCCCGCAATTCTGAGACAGCGGTGCGGATCGCCTCCCGACGATCGCCGATGTCCGCAAGGCCGGCGCCCCCGGCCCTCACCTCGGCCCGGATGGCGGCGGGATCCTCGCTGCGGGGGTTGTCGTCGGTCACGATGGCCAGGTCCGCCAGCCGCGCGGCCAGCTCGCCCATGAGGTGGCGCTTGGTCCGGTCCCGGTCGCCTCCCGCCCCGAACACCAGGATCAGCCGCCCCGAGGCGTGGGGCCGCAGGGCCTTCAGCACGGTTTCCAGGCCGTCCGGCGTGTGAGCGTAATCCACGTAGGCCTCTCCGCCACGGGGGCCGGAACCCACATGCTGGAGACGCCCCGGCGCGCCCTTCAGTTGCTCCAGGGCGGCGAAGATCTCCTCAGGAGTCTCCCCGATCGCGAGACCAAGACCGGCGGCGGCGAGGGCGTTCATGGCCTGGAAGGCGCCGGCCAGGGGCAGGTCGACGCGCCAGGTCCGACCGGCGTGTTCCAGGGTCAGCACCTGGCCGCCCGGCCTCGGCGCCCGCCCGGCAAGCTTAAGGTCCCGTCCCGCCTCGCCGAAGGTGATGAGGTCGGCCCCAGCCAGGGTCGCGGCGGCGGCGAAGGCCGGAAAGGCGGGCGAGTCCGCATTCAGGACCACCGGAGCGCCCCGGGGCAGCAGGGTGTCGAACAGGCGCAGCTTAGCGGCCTGATAGCTCGCCATGTCGCCGTGGTAGTCGAGGTGATCCTGGGTCAGGTTCAGGAAGGCCGCCGCAGACAGGCGCACGCCGTCCAGCCGCCTCTGGTCGATACCATGGGACGAGGCCTCCAGCGCCAGGTCCGTCACCCCCCGGTCCGCAAGGTCGGCGAGCAGAGCGGCGACATCGCCGGCATCCGGCGTCGTCAGGCCAGGCGGGGTCAGAGCCAGATCCTCCCGGCTAGGACCGGAGATGAGGACGCCAAGAGTGCCCATGCTGGCGGACAGTCGGCCCGACGCCGCCGCGATCTGCCGGCGGAAACCGGCGACGGAGGTCTTGCCGTTGGTCCCGGTGACGGCCACAACCACCTCCGGCTGCCGGCCGTGAAAGGCGGAAGCGGCCAGGGCGTAGGCCCGACGGGGATCCGCGCTGGCGATGACCGGAACCCCAAGGCCCGGTAAGTCCCGGGCGCAGAGCACCGCGGCGGCGCCGGCGGCTGCGGCCTGGGGCGCGAAGTCGGCGCCATCGCGGGCCACCCCCGGAAGGGCTGCGAAGAGAACGCCCGGCCCGACCCGCCGGCTGTCCGCGGTCACGCCGGTGATTTCCGGGTCGACCGGCAGGTCCCTGTGAAGGAGCTGGGACAGACGCACGGGGCTCAGCGCTCTTGCAGGGCGGCGAGTTCGGCGGTCGCCGGAACCGGCTGGGCGGCCACCTGTTCGAACCGTCGGCTGACCCCAAGGAAGGGGGCGACGCGGTCGATGACCTTGCCCGCCGCGGGCGCCGCCGTCAGGCCCCCTGTGCGGCCGCCGGACTCGGCGTCGGCGACCGGCTCGTCGATTAGAATCAGCACGAGATAACGATCATCGCTGAGGGCGCCATCCGTGGGGAAGACACCGGCAAAGGAGGCGAGCACCTTGTCCCGGACATACCGGCCGTCGATGACCTTTTCGGCGGACCCGGTCTTGCCGCCGACCCTCAGACCTGCAGCGTTGGCGCGGCGGCCCGAGCCTTCCAGCACGTTCCGACGCATCAGGCCGAGCATCAGGCGGGAGGTCTCCTCGCTGATGACGCGGCGTCCCTCCGGGCGGGCGCCCGGCCGCATGGGCTGCAGGGTCAGTGGCAGGTAACGACCGCCGTTCAGGACGGAGCCCACGCCCGCCGCCAGGGCGACCGGGGAAACCGAGATGGCGTGACCGAAGGACGCCGAGGCCACGGTGTTGGGATTCCACTCCCGGGGCAGGATGGGGCGGGCGGACCCGGTCAGCTCGATCGGGGCGGCGTGGAACAGACCGAAGGCCTGGAAGTAACGGGTCATGGTCGACCCGCCGACCTGCAGAGCGATCTGACTGGCGCCGATGTTGGAGGACTTCAGGAAGATGTCTGTCGCCGTCATGTCATGATCGACGGCATGAAGGTCGCGGATCACCCGTGACCCGATGGCCATGCCCTTTGTCGTATGGAACAGGGTCTCGGGTGTGATCTGGTGGGTGTCCAGGCCGACCGCCAGCGTGAAGACCTTGAAGGTTGATCCCATCTCGTAGACCGACGCCACCGCCTGGTTCCGCAGCTGGTCGGGCGCGAACTCACCGGCGTGATTGGGATCGAAGGTCGGCCAGGACGACATGGCCAGGATTTCCCCGGTCTGCACGTTGGTGATGAGGCCCACCGCGCCCTTGGCCTGAAGTCGCGTGGCGGCGGCGTTCAGCTCGTCGTCCAGGGCGGCCTGGACGCGCATGTCGATGGAAAGGGGGGTGGGCTGGCGATCACCGGCGCCCGCGCGAATGCGGTCATTGAGAGCGCCCTCGGCCCCCGCCAGCCCCTTGCCGCCGGTGTCAGAGAAGCCGATCAGGTGAGCGCCGGCGCCGCCAAGGGGATAGACCCGGCGAGGCTCCTGCTCGAAGACAACCCCGGGAAGACCGAGGTCGTGGACCCGGTCGCGTTCCCGGGGCGAAAGCGGTCCCGCCAGGAAGGTTCGGCGCGACCCTGCAAGGGCCCTGTCAAGCCGGCTGACCGACAGGTCGGGCAGCGCCCTGAGCAGTCCGGCGCGGGTTTCCGCCCGGTCCCAGACGTCCCTGGGGTCGAGATAGAGGGTGTAGAAGGGAAGATCCGCGGCCAGGAGGGCCCCGCGACGGTCCACCAGGGGCGCCCGGCCCGGGCCCGAACCGCCGCGGGCGACCGATGCGACGTCAAAGCCCGGGAAGAGGGCGAGGCGTGTCGCCCCTACGGCGAGGTAGACGAAGCTGGCGACGAAGAGGGCGAGTACGACGAAGATGCGGATGCGGGCGTCGTTCTCAGCCCGACCGGAAGTGCGCGCCTTCTCGAAGGCGCGCTCGAGACTCCAAAGCCGCTCCTTGATCCAGCGCCAGCCGGGGGCGGGAAGACCTGGATGCGTCAGGCTCATGGCTTCGGCTCCCGGGCGGCCGGATCGGCCGTAGTCTCCTCGATCACTGTGGAGGTCTCGGCTTCAGCAGCGGTCGGGACGGCCGGCGCAGCGACGACCACGAGCTGGGGGACGACCGAGGCTGGCGACTGCAGGGCGTCCGCCAGGCCCTTGGGCGTGATCTCCCGGGCTGAAGCCACCGGAGCGAGGCCGGCGTAGGTGCGGGCGATGGCGGACAGGCGCTCGGGACGCTCCAGATGGGCGACCTCGGCCTCGAGGAGGACTATGCGGTCCTGCTCCTCAGCGATCTGGCGCTCCGCAGCTGCGATCTGGCCGCGCTCGCCTCCCGCCATGGTCTTGGCGAGGTAGACGCCCAGGATCAGCACCAGGAGGAAGATGAACAGGCCCACGTCCAGGCTGCGGAACCCGAGGACCCGGCGCTCGAGAAGGGTCATGCCGCCACCCTCCAGAGGGGCGCCGCCGTCCGCTTCGCGGCCCGCAGCCGGGCCGACCGGGCGCGCGGGTTCGCCGCAATCTCGGCCTCCGTCGGGGGCGTGGAGCGCACGGACAGGAGGGAGAAGCTCGGGTCCGCTCCGCGCGGCGCTTCCGGCGCGTGGCGGGAGCCGCCGGGAGTGCGCCCGGAGCGCTCGGCAAGGAAGGCCTTGACGATCCGGTCCTCGAGGGAATGGAAGGTCACCACCGCCAGCCGGCCTCCGGGCCGCAGGACCCGCTCGGCGGCGACGAGGCCCGCCTCAAGCTCGGCCAGCTCGTCATTGACGGCGATCCTGAGCGCCTGGAAGGCGCGGGTGGCGGGATGGACGCGGGCCCCCCGGCGCCCCCCAAGGGCCCGCTCGATGACCTCCGCAAGGTCCGTCGTGCGGGTGAAGGGCGTCGTTTCGCGTCGGCGCACAATAGCCGAGGCGATCCGGCGGGACTGCCGCTCCTCGCCGTAAATCCAGAAGATGCGCGCCAGTTCGGCGGGCGGCTCCGTGTTGACCAGGTCCGCCGCCGTGGGCCCTGCACCGCTCATACGCATGTCGAGCGGTCCCTCCCGAAGGAAGGAGAAGCCGCGCTCCGCCTCGTCCAGCTGCATGGAGGAAACCCCGAGGTCGAGGGCGACCCCGTCGGCGGCGGCCTCGCCCAGGACCTCGGCCATGGTCGAGAAGGGCGCGATGACCAGACGGAAGTCGGGGCCGAGCTCCTCGGCGTAGCGGGCGGCGGAGGGATCCCGGTCGAAGGCGGTGACCCGGGCGCCGGCGGCGAGGAAGGCCCGGGCATAGCCACCCGCCCCGAAGGTTCCGTCGACCACGTGCCGCCCCGGCGCCGGAGCGATGGCGGAAACCACCTCGTTCAGCAGCACGGAGAGGTGGGGCGCACTCATCCCGGCAGGCCCGAACGCTGGGCCCTTTGCGCGGCGCGGAGCTGGGCCAGTCCCTCTCGCGCCAACTCCCTTTGAGCGGCTCGATGCGCCTGGAAGGCATCGCGCTCCCAGATCTGGAAACGGTCGCCAAGCCCCACCACAACCACCCAGTCGGTCAGTCCGAAGGCGTCGCAGAGGGTTTCGGGAAGGGTGATCCGGCCCGCCGTATCGAAGCTCAGCCGCGCCATCCCGCCCAGGACGGAGGTTTCCAGGGCCGACCGCAGAGGGTCGCCGAAATCCAGCTCCTCGATGACGCCAAGGTAGCGCTCGAAGAGGGTCTGGCCGCCCCCCTCGATGCAGTCGGCCTCGATGGAGGGAAAGCAGACCACCCCGTCGAAGGGACCGGACACGGCGGCGCGGAACTCCTGCGGCACGACGATGCGCCGCTTGGCGTCCAGCTGTTTTTCGAACGTCGAGATGAACATCCCGCAGCGTCCTGTCCTGCAGCCCTTCAGGCCGCGCCCCTGCCGATCCCGGAACGACGCCGGCCGCAACGGAAGCCGCGGGGAAGGGAGCCTGTCCAGGTTTCAAATGGGCTAACATGGGATCGAATGGGAAACAATGACTCTGACTGCCAATAGCAAGTATTTTCAGCCGATTTTCATTCAAATATGGTTAATTTCCACGACCGTTCCACAGGTCATACAGAGAACCCTGCCCCGGAAGCCAAGGGAGGACGGGACATCTGTTGATAATCGAGGTTTCGGAGAGAGATGGAAACCAGACGGCCTGTAAGCCGGGTTCTGTGCCGCCCGCCGGAGCGGGCGCGGCGATCATTCCTCTGGACCGCCCATTGCTGAACGGTTCTCGCGACCTACCCGGACCCCTGGGCCTGCGACAGCCCTGCCGGATCGCTCCGGCGCGAGGTCCCTATTCGGTCTTGCTCCTGGCGGGGCTTGCCGTGCCGTCCCCATTGCTGGGTCCGCGGTGCGCTCTTACCGCACCCTTTCACCCTTGCCCCGGCCGCAGCCGGGGCGGTCTGCTCTCTGTGGCGCTGTCCCTGGGGTCGCCCCCGGCGGGCGTTACCCGCCGCCATGTCGTAGTGGAGCCCGGACTTTCCTCCCCCGTCCCGAGGGGCGGGAGCGACCGCCCGGCCGTCTGGTTCCGTGCGCAGAAGTGGCCCTCCGGGGCGGCGGCGTCAATCCGCAAGTCGGGCGAAGACCAGTTGGTCCCAGGCCTGGTCCTTCCAGTACCCCCGTCGGGCGAGGACGCCCTCCTGGCGGAAACCCATCCGCCGGAGCAGGGCGCAGGACCTCTCGTTGCCCTCGGTCACCATGGCTTCCAGGCGGATCAGGCCCCAATCCTCGAAGCCGCGGGCGATGACGGCGGGCAGGATGGCGGACATGACCCCCCTGCCCCATTGGTCCCGGGCCAGGTCATAGGCGATCTCGCCCCAGCGACCCCGGCCGCGCTCGATGCGGTTGAAGCCCACCGTGCCGATGAGCCGCCCCTCTCCCGGCCTGCGGATACCCCAGCGCACCCCCAGGCCCTGGGCCGCCTGGGCCTCCGCCCAGTCAATGATGTCCAGGGCTTCGGCCTCCGCCAGCAGAGGCTCTATGTCCATGAAGGCGCAGACCTCGGGGTCGGAGAACAGCGCCAGAAGGTCCGGGGCGTCGACCTCGGACAGGGCCCGGAGCTCGAAGCCTTCGGCCCTGGGCGGATCCGTGATCATGCCCCGGACAGCCGCAGGAGGGCGATCAGCCGGGCCCGGGTGAGGCCGTCAGCCACCCCGTCGAAACGGCTCTGCACCCAATGCCTCTGGAAGGCGGAAACCACTTCGCGGGTGGCGGCGTCGAAGACGCCTGTCGGCGCACAGTCATAGCCCAGCCGGGTCAGGCCGGCCTGGAAGGCGAAGACCGCCGCACCCTCCGCGCCCTCGGCCAGGGGCGCGCCCGGCGCCGGGGGCGGCTCGACCCAGAGGCCATGGCCCGCTTGCGCCAGCTGCTTCCAGGGAAACCGCTCGCCCGGGTCCTGCTTGCGGGCGGGGGCCACGTCGGAGTGCCCGACGATGTCGCCGTCGGAGATGGTCCAGCGGCTTCGGATGTCGGTCAGCAGAGCGATGACGGCGGCGACCTGTGGCTCGGGGAAGTCGCGATAGCCGTGCGCATGTCCCGGATTGACGATCTCGACGCCGATCGAGCGGCCGTTGATGTCCCTCTCGCCCTTCCAGGACGCCACGCCGGCGTGCCAGGCCCGGCGCGCCTCGTCGACCAGCCGGAAGACGCGGCCGTCTTCCTCGACCAGGTAGTGGGCGCTGACCCGCCCTCCTGGGGTGGGATCGCACAGCCGGGCGAGGGCCGCCTCACCCGTCGTCATGCCCGTATAGTGCAGGACGATCATGTCCGGCGGGGCCGTCCGGGCGTCGAAGTTCGGCGACGGGGCGTCGATCGTGTCCAGGGTCGGTTCCATGGCCCGGAGGCTAGCCCTGTCCGCGCCCGAAGACGAGGGCCAGGCGCGCCAGCTGGTTGAACCGGAAGGCGGTGACCAGGACGCCGATCAAGGCGAGCACAGCGCCAAGCGCCATCCTCAGATCGACGACGTCGCCGGTGATCACCACGCCCAGGGCGATGGTGAAGATCGGCGTCATCAGGGTCAGCGGCGAGACCAGGGACGCCTCATAGCGCTGTATCAGGGTGTAGTAGAGGGTGTGGGCCAGCACCGAGACCACGAGGCCCGAGAACAGGACCGCGGCCCCCAGGGCCCAGGGGTTGGCCAGCGCCACCGTCGCATGCCCCGTCTCGAAGGAAAGGGTGTAGGCAAGGGTCGGGATCACAGAGCTCAGGCCCACCCAGGCCTGGAACTGCAGGGGCTTCACCCCCTCGATCTGTTTCATCAGGACCGCCCCGAAGGAACCGATCACAGCCGAAGCGACCACGAAGAGGAGGCCCGCAGACATGTGCAGACCGTCGGGATTCCACATGACCAGGACCACCCCGGCCAGGGTCATGGCCGTGCCGGTGATCCGGCGGGCGTCGAGCCTCTCGCCCAGCAGAAACCAGGACAGCACCGCGGTGACCGGCACGCCCATCTGGCTGACAATGGCCACCGCCGAGGGACTGGCGGTCTTCAGGGCGAAGAAGACGAGGGCGAAGGTCCCGGACCCCATGCACAGGCCGACCAGGATCATCCGCCAGAGCGGCCGTGGAGCGTTGCGCAGCCAGGGCCAGACCACCGCCAGCACCACGGCGAAGCGCAGGGCGGCGTAGAACATGGGCGGCGCCTGGAGGTTGGCGATGACCAGCTTTGAGACGATCGTGTTGGCCGCCCAGATCAGGCAGACCAGCGTCATCAGGCCAAAGTCGCGCGGGGTCATGCCGGGGCTTTCGCCCGCTTTGCGGCGCAGGGCAACGCCTTTCCGCCCCGTGGCGGCGACTTGTCAGCCGCCCGCCGCCGCGCGAGGCTGGGGCAAATGGAGGAGAAGATGACCGGACCCTTTCTCGGACCCGACGTGAAGGACCTGGGCGCGGCCTGGATCGACCCCTCGGCCCGGCTGTTCGGAGATGTCGAGATCCACCCCGGCGCCTCGGTCTGGTGCAACGTGGTGGTGCGGGCCGAGAGCGACCGGGTGGTGATCGGCCCGCGGGCCAATATCCAGGACTTCGTCATGATCCACGTCGGCGCCGGCACGGGAACCTTCGTCGGGGCCGACTGCTCGATCACCCATCACGTGACCCTGCACGGCTGCGACATCGGCGAGGCCTGCCTGATCGGCATCGGCGCCACGATCATGGACGGCTGCCAGATCGGCGCCGGGTCCATCGTGGCCGGGGGCGCCTTCCTGAAGGAGGGGACGGTGATCCCACCCGCCTCCATCGTCATGGGATCACCCGGCGCGGTGACCCGCACCCGGGACAACACCCTGGCCAACCGGCTGAACGCCTTCCTCTACCGTCGGAACGCGGAAGCCTACGCGACCGGGGACTATCGTCTCTGGTCCACCGAGGGCTTCCGCGCCGAAATGGCCGCCGAGCGCGAACGCCTGGCGGCCGGGCTTCAGGCCGCCACGCCGAGCGACAGGGCCTCGTAACGCGCCAGGTGATGGTCGGTGGAGCCGAATAGGCCCTCGGCGGCCAGGGCGACATTCACGAAGTCGATGTTCGGGGCGCGGAAGCCGACGCCAATGAGTGTGGCGAAGGGGCGCGCCGTTAGCCGACTGTAGCTTGATTTAGGCAGAAATCCCTTAGTCCGCTTGCGACTCTAGCCGACGATGGCCCAGATTTCACTGGGGCTTTCGTTGTGGCTGGATGAAAGATGAAGGTCAGGTCACCAATGCCGGTTTCCGGCTAGGTTTGGCTCTTCGCGGGTAGCGCTACTTCTTTCGTCGGATTGGAGAAATCGTAAATGATGATTTGGTGGGAGTACGTATGGGCTGCAGCTGAAGACTACTACAATATCCTCACCGCGTTAGGCACTGTTGCAACTTTCGTTACCGCATGGGCAACTCTGAAAACGGTTCGTGAAATGCGTGAGGAGCGGTTACAGGCCGCTCGCCCCCTCCTACAGCTCGTTGCGCCGAAACGTAACATTCGAGGAGCAATGAACCGGAGAGGAATTGTATTTATCGGAAAAGGTGGCCCAAGGCCAGCTCTATTTTCCATCCGCAACGATGGCCCTGGTGCCGCTACTGACGTGAACATCGAGGTTGTATTTCATGAGCTCAAGAGATCTGACATAGGAAAACCGATCTCTGAATATATTGAATGGGATTTTTCACAAAATCCTGGCCCACTTATGAGAATTCGTGCCAGTAAGAATGATTGGAGTTTCCTTTGGAATAGTTCTATAGAAAAAATGAAGTGGTATAGAGGCTTAGGCTCCCGTGTAGAATGGGAACATATTCCTATAATTCCATCTAATGGAATTGTTGAAGTCAGTTTGTCGAGTTTTTTCTTATCTCGAATTTGCGCTATAGGAATAGCAGAGTCCATAGAGATTCAAGATAATTATAGCTTTGCTTTCACTGAAATATCTGTCAAATATAGATCTGCAGCAGGTGAGATCAATCAATTTAAAGAAACGATCGCATTTAAGATTTTTAAGGTAAATTCAAGGAATTTTTCCATACGATTTATGCTGGAGATAACTGCGATGCGGCCATCCCGCCGGAGGACCGACGCCATGATCGCCCACCTGGAACGAGAAGAAGAATTGATACCCAGAAAATGGGTCGGGGGGCGTTTCGCTATCCGGAGCTGGCGACGAGCGCAGAAGATATACTACATTATCAAGTACAAATTGCGCCCTCCGATCACAGGGTTAGGCAAAGCTCGCAAACCCAATGGACGCTAAACCTTCGTCAGTACCCATTGAGATTTCAGAACCATCGTAGCGGGAACTTTGCTGATAGATCCCGAAGAATCCTATCTTTGGGGCCCTTTGATGCGCACCAAAGGGTAGGCGCACTCTGAACCGACGGGCGGCACCCGATTGTCCGACTTTGTGAAGTGCCATGCAGGCGCGATCTTCGGCTTAGCCGAGCGCGCGCGCCTGGCGGCCGAGCTTCAGGCCGCCGCGCCGAGCGACAGGGTCTCGTAGCGCGCCAGGTGATGGTCGGTGGAGCCGAACAGGCCCTCGATCATGGTCGCGCGCTTGAAGTAGTGGCCGATGGCCATCTCGTCGGTCACGCCCATGCCGCCGTGCAGCTGGACGGCGTTCTGCCCGACGAACTTGCAGGCCTTGCCGATCTGTACCTTGGCGGCCGAGGCGGCCTTGGCCCGCTCGGCGTCGCTGTCAGACAGGCGGATGGTGGCCATGTAGGTCATCGAGATCGACTGCTCGAGCTGAATGAACATGTCGACCATGCGATGCTGCAGCACCTGGAAGGAGGAGATCGGCACGCCGAACTGCTTGCGCTGCTTGGTGTATTCCACCGTGCCTTCCTGCAGGCGGCGCAGGACGCCGCAGGCCTCGGCGCAGGTGGCCGCGATGGCCTCGTCCATGACCTTCTCGACCAGGGGAAGGGCCTCGCCCTCGCCGCCGATCCGGGCTTCGGCGCCCAGGACGACGTTCTCGAAGTAGACCTCCGAGGCGCGGAACCCATCCACCGTCGGATAGTCGCGGGTGGTCACCCCCTTGGCCGACTTCGGCACGATGAAGACAGAGATCCCGCCCGCGTCACGCTGGCCGCCGCCGGTGCGGGCGGTGACCACCAGGTGGGTGGCGTAAGGCGCGCCGACGACCACGGCCTTGTGCCCGTTGAGGACATAGCCCGCGCCGTCCTTGCGGGCGGTCGTCTTCAGGTCACGGACATTGTAGCGGCCCTGCGGCTCGGCATAGGCGAAGGCGAAGATGGCCTTGCCGGCGATGATCTGGCCGATCATCTCCTCCGCCCCGGCGGGGGCGCCGTGCTTCAGGAAACCGCCGCCGATGACCACGGTGCTGAGGTAGGGCTCGACCACCAGGGACTTACCCAGCTCTTCCATCACGACCATGTTCTCGGTGTAGCCGCCGCCCAGGCCGCCGAGGGCCTCGGGGAAGGCCGCGCCGAGAATGCCGAGCTCGTCGGCGAAGGCGCTCCAGACGTCCGGCCGCCAGAAGGGCTCTCGCCCCAGGGCCGCCCGGCGCTGGTCGAAACCGTAGTTGTCGGCCAGATAGCTCGCGACCGTGTCGCGCAGCATCGACTGTTCTTCTGTGAAGCTGAAATCCATGTGTGTCCCGCCCGGGGCCGCAGCCCCTCCTGAGTGTCCCTAGGGGTCTTTAGAGGCCCAGCACCATCTTGGAGATGATGTTGCGCTGGATCTCGTTGGAGCCGCCATAGATCGAGGTCTTGCGGCCGTTGAAGTAGTCGCCGGCCAGGCCAAGCGAATGCCGGGGCCCGATGCCGGAGTTGTGGCCCGCCTCGCCCAGGAAGGGCGCGCCGTAATGGCCCGCGGCCTCCAGGGCCAGTTCCTGCAGGCGCTGCTGGATCTCGGTGCCCTTGATCTTGAGGATAGAGCTTTCCGGCCCCGGGCCCTTGCCGCTGGACTCGCCCGCCAGGGTCCGGAGTTCTGTGAACTCCAGCGCCGTCAGGTCGATCTCCAGTTCGGCCACCTTGCGGCGGAAGAAGGGGTCCTGGATCAGGGCGCCGCCGGCGTCGGACAGCTCGGTGGAGGCCATCTGGCGCAGGCGCTCCAGTCCGCGCTTGGACCGGGCGACGCCGGCGATGCCGGAACGCTCGTGGGCCAGGAGGGCCTTGGCGCAGGTCCAGCCCTGGTTCTCGTGGAAGACGCGGTTCTCGACCGGCACCTTCACATTGTCGAGGAAGACATCGTTGACCTCATGGCCACCCTCGAGGGTCGTGATGCGGCGGACGGAAATGCCCGGGCTCTTCATGTCGATGAGCAGGAAAGAGATGCCCGCCTGAGGCTTGGCGTTGGGATCCGTGCGGACCAGGAAAAAGCCCCAGTCAGCGTGCTGGCCAAGGGTGGTCCAGGTCTTCTGGCCGTTAACGATGTAGTACTCCTTGCCATCGTCCCCGGTGACGCGCTCGGCGCGGGTTTTCAGGCTGGCGAGGTCGGAACCCGAACCCGGCTCGGAATAGCCCTGGCACCACCAGACGAGGCCCTCGCGGATGCCCGGGAGGAAGCGCTGCTTCTGCTCCTCGGTGCCAAAGTTGTAGAGCACCGGCGCCAGCATGGAGACGCCAAAGGGCAGGATGCCGATGGTATCGGCCCGGGCCTGCTCCTCGGACCAGATGTACTTCTGGGTGGGCGTCCAGCCCGTGCCGCCCAGCTCCACCGGCCAGGAGGGGACCGCCCAGCCCTTCTTGGCCAGAATCCGGTGCCAGGAAAGGTGGTCTTCCTTGCTCAGGGGTTCGTCGCGTTCCTGTTTCTCGCGCAGCGCCTTGGGATAGTTTTCGGCGATGAAGGTGCGGACTTCCTGGCGGAAGGCGTTATCTTCAGGGGAGAAATCCAGGTTCATGAAAAAGCTCCGGCGTCTGGCGCGGACATACGCGCCGTTCCGCCGCTCCACATAGGTGAAGGACCGCCGCTTGAAAAGCGCTGCGGAGCCACAGGCTGAGGGGAGCTTAAGGTTAAGGGAGAGGACGATGCGCCCCTTGTCGATGCGGCGCGCCTCCGACCCCAGGTTTGCGTTCCGGGCAAGCTCCGGGAACCGCATCAGGTCTTGTCGCGCAGTCGCGTCCCGGAGCAGAATAGGTTTCCCGGCAGGCGGAGGCGGCGGACAGCGATGAGCACAGAGGACCGTCCCGCGCCGTCCATGCGCACCCCCTGCATCAAGGCCTGCATCGTCGACGGCGAGAGCGGCCTCTGCATGGGTTGCTACCGGCGCCTCAACGAGGTCGCCGGCTGGTCGAAGATGTCGCCTGAGGCGCGCGACGCCGTGATGGCCGAACTGCCCTCCCGCCGCAGTCTGATCCGGCCCGAGAAGCTGGCCATGTTCTCCTGAGCGTGACGTTCACTTCCGGCTAACCCTGTTGGCCTAGGCTCTCGTTCACCGAAGCGGGAGACGACCCGGAAATGCTCAGGAAGGCCACGATCGCCCTTGCCGCCGCAGTGGCTGCGGTCGCCGTCGGCCAGGCCGCTCTGATGCTTTCTCCGGCCGTGCGTGCGACGGCGGCCACCCTCTCGCCCGCTCCAGCGCTCGGCCCCGCCGCCGTGGCGATGGGCAAGGACGGTCACTATTGGGCGCAGGCCCAGGTCAATGGCCAGACTGTCCGCCTGCTGGTCGACACAGGCGCCACCATGGTCTCCCTCACCGCCGCCGACGCCCGGCGGGTGGGCCTCAACCCCGACGCGCTGAACTACGGCCTCAAGGTGGCGACCGCCGCCGGCGAGGCGCGGGCGGCCCGGATCACCCTGGCCTCCGTGGCGGTGGACGGCGCCGTGGTGCACAATGTCGACGCCCTGGTCCTGGACCGGGACACCGACGCCTCACTGCTGGGCATGAGTTACCTGCGCAGGCTCTCCGGCTTCGAGGCCACGCCCGAGACCCTGCGCCTCCACCCCTGATCCGGCCACTTCCGAAAGGGCGCGGAGGATGACTTCCGCCCCCGCCCCGGGCCGGACGGACTCCACCGTCAGGATGCGCCGCCAGGCCCGCGCCCCGCGCCGGCCCTGGAACAGGCCCAGCATGTGGCGGGTCATGGCGGCCAGGGAAACGCCCTCGGAAAGCCGCGCCTCCACGTAGGGCAGGTAGGCTTCCACTGCGGCTTCCGGCGTAACGATGGCGGCCTCGCCGAAGATCCGGGCGTCCACCGCTCCAAGCAGGCCGGGGTCGTGATAGGCGGCGCGGCCCAGCATGACGCCGTCGAAGTCGGCCAGCAGGGCCTCCGCCGCATCGAGCCCGCCGATCCCGCCGTTCAGCACGATGGTCAGACCGGGTCGCTCCCGCTTCAGCCGCCGGACCAGATCATAGTTCAGGGGCGGGATGTCCCGGTTCTCCTTGGGCGACAGGCCCTTCAGGATCGCCTTGCGCGCATGGACGATGAAGGTCTCCACCCCCGCCGCCGCGCAGGCGCCCACCAGGGAAAAGAGGCTGGACTCCGGGTCCTGGTCATCCACCCCGATCCGGCACTTCACCGTCGCCGGGACTGAAACCGCCTGCCGAATGGCGGCCATACAGTCGGCCACCAGGGCCGGCTCCAGCATCAGGCAGGCGCCGAACCGGCCCGACTGCACCCTATCGGAGGGACAGCCGACGTTCAGGTTGATCTCGCGATAGCCAAAGGCTTCGCCGATCCGCGCCGCCGCCGCCAGCTCGCCCGGATCACTGCCCCCCAGCTGAAGGGCAACGGGGTGCTCGGCCGCATCGAAACCCAGCAGCCGCTGGCGGTCGCCATGCAGCACGGCGGCGCTGGTCACCATCTCGGAATAGAGGAGGGCGCGCCGCGTCAGCACCCGGTGGAAGGACCGGCAGTGACGGTCCGTCCAGTCCATCATCGGGGCGACGGAGAAGCGGTGGGCGGTGTGGGTCATTCGCGTCCTGCCCGGATCCCGTCCTGCCGGGACCAGAGGCCGCCGAACTAGATCAGCCGCCCGGCGCTTGCAAACGGGAAACGGCCTCAGCCTATCCCGCCGGCAGCCCGATCCGGTACTGGATGAAGCCCGTCCGCAGGGCCACCTTCTCGTAGAGGGCGATGGCCGTAGCGTTGTCCTCGCGGGTCAGCCAGTAGACGCGACTGGCGCAGTGACTCTCCTTGCAACCTGCGCTCGAGTCCGGAAGAGCTGGCCATCAGGGAGCCAAATTTTCACGGGCTGCGCGATGAAGGCCCAGACCGTCCCCTTGAGCCTTGCTTCGCCATTGAACAAGTGGCCCTGGTGACGGGCCACAAAGACTGGAAGATGTTTCAGATCTGTTCGCACCAAAAGCCAGAGTCCCTGCATGCCATCGCCGCGTCGAGGGCGGCATGATGACGCCCTTGAAAACTATAGCTCTTGGAGCTACATTTTTTGGGGTCTGTTAGACGATGAGCGTCTACAAGACCAGGGAGTTTTCGAGGTTCGCCCGCAAGGCGGATCTGAAGAGTGCGGATCTGCTTGATGCCGCCCAGGCTGTGGCGTCCGGTCAATGGGACGCAGACCTCGGCGGTGGCGTTTTCAAGCAGAGGATCGCCCGGGACGGCGGCGGCAAGTCCGGCGGCTTTCGGACGATCATCCTGTTCAAGGTCGGCGGACACAGTTTCTTCGTCCACGGCTTTGCCAAGAACGAGAAGGCGAACATTTCGCCCAAGGAACTCAAGGCGCTGAAGGCGTTGGCGGCCACCTTCCTGGCCCTCGACCTGAGCGCCATCGAGACGGCGAAATCCGCCGGTGAGATTGCAGAGGTTACGATCGATGACGAAGTCGGCAGGCAAGACTGAAGGCGGTATACTCGGGACGGTTCACAAGACCGCTGCCGGCCTGCATCGCGCCGGCGTCATCGACAAGGCGACCATGCGCGAGTTCGACGTCCTGTGCTTGACGCCGGTAACGCCTATGGGGCCGGAGGAAATCAGGGCGCTGCGGGAACGCGAGCAGGTCTCCCAGCCCGTGTTCGCCAGCTACCTGAACGTTCGCAAAGATGCTGTCAGCAAATGGGAGCGCGGCGAAAAACGACCTGACGGCCCTTCGCTGAAATTGCTGAACCTAGTGAAGTCGAAGGGACTGCAGGCCATTGCCTGACCCTAGCCCGACGCTGGTTCCACCAAGCGTTTAAGGCTCTCTCTAAATGGGCGCAAGGCGTAAAACTTTCGTTCTATTCAACCTCTTTCCGAAAATCGCACATGAAAAACACTTGCTATGCCTCGCTTTAGACAGCTGATCTTACTGACCTATTCGCCCTAAACCCCCCAACGCACCTCGCGGCTTTTATCCTGCCATCGAAATTTTCTGGCCGCCGATCCCGTCATTTCTGCGACTTCACCGTCGAACGCCCTATTCCCGGAATGGCGGGATTACGGCGTTACAGCAGGGCTTGAGGGTTCGAGTTGGAGGTCTGAAACCTTGGCCAAAGAGAGGATCGCCACCCTCTGCGGGTAGCGCCTACCCTTGCTCGATCGAAATAGGTGACGTCATATCCCAGGGCTGCCTAAGAGAGACGCGCATTGACTACGCAGGACACGCAAGCGGAGCTCCCATCAAGGCGCTACTAGGGCCTCGCCGACCTTCCAGCGCTTATCGCCTTTGCAAGCGCCTGCACTGCCCAGCGCTCGCCCCTCCGCTCATCCTGGCACCCGGGTGACATAGCCTGGGCGTTGCAAACGCGCGCCGACCAGCCGCAGCCGTGCCGCTTCTGGTCGGGTCCCGACCATGTCGAGGCGCTCGCCTGGTTTCAAAGCGAAGGCGAGGTCTGGATAGAGACCCTTCCCGCTAGCGAGCATCTGGTCCGCACCGCCGTCCACTGGGCCGAGGACACCTGCCGGCGCCGCCTTGCCAGCCAAGGCCAGCCCGCCGAAAGTCGACTCCGGATCCGTGCACTGGCTGCCGACCTCCGCCGCATCACGATGCTCGAGGAGCTCGGCTATCGGAAGGCCAGACCCGATGGCGTCTGCTTCCGGCGCGACTTGAACGGCCCCATACAACCGCCTGAACTGCCACCCGGGTATTTGTTGAGGGACAGCATCGGCATCGACCCTGTGCTACGCGCCGCCGCCCACCGTGGTGCTTGGGATCACCTGGAACATCTCGGCATCTCAGCCCGCTCGCAGTTTTCAGCGGAAGCCTATCTCAGTCTGATCGCCCTACCCGTCTATGACCCTTCGCTCGATATTTTGGCCGTGGCGCCGGATGGCAGTTTTATCGCGAACTGCATTTGTTGGGCGGACGAAGCGAGCGGCGTTGGCGTATTCGAGCCTGTCGGCGTTGCACCCGTCCATCGGGGCCGGCGGTTGGCCGGAGCCGTCATGCTCGAAGCGCTCGCAAGACTAAGTGCGCGCGGCCTCATCGAAGCTCGCGTCGGCACCGCCCACTTCAATCACGCAGCCATCGCCGCTTACGTCGCGGCCGGTTTCGAGCAGGTGGATTCATCGCATTGGTGGGCGAAAGCGATCGACAAATAGACTCGTCATGCGCCCGATCTGGGCTGAAGGTCACGTTACGCGTTGCCAATCAGCGCGGGTAATCTCGTATTCCACATCACCAAGATGACTGTCTGCCAGAGGATCCGGCCAGTCGAAATAGACTGTACGGACATAGGTAAGACCTGCCTTTTCCATGACCCGTCTAGAAGCATGATTGGCAGCCATTGTCGTTGCCACGATCCGATTCAACTGCATTTCGACGAAGCCTTTTCGCACCAAGGCGCGCGCGCCTTCTGACGCAAATCCTTGGCCCCACGCCGAGCGGCAGAGCCTATAGCCAAGTTGGGCGACGGCCTCGCTGTGGGGCGTCAGGGAAAACCAGCCGATGAAGGTCTGAGACGCAACCCCAACGGCGGTCCAGATGCCGGGCTCGCCCCCACGCGGCATCAGGAAGTCCGCTTTCGGATCGAGCCCATCCTCGGGCGTCGGACGTCCACCGTTTATGAAGCGCATGACCTCGGCGTCACGTTCGAGCGCGATCAGATCGCCCCTGTCGGCCTTTCGCACCGGCCGCAGGGATAGTCGAGGCGTATGGAGGGTTGCCGATTGATCACCTTTCATGCTGCCTCTCATCATTCGTTTAGTGGCCCAATATACTATTTGAAGCGTCCCGGGTTCTCCTGAGGCGGGTTCTTTTGAGTCATGTGACCATATCGAGGGTCTCTCGCGCCACATAGTAGTTGGCTTCAGCCTCGGCGGGCGGGATATGCCTGATGGGACCGGACAAGCGATGATTGTTGAACCAGTCGACCAACCCCGGGTGTTCGAGCTCGGCGCCGAGCGGTCATTCGATATTGTCTCGCCGCTGCCTTGACCTTATGAAGTCCCCATGATCGCGATATCGATCATCGTTACGCCTTTCGAGCCGAGCGCCGTGCGCGCAGTCGGCGGCCGAGGTCTGCGCGTCTCCGGATAGTCGCGGGCGAGGCTGACTGCCGTTCCCGCACGCCCGGGGACGTTAAGCCCAAGCCCTCATCTCAGACCTTCCAGCGACCAAGAGACCGCCATGCTTTCCATTTATAACGCCAATGGGCTCGTCCACTGGACCGAGCGCGACATTCGCCTGCGCGACATGATGACCGCGCACTTTGCGGGCGAGGTCAGCGCATTCCTCAAGACCACCAACCCGGCCTGGGACGTTCGCCGCGTCGAGGCGCCGATCCTGACCCCGCGCGAACTCATCTCGGCCGCCTACGGCGCGGACGACGTGTTCGTGCAGGCGAAGCTCTCTGAGCACGACCACGAACTGGTCCTGCGTCCGGAGACTACGCCGTCGACCTATGTCTACATGCAGCACCTGCTCAACAGCCACCAACGCGTCCGTCCCCCGCTGTGCGTATGGCAAGCCGGCAAATCGTTTCGGCGCGAGCAGGACCAGCCCACGAAACACGTGCGGCTCAAGGAGTTTTGGCAGCTCGAATTCCAGTGCGCCTACACCTCAGACACCGCCAACGACTATCACGGCGGCTGCCTCGAGCCGGTCCGTCGAATGATCGGCGCCATGACCCGACTACCGACCCGCGTTGTGCCTTCCGATCGCTTGCCGGCCTACTCGCAGGTCACCATGGATGTGGAGGTCGACAACGGCGACAAGTGGATGGAACTGGCGTCCATATCGCGCCGCAAGGACTTCCCGCAGACGGTTCGTGTCGGGTCGAAGGGCGGCGAGGAGCGCGAGGTCGACATACTCGTCCTCGAAGTCGCCATCGGCCTCGATCGATGCGTCCACGCCTGGAACCAGGCGGAAACTCTCTGAGCGCATCTCCGGCGCTTCACTTGGCCCGCCCGCGACCTCGGCGTTCGATCGCCGGGAGCCGCGGGCGGGAAAGAGCGAGACCCCTCGGTTCGAGTCAGTTCCGCCGCAGGGCGCCCGCGACGGGTAGGCTCGCGGCGCGCAGCACGGGCGCCGCGCCGGCCACAAGACCGATGGCGAGCGCAAAGACCGTCGCGCCGGCTGCAAGTTCAGGCGTGACATGCAGCGGCAGCCCAAGCTGGCCGGCCGAGACGGTGCGGTTGCTGAGCAACAGCAGGGCTGCGGCTGTGCCCACGATGGCGCCGGTCACGACATCGCTCCTGCCTGTCAGGGCATAGAATATCCCGCTCCAAACCCCTTGGCGGCTCCAGCGATTGAACCTGTTGTAGACCGTCGTGTAGGGCCCGTACTCGGGTGGGCAGTCGCGCCACTGGGCGCCCGAGCGAAGCATGTGCACGATGCCGCTGACGATCCGCCGGATGGCTCCCTCATCATGCAAGACACAGCGCTTGCCGCCTGAACCCGCGCGACCGACGCCGGGGTCATGCGCGCATGATCCCGGCCACAAACAGAGAAGCGGACACTTCACGAGTTCCAGAAACCGGACAGATTGACTCGCTAGCGACACTCTGACTGCGACGGTGGGCGCCCCCGGAGTCTCCTGACAGAATGCTGTCAGTTGGCCTAAGATACCCAGCGGCGGGGCGCAAAGGAGGCCCCGTGAATGACAACACCTGTCCTCGAAATTGCAGAATTCCGCACGACCGGAGAGACCTCGGACTTCGTAGCCGCCGCCGAGGCCATCACCCCCTGGCTGGCGGCGCAGCCCGGGTTTCGCGCCCGTCGGCTGGCCCAGATTGAGGAGGGCGTCTGGATCGACTGCGTGGAGTGGGACGACATGGAGTCCGCCAAGTCCGCCGCCGACCGGATCATGGAGACCGACGCCGCCGCGGCCTTCATGGCCCGAATCGACTTCAGCTCGCTCACCATGCGCCACGCCCGCATTGTGATCTCACGGTAGATGCGCCGCGCAGACCGCCTCTTTGCAATCCTGCAGGCGCTGAGAGGCGGTCGCCTTCGGACTGCGGCCTCGCTGGCGGAAGGCCTCGAGGTCTCGGTCCGGACAATCTACCGGGATATTTCCGATCTTCAGGCGAACGGTGCGCCGATCGATGGCGAGAGGGGCCTGGGCTTCCTGCTCAGGGACGACTTCTTCCTGCCCCCTCTCGCCCTGACGCCTGTCGAGCACGAGGCCCTGCGCTGGGGCCTGGCGCTGGCGGCGGCTCACGGGGATGAAGCCCTCTCCGGGGCGGCCCAGGATGTGCTTTCAAAGCTCGGGGTCAGCCAGGCCCCCTTCCATGCCCCGCCTTCGCTGACGCCCCTGCAGAAGAAGCTCCTGCAGGGCGTAAGGGAGGCGCTGTCGCGGTCAAGGCGGCTCGAGATCACCTATGAGGACAGCGCCGGGGCCGTCTCCGCCAGGACCGTCAGGCCCCTTGGCCTGGAGCACTGGGGTCGGGTCTGGACGCTGACGGCCTGGTGCGAGAGCCGCAATGACTTCCGTGTATTCCGGATCGACCGAATACGCAGCTTCAAAGACGGGGCGCCCTTCAGACCCGAGTCCGGCCGGACGATCGGGGACTTTGTTGCGGCGGTGCGCGCACAGGCGAGGCGTCAGGATGGATAGACCGGTGTTGGAGCTTCGGGGTCTTGGGACAGTATCCTCCCGCCTGCTGGCCAGCGTCGGCATCCATCGGGAATCCGATCTGAGGTCGGTCGGTCCGGTCGAGGCCTTCGCCCGGGTCCGGATGGCCGCAGACCCCCGGGTCAGTCTCAACCTCCTCTACGCCCTGCAGGCGGCCCTTCTCGGCATCGACTGGCGCCGGCTCTCCCCGGAGGTCAGGCGCGCCCTGCGCGACGAGGCTCTCGGACAGCGGCGCGGGCGGACCTGAACCCGCCCCGCCGCCCTACCCCACGGGCAGCCCGATCCGGTGCTGGATGAACCCCGTCCGCAGGGCGACCTTCTCGTAGAGCGCGATGGCCGTGGCGTTGTCCTCGCGGGTCGGCCAGTAGACGCGACTGGCGCCCTGGGGCGTCGCCCGCTCGCAGACAGCGGCGATCAGGTGGAGCGGTGGCAGAGGACGTGGACAGCCCCGACCAGGGCGCCGTCCTGCAGGTCGCCCAGCACGAACATCGGCTCGGAAGGGTCCATCAGCCGGCGACTTCAAAGATCGCGCAGGTCCGCATCCGCTCCCCCGGGAAGCGACCCTCCGTGACCGCCCGGGCCGCCCGCCAGGCGACAGAAGTCCCGAAACCCCCGATTCCGCGCCAATTCCGTCGTTTCACGCAGGTGACATTAGCGAGCGGGCTTGGCAGGTTGTCTGGAGCGATTCCCTGCTTGAAAGGTCTTCCATGAACATTTCCGATCTCGTCGACGCCGTCGCGGCGACTGACTCCAAACTGACCAAGGCCCAGGCCAAGGCCGCCATCGAGGCGACCTTCGCTGCGATCCGCAACGCCGCCGCCAAGGGCGATGAAGTCTCGGTGCCTGGTTTCGGCAAGTTCGCCGTCCAGTCCAAGCCGGCCCGCACCGGCCGCAACCCCTCGACCGGCGCCACCATCCAGATCGCCGCGTCCAAGGCTCTGAAGTTCAAGCCCGCCAAGGCGCTCAAGGACGCCCTGGGCTGAGGATACGCGTCGCGGACCGGCGGTGACCGCCGGTCCGGCTTCGCCCCGTCAACGTCAGAGTGCGACGCCGGGGCCCCTCTCCTCAGAGAGGCTTCTCCAAAAGAAACCAGTTACAGTCGTCCTGTGGGAAGTAATTATCCCGCCGGTAGGTGAAACCGTAGTCGACAAGGCTGAGGCCGAAGCGGTCCATCAGCTCGCCCGCGAAGTCCCGTTTGAACAGCCGATCGGCATTGCCTCGGTAGTTTACCGTCACCGGGCTTGGGTTGTAGTACTCGCAGACAAGGATATAGCGCCGGGAGAGCGCGAAGAGGTTGTCGTAGACTCGCGGCAGCTCGTCCGGGTGGATGTGGATCAGGACGCCCTTGGTGAAGGCCAGGTCATAGGTCGTCGCCGCCGGGATGGCCTCGATGATGGTCTGATGGTGGATCTCGGCGATCCCGAGGTCTCGGGCCTTCTGCACGGCGTTCCCGTTGATCTCGTAGCCGCAGAGCGCGATTTCCGGGTCGATCCGGTTCAGGGCCTGGAGGTTCAGGCCGATGTTGCATCCCAGCTCGACAACCGACCTCACCCCTGGCGCCGACCGGAGCATGTTCCCGAACAGGACCACGTTTGAGGTGATGAGCGTCTCGCCCTGGTTCCTTGAGGCATATTCGTCACCAAAACCTCCCGCCCAGAACGCCTCCTGATCGGTCTTGAACGTCATCAACTCTCTCCCGCGAACCTGCCCGCCCGCTGGTCATGCTTTGCTGCTTCCAGGGCGAGGTCAACTCTGGACAGGTTGCCGAGCAGACCTGCGACCATGAACCGATCCGCTTGCCGCTGCTTCCTCGGTGGTCAGGCCAGCCCGAGCACTGCGGCCAGGACCATCAGGGTCCCGACCAGCCCCACCAGCCAGAACAAGGGGCGGATTCTCGGTATGCCCAGCAGGTAGACCACCGCGTGGGCGAGTCTCGAATAGAAGAACAGCTTGGCGCCGAGAGCCGTCGTGGCTCCCAGGGCCCCGGTCATCGCCGCAACGAGGATCAGCGGCGCAAACAGGATCAGGCCCTCGCGGTGGTTGTCCACCACCCGCAGGGCGCGGGCATGAAAGCCTTCCGGCGGACTGAGCCCGTCCCGGGAGTCGGCCATGACCTGGGCTCCCTTGGCGCGGACACCCGCAACCGTCTGGATGAGGACAAGAACCAGAAGCAGAACGGTTGAATAGACAAGAAGCCTGAGTTCGATCGGCATGTTTCCCTCCCATAGACGCCAGCCGTAGGATCGACCGGTCTCTGAGCCTGAGACTCTTCCGCTTCCCTTCCGACGTCAACGGGCCCTTGGCGACAGTCATCCGACGGGTGAAGATGGCGGCTGCAGGAGATGACAGCATGATCACCCGGACCGTCCGGCGATGCGCCCTGGGCGCCGCCCTCTTCCTCGCCGCCTGTTCCGCCGGGGGCTCCCCGGACCCGCTGGCCGGCTTCGGGCCCGACCCGCGCCTGCCGCCGCCGACCCGGTCGATCGTGCCGCAGATCGGCATCGCCCAGCCTGTCGGCTGGCAGGGGTCGGAAGCCCCCCGAGCGCCGGAAGGGTTCGAAGTCACACGCTTCGCCGGGGCCCTGGCCCACCCGCGGTGGCTCCTGGTCCTGCCCAACGGCGACGTTCTGGTGGCCGAGTCCTCTTCGGAGAAGAAGGGCAAGCCAGGTTTCCGAGACCGGGTCGCCAACCTGCTGATGGGCCAGGCCGGCGCCATCCAGCGCACGAGCCCGAACCGGATCACCCTGCTCCGCGACTCCGACGGAGATGGTCTCGCGGAAGTGCGGACCCTCTTCGCCGAGAACATCCGCCGGCCCTTCGGCATGACCCTTGTGGGCGAGAACCTCTACGTGGCCCAGGACGACGGCATAGTGCGCCTGCCCTACCGGACGGGGGACACCCAGGCCACCGGCGAGCCGGAGCGGATCTTCGACCTGCCCGCCGGCCGCAATCACCACTGGACCAAGACGGTGCTCGCCAGCCCGGACGGCAAGACCCTCTACGCCACGGTGGGATCCAACTCCAACATCGCGGAATTTGGCATGGAAGAGGAGGCAGGACGCGCCGCCATCTGGGCGATCGATCCCGCCACGCGCACCGGTCGGCTGTTCGCCACCGGACTTCGCAACCCGGTCGGGCTGGACTTCGAGCCCGTCACCGGCGCCCTTTGGACCGCGGTCAACGAGCGCGATGAAATGGGCCCTGATCTTCCTCCGGACTACATGACCAGCGTCCGGGACGGCGGATTCTATGGCTGGCCCTACAGCTATTTCGGCCAGATCGTCGACGAGCGCGTCCAGCCCCAGCGTCCGGACCTGGTGGCGAAGGCGCTGAAGCCGGACTACGCCCTCGGTCCGCACACCGCCTCGCTGGGACTGGCTTTCTATCGGTCCGGAGACTTCCCCGAGAAGTACAGGGGAGGCGCCTTCGTCGGACAGCATGGGTCCTGGAACCGCAAGCCCCTGAACGGCTACAGGGTGGTCTTCGTGCCCTTTGTCAACGGCAGGCCTTCGGGACCGCCGGAGATCTTCCTCGATGGCTTCCTGACTGACGACGGAAAGACCCGGGGGCGTCCGGTCGGCGTGGCCGTGGACCGGACCGGCGCCCTCCTTGTGGCGGATGACGCGGGCAAGGCGATCTGGCGGGTGGCGCCCAAGCGGCCCTGATCCGCCGGGACGTCAGCCGAAGGTCTTCCTCAACCGGAACTGGATGGCCCCGTCGTACTGCAGGTCGCGAAAGTCCCTGTACTGCAGGGGCGCCGTATTGCGCGGACCCGACCAGACGTCGCGGACCCGCGTCGTGTCGCGGACGAGGGATTGCAGCTCCACCCGCAGCGACAGGTCGGGCTGGGCCTTCCATTCCCCGAAGATCTGAATGACGACCCCGCTCTTGAGGGTCTCGATCTCGGTCAGCCGATAGTACCGGTCGATATAGGGGCCGAAGATGTCGAAGCCCCAGGTCGACCGGAAGTACGGCAGGTCCTGAGTGTAATGAAGCTCCCACTCGTGTTCGCGGACGGCGGAGATCTGGGGGGGTGGACCAAAGATCTGCAGGGCCGAGATTGGTCGCGGCCGGCCGGTCGTGGGGTCGGTGACCTCCGTCTGGCGCAGGGACGCCTGGGCCTTGAGGGTCGCCTGCTTGAGGCCGATGCCGTCCAGCGGCGTGCTGAGGCTGACCTGCAACTCGTTGCGCCATCCGTCGCCGATGTTCGCCGGGGCGTCGGCGACGACGCTGCCGAGATAGACCGGCGCCCGGTCGATGACGTCCTTCAGCTCAGACCGACGCAGGGTGACGGTGAAGACCCCGCTCTTGAGGAACCGGCGTTCGATGGCAAGCTCGCCCACCCAGGCCTGCATCGGAGACAGGTCCGGATTGCCGGCGGCGACGGCCCCTGTCTGGGTGACGCTGTTGTTCGCGACGAAGTCGTCGAAGTTGAGCTGGGTGACCTCCCGTTCGATGCGCGCACGGACCTGAAGGGACTCCATGGGCGACCAGGTGACCGTCACCCGGGGCTTGGTGAAAGACAGAGACTTTTCAAGCGCCACATCGCCGGATGACGTGACCGTGGAGGCCTCGTGTCGGAGCCCGAACTCGAAGGCCAGCTGGGGCGAGGCGCGAACCACGGCGACCGCGAAGGCCTCGCCGCGTCTCTCCTCCACGGTCACATTGGCGGCGGGCAGGGGAACAAGGCCATTGTTGATCCTGAGACTCGTGACGGAATCCAGCGTGTTCAACGCCCCTTCAATCCCGACCTCCAGGTTCAGCGTCGGGCTGGCCGTCCGTCGGAAGTGGACCCGACCGACTGTCTCCGAAACGTCCTTCTCATTCCGGAAGAGGCGATTGAGGGTCGGGCTGTCGAACCGGGCGTAGTTGTCCGTCTTGTTCCACTGCTGGAAGGCCACAAGATCCAGCTGGTTGGGTCCCGCGCGCCGGTTCCAGCGCAGGCCCAGCTCGCTCTGCGCGCGGTCCTCGGCGAAGTACTGAAACTCCCGGTAGACGGACGGATAAGTGATCTTGTCGTAGTACTCGCCGTCCGCATCCCCACCGATATAGGCGCCGTTAAGCCTGAGCCGCCCCCCGGCCAAGGGCGTCTCATAGGCGCCGACCAGCCACCGGCGGGATCCCTGGGCGTCGTTGTCGATCTTGGAGCGGATCAGCGTGTTTCCGTTGGCGTCGACCCGGATCCGGGTCCCGTCCCCGGCCATTTCCTGGGGGCCCTTGCCGATCACAAACGAGAGCTCGACCAGTCGTTGACCCTCACGCCATTGCAACTCGCCCCTTGGACCAAAGAAGAACCGACCGTCCGAGATGGGCCACATCGTCCAGACGAAGGCGCCCTTCAGGCCGGCCGAAGACTTGCGGATGACGTTGGCGATCACGGTCCGGCCCTGCATGTCGATGCCGGGCGCGCCCCCGCGGATGACATCGATGCGAAGGACGGAAGACACAGGGATCCGCCGGAGGATCTCTTCCAGAGAGTCGTTCTTCGAGACCGGCGGCTCGCCATCGATCAGCACGTTGCCGCCCGCTCCGGAAAGGCCCCGCACCGCCGCGCCCCGGTCGAAGGAGAAGCCGGGCAGTCGCTGAACCATATCGAGGGCGGTGGACGGGCCCACTTCGGCGAAGAAGGAGGGGGGATAGGAGATCACACCGCGCTCGGCCAGCTGGGCCGTCGCCTCGGGTGGCGGCGCCCCAGGGGATGCGGTCTCGGGCTCAGCGAGAGAAAGGGCCGAGACGGCCGCAAGAACAGGCGCAAGCATGAGGGGTAACTCCTCCCGGCTGGTGAGTCTGACGCGCAAAGACCTCAAGGGCCAGAAAAAAGGCGCCTACCGGGTATTCAAACCCGTCCCATCACCGGCACCAGGGCCCCGGTCACGGCGGAGGCCGGCTCGGAGGCGAGAAAGAGGATGACGGCGGAAAGCTCGGTCGGCGAGACCCAAAGGGCGGGGTCCGCCTTGGGCATGTCCGCCCGGTTGGCCGGGGTGTCGAGGATCGAGGGCAGGACGGCGTTGACCGTGATCCGGTCGCCCTTCAGCTCCTCGGCCAGGCTCTCGGTCAGGCGGTGGACCCCGGCCTTGGACGCGGCGTAGGCGCCCATGCCGGCGCCGGAGCGCAGGGCGGCGTTGGCCCCGACATTGACGATCCGTCCCGCCGGGGAGGCCCGCAGGTGCGGCAGGGCGGCGCGGCAGGCGTTGGACGCCGTCGCCACGTTCATCCGATAGAGCCGGTCCCAGGTCGCAGGATCACCCCCGTCGAGGGTCTCCCAGGCGAAGCCGCCGGCGATGTTCAGGAGGGCGTCGATCCCGCCCAGTCCGGCCGCAGCGGCGTCCATGGCCCTGGAAGCTGCGGCAGGGTCGGTCAGGTCGACCCCGGGAAGGAAAACGGCGCCCGGCCCGCAGTCGGCGACGAGGCCGTCCGGGGGCGCGGGCGCGAAGTCCAGGAGGGCGAGGCGCTCGCCGCCGGCCGCGGCGGCCTTCGCCACCGCGGCGCCGAGGGTCCCGAAGGCCCCCGTGACGACGATCCGCCTGCCGGTCACCGGCGCCTTACAGGCGCTCGATGATGGTCACGTTGGCCAGACCGCCGCCTTCGCACATGGTCTGAAGGCCGTAGCGACCGCCCTTGCCCTTCAGGGCGTTGAGCAGGGTGGCCATCAGCTTGGTGCCCGAGGCGCCGAGGGGGTGGCCCAGGGCGATGGCGCCGCCGTTGACGTTCAGCTTGTCGGGATCGACGCCGAGGCGCTGCAGGTAGGCGACGGGCACGGAGGCGAAGGCTTCGTTGACCTCGAAGACATCGATGTCCTCAACCTTCATGCCGGCCTTCTTCAGGGCGCGCTCGGTGGCCGGAAGCGGGGCTTCCAGCATGATCACCGGGTCATGGCCCATCACCGACAGGTGGTGGATGCGGGCCAAGGGCGTCAGGTTGTGCTCCTTCAGGGCGCGCTCCGAGACCACCATGACGCCCGAGGCGCCGTCGCAGATCTGGCTGGAGGAGGCCGCCGTGATCCGGCCGCCCTCACGCAGCAGCTTCACGCCGCGGATGCCGTCGAGGCTGGCGTCGAAGCGGATGCCCTCGTCCACGGTGTGGATCACGGTCTTGCCGTCGGCGTCCTTGATCTCGACGCCGATGATCTCGTCCTTGAAGGCGCCGGCCTGGGTCGCCGCGATGGCGCGCTGGTGGCTGCGGTAGCTGTACTCGTCCAGCTGGTCCTTGGTCAGGTTGTACTTCTCGGCGACCATTTCCGCGCCCATGAACTGGGAGAACTGGATGCCGGGATAGCGCTCTTCCTGCCAGGGGCTCTTGGGCACGCCAAAGCCGTTCTGGGCCGGCAGGGAGACCGACAGGCCCATCGGCACGCGGCTCATGCTTTCGACGCCCGCCGCGATCACCACGTCCATGGTGCCGGACATCACCGCCTGGGCGGCGAACTGCAGGGCCTGCTGGGACGAGCCGCACTGCCGGTCGACGCTGGTGGCGGGCACGCTCTCGGGCAGCTTGGAGGCCAGCACGGCGTTGCGCGCCACGTTGGTGGACTGCTCGCCCACCTGCATCACGCAGCCCATGACCACGTCCTCGATGGCGGCCGGGTCGATGGACGTGCGGTCCACCAGGTCGTTCAGCACGACGGCCGCAAGGTCCGTCGGATGCCAGTCCTTCAGCTTGCCGCCCTTGCGGCCGCCGGCGGTGCGACCCGCCGCAACGATATAGGCCTCGGCCATGTCTTCGCTCCCATTCTCGCGCCCGGGCGATCCCGGGCCGCATCGGGGCGGGACCATAGGCCCCGGACGCGGGGGAAGCCAAGCCGTTCCGAACCGCGGGTGGCGGGTTCAGGCCGAGAATGTCTGCGCCAGGATGCGATTCAGGCCCTCAGCGTCGGTCGCATCGAAGGCCGCCGGGATCTCGGCGTCGACATCCAGGATGGCGATCAGCGCCCCGGCGGCGTCGAAGACCGGGCAGACGATCTCGCTGGCGGAACGGGAGTCGCAGGCGATATGGCCGGGGAAGGCATGAACGTCCTCGACGACCACCGTCTCGCGGCGCTGGGCCGCCGTCCCGCAGACCCCCTTGCCGAAGGGAATGCGAAGGCAGCCTAACGTGCCCTGGTAGGGACCCAGGACCAGCTCGTCCGGCCGCTCGGGATCGACCCGGTAGAAGCCTGTCCAGAAGAAGTGCGGAAAGGATTGGGCCAGCATGCCGGCCACCACGGCCATGCGGGCGGTCCGATCGGGCTCGCCCTCCAGGACGGAGGCGACCTCATCGGCCAGGGCGGCGTAGCGCGCGGCCTTGTCCACGGGGAGTTCTACGGAGTTGAAGGCTTCGGCCATGGGGCCTCTATAGCAGCACCGGACGGCCGGCGGCGAGGCGGAGCATGATCACCCTGGATTTCGGCGGCGGCCTCCTGCTGGGCCTCGCCTCCAGCCTGCACTGCGCCGGCATGTGCGGCGGGATCGCCGCCTCCATCGCCCTGGCGACGGCGCCGGAGGCGGGAGCCGGCGGGCGGCTGGTCGCCCTTCTCCAGGCCCAGGCCGGCAAGGCGGCGGGTTACATGGCCGCGGGGGCGGCCCTGGGCTGGGCGGGCGCCGGGCTCTACGGCGCCCTCGACCTGGCCGAGGCCTTCGGCATCCTGCAGAAGGTCAGCGCCGCCGTCCTCATCTGGACGGCGCTCGGCCTGATGGGCCTCGTCCCCTCCCCGGCCATCCTGGGTCGCCTGTTCCAGCCCCTCGGGCGCTGGATGCTGAAGGCCCGGCGCTCGGCGCGCGGCCTGGCGGCGACGGCGGCGGGCCTGGCCTGGGGCCTGATCCCCTGCGGCATGGTCTACGCGGCCCTGCTCTACGCTCTGCTGGCGGGAACCCCGGGCCGCGGCGCCCTGGTCATGGCCGGCTTCGCTGTCGGGGTCCTGCCCTCGGTGACGGCCACGGCTCTGGGCGCGTCCAGCCTTGTCCGGGCGGGGGCGCGACCCGCCCTGAGGCTCGCGGCCGGCGGCGCGCTCATCGCCTTCGCCCTGGCCACCCTGGTCTGGCCGGCCGGCGCCGCGCCGGGCCTGTGCCTTCCGCCAGCCTGAGGTCGGGCCCGGCTACCCGGGTTTCACGATACCCGTGCGCCGCTGACCCCCCCAGTCGGCTTCGCCGACAGCTCCCCCTTGGGGGAGCAATTGCTGGGTCATTCCTCCCCCCAGGGGGAGGTGGACCGCGAAGCGGGACGGAGGGGGTCAAAAGCCCCTCCGGATCGACCCTTGTTGAACGGCCGCTCACTTGGTGAAATGGTCCCGCCGGGTCCGCCTCCGGGCCCCAGGACTCGCTCAGGGAGCCGCCCCGTGATCGCCCAGGATATCGCCCAGACTATTGTCGACCCCCGCGCCTATGCCGACGGCAAGCGCATAGACGACGCCTTCGCCTACCTGCGGCGGGAGGCCCCGCTGGAGCAGGCCCAGCCGGAGGGGTTCGATCCCTTCTGGGTGGTCACCCGCCACGCCGACATCCTGGAAGTGGAGCGCCAGAACGAGCTGTTCCACAACGGCGACCGGTCGGCGACCCTGACCACCATCGAGGCCGACCGGAAGGTGCGCGAGATGATGGGTGGCAGCCCCCACCTGGTCCGCTCCCTGGTCCAGATGGACAACCCCGACCACATGGCCTACCGGCGCCTGACCCAGGGCTGGTTCATGCCTCAGAACCTGCGCAAGCTGGAGGAGCGGATCCGCGAGATCGCCCGGGGCTTCATCGACCGCATGGCCGAGCACGGCGACCGCTGCGACTTCGCCCGGGACGTGGCCTTCCTCTATCCCCTGCACGTCATCATGGAGGTGATCGGCGTGCCGGAAGCGGACGAGCCGCGCATGCTCAAGCTGACCCAGGAGCTGTTCGGCAGCGCCGACCCGGACGTCAACCGGACCGGCGAGGAGATGAGCCGGAACGCCGACGGCGTCGACACCATCCAGTCCGTGGTCATGGACTTCATGATGTACTTCAACGGCATCACCGAGGACCGCCGGGTCAAGCCCCGCGACGACCTCGCCAGCGTGATCGCCAACGGCCAGGTGAACGGCGCGCCCCTCGGCCACCTGGAGGCCATGAGCTACTACATCATCGCCGCCACCGCCGGGCACGACACCACCTCTTCCACCACCGCCGGCGCCCTGTGGGCCCTGGCCGAGAACCCGGACCAGTTCCGGAAGGTCAAGGCCGACCCCGCCCTGATCCCCGGCCTGGTGGAGGAGTCCATCCGCTGGGTGACGCCGGTGAAGCACTTCATGCGCACCGCCACCGCCGACGCCGAGCTGGCGGGGAAGAAGATCGCCCAGGGCGACTGGATGATGCTCTGCTACCCCTCGGGCAACCGGGACGAGGCCCAGTTCGCCGACCCCTTCCGGTTCGACGTCACCCGCAGCCCCAACAAGCACGTGGCCTTCGGTTACGGCGCCCATGTCTGCCTGGGCCAGCACCTGGCGCGGATGGAGATGCGCATCCTCTGGGAGGAACTCCTGCCCCGCCTCGAGGCCGTGGAGCTGGACGGCGCGCCCCGCAACATGGTCGCCAACTTCGTCTGCGGCCCCAAGTCGGTGCCGATCCGCTTCAGGATGAGCTGAGCCGGAGGCCCCCCATGGCCGAGGCCTTCAAGACCTGGCAGTGCCGCACCTGCGGCTACATCTACGAGGAAGAGTTCGGCGACCCGCCGGAGGGCCTGGCCCCCGGCACCCGCTGGGCCGACATCCCCGCCGACTGGATCTGCCCCCTCTGCGGGACGCCCAAGTCGGACTTCGACATGATCGAGCTCTGAATGCTGAAGATGAAACCCGCGTGCGAACGCTGCACCGCCGCCCTGCCCGCCGACCGGACCGGCGCCTTCATCTGTTCCTTCGAGTGCACCTTCTGCGAGCCCTGCGCCGGGGGCGAGCTGGCCGGCGCCTGCCCGAACTGTTCCGGCGTCCTCCTCCCCCGCCCGCCCCGGGCCGCCGCCCTGCTGGAGCGTTTCCCGCCGCAGGGGTGACGCCCCGTGTTCGGGAATGCCGAATTACACGACTACCCGGCCGCCCTTCACACCAGAGTCTTACAAGGCGGCGCTTGGTAATGAGTGGCCGTCCTCGGGCTAGTCTCGAGACCAGCGCGGCGGCAGCGCCTCTCATGGGTGAGTAACACGCAGACCGACCGACCTGTCAGCGGCCAGCCTACAATTCGCAGAGCGTTCAAATAGCGCTTGGCAAGCCCGGAAAATGGTATTCACTCTACCTTGCAGTTTTCTTTTCCCGTGCGTCGAGAGAAGCCATGAGGTCTCTAATTCGCAATCTGAAGAAAAAATAGATTTCATGTGCGCGTCTTTCCAAATTGGAGATCGGAAATGAAAGTGACTTCAGAATTCAATAATCTCCGGGATAAGTTCAAATCACTGCCGAGGTGGGTCCGATATTGTTTCATTTTTCTGATGTTTTTGTTTCTCATGTCTAATTCTATGAGCTATATTATGGATTTTTCTATAGGTTTCCGTGATGGTCTATTTAACCATCCTCATAGAGATAATGGATAGCAATTTTAATGCTGGATGCCCTTAACGGCCTAGGGCTGTGGAGAAGTGCGCGAAGCCGCAATGCCAACTGACCAGGCCGCTGCCTTCATTTGTTCCTTCGAGTGCGCATTCTGCGAGGCCTGCGCTTGCGTCCTCCTCCCCCGCCCGCCCCGCGCCACGGCCCCGCTGGAGCGCTTCCCGCCGCAGGCCTGACGGCCCCCAAGAAAAAGGCGGCGCCCCGCGAAGGACGCCGCCCGTTTCCGCTCCTGGCCCTTTCAGGCCCGGATCACATCCGGTGCAGGGCGCACAGCTTATTGCCATCCGGATCGCGGAGGTAGGCCAGGTAGAGCTTGCCCTGGCCGCCCTCGCGCACGCCCGGCGGGTCCTCGCAGGTCGTCCCGCCCGAGGCGACGCCCGCCGCGTGCCAGGCGTCGGCCTGGGCCGGCGTGGTGCAGGCGAAGCCGATGGTGCCGCCATTGCCGGCGGTGGCCGGCTCGCCGTTGATCGGCTGGCTCACCGAGAAGATGCCGGTGGGCGTGATGTAGAAGATCCGGTGCCCGTCCACCCGCGCCGGCGGCACGCCCAGCGTGCCGAGCACGGCGTCATAGAAGGTCTTGGCCTTCTCCAGGTTATTGGTGCCGATCATGATGTGCGAGAACATCGGTGTTTCCCCTTATGTGTGGCCGTCCGTCGCGGACGGGGCGGGCGGCATAGAAGGGGGTTTGGAGGGCGGAGGCAATGGGGATGGGGGGTCGGGTGACAAGTGGGATGAGCCTAGGGCGCGCCTAGCCTCACATTGTGGAGGTCTTCTACCCCTTCCCCGTCGAAGTCCCCGATCGTCATGACGGAAAGCCTCCCTGGGATGTCTACGGCCGGGAGAGACGCCGCCGCCGTCTTTGCATCCTCGTATCTTTCGAAACGACCGACGGTGACGTGAGGGAGATAGACGGCCGTGGGGTGAAGCCTTGTGGCCAGGACGCCCGAGTAGAGTCTGTCGTGGAGGTCGGTGATCTGTTGCGCGCCTTCGTCAGGCAGGCAGAACAGATGGGCCCCCGGTCTCAAGGGGTCGCGAACGGCGGCTATCTTCGCCAGTTTGAAGGGGATGGGCTCCACCCCGGAGGCGATGTGCTGGACATGCCCCAGCACCTTGCCCACCGATACGCCCGCGAACGGAAAGACAAGCGTGAAATGGGGTTCTACCCTTCCCTGCAGGCGGTCGAAACGTCGGCGGATGTCCTCAATTTCCACCCGATCACGAGCGGAGATCTCGAGTTTGGCGTAGATGACGAGCACGGATCAGACCGGCCGGGGGTGGTTTGAAGACAGCCAATCGACAATCCGTCCGGCAACACGATCCGCAGACTCTTCAGTGATGTCCAGATTGAGCGTTTGGGCGGCGCCCTGACCGGCCAGGCGACGGCGGGATAGGTCCTCCACGCCTGTGGGGTCGCTCAACTTGCCTCTTGCGATCCTGCCCTCCGTCACGATCCGGCGGCGATGTTCCGCAGGATCGCAGGAAAGGTGGACGGCAAGGAGTATGCCGCCCCGGCGCGTCGCCAGAGCCAGCACTTCGTTCCAGCTCTCTTGTCCCCAGTCTGAATCCTCAAAATCGGCCCCGGTGATGATGACGCTTACTGACGGCGGTAGACTCAGAATCCGTGCGTAGGCGAGGTTTCGAACTGCCCGAACGGTCTCGTAGAATTCTGGCGACCTGAACTCCGTGAGCGCGAAAGCAACATCATAGACGGAATGATTGTCGAGAAGTCGCGCACCGATCATGGGCGCCAGATGGCGCCCGATCGTAAGCTTGCCCACGCCCGGTGGCCCGTTCAGGTGGATAAGAGGCGCTGGCATGGCGTCATCTTAAGAACGCAATGCACTCCTTCAAGTCGCAATGTCACGGGATCGACCCGGCGCCCCGGCGGACTGCGATCGCGCCTCCCGGCCCCGACGATGGAGCGAAAAATGAACATCTCGGTTCACGAAGCCTGCCACTCACTTGAAGCCCCGGGCGCGCTTCTCCGGCGGCGGGGTGGAAGTCCGGACGGCCTCGTGGCCTACGTCCGGGCGCTCCTCGGCGACCAGATGCCCGCCGACCTCGAGGCCTTCTACCGGGAAGGCGTCGAGGCTGTCGGCGACTTCAGGGCCATCCTCCCGAAGTGGAATGAACGCCCTGAGTGGCGACGGGAGGGTATGCTTCGGGCCCTGCTGCCGGTTCAGGCGGTCCCGATCTTCTCCGATGGAGCCGGGAGCCTGTATGGCCTGGACCTGTCCTCCGGCGCGGCCGGCCCGGCGGTCTACTTCTTCGATCACGAAGACCTGTTCGAGCGGCCACGCTGGGCCGCCGGCTCCTCCCTAGGGCGCTTCCTGCTTCTGCTGGGACAACAAGACCAGAGCCTCGAGGACGGCCGCACGCCAGGCTGGGAGCGCGAAATCGACCCGGACATCGACAAATGTCCCAGAGCTCCGCCGATGTGGCGGGCGGGGTGACGCTGGCTTGCCGAGCCGTAACTCGCGAAGCGAGTGGAGGCTGGTGGGCCCGGCAGGACTCGAACCTGCAACCAGACCGTTATGAGCGGTCGGCTCTAACCATTGAGCTACAGGCCCCCGCGTCCGGTTAGCATGGCGGCCGGCGTGTCGGAAGGCTCCAGGGCGTTCAGCGCCGGTTCAGGGCGGGGCGTGGAGGGTTGGCGCGGGGACGGGGGCGTCCTAGGCTCGAGCATCACCAAGGAGCGCCCGCATGAAGACCGCATCCGCCCCCGTCCTGGCCCTTGCCCTGGCCCTGGTCCTGCCTTTCGCGGCGGCGCCCCCGGCCCGGGCCCAAGAGGCGCCCGGCCCCGCCACCCTGACGGTGTCCGCCGAAGGCGTGAGCCGCGGGGCGCCGGACATGGCCTCTCTCTCCCTCGGCGTCATCACCGAGGCGCCCACCGCCGGGGAGGCCCTGCGGCTCAACGCCGAACGGATGACCCGGGTGATGGCCGCCCTGAAGAGGGCCGGCCTGGCTGACCGCGACCTCCAGACCAGCGGCCTGTCGGTCTCGCCCCAGTACGACTATCCCAATGGCCAGCCGCCGGCGTTGCGGGGCTACCAGGCCGCCAACCAGGTGACGGCCACGGTGCGCGACCTGGCCCGCCTCGGCCCGGTGCTGGACGCCTCGGTCGGCGCCGGGGCCAACTCCGCCGGCCAGGTCAGCTTCGGCCTGGCCGATCCGCTGGCCGCGGAGAACGCCGCCCGCGAGGCGGCGGTGAAGGCCCTGAAGGCCAAGGCCGACCTCTATGCCCGGGCCACCGGCCACACCGGCGTACGCCTGACCGCCCTGTCCGAAGGCGGCTTTGTCCCCCAGCCCCGGCCGGTGATGAAGGCCTACGCCATGGCCGCCCCCATGGCCGAGGCCGCGCCCACCCCCGTCGCCCCCGGCGAGCTGAACCTCAGCATCACGGTCAGCGGCGTCTTCGAACTGGTGAAATAGCATGGACGACCCCGTCACCCGCGACTGGCGCTTCCTGAAGGTGGAGCCGGAGGGCCCCACCGTGGTGGTGCGGCTGCACCGGCCCGAGGCCCGCAACGCCCTGAACACCGGCCTGATGGTGGAGCTGACCGAGTTCGCCCGGGCCATCCGGCGGCGGACCGACATCTCGACGGTGATCCTGACGGGGTCGGACCGCTATTTCAGCGCCGGGGCGGACCTGGCCGCCCAGGGCGAGCGGCGCAGGCCGACCCTCCTGGAAACCCGGGAGGCGGTGATGGCCGGGCCCGACATGTGCGAGGCCTGGGAGCAGGTGGAGGCGGTGACCATCGCCGCCATCGAGGGCTACTGCATCGGCGGCGGCTGCGCCCTGGTCGTGGCCTGCGACTTCCGGATCCTGGGCGAGGGCGCCTATCTGCGCCTGCCGGAGGTGCCCCTGGGCATCAACATGAGCTGGCGGTCCATCCCGCGCATCCACGCCCTGGTCGGCCCGGCCCGGGCCAAGCAGTTCGTCATGTTCGGCGAGGCCGTGCATGCCGCCGAGGGCCTGGCCTGGGGCTTCTGCGAGGACGTGGCCCCCACGGGCGGCGCGCTCGAGGCGGCGCGGGCCTGGGCCGCCAAGGTCGCCGCCCTGCCGCCCCTGCCCGTGCGCATGACCAAGGAGGCGGTGGACGCCCTCGACAAGGCCAACCACCACGCCGCCACCTTCATGGACCGGGACCAGTACCTCCTGACCAGCCGCACAGCGGACTTCCGCGAGGGGGCAAAGGCCTTCTTCGAGAAGCGGCCGGGAAAGTTCAGCGGGGATTGAGGCGGGGAGGTGGGATGGCGATTCAGCTGACCCCCTCCGTCGCGCTTGCGCGCGCCACCTCCCCCTCGAGAGGTGGAGAAATTGGGGAGCCATTGCTCCCCTGCGGGGGAGCTGTCGGCGAAGCCGACTGAGGGGGTCAACAGCCCCTCAGAGGACCCCCTCCGCCGCGCTGCGCGCGCCACCTCCCCCTGATGGGGAGGAATTACAACAGCTTAGTTGCTCCCCCAAGGGGGAGCTCCGACCGAAGGTCGGTGAAGGGGGTCAACGGCGGCTCAGGCGAAAGCCCTTGAGCCGGTCTGGTGGGTTCAGAACCTAGCTGGCGGGAGACAGGCCGCCGCGCTCCAGGGCGCCGCGCAGCTTGTCGCCCAGGACGATGCCCGGCGGAGTCTTCGCCCCCTCCATCACGGCGGTGAAGACCAGCCCGGGCCGGCCGGGCACGGGCCCCGCCGCCCAGGCGACCGTGCGGCTACGGTCGGTGTTGGAGGGACAGGAGGCCCAGATCTCGGCGCCCTCGCGGCCAGCCGTCTTCATCAGCTGCTCGACGGTGCGCACCTCCGTCCCGCTGCAGGCGGGCCAGGCCAGGCCGCAGGCCCGGCTTGTGCCGTAACGCCAGACGTTTCGCCCCGTTCCCGCCTCGGCGATCAGCACACAGGTGTTGGGATCGCCCACGGCGTCGCCCACGGCGTTCTGAAGCCGGTTGGAGTCCACGCCGGACGGCAGGGAGGGCGAACAGGCGGCGGCCAGGACGGCGAGGGCCGCCAGGGGGCCAAAGGCGGGACGGATCAGGGACATGGGCGATCTCCGGCGGGTCCCCATCCTAGCCCGCTTCGCCCCGGCGCGCGACGGCGCGCTTGACGCTCCCCGCGCCGGACGGGACAACACGCACCGCAAATGACGACGGGGCGCAACGCCCGGCGGGAGGACCACCATGGACATGAACCTCATCAACCGGATTCCGGGCGCCCTGCAGGGGGTGATCGACGCCGGCGACCTGTCGGGCTTCGTCACCCTGATCTGGCGCAAGGGCGAGATCGTCCAGCTCAACACCCTGGGCCGGCGCGACATCGCCGGCGACAAGCCGATGACCCGCGATACGATGTTCCGCATCGCCTCCATGACCAAGCCCCTCACCTCCGTCCTGGCCCTGATGCTGATGGAGGAAGGCCGGCTGAAGCTGGACGACCCGATCACGAAGTGGGCGCCGGAATTCTCGGGCATGAAGGTGCTGAAGTCCGCTTCGGGTCCGCTGGACGAGGTGGTCGACGCGCCGCGCGACATCACGGTGGAGGATCTCCTGACCCACCGCTCGGGCCTGGCCTATGGCTTCACCTCGGTCGGCCCCATCGCCCACGCCCACCAGGAGGTGCTCGGTCCGCCGCTCGGCAACCCCCACGGACCGGACCAGTGGATGGAGCGGCTCGCCGGCCTGCCCCTGTCCTACGCCCCCGGCGAGCGCTTCCACTACAGCCACGCCACCGACGTGCTGGGCTTCCTCGTCGGGCGGATCGCCGGTGCGACCTACCAGGACGTCCTGAAGGCGAAGATCCTCGAGCCCCTCGGCATGACGGACACCGACTTCTGGTGCCCGCCAAAGAAGCGCGACCGTATGGCCAAGCTCTACAAGGCCGAGGACGACGCGCCGCTCAAGGACGTCTCCTTCGTCCATGAGGACCATCCGCCGGCCTTCTGCGCGGGCGGCGGCGGGCTGATCTCCACCGTCGACGACTACCTGACCTTCGCCCGGCTGATGCTGAACCGGGGCGAACTGAACGGCGTGCGGCTGATCCGGGAGGACACCTTCGACCTGATGACCTCGAACCGGCTGACCCCCGAACAGAGGGCCATCCCCTTCATGGGCATTCCGTTCTGGCTGGGCCAGGGCTTCGGCCTGGGCGTCTCGGTCATCACCGACCCGGAGAAGCAGGCGTGGATGGGCGCAGGCTCGACCGGCGCCTTCGGCTGGCCGGGCGCCTTCGGCACCTGGTGGCAGGCCGATCCGGAGGAGGACATGATCCTCATCTACCTGATCCAGAACTCCATGGAGCTGGGTCCGGAGTCCGCCAGCCAGGTCGCCACCGGCCAGCGCATGGGCGGCCGGGCGGCCCTGCCGATCTTCCAGAAGCAGGCCTACGCCGCCCTGGGTAAGGGCCCGGCCCTGGTCTGAGGCCGGTCAGCTCCCGCCGGGGCCCATGACCGTCAGGCCGCGGTCCTCGAGGCGGCGGATGACCCCCTCTTCGGCGACCAGCATGGAGAGGTCGACGAGGGCGACGCTGTGGCCGGGAGTCTTCAGGCCCTCGGCGATCAGCCGGGTGTGTTCGGAGACGATGGCCCGCCAGATCTGGGGCCCGCCGTTCAACAGGAGCAGGCAGCCTTCAAAGTCGCGCGGGCCGCTGATGGCGCCGGCCACATCGCCCCTCGCCCAGCCCTCGGCCGTTTCTGCCGGCCGGGCGCGCTGCACCGTGCGGACGGCGGCGGAGAGACAGGCGGTCTCCACGGCCGGGTCCATCGACCCCAGGATCTTGCCGGCGGAACTGCTGGCGTCGTAGGCGGACGCCTGGACCCGCTTCACCCTCGCCTTGCGCGCCGCCCTGATGATGTCCTCCCGGGGATCGACCCACCCCTTGGGCGCGGAATCGCCGACCAGCATCAGGGAGGCGACGAAGGGCGACCATCTGGCGTAGCGCCGCTCGGGCTGGCCGACTGTCCGCCGCGCGGCGATGAACTGGGACCGCAGGGGCTCCTGGAGGCGGGTCTCCAGCGGGACATCGGACCTCAGGCTGCGGTAGAGGCGCAGGGCCTCGCCAAAGGACGAGATTCCGACGCTGATGCGGATGGAGTCCGCCAGGATCAGGCTGTTGGCGCCCTTCAGCCGGCGATCCAGGTAGCGCCGGTCCCATGCGGACTTCGGAGGTATGCCGCCGCCGGGCATGCCCAGGATGTAGACAGTGGAATCCCCGTCACGGACCACCCACCAGGCCGGCCCGGGCTCCTTGGCCTGGACGACCAGCTCCTCCACGACTGCAGCGCCGGGGTCCTCGGGCAGGCCCGGAGCGACCTGGGCCAGGGCGGGGCCGGCGCTGAGGAGGACAAGCCCGGCAAGCCAGGCGGGGAAGGGGATCTTCATGATGGGCGTCTCCAGCCTGGCCAGCCTGCCGATCATTCGGGCGAAATCAGGGCCGCCGGGAAGTCGCACTCGGGGGCGGGACACAGACGGGCCGGCCCTGGAAACGATCCCCGACGAGGCTTCCATCCTGTCCGGCCTTACGACGGAAGAGGTTCAGGGCCCGGTTATCCGAGGGAGGGATCTCCCCAGCGGCGCAATTCGGCGCCTCGGTCCGTCGCCCGGTCGGGCATTCGCAGACCTCGCGGCGAGCGTCCAGCCGGGAGCTGGGCGCCTTGCAGATCACAGGGCTCAGGCTTCCGTCCACCTCAAGGCAGACGGTGGTGACGGCGGCGGCGAACCAGAGAGCAACAAGCATGGAGACGCTCCTTCGGGATGCATCCGGGATGATGCCGATATCTTAACCCGGCTTCACCGTCTTTCGGGGGACTTTTGTTTACATTGGGGGTCCAGGGTGAGGTCTACGGAGACCCGGATCATGAACCCGATCGCCATCGCCCGGTACGGGCTGCTCGCCGCCTCGAACCGCCTCGCCATGGTCCCTGAGCGCATCGTCAACCTGCAGGTCGAAGGCGCCGATGTGGACCTCCGCGACGAGCTGTCGAACCTGATCCGGCCAGGACCGACTTCGGCGCCAAGGCCACCCTCATCCGAACGGCGGACGAGATGCAGGGCGCCCTGCTCGACATCCACGCCGGACCCTTTCCCTATAGGATTTTGACAGCGGCCCCCGCGGGGCCTAGCGGTCAGTCATGACCGTCCGCGACCTCTTCCCCACACGCATCTGCGAGACCAGCCTGGCCGGACAGCCGGGCTTCGAGGCTCTCCTCGCCGATCTCGAGGCCGCCTGCCGCATGCTGGAAGCCGAGGACGCCGCCGGGCGCGACTGGTGCCGCCGGAACGGCTATGGCGGCTACACCTCCTACGCCTCCCTCGACGACCTGCCCCAGCGGGCCAGCGTCTTCGAAGACCTGAAGCGCCGTCTGGACCGGATCGTGCGCAGCTATGCGAAAGACCTGCACCTCGACCTCGGGGCCGGGCGTCTGAAGATGGACAGCCTCTGGGTCAACATCCTGAAGCCAGGCGCCGCCCACTCCGGCCACATCCACCCGCACAGCGTGATCTCCGGCACCATGTATGTCGCGACCCCGCCCGGAGCCTCGGCCCTGCGGCTGGAGGACCCCCGCCTGCCCCTGATGATGGCCGCCCCGCCCCGCAGCGCCGACGCGCCCGAGGCCGACCGCACCTTCGTCCACCTGACCCCCGCCCCGGGAACGGTCTTCCTCTGGGAGAGCTGGCTGCGCCACGAGGTCCCGCCCAACCGGGCCCGCACCCCGCGCATCTCCATCAGCTTCAACTACGCCTGGGGCTAGGGCCAAGGCCTCAGGCGCCGTTGCACCCCCTCAGCCGGCTTCGCCGGCAGCTCCCCCTGATGGGGAGCAATTAAGCCATTGTCATTCCTCCACCTCTTGAGGGGGAGGTGGACCGCGCAGCGGGCCGGAGGGGGTCAGCTGAGCCCCTCCGCTTTAGCTGTCCAGGAAGCTGCGCAGTTTGCGGCTGCGGCTGGGGTGCTTGAGCTTGCGCAGGGCCTTGGCCTCGATCTGGCGGATCCGCTCGCGGGTCACGCTGAACTGCTGGCCGACCTCTTCGAGGGTGTGGTCGGTGTTCATGCCGATGCCGAAGCGCATGCGCAGGACCCGCTCCTCGCGGGGGGTCAGGGAGGCCAGGACCCGGGTGGTGGTCTCGCGCAGGTTGGACTGGATGGCCGCATCGATGGGCAGGACCGCGTTCTTATCCTCGATGAAGTCACCCAGGTGGGAGTCCTCCTCGTCGCCGATGGGCGTCTCGAGGCTGATCGGCTCCTTGGCGATCTTCAGGACCTTGCGGACCTTCTCCAGCGGCATGGCCAGCTTCTCGGCCAGTTCCTCCGGGGTCGGCTCGCGGCCGATCTCGTGCAGCATCTGGCGCGAGGTGCGGACGATCTTGTTGATCGTCTCGATCATGTGCACCGGGATGCGGATGGTGCGGGCCTGGTCGGCGATGGACCGGGTGATGGCCTGCCGGATCCACCAGGTGGCGTAGGTGGAGAACTTGTAGCCCCTGCGGTACTCGAACTTGTCCACCGCCTTCATGAGGCCGATGTTGCCTTCCTGAATAAGATCAAGGAATTGCAGGCCCCGGTTCGTGTACTTCTTGGCGATGGAAATGACCAGGCGCAGGTTGGCCTCGACCATTTCCTTCTTGGCCTGCCGGGCCTCCCGCTCGCCCTTCTGGACGGTGTGGACAATGCGCCGGTACTCGTCGATGGGCACGCCGGACTCGGTGGCGAGGGAGGCGATTTCCTGGCGGATGGCGAGGACCTGGGCCGCCTCGTTCTCGGCGAACTTGGTCCAACGCACGCCCAAGGCCTTGACCTTGTCGCTCCAGGTGGGGTCGAGCTCGGCGCCGAGATAGGTCTTGAGGAACTCGCTGCGGTTGATGCCGTAGCTGTCGGCCAGGCGCATCAGCCGGCCTTCCAGACCCACCAGCCGCTTGTTGATGGCGTAGAGCTGCTCGACCAGGGCCTCGATGCGGTTGTTGTTCAGCTTCAGGGTCTTGAGGTGCTGGACAATGGTCCCGCTGGCCGCGGCGTGGGCGGCCCGGTCGGCCTCGGACAGGTCCTCGCCCTTCAGGCGCTTGCCGACCAGCTTCTCCTGCAGGGCGCGGAAGGCGTCGAACTCGGCGGCGATGGCGTCGAGGGTGAGCATGACGCCTTCGCGCAGCTCGCTCTCCATGGCGCTGATGGTCGGGCCGGCGCCGTCGTCGAAGTCGTCGTCGTCCTCCTCGCCCTCCGCCTTGGCGACCGCCTCTCCATCTTCGGAGACCTCCTCGGACACGGCCAGGGCCTCTGCGGCGGCGTTGACCCCGCCATAGGTCTGCTCCAGGTCGATGACCTCGCGCAGGAGGATGCGGCCGGTGCCCAGCTCCTCGCGCCAGACCATGATGGCCTCGAAGGTCAGGGCGCTCTCGCAGAGGCCGCGGATCATGGTGTCGCGGCCGGCCTCGATCCGCTTGGCGATGGCGATCTCGCCCTCGCGGGACAGGAGCTCCACCGACCCCATCTCGCGAAGATACATGCGGACCGGGTCGTCGGTGCGGTCGTAGGCGGCCTCCTTCTGGGTCTCGACGACGGCGGTCTCCTCGCGGACCGCCACCTCGCCGCCCTCGGCGTCCTCCTCGGCCTCGACCACGTTGACGCCCATCTCGGACAGCATGGCCAGGGTGTCTTCGATGGCCTCCGAGGTGACCTCTTCGGACGGCAGCACCTTGTTCAGCTCGTCCATGGTGACGTAGCCGCGGGCCTTGGCCTGCTTGATGAACTTCTTGACGCCGGCGTCGGTGAGATCGAGCAGGGGGCCGTCGCTTGAGGGGGTGTCGACGACTTCGGTCTCGGCGGGGGTGGTGCTCATCAAGGTCTCCGCATTCCGGAACCGGCGCCGCCGGGTCCGAAGCTCACATGGGGCCGACGCTCAGGCGCCGTCGTCAGGGTTCGTCCTGCCAGTTTCTGATCTGTCGTCGCAGACGGTCGCGTTCGCCCTTCAGCCTCGAGAAGGCGTCCATGGACAGAGTGCCGCCAAGGTCACCCTTGGCGGTGGACAAGGCTTCATCGAGGGCCGCCAGCCTCGAAAGGCGGGCGAAGGCCTGCGACCACTGCGATCTTGCGTCCTCGAGGGAGACATCCGGTTTCAGGAAGGGCGCGCCCGATTTCGCGGCGGCCCGGTCGATGTCTGTCAGAAGAACTTCAAAATCTATACCCGCCAGATGGCGTGCGAGACCCTGCGAGTCAAGGTGTTCAGACTCCAGCCGCAGCCGGATGATTTCCTTGGCCAATCCGGCGAGATCCGGTTCCCCGAAACCGCCGGCGGCGAAGGGCGACTCCAGATGGTCGTCGAGACAGGCCGGATCTGCGAGGGCGCGCTTCATGAGGGCCGCGGCGGGTCCGTCCAGGGCGGTGGCCAGCCGCCGGGCGGCGTTCCGGCCGAGGGAGGTCGGCGCCGGGTCGATCCAGGACCGGCCGCGGCCCGCGCCCCGCCCGCGGAAATCCGACCCCGGACCCGACGGGGCGCGGGCCGGCAGGGCGGCCTCGAAGCGGGCCAGGAGGTCATCCCGGTAGGCCGACTGCAGGTCCCGGTCGGCGATCCGGGAGGCGGCGGCGCGCAACCGCGCCTTCAGGCCCGCCCGGCGCTCAGGGGTGTCCAGGGGCTCGCTCTCCAGCTCCCGCCGGAAGAGGGTCTCGGCGAAACCGGCCGTCCGCGAGAGCTGGCTGCGGAGGGCGGCGGCGCCCTGCTCGCGCAGGACATCGTCGGGGTCCTTGCCGCCCTCCACTACGCTGAAGCGGAAGCTGCGTCCGGGCGTCAGGAGCGGCAGGGCTCGGTCGAGGGCCCGGAAGGCGGCCTGGCGCCCCGCCCGGTCGCCGTCGAAGCACAAGGTCGGCTCTGGGTGCCGGCGCCAGAGGAGCTCCATCTGCTCCTCGGTCAGGGCGGTGCCCAGGGGCGCCACGGCGGCGATCCCGGCCCTCTGGCAGGCGATGACGTCCATGTAGCCCTCCACCACCACCAGGGGTGGGGCCGCATCGGGGGGGGCGGCGGCCAGCAGGCGCCGGGCCTCGGGCAGGCCGTACAGGACCCGGCCCTTGTGGAAGAGTTCGGTCTCGGGCCCGTTCAGGTACTTGGCCCGGGCCTCGGGATCCATGGCCCGCCCGCCGAAGGAGACGATCCGGCCCCGCCCGTCGGCGATGGGAAACATGATCCGGTCCCGGAAGCGGTCGTAGGGCGCCCCGCCGTCCTCCGGCGCGATCAGGAGGCCCGCCTCCACCAGGTCGGCCGGGCGGGCGCCCTTGGTCACGAGATAGTCCTTCAGGCTGGTGCGCGAGGCCGGAGCGAAGCCGAGGCGGAACCGCTCCCAGTCCGACGCTGGCAGGCCCCGGCGCTCCAGGTAGGCCCGCGCCGCGGCGCCCGTCGGGGCGTTCAGCATGCGGGTGAACCACTGGGCCGCCAGTTCGGTCCAGTCGGTCAGGCCCTGGCGCTTCCTCTCCTGCTCGGCGGCCCTCGGGTCCGGCGCCGGCAGGGCGAGGCCCGCTTCGGCGGCCAGGCGCTCCACCGCCTCCACGAAGGACAGGCGCTCGCTCTCCTGCAGGAAGGCGATGAGATCCCCGGTCTTGCCGGACGAGAAGTCGAAGAACTGGCCCTTCTCGTCATTCACGTAGAAGGACGGCGTCTTCTCCTTGGTGAAGGGTGACAGGCCGACGAACTCGCGGCCGCGCTTCTGCAGCTTCACGGTCCGGCCAATGACGTCCGAGGGCCGGAGGCGTGACTTGATCTCGTCGAGGAAGGCTTCGTCGAACCGCACGGGGGAAGGATAGACCGGCGCCGTTCCCTCGCCCAGCCCCGGGACAGGGCGGCGCCGCTGCGAGGCGGACAGACCCCTTCGTCGGCTCCGCCGACAGCCCCCAGGGGCAGGTCGACCGCGCAGCGGGCCGGAGCTGAACCTCCATTGACCCCCTCACCGACCTTCGGTCGGAGCTCCCCCTTGGGGGAGCAATGGCTCCCTAATTCCTCCACCTCTTGAGGGGGAGGTGGACCGCGCAGCGGGCCGGAGGGGGTCTGCTGAGGCGCCGTCCCAGCCCAGCCCCGCCACCCAGTCGGGCAGGTCCCGGAGGGTCGCCAGCTCCGCGAAGCGCGGGTGGCCGGCCGGCGCCTCGGCGTGCTCGTGAGCCCAGGTCATGGGATAGGGCACGTGGGCGGCGTAGGCGCCCGCCTCCAGAGCCGGCAGGATGTCCGACCGCAGCGAGTTGCCGCACATGACCGCCCGCCCGGGCCCGGAGCCATGGCGCTCGAAGACCCGGGCGTAGGTGGAGGCGGTCTTCTCGCTGACGATCTCCACCGCGACGAAGAGGTCGCCAAGGCCCGAGGCCGCCAGCTTCTGCTCCTGGTGGAGAAGATCCCCCTTGGTGACGAGCACCAGCCGGTAGTCCTGCGACAGCGCGGCCAGGGCGACCTCCACGCCCGGCAGGGGTTCCACCGGCTCGTTGAGCATCTCACGCCCTGCGGCCAGGATCTCGCGCACCACGGACGCCGGCGCCTCGCCATGGGTCAGCTCCATGGCCGTCTCGATCATCGACAGGGTGAAGCCCTTCACGCCATAGCCGTAGAGCCTCAGATTCCGGGCCTCGACCTCCGCCAGACGGGTCATCAGGTCCTCGGGGTCGGCCTTGTCCGACAGGAGATCGCAGAACCGGTCCTGGGTCAGCCGGAACAGGGTCTCGTTGTGCCAGAGGGTGTCGTCGGCATCGAGACCGACCGTGGTGATGCGCATGACGGGGTCCAGACTACTCGCCGAAGCCCTCGCCGGGTGGCTGGGGCGACATGCAGACCCGCCGGGAGTCCGCGACTCCGGCGGTGCGGTGGGCCACGAAGATGCGGTGCTTGGGGTCGGGGACCCTGTCGATGAAGGCAGTCTCGGACATGGGGGTCTCCCGGAGGGCTGCGGCCGGCGCGCCGCATTGACCGGCCCGCCGCGAGTCATTACCAGACCCGGAACGGCCGAAGGGCGGGCAGGATGCATCCTCGCCCGCCTTTTTGCGAGCCCTCAACCCCTGCCCCTGGAGCGGCCTGCCATGAGCGAACTCCTCCCCGGCGTCACGGGCGTCCTGGTCCTGGCGGACGGAACCGTCCTGCAGGGGGTCGGCTGCGGCGCCGTCGGCGCGGCGGTGGGCGAGGTCTGCTTCAACACCGCCATGACGGGATATCAGGAGATCCTGACCGACCCGTCCTACATGGCCCAGATCGTATCCTTCACCTTCCCTCACGTGGGCAATGTCGGGGTCAATACCGAAGACGTCGAGCAGGTGACCGGGGACTCCGCCACTGCGGCCCGGGGCGCCATCTTCCGCGACGCCCCGACGCCGCCGGCCAACTGGCGCGCCGAGGGCGACCTGGGAGCCTGGATGGCCCGGCGGGGCGTCATCGGCCTGTCGGGCGTCGATACCCGCGCCCTGACTCGGCGGATCCGCGAGCAGGGCATGCCTCACGCCGTGATCGCCCATGATCCTGAGGGCAGGTTCGACCTGCCCGCCCTTCGCCGTCAGGCGGTCGAATGGGCCGGGATCGTCGGGCTGGACCTGGCGAAGGACGCCACCTGCCGGCAGGCCTTCACCTGGGAGGAAGGCCTCTATGACTGGCCCGCCGGCTACGCCCGCCCCGCCCAGGATCGCTATCACGTTGTGGTCGTGGACTTCGGGGTGAAGCGGAACATCCTGCGGGCGCTGGCCTCCTGCGGCGCCCGGATAACGGTGGTGCCGGCCTCGACCTCCGCCGAGGACATCCTCGCCCGCCGTCCGGACGGCGTTCTGCTCTCCAACGGACCGGGGGATCCCGCCGCCACCGGCCTCTACGCCGTGCCCGAGATCCGCAAGCTGGTGGAAGCCGGGATTCCCCTGTTCGGCATCTGCCTCGGTCATCAGATGCTGGCCCTGGCCCTCGGCGCGCGTACGGAAAAGATGGAGCAGGGCCACCACGGGGCGAACCACCCTGTGAAGGACCTGACCACCGGCAAGGTCGAAATCGTCTCCATGAACCACGGCTTCACGGTCAGCCGCGAAAGCCTTCCCAAGGGTGTAGAGGAGACCCACGTCTCCCTCTTCGACGGCACCAACGCCGGCATCGCCCTGACCGGACGGCCGGTGTTTTCGGTCCAGCATCACCCCGAGGCGTCGCCCGGGCCGACCGACTCCCTGTACCTCTTCGAGAGGTTCGCGGGCCTCATGGACGCCGCCCGCGCCTAGCCGGCTTCCGGGTCGCTTGCCACAGGGGTGGACTTCCGTCATACTGCAGCGTCAAATCTCGTAGGTTCGGCTGCTTTTTCGACGCTTCTTCTGACGCAGCGGGCCTGCTACCGACCTCCTTCGATTTTTGATCCCGTGCGCCCCAACTCCGGGGGTGCGGGCCTGTATATCCAAGGACGATCGATCAATATGGCTACCGGCACCGTGAAGTGGTTCAACGGAACCAAGGGCTACGGCTTCATTCAACCTGACGAGGGCGGCCCCGACGTGTTCGTGCACATCTCCGCCGTTGAGCGTGCGGGCCTCCGCTCCCTCAACGAAGGGCAGAAGGTCACCTACGAACTCGAGCGCGACAAGCGCAGCGGCAAGATGTCTGCGGGCAACCTGACCGTCTGACTTCGCCCCGAAAGGGATGCTTCTGGACGGGCCGGCGGCGACGCCGGCCCGTTTTTCTGTGGGCGGAGGCCAGGGGCGGCCCCGCCGCCGGGATCGATGCTTGCGCCTGTCCGAGTCCCCCTCTAAACGGGCGCCTTAGCCTTCAATCCGGCCGGGACGCAGCGCGCAGGCGCGCGCGCTGGCCCTGCGCGCGAGTGTTCCCATGCCCAAACGCACCGACATCTCCTCGATCCTGATCATCGGCGCCGGGCCCATCGTCATCGGCCAGGCCTGCGAGTTCGACTATTCCGGCGTGCAGGCGTGCAAGGCTCTGAGGGCCGAGGGCTACCGGATCATCCTGGTCAACTCCAACCCCGCCACCATCATGACCGACCCGGACGTGGCGGACGCGACCTATGTCGAGCCGATCACGCCGGAAATGGTCGAGAAGATCATCGCCGCCGAGCGCCCCGACGCCCTCCTGCCGACCATGGGCGGGCAGACCGCCCTGAACACCGCCCTGGCCCTCGAGAGCCGCGGCGTCCTGGCCCGCTACGGCGTGGAGATGATCGGCGCCCGGGCCGAGGTGATCGACAAGGCCGAGGACCGTCAGAAGTTCCGCGACGCCATGGACAAGCTGGGCCTGGAAAGCCCCAAGTCCAAGGCCGCACACAGCCTGGAGGAGGCCATGGAGGGTCTGGCCTTTGTGGGTCTGCCCGCCATCGTGCGTCCGTCCTTCACCCTCGCGGGGACCGGCGGCGGCATCGCCTACAATGTCGAGGAATTCCGGGAGATCGTGGAGCGGGGCCTGGACATGTCGCCCACCACCGAGGTGCTCATCGAGGAGAGCGTCCTGGGCTGGAAGGAGTACGAGATGGAGGTCGTCCGCGACAAGGCGGACAACTGCATCATTGTCTGCTCCATCGAGAACATCGACCCGATGGGCGTCCACACTGGCGACTCCATCACCGTGGCGCCGGCCCTGACCCTGACGGACAAGGAATACCAGATCATGCGGTCGGCCTCGATCGCCGTCCTTCGGGAGATCGGGGTCGAGACCGGCGGCTCGAACGTCCAGTTCGCCATCAACCCGAAGGACGGCCGCATGGTCGTCATTGAGATGAACCCCCGGGTGTCGCGCTCCTCCGCCCTGGCATCCAAGGCCACCGGCTTTCCCATCGCCAAGGTCGCCGCCCGCCTGGCGGTGGGCTACACCCTTGATGAACTGATGAACGACATCACCGGGGCCACCCCGGCCTCCTTCGAGCCGTCGATCGATTATGTCGTCACGAAGATTCCGCGCTTCGCCTTTGAAAAGTATCCGGGTTCCGAGCCCTACCTCACCACGTCCATGAAGTCTGTGGGCGAGGTCATGGCCATTGGCAGGACCTTCAAGGAGAGCCTCCAGAAGGCCCTGCGCGGGCTGGAGACCGGCCTGACCGGCCTCGACGAGATCGAGATCGAGGGGGCTGCGGACCCGGAGACGGGCAAGGCGGCGGTGGTCCGCGCTCTCGGCGTACCGACCCCGGATCGCCTGAGGGTCATCGCCCAGGCCTTCCGTCACGGCCTGACCGTCGAGGAGGTCCACGGCGCCTGCGCCTACGAGCCGTGGATCCTGCGTCAGGTTCAGGAACTGGTCCGCCAGGAGGGCCTGGTGCGCGCCGGCGGCCTTCCGGCCACGGCCGAGGCCTTCCGCGCCCTCAAGGCCCAGGGCTTCTCCGACGCCCGGCTGGCCCGCCTGACCCGCCAGACCGAGGGCGCGGTCCGCGCCGCCCGCCGGGCCCTGGGCGTCCGGCCGGTGTTCAAGCGCATCGACACCTGCGCTGGCGAGTTCCGGGCTGAAACGCCCTACATGTACTCGACCTACGAGACCGGCGCCCTGGGGCAGGCTCCGGAATGCGAGAGCGAGCCCTCCGACCGGCGCAAGGCCATCATCCTCGGCGGCGGGCCCAACCGGATCGGCCAGGGGATCGAGTTCGACTACTGCTGCTGCCACGCCGCCTTCGCCCTGGCCGACATCGGGGTGGAGTCCATCATGGTCAACTGCAACCCCGAAACCGTCTCCACCGACTACGACACCTCTGACCGGCTCTATTTCGAACCCCTCACCGCCGAGGACGTGCTGGAGCTGATCGCCGTCGAGCAGTCCCGCGGGACCCTCCTGGGCGTCATCGTCCAGTTCGGCGGCCAGACGCCGCTGAAGCTGGCCCAGGCCCTGGAGGAAGCGGGCATTCCCATCCTGGGCACCAGCCCCGACGCCATCGACCTGGCCGAGGACCGCGAGCGCTTCCAGCAGCTCCTGCACCGCCTCGAAATCGCCCAGCCGGTCAACGCCATCGCCCGCTCCCGGGACGAGGCCTTCGCCGGCGCCCACAAGGTCGGCTACCCGGTGGTCATCCGGCCCTCCTACGTGCTGGGCGGACGGGCCATGGAGATCGTCCGAGATGACGAGCAGCTCGAGCGCTACATCACCACCGCCGTCCAGGTGTCCGGCGACAGCCCGGTGCTGATCGACCAGTACCTCTCACGCGCCACCGAGGTGGATGTCGACGCCCTGTGCGACGGCGAGACGGTCTTCGTGGCCGGCGTCATGGAGCACATCGAGGAGGCCGGGGTCCACTCCGGCGACTCCGCCTGTTCCCTGCCCCCCTTCTCCCTGCGCCCGGAGACCATCGCCGAGCTCAAGCGCCAGACCGAGGCCATGGCCTTCGCCCTGGAGGTCCGGGGCCTCATGAACGTCCAGTTCGCCATCGAAGAGCCGCACTCGGACGCCCCGCGGATCTTCGTGCTGGAGGTCAACCCGCGCGCCAGCCGCACGGTGCCCTTCGTCGCCAAGACCATCGGCAAGCCCCTGGCCGGCATCGCCGCCCGCGTCATGGCCGGAGAGTCCCTGGCCAGCTTCGGCCTGGTCGAGACCCCTTACGACCACGTGGCGGTCAAGGAAGCCGTCTTCCCCTTCGCCCGGTTCGCTGGCGTGGACACGGTGCTGGGCCCGGAAATGCGCTCGACCGGCGAGGTCATGGGCCTGGACTGGCGGCGCGAGGGCGAAGGCCCCGGCCCGGCCTTCGCCCGGGCCTTCGCCAAGAGCCAGCTGGGCGGCGGCGCTGTCCTGCCCGCGGCTGGCGCCGTCTTCGTCTCGGTCAAGGACGCCGACAAGCCCTGGATCGTCGAGCCCGTGCGCCTCCTGCTGGAGCGGGGCTTCAAGATCCTGGCCACCGGCGGGACCGCCACCTACCTCGCCGACCAGGGCCTGGCGGTCGAGCCCGTGCGCAAGGTGCTGGAGGGCCGGCCCCACATTGTCGACGCCATGAAGAACGGCGGTGTCCAGCTGGTCTTCAACACCACCGAGGGCAAGCAGTCCCTGGCCGACAGCTACGAGATCCGCCGCACCGCCCTGATGATGAAGATCCCCTACTTCACCACCGCCGCCGGAGCCCTGGCCGCCGCCCAGGCCATCACCGTCCTGGCGCACGGCCCCCTCGACGTCCGCCCCCTGCAAAGCTACGCGGCCTGACACCGGAGCCCCAGCCCCACTGAGGGGACTTATCGCCCCTCAGCAGCCCCCCTCCGGCCCGCTGCGCGGTCCACCTCCCCCTCAAGAGGGGAAGGAATTTCAACGCGTTAATTGCTCCCCTGCGGGGGAGCTCCCCGCGAAGCGGGGTGAGGGGGTTTGCTGAGCCGCGGATAACCCCCTCCGGCCCGCTTCGCGGTCCACCTCCCCCTGGGGGCAGGGCTATTGCATATGGACTCCGCCTATCGAACGACTTGCGTATGCAAGATTTTCTCGATCGAAAAGCCGGGAACTAAACAAGAACCGTAGCCGCTTCCGGGATAACAGCCGCTCACCCGTTCCGGTTCCTTTTCCG
>JADCAS010000007.1 GCA_020401865.1 Phenylobacterium sp. | reverse complement strand
GGGAGGAGCTGCTGCGCTGGACCACCCCGGTGATCTACATGCGCCGCACGGCCAGGGCCGACGCCGAGCTGGGCGGCAAGACGATCCGCAAGGGCGACAAGGTGGTCATGTACTTCGGCGCGGCCAACCGCGACCCGGCCCGGTTCGACCGCGCGGGCCAGCTGGACCTGGCCCGGGCGCAGAACGAGCACATCGCCTTTGGCAACGGCCCGCACGTGTGCCTGGGCCAGCACATCGCCCGGATCGAGATCGACGCCATGCTGGTGGAGGTGCTCTCGCGGATGGACGAGGTGGAGCGCACCGCCCCGCCCGAATGGCTGGCGAGCAACTTCATCTCCGGCCCGCGGACCATGCCGGTGCGGTTCCGGGCGGGGCGGCGGGTGAGGTGAAAAAGCCCCGAAACGGCCTTAATCCGGACCCGACCCGGACACATCCGGCCGTCAGATTGGCAACGTCGGCGGTCGGACCTGGTTCCGGCCCCTGAACGCCCCCCCAGCCCCCCCGGGGCCGGGACCGGCCGCCGCGCTTCTCTCCATCCCCGATTTGACCCTGCGGTTTCGCAACGGCGGCCCTTCCAACCGGAAGGCCGCCGGTTTCTCTTGGGGGGACGGGTGTGAAGACAGACCCTCCAGCACCTCCTGGGGGGTCGATTTTGTATATACGTTGATGTATACAAATTGAGGTCGCGATGATCGTCGGGTTCGATTGGGACGATGGAAACCTGCCGAAATGTCTCAAGCACGGCGTCAGCCAGGAGGAGATCGAGGACGTCTTCCGACACGCCTTCCACCTGTCACCGGACCTGGCGCACTCGCAGGCCGAGACGCGCTTCCTGGCCATCGGGTCGGGCGGGGGTCAGCGTCCGGTGTTCGTGGTGTTCACCCTTCGGCGCGGTGGGGACGGCGACTACATCCGGCCCATCAGCGCCCGTTACATGCACCTCAAGGAGAGGCGAGCCTATGAAGCCGCGATTGCCCCACCTGACGACGGATGAAGCGGCGGAGGCCTTCCTCGAGGACGCGGACCTGTCGACCTACGACCTCTCCGGGATGACCCTGCACAGCTTCGAGTTCGCGCCCAAGTCGCGGCAGGTGAACCTGCGGTTCCCCGAGCCCCTGCTGGCGGCGGTGAAGGCCCGGGCGGCGGCGGCGGGCATGTCGTACCAGAAGTTCATCCGGCTGAGCCTGGAGGCGGCGCTGAGAGCGCCTGGACCGGGAGCCTCCCGACCCTAGCCGTCCGGAAACACTGGCGGACCGGCGCGGGGTTTGGCAAAGGCGTCAGGCGCACGCCGGCCGGCGGTCGGGGGCGGCGCGGGGAGGACTTCCATGGGCGACGGCGACGCGGGCTATCCGACATTCACCCACGTGACCCTGACCGAGGGCCCCTGGGCCGGCTGGACGGTCTATGAGGGCGAGCCCTTCGAGGACCACGCCGGGCCCTTCTACTACCGGATGGACGAGTCCGGGGCCCCGGTCTGCGCCATGCGCACCGAGGCCAAGCACATGAACGGCGGCGGCTTCATGCACGGCGGGGCCCTGATGACCTTCGCCGACTACGCCATCTTCATCTTCGCCCGCGAGCACCTGCAGGACTCCTCCAGCGTCACCGCCTCCCTCAACGCCGACTTCGTGGGCGCCGTGCCCCTCGGCGCCCTCCTGGAGTGCCGGGGCGAGGTGGTGAAGGGCGGTCGCAGCCTCGTCTTCCTGCGCGGCCTGATGACCGTGGAGGGCCAGACGGTGTTTTCCTTCTCCGCCGTCATCAAGAAGACCGGCAAGCGGACTTGAAGGCGCGGCTCTCCGTCCTGGACCTGTCGCCGGTCGGCGGCGAGGGCACGCAGGCTGAGGCCATGCGCGAGACGATCGCCGTGGCCCAGGCGGCCGAGCGGCTGGGCTATGACCGGTTCTGGGTGGCCGAGCACCACAATATGCGCAGCCTGGCCTCGGCCTCGCCCGAGATCCTGATGGCCGCCCTGACCCAGGCCACCAAGACCATCCGCCTGGGCTCGGGCGGGGTCATGCTGGTCAACTATTCGCCCCTGAAGGTGGCGGAGGTCTTCATGGCCCTGGAAGCCCTGGCGCCGGGGCGGATCGACCTGGGGGTGGGCCGGGCCCTGGGGACGGACGGGCGCACCGGCGGGGCCCTGCGCTCGGCGGGGTCGGAGGCCTTTCCCCAGTACTTCGCCCTGCTCAACGCCTGGCTGCTGGACGCCGGCGGGGTGGAGCCGATCACCGAGGCCCATCCGGCCCGCGGCATCCACGCCTCGCCGTCCGGGCCCTCGCACCCGGACCTCTTCCTGCTCTGCTCCTCGCCCGAGACCGCCGACTTCGCCGGCCGCGCCGGGGTGGGCATGGTCTTCGCCGAGTTCATCGCCCGCACGGACGGCGGCCCGGCGGTGAGCGCCTACCGCGCCGCCTTCTCCCCCTCGGCCTTCCGGCAGGCGGGCTGGGCGGCGGTGGCCACCATCGCCCTGGCCGCGGAGACGACCGAGGCCGCCGAGCGCCTCGCCGCCCCCATGCGGGCGAGCGCCCTGGCCGGCCTGGACGGTCCCGGCGCCGACGGAGAGCGGCCGCGCTTTCCCCGCATCGAGGACGCCCTCGCCTTCCTGGAGGCCCGCCGCGACGACCCCCGCCTGGCCGGCGTGAAGGCCCGCGCCATCGTGGGTGATCCACAGACCGTGCGTCGGGGCCTGGCGCAGAGGGCCGAGGCGACCGGGGCGGACGAGCTGTTCGTCATGGCCGTAGGGCCGGACCTGGACAGCCGGGTGCGGTCGCTGGAGCTGATCCGGGCAGGGTGACGGTGACGGGCCTGCACTGAGCCAGTAACCTGCTCTCAGAAGCCCGCAGTCGCCACCTCTATGGGTGCACCATGAAGCCGAAGATCAGCCTGATCACTCTGGGCGTCCGGGACTTTGACCGCGCCTTCGCCTTCTACAGCCAGGGTCTGGGGTTCGAGGCGCACAACCACGCCGAGGGCGAGGACTTTTGCATGTTTCGCCTGGAGGGGACCTGGCTGGCCCTCTTCCCGCGCGATCAGCTCGCCGCCGACGCCGGCATAGAGGACGATGGACGCGCCCCCGCGGGTTTTGCCCTGGCCCACAATGTCGGGTCTGAAACGGAGGTTGACGCCGTCTTCGCAAAGGCCATTGCGGCCGGAGGCCATGCGCACAAGGCGCCGCAGAAGACTTTCTGGGGCGGCTATTCCGGCTATTTCGCCGACCCGGACGGACACCTCTGGGAGGTGGCCCACAACCCCTTCACAGACCTGACCTGAACCCCTGGGCCTGCAAGGTCGACGCCCGGCCCCTTTGAGGTCCGCTCCGAAACCCCTGCGTGTCACGGGTTCGGCGAGGCGGCGTTGAGATTTGCGAAGATTTCCGAGTTCCTTCCGACCACGTCCGGGGGCAAGGCCGTCGCCGCTTCGGTTCGGTTCGGATACCCGTCGACTTCAAGATGCCTGGCCAGGCCCCCATGGGCGTCGTCGGAGGATGTAGGCGCCTTGAACCTTTCGGATAGCCAAGGGGAGCTGCAGTAAGGCTGCGCTTTTCCCGCATCGAGGACGCCCTCGCCTTCCTGGAGGCCCGCGGCGACGACCTCGCCTGCCCGCCGTGCTGGCCCGGGCCATCGTCGGCGACCCGGAAACCGTGCGCCGGGGTTTGGCGCAGAAGGCCGAGGCGACCGGGGCGGACGAGCTGTTCGTCATGGCCGTGGGGCCGGACCTGGACAGCCGGGTGCGGTCGCTGGAGTTGATCACGGCGGGGTGAGGCGGGGAAAGATCACGATGATGTGAGCCTCCGCGCCTTCACTTTTGCCTGCAGCCGGCGACATCCTCCACGAATTCTCTGTTCTGGCGGAGGGATTTGCATTGAAGCTGGGATTTCAACGCAGGGGCGGGCTCGCGGGTGTCGTTCTTCTGGCGTGCGTCATGTTGGCTGGATGCAATGTTTCCGTCGTGTACTCATCCGCCCAGGAAGCCGTCGAACAGAAGGTGCGGGCGTTAGAAGCAGAAAAGGTTGTCGCTTGGGCGATTGTGGACGGACGCTGCAAGGACGCCTTGGCGGTGGCGCGCGAGGTCCGTGACGGCGAACTGGTCAGCAAGGTCCGAAGAGACTGTACACAGGCCCCCTGGGAAAATGACGCTATGGCGGCAGGGCACCTCCACGAACCGGGTCCGACAAAGGCCCTGGCGGCGGACCGGGAGGCCGACTGGCGACGGCAGCCCGCTGCTGACGTTGTGCAATTCTTCTATCCCTCAGACGCCCAGAGGAAAAAGATCGGCGGGATGGTGATCGTTCGCTGCCGTATCAATGAGGCCGGTGTCCCCCACGACTGCCAGATCGCCTCGGAGACCCCAGATGACCTTGGCTTCGGAGAGGCGGCCCTGAAGCTGGCTCCGCTCTTCGAGTTAAACCCCAAGATCGCAAACGGCCGGGCCGTCGAGAGCACGGTGCGCATCCCGATCACCTTCAAGATGCCTGACTAGGCGCCCACGGGCGGCGCCAGAAGACGCCGGCGTGAAGGCCCGCGCCATCGTCGGCGACCCTGAGATCGTGCGCCGGGGCCTGGCGCAGAAGGCCGAGGCGACCGGGGCGGACGAGCTGTTCGTCAGGGCCGTGGCGCCGGACCTGGAGAGCCGGGTGCGGTCGCTGGAGCCGATCCGGGCGGGGTGAGAGGGTGCCGTCACGCCCGATCTTGCACGCCTTGACCCTGATACTATATGTCTACTATAGTGGACATATGTTCGAAGTCCGGCAGACCCCAACCTTCCGGGACTGGCTGCTTGGACTACGCGACCTGAGGGCCCGGACCCAGATCATCCGGCGGATTGACCGGGCCGAGGCTGGCAATCTCGGGGATGTTGCGCCCATTGGCGAGGGTGTCTTCGAGATGCGTATCCACCAGGGCCCGGGATACCGGGTCTATTTCATTCAGAGGGGCAAGACCCTGATCCTTCTCCTCTGCGGGGGCGACAAGTCCTCCCAACCGACCGACATCCGCCGCGCACTCCAGATGGCGAGGGACACATGACCGATCCTACCGCGACCACTGCCTGGGACATCGCCGAGCACTTGCAGGAGGACGCCGCCGTGGCGGACTACCTGGCGGCGGTCTTCGAGGACGGCGACCTGGCGGAAATCCGCAGGGCGCTGGCGCATGTGGCCCGGGCCCGGGGCATGGGCGAACTGGCGCAGAAGGCCGGCCTCAGCCGATCGGGGCTTTACAAGGCCCTCGGCGAAGGCGGAAATCCGTCCTTCGAGACCGTAGTGGGCCTGCTGAAGGCCTTTGGCGTCCGGTTGACTGTGGCGCCGACGGAGGCGTGACCCCCTAGACCGCCACCGTCGCCGCCGGGCGGGCGCGCATGGCGGCCATCCAGCGGGTGACGCCGGACAGTTCTTCCGGAATCTCCAGCTTGATCATGCGGGTGAAGTCGATGCCGATGAAGGCGACGATGTCGGCGATAGTCAGGCGGTCGCCCGCCAGCCATTCGTGGTCCTGCAGCTGGCGGTCGAGGACCTTCAGGCCGCGCAGGCCGGCGGCGCGGTTGGCCTCGGCGACGGCGGGGTCCTGGGTCTCCAGCCGGGCCAGGGCCGGGTGGGTGTGGCGGACGGCCAGCATGAGGGGCCAGGCGACCAGCAGTTCGCCGCGGCGCGTCCACATCTCGATGAGGGCGGTCTCCTCGGGGGTGGCGCCGAACAGGTTCCCCTGCGGATAGCGGCTCTCGAGGTAGCGGCAGATGGCCAGGCTCTCGGTGATGCAGGTCCCATCGTCCAGCTCCAGGGCCGGGAGGTTGGCGAGGCCGAAGCGCTTCAGAAAGTCGGGCGTCTTGTGCTCGCCCTCCATCAGGCTGACAGGGATGATCTCGATGTCCTCGATCCCCTTCTCGGCCATGAACCAGCGCACGCGGCGGGGATTGGGGGCGAGGGGCGTGTCGTAGAGCTTCATGGAAGATCCCTGTTTGGGCGGGTCAGTGGAAGAGTTCGCGCGGCAGGAGTCCCACGATGGACGCGGACAGGCAGGTGGCGAGGAAGCCGGCAAACATGGCCTTCCAGACCATGCCGATGACCTCGGACCTGCGCTCGGGCACCAGGACGGAGTAACCCGCAACGTTCATGCCCACCGAGGCGATGTTGGCAAAGCCGCAGAGGGCATAGGCCATCAGCACCCGGGTGCGCGGGTCGATGGCGTCGACCGGCGTGGCGCCCAGCTGGATGAAGGCCGTGAACTCGGTCAGCACCAGCTTGACCCCAAGAAGGGCGCCCGCGAGTTGGGCGTCATGGGCCGGGACGCCGATCAGCCAGACCAGAGGGGCGAAGAGAACGCCGAGGATGCGCTCGAGGGTCAGCGGGGCTCCGGCGATATCGGGCAACAGGCCGAGCAGGCCGTTCACGATGGCGGCCAGCGCCACGAAGACAATCAGGGTGGCGCCGATGTTGAGGGCGATCTGCAGGCCGTCGGAGACGCCCCGGCTCACCGCGTCGATGCTGCTTTCATAGGCCTTGTCTGGGCCCGTCTCCAGAGGCTCCGACTGCTCGGCGGCGATATCGCGGGGGACGAGAATCCGGGCGAGCAGGACGCCGGCGGGCGCCGAGATCACGGAGGCGGTGATGATGTGCGCGGCGGCGTTGGGCAGGACGTCCTTCAGCACCGTGGCGTAGGCCACCATGGTGGAGCCGGCCACGCAGCTCATGCCCACGGTGATGAGCATGAAGAGCTCGGATCGGCTGAGGCGCGCCAGGTAGCTGCGGATGAAGATGGGCCCCTCGACCTGGCCCATGAAGATGGTGGCGCCCACAGCCAGGGCCGGCGGGCCGCGCAGGCCCATGGTCTTCTCGAAGACAAGGCCAAAGGCTCGGGTCACCGCCTTGAGGATGCCCCAGTGCCAGAGCAGGGCGGCCAGGGCGCAGACCACCAGGATGACCGGCAGGACGCGGAAGGCGAAGACAAAGAGGGCGCCGGGGTTGGCGACATCGTAGGGTTGGCCCTCCCCGCCTGCAAGGAAGCCGAAGACGAAGGCCACGCCGGTCTGGGTGGCGGCGGCGAGGGCCTCGACCCCCTGGCCGAGGGCGGCCACCACGGCGCGCAGGGGTGGCAGCCCGAAGAGGCCTAGAACCAGGAGGAGCTGGATCAGGAGGGCGCCAGCCGCCAGCCGCCAGGGAAAGACGCGCCGGTTCTCGGAGAGCGCCCAGCACAGGGCGATGATGACGACCAGCCCAAGGAGGCTCTGGGCGTTCTCGATGCGGAACATGAGCTGGTCTCCCCGGTTCGGAGTGCAGTTGAACGCCGGAAAGGCCGCGGCGCAACCTCCCAGCTGCGACTTCGTTGACCCCCTCAGTCGGCTTCGCCGACAGCTCCCCCTGGGGGGCGCAATTGAGCGCCGGCTAGCCTTCGACGAAGCCGGCCCAGGTGGCCATGTAGGTGACGAAGGGCGGGCCGAGCCCTTCGGCCTCGAGGTGGGCCCGGGTGACGGGGAGGCTGACAGGCCGGAAGTCGGGATTGGCGCGGGCCTTCTGCGGCCAGTCATGGTGCAGGATGGCGGCACGGCCGAGGAGGACGAAGTCGGCGCCGGCGTCCAGCATGGCCCGGGCGTCGGCGGCGCTCATGATCTTGCCGGCGACGCCGAGGCGCACCTCGCCGCGCGGCAGGTCGGTGAAGTACGACATGAGGGTCCGGCCGCGATGGGCCTCCTCGACCGGCTCCTTGAAGCAATCCCAGAGGGACATGTCGAGATAGTCGATCTTCGCCTCGGAAAAGAGGCGGCCTGCAAGGTCGCGGATCTCCATCAGGCTGAGGCCGAACCGCTCGGGCGACAGGCGCAGGCCGAGGTTGAAGTCGGCGCGGCAGGCGGCACGAACGCCATCGATGATTTCGAGAATGAGGCGGGCGCGGTTCTCCGGAGACCCACCGTAGTCGTCCGTGCGCCGATTGGTCTCAGCGCTGAGGAACTGGCAGAGCACATACCCGTGGGCGCCGTGGATCTCGACCCCGTCGAAGCCGGCCTTCTCGGCGCGGACGGCGGCGGCGATGAAGTCGTCGCGCAGACGGTGGACCTCCTCAAGGGTCAGGGCCCGGGAGCCGGTCTCGGCGTCTTCGGAGGGGCAGACCGGGGCCTCGCCGATCAGTCCGGCGGGAGAACGCATGCCGGCGTGGTGCAGCTGAACGACGGCCAGGCTGCCGGCCTTGCGGATGTCCTCGGCCAGGCGGGCGAGGCCCGGGATGTGGACGTCGGAGAAGAACCCGACCTGGCCGGGGAAGCCCTGGCCGATCCGCTGAACGTGCGCCGCCGCCGTCATGGTCAGGCCGAAGCCGCCCTGGGCGCGGAAGGTGAGCCAGCGATGCTCGTCGAAGGAGAGCGTCCCGTCGGGATGGCTCTGCAGGTTGGTGAGCGGCGCCAGCATCAGCCGGTTCTTCATCTCCGGGCCACGGATGAAGCGCATCGGCGCGAACAGGTCGGCCATCGGTTTTCCCCTCCTTGCGGGTCTACAGGGCCTAGCGGACCCCCAGCTCCCGAACCAGGGCGTCCGCTCCGTAGACATGGCGCAGCGCCTCGGTCGCGCCGGCGGCGGAGACCACGACGGTCCGGTTCAGGGTTCCGTCATAGCCGTAATTTCCGCCCAGGGAATGGATGTTCCCGTCGAAGGCTGCGCCCAGGATCTCGCCCTTCGCGCTGATCACCGGCGAGCCGGAGTTCCCGCCGACGATGTCGTTGGTGGTGACAAAGTTGAAGACGGCGTCCAGGTTCATCCGGTCCCGGGCGGCCAGCCAGCGGTCGGCGACGCGGAAGGGCTCGGCGCCAGTGGCGCGCTCGTAGAGACCCGCCAGCGTCGTGGTCGGGGGGACCTCTCTCCCCCGCCAGGTCCAACCCGCGACTTTTCCGTAGGACAGGCGCAGGGAGAAGGTGGCGTCAGGATAGACCTTGTCGCCATAGACCGCGAAACGGGCGCTGGCGATCCGGGCGGCGGCGGCCTCGGTCGGGGCCGAAACCTGGGTCTCCCAGGCCTTGCGGACGGCGCGGGCCTCGGCGTCGATTTTCAGAGCGTAGCGGATCATGGGATCATCCGAGGCCGCGACGGCCGCCTCCCCGCCCTCCCAGAGCGCCTTGCGCACCGCCGGATCGCCCAGCTTCGAACCGGACACCAGGGCCTGAGACAAGGCCTCGGGACTCTCGCGGCCCAGGAGCAGCCTGGTGACCGGGTCATCAGCGGTCAGGTACTCACGGGTCTTGAGCAGCCAGAACTCCAGCTCCAGCTGCTCGAGGGCCGGATCCACGGGCGATGCGTCGAGGAGCTGCTTCTCCAGCAGGGGCAGGCGGGCGTCGGCATAGGCGGGCAGACGCTGAGTGTTGGGCAGGGTGCGCTCGCGGGCCGCCCGGACGAGAATCTGGGCGTAGTCGAACAGTTCGGAGTTTCCGCCCGAAGCCGCCTCCAGCTGGCGGAACCGGAGGAACTGGTCTGCAGTGACCTGCTGGAGGGCGGCGATCTCCGACCAGGGGTCCCCGATCCGGGTGGCCAGAGCCGGGTCGGCGGCGACCCGGGCTCGCAGGTCGGCTTCCTCCGCCCGCTTGGCGTCCATCAGGGACGGTGTGTTGAGGGCGGACTGCTGGCCGAACAAGGCCTTGAAGCTGTTCTCGACGCCGAAGAGGGCGTCCGTGGCGATCCGGCGGCTCTCGGCGTCGCGGCGGGAAAACTCGATCAGGCGGCCGCGGAGCTCCGCGCGCTGCAGCTGGCCAATGGGAAGGATGAGGTCGCGCTGGGTCTCCAGCTGAGCGACGGTGAGCAGGCGGTCGGTGGAGCCGGGGTTGCCCGAGACGAAGGTCGCCTCGCCGGGCAGGGGCGCCCGGGCCTTCCAGATGAGGTGCTGCGGGGTTCGGACGGCCTTGCCGTTCTCGTAGAGCCGCAGGAAGCTGACATCGAGGGCGTAGCGCGGGAAGTTGAAATTGTCCGGATCGCCTCCGAAGAAGGCGGCGCTGAGTTCCGGAGCAAAGACCAGGCGGACATCGGAATACTTCCGATAGCGGTACAGCTTGTGCTGGCCGCCGCGATAGAAGCTGATGACCTGGCAACGGGTCTGGGGGTCCTTGCCGCAGGCCTCGCTTTCAAGGCGGGCGTAGGCGGCGTTCCGGGCCTTGTTGAAGTCGTCGCCCGACAGGCCGCTGGTCGCCTTGGCGATGTCGGCAGAGACATCCGCGATGGACAGGAGAATCTCGGCCTGGACCCCCGGGCAGGTGCGCTCCTCGGCGCGGGTCCGGGCGAGGAAGCTGTTCTTCACGTAATCGGTCCCGCCGCTGGACAGGTTCTGGGCGCAGTCGACCACGCAGTGGTGGTTCGTCAGGACAAGGCCGTCAGGCGAGACGAGGGAGGCCGAGCAGCCGCTCGTCAGGCGCACCGAGGCGGCCTGGACGCGGTCGAGCCACTTCTGGTCGATCCTGACCCCAAGGGACTGCTCGACCCGTGCGGCGGGGAAGGCGTCAAAGGTCCACATGCCCTCGTCGGCGAGGGCGGAGGCGGGCAGGGTGAGGGCGGCCGCAGCCAGGGCGCCGGCGAGCTTCAGGTTCATGTCATCATCCGTTCGCGCCCTGATCGGGCGTTCAGAGGGCGGTTCTAGCGGCGACCGCGGCCGGTGGCCACCCCCGGCCCCGGATGGGGTTGACGCGACGCAACCTTACCTTCGATTAATGCGGCGGGTGGGATGCTGGTCCCGGAGAGTCCACTGGAGCATCCATGTCCCTCGCACTGGCCACGCTGATCCATGAATGGCGCCGCTATCAGGCGGCGGTGATCGCGCTCGCCTTCTCGGGCGTGCTGATCCTCTCGCTCTTTGGGCTGATCACCGGGCTGGTCCGCTCCATCACCGCGACCCTGGACCGGAGCCGGGCGGACCTGATCATCATGCCCCCCAAGGTGGAGAGTGTTTTCGGTCCCACCGCCATTGAACTGCCCAGCCGGATCGCTCCGCAGATCTATCTGTCGCCGGATGTCCGCGACCTGAGCCCCTGGGAGATGAGCGGCGCCACCTGGAGGAACATCCCAGGCCCAGGAGAAGCCCAGCGGCAGGTCTTCGTCCTGGTCGCGATGGTGGACCCCGTGCCTAACGCCGTCACCCTGCCCCGCGACTTCGGCCAGGCCACCATGACTGCGCTTCAGACGCCGCTCTCAGCCGTGGTGGACCGGTCGGGCCTCAGCGTTCTGGGCGTCCAGGTCGGCGATATGGCCATTGTCAACGGACAGACCATCGTCGTCCGGGGCGCGGTCGAGGGCTATGCGAATGTGCAGTCTCCGCAGGTATTCGTGTCCAGGGACAGCATGATCCGATTGGGCCTGATGACGCGCGGCGACAAAACCGGGCCTCTGCTTGTCCGGCTTGAGAATCCTGCGGCGGCCGTCAGGGCGCGGGATGCGCTTAACGCCCGGGCGAACGGGAGTTATCGAGCCTGGCTGCCAGGCGATCTCGCCAAAGCCAACGAGAAGGCCTTCATGGAGGAGCAGATCGTCGGCATCGTCCTGGGGTTCTCCTTCATTCTGTCGGTGCTGATCGGACTGGGCATAACCTCGCAGACCCTGCGCGGCGCGATCGCCTCCAACATCCGCGAGTTCGCCAGCCTCCGCGCCCTGGGAGTCTCGATGTCTGCGTTGAGGGGCGTGGTTCTCGAGCTGTCTTTCTGGGTCGGGGTCGCAGGCCTGATCGCCACCGCCGGTCTTATGGCGGGCGTGCTCGGCCTCGCCAGAGTCACGAATGTCACGATGGCCGTGAGCCCCCCCTTCGTCGCGCTTATTGCCGGCCTGCTGATGCTGATCGCCATGGTCTCAGGTTTCCTGTCCCTGGGCGCCCTGGCCCGCAGCCAGCCTGCGGAGCTGCTGAGATGAGCGGCGATATCGCCATTGTGGCGCGGGGCCTGACCAAGCGCTACGCCTCCGGCGGGGCGAGCCTCACCGTTCTGGACGACGTCGACTTCAACGCCCGCCGGGGCGAGATCACCCTCGTCATGGGTCCCTCAGGGTCCGGCAAGTCGACCCTGGTGGCGGTCCTGTCCGGCCTGCTGCGCCCGGACAGCGGAACCGTGAACGCCTTGGGGACAGACCTGTGGCGGCAGAGGCCCGAGGCGATCGACCGGTTCCGGATGGATCACTGCGGCTTCATCTTCCAGGGGTTCAACCTGTTCCCGGCCCTTACCGCCCTCGACCAGGTCGCCCAGGTCCTGACCTTCGCGGGGCGCCCCCGGGGCGAGGCCCGGCGCCGGGCGGCAGAGGCCCTGGAGGAGGTGGGGCTGACGCCGCGCCTCTCCCTGCGCCCGGCGGAGCTTTCTGGCGGGGAGAAACAGAGGGTGGCCATCGCCCGGGCCCTGGCGAAGCAGCCGGAACTGATCTTTGCAGATGAACCCACCTCCGCCCTCGACGGGGAAAACGGACAGAGGGTGGTCGGCCTCCTGCAGCGTGCGGCGCGCGAGCATGACGCTGCAGTGATCTGCGTCACTCACGACCACAGACTTGAAGCCTGGGCCGATCGGGTCATCCATATCGAGGATGGCCGGATCGCCGGAATGGAGGCGGAGACCACATGACGGGCCTGTTGCGCAAACCCCTGGTCTGGGGGCTCATCCTCCTGGTGGCGGCTGGAGCCGGCCTGGCGGCCTGGAGGATGCTGGCCATCCCGGAGCCTGAGCCCGCCGCCGCGCCGGCCGTCTCGCCCTACGCCGCAGCCGCAAACGGCAAGGTCGACGTCGAAGGCGGCATGATCCCGGTCGCCGCCCGCCGGGCGGGTATCATCCGCGACGTCCTGGTGAACGAGGGCGACGTAGTGACACAAGGCCAGGTGTTGGCTCGCCAGGAGGACGATGAGCCCCGCCTGGCGGCGGCGCGCGCCTCGGCGGCGCTCGGGGAGGCCCGAGCGCGCCTCGCCGGTCTGGAGGTGGCCGTCTCCACCGCCCGTCGCGAGCGTGAACGGCTACAGGGTCTGGTCGGATCGAACTTCGTCGCCGCCCAGAAGCTCGACCAGGCGGACGACCAGGTCCGGCAGGCCGAAGCCGATCTGGCGTCCGGACATGCGGCGGTGGACACCGCCCGAGCGGCCCTGGCCCAGGCCCAGTACGAGCTTGAACTGACGATCGTCCGCGCCCCCGTGGATGGTCGGATCGCCCGACGCTACGCAAACCCGGGCGCCGGCGCCTCGACCCTGAACGTCTCGACCCTTTTCGACCTGGAGCCCAGGACGCCGCGTATCGTCCGGGCGGAGATGACTGAAGGCTCTCTGCCTGCGGTGACCGTGGGCCAGGCGGTGGAGATCAGCCCCGAGGGCGAGCCGGGAAAAAGCTATCCCGGCCAGGTCCTGAGGATCTCGGCGGTGTTCGGCGCCCGGCGACTGCAGTCGGACGATCCGTCCGAGCGCAAGGACGAACGGGTGGTGGAGGTGGTGGTCAGCGCAGGCGACGCCCCCTTTCTGATCGGCCAGCGGGTGCTGGTGCGCTTCCTGAAGGGCGGCGCCTGACGCGCGGCTTGACGCCCGCCCTCCCCCGCCGCACAAACCCGCCCGAATTCAACTTGGGCAGGGAGCCTTCAGATGGCGGACATCCGGTTTGACGGTAAGGTGGCGATCGTCACGGGCGCAGGCGGCGGCCTCGGCCGGCAGCACGCCCTCGAGCTCGCCCGGCGCGGCGCGAAGGTGGTGGTCAACGACCTGGGCGGCTCCGTCGACGGCTCGGGTGGTTCGTCCGCCGCGGCCGAGGCCGTGGTGGCCGAGATCAAAGCCTTCGGCGGGGAAGCCATCGCCAACGGAAGCTCGGTGACCGACGACGCCGGCGTGGCCAACATGGTCAAGCAGACCATGGACGCCTGGGGCCGCATCGACATCCTGGTCGCCAACGCCGGCATCCTGCGGGACAAGTCGTTCTCGAAGATGGAGATGTCCGACTTCGAGGCCGTGATGAATGTTCATGTCATGGGCACGGTGAAGCCGGCCAAGGCGGTCTGGGAGATCATGAAGGCCCAGAACTACGGACGGATCCTGGTGACCACCTCCTCCACGGGCCTGTATGGCAACTTCGGTCAGGCCAATTACGGCGCAGCCAAGTTGGCCCTGATCGGCTTCATGAACACGATGAAGCTGGAGGGCCAGAAGAACAACATCCACGTCAACGCCATCAGCCCGGTGGCCGCCACCCGGATGACCGAGAACCTGATGCCCGCCGAGGTCCTGGAGAAGCTGAAGCCGGAGTATGTGACCCCGGCGGTGGTGTACCTGGTCTCAGAAGAGGCCCCGACGGGTGTGATCCTGACAGCCGGCGCCGGCGCCTTCGCCCAGGCCCGCATCTACGAGACCGAAGGCGTCTATCTTGGCGAGGGCGGGCTGTCGGTTGAGGAGGTCCGGGACAACTTCGCCCGCATCACCGACCCAGGCGGCCAGAAGGCCTATGTCAACGGCGGCGAGCAGAGCGGGAAGTTCTTCCGCAAGATGCAGGGCGGCTAAGGCGCCATCTGGGCCTCGATTTCCCTTGCGCTGACAGGGGGCGCGCGGCCTATCCTTCCGCACGACCCGGGGACACCGGGCGAACGGGGAGGAGTGATAGCGTGTCGCAAGTCAAACAGGCGCCGTCGGGCGGCCGGCTCAGTCTGTCCGCCTCCCTCGCCTTCGCCGCCATCAGCCTTCCCCTCGCCGCGCTCGGCCTGTCCGTGGGAGTCCAGCTCCCCCCGTACTTCGCCAGCCAGCTCGGCGTGAGCCTCGCCGTCGTCGGCGGAGCCTTCGGCCTTGTGAGGCTGATGGACATCTGGCTGGATCCGGTGATCGGCCTTGGCATGGACCGTACGCGAACCCGGTTCGGGCGGTACAGGGTCTGGATGATGGCCGGCGCGCCGGTACTGATCGTCTCCGTCTACATGCTCTACAACGCGCCCAAGGGCGCCACGCTCGCCTACCTGGTGATCTGGCTGCTGGCCATGTACCTCGGCCAGTCGATCATGGGGCTCTCGCACTCCGCCTGGGCCGCCGTCCTCGCCAAGACCTACGAGTAGAGATCAAAGATTTTCGGGATTCTGACCGCTGTGGGCGTGATCGGATCCCTGACGGCCCTCGCCATCCCGATCCTGCTGGAGCAGACGGGCGTCAAGGACGTCAACCCGATCCAGGCCATAGGCTGGTTCGTCATGGTCATGATCCCCATCACCCTCCTGATTGCGGTGATCCCGACCCCGGAGACCATCAGCCCCGACGACGGGGCGCACTTCAAGTTTTCCGACTACGCCAGGCTGTTCGCCCGGGGGAACGTGATCCGCGTCCTTGCTGCAGACCTCTTCGTGACCCTGGGCCCGGGCTGGATGGCGGCCCTCTACATGTTCTTCTTCATGAATTCCCGGGGCTTCACCCAGACAGGCGCCAGCTTGCTCCTGATGGTCTATATCGTCGCAGGTTTTGTGGGCGCACCTCTCACCGCGGCCCTGGCCAACCGCATCAGCAAGCACCAGGCGCTGATGCTGACAACCACCCTGTACTCGGTAGGCCTGGGCCTGCTGTTGTTCCTGCCAAAGGGAAACTTCGCCTGGTTTGTCCCCGCCATGGCCATCGAAGGCGCCCTCGCCGCGGGCTTCGGCGTCATGATCCGGGCCATAACGGCGGACATCGGCGACGAGCTCCGCCTGGAGGGCGGGCGCGAGCAGATCGGCCTGCTCTATTCGCTCACCGCCGCCACCAGCAAGCTGGCGGGGGCCTTCTCGATCGCCCTCACCTTCAACTTGCTGGCTCTGTTCGGCTATGACCCCAGGGGGGGAGCCGCCAACACGCCGGAGCAGCTCCTGGTACTGGACCTGGCCTTTATCATCGGGCCGATCGCTTTCGTCATGCTCGCGGGGGCCTGCTTCATAGGCTACAAGCTCGACGCCAAGACCCACGCCGAAATCCGGAGACAGCTGGATGAACGCGACGGGGTTTCGGTCAACTATGACGAGGCCGCCGTCCTGGAGGGCCTGACGGCCGAGCCCGGTCAGGCGACGGTGGACCGCCGCTGACGCCAGGCGTCCGGGGTCCATCTCAGGCCACCGCCGCCGCGAGGCTGGCAAAGGCCCGGGAGGACGCACTCTGAGGGTGTGAGAGCACGCCGGGCCGGCCCTCGTCGCAGGCGGCGCGCAGGGGCGTCTCGAGGGGAATCTCGGCCAGCAGGGGGATGCCCAGGCGAACGGCCTCGGCCCGGGCTCCGCCCTCGCCGAAAATCGGAATCCGGGCCCCGGTGGACGGCTCCTCGAACCAGGCCATGTTTTCGACCACGCCCAGCAAGGGAGTCTCTGTCTTGCGGAACATCGCCGCCGCCCGGCGGGCGTCAATGAGAGCGATCTCCTGAGGGGTGGAGACGATGAGGACCCCGTCGATCTTCAGCTTCTGGACGAGGGTCAGCTGGATGTCGCCCGTACCGGGCGGAAGGTCGACGACAAGAACGTCCAGGGGGGCCTCGGCGGTTCCCCACAGGACGTCCTGCACCATCTGGCGGGCGGCGGACGAGGCCATCGGGCCGCGCCAGATCATGGGCGAGCCCTCGTCCACCAGGAAACCGATGGACATGACCTTCACGCCCCAGGCCTCGAGGGGAACGAGCTTCTTGTCGGCGTTGAAGGCGGGACGGGAGTCCAGCCCCATCATTCTGGGCGCCGACGGGCCGTAGACGTCCGCGTCCAGCAGGCCGACCGAGAGACCCCGCGCGGCGAGAGCCGCAGCGAGGTTGACGGAGATGGTGGACTTGCCGACCCCGCCCTTGCCGCTGGCCACCGCGATGACCCGGCGCACATGATCCGGCCGAACCGCCTCGCCGGAGGGGGCGGGCCGGGCCGCGGGATCCTCCGAGACCCGCGCGGCGGTGCGGCGCTGGGGCGCGGCGCGGACCGGCGTGACGGTCGCCGAGGGCCGGCCGGCCGGCGCCTCGGCGGTCAGGACGACCTGGGCGCGGACCACGCCCGGCAGGCCCGCGATCAGGGCTTCGGCCTGGTCACGCACCGGCTGGTAAAGTTCCACTTCGCCGGCGGGGACCTCGAGCATGAAGCCCGCCCGGCCTGGCGCCAGGATCAGGCCGCGCACGAGGCCGGCCGCATTCAGGCCCTTGCCCGACTTCGGGTCCAGGATCCCGTCGAGGGCGGCGAGGAGGGCGGCGCGGTCGATGGGGGCGTCAGCGGTCATCGGGGGGGCCTCCTGGCGTGTGGTCTCCATATCCGGTCACCGGGCGAGGATGACAAGGGGCGAGGACCCTTGCTGGAAGGAGGACGAGGATCGATAAAGCCGCCATGGCCCTGCCCCGCCCGCCCCGCGCCGTCATCTTCGACATGGACGGGCTCTTGTTCGATACCGAGTCCCTCTACCGCGACGCCCTGGCCGCTGCGGCAGGGGGAATGGGCCATGACATGCCCGAGCCGGTCTTCCACAGCCTGATCGGCTTGCCGGGCGAGGCCAGCCGTCGCCTGCTCATGGACCACTACGGCGAGGACTTCGACGTCGACGGCCTGTGGGACGCCTCGGCGGAACACTTTCACGCCCTCGCCCGGGGGCAGGACTTCCTGAAGGCGGGGGTGCGGGAGATCCTGGACCTGCTGGACGATCTCGCCCTCCCCCGGGCCATCGCCACCTCCTCCCGGCATGAGGACGTAGCCTTCAACCTGGGGCGGCATGGCCTGGAGGGGCGGTTTCATGCGGTATCGGCGAAGGGGGACTATCCGCGGGGCAAGCCGCACCCCGATCCCTTCCTCGTCGCGGCGGGCCGCCTCCAGATATCTCCGGCGGACTGCCTGGCCCTTGAGGACAGCCACAACGGGGTCCGGTCCGCGGCCTCTGCGGGCATGATGACGGTCATGGTCCCGGACCTGCTGGCGCCGACCGCCGAGATGGAGGCCCTATGCGCCCGCATCATCGACGACCTGCACGTTGCCGCCGACCTGATCCGGCGCAGCCTTCAGACCTGAGACCTCAGTCCCGGACGAACTCCGCCTCGGAAAAGCCCATGAAATAGAGAGCGGCGGTGAGGTCGGCATGGTCGATCTGGGCGTCCGCCTGGGCGGCGACCACGGGCTTTGCGCGATAGGCCAGGCCGAGGCCCGCGGCTTCGATCATGGCCAGGTCGTTGGCGCCGTCGCCGATGGCGGCGGTCTGGGAGAGGTCGACGCCCAGCCGATCGGCCTCCGAGACGAGGGTGGCGAGTTTGGCCTCACGACCCAGGATGGGGTCCTCCACGGCGCCGGTGAGATGACCGTCTTCAACGACGAACCGGTTGGCCCGGTCCTCGTGGAACCCGGCCTGGATGGCGACCCGGCGGGTAAAGAAATCAAAGCCGCCGGACACCAGGACGCAGTGGGCGCCTGAAGCGGCAAGGGTGCGCACGAAGGTCCGGGCGCCAGGATTGAGGCGGACCCGCTCGGCGTAGGCGCGCTCGAGCTGGGACTCCGGAAGGCCCGCCAGCATGGCCACCCGTTCGCGGAGGGCGCCCTCGAACTCCAGTTCACCCCGCATGGCCCGCTCGGTGATGGCGGCCACCTCCGCCTTGCGGCCGGCGAAGTCGGCCAGCTCGTCCAGGCATTCGCAGGCAATGATGGTGCTGTCCATGTCGGCCAGGAGGAGACGCTTGCGACGTCCCTCCTCGGGCTGGACGCAGAGGTCCACGGGCAGGCCGGAAGCCGCCTCCAGGGCGGCGCGGCGCAGGTCCTGGAGGTCTGCGGGCTCGAGGCGGAGTTCACGCGCCGCCGGGCCGGGCGCGGGCGCCGGCTTGACGGTGCGCCCCCGGGCTGCGAGCGCTTCGGAGATCCGACCCGCGGCGGCGTCCGCCGCAGCCGGGTCCTGGCCGACAAGGGTAAGCGCGATCTGCATGACGTCCCGCATCTGGCTCATCGCCGGCCCCACGGCAAGCGGCAAGTCCGCCCTGGCCCTGCGACTGGCCCGGCTGACGGGCGGCGAGATCGTCGGGGCGGACGCCCTGCAGGTCTACCGCGGCCTGCCGGTCCTGACCGCGGCGCCGGATGCGGCCGACCTGGCGGCGGCGCCGCATCACCTGGTCGGGACAGTGGACGCCGGCGAGGCCTGGTCCACGGGGCTCTGGGTCGCCGCCGCGCGGGCGGTGATCGACGACCTCGCCGCCCGGGGGACCGACGTGATCGTCGCCGGCGGGACGGGCCTGTACTTCGAGGCCCTGGTGAACGGGCTGGCGGACATTCCCGCCGTTCCAGCCACTGTCCGGGCCCGGACGGGAGACGACTACGCCGCCCTGGGCGAGGCGGCCTTCCGGGAGCGGTTGGCCGGGGTCGATCCCGCCGCCGCGGCGCGGATCCTGCCGGGGGACCGGCAGCGCCTCTGCCGGGCCTGGGAGGTGTTCGCCGCCTCGGGTCGGGCCCTCAGCGACTGGCAGGCCGAGCCGGTCGCGGGCCTGGCGCCGGACAGCTGGCGGGGCGTGCGGCTCATGCCTCCCCGCGGGATCCTGTATCGACGCGGCGATGACCGGTTCGCCGCCATGGTCGCCAGCGGCGCACTTGACGAGGTGCAGGCCTTGGCCGCGCGGCGGCTCGACCCCGCCCTGCCCGCCTGCAAGGCGGTGGGGGTGCGTCCGCTGATCGCCTTCCTTGACGGGGCTCTGGCGCTGGAGGCGGCCATCGCCGACGGCCAGAGGGAGACCCGCAACTATGTCAAGCGACAGGAGGTCTGGCTGAGAGGGCGAATGGCCAGCTGGCCGGCGATCACCGATATCGACCCGGAAGACCAGTGGAGGTCATTTCTTGCCCTGAACCCTGACTTGACGGCCTGAAAGGGGCATGGCAATAGCGACGATACCTGATTTCGGAGACGACCCATGCGTCGCAATCTCGTACTCACTAGGCGGCCCGCCGCGGACTGACCCCGTCAGCCGCGACTGGTCGCATACGCCCGGGCCCCTTGAGGGCCTTTTTTGTTGCCCACGAAGAGCCTTCGGATCCTGACCCCATGACCGCTCAGACCCTGACCCAGACCGCCGTCGACACAGAGACCCTCACGGGCGCCGAGATCGTCGTGCGCGCCCTTGTGGACCAGGGGGTCGAGGTGCTCTTCGGCTATCCCGGCGGCGCCGTCCTGCCGATCTACGACGCCCTGTTCAATGAGCCGCGCCTCCAGCACGTCCTGGTCCGTCACGAACAGGGCGCGACCCACGCCGCCGAGGGCTATGCCCGGTCGACCGGAAAGCCCGGCGTCGTCCTGGTGACCTCCGGGCCCGGCGCCACCAACGCCGTGACCGGCATCGTCGACGCCCTGATGGACTCCATCCCCCTGGTGGTCATCACAGGCCAGGTCGCCACCCACCTGATCGGCACCGACGCCTTCCAGGAGTGCGACACGATCGGGATCACCCGCTCGATCACCAAGCACAACTACCTGGTGAAGGATCCTGCAGACCTGCCGCGGGTCATGCACGAGGCCTTCCACATCGCCACCTCCGGTCGGCCAGGGCCGGTGGTCATCGACATCCCCAAGGACGTCCAGTTCGGAAGGGCCGCCTACCAGGGGCCGGGTGAGGTTGTGCATGCACACAGTTACCGACCGCGCACCCAGGGCGATCCGGCGCGCATCGCCGAAGCCGCCCTGATGATCGCCGGCGCCCGCCGGCCCATTCTCTACACCGGCGGCGGCGTGATCAACGCCGGCCCCCGGGCCGCCGCCCTGCTGCGGGAGTTCGCCGCCCTGACCGGCGCGCCCGTGACCTCGACCCTGATGGGCCTGGGCGCCTTCCCGGCCTCGGACGACAAGTGGCTGGGCATGCTGGGCATGCACGGCAGCTTCGAGGCCAACAACGCCATGCACGACTGCGACGTCATGGTGGCCATCGGCGCGCGGTTCGATGACCGGGTCACCGGCAAGCTCGACGCCTTCTCCCCGGGCTCGCGCAAGATCCATATCGACATCGACCCGTCCTCGATCTCGAAGAACGTCCGGGCGGACATCGGCATTGTCGGCGACGCCGCCAGCGTGCTGGAGGACATGATCGCCGTCTGGAAGGCCCGCAGCCTGTCCTGCGACGCCGACGCCCTGGCGGAATGGTGGCGACAGATCGAGGCCTGGCGGGCGCGGAAGTCCTTCCGCTATGCGCCCTCGGCCGACAGCATCAAGCCGCAGTACGCCATCGAGCGGCTGTACGCCCTGACCCGCGACAAGGACGTCTACATCACCACCGAGGTGGGCCAGCACCAGATGTGGGCGGCGCAGTTCTTCCACTTCGAGGAGCCGAACCGGTGGATGACCTCCGGGGGGCTTGGCACCATGGGTTATGGCCTGCCCGCCGCCGTGGGCGTGCAGCTGGCCCATCCGGAGAGCCTGGTCATCGACATCGGCGGCGACGCCAGCGTGCAGATGACTATGCAGGAGATGTCCACGGCCATCCAGTACGGCCTGCCGATCAAGATCTTCATCCTGAACAACGAGTGGATGGGCATGGTGCGCCAGTGGCAGCAGCTGTTGCATGGCGAGCGGTACTCCCACTCGTACTCGGCCAGCCTGCCCGACTTCGTAAAGATGGCCGAGGCCTTTGGCTGCCTCGGCCTGCGGGCCCGCACCCCTGCGGAGCTGGACGACGCCATCCGTCAGATGATCGACTATCCGGGCCCGGTCATCTTCGACTGCTGTGTCACCAAAGAAGAGAACTGCTTCCCGATGATCCCCTCGGGCAAGGCGCACAATGACATGATCCTGGCCGAAGAGACCCGCGACCTGGGCTCGATCATCGACGACGCGGGTAAGCGGCTGGTCTAGCGGGGCGCTTCCCGGAGGGTCAGCGAACCTCCGGGCCCTGGTCCGGGAAGGGCGTCCAGCCCACCCCGGTCGAGCCAGGCGAGACCTTCGGCGAGGGTCAGGATGACTGGCTGTCGGTCATGGATTCTGGACATGTCCGCGCCTGCAGGGCGCGTAATCACGGCAAAGCTGTCCAGTCCTTCCGGCAGGTCCGCGGGCCGGGACCGGGCGCACAGGCCGGCCATGAAGCGGACCGGACCGGATGCATCGTCCGCAGGCCAGGAGACCTCCCAGCGCCGCTTGGGCTGCCCCTTCCGCCACCCGGGCGGCGCATCGTACTCGAAGACGGCGGTCACGGGGGCGAGGCAGCGACCGGTGCGCACGGCGTCCCGGAAGGAAGCCGTCGTCGCCGCGGTCTCGATGCGGGCGTTGGTGCACATGGCCTTCCAGTCGGACAGGGGACCCCTGTAGAAACCAGGCACCAGCCACCAGCGCGCCTCAAGTCCTTCAATCCGGCCCTCAGGGGAGCGGCGCAGAATGGGCGCCCGGTCCGTCGGCCGGAAGGCGCCGTCGAGAGGCCGGTTAGGCTCGGGGTCGAGCCATAGAACATCCGCGCCGACCGCCCGGAAGGCGGCGTCATAGTCAGCGCGCCGGGCGCGAAGCTGATACTCGTTACACACGGCGGCGGATAAGTTTGCGACGGAATGGGGCGCCCGGGGAGAGATGAGACCGGCGGCGTCGCCCGCTGCGATCCTGCCCGCTCTTCTTGCTTGCGACCACCTCAGACCTCCAGTTCCGCCCTGCACCGCCAAGGCTGCGCCGGCCCTGCTGGTGGGTCAAGAGAGGTGGGCGGCGGAGCCGATCCACCGGAAAAGGGGCTCAGCCGGGCGGTGACCGGGCGCCTTGCGTCGCGGGAAGTGCAAGAGTTCCTTAATCGCCATAAACTACGCCGGATCGATCCAAGTTCAGCGGGCGCCGGACACACGATGTCGATCCAGAGTGATGACCTGAAACCGTCCCCGCCGGCTCCACGGTCCCTCGGCTCCACCTTCATGGATCGAGTGGGGATCAGAAATCCCACGGCGGCGATTCAGCTCGCCTTCGCCCTGGTCGTCGCGATTGCGGCCTCGCCTTACTTGACCCTCGCCGGCGCGCTGGTCTGGTTCTGCTGGATTGTTCTCCTTCTGGTCGTTGATGGCGTCCTCTCAAGGACACTGACCGGGCGTCCGCGGGTCGTTGCGAAGCCTGTTTTCGAGTTTCTGCTCGTTTCGTCCTTCTGCCTGCTCGGCCTGCGCCTGCTGATGGGCTTTGACGGACCTGCTCAGACCCTGGGAATGGCGACTATTGCCTTCATGTTGGCCCTGAAACTGGTGGTTGAGACCCTGCCGCCGGTACGTTTCTGGATCAATGTGATCCCACCGACCCTGTCCGCGAGCGCCTTCGAGTTGAGCAAGGCGATCAAGAACGCCCAGGGGGGCCAAACGGACCTGATGGTGACCAACCTCGGGACTCTTGTCCTGATCATTCTGATCGTCCTGATCGTCCGGGCGGCCATCATTCGTCGGCGCACCGGCTGGAACCGGGTGAACTCGGAGATCAGAGCCAATGCGCTCCGCGCACGCGAAGCGCACAAGATCGCCCTTCTTGCCGAGCAGCTCGCCGGCACCGGTCATTTCCGGCTCAGCGACAATCTGGCGACTGCAGACTTTTCCGACGGCATGTACGCGATCCACGGCTTTGATCACGGGGTCGGGAAGCCCAGCGTCCAGGATCTGTTCAACCTTTACAATGAATCCGATCGCGAGAAGCTGACCCGCCTGATCCATGAGACTGTTCGGACATGCAAGCCCAACCGCGCTGAAGCCCGCTTCCGGAGACGCGACGGCCGGGAACGCATCATCCTCTGCCAGACCAGCCCGGATGTTTCACCGACGGGGCAGGTGACTGCGATCCTGGGCGTCTCCATGGACATCACGGAGGCCCGCTTGCGGGAAGAGGCGCTCATGGAGAGCGAAGCCCGCATCCGTATGCTGACCGACCATGTGACCGATATGATCCTGTGGATCACCGAGGGTGGCAGGATCCTTTACGCCTCGCCCTCCGTTCAGGCGCTGGGTTTCGAACCCGAAGACCTTCTGGGCCACCGCCTCTCGAGTTTTGTTGAACCTGCGGATGTGGGGGCGGCGCAGCAGCTGCTGCACCAGGTCTTCGGCGATAAGGCGCCTGATGGGGAAGTGACCGGAGAGTTCCGGTTCCGGACCCGCGGCGCCGCGGGCCGGGAGGTCTGGATGGAGGGTCTGGCAAGTTCCGTACGGGATCCAAGAGCCTTGACCCGCTCCGCCGTCTTCAACTTCCGGGACGTCACCCGGCGTCGGGAACTGGAAGCCGACCTGCGTCTTGCCAAGGCCCGGGCCGAGGCGGCGGCCCAGGCCAAGAGCGAGTTCCTGGCCAACATGAGCCACGAGGTGCGTACACCCCTGACCGGGGTGATCGGCTTCTCCACCCTGCTTTCGGAGACGCCGGACCTGCCGGCGCAGGCGCACCATTACATCCGGAAGGTCATCGCCAGCGGCGAGGCTCTCCTGACCGTTGTGAATGACATCCTCGACTTCTCGAAGCTCGAAGCCGGACAGCTCGAACTGGACCCGGCGCCCTTTCCCCTGCGCGGCTTCCTGGAGGACGTCGCCGGCCTTTTCTCGGCCCAGGTCGAGGCGAGGGGCCTCCGTTTAGAGATCGAGGTCGCCGAGGATGCGCCGCAGCATCTCATGGCCGATCGGGCGCGCCTGCAGCAGGTGCTCGCCAATCTGCTCAGCAACGCCATCAAGTTCACCGAGAAGGGCGTCATACGGATCCAGGCCCGGTATGACCAGGTTCAGCGGAAGCTGGAGGTCGCGGTCAGCGATTCGGGAGTCGGGATTCATCCTGACGCGGCAGGACGTCTCTTCCAGAGATTCACCCAGGCGGACGGGTCCATCAGCCGCCGGTACGGCGGTACGGGGCTCGGCCTTTCCATCTGCCGCCAGCTGACCGAGTTGATGGGGGGCGGCATTGAGGTCATCTCGGCTCCCGGGGCGGGCTCGACCTTTACCTTCACGATCCTGGCGCCGCCCGCTGACGCTGCGGTTGACGCGGCCATGGATCCGGAAGCGTCAACGACGGCGGTCGCGATGGCGGATGAGATGTCCAGGATCCTGGTGGTCGATGACCTGGAAGCCAACCGGGAACTGCTCCGGGCCCTGCTGCTCGCGGCTGGCCAGCACGGGATGGAGGAGGCCGCAAGTGGTCCTGAGGCGATCGCCATGGCGATGCGCCAGCCCTACGACATCATTCTCATGGATCTGCAGATGCCGGGGATGGATGGCTTCGCCGCCGCGCGCGCAATCCGCCAACTCTCGAAGGAAAACGCTGCGACCCCGATCATCGCCCTATCGGCGAATGTGCTGGCCGAGCACGTCGATGAGGCCCAGCAGGCCGGCATGAATGACCATGTGGGCAAGCCCATCGTTCCCGCCCGACTCTTCGCCACCCTCAACCGATGGTCGGGCGTCCGACTTCAGACCCCAGCGGACGCCGATCCCCGGGGGGCCTGAGGCCGCGCCCCGGGGTGGGAAGGCCACCGGACCAGGTCCGTACGCCGGTCTCCGGTCAGGAGCGGATTCTCATCGCTCCGAGATAATCGCGCTTGCCCAGCGGCGCGCCCTTCTGCCGCAGGATGTCGTAGGCGGTCGCCGCGTGGAAATGCAGGTTCGGCAGGGAGAAGGACATCAGAAAACCTTCGGCGGTGAAGGGAATCTGGGCCTGTCCGAGCTTGAAGATCACCTCGCGCCCCTCCAGGGCGTTGACCTCATCTTCCGACAGGGCCTTGAGCCGGGTGTGGGCGTCCGCGACAAGGGCCTGGAGGCCGGCGTAGTCTAGCTCCTGCGGCGCAGGCGGGCCGAAGACCCCGCTCCGGGCGGCCTCCATGGCGTTGATGGAATGGTGGACCACCGAGAGAAGCTGGAAGCGAAATGGGAACATGTCCGCCGCCAGCCGCATATCGACCACGTCGTCGGGGTTCACGCCGGCCTCAGAGCACCAGACGCGCCCTTTCTCGACGAAGGCGGAGACTGCGCCAACAGTCTGAAGCATAGAGCGCACGCTGACATCGTAGAGTGAAATCGCCATGTGTTCGTTTCCTTTACCCGAGCCGCTGACGTGACCGAAGAGCTGAGGGCAGGCAAGCCCCCCAACGGCGCTACAAGCTTTTCTTCACGGTTGGCGAGCACCTTGTCCAGATCAGACCGCGAGCGCCGGTCGGAGTGATTCTGGACGCAAGGGCGATGCAACTGGAAAGCCGAGGACTGGGGTATCCCGGGGGAAGCGATCTCAGGCGTCTCAGGGTCTGGAGGTTCTTCTCCAGCGGCGCCGTCCAGGACGCTATCGCCGGCGTGGCGATCGCCATCGCAGCAGTCCCTTTTCTCGGCCTCCAATCTGCGTCCCTCTGGCTGGCCTTCATCCTGGCGACAGCCGCGCTGGAGGGCCAGTCGCGTCGCGAAGGTCACGAGCGCCCAGGTCTCGCGGACCTCGCCACGCTGGCCCGCAGCCTGGCCGGCGCGGGCATGGGTCTGGCCCTCATATCCGTCCCGGACCCGGACGCCGCCATCGCTGGCCTCAGCGTATGGGGGGCCATGGTGGTCCGGGCTACGGTCGTCGATTACCGAAGGCCGCGACAGCTCTGGTACAGGGTCGGCCCGCCGGTGGCCTTTGGAACCTTCCGGCAGATCGGCATTGCAATAGAGCATTTCCGGGTCGGTGAACCTCAGCTGATAGCCGCCGACCTGTCGATCCTGGCCCTCCTCCTGGCGGTCTTCATTGTGGTCTTCATGACGCTGACGGAGCGACGCCGGACCTTCGATCGCATCCTCTGGGAGGGGATGGCGAAGACACGCCAACTCGAGGACGCCCAAAGGGTCGCAGAGCTTGCGGAGCACCTGGCGGGTTCGGGCCACTTCAGGATTGACCAGCGGACCCTCGAGGTCAGCCGGTCCACGGGGCTCTTGGAACTGTACGAAATCGATCCCGCCACGAACGGAAACGCCTACGGCGAGATCATCAAGCTGCACGACCCGACCGACCAGGCCCGGATCCAGGAGATGTTCCTGGAGGTGGTCCGGAGCCGAAGGCCCGTCACGCTGGAGGTCCGCTGCAAGCTCCCTGACGGTCGGATCAAGTACGTCCTTACCCAATGTAACCCCGAACTCGACGACGCCGGAGAGGTGACCGGGATCGTCGGCGTCTCCATGGACATGACAGAGGCCCGCCGACGGGAGACCGCCCTCTCGGAAAGCGAGGCCCGGCTGCGGCTGCTGGCCGATAACATCTCAGATATCGTGATCTGGGTCAGTGCAGGCGGGCGCATCCTGTACGCCTCGCCATCGGCTCAGACGCTAGGCTTCACGCCGGAGTCCCTGGTCCACCGCCCGTTGGTCGACTTTATCCATCCCGAGGACCGCGCTCGCGCGTCCCAACTCCTCAACCGCGTCTTTGAGGAGGACAACAGGGATGTGAAGCTGACCGGTGAGTTCCGCTTCCTCATTCGTCGCCGTCCTGACGAGCTGGTCTGGCTGGAGGGCTACGCCAACGCCATCCGTGATCCCGAGGGACGCCCTCGCTCCGCCGTCATCAACTTCCGCGACGTAACGGAACGCCGGACGCTCGAAGAAGACCTGCGGGATGCCAAGACCCACGCTGAGGCGGCGGCGCAGGCCAAGAGCGAATTCCTGGCCAACATGAGTCACGAGATCCGCACGCCGCTGACCGGGGTGATCGGCTTTTCGTCCCTCCTGGCCCGGGTTCCCGGCCTGCCCGCCCTCGCCGAAACCTACATCCGGAAGGTGATCGCCAGCGGTGAGACGCTGCTTGCTGTTGTGAACGACATCCTGGACTTCTCCAAGCTGGAGGCCGGGCAGGTCGACCTGGACCCCGGCCCCTTCCACCTCCGGGACTTCCTGGACGAGGTCATCGACCTCTTCGCGGCGCAGGCCGAAGCCAAAGGGCTTCGGCTGGAATTGCAGCTCTCCGACCCGACGCCCGAGTATCTCCTCGCCGACCGCTCACGCGTCCAGCAGGTGCTGGTCAACCTGCTGAGCAACGCCCTCAAATTCACCGAGGAAGGTTCGATCCGGGTCGAGGCCCGATACCACTGGAACAGGTCCGTCCTGGAAATCTCAGTGACCGATACGGGTGTGGGGGTCTCCGATGAGCTGCTCGAGAAGCTTTTCCAGAGGTTTACCCAGGCGGATGGTTCGATCAGCCGCAGGTTCGGCGGAAGCGGCCTCGGCCTGTCTATCTGCCGGCAGTTGACCAAACTGATGGGGGGCTCGATCTCAGCACGATCAAAGCCGGGGGCAGGATCGACCTTCACCTTCGACCTTGTCGCCCCTCCTGCAGGAGACGTGGCTCCCGCCGTACCCGCCGAGGCGCTTGAAGACGCACAGGATAGCCTTCGAATTCTCGTCGTCGATGACGTTGAGGCCAACCGGGAGATCGTTCGCGCCCTTCTGGAGGCGGTGGGCCAGCAGGTCGAGGAAGCCTCCGGCGGCCAGGAGGCCGTCTCATTGGCTGTGCGCCAGACCTTCGACCTGATCCTGATGGACCTCCAGATGCCGGGAATGGACGGTTTTGCGACGACGCGGGCGATCCGGCAACTCTCTCCCGAGAACGGAACCACGCCCATTGTGGCGCTTTCCGCCAATGTCCTGCCGGAACATGTGGCCGAAGCTGAGCGCGCGGGGATGAATGACCACATCGGAAAACCCATCGTTCCCGCCCGGCTGATCGCGACGATCAACCGCTGGGCCGGTGTCAGGGTTCCGGCGGAGAGCGTCGAGACGCAACCCTGACCCGAAGCCGGGTTTGACCGGGTCCTTAGCCGGTCTAGAATGACATCTGTCAGGGGGAGACCATGATCCGTCGTCGCGATCTTCTGGCCGCCGCGGCGGCAACCACCACCGGACCCGCCTTCGCCGCTGGCGCCCCCGGGGTCGTCAGGGTCAAGCTCTCGACCCGCCTGGGTGACATTCTCCTCGAGCTGAGGGGTGACAAGGCGCCGGCGACCACAGCGAACTTCCTGCGCTATGTCGATGAAAGACGCATGGACAAGGCTGTCTTCTATCGTCGCTCCCTGCCGCCGGGCGCGGAGGCGTTTGACTACGGAGTCATCCAGGGGGGTCTACAGAATAATCCTGCATGGGTCCTGCCGCCCGTCCGCCACGAGCCGACCAGCCGCACGGGCCTGAAGCATAAAGACGGCGCCATTTCCATGGGCCGGCGGGCGCCTGGCACGGCCACCTCGGATTTCTTTATCTGCGCCGGAGAGCAGGCCTATCTGGACGCCGATCCGGCCGCCAAGGGGGACAACCTCGGCTTCGCCTGCTTCGGCTATGTGATCGAGGGAATGGAAACAGTCCATAAGATCCTCGCCCAGCCGGTCTCACCCACGGCGGGTGTCGGCGCGATGAAGGGCGAGATGCTGCGCAGCCCCCTGCCCATCACCGCCCGGAGGGCCTGAGGCTCAGGCGTCCCGACCCGGAAAGGCGCGAAGAAGCTGGCCCAGCCCGGGTTCGTCGACAAGGGATCCGGCCTCGGCCGCCGACGCCCACCGGCGCTCCCGCTGGTGCGCCTCGGGCCAGTCGTCATGCTCCTGGAGGACCTGGAGGGGATAGACCTCCACCCTGACGGGCTGCAGCTGTCCGCCCGACAGGCGCTTGTCATAGTCGAAGGATCCGATCTTGCGGGCGCCGGCGCGTCCTTCCACCCCGGCTTCCTCCCAGGCTTCACGGGCGGCGGCCTGGTGGGGCTTAAGGCCCTTGATGGGCCACCCTTTCGGGATCACCCAGCGGCGCGTCTCACGTGACGTGATCAGCAGAATCTCGACCGCCCCTCCCCCAGGCCGCCGCCAGGCCAGGGCGGCGTACTGGGTCAGGCGCTGAGCCCCGGAGGCCGCCAGACGACGACGGCCCCGACCCTGACTGGACATCCCTGGATTCATTCCGGCTCCGGACGGCGGCTTAGGAGGAAGACTCCCGCAGAGTCGCGGTCCCGACGCAAGGGCCGCTTGGTTCCGGAGAATGAGGGGCCTTGCCCAGCCGCCGGGCTTGTGACACCTCGCCATCTGTATCCTGCGAGAACGCCATGACCGATCCCCAGCCCGCCTCCGTCTACGACCTGGCCCACGAGGACCAGGCGGAGAGCCTCGCCACCTTCGCCATCCTGGTCGACAACGAGCCCGGCGTCCTGCACCGGCTTGTCGGTCTCTTCGCCGCAAGGGGCTACAACATCGAGAGCCTGACGGTGGCCGAGACCGACCGAAACGCCCATACGAGCCGGGTCACCATCGTCACTCGGGGGGCGCCGCAGGTCCTGACGCAGATCGAAGCCCAGTTGCAGAAGATGGTGGCGACCCGGCACGTCCAGGACGTCACCCGGGATCCGAACGGCCTAGAGCGGGAACTGGCCCTCGTAAAGGTCAAGGGGCTCGGCGCAGACCGCGTCGAGGCGCTGCGGATCAGCGAGATCTTCCGGGCGCGGGTCCTGGACACCGGGATCGACAGCTTCATCTTCGAGGTCACCGGAGCCTCGTCCAAGATCGACAAGTTCATCGACCTCATGCGCCCCCTCGGTCTCGTGGAGCTGGCGCGTACGGGGGTGTTATCGATCACCCGCGGCGGCGGCGCCATCTGAATCGCCGGACGGCCCGGACCCTTCGGCCCGGGCCGCGTCGACGTCTTCCGACGTCGCATCAGGACAGAAGGCGGATCCGGTAGAAGGCTGCACCGATCACCGCGCCCGCAGCCGGCGCTACGAAGAACAGCCAGAGCTGGGACAAGGCCTGGCCGCCGGCCAGGACTGCGGGTCCGAAGCTCCGGGCGGGATTGACCGAAACGCCGGTGACCTGAATGCCGACAATGTGGATGATGGCCAGGGTCACGCCGATCGCCAGGCCCGCGAAGCCCGCAGGGGCCTTCTCCGAGGTCGCCCCCAGGATGACGATCACGAACAGTGCGGTCATGACGATCTCAAAGACCAGGGCGGACTGAAGGCTGAATTCACCCAGGTATCCCGGGCCCCATCCGTTCTGACCAAGGTTGGCGGTCGAGCCGGCGATGACCGCCAGCAGGGCGGCCCCGGCCAGGGCCCCGGCAAACTGCGCGATCCAGTAGACCAGCATATCCTTGAGGCTCATTCGCCCGGCGATAAAGGCCGCCAGGCTGACAGCGGGGTTCACATGACAGCCCGAAATCGAGCCGATACCGTAGGCCATGGCCACGATGGCGCCGCCGAAGGCGATCGATATCCCGAGCTGGCCGACATTATCCACCCCCCCGAGGACGGCGGCGCCACAGCCAAGGAGCACGAGCGTAAGCGTACCGATGAATTCAGCGATGAATTTGGACATTTCACCCTCCCTTGATCTTCCCAAGCTGGCCGAAAACCGGGAGTCGGTGAACCGTGAATCCATCATGTCACGGAAGCTTGTGGGCCAAGACACTTCCCTGGGGATTGAGACCCGCCCCCCGGGGACCTATATCTAGGCCGTCCGGCTCGCCGGACTATGGGGATAAACGCGCACGAAATAAGCGGACTGGACCCGGGTGCGATTCCCGGCGGCTCCACCAAATCTCTTCCCTCGCTCCGGCGGGGCGATGCGGGGCCGATCAGCATCGACAGACGTGTAAAGGTGTTGCTTTCTCCCGGCCTGGCCCACCGTTTCGGGCTTTAAACTAACTGCGAACGATAACTTCGCTGAAGAAGTTCGTCTGGCCGCGTAAGCGACCCGACGGGTTTCGACCTGAAGTCCTGGCGTCTTAGCAGCGTCAGGCGGGGCCGGGAGGGGGCCTGGCAACAGAACCCCTCCACCTTCTCTCGCCACCGTTCTTCCCAACAGACCTGCCGTTGGCGAAAGCCTCGCCATGGAAACTTGCGTGATGCTCCCGGGGCGTTAGTTTGACCCCGTATCTGATCCCGACAGGACCCAAATGGCCCAGGAACCGCCCGCTCAGGACCTCATGCACTATGAGGCCATGGCCCAGGAAGCTCTGAGAGGTGTGGTCCGAGCCGCCCTGCGGCGCGCGAACGCCCCAGGAGGTCTGCCCGGCGCCCATCATTTCTACCTGACCTTCAAGACCGGAGCCGCAGGCGTCGAGGGACCAGAGGAGCTCCTGTCCCGGTATCCGGACGAGATGACGATCGTGCTGCAGCACCAGTTCTGGGATCTTGAGGTGGGCGACGAGACCTTCGGCGTGACGCTGAAGTTCGGAGGACGTCCACAGTCGCTTGTGGTCCCCTACGCCGCCCTGACCCGCTTCTACGATCCCAGCGTACAGTTCCTGCTGCAGTTCGACGCCGAGCAGTCTCCGGTGTCCCCGGGCGAGGCGGCCCCTCGAAGCCTGGCGCCCGCACCGCCGGCAGACAGCTCGGATACCGAAGCGCCGAACGTCGTATCCCTTGACCATTTCCGTAAGAAGTGAGGTCGCCTTGTCCGATGATGCTCCGGAATCCCTGACGGACGAAGCGATCCTCGCCCGTTTTCAAAGGACAAAGAACCAGCCAACCGGCTCCCAGACCCTGGGCTTTCGGATCACTGCTGTGAGCCAGGCTGAGAAGTCCGTCGAGGTCGCCTTCGAGGCGCGGGCGGATCTCCTCCTGAACCCGATGAAGCAGATCCAGGGCGGATACCTCTGCGCCATGCTGGACGAATGCATGTCTGTCGCCTGCATGGTGGCTTCGGGGATGACACACGTGGCTCCCACAGCCGAGATGAAGACCTCCTTTTTCCGACCTGCCCAACCCGGTCCGATCCGGGGTGTAGGACGAGTCCTGAAGTGGGGGCGGACCCTGGCCTTTACCGAGGGCGAACTTTATGATCCCGAGGGTCGGCTGCTGGCCAAAGCGACGGGGACCGCCGTGCCCACGCCGTTCAAGTCCTACAAGAGCTAGATGCCTAGGCGGACCCTTCCCGTCCTCGTCCTGATTGGGCTCCTCCAGTTGCTGGCAGGGGGAGCTTTCGCAGACTCGCCGTTCCGGAATTGGGGCGCGACGGTCATCGCCGGCGACTGGAAAGGCTCGGGCGGCGGGCCGACCGAGGCCTTCGACAATGCCCGTCGGGACATCTCCGCAGAGCTGGTCCGTCTGGGGTTCGAGTCCGGCAAGATCCTGCAGTACTCGGTCCGGCCTGAGCGCTACGGGAAGGAGCGACTGGCCAAGTCGGACATACGGGCGATTTTCGAAGGCATGAACCAACTCATGGCGCAGAACCCCGAGGGTTGCCTTGTCTACCTGACCACGCATGGGACCCCCCAGGGCGCCGTTGTGGATCAGTCAATCCTTCCACCCGGAATCCTGGCGGCCATACTGGACAGGACCTGCGGCGCGCGTCCGACCGTCGCGGTGATCTCGGCCTGCTTCTCCGGCGTATTCGTACCCGACCTGGGCGCCGCCAACCGCATGGTGTTGACCGCCGCCCGCCCGGACCGGACCTCGTTCGGATGCGGAGAATCCAACCGTTATCCTTTCTTCGACGAGTGCTTCCTGCAGAGCACGAGCTCCGCTCAAGACTTCGCCGCGCTGGCGAATCAGGTTCGTACCTGCGTGGCCGCGCGCGAGATCCGGGAAGGCGTCCGGCCGCCTTCCGAGCCTCAGGTGTTCATAGGCCCGCAGATTCGGCCGCTGCTGCCTCTTTATGCTTTTCCGGCACGGTCGCCGCCATGAGCTGGCTCCGAAACCTCGCCCTGCAGGCCTGCCTGCTGGCGATGACCGCGCTGGCGCCGCCGGCTCCCGCGTTTGCTCAGTCTCCGTCGGCGTCGGCAAAGGCGGCGACTGACCGACCTGCGATCCAGCGCTCGACCCCGCCGACTGCTGAGCTGGAGGCCTATGTCGACGGGATCGTCCGCGACTCCCTCGTCCAGGATCACATCGTCGGAGCCACTGTCGCCATCGTCCAGGACGGCCAGGTCCTGCTCAAGAAAGGCTATGGCGCGGCAAGCCTTTCTCCCTGGCGCCCCGTGGATCCGGACAGGACCCTCTTCCGCCTGGGTTCAGTCTCGAAGACGTTTACCTGGCTCACCGTGCTCAAGGAGGCGGAGGCGGGGCGACTTCGCCTGGACGCACCCATCAACCTCTTCCTGCCGGAGACCGTGCAGGTCCGCGACCAGGGTTTCCCCGAGCCGGTGACCCTGCGGAGCCTGATGTCGCACTCCGGCGGTTTCGAGGATCGCGCCCTGGGACACCTCTTCGAGCGTGACCCGGCGCGCATTCGACCGCTCGTCATCTACTTGCGACAGGAACGGCCCCGGCGGGTGCATCCTGTCGGGCAGCTCTCCAGCTACTCCAACTACGGCGCTGCGCTGGCTGGGGAGACCGCGGCCTGGGCCTCTGGCAAGCCCTTTGAGCGCCTGGCTGAGGATATCCTTTTTCAGCCCCTCGGGATGCAACGCACCACCTTCCGCGAACCTCGGCCGTTTCGGGCGGACCTTCCGGCGCCCATGGCGCCAAGCCTGGCCGCCGACCTTTCGCAGGGTTTCACCTGGAATGGTTACGCCTTCAGTCCTGAGTCGTTCGAATACATCGGCCAGATCGCGCCGGCGGGCTCGGCCTCCTCCACAGCTGACGACATGGCGCGCTACATGATCGCGCTTCTCGACGGCGGCCGATTGGGTGAGACCCAGGTTTATGGCGAACGCACGGCGCGGGCCCTGCAGACCCCGCTGCGTCTCACGCCGACCGGGGTGAATGGATGGCGCCACGGCTTCATCGCCTACGCCCTGCCGGGCGGTCTTTCGGGGTTTGGCCATGACGGTGCGACACTGACCTTCATGACCAACATGACTCTCGTCCCAGAGTTGGGTCTCGGGATCTTCGTCAGCACCAACACCAGCACGGGCCGGGCCCTGACCCAGAGGCTGGCTTCGCGGGTGGTGGAGGAGATCGTCGGGCGACCGACCGCCTGGCCTCGGTCGCCCTCTGCCCAGCTCTACGCCTACCGGCGACTCTACGAGGGCCGATACCTCGGGACCCGAAGGGCTTACTCCGGACTTGAGGGAATGCTGGAGCGGCTGACAGGGGAGCTTCGGGTGGAAGTGACGCCCGAGGGCAGGCTGGTCACCCGGGAAGGCGGGCGCCTTCAGACCTGGGTCCCGGAAGGACCCGCGAACGCGGGGCGCTTCATCTCAGACACCGGGTGGGAGCGGCGCATCTTCATCCTTGAGGGCGGTCGAACGAGCCAGATCCTGACCTCTCTCAACACGCAGGTCTATGAACGGGCGCCCTTCTGGAGCCGGAAGGACCTGTTGGCTGGAGCCGCCGGGGCGACCGGGTTGGCCGCCCTCCTGACGCTCGCCTTCGCCATCTTCCGGAGTCGCCGGGACTTTCGACAAACCGCCATTCAGGCCCGCGCTGGGTTACTCCAGGGGCTTCAGTCCATTCTCTGGCTTTCGGCGATCGCCTTGGCCGCGGCCTGGGGCGCTGTCACCCGGGAGAGCGATCTGATCTTCGACTGGCCAGGACTGTTGCTGCTGGCCGCTTCGGCCTGCGCGCTCGTGGCGACCTTCCTGACGGTGGCCTGCGCCGCCCTGTTGCCCCTGGTGCTCCGCAGCGGCCGCAGGGTCGACAGCTGGTCGGCGCTGCGGCGCGCCGGGTTCACGGCGACGGTAGTCGTCTCGTTGGTTCTCAGCCTGCTGCTTGGTCTCTGGGGAGGCCTGTCACCTTGGGCCGGCTGAGGCCGGCGACCTCGCCGCCGCGGCACGTGTAAACGTCTCGTTTACCAACTACTGGGTAATTCCTGCCGAGACGTCGGCAGGAACTGCACACCTTGTAGCCGGCGGGGGGAGACTGCGGATCGTGAACGGGATCTTAGCCGCCCTGCAGAGATTCGGCCTGGGCCGCCTTGCCGCCTTCGCGGGTATTGGCGTGGGCGTCGTCGCCGTACTTGCCGCCGTGTTCATGAACTTGGACCAGCCCAACGCCCTGCTCTACTCGAACCTGGACCTCAAGGAAGCGGGCGAAATCACCCAAGCGCTGGACCAGGCCAACATTCGCTACGAGGCCAAGGGAGACGGCTCGACCATCATGGTCTCCCGCGACCAGGTCGCCTCGACACGCCTGCTTCTTTCGGGCAGGGGCCTGCCTACCGCAGGATCCGTCGGCTACGAGATCTTCGACCAGTCCAGCGTGGTCGGGCAGACGGATTTCGTCCAGCAGCTCAACCGTCAGCGGGCCCTGGAAGGCGAACTCGCCCGCACCATTCAGAGCCTCGACGGCGTCACTTCCGCCCGGGTCCACCTTGTCCTTCCCAAGAAGGAGCTTTTTGAGGACGAGATCCAGCAGCCATCCGCCTCGGTCAGCATCGCCGTCGGCGCCCGCGAGCCGTCACCGGAACAGGTCCGCGCCATCCAAAACCTTGTGGCCGGCGCCGTGCCGAACATGAAGCCGGAGCGGGTCACAGTGGTCGACCAGCACGCCAAGACCCTCTCGGGCGGCGCCGAAGGCGAGGCCATGGCGGCGGATGGTCGAAAGTCCGCCGTCGAGGCGCGCATCGCAAAAACGGTGAAGACCATGGTCGAAGGCGTGGTCGGCCAGGGCAAGGCTCGGGTCAACGTCACCGCCGAACTCGACCTGTCCCAGGTCACAATTCAGGAGGAGACCTTCGATCCGGACGGACAGGTGGTCCGCTCGGAGACGACCAGCGAGGAAAACGCCAACGAGAATCAGCCGACTCAGACCGGCCAGGTGACGGCGGCGGCCAACATCCCGGGCGCACCGCCGAATCCTGAGGGATTGATCGCTTCGAACTCGGGACGCACGGGCACCACAACGAACTACGACATCTCCAAAACCATCCGAACGGAGGTGAAGGAGCCCGGCCAGATCAAGCGCCTGTCCGTCGCAGTCGCCGTGGACGGCGTCACAGCCCCCCCAGGGGAGGATGGGAAGCCGGGCGCCTATACCCCGCGTCCTGCCGCGGAGATGCAGAGGATCGAGCAACTGGTGCGCACGGCAGTAGGTTTCGATCAGCAGCGCGGCGACCAGGTGACGGTGATCAATGTCCAGTTTCCCAACGCCGACGGTCTCGGCGGCGGTGTGGTTGCGGCCAACCCCCTCATGGGCTTCGACAAGAACGACATCATGCAGCTCGTCCAGTGGGTGATCCTGCTTATCGTCGCCCTGCTGACCATCTTCTTCGTCGTCCGTCCGTTGTTCAGAAGCGGCATGGGCGCCAGGACTGGCGTCACCCGTTTGGCGACCACCGGCGACGGTCAGAGGATGCTGCCGGTCGATCCCTCCACCGGCGGGCCGCTCGCCCTTCCCGGCCCGGATCAGACCGAGATGGAGCAAAGGATCGAGATCGCTCGGATCGAGGGCCAGGTGAAGGCCAGCTCCGTGAAGCGGGTCGCCGAGTTCGTGGAGTCCAATCCTGAGGAATCCGTAGCCATGCTCCGCACCTGGCTGCACCAGCCGACATGAGCGAAGGGGAGAAGAAGTCATCCATGATCACAGACCCCTCCCAGCTGACGGGGCCAGAGAAGGCGGCCATCGTCCTCTTGTCCCTGGGAGAGGAGCATACCGCCATCTGGCAGATGCTGGATGAAGAAGAGATCCGCGAGATTTCCCAGGCCATGGCCACTCTGGGGACCGTGCAGTCCCACGTGGTCGAGTCCCTCCTCGTCGAATTCATCTCGAACGTGTCCGGCGGCGGTACGGTCATGGGTTCGTTCGAGCAGACCCAGCGCCTCCTGGCCTCCTTCCTGGATCCGGAAAAGGTCGACTCCCTCATGGAGGAGATCCGGGGTCCGGCTGGCCGGACCATGTGGGACAAGCTGGGCAATGTCAGCGAAGGCGTCCTCGCCAACTACCTGAAGAATGAATACCCGCAGACAGTCGCGGTGGTGCTGTCCAAGGTCAAACCGGATCACGCCGCTCGGGTCCTCGGCGCCCTGCCGGAAGACTTCGCCATGGAGTGCGTCACCCGGATGCTGCGGATGGAGCCCGTCCAGCGCGAGATTCTCGACAAGATCGAGCAGACGCTCCGCGCGGAATTCATGTCGAACCTCGCGCGGACGTCCAAGCGCGACAGCCACGAGATGATGGCCGAGATTTTCAACTCCTTCGACCGCCAGACAGAGGCTCGTTTCATCTCAGCCCTTGAGGAGCGCAATCGCGACAGCGCTGAGCGGATTCGGGCCCTTATGTTCGTCTTCGAGGACCTGTCCAAGCTGGATCCCGGCAGCGTCCAAACCCTCATCCGCTCGGTGGACAAGGTGCAGCTGGGCCTCGCGCTGAAGGGGACCTCGGATGATCTGCGGAACCTCTTCTTCTCGAACATGTCCGAACGCGCCTCCCGCATCCTTCGAGAGGACATGGAGAACATGGGGCCGGTGCGCCTCCGAGACGTGGAGCAGGCGCAGATGGCCATGGTGCAGACCGCCAAGGACCTGGCTCAAAGGGGCGAGATCATGCTGGCGGGCTCCAGCGGCGACGATGAGCTGATCTACTGATGAGCGAGCCCATCCTTGAGAAATTCGGCTTCGACACGGTCTTCGACGGCGGCGGCAATGTCACCCAGTCGAAGGCGCGCCAGAAGCGCTTCTTCTCCGCCGAAGAAGTGGAAGCCATCCGCAGCCGCGCCTTCTCTGATGGCGAACAGAAGGCTCTGGGGGACATGGCTGCGCTCCAGGCGCAAGCTCTGTCTGAGATCGCCCGCAGCGCCGGGGAAGGCCTGGGCGGACTTGCCCGGGTCGCCCACGCGCACCGGGAAGGCTCGGCGGCTCTCGCTCTTGCTTGCGGTCGGGCCATTGCCGGCGAGGTGCTGGATCTGTTTCCTCATGCGGCCCTCCAGAAGGCCCTTGAAAGCCTCGCCCGGGAGATTGAGTCCGAGCCCCGGCTCATGGTCGCCGTGGCGCCCGGACGGGCAGAGGGCCTCCAGGAGGTGCTCTCGGCGACGGCTGCTGCGGGCGGCTTTGCGGGGCAGATTCTGGTCCGGGAAGACCCCGGCCATTCCGGCGCCGCCTTCACCCTCGACTTCGGGGATGGATCGGCGAGCTATGACCCGGACGCAGCGGCGCAGCGGATTTCGGACACTCTGAAGGCCGCCCTGGCGACGGAAGGGCTGCATTCTGAACCTCTGGATCCCGGCGAGAAAGGCTAGGACATCATGAGCGACAATGAACTCGAGCTCGACGAGCTGGGCCCTGACGGCGACCCGGCCACCCCCGTAGGGGACGAGGGTGAGAAAACAGCCACCGATCTGGCCCCAATCTTCGACGTCCCCGTCTCCATCTCCGCAGTTCTGGGACGCGCCACTCTCAGCGTCTCCCAGTTGCTTCAGCTCAACTCGGGAAGCGTACTCGAGTTGGACCGCAGGGTCGGCGAAGCCATCGACATCTATGTCAACAACCGCCTTGTGGCGCGCGGTGAGGTGGTGATCGTCGAGGAGCGCCTGGGCGTGACCATGACGGAAATCATCAAGGACGGCGACACCCAGGTCTGATGACCCGGTTTACGTAACGGAGACGGAAAGATGCGACTTCTGGTCGTCGGACAACTGAACGGACAAATGGCGTCAGCTGTGAAGATGGCGATGTCTCAGGGCGCCAAGGTCAGCCACGTGGAGACCATCGCCGCAGCCACCCACGCCCTGCGCGCCGGCCAGGGGGCCGACCTCCTGCTGGTCGACTACAATCTCGACATCGGAGCCCTGATCGCGGCCAACGAGGCCGAACGCATAAGGGCGCCAGTCGTCGCTTGCGGAGTGGATCCCGATGCCCGTAAGGCGGCGGACGCCATCCGCGCCGGAGCCAAGGAATTCATCCCACTTCCGCCTGATGCCGAGATGATCGCCGCCGTCCTCGCGGCTGTATCCGACGACAATCGGCCGATGATCGCCGAGGACGTCGCCATGCGGGCGGTGATCGCCATGGCCGAGCAGGTGGCGCCGTCGGAGGCCTCGATTCTGATCACCGGCGAAAGCGGGTCTGGTAAGGAAATCGTCGCCCGCCATGTCCATCAGAAATCCCGGCGGAGCGGCAAGCCGTTCATCTCCGTCAACTGCGCAGCGATCCCCGAGAACCTTCTCGAGAGCGAACTCTTCGGTCACGAGAAGGGCGCCTTCACCGGCGCTCTGGCGAGGCGGATCGGCAAGTTCGAAGAAGCCAACGGCGGCACCCTGCTGCTGGACGAAATCTCCGAGATGGACGCCCGCCTTCAGGCCAAGCTCCTGAGAGCCATCCAGGAGCGTGAGATAGATCGCGTCGGCGGCTCTCAGCCGGTCAAGGTGGACATCCGCATCCTGGCCACCTCCAACCGCGACCTTGCCCAGGCGGTCCGCGAGGGCGCCTTCCGGGAAGACCTCCTGTACCGGCTGAATGTGGTCAACCTCAGGCTTCCGCCGCTGCGCGAGCGGCCCGGCGACGTTCTGCCGATGGCGGAGTTCTTCATCCGCAAATACGCCGCCGCCAACGGCGTTCCCGCCAAGGCGCTGTCTGCGGAGGCGCAGCGAAGGCTTCTGGCTCACCGGTGGCCCGGTAATGTCCGCGAATTGGAGAACGCCATGCACCGGGCGGTGCTCCTCGCGAACGGTCCCGAGATCGACGAGTCCGCCATCCGTCTTCCGGATGGCCAACCCCTGGGTCCGGCCGATCCCGCCGCACGGACTGCGCAGGCCGCGGCGACCGCCGCCGAAGCCGTATCCCGTGGCTTCGTGGGCCAGACAGTGGCGGCCATGGAGCAGCAGCTCATCATCGATACCCTGGAACACTGTCTCGGGAATCGCACCCACGCCGCGAACATCCTCGGCATCTCGATCCGGACCCTGCGCAACAAGCTCAAGGAGTACTCGGAGGCGGGCGTGAACGTTCCGGCCCCGCAAATGGGCGCGAGCGCGGCCTGAGGAGCTGAACGGTGACCGACGCGACCCTTCCGGGGCCCTCCCCACAGAGACTGACTTCAGGCCAGATCATCAAGTGGCTGGTGCGGGGCGAGGTCGCGCTTGCGCTGGGCGTCATCTCGGTTCTCGTTCTACTGATCATTCCGGTTCCGGCCTTTCTGCTGGACGCTCTTCTGGCCATCTCCCTGGCCTCGTCCATCCTGATCCTGATGACGTCGCTGTTCATCAAGAAGCCGCTGGAATTCACATCGTTCCCGACCGTCCTGCTGGTCACCACTCTATTCCGCCTGGCCCTGAATGTGGCGTCGACCCGACTGATCCTCGCCCACGGCCACGAGGGCGTGCACGGGGCGGGACAGGTGATCGAGGCCTTTGGCCGGTTGATGACCGGCGGCAACTTCACCATCGGGATCATCGTCTTCGCCATCCTGGTGATCGTGAACTTCATCGTCATCACCAAGGGTTCCGGACGGATCGCCGAGGTGGCCGCCCGGTTCACCCTCGACTCCCTGCCCGGGAAGCAGATGGCGATCGACGCAGACCTGTCGGCGGGTCTGATCGACCAGGATGAGTCCCGGCGGCGGCGCAAGGAGCTTGAGCAGGAATCCACCTTCTTTGGCTCCATGGACGGCGCCTCCAAGTTCGTCCGCGGGGACGCCATCGCCGGCCTCATCATTGTGGCGATCAACATCATAGGCGGGATCCTGATCGGCACCCTCCAGCACGGAATGCCCCTCGGGGACGCCGCCTCGACCTACACCCTGATGACCATTGGCGACGGCCTGGTTACCCAGATTCCAGCCCTTATCATCTCGATCGCCGCCGGCTTCCTGGTCTCCAACGCCGGTGTGGACGGTTCGACCGACCAGGCCCTGGTCACTCAACTGGCGATGAACCCCATCAGCCTGGGCATGGTGTCAGCCGCCTCGGGCGTGATCGCCCTGATCCCGGGCATGCCGGTCATTCCCTTCGCCGTCCTTTCCATCGCCGCCGCCACACTGGCCTGGAGACGATCTTCCAGTGCGGGCCTCACGGATGTCCTCGGCATCGAGGACTCCAGCGCCCCACCGCAGGACGTCGAGGAGCCGATCAGCCAGACCCTGGCCATCGACGAAATCAAGATCGAGTTGGGCTATGGGCTCCTGCCCCTGATCAACGATCTCGAGGGCCGGCGTCTCACCGACCAGATCAAGGCCCTGCGTAAGACCCTGGCCTCTGAGTACGGCTTCGTCATGCCGCCGGTGCGCATTCTCGACAACATGCGGCTGGCCTCCCAGGGCTATCTCATCCGCATCAAGGAGCTTGAGGCCGGTGCAGGAGAGGTGCGTCTGGGCTCCCTCATGGCCATGGATCCCCGGGGCGGCCAGGTGGAGCTCCCCGGCGAGCATATGCGCGAGCCCGCCTTTGGACTGCCCGCCACCTGGATCGAGGAAGGGCTGCGGGAAGAGGCGACCTTCCGCGGCTACACGGTTGTCGATCCCTCCACGGTCCTCACCACCCACCTGACAGAGATCCTCAAGGACAACATGCCGGACCTGCTCTCCTATGCGGAGGTCCAGAAGCTGCTTCTGGACCTGCCGGCCGAGCAGAAGAAGCTGGTGGACGACATCATTCCCTCCGTCGTGTCGGTGACCACCATCCAGCGGGTGCTGCAGGCTCTGCTGCGCGAGCGGGTATCGATCCGAGACCTCCCCTCCATCCTGGAAGGGTTAAGCGAGGCCGCCCCGCACAGCGCCTCTCTGACCAACCTGGTCGAACAGGTCAGGACCCGGCTGTCCCGCCAACTGTGCTTCGCCCATCGTGGCGAGGACGGCGCCTTGCCGATCGTAACCCTCTCGCCGGAATGGGAGACGGCCTTCGCCGAGTCATTGGTCGCAACCGGCGAAGACCGGCAGCTCACCATGGCCCCTTCGCGGCTTCAGGAATTCATCCGCGCCGTGGGCGAGGCGTTCGAGCGCGCCGCCCAGAACGGAGAGTCCCCGGTTCTGCTCACCAGCCCCGGTATTCGCCCCTACGTCCGGTCCCTCGTCGAGCGTTTCCGCGGGCAGACACCGGTCATGAGCCAGAACGAGGTCCACCCCCGAGCTCGCCTGAAGACGGTCGGCGTCATCTGATGGGAGACCTCCGGAATCCCCCGGCTGTGTTGCAGGTCGTCCGAGGGACTGCTAGCGAGGGTCACTCTCGCGCCGGCCACGTCCAGCAAATGGAAAGCTGATGTTTGATCTGAAACCGAACCGCCGGCCGGCGAAGTTCACGCCAGACATGATCTGGGATCTCATGTCCTTCGAGACCCTCATGACCCGGCAGGTGATCCATCTCATCTACTGGTCTGGCCTTGGGATCACCGCGCTGGTCGGCTTCGGTTTCATCGGGACAGCGGTCGGCGTGGCGATCCGCGAGCAGTCGCCCTTCGGCTTCCTGCTGGGGATCGGCATCCTGATCGGCGGGGTGCTGGTGATCGGGGTGCTGGCCCTGCTCTGGCGCGCCTTCTGTGAACTTTATGTCGCCCTTTTCCGCCTTAGCGACGACATCCATGCTCTGCGTCGGGCGAACGATCCTGACCTGAACGCACCGTCCGGCGACTGATCCTCAGAAACCGCCGGCCCGGGGCCGGCTCGCCTGGCGTACGCCCAACTCGTCGAGCTCGGCGGTTTCCCGACGCGCAGCGTCCTGCGCCTTGCGACGGGCCATGCCCGCCGCTACGTGCTCGTACTTCTTCTGGGACTCGAAGGCCTCGGCGAGGGCGTCGCGGGCTCCGGACTCCTCCGCCGTGATAAGATCAATCTCGGTCAGGATCCGGATCCGCCGTTCCTTGCAGCCCGACATGTAACCGGACTGGTGGAAGGCGGCGAGCGGTTCGGTGCGGATGAAGGCGACCTCCGCCTCAATCTCAGCGTCCAGCATCAACAGTCTCATCTCTGCGGCCTCCCGGCGGGCGACCACCTCAGCCAGCCGCTTCTGCCGGGTCTCCACCTCATAGCCTGCAATCCGGATAAGGCTCTGCTCCCAGCTCACGGGGCGACGCCTGCGAGAATCTGTTCGAGGCGGGTGAAGGAGTCAGAAAGGCTGCTGACCTCATCCTTATCCTGGCCGAGGAAGGCTTCCACCGCGGGATTCAGGGCGATCGAACGGTCAACAAGCGGGTCAGATCCGGTACGGTAGGCGCCGATCCGGATCAGTTCCTCCATGTTGGTGTAGGCCGAGAGGACCTGACGCGCGTCCCGGACGATCTCCCGTTCGCGGGCGTCCTGGCAGCCGGGCATGGTGCGGCTGATGGACTTCAGGACGTTGATGGCCGGGAACCTGCCCCGCTCGGCGATGGCCCGCTCCATGACGATATGCCCGTCGAGAATACCCCGCACGGCGTCTGCGATAGGCTCGTTGTGATCGTCCCCATCCACCAGGACGGTGAACAGGCCGGTGATGGGCCCTCCCCGTGAGCCGTCAGGGCGGATCGGCCCCGGGCCAGCCCGCTCCAGGAGCTTGGGCAGTTCGGTGAAGACCGTCGGAGTGTATCCCTTCGTGGTCGGCGGTTCGCCCGCCGCCAGACCGATCTCGCGTTGGGCCATGGCGAAGCGCGTGACGGAGTCCATGAGGCAGAGGACCTCAAGGCCCTGGTCGCGCATGTACTCGGCGATGGCCAGCGTCATGTAGGCGGCCTGCCGACGCTTCAGCGCAGGTTCGTCAGAGGTGGCGACCACGACTACGGCGCGCTTCAGACCCTCTTCCCCCAGGGTTTCCTCGATGAACTCCCGCACCTCGCGGCCCCGTTCCCCGATCAGGCCGACCACGACGGCGTCACACTCCGCCTGCCGCGCCAGCATGGAGAGAAGCACTGACTTGCCTACGCCGGAGCCTGCAAAGACCCCAAGGCGCTGCCCCCGGCAGCAGGTGGTGAAGACGTTCATGGACCGGACGCCGAGATCGAGCCGGGCCCCGACACGGTCTCGCGCGTGGGCAGGCGGAGGTGCGGCGCGAAGGGGGTAGACGGCGAGCCCCTCGGGAAGCGGGCCCTTGCCGTCGATCGGCTCCCCGAAAGCGTTGACGATGCGACCGAGCCAAGCCGTCGTAGGCCGGACGTTGGATCCCTCGGGCTCAATGTGGATGGTGGCCCCGGGGGCGACGCCCTCCACAGGCCCGAAGGGCATCAGCAGCGCCCGGGAGTCCCTGAAGCCCACCACCTCCGCCGGCAAGGGTGGGGCGCCTCTCCGCTGAATCTCGGCTCGGGCGCCCACCGCCAGCCGGGTCATTCCGCCCCGGGCTTCAATCAGAAGACCCGACACGGCCGCGACACGTCCCGTCACCACCAGCGGGTCCAGCTTCTCGACGGCCTCGACCAGGTTCTGCAAGACGCGGCCTCCCGCAGGCGACTCAAGCTCGGAGCATGTTTCCGACACGCTTAATCAGTCATGAAGAGGCCGTTGTGAAGCGGGGTCAGACTCGCTGGGTCGGTGGCTTCGGATGCCCAAGCGTACGCCCCATCAGCAACCCTAGCGCCACCCCGCCGAGTAACGCGGCGCCAAGGCTGCGACCCGGCCGTAGCCGCACCTCATCGGTCAGGCTGAAGGGTTGCGGCGGAAGCGCCTCCAGGGGCGCGGACAGGTCCTGGTCCCTGCAACCGTCTGCGACGGACAGGCCAGCCCCAGCCTCAGCCAGGACAGCAGGACCGGGATCAACATCCAGATCCAAGGACATACGAGACTCTCCCATTTGCCGACCCTAGCGCCGGCCCCTGAGGATATGGGGCTTCGTGCTCTCTGCGCCAGTCGTGGCGGCGACAGTCGTTCGACCTAAATGTCCAATCACAAAAGATTCAACACGGCCCGGCGCACCCAGGTCCGAGGAGGCTTGCCGGTGATTCGCAAAGCGGGTTAACGATTTCGCCATCAAGGTTACCGACGTTAACCTTTCCTAAATTAACCCTCTGGCAGGGTGACGCTGCTGGGCTCTGTCGAGAAGCGAATCAGGGCCGGAGCGAGAGGGGCAAGGAGGCGAGTATGCGCGTACTGCTGATCGAGGACGACAGCGCAACGGCTCAGAGCATTGAATTGATGCTCAAGTCCGAGGGGTTCAATGTCTATACGACCGATCTGGGTGAGGAAGGCGTCGATCTGGGCAAGATCTATGACTATGACCTCATCCTGCTGGACCTGAACCTGCCAGATATGAGCGGCATGGACGTGCTCCGCAATCTCCGGGTCGGAAAGATCGACACGCCCGTCATGATCCTCTCCGGCACCACGGAGATCGACACCAAGGTCAAGACGCTCGGCGGCGGCGCCGACGACTACATGACCAAGCCTTTCCATAAGGACGAACTGGTCGCCCGGATCCACGCGGTGGTCCGCCGGTCCAAGGGCCACGCCCAGTCCGTGATCCGTACCGGCGATATCCTGGTCAACCTCGACACCAAGACGGTGGAGGTGAACAACCACCGGGTTCATTTGACCGGAAAGGAGTACCAGATGCTGGAGCTCCTCTCCCTGCGCAAGGGCACCACCCTGACCAAAGAGATGTTCCTGAACCACCTCTATGGCGGCATGGACGAGCCCGAGCTGAAGATCATCGACGTCTTCATCTGCAAGCTGCGCAAGAAGCTGGCCGCCTCAGCGGACGGCAAACACTACATCGAGACGGTATGGGGGCGCGGGTATGTGCTCCGCGACCCGATGGAGGGCCAGGCTGCAGCCTGACCCGCCCGACCGATGAGTTTCCGGACGCCCGCCCGCAAGGCGGGCGTTCTTGTTTCCGGGAAGAGCAGCGTTAAGATTTGCTCGCCGTTCCGGGGGGAAGGGAAATGAGAATGAGCCGGCTGATCGCCCTGTTTCTGGCCCTCGCGGTCGCGCTTGGCCTCGCCCTCCTGGCCGGGCGTCCGCCGGCGCCCCGTCCTGCCGACGCTCCAACGGAGGCCTTCTCGGCCATCCGGGCCCTGGCCGACGTGGGCGTCATCGCCCGTTCGCCCCACCCCGTCGGTTCCCCAGAGAATGCGCAGGTCCGCGATTATCTCGTCCTGCGGATGAACGCCCTGGGCCTTTCTCCAGAAGTCCGGCCCGACTTTGGCTTCAGGCGCATTGACCGGATTTCGCAACCGGTCTTCCTGGGAGGCGCCGTCGAGAACGTCGTCGGCGTGCTGCCGGGTAGGGACCGGTCGGCCCCGGCCCTGGCCATCATGGCTCACTATGACAGCGTCCCGAACTCGCCCGGCGCCGCCGATGACGCCGCAGGCGTCGCGACCGCCCTCGAGCTCGCCAGAATCCTCAAGGCTGGCCCTCCCCCCGCGCGGGACGTCATCTTCGTGATCACCGACGGCGAGGAAGCCGGGCTCCTGGGCGCCCAGGCCTTCTTCTCGGGCGATCCCCTTGCCCGGCGCATTGGCTTCCTCGTCAACATGGAGGCGCGCGGCGGCGGCGGACTCGTCCAGATGTTTCAGACGGGCAAGCACAACCAGGGGACCATAGACCTGCTGCAGGCGGAGGCGCGCCGACCGACCGCCTCCTCCCTCGCCGTCCTGCTCTACTCGGTCATGCCCAACGACACGGACTTCACCGTGGCCCGGGGCGCCGGGGTCGCTGGCCTGAACTTCGCCTTCATCGGTCGCCAGTTCGATTATCATGCGCCCAGCTCGACCGCGGCCAACCTCGACCTTGGAAGCCTGCAGCACATGGGCGACCAGGTGACCGCCGTAGCCCTGTCGGTCGCCCGGGCGCCCTCGCTGCCCGAGGAGGGACCGGACCAGGTCTTCTCCCACGTCGCCGGAGACCTCCTCGTCGCCTATCCGGCGATCATCGGCTGGCCGATCCTGCTCGCCGCCGCCGGACTGCTCGCCCTGGCGGTCAGGAACGCCCGCCGGCTCGGCGCCCTGGACGCCCCCGGCGTGGTCCGTGGGGTGGGGGCAGGGCTCTATCTCCTGCTCCTGACTGGCGCCCTGCTTCACCTTGCGCGCCGCATCGCCGCGGGCGGCGGCGGCTTCCTCGAGCAGAGGGCGCTCCTCGCCCGGGCGGGCGCCTGGGAAGTCGCCCTGCTGCTGATCGGCCTTGCCGTCCTCCTCCTGGCGCCACGCCTCGCCGCCCGGGGTCGAAGCCGGCTGCAGGCCAGCGCTCTGGCCCTGGCGGCCGGTGCAGCGGCCCTTCCGTTCGGATGGGACCTCGCCGCCGTCGCCCTCGGTATCGCCGCCGCCGTCACAGGCGTGATGACCTTCGGCCCTCCTGTGCGCGTCGCCCCGGCCTGGACGGGCGTCCTGCTCTCCGCCCTGGTCGGCGCGGCGGTCCTTCAGGTCGTGGCGCCCACCGCCGCCTTTCTGGTCGCCTGGCCCTTGCTGGCCGCCGGACTGCTCGCACTGGCCACGGACCTCGGGGCCTCCCGGTCCCGCTGGCGCCTGCCCCTGGCGGGCGTCCTGATCGGGGCGCCGGTCACAGCCTGGCTGCTGGGTTATGCCCATGGAGTCTTCCTGGGCCTCGACCTGCCGGCCCTTCTCGCCGGCTTCGCCTGGCTGGCCGCCCTCACCCTCTGGCCGCTGCTCCATGGAGAGCCCGAAGACACGACGGGCGAGACGCGGATGGCGCTGGCTACAGCAGGCGCCGTCGCCACAGCTCTCGCCCTCGCCGCCTTCCTGCGCCTGGTCCCGCCCTGGACTGAGCGACATCCAGAAGTCACCTTGGTCCAACACCTGCACGACGCGAATACCGGACAGGCCTTTCTTATCTCTACGGAGCCCCGTCTCTCGCGCTGGAGCCGTTCAGTCCTGAGCCGGGAAGGCGGAAAGCCCGCCAAGGCGCGTGATGAGCTGGTCGCACGCGGCGCCTACTGGTCCACACCGGTCAGGTCCGTCGCCCTGGAGGGGGTCGAGACGACGATGGAGCGCCTGGCGGATGGCCGCCAGAGGCTTGTGCTGCGGGCGCCGGATGACGCCCGTGGGCTGAGCCTGGACCTTCGCAGCAACACCCTGGTGGCCGAGGCCACCGTGAACGGTCGGCCGGCCGCGCTCCTGACCACCCCTGGCGTGTGGAACCGGATTCGGCTGCAGGCGCCGCCGCGTGAGGTTGTCATCGAGTTCCGGCCGGTAGGCCCCGGGACACTCGAAGCCCGCACCCTGACCCGCCTGTCGGGATGGCCGGTCGGCCTTCAGCCCCCGCCTCCGAGGCGCCCGTCAGAGCGACCGTTCGGGGACAGCGACACCGCCCTGGTGAAGGCCGGGCGCACCTTCAACTGGTGAACAGGGAGACAAGCGTGTCCGAGGTGGTCATCTACCACAACCCCGCCTGCGGGACCTCCCGCAAAACCCTCGCTCTGCTTCGTGAGAGGGGCGTCGAGCCCAGGGTGGTCGAGTACCTCAAGGCCGGTTGGACAGAAGCCCAGCTGAAGTCGCTGGCCGCCCGGGCGGGGCTTCCCCTGCGGGCCTTCCTTCGCCAGCGGGGCACGTCCGCCGAGGCCCTGGGCCTGACCGGAACCGGGGTCAGCGAGGACCAGCTCGCCGCCGCCATGGTCCGCGAGCCCATCCTTGTGGAACGGCCCGTGGTGGATGGCCCCCGAGGCGCCGCCGTCTGTCGCCCCCCGGAGAAGGCGCTGGACCTGATCTGAACGGCCCCCGAAGACGGGCCCTGCCAAGAGGCGAGACCCTGGTCCGGTTCTGGGAAGGGATCAGTCGAAGACGATGACCGAACGGGCGAGGCCGCCCTTCTTCATGTCGGCGAATCCCTCGTTGACCTGGTCGAGGCGGATGCGCTGCGAGATCATCTCGTCGAGCTTGAGCTTGCCCGACATGTAGAAGTCCACGAGGCGGGGCATGTCGACCGGGAAGCGGTTGGAGCCCATCAGCGAGCCCTGGATACGCTTCTCGCCCAGGAAGGCCGCGCCCGGCAGGGTCACGTTCTGGCCGATCGGGATCATGCCGATGATGTTGGCCGTGCCGCCCCGGCGCAGCATGTTGAAAGCCTGTTCGGCGGTCTTGGACAGGCCGATGGCCTCGAAGGCGTGGTGCACGCCGCCGCGGGTCATCTCCAGGACCTCCTTCACCGCATCCGTCTTGGAGGCGTCGATGAAGTCGGTGGCGCCGAACTCGCGGGCGAGGTTGTCCTTGGAGCCGAACATGTCCACGGCGATGATCCGGCCGGCGCCGGCGATGGCCGCGCCGTTGATCGCCGACAGGCCGACGCCGCCGCAGCCGATGACCGCCACGGTCTCGCCGGGCCGAACGCCCGAAGTGTGGATGGCGGCGCCCACGCCGGTCATCACCGAGCAGCCGATCAGGGCGGCGCGGTCGAGGGGCATGTCCTTGCGGATCGAGACGCAGGCGTGCTCGTGGATCAGCATGTACTCGGCGAAGGAGGACAGGTTCAGGAACTGCGGCAGGGGCGCGCCATTCTGGGTCAGCCGGGGCTCGTCACCGGAGTCGCGCTTGGTCTCAGGGCTGACGCAGAGCGACAGGCGCCCGGTCAGGCAGCTTTCGCAGTGACCGCAATAGGCCGACAGGCAGGTGATGACGTGATCGCCCGGCTTCACCGTGCGGACCTCGGAGCCTACGGCTTCCACGACGCCAGCGCTCTCATGGCCAAGGACGGCAGGGAGCGGGTGTGGATAGGAGCCTTCCATGAAGTGGAGGTCTGAGTGGCACAGACCGGCGGCCTTGGTGCGGACGAGGACCTCGCGCGGGCCGGGCTTGTTGATCTGGACGTCTTCAATCTGAAGCGGCTTGCCCACTTCGCGCAGAACGGCGGCCTTCATGTCGGCATCTCCCCAAGTCTCGCCCCTGCGGGCGTTTACGACGCGCCAGCCTGGAGGCTGGATCGGGAGAGACCCTATCGCCCTTGGGGCGACGCGCGCCAGACTCTTTTCAGCCTGCGGCCAGCCCCGCCCTCAGCTCGCGCTTCAACACCTTGCCGGTCGGTCCGATGGGCAGGGCCTCGACGATCCGGACCTCGTCGGGAACCCACCACTTCGCCACCCGGGCGGCGACATGCTCTCGCAGCGTCGCCGGTTCAGCCGCCTGCCCCGGGCGGAGCACCACCAGCAGGAGGGGGCGCTCGTCCCACTTCGGGTGCGGTACGCCGACAGCGGCGGCGAGGGCGACAGCCGGATGCGAGGAGACCGCATCCTCGAGGTCCAGGGTGGATATCCACTCCCCTCCGGACTTGATCACGTCCTTGGCCCGGTCGGTCAGGCGCAGGTAACCCTCGGAGTCGATGGCGGCGATGTCGCCTGTATCGAACCAGCCGTCATCGCCAAAGGCCTCGGCGCCGTCGTTCCTGTAGTAGGCCGAGGCGACCCACGGCCCCCGGACCTGCAGGGCGCCGGACTGGCGTCCATCATGGGGAAGGACGGCCCCGTCCTCCCCGACGATCCGGAGTTCCACGCCCCAGTTGGCCCGCCCCTGCCTCTGCTTGCGGGCGAGCGCCGCCTCAGTGGTCTCACCGGCATGGGTGGCCAGAGGCGTATTGATCACGCCCAGGGGGCTGGTCTCCGTCATGCCCCAGATCTGGCGGACATCGGCGCCCAGCCTGTCCTGGACCCGGGAGATCAGTGAGGCCGTGGGGGCCGAGCCGCCCACCGCGACCGTGCGGACGCTGTTCAAGGACTGACCGGTGCCGTCGAGATGGTCCAGCACGCCCACCCAGATGGTCGGCACCCCCAGGAGGAAGGTCGCCTGCTCGGCCACCGCCAGCTCGCAGACCGAAGGACCGTCCAGGTGTCGGCCCGGCAGGATCAGCTTGGCGCCCACAAGGGGGGCAGCGTAGGGCGTGCACCAGGCGTTGGCGTGGTACATCTGGGCGCAGGGCAGGATGGCGTCGGCGGCGCCGAGGCCAAAGCAGTCGGGCTGGATCACCGCCATGGCGTGCAGCACGGTCGAGCGGTGTGAATAGAGCACGCCCTTGGGGTTACCCGTGGTCCCCGACGTGTAACAAAGGGCCGAGGCCTGTCGCTCGTCCAGATCAGGCCAGTCGAAGTCCGGGGCGGCCGCGACCAGGAGGTCCTCGTAGACCAGGGTCCCCCCGGGCGCGGCGGTGGGCAGGCTCGCCCGGTCGGTGAGCGCGATGACGGTCTTCACCGTCTCGAGGCGATTGCCGATCTCGCCGACCAGGTCCGCGAAGGTGATGTCGTAAATGAGCAGGGAGTCGCCGGCGTGGTTCGCCACCCAGGCCACCTGGTCCGGATGCAGCCGGGGATTGATGGTGTGCAGCACCGCCCCCAGGCCGCTGACGGCGTAATAGAGTTCGAAGTGACGGTGGGTCGACCAGGCCAGGGTGGCGACCCGATCGCCCGGCCCCACCCCCAGGTCCCGAAGGGCGTTGGCCATGCGCTTCACGCGGGCAAGGGCGTCGGAGTAGCCATAGCGGTGGATGGGCCCCTCGACCGTGCGGGTGACGATCTCCCGAGTGGGGTGCCAGGCGGCGGCATACTCCAGGATGGAGGGCAGGGTCAGCGGCCTGTCCATCATCAGTCCGAACATGCGCCGCCCTCCCTTGGGACGATGCGCCCGGGATCAGCCCGACTTCCGCGTCACCGTCATCATGTAGTTGACCCCGGAGTCCGACGAGAGGCGCCAGGCTCCCGACAGGGGATTGAAGCTGACCCCGAAAGGCCCCTGCATGTCCAGCGGCTCGGTCGCCAGGAAGCCGCGCAGTTCCTCCGGGGTCAGAAACTTGCGCCAGTCATGGGTCCCCGCCGGCAGCCAGCGCAGGACGTACTCGGCGCCGATCTTGGCCAGGGCCAGGGCACGGAGGGTGCGGTTCAGGGTCGCCACGATCATCAGGCCGCCCGGCGCCAGCAGGCGCCCGCAGGTGCGCAGGAACTCACCCGGATCGGCCACATGCTCGATGACCTCCATGTTCAGGATCACGTCGAAGGGCGCGATCCCCTCGGCCTCGAGGGCCTCGGCGGTGGAGCAGAGGTAGGTGACGGGAACGCCGGTCTGTTTTGCGTGGGTGCGGGCGGTGCCGATGTTGCGCTCCGAGGCGTCGACCCCCGTCACGTCAAAGCCCAGGCGCGACATGGGCTCGGAAAGCAGGCCGCCGCCGCAACCGATGTCCAATAGCCTCAGGCCCTCGAAAGGCTGGCGCTCCGTCCCGTCTCGGCCGAAGTGCGCCAGGCCCTGTTCGCGGATGAAGGACAGCCGGACCGGGTTGAACCGGTGAAGGGGGGCGAACTTGCCCTTCGGATCCCACCACTCGGCGGCGATCCTGGAAAACCGCTCAACTTCGGCGGGATCGACGCTGGAACGGGCTTCGGCCATGTGGCGGACATATCAGAGACGCCGCCACCCTGAACAGGGGAAAGCCCCGTCCCGCAGGTGTTGCCCCCGCCCCGCCCCGTCGCTAGAAGGCCTGTCTTTCCCGTCTGGAGTGCAGGTTCCGAGCCATGTCGCGGCTGGTCATGAAATTCGGCGGAACTTCCGTCGCCGACCTCGAGCGCATCCGGCGCGTGGGTCGGCTTGTGGCCGCCGAGGTGGCCGCGGGGCACAGGGTGGCCGTCGTCGTATCGGCTATGGCGGGCAAGACCAACGAGCTGGTGGCATGGACCGACGCTGCAGGCCCGGCGGCGGAGGGCCTGCCCGCCTCGGACGACGAATACGATGTCGTGGTGGCCTCGGGCGAGCAGGTGACGGCGGGCCTCCTGGCCATGACCCTGCGCAACATGGGCCTTTCCGCCCGGTCCTGGATGGGCTGGCAGGTGCCGATCATCGCCGACGACGCCCACGGACGCTCGCGCATCGACGACATCCCCCCTGAGAAGCTTTCGGCCGCCCTCGATGGGGGCGAGGTGGCGGTGATCGCCGGCTTCCAGGGCGTCACCACCTCCGAACGCATCGCCACCCTGGGTCGAGGCGGATCCGACACCAGCGCCGTCGCCTTGGCGGCGGCCGTCAGGGCCGAGCGGTGCGACATCTACACCGATGTGGACGGGGTCTACACCACCGACCCGCGCATAGAGGCCCGGGCGCGGAAGCTGGCGCGCATCTCCTACGAGGAGATGCTGGAAATGGCTTCCCTGGGCGCCAAGGTCCTGCAGACGCGGTCCGTCGAGCTCGCCATGGCTCAGAAAGTGCCGGTGCGGGTCCTGTCGAGTTTTGTCGAGCCCGGCGAGGCCCCGGGCCAGGGCACCATAGTGTGCGACGAGGAAGAGATCATGGAAAAGCGGATCGTCAGCGGAGTCGCCTACAGCCGGGACGAGGCCAAGATCAGCCTGTTCGGCCTGCCCGATCATCCGGGCGTCTCCTCGGTCATCTTTGGCGCCCTGGCCGACGCCAATGTGAACGTGGACATGATTGTCCAGAGCCACGCCAGAGTCGCCGATACGGCCAACATGGAGTTCACCGTCGGCAAGCGCGACGCTGGCCGCGCCGTCGAGATCGTCCGCGGCCTCAAGGGCCAGATCGGCTTCGAGGACGTCCAGGTCAACGAGGACGTGGCCAAGGTATCCGTGATCGGGGTCGGCATGCGCAGCCATGCGGGCGTGGCCAAGACCATGTTCGGCGCCCTCGCCGAGAAGGGCGTCAACATCCAGGTCATCTCGACCTCGGAGATCAAGATCTCAGTCCTGATCGACGCCGCCTACACCGAACTGGCGGTGCGCGCCCTTCACGCCGCCTACGGCCTCGACAAGCTCTGAGCCGTCCTAGCGGTCCCGCGCCGCGGGCGGGAAGGTCATCGGATACTCGGCCGACCAGTGGTTGGCGGTGCCGCTTGTCACGTACCAGGACAGGAATAACGCGCAGATCAGGGCGCCTGGCAGGTAGCTGTTGGTCCGCCGCCAGGTGAAGACGGCGATGATCCCCACCAGAGCGAGAAGGGGGATGAACTGGAGCGCCACGATCACATTCAGCGGCTCGGTCGGGGTCAGCAGGAGACCGGTTGCGAACAGGGTCGCGTACTGCAGAGCCGCCAGCACGAAGAAACCCCCGCCCATCACGCCTGCGGCGGTCAGGTAGGTCAGCCGCCGGCTCGCCCCGTCCACTGCGAGGAGGGCGCAGAGGCCCCGCACGACGATCACGCAGTGCAGAGTCCAGAGCGGCAGATAGGCCAGGAAGATCGGCCAGCGCGCTTCCGTCAGGGGCCGGAAGCCGATCACCCAGAAGCGGAAGTCTACGTGCAGCAGCCGGTCAACGGCGGCCAGGGCCAGGGCGACGGCCCCGACTGACAGGACGGCTGCGACCAGGGAACGCGGGATATCGACGCTGAACACCGGACGGCCCCGCCTCAGGAAAAGGGCGATGACAATAGCTAGGACGGTGTTGGCGAGGGCCCAGGCCAGGAGTTGGTTCTGAACCCATTGGGGAAACAGGGCCGAGGGAAACCAGAGGGCGCCCAGTTTCATGAAGGGCAGGTAGGTCAGGGCCGGCAACACCGCCGTCAGGCCGAGGGCCAGCCAGCCGCCAATACCGCGGACCGCCGCCGCCGGCTCCGGGCTGCGTCTGAGCTGCCCGAGCCAGGGAAGGCCGAGGGCCAACTCGAAGGCCCCGAGCAGGAGGAGGCCGGCGCCGACCAGCGCCAACAGGGTTCCCGCTTCCTTCCAGACCCAGACCTGGTCTCCGGCCGGAAGGGGCCGGGCCTCCCCCTCCAGGCGCGCCTGCATCCAGTCGACCGCTGGCGCGACCCCGCCCGAGGAAAAGTGCTCCCAGGGATGGGTGATCCGGGGCAGGTCCAGGCGTCGGGCGGTCCCAAGCGCTGGGTCCCCGTAGATGCGGCCAGGCTCCACCGGCGAAGCGACCCCGAAGACGGCCTTCAGCTTCTCAGACCCGGGCAGGTCGGTCCCCTTTGGCGTCCGCCACATCAGGGCGGAAAACTCGTCCAGGCCGCCAAAGACGACGTTCAGATTCCGTGGGAAGTCCGGGCGGACCTCATCCGGCGGTCCGAACAGGCCGGGGGCGGACCCGACCAGGACCACGGCGCGGTAGCCTTCCGGCTCGGCGCGGGCGGCCGCGAGGACCGGTCCACCGCCCATGCTGTGGCCAGCAAGGCCGATCTGGTCCGAATCGACAATGGGCTGGCTGCGCAGGAAGGTCAGGGCGGAAGGCCCGCCAAAGCCGGCGGCGCCGACATTGCCACCGGAGCCGCCATGGCCCGTCATGTCCATGGCCAGAACCACGAAGCCGCGCCGCGCCAGCTCGATGGCGAACGGGCTCTGCATTTCACGGGTGTTGATGTAGCCATGGCTGAGGAGGACGGCAGGCGCCCGGCGACCAGCCTCAAGCCCAGGGGGGCGGTAGAGCAGGCCGGACATGACGGCGCCCTCGGGGGTCCGCCAACGGGCCTCCCGAACCTCGACACCGCCCGAGCCTTGTACGAGAAACGCCAGGACCGAACCGGCGATGATCAGGATCGCGCCCAGGGCGGCCAGCCGGTAGCGCATGCGTTTCCCCCAGAATCCCAATGGCGGCGCATTGGCCACCTTGTGAATCGATTATGACGGCGTGGCGGTTCGGGGACAATGCGCTTACCCTGAAGGTCGATCCCCGACATCAGACGGAGCCCCGACATGCGTCTTGCCCTCGCCTTCGCCTTCCTGGTCGTCGCCGCTGCGCCAGCGACTCTGGGGACCACACAGACTCGTGGAGGCTACCTTGCGGGACAACCACCTATCGACGCGGTGCGTCTGCTGCCCCCTCCGCCCGAGGCGGGCTCCAGCCAGGAGGCCTTCGACCGGACCGCTGCGGCGGCCGCGAGGGCGGGAGTCAACGGCCCCGCCTGGGAAGGCGCGATCCGGGAGGCCCGCATTCCTGACGCCGCCTTCATGCGGTCGCTGTCCTGCGCCGTCGGCGTCCAGGTCTCCGCGGAGAAGACCCCCGCAGTCCAGAAGCTGATGATGACCCTGATGGCGGACTTCGTGGTTCCGATGGACCAGGCCAAGACCACCTACAAGCGCGCCCGACCCTTCACAGCAGATGGCGGCCCGGCCTGCGATCCCTTGGTCGCCGCGGGTCAGGGAGAGAAACTCGGCTTTTCCTATCCGAGCGGCCACGCGGGAATTGGCTGGCTCCTGGCCCTCGCCCTCTCCGACGCAGCGCCTGCGCGCTCCGATGCGATCCGCGCCTGGGGGGCGAATGTGGGACAGCACCGGGTCGACTGCCGAGTGCACTGGCCGAGCGACGTCGCCGCCGGCCGCATGCTGGGGCTCGCGGTCTACGAAAGGGCCTCGAAGATCCCCGCCTACCAGGCCGACGTGAAGGCTGCAGCTTCGGAGATCGCAAAGGCTGAGCCCCTGACCTGCCCATAGGGAATGGTCGCGCCCACAAAGCAGGCGCCGGACGGTCGAGCGCCCGCCGCACGGGCATTTGTTTTCCGTTCTGTCACCCCTTCCTGTTAGAAAGCGGGCGGGAAAGAGGTTTTCCCCGTGTCGCGAGGAGCCATTGCCGACGTCGACCGCCAGTTTCGCAGTGCGGGGGCAGCGCAGTCTGCTCCGGCAAATCCGCGAGGCCCTCGCCTCCGGCGGACCTGTTCAGGCGCGCCTGGACATGGTGGTGCGCATCATCGCCCGTTCGATGGTGGCGGAGGTCTGCTCGCTCTATATGCGCCAGGCGGACGGCGACATGGAGCTGTTCGCCACAGAGGGCCTCTCTCCTGACGCGGTGCACCTGACCCGCATGAAGCCCGGAGAGGGCCTTGTGGGCGAGATCATGCGGCTGGGCAGGCCGCTGAACCTTTCGGATGCGCCCAATCATCCGGCCTTCTCCTACCGCCCCGAGACCGGCGAGGATCCCTTCCACGCCTTCATGGGGGTGCCCCTGCTGCGGGGTGGCAGGGCCATCGGGGTCCTCGTGGTGCAGAACCGGACCGAGCGGGTCTACTCCGAGGACGAGGTCGAGGACCTGCAGATCATCGCCATGGTCCTGGCCGAGATGGTGGCGGGTGGCGAACTGGCTACAGAAGGGTCGCTCCAGAACATCGACCTGGTGCCCAAGAAACCCGAGCGGCTGAAGGGCGCGCGGTTCGCGGAGGGCCTCGCCCTGGGCGTCGCGGTCCTGCACGAGCCGCCGGTGGCCCCCTCAGACCTTCTCGCCGAGGACGTCGCCGCCGAGGAGAGTCGACTGAGGGAGTCCATCACGACTCTGCAGGCTCAGATCGACAGCATGCTGGAGGGTCAGCATGGCCTGGTTGAGGCCTCCTACGAGGTCCTCGAGACCTACCGGATGTTCGCCCACGACCGCGGATGGCGGCGCTCGCTGGAGGACGCCGTCCGCAACGGGCTCACCGCCGAAGCGGCGGTGGAGCGCGTCCGGTCCGAGCACCGCGCCCGGCTGGGCCAGGCCAGGGACCCCTACCTCCGGGAAAGACTCCATGACTTCGAGGACCTGGCGGACCGTCTGCTAAGGCACCTTGCCGGCGACGCTGGCCTGGCGCGCGACCTGCCCGAGAACGCGATCCTGATCGCACGGAACCTGGGGCCGGCGGATCTGCTCGAGTATGACCGCACGCGGCTGAAGGGCCTGCTCCTCGAAGAGGGATCGACCGCCAGCCATGCGGCCATCGTGGCCCGGGCCCTGGACATTCCTTGCGTCGGACGCCTGGCGGGACTGAGGGACAAGGTCTCGGAAGGCGACACCGTCATCGTCGACGCTGAAACGGCGGAGGCGTACCTGCGGCCGCGCCCGGATGTCGTGAAGGCCCTCCAGGCCCGGCTCGACGTCCGCCTTCAGAGGCGCGCCGAGTTCGCCCGGCTCCGGGACCGGCCCGCCGTCACCCAGGACGGGTCGAAGATCCAGCTCCTGATGAACGCCGGCCTCGACGTCGACCTGGACATGCTGGGCGAGGCGGGGGCCGAGGGGATCGGCCTCTTCCGCACCGAGTTCCAGTTCATGGTCGCCGAGGAAATGCCGCGCCTGACGGCCCAGACCGCCCTCTACAGCCGGGTCATGGATGCGGCCAGCGGCCTACCCGTCACCTTCCGGACCCTGGACCTCGGGGGGGACAAGGTCCTGCCCTACATGGAGGCCGAGCGGGAGGACAACCCGGCCCTCGGCTGGCGGGCCGTGCGCATGGGCCTGGACCGCCCCGCCCTCCTGCGCCTCCAGCTGCGGGCGCTGATCGCCGCCGCCCGGGGCCGGCCGCTGAAGATCATGTTCCCCCTGGTCGCCAGCGTGGATGAATTCCGGGCGGCGCGCGCCCTGGTGGACCAGGAGGTGGCCTGGGCGCACCGCAGGGGGCGGCCGGAGCCCGCCCGGCTGGATGTCGGCGCCATGATCGAGGCGCCCTCGGTGATCTGGCACCTGGACGCCCTTCTGCCTATGACCGACTTCGTCAGCGTCGGTACGAATGACTTGATGCAGTACCTCTTCGCCGCAGATCGTGGGAACCCCCGCGTATCCGAGCGATACGACTTTCTCTCTCCGCCGGCCCTTCGGGCGTTGGAGATGATCCAGAAGGCCTGCGCCGAAACCGGGACGCCGGTCTCGGTCTGCGGGGAAATGGCCGGCCGTCCCCTCGAAGCCTTCGTCCTTGTGGCCCTGGGCTTTGAGGCCCTCTCCATGCCCCCGGCAGGCATCGGGCCGGTGAAGCAGATGGTCCTCTCCTGCGACCGAGCGGCCGCCCGACGCGGAGTCCAGAGCCTGATCCGGAGCGCCGCCGGCTCGATCCGCAACGAGGTGGAGACCCTGGCCCGCAAGCTCTACCTGGCGATCTGAGACCGGGTCCAGGGGTGCAATTGGCCTGACTCCTCCGCCATGCTATCGGCGACACGCGCTCGGAGGATCGTCGCCATCATGGCTGAGGAAGGTGAGAGGGACGCCGGGACGGCCGCGCCCGCGCCCGCGCCGGACCTGCAGGATGGCGAGCACGTCGGCGACGCCCTGCGCGCCATCCGGGTGGCCCGTGGGCTCAGCGTCGCCGACATAGCCTCGCTGACGCGAATCCGGCCCGCCTACCTTGAGGCTATCGAGGCGCTCCACCTGCAGGATCTTCCAAGCCGTCCCTTCACCATCGGCTATATCCGAGCCTACGCCCAGGCTCTGGGTTTGCCCGGCGACGTGGCCATCGCCCGTTTCAAGGCTGATGATCCTGATCGCAATGACGCCCTTCGCCCGCCCGTCGGGGTGCGGCGCATGGCTGATCCCAGGCTGCGGTTGATGATGCTCGCTGGCCTGATGATCCTGTCGGCCATCCTCGTCTGGAACCTGGTCCGGCGGGGAACGCTGAACGAGGAGGGACGCCGGCCCGCCAGCATCGTCGCCACGGCGCCGGTCGAGGCCGCTCCCACCGGCGCGATGGTCCTTGGCGCGCCCTTGCCCGCACCGGTGGAGTCCAACGCCCCACCGCCCTACCTGACCCCCGGCCTGGAGGCGGAGCTGTCCGCCGCGCTTCCCGAGGGCCTGATCGCGACGGAGGATCCCACGCTTCTTGACCTGGGCGAGACCTTCGCGCCCCGGGGGCGCGTGCATGGCGCCGCTGGCCGGGTGGTCCTCCAGGCGCGGCGGCCCACCACCCTCATCGTCTGGGGCCCGGACCGGTCGGCCTGGTTTGCGCGGCAACTGGCCGCCGGGGAAGCCTACCGGACCGACCCTGTCCCGGGCCTGTCCTTTGAGACCGTGGAGGCCGGGGTCATCGCGGTCTACCTGGACGGCAGGGCCCGGGGGGTGCTTCCGGCGGGAATAACTCGCGGATCGGCCCTGACGCGCCCGCCGCCCGCCTGAGCCGCCTTGGGAATCCCGCCTGGCCGCCCTATTCTGTCACCATGTCCGAGACCCATGCCCTGCGCCCCTGGCGCACCATCGTCCGCCGCAAGAGCCGAAAGATCCGGGTCGGAAACGTTGAGGTCGGCGGTGACGCCCCGATCAGCGTCCAGTCCATGACCAACACACTGACGGCGGATGCGGGCGCGACCATCGACCAGGTCCGGCAGCTGGAGGAGGCCGGGGCCGACATCGTGCGGGTCTCCTGCCCGGACGAGGCCTCCACCGCCGCCCTGCCAAAGATCGTCAAGGCGTCGAAGGTCCCCATCGTCGCCGACATTCATTTCCACTATCGCCGCGGCGTCGAAGCGGCGAAGGCCGGCGCCGCCTGCCTGCGGATCAATCCCGGGAACATCGGCAGCCCGGACCGGGTGCGCGAGGTGATCCAGGCGGCCCGCGACCACGGCTGCTCGATCCGGATCGGCGTCAACGCCGGCAGCCTTGAGAACCATCTCCTCGAGAAGTATGGCGAGCCCTGCCCCGACGCCATGGTCGAGAGCGCCCTCGACCACGCCCGCATCCTGCAGGATCACGACTTCCACGAGTTCAAGATCAGCGTGAAGGCCTCGGACCTCTTCATGACCGTGGCCGCCTACCAGATGCTGGCCGAGGCCATCGACTGCCCCCTGCACATCGGCGTCACCGAGGCGGGCGGCCAGCGGATCGGCACCGTTAAATCCGCCATCGGCATGGGCGCCCTCCTCTGGGCCGGCATTGGAGACACCCTGCGGGTCTCCCTGGCCGCGGACCCTGTCGAGGAGGTGAAGGTCGGCTTCGACCTGCTGAAGTCCCTCGGCCTGCGCCACCGGGGGGTGAACATCATCGCCTGCCCGTCCTGCGCCCGGCAGGGGTTCGACGTCATCCGGACAGTCGAGACCCTCGAGGCCCGGCTGGCCCACATCGCCACGCCCATGAGCCTGTCCATCATCGGCTGTGTGGTGAACGGGCCAGGCGAGGCTCTGATGACCGACGTCGGGTTCACCGGCGGCGGCAAGGGCGCGGGCATGGTCTATCTGGCCGGCAAGGCCGATCACAAGATGGACAACGACCGGATGGTCGACCATATCGTGGAGTTGGTGGAGCGCCGCGCCGCGGAACTTGAAAGCGCGTCCCTGAGTCCCACCTAAACTGGCTGCCGCGGCGAGTCCGTCGATGGCGAACGGAAGCGCCGCTTGCAAGGCCTCGCATGGCCCGATGAGGCGCCGCTTCGCAAAGAGGAGAGAGCCATGTCTGCGGACGGCAACTGGAAGATCACGATCAACACCCCGATGGGCGCTCAGGAAGTGAACGCCTCCATCACCACCAACGGCGACACCTTCACCGGCAAGACCACCGGCCGCATGGGCGACCAGGAGATCTCCGGCAAGGTCGACGGCGACAAGCTGATCTGGTCGTCGGCCATCACCAGCCCCATGCCCATGACGCTGGAGTTCGAAGCCACCGTCAGCGGCGACAGCCTGTCGGGCAACGTCAAGCTCGGCGCCTTCGGCAACGCCAGCATGACCGGCGTTCGCGTCTGATCCCGACCGGATCCGGGGCGGCCCGCTCGTAGCCGCCCCAACTTCCGCCGGAGCGCCTCCTGGGATTTGGCAAGCCGGACGCCGCGGGCTAAAAGCCTGGGCTCCTCTCCTCCCTGAGACTCCCGCCCCGTGCGACTTCCCCAAGCCCGACTCGACCAGGTTCTCGGCCGTTTTCACGAGATCGAGGCCCGGATGTCCGCCGCCTCCGATGGGGCGGAGATCGTGCGCCTGTCACGGGAGCACGCCGAACTGAAGCCTGTGGTCGAAGCGGTCCGTTCCCTGGAGAAGACACGGGCGGAGGCGCCGGAACTGGAGGAAATGGCTGTCTCGGGCGACCCGGACATGTCCGCCCTCGCCCGGGACGAGCTGGAGGCCTTGAAGGCCCGCCTGCCGGCGCTTGAACGCGAGGTCGCGCTCCTGCTTGCGCCCCGGGACCGGGACGAGAACGCCTCGGCCATCCTCGAGGTCCGGGCCGGGACCGGCGGCGACGAGGCGGCGCTCTTCGCCGGCGACCTGTTCCGCATGTACCAGCGCTACGCCGCCCTCCACGGCTGGCGGGTGGAGATCGACTCCGTCTCCGAGGGCGAGGTCGGCGGCTACAAGGAGATCATCGCCTCGATCACCGGCGAGGGCGTCTTCGGCCGGCTGAAGTTCGAGAGCGGCGTCCATAGGGTCCAGCGGGTGCCCGAGACCGAGGCCGGGGGCCGCATCCACACCTCCGCGGCCACCGTCGCCGTCCTGCCGGAGGTGGAGGATGTGGACATCGAGATCCGCGAGGCGGACCTGCGCATCGATACCTACCGGTCGTCGGGAGCCGGCGGCCAGCACGTCAACAAGACCGATTCCGCCGTGCGCATCACCCATATCCCCACCGGGATCGTCGTGACCTCCTCGGAGAAGTCCCAGCACCAGAATCGGGCGCGGGCGATGAAGGTCCTGCAGGCCCGTCTCTACGACATGAAGCGCGAGGCCCTCGACGCCGCCCGGGCGGACTCCCGCCGCAGCCAGGTGGGGTCCGGAGACCGCTCCGAGCGTATCCGCACCTACAACTTCCCTCAAGGGAGGGTCACGGACCACCGGATCAACCTGACCCTCTACAACCTGGCCAAGGTGCTGGAGGGCGAGGCCCTCGACGACGTCATCAATCCGCTGATCGCCGAGGACCAGGCGGCACGGCTGGCCAGCCTGGAAGCGGAGTTCGCCTGATGGAAGCCCTGATTACCGGCCTGTTCCGCTATCCCATAAAGGGCTTCTCGCCTGAGCCCATGGCCCAGGCGGACCTGGTTCCGGGGCGCGCCATTGCGCAGGACCGCCGATGGGTGGTGGAGAACGGGCCCTCCGGCTTCGATCCCGCCGCCCCCCGCTATGTCCCTAAGATGAAGTTCGCCGTCCTGGCCGCCCACCCGGTGGTCGCCTCGGCCCGAACCCATGTCCGCGGGACGCACCTGGCGGCCTCGGCGCCGGGCCATTCGGACTTCCACGGCGACCTCGCCGAAGAGGCGGGACGCGAAGGCTTCGCCGACTGGGTCCGTGGAGTTCTGGGCGAGGACGCCCGGGACGGCGTCCGAGTCCTTGAGGCGCCGGACTACCAGTTCCTCGACCATCCCGCAGGCCACATTTCCATCGTCAACCTCGCCAGTGTCCGCGACCTGGAGGCCCGGATCGGCAAGCCCGTGGATCCCCTGCGGTTCCGCGCCAATCTCTATGTCGAGGGCTGGCCGCCCTGGGTGGAGAACGACTGGAAGGGAAAGAACCTCCTGCTCGGCCTTGCCCGCGCTACGGTCTTCGCCCCGATCGTCCGCTGCGCCGCCACCGAGGTGGACCCGCAGACCGCGAAGAAGGACCTGCCCCTGGTCGAGCACCTCTTCGAACAGTACGGCCACCGGGACTGCGGCATCTATGTCCAGGTCACCCACGGGGGCACGGTGCGGGTGGGCGACGCCTGCAGCACCCCAGGCGAGCCGGAGTGAGCCGGAACCTGCTCCAGGCCTGGCAGAGCGCCCGAGCCCGTCTGGAGGCGGCGGGCGTACCTGGACCGGTCATCGACGCCCGGGTCCTCGTGGAGGCCGCCTGCGGCGTGACCCGCGCCGACATCGTGAGCGATCCCTATCGAGAACTCGACCTCGAACAGACCGCACGACTGGACGAGTACCTCGCGCGACGCATCCAACGGGAGCCGGTCAGCCACATCCTGGGCCGCCGGGGCTTCTGGAACATCATGCTCGGCGTGACGGCTCACGTCCTGACCCCGCGACCCGAGACGGAAGTCATCGTCGATCACGCCCTGCGACTGTTTCCCGAGGGCCCGCCCTTCCGGATCCTGGACCTGGGCGTCGGGTCGGGCGCCATTCTGCTCGCCATACTCGCGGAGCGGCCGGCGGCGCGGGGACTTGGCGTCGACGTCTCGGAAGAGGCCCTTGCCGTCGCCCGCGACAACGCCGCCAGCCTGGGCCTGTCAGGCCAGGTCGCTCTGCTGCGCGGGGACTGGACGGCTGGTCTTGCGGAAGCCGACTTCGACCTCGTGGTCTCCAATCCCCCCTACATCGCCACGCCGGTGATCGAGACCCTCGATCCCGAGGTCCGGGTCTACGAGCCCCGCCTGGCCCTTGACGGGGGACCGGACGGACTGGACGCCTACCGCCGCCTGGCGCCCGAGATTCTGCGCGTGCTCAGGCCAGGGGGCCGATTCCTCGTGGAAATCGGGTATGACCAGAAAGCGGCGGTGGAGGACCTGTTCAGGCAGGCCGGCGCTGTGGAAGTGGAGACCCTCCCGGACCTGTCGACCCATGACCGGGTCGTCGCGGGCATGAAAAACCCCTTGGAAACTGCCGGCTGAGCCGCTAGACGGAGTCTCGGTCTCCACCCAAACCGTCGATGCCATGGACCGCCTGACCCTCAGGATCGGGCCCCGGGCCGGCAGGCCGTTCGTCACAGGCGAAACGCCAGGCTCCGGGTGGGACGACGGGAACCTTTTCACCTTCGGTTGATCCGCGCCGGGACAAGCCCGGCGGACAGACCCGGAGAACAGCCCTAGCCCGCCTGGTGTCGGCGGGTCGGCGGAACGGCAGGACATGAGAGATTTCAAGGGCATGAAGCGTCAGCGCGGTCGCAATCGTAGCGCCGGTGGCAAGCCTCAGCAGCACAATGCAAACCGGGCCCTGGAGTCCAATGGCCCTGAGGGCGTCAAGGTCCGCGGCAATGCCCAGACCGTCTACGAGCGCTACCAGCAGCTCGCCCGCGACGCCGGTTCGGCCGGCGACCGGGTGCTCGCCGAGAATTTCCTGCAGCACGCCGAACACTATTTCCGGCTGATCCGGGCCATGCAGCCCACCCGACCAGCTGCAGAGATCATCGGCCGCGACCAGTTCATCTCGGGCTTCGACGTCGATTTCGAAGACGAGTCCGGCGAGGCGGTGGAGGCCGAGACGACGGAATCCGAGGCAGAGCCCCGCGACCGGAATGGCTGGCGCGACCGCGACGATCGCCGCGACCGCTTCCGCGACCGCGATGAACGGCCCAGGGAGGACCGGCCAAGGGAGGACCGCCCGAGGGAGGATCGCTCCAGGGACGAACGATCAAGGGACGAACGCCCCCGCGAGGAGCGCCAGAGGGACGACCGTCCGCGGGACGACCGTCCGCGGGGCGACCGACCTGAGGGTGGCCGCCGGGACCGGTGGCGGGACCGTGACGAGCGCCCCGAGCGCACCCGGGAGGACCGGCCCGGGCGCGACCCCCTCCCGGTCATCGAACCGAGCGGCGGCGTCATCGCCCCGGCGACCGACCGCGCGCCCTCCCCCACCCTGCGCAGCGAGGATGGCGCTGAGTCCCAGGCTCCGGACTTCCTGCGTCCCCGCCCGCCCCGGGCTGAACCCGAGGGCGAGGAGGCGCGGCCGCCCCGCCGGCGCCGGGCCCCCCGGTCCTTCGAAGGCGACGAGGTGCAGGGCGGGGAGGACTGACCCTCAGCGCGGTTGCGCCCGCTCGTCTTCGGGTCTAGCCATGGCGCATGGCTCACGACTGTGGACATGACGACGGACCCCGGCAGGGGCTCAAAGGCCAGGGCCTCACCCGGGCCCTGGACGAAGCGGAAGTGCGCTGCACCGCGGCCCGGGAACGGCTGACAGCGCCCCGGCGCCGGGTTCTGGAACTCCTGTTATCGTCTGACGCCCCCCTCAAGGCCTACGACATGATCGCCGCCTTCGGGGGCGATGGCGCCCCGGCCAAGCCGCCCACCGTCTACCGGGCCCTCGACTTCCTGGAGAAGCTCGGGTTTGCGCACCGCATCGAGAGCCTGAACGCCTATGTGCCCTGCCGGATCGAGGGCGGGGCCCACCGGGCGGCCTTCCTGATCTGCGAGTGCTGCGGCGCGGCGCGGGAGTTTGAGCCCGCGCTTGACGCCGGCCTGTCGGCGGCGGCGGAAGCCGGCTATTCCGTGCGCAGCCTGACCCTGGAAGCCCGCGGCCTTTGCCCCGCATGCCGCAACGCCTGAGCCCTGGCGCCCGCCATGATCGAGGCGACCCCTGACATCCACATCCCCGAGGACGAGGTCACCGAGCGTTTTGTCCGTTCGGCAGGCCCGGGCGGGCAGAACGTCAACAAGGTCTCAACGGCGGTCGAACTGAGGTTTGATGTCCGCAGGTCACCCTCCCTGCCGAACGATGTTGCTGTCCGCCTGATGAAGCTGGCTGGCCGTCGCCTGACCCAGGACGGGGTGCTGGTGCTCAGCGTCATGACCCACCGGAGCCAGGAGCGGAACCGGGCCGAGGCCCTGGAACGGCTGGTGGAGCTGATCCGCAAGGCGGCTGAGCCGCCGCCGCCGCCGCGCAAGCGCACCCGTCCCACCCTGGCGTCCAAGGTCCGGCGGTTGGAAGGCAAGGTCCGACGGAGCGGCGTGAAATCCTTGCGCGGAAGGGTCCGGGGCGAGGACTGAGCCCCCAGGCCCCACACTCCGAACCGACGTTTTCAACCGGTTTTTCAAAGACACGTTCTGCCCCGCTTGTGGATTTTACTGGAACGTTCATTCCCCACATCGCACTTACTGAGCTAAATTAGGCATCCTTTTCTGCGGATTCACGCCTATGGTTCCCTTGGCGAAGGTCTTACGGGAACGCCCAAGAAACAGCCTGCCTCAAGGCGCGCAAAGGATCAGGCCTCCGCCGCAACTGAGCGGTCAGGGGGTGAGCTTGTGGAGGTAAGTCGATGACGGTCGCCAGTCGCATGACGCTCGACCACATCTACAATTCCGAAGGCGGTCGGGTTTTCATGACCGGCATCCAGGCGCTCGTGCGGCTTCCGCTGGTCCAGAGGCGACGGGATCGCGCGCGCGGTCTCAATACGGCGGGCCTCATCTCGGGGTACAGGGGCTCGCCCCTCGGCGCCTATGACCAGCAACTCTGGAAGGCCGAGCCCTATCTCCGTGATCACCAGATCCGGTTTCAGCCCGGACTGAACGAGGACCTCGCCGCCACCGCCCTCTGGGGCGCTCAAATGCACCGGGCCTACGGACCCTCCAAGGTCGATGGCGTTTTCGGCGTCTGGTATGGGAAGGGCCCCGGAGTGGACCGCTGCGGCGACGTTCTCCGGAGCGCAAACATGCTGGGCACATCGCCGCTGGGCGGCGTTCTGGCGGTCGCCGGAGACGATCATGCGGCTCAGTCTTCGGTCTTTCCGCATCAGACCGACGGAATTTTCCAGTCGACGCTCATTCCGATCCTTCAGCCTGCAAGTGTCTCCGAAATCCTTTCGCTTGGACTGGCCGGGTTCGCGCTTTCACGGCACTCCGGACTTTGGGTGGCGATGAAGACAATCGCTGAGGTTGTCGAAAGTGCAGCCAGTTTCGAACTGCCGACCGCCTATCCCGAGTACCTGATCCCGGATCGTCCAGTTCCCCCGCACGGACTCAACTGGGATCCGCGACTTCAATGGCCTTCTCAGCGCGCGGAGCTGGAGCGCCGCCTGATCGATGAGCGGATTCCTGCGGCGATCCGCTGGGCTGAAGCCAACCGTCTGGATTACCCGGTTATCGGCGATCACACAGCCTCGCTGTGCATTGTGACCGTCGGCAAGGCGCACCAGGACTTGATGCAGGCCCTGCAGAACCTCGGAATCGGGGACCGCGAGGCCGGCGCCTTGGGCCTCTCGGTCTACAAGGTCGCGATGAGCTGGCCCCTGGCGATCGATCCTCTGATCGCATTCGCGGGTCAGGCGGAAGAGATCTTGGTCATCGAAGAAAAGGCCCCGATCGTAGAGGATCAGATCAAGGCTGCGCTCTTCCACCACCGCGGACGGCCTGCCCGTGTGACTGGCAAGACCGACGATGCCGGGAGACCTCTTCTGCCGGCGGTGATGGAACTCTCACCCCTTCTGGTTGCGCAGGCGCTCGCCGGGCGCATCACGAAAGACCCGGTAGGAATTCCCGCGCGCCTGGCGGCCTTGGTCGATCGCGCCAGCCATGGAGAGCGGCTCGCCTTCCCCGGACGAAAGCCCTACTTCTGCGCAGGATGTCCACATAATCGCTCGACACGGACCCCGGACGGCTCGATTTCCGGAGGCGGAATCGGCTGCCACGCCCTTGCCCTGTCGGTTCCAGAGCTGAAGACCTCCGTCTTCAGCCACATGGGGGGTGAGGGCGCCCAGTGGATAGGCGCCGAGCCCTTTTCGGAGACCCCGCACATCTTCCAGAATCTGGGTGACGGAACCTACCAGCACTCCGGACTGCTCGCGATCCGGGCAGCGGTTGCAGCGGGCGCCAACATCACCTTCAAGATCCTCTACAATGACGCCGTCGCCATGACGGGGGGTCAGCCCGCCGAGGGCGCGATCAGTCCCCTCGGGATTTACAGCCAGCTGCTGGCGGAAGGTGTCGGCGATGTCCGGCTGGTCAGCGACGCCCCGGATCGTTGGCCTGTTCTGCCAGATGGCAAGCCGGCTGCAAGCCGGGATGATCTTGAGGCGATCCAGCGGGAACTGCGCCAGGTCCCGGGCGTCACCGCAATCCTCTACGAACAGACCTGCGCCGCCGAGAAGCGTCGTCGCCGCAAGCGAGGGGTGCTTCCAGATCCCGGTCGACGCCTGTTCATCAACCCGCGGGTCTGCGAGGGCTGCGGGGATTGCTCGGTGCAATCAGGCTGCATAGCGATCCAGCCTCTGGAGACCGATGACGGGGTCAAGCGGCGGATTGATCAATCCGCCTGCAACATCGACTTTTCCTGCCTCGAAGGATTCTGCCCCAGCTTCGTGGAAGTCGAGGGCGCCGCCCTGCGCAAACCGGATCCCGCCCGGACCCTCGCCCTGGAAGCGACGAAGTTCGCGGGCCTGCCGGAGCCCGACCTGACGGAGCTGAAGGCGCCCGTTGACATCTACGTTGCGGGCATTGGTGGGCTCGGAGTCCTGACGGTCGGCGCGCTTCTGGGGTCTGCCGCCTATCATGACGGACTGACAGCCAGCGTGCTGGACTTCACAGGGCTCTCCCAGAAGAACGGGTCTGTTACCAGTCAGATCCGCATCGCCGCTCCGCAGCAGCCTATTCCCGCGGTGCGGATCGGTGATGGGGAGGCCGACCTTCTGCTCGGTTGTGATGCGGTCGTCGCGGTCAGCGAAGAGGCGCTTCGAAAGTTCGCCAGCGGAAAAGGCGCTGCAGTTCTGAACACGGAGGAGACCCCGACTTCGGACTTCGTCAGTGACCGGGACAGTTCCCTGCCCTTCCAGGAGATGATCGACGCCGTGATGGCGCGCGCCGGCAAACGGGGGTTCGCCTTCAACGCGACCCGGATTGCCGAAGCCCTGTTCGGAGATAATCTGGCGGCCAACACGCTGATGGTCGGCTTCGCCTGGCAGAAGGGTCTCTTGCCCATGTCGGCCGCAGCCATCGATGCGGCGATCGAGGCGAATGGAACGGCCGTCGATCTGAACAGGAGAGCCTTCCGATGGGGGCGGCTCGCCGCCATCGACCTGCACCACGTGCAGGCGCTCGCCGGCCTCATCGGGCCCGGGTCGACCGGCTCGCACGACCGAGGCGCCAGCTCTGTCGAGCGGTATGCCGCCGAGCTCGAGCGATATCAGGACAGCGCTTATTCGGCGCGGTTTCGAAGCCTGGTGGAGACCGCGGGCGCGGCGACGGCTCCGTATGGTGAAAAGGGCGCCGAACTTCTTTCCGCCATCGCGGCGAATGCCTTCAAGGTCATGGCCTACAAGGACGAGTACGAGGTGGCGCGCCTCTACAGCGAACCGCCATTCCGCACTGCGCTCGATGGGCAGTTTTCCGGTTACCGGAGGCTATCCGTTTATCTTGCGCCGCCCGTCTTCTCGCGCCGGGACAAGGTCACGGGTCGGCCTCGCAAGAGGAAGTTCGGCCCCTGGATGTTCCGCGCGATGGCTCTGCTGGCCAAGGGCAAGCGGCTGCGCGGAACCTGGCTGGACCCCTTCGGCTATACTGCCGAGCGGAAAGCCGAACGGGCGCTCAGGGACGCTTATCTGGCGGACATCGCCTTCGGGTTGTCGCGTCTGTCGCCGGAGACCCTGGATGACATGCTCGTTCTGGCCCGTCTGCCACAGGATGTAAGGGGGTTCGGTCCGGTCAAGGAAGCCGCCATGGACCGATTTGCCGCCGCCCGCGCCGACCTTCGCGCCAGGCTGATGTGAGGCGCGCCCCCCCGAACGAGACCGGTCCATCGAAGACTCTGGAGACTCTGATGTTCGACACCCATGCGGACTTTGCCGACCATGCCCTTGTCACCGCACGTCAAGAAAAGGCGAGCGGGCTGAAGGCCATCATCGCTGTGCACAACGAGAACCGCGGGCCTGCGATCGGCGGCTGCCGGATTCTTCCCTACCCCACCCTGGATGACGCGCTCCGCGACGTCCTGCGGCTTTCCCGGGGCATGACCTACAAGAACGCCATCGCAGACATTCCCTATGGCGGCGGCAAGGCGATCATCATCGCCGACCCGAGGCGGGAAAAGACCGAGACCCTGCTCGAGGCCATGGGTGATTTCGTTGAGAGCCTCGGAGGGCGCTACATCACCTCCTTCGACTCCGGTACGACCCTGGAGGACGTCCAGGTGATCGCGCGAAGGACACGCCACGCCGCTGGGTTCCTGCCCGAGGCTGGAAACGCGTCGGGCTCCACGGCGCTCGGGGTCTATCACTGCATGCGCTCGGCGGCGGGGAAGATCTGGGGTTCCGCGAGCCTGGCCGGTCGCAGGATCGCCGTTCAGGGCGTCGGCAATGTCGGCGAGCGTCTGGCCCGCATCCTGGCGCATGAAGGGGCTGACCTCGTCCTGGCGGACACCGACGCCAAGAGGGCCGAAGCCCTGGCCGCTGACATTGGCGCCCAGGTCGTCGGTGACGAAGCGATTCTGCGCGAAACCTGCGAGATCCTGGCGCCCTGCGCCCTGGGCGGCGTACTGTCTTCCGCAACCATTCCGGACCTGAAGGCGAAGGCGATCGTCGGCGGCGCCAACAACCAGCTGGCCCGCCCTGAAGACGACGCCCGTCTGGCAAAAAGGGGCATACTCTATTGTCCCGACTATCTCGCGAACGCCGGCGGGATCATCAATCTGCACTATCAGAGGTCACGTTGGGATCCCGATGCGGTTGAACGGCATGTCGCCTCTCTTGGCGAGACCTTCCGTGAGGTGATCGCGCGCTCGGAAAGCGAGGGACGACCCACGGGTGAGATCGCGGATCGCATCGCAGAGGAACGCTTCGCGCGCAGGACGAAAGCGCTCGAAGGGGCGCTATAGCCCGGGCTGCCTCCGCCCGGGCGTCGGCTGAAGGTGGCGACCCGAAGCGTCGAGACATGGCGGGGCGAGGCCTGAGCCTCGCCCCTTCTCACGGTCAGTGAACCTGCGGTCGGCCGATCTGCAGGCCATCCGGTCCCGTCGTCACGGCGATCACGGAGCCGTCCACCAGGTCGCCCTGCAGGAGCTTGCGCGCCACGGGGTCCACCAGGTCCTTCTGGATCACCCGCTTCAGGGGTCGAGCCCCGTAGACGGGATCATACCCCTTATCGGCAAGCCAGGTCATCGCCGCGTCATCCAGAGACAGGGTCATCCTGCGGTCCGCCAGGAGCTTTTCGAGCCGGCGCAGCTGGATGCGGACGATATTGTCCATCTCGGCCCGGCCAAGCCTGCGGAACAGGATGATCTCGTCCACCCGGTTGAGGAACTCCGGCCGGAAGTGGCCGCGGACCACGCCCATGACGTCGCTCCGCACGGCCTCGACATCCTCGCCTTCCTTCTGGGCGGCGAGGAACTCCGAGCCCAGGTTGGAGGTCATGATCAGGAGGGTGTTGCGGAAGTCCACGGTCCGGCCCTGGCCGTCGGTCAGGCGACCGTCGTCCAGCACCTGGAGGAGGACGTTGAAGACGTCCGGATGGGCCTTCTCGACCTCGTCGAACAGCACCACCTGATAGGGCCGGCGGCGGACCGCCTCGGTCAGGGCCCCGCCCTCGTCGTAGCCGATATAGCCGGGGGGCGCCCCGATCATACGGCTGACCGAGTGCTTCTCCATGTACTCGCTCATGTCGAGGCGGGTGATGGCGGACTCATCATCGAACAGGAACTCCGCCAGGGCCTTGGTCAGCTCGGTCTTGCCCACGCCCGTCGGGCCCAGGAACAGGAAGGAGCCGATCGGCCGGGCGGGATCCTGCAGGCCGGCGCGGGCCCGGCGGACGGCGTCGGAGACGGCCTCCAGGGCCTCTTCCTGGCCGACTACGCGGCCGCGCAGGGAGCCCTCCATGCGCAAGAGCTTCTCGCGCTCGCCCTCGAGCATCTTGTCCACCGGAACCCCGGTCCAACGGGAGACGACTGCAGCGATCTGGGCGGCGTCCACCACCTCCGGGCTGACGGCGTCGCCGGCGGCCTTTTGCTCGGCCTCGGCCAGCTGCTTCTCGAGGGGCGGAATCTCACCGTAGGCGATCTCCGAGGCGCGCTGCAGATCGCCCCGACGCTGGGCGGCGACGAGCTCGGCGCGCAGGCGGTCAAGGGCCTCGCGGATCTGGGCGGCGGAGGAAACCTTCTCCTTCTCGGCGCGCCAGCGGGCGGTCATCTCCTCGGATTGACCCTCGAGGTCATCAAGCTCGTCCTCAAGCTTCTCCAGCCGCTGGCGGGAGGCCTCGTCGCTCTCCTTGGTCAGGGCTTCGCGTTCGATCTTGAGCTGGACGACCCGTCGGTCGATCTCGTCCAACTCCTCAGGCTTGGAGTCCACGGCCATGCGCACCCGGCTGCCGGCCTCGTCGACCAGGTCGATGGCCTTGTCGGGCAGGAAGCGGTCGGTGATGTAGCGGTTCGACAGGGTGGCGGCGGCGACGATGGCGCTGTCGGTGATGCGGACCCCGTGGTGGACCTCGTACTTCTCCTTCAGGCCACGCAGGATGGAGACTGTGTCCTCCACGGTAGGCTCGGAGACGAAGACGGGCTGGAAGCGCCGCGCCAGGGCGGCGTCCTTCTCTACGTGCTTGCGGTACTCGTCGAGGGTGGTGGCGCCCACGCAGTGCAGCTCGCCCCGCGCCAGGGCCGGCTTGAGCAGGTTGGAGGCATCCATGGCGCCATCGGTCTTCCCGGCGCCTACCAGGGTATGCATTTCGTCGATGAAGAGGACGATGGAGCCCTCGGCGGCGGTGACCTCGTTCAGGACCGCCTTCAGCCGCTCTTCGAACTCACCCCGGTACTTCGCCCCGGCGATCAGGGCGCCCATGTCGAGGGCGAGCAGCTTCTTGTCCTTCAGGCTCTCGGGCACATCGCCGTTGACGATGCGCTGCGCCAGGCCCTCGACGATGGCGGTCTTGCCGACACCGGGCTCGCCAATCAGGACGGGATTGTTCTTGGTCCGGCGCGACAGGACCTGGATCGTCCGGCGGATCTCCTCGTCCCGGCCGATGACGGGGTCGACCTTGCCGTCGCGGGCGGCCTGGGTCAGGTCGCGGGCATAGCGGTTCAGGGCGTCGTAGCCTTCCTCAGCCGAGGCGCTGTCGGCGGTCTTGCCCTTGCGCAGGGCCTTGGCGGCCTCCTCCAGAGCGGCCTCTTCGGCGCCGGCCTCGCGCAGGACGCGGGCGACCTCGCCGCCTTCCTTGGCGATGGCGATCAGGAGGCGTTCGGTGGTGACAAAGGCGTCTCCGGCGGCCTTGGCGCCGGCCTCGGCTGCGGCGAAGACGCTGGCGGATTCCGGGGCCAGGTAGATCTGGCCAGACCCGCCCTCGACGCGCGGGCGTTTTGCCAGGAGAGCGTCCACCGCCTGGTCGACGGCGTCGGGCCGTCCGCCAGCGCTCTGGATCAGGGCGCGGGAGAGCCCGTCCTTCTCCTCAAGGAGGACCTTGAGCAGGTGCTCGGGCGCAAACTGCTGGTGACGACGGGCCAGGGCGAGGCTCTGGGCCGACTGGACGGCCTGCTTGGCGCGGTCGGAATACTGGTCGATGTTCATGTGTCCCCTCGTGAGGCGGAATTCCGGCGGTCGCCTTGATCAAGCGCAACCGCCTCACGGGGGATGTAGTGTGGCGCTTCCGCCACACAAGAGGCCCGGGCGCCGCGATCAGTTGCGGGCGTAGAGCTTGACCACCTCGTAGAGAAAGTCTCGTCCCTCGTAGAGGGCCTGGACGCCGATGCGCTCATTAAGCCCGTGCGCGCCGCTGTCTCCAGGCGGGAGGAACATGCCCGAGAGACCGTAGGTCGGCGTGCCGGCCGCCAGCAGAAAGCGGCCGTCCGTGGCGCCTGTCGCCATGGCGGGCACGATCGGAACGCCGGGCCACATGGCGGCGGCCACCTTGGTCGCCGGGCCCATGATGCGGGTGTTGAGCGGGGGCGGCGTCGAGACCGGGCTGGGCCTTCCCACCGTCTCCACCGAGATCCCGGGGTCGTTGATGACCCGGACCAGGGTCTGGCGGACATCCTCGACCTTCTCGCCGGGCAGGATCCGGCAGTTCACATTGGCCTCCGCCCTCTGGGGCAGGGCGTTGGGGGCATGGCCGGCCTTGACCTGGGTCGGTACGCAGGTGGTGCGCATCATGGAGTTGCGGCCCGGCGAGCGGGCAAGGAAGTCGGCCGCCGCCGTGTCGGCGGGATTGGCCGCCAGGGACTTCATGGCTGCTCCGGTCTCGCCGCCCTCGATGGCGGCCATCTGCGCATAGTGGTTCCGGGTCGCCTCATTGAGGGCGATGGGGAAGTCATGGGCGCCGATCCGGGCGAGGCCATGGGACAGGCGGACGATGGCGTTGTCCTTGACGGGCCGGGAGGAATGTCCGCCCGGGTTGGTGATGCGCAGGGTGAAGTCCTGGTAGACCTTCTCTCCCGCCTGGATGCCCAGGAAGACCTTCTTCCCGTCGGGGCCGATCTGTCCGTTGGCGCCTTCGTTCAGCGCGAACTCGGCGTCCAGCAGGTCCGGGCGGTTGGCGATCATCCACTCCACGCCGTTGAAGGCGTCGGGGGTTTCCTCGCCGCAGGTCAGGGCCAGGCGCAGGCTGCGCTTCGGCTTAAACCCCTCGCGCTTGTAGCGGATCATGTTGTCGGCGAAGGCGGCGGCCATCGCCTTGTCATCGATGGCGCCGCGAGCATAGAAGAAGCCGTTCTCCTCCACCAGGGTGAAGGGATCCCGCTCCCAGTCCGCCCGATTGGCCTCGACCACGTCAATGTGGGCGAGAAGGAGGATGGGCTTCAGCCTCGGGTCCGTCCCGGCGAGGGTCGCCACCAGGGCGCCCTGCTTGGGCTGACCGGGCGGGACCACCACCTCCATCTCCCGATCGGTGTAGCCCGCGGCCTTGAGGCGCACCGCGAGGCGCTCGGCCGCCAGGGTGCAACTGCCGGACGAGAGGGTCGTGTTCGTCTCTATGAGCTCCTTGTAGAGATCACGGAAGGCGACCTGGCCTGGCCTCAGGACGGTCTGGGCCGGAGGAGCCGCGGCGACAGGGGCGGCGCCCAGAAGGGCGAGACTGGCGATCAGCAGGGAACGGAACATGAGGCCTCCTCAGGCAGCACCCCAGTCTAGAGCGCAGGGACCCCGCCCGGCTCGTCACGATCAGTTGAGGTCCTGACGATCCGGCGGCGGTTGAGGCAGCGGAGCCACGGGGACGCCGTCCTCCAGAAGGGCGCGGGCCTCCTCCGGCGTCGCCTCGCCATAGATGCCCCGCTCCTCGGACCGGCCCTCATGGATGGCCCGGGCCTCGCGGGCGAAGCTGTCTCCGACATAGTCGAAGTTGTCCCCGACGTGCCGGCGGACGCGGCTGACCATCTCCATCATCATCTCGCGGGACGGCCCGGGAACCGATCCGGCCTTGCCCTTCGAGGTCACGACGGCCGGCGCCATGATCTGCTTGCGCACGTCCGGCGACCCGCACATCGGGCACGAGACAAGCCCCCGGGCCGACTGGTCGTCGAAGTCGTCGGATCCGCCGAACCAGCCTTCGAAGGCGTGGCCGGCGCCACAGGCCAGGGCGTAGCGGATCACGCGAGGGGCTCCGGGCCTGAGAAGGCGCGGGCGTTGGCCAGGGCCGGGATGGACCGGCGGGCGCGGGCGGCGGCCGGAAGGTCAAGGTCCGCCACCAGAAAGCCGGGCTCGTCATGGTCGAGGACGCCGAGGACCTCGCCCCAGGGGCCCACCGCCAGGCTACGGCCCCAGGTGCCCCGCCCATCCTCGTGGAAGCCGCCCTGGGCCGGGGCGAGGACGAAGCTGCCGGTCTCGATGGCCCGGGCCCTCAGCAGAATCTCCCAGTGCGCTTCTCCGGTCGGCCGGGTGAAGGCGGCGGGCACAGTCATGACCTCGGCGCCGGCCAGGGCCAGGGCCCGGTAGAGGGCGGGAAAGCGCATGTCGTAGCAGATGGTCAGGCCCAGTCGGCCCTCGCCAGCCAGGGCGGTGATCGCCCGGTCGCCGGGGGTATAGGCGGCGCTCTCCCGGGCGGTCTCGCCTGTGGGCAGGTCCACATCGAACATGTGCAGCTTGTCGTAACCCGCGACAATCCCGCCGTCGGGCCCGATCAGCAGGCTGCGGTTGGCGGCCTTTTCACCGCCGGCGTCCACCAGGGCTGACCCGACCAGAACGTGCACGCCCCGCTCCCGCGCCAGGTCGCGCAGGCCGCAGACCACGGGATCGGCCTCGACGGTGGTCAGGGCCGCCTTCAGGCGATCGCGGTCCTTCTGCAGGATGTTGGTTCCCTCCGGCGTCAGGATCAGCGTCGCGCCGGCGTCCGCCGCCTGCCGCGCCAGGGGCAGGACGTGATCCAGGGCGGCGGCCTGGGAGGCCGGCGTCCGGGTCTGGACGAGGGCGACGCGCACCGCCTCAGCCCGCCAGGAGGGCGTCGAGGCGGCCCCGCGCCTCCAGGTCATGCAGGTCGTCGCAGCCGCCGACGTGCCGGTCGCCGATGAAGATCTGCGGATAGGTGGCCGCGCCGCCAGACTTCTGAAGCATCTCGGCCCGCTTGCCGGCGTCGAAGGCGGCCTCGATCTCGGTGACCTCGGCGCCCTTGCGCTCCAGCAGGCCCAGGGCCCGCACGCAGTAGGGGCAGAAGGGCTTGGTATAGATGGTCACGGCGGCCATGCGGCTCTCCCTCGGCTGTCGGGATACGGTCTATATGGTGAGGCTTGCCGGGTCTTTAACCCTGGCGATGACGGCGGCGTCCACCCCTGCGGCGCCCGCTGCGCGCAGGGCCCGGGCGCAGGACTCCAACGTCGCCCCGGTGGTCATGACATCGTCAATCAGCAGGATGCGGCGCCCCTCCACCAGCCGCTTCCGGCCCTCGGGGACGGTGAAGGCGGCGGCGACATTGCGGCGGCGCCCCGTCCCTGATCGCCCCGCCTGGGCGCCGGTGTCGCGCCTGCGGACCAGGGCGTCGGCCAGGTAGTCCGTCGACCAGAGCCGGGCCAGGGGCCGGGCGATCTCGGCGGCCTGGTTGTAGCGCCGGCGGAACAGGCGCGAGGCGTGCAGGGGCACCGGGGCGATGGCGTCGGCGCCGGCCAGCAGGTCCCGGGCCGAGCGCGAGATCCAGCGCGTGAACAGGGGCGCCAGGTCCGTCCGGTCGGCGTACTTCAGCTGCAGGACCGGACCGCGCGAAGTCTCGTCATAGAGACAGGCCGCCCGGGCCCGGTCAAAGGCCCTGGGCTTGCCCAGGCAGGCGGCGCAGCGGGCGCCTGGCCCCAGACTGAACTCGAAGGGAGTCCCGCAGCCGTCACAGACCGGATCATCCAGGAAGGCGATACGGCTCCAGGCCGCGGCGGTCAGGCCCGGCGTGAGGACCGGACTGTCATCGTCCAGGGCCCGGTGCGGGTAGATGAGGTCCAGCACCGCACGGCCGGCCCGGGCCAGGGGGCCGGCGGGTTCCCATGCCCGGCCGAAGCGTTCATTGTCCCGGCGCATGCCGCCCTCCGCTTCGCCCCCGCGAATCTTCGACCGCGACCTCCTGCGCCGGCGGCTGGACAGGGCCTCCCCGGGCTATGCCGGGGCCGACTTCCTGAAACGCCGCGCCGCCGGGGACATCGTGATGCGCCTGGAGGCCATCATGCGCGACTTCCCCCGCGCCGTCGACCTCGGCGCCCGCAACGGCGCCTTCGCCCAGGCCCTGGCGGACAGCGACGCCGCGCCCCGGGTCGGCCTGCTGGTGGAGGCCGACCTGTCCGGCCGGATGCTGTCCGGTCGCAGCGGGATGCGGGTCCAGGCGGACGAGGAGCGCCTGCCCTTCGCCGCCGCAAGTCTCGACCTCATCGTCTCCAGCCTGTCCCTGCACTGGGCCAACGATGTGATCGGCGCCCTGGTCCAGGCGCGTCTGGCCCTGAAGCCAGACGGCCTCTTCATCGGCGCCCTGTTCGGCGGGGCGACCCTGACCGAGCTGCGCCAGGCCCTGACCGCCGCCGAGCTGGAGCTGACCGGCGGCGCCGGCCCCCGGGTCTCGCCTTTCGCCGACCCTTCCGACGCCGCAGGCCTCCTGCAAAGGGCCGGCTTCGCCCTGCCCGTGGCCGACGTCGACCGGGTGACCGTGCGCTACGACCATCCCCTCAAGCTGATGGCCGACCTGCGCCGGATGGGCGAGACCTCGGTCCTGGCCGAACGCCACCCACGGCCCCTGACCCGATGGGTCCTGGCCCGGGCCTTCGAGATCTACGCCCGCGACTTCGCCGATCCCGACGGCCGCTTGCCGGCGACCTTCGAGATCCTGACCCTCACAGGCTGGTCGCCCTCGGAGACCCAGCAGAAGCCCCTGCGGCCGGGCTCGGCGAAGGTGCGGCTGGCGGACGCCCTCGGTGCCGTGGAGCAGACGGTGCCGGGCACGAAACTTCAGCGGCGCTGAAGCGGTCCCGGCGTGCGGTCGGGCGCGAGGTCGACCACGAAGTCGCCCGGGGGATCGGCGATGAGCCGGCGGGTGATCCGCTCGTAGCGGGCCAGGAAGGCCTCGAGCTCGGCGGCGCCCATGGACCGGCCCGGCCGGCCGTCGGCGAGGGCGCGGGCGAGCTCGGCCTCCTGCTCTCCCCGCCAGCGGCGGACGGTCTCGAAGTCCGGCGCCCGGAGGAAGACCGTCAGGTCCGGGGCCGCGAAGAGGTCCTGGTAGGGTCCCGCCAGCGCCGTCTCAACCGCCCCGCGCCAGGTCCCGTCCGCGTCGTGCTCGCGTTCGAGGGCGTTGATGGGCGCAGAGGTCGCCGCCGAGGGGTCCGGCCGCGCGCCCAGGCACCAGCCCTCGAAGATCACGATGTCGGCCGGACCCGGGAAGACCGGCTGATCGACGTCCGGGACCGGGGCGTCCCGGCCCTTGTCAAAGCGCGGCAGGTGGACCGGGCCCGGGCGGGACAGGGCGTCCAGCACCGACAGGCCAAGGGCCGGGTCGTGGGTTCCCGGCGGGCCCCGGACGGCGAAGAGGGGATGCACCCGCCGGGCGAGGTCCGCCCGCGCCGCCGGGCCGAGATAGAGATCGTCGAGGGACAGGACGGCGCAGGATCGGCCCTCCGCCTCCAGGATCGAGGCGAGGTTCGCCGCCAGGGTCGACTTGCCCGATCCTTGCGCCCCGGAGAGGCCCAGGATCCAGCCCGGCCGGTCGGCCCGGGCCCGCACCAGGTCGAAAAGGGCCGGGCCAAGCCCCGCCATCGCCTCAGACCAGGTCCCGGAGCCAGGCCACCAGGGGCGCGTCCGCCGGCGGCATGGGATAGTCGCCCAGCTGGTTCGGCTTCACCCAGGCCAGGCCCGCATGCTCCTTCGCCGTCACCACCCCCGTCCAGCGCCGGACGAGGTAGAGGGGCATGAGCAGGTGGAAATCCTCGTACGCGTAGCTGGCGAAGACGAAGGGGGCGAGGCAGGCCTCGGTGACCCCGATGCCCAGCTCCTCGGACAGCTCGCGGATCAGGCAGGCCTCTGGGGATTCCCCCGCCTCGACCTTGCCGCCCGGAAACTCCCAGAGCCCGGCCAGGGCCTTGCCCTCGGGCCGCTGGCAGATGAGCACCCGACCGTCGACATCAATGAGGGCGGCGGCGGCCACGAGCAGCAGACGGCGGGTTTCGGACATGCCGCCTTGATCGCCCCGCAGGCCGCCCTTGGCAAGCCGGCCTTGACTTCCGGGGCTGACAAGGCCACTTCCCCCGTGCGCTCCGGCTTTTCCGGGGCGACTTCGGCGTTCCAGTCGCGTGAAGGTTGCCCCGGCAGCCTGCCTGTCGAGCGCCCTGCAGCGACATCGCAGATCGCCCCGCCACGCGGGGGCATCCCCCAAGAGACCTGCCGAACGGCGCCCCCGAGATGGGCTGCCCGATTCCGCACATCGAAAGACAACTTCCCTTGACCCAGTTCACCGACCTCGGCCTCGATCGCGGCCTCCTGAAGGCCCTTTCCGACGAGGGCTATACCCGGCCGACGCCCATCCAGGCCCAGGCCATTCCCCCCGTCCTTGAGGGCCGGGACATCCTGGGCATCGCCCAGACCGGCACCGGCAAGACCGCCGCCTTCGCCCTGCCCATCCTCCACCGCCTGGCGGCCGATCGCCGCCCAGCCCCCCGGCGCGGCTGCCGCGTCCTGGTCCTGTCCCCCACCCGCGAGCTCGCCACCCAGATCGGCGAGAGCTTCAAGACCTATGGCCGCCACCTCGGCGTCTCCGTGACCGTGATCTTCGGCGGCGTGAAGTACGGCGGCCAGATGCGCGCCATGGCGCCGGGCGTCGACGTGCTCGTGGCCACCCCCGGCCGCCTGATCGATCACCTCGGCGAGAAGACCGTCACCCTGCAGGGCGTCGAGACCTTCGTCCTCGACGAGGCCGACCAGATGCTGGACATGGGCTTCATCGTCCCGATCCGCCGGATCGTGAAGCACCTGCCCAAGGCCCGGCAGAACCTCTTCTTCTCGGCGACCATGCCGACCGAGATCGGTCAGCTGGCCGGCGAGCTCCTGAACCCGAACCCGGTGAAGGTCTCGGTGACGCCCCAGGCGACCACCGTCGAGAAGGTCCGGCAGAAGGTCATCTTCGTCGAGCAGGACCGCAAGCGCGCCCTGCTGGCCGAGCTGTTCGAGGCTAGGGACTTCCGGCGGGTCATCGTCTTCACCCGCACCAAGCGCGGCGCCGACCGTGTGGCCAAGGCCCTGGAGCAGGCCGGCGTTGAGGCGGCCTCCATCCATGGCGACAAGAGCCAGGGCCAGCGCGAGCGCGCCCTTGCCGCCTTCAAGGCCGGCGAGGTCCGGGCCCTGGTGGCCACCGACATCGCCGCCCGGGGCATCGACATCGACGCGGTGACCCACGTTGTGCAGTACGAGCTGCCGAACGTGCCGGAATCCTATGTCCACCGGATCGGCCGGACGGCCCGGGCCGGCGCCGACGGATCGGCCGTGGCCTTCTGCGCCGACGACGAGCGCAACCTGCTCAAGGACATCCAGAAGGTCACCCGCCAGACGATCCCGAACGAGGACCGCCGCCGGGACCCCGGCCTGTCCGTCATGACCGCCCACATGCCTGAGGCCGCCTCGGCCCCGGCGGCGGGACGCCCCGGCCCCCGCGGACACCGCAAGGGCGGCGGACGCGGCGATGGCCCGAAGGCGGTCGGCGGCCAGGGCCGTCCCGAAGGTCGCTCGGACCTGCCCGGCGGCCTGCGCAAGTCGCGAAACCGCCCGGCCGCCGCAAAGCCCGGCGCCTTCGCCTCCACCCGTCCGATTGACCAGTCACAGTTCCGGGGCCCCAGGCGCGAAGGCGCTGCGGCCAAGTGGAGCCCGGTGGACTAGGACGGCCCGACCCGCAGCTGACCCCCTCCGGTCCGCTTCGAGCGGGGCCCGCCCGGGGACCTAGCTGCGGTAGTCCCCGTTGATGGCCACGTACTGCTTGGTCAAATCACAGGTCCACACCGTGGCGGAGCCTCGGCCGACGCCGACGTCGACGCTGACCTCCAGCTCAGACTTCTTCATGTAGGCGCTCATCTTCGCCTCGTCGTAGGTGGGGGAGATGAGGCCGTCCTGGGCGGCGACCAGGGCCCCGAACTGGACCCTCAGCCGAGTCCGGTCGATGGGCTCGTCGGCCCGGCCGACCGCCATGACAATCCGACCCCAGTTGGCGTCCTCACCCGCGAAGGCGGTTTTGACCAGGGGGCTCTCGGCGATGGTCCGGGCGATCTTGCGCGCCGAGGCGGGGCTTTCGGCGCCCGAGACATTGATGCGCACGAACTTGGTCGCCCCCTCCCCGTCGCGCACCAGCTGGAGGGCCAGGTCCAGCAGGACCGCCTCGAGCTTTTCGCGGAAATCGGCCAGCCGGCGGTCGCCGGCCCGGCTGATCCGCGCTGCTCCGGACCGGCCGGTGGCGAACAGCAGCAGGGTGTCGTTGGTCGAGCGGTCGCCATCCACCGTCACGCAGTTGAAGGTGGAGCGCGTGTAGAGGCTGGCCAGGTTCTGCAGGGCTTTGGGAGCGATGTCGGCGTCGGTGGCGACGAAGGCCAGCATGGTGGCCATGTCCGGCGCGATCATGCCCGAACCCTTGCAGATGCCGGCGATCCGAACCGTCTTCCCGTCGATCTCCGCCTCGGCGAAGGCCCCCTTGGGAAAGGTGTCGGTGGTCATGATGGCGCGCGCGGCGCCCGCCCAGCCATCCGGCGCCAGGGCGGCGTCCACCTCGGGCAGGCGCTGGGTGATCTTCGCGTCGTCCAGAAGCACGCCGATGACCCCCGTTGAGGCCAGCATGACGTCGCGCTGGCGGCAGTCGAACCGCTTGGCCACAGCCGAGGCGACCCGGCGGGCGGCGTCCGCCCCCGGCTTGCCGGTGAAGGCGTTGGCGCAGCCGGCGTTGACCACCAGGGCCCGGGCGTCCTCGCCATGGGACTGGGCCAGGGCTCGCCGGCACCAGTCGACGGGGGCGGAGCCCACGCCGTGCCGGGTGAAGACCCCGGCGGCGCTTGTCCCCTCCGCGAACCGCATCACCAGGAGGTCCTCGCGTTCATGCTTGTAGAAGCCAGCCCGGCCCGTGGCGATTTCGACCCCGTCGATGGGCGGGATGCGCGGGAACGGGACCGCAAGGGGCGAGACCGGGAGTGCGCCTTTCGCCGGCGCCGCGGGCGCTTCGGCCGGATCGTCAAAGGCCCGGGACTGGCGATCGGCGCGCCGCAGGGCGGCCCGCTTGATCGCCGAGGCCAGGGGGTCCAGCGCCCGCTCCAGAGTCTGGCCCACGGCCTCCACGGGCTTGGCGGCGGAGCGACGGCGTGACGAGCTGGCCTCGGGCGGCGTCGGCTTGCGGCTCATGGCGGGGTCCCCTCCGTCTTATCCCTGGGCTTGTCCTTGTCTTTGTCCTTGGGCGCGGCTTCCGGCGTTGGCGTCCCGGAAGCGGGCTCACGCGGCTGCCCGGGCACATCCGGCGTGGTCTTGAGGAAGGTCTGGACCTTGGCCTGACCCCGAAGCTTCTCCAGGAGGTCCCGGACCTGGTCATAGGTCAGGAAGCGGACAATCTGCGGTCGCGCCGCCTCAAGGCTGATGGGCTGTTCCGGCCTGCGGTCCTCGATTCTCACGAGCGCCCACCCGCCTTCAACCTGAAAGGGGCCGATCGTCTGTCCCGCCTTGGCGGTCTTCAGAGCCGCCTCGTAGGAGTCCGGCATGATGTCGGCGGTAAAGTACCCGAGATCGCCACCGTTGAACCGGGTGGCGGCGTCGAGAGACCGCTCCATGGCCAGGGCCTCGAAGGAGCCCCCCGAGGCCAGAAGCTTGCGGATCGCCTCAGCCTCCGGCTGGGTCGCCACGACGATCTGACGGGCGCGGATCTCCTCCGTCTGGCGGGAAAGCCGGACCTGCTCCTGGTAGAGACTGCGGATGGCCGGCTCACTGATGGCGCCGGTGACGGTGGAGTCCACCACCAAGTCCGCCAGGATGCGCTCCCGGGCGGCGGCGAGCCGCCGCTGGACGGCGGGGTCCCTGTCCAGCTTGCGGCGGGCGGCCTCGGCGGCCAGCAGTCGCCGGTCGATCACCTCGTCGGTGGTGCGTCGGAACTGTTCAGAGGAGGGATCGAGGGGCTCACCCTCACCAATCAGGCCCTGGGCGACGGCCTCGCGCTTGACGTCAGAGGTCCAGACCGGGACTCCATTCACCCGGGCGACCACCACGTCGCCGGCCTCAGGTGGCGATTCCGAGCGTTCGCGTCCCTGGCATCCGGCCAGGCCCAGACAGGCGACGGCCAGAGCGATCAGAAAAAGACGCGGGAGGGTGGCGGATGCGACCATCATCATGCCGTCGGGTATCCCTGCGGAAACGAACCGGAGACTGTCCCTAGACCTTCCGGCGCGCCCTGCAAAGCGCAGCGACCGAGGCATGCGCCGGGGGGGCCTGCGTTGACAGTCCGAGGGGCGCTGCTTAAGTCACCCCCACCCCGGGGGAAGCGGGTTTTCCGGGTTCCTGGCAGGCCTCGCCGACGCGCCGCCCCCTCATCCCGCACAGGTCCGGATTCATCCCTTGAGCATCTTCCAGCGTCTCTTCGGCTCGTCGAATGACCGCAAGGTCAAGGCCATGATGGCCCGGGTGGCCCGGATCAACAGCCTCGAGCCCGCGATGCAGGCGCTGAGCGACGAGGCCCTGCGCGCCAAGACCGTCGAGTTCCGTGAGCGCCTCGGCCGGGGCGAGACCCTGGACCAACTGCTGGAGGAGGCCTTCGCCGTGGTCCGCGAGGCGGCGCGGCGGGTGCTGGGCCAGCGCCACTTTGACGTCCAGCTGATCGGTGGGATCGTCCTGCACCAGGGCGGCATCGCCGAGATGCGGACCGGCGAGGGCAAGACCCTGGTGGCCACGGCCCCGGTCTACCTGAACGCCCTGCCCGGGGACGGGGTCCACGTCATCACGGTGAACGACTATCTCGCCCAGCTGCACGGCGACTGGATGGGCCAGGTCTACCGCTTCCTGGGCCTCTCGGTCGGCGTGATCGTGCACGGCCTGAGCCAGGGGCAGCGCAAGGCCGCCTACGCGTCGGACATCACCTACGGCACCAACAACGAGTTCGGCTTCGACTACCTGCGAGACAACCTCGTCTACGAAATGGATGAGATGGTGCAGCGGGGCCACAACTTCGTCATCGTCGACGAAGTGGACTCCATCCTGATCGACGAGGCCCGCACGCCCCTCATTATCTCGGGGCCCACCGAGGACCGGTCCGACTTCTACCGGACTGTGGACACCCTGGTGAAGGAGCTGATCAAGGACCGCTCCACCTTCGACCATGACGAGAAGCAGAGGCAGGTCATCCTCACGGAAGAGGGCGCCGAACGGGTTGAGGAGATGCTGCGTGCGGGCGGGCACCTGGAGGAGGACACCACCGGGCTCTACGATGCCGCCAATGTGTCCGTGGTCCACCACGTGAACCAGGCCCTCCGCGCCAACGTCCTCTACACGCGCGAGAAGGACTACATCGTCCGGTCTGGCGAGGTGATCCTGATCGACGAGTTCACCGGCCGGATGATGCAGGGCCGCCGGCTGTCCGAAGGCCTCCACCAGGCCATCGAGGCCAAGGAAGGCGCCCACGTCCAGCCCGAGAACCAGACCCTGGCCTCGGTGACCATCCAAAACTATTTCCGCCTCTATAAGAAGCTCTCCGGCATGACCGGGACGGCCGCCACCGAGGCCCAGGAGTTCGCGGACATCTACAAGATGGACGTGATGGAGATCCCGACCAACCGGCCGGTCGCGCGGATCGACGACGACGACGAGGTCTACCGGACAGAGGACGAGAAGAACCGGGCCATCCTGAAGCAGATCGAGGACTGCTACATACGCGGCCAGCCCATCCTGGTGGGCACCGTCTCGATCGAGAAGTCCGAGGCCCTCTCCACCCTGCTTCACGCCCATGTTTTCGAGGTGGACGGCAAGGTCCAGAAGGGCATCCCGCACAATGTCCTGAACGCCCGCTATCACGAGCAGGAGGCGATGATCGTCGCCGACGCCGGCATACCGGGCGCGGTGACCATCGCCACCAACATGGCGGGCCGGGGCACTGACATCCAGCTGGGCGGCAATATCGACATGCGGGTCCTGCGCTGGCAGGACGAGCAGCGCGGCCTCGGCATCGAGGTGAACCCTGAGCAGGTCATCGCCCGTAAGGCCGAGCTCGAGGCCGAGATCGCCGACCTCAAGACCCAGGCCCTCGCGGCCGGCGGCCTCTTCGTGCTGGGCACCGAGCGCCACGAGAGCCGGCGGATCGACAACCAGCTGCGCGGCCGGACCGGCCGCCAGGGCGACCCCGGCCGGTCCAAGTTCTTCCTGTCCTGTGAGGACGACCTGCTGCGCATCTTCGCCGGCGAGCGGCTGGACGCCATTATGCGCACCTTCGGGGTGCAGGACGGCGAGGCCATCACCCACAAGTGGCTGAACAACGCCATCGCCACCGCCCAGAAGCGCGTCGAGGCGCGCAACTACGAGATCCGCAAGAACCTCCTGAAGTACGACGACGTGGTCAATGACCAGCGCAAGGCGGTCTTTGAGCAGCGCGCCGAGTTCATGGCCGACGAGGACCTCTCGGACGTGGTGGCCGAGATGCGCCGGGACACCATTGGCGACCTCGTTCGGCGTCATCTGCCGCCCAAGGCCTATGCCGAGCAGTGGGATGTAGAGGGCCTGGCCGAGCAGACCCGCTCCATCCTCGGCCTCGACGTTCCAGTCGCCGAGTGGGCGGCCGAGGAGGGCATCGCAAACGAGGAGTTCGAGGAGCGGCTCATCGCCGCCTGCGACGCCCGGGTGCAGGAGCGCGAGGCCCTGATCAGTCCCGCCCAGATGCGGACTATCGAGAAGAGCTTCCTGCTCCAGACGGTGGACCTTCAGTGGCGCGAGCACCTCACCCACCTGGACCACCTGCGCAACGTGATCGGCCTGCGCGGCTACGGCCAGCGGGACCCGCTGAACGAGTATAAGACCGAGGCCTTCTCCCTCTTCGAGAAGCTGCTGGTGGACCTGCGGCACAACGTGACCCGCTGGCATATGACGGTGGAGTTCCAGTTCGCCGAGCCGGAGCCGCCGCCCCTCGCCTTCCAGGAAATCCACCTCGACCCCCTGACCGGCGAGAACGCCGCCCGGATGGGCGCCCTGCCGGAGGGCCTGTCCGTGGAGCAAAGGCAGGCCCTGCCGCTCTCCGCCCTGCCCGAGGGCTGGCAGCAGACGGGTCGCAACCAAGCCTGTCCGTGCGGGTCGGGGAAGAAGTTCAAACACTGCCACGGGGCGCTGATCTGAAGCTCCGGCCCCGGGGCCCTTAGTTCCGCCCGTTGAAGACTTCCTCATACACCTCAGGCCGGAACCCCAGCAAACGCCGATCGCCCAGATCGAGCAGGGGGCGTTTGATCAGCGACGGCTGGGCCACCATCAGGGCCATGGCCTTGGCCGCGTCGAGATCGCTCCGATCAGCTTCCGGCAGTTTGCGGAACGTCGTGCCCGCCCGATTCAGAACCTTGTCCCAGCCCAGTTCCTCGATCCATTGCCCAAGACGAGCGGCGTCAATGCCTTGGGCCCTATAGTCGTGGAAAACGTAGTCCCTGCCGTGCGCCGCCAGCCAGGCCCTGGCCTTCGCCACCGTGTCGCAGGCCTTGATGCCATAGAGGGTCGGGGTCATGGGCGCGTCTCACGACAAGGTCACGAAGGTCTCGGATTCGATCATCCACTGACCCGTAACCCGGCGCCAGACCGCGAGGTAGGGACCCCACTGGGACGGCGCGTCCTTCCATCCGGCGGTCCAGCGGCCCTGCTCGGCGGCGCGATCTCCCGCCGCATCCACCTCGATGCGCTCGGGCGTTCGGACGTAGCCGCCGAAACCCGGGTCCGCGAACTGGCTGGCGAAGGCGGCGAGGATGGCGTCGCGGCCGGTGATGACCGAGCCGTCGCCGGCGATCACCACCGCAGCGGGCAGGAAGACCGGACCCAGGCGCGCAGCCTCCCGACCGGCGATGAACCGGTTGGTCAGCCGCCGGCGGGCGCGGATGGCGTCCGCAGGGTCGATCATCGCACCCGGTCTAGCGCCTAGTAGGCCGTCCAGCCGCCGTCGGTGGCGTAGACGCCGCCGGTGAAGTTGGACGCCTCCGGCGAGAGCAGGAACAACATCATGGAGACCTGTTCGCCCACCGTTGCCGGCCGCTTGTTGGAGTCCGTGTAGGACAGGAGACTGTCGATCTTCAGCCGGCCCATCGTCGGGCCCTTCTGGTCCTTCATGGAGGCCGCCACCAGGATGCCGGCCCGCTCGACCATCGGGGTGTCCGTCGCCGCCATGTTCACCGAGTTCACCCGGATGCCGTAGGGCGCGTAGTCGATGGCGGCGTTGCGGGTCAGGCCGGTGACGGCGTGCTTGCTGGCCACATAGGCCGGGTTGCCCGAGAGGCCCGTCAGGCCGGCGATGGAGCCGACATTGACGATGGCGCCGCCACGTCCCTGGGCCAGCAGCTGGCGCAGCTCCGAGCGCATGCTGCGGAAAACGCCGGCGGTGTTGATCCTCACCACGTTGTCGAAATACTCGTCCGAGGCCTCGTGGATGGGCGCGAAGACCAGCTTCTTCTGGCGGGCATAGTCCGGCGCATCGCCGGAGAAGACGCCGTCCATCACGCCGGCGTTGTTGAGGGCCAGGTCCAGGCCGCCGAACTTATCGACCGCCGCCTTGACCATGGCGTCGCAGACCGAGGTCTCGGACACGTCGCCATAGACGAAGACAGCCTTGCCGCCGGCGGCGTTAATCTGATCGATCACGGCCTGGCCCTGGTCCTTGATCCAGTCGACGCCGACGATGTTGGCGCCTTCCTTGGCCGCCCGGATGGCCGCCGCAGCGCCCATGCCCCGGGCGCAACCCGTCACGATCACGGTCTTGCCCTTGAAGCGGCCGGGGATGATGTACTCAGGATCGACGGGGGTCATGTCCTTGACCCCGATCCCCTTGGCGCCCTTCGGCCCCACCTGGGCGGCGGCGGGCTGGGCGGTGGCCGCAGCGGTCGCGGCGGCGCCGGCGATCGCAATGCCCTTGAGGAGATCTCGACGTTCCATGTGCTCGTCCCTTCTGAATGGCCTGGAGGGAAGTCCCCTACCCTCTGCAGGAGACTATTCCTTGACCGGAAGGCAACCTCAAGGTGCATCTTTGCGCGCGCGCTGACGACAGACGGAAAGGCCTGATTCGAGGCCGCGCCGCCGGATAGATGGACAGACAGATGACAGAGCCCCCTCAGACCCTCGCCTCCCTTCTGCGCCGGATTTGCCTGGTCGCAGGCCTGTCGCTGGGCCTCTTGATCCTGCCCTCGACGGCGCCGGCATGGGCTCAGTCGGTCAGCGGCGCCGACCCCCTGAACGGAGCTGCGATCGAGTCCCTTCAGGTGGTGGTGCTCAATCCCGGGCCCGACGCCGCCCTCGCCGACCGGATCGCGGACTCGGTGCGACGGTCCCTGGCCCTGTTCCCGGGGGCGAGGTTCTCGAAGGAGGCCTTCGCCCTGCAGCTGGCGCGGGCCGGGCGGACGCCGGAGGTGGCCAGCCTCGACTACGACGTCAGCCTCGGCGTCGCCGGCGGGGTGAACCTGAAGGTGCGGGTGACCCTGGGCGAGGCGGCCTCGACGCGCGAAGGGCGGGGCCGACTGGCCGGGGACGCTTCGGCGGGATCCCTGCTCCTGGATCGCAACGGAACCTACCTGATCGGCAAGTTTGACGCCCTCGGCCTCTACTATGCGAACAACAACTCCTGGTACGGACAACCCGGCCCCCTATTGGCGGGCAACCCCCTCGTCCAGGGCCAGCCTTCCGGCGCCGGATACCGCGACTGGGCGGAGGGGTATGTCCACTACGGCGTCTACGGCATCACGCCCCTTTCCCGGCAGGTCCATGTCTATGGCGGGCTGAGCGCCATTACCGCCGGATCGAGCGGGGACGAGCTGTTCAGCAGCAAGACCCGGACCCTCACGGGGGTGGAAGACGCCTATGTCGGGATCGTCGGCGGGTCGACGGATGCGGCCGGCAACCGGCTGGTGGTCAACCTCTCGGCCGGACGGCAGAAGTTCTCACTCGCCAACGCCTTCCTGATCGCCAACACCGCAGCAAACGGGCACGACCGGGCGGCGCTCCAGGCCAATGCGCGGTGGGCCGCCGACAACCTCGTCCTGGCGCAGGTCGCCTACAACCGCCTGAAGCTCGAGGCCTTCTACCTGGACCCGGACGAGCTTCCGATCCTGGACTCCGGGACGCGGCTTGCCGGCGTGAACGTCGAATTCCGCCCCAACGCCGACTGGCTGGTCGCGGCGAGCTATGTCGCCGCACCGGAGTCGCGCTCGGCCTACTATGGCCCCGCGGGCGCGCCCGTCGGGACCCGCAAGGGCCTGAAGGTCTACGACGCCCGGTTCAGCTACGCGCCCGCGGCGCAGGGCGCCGGGCTGTTCGGCGGCGGCGAGTTCGCCCTGCAGGAGAATGACGACTTCCCGATGCGGGCCAAGGCGGGCTGGGCCGAGATCGGCTATCGCCTGCCTGCGGCGCCCTGGTCGCCTTCGGTCAGCTACCGGTACTCCTACTTCTCGGGAGATGATCCCGACACCTCCGCCTATGAGCGCTGGGACCCGCTTTTCTCCGGTGGGAATGGCGAGCAGTGGGTCCAGGGCGCCAACCATTTCAAGGTGGTCCAGGACAGCAACGTGATCGCTCACCGCCTGCAGGCGCGGCTGAAACCTGACCCGCGGATCGAGATCGTCCCTCAGTTCTGGGTCTTCCGGGCCGCAGAGATGAACAACATAGGCGGAAACCCCGCCTTGTCGTTCCTGACAAACCGGGACTACGGGATGGAGGCCAATGTCACAGGCAAGTGGTTCGTCTCGCGAAAGATCTATGTTCACGGGCACATCGCCTACACCCAGCCCGGGGATGCGGTGAAGCAGGCCCTGACCACCAAGCCCGAGGGCTGGCTAAGTCTGCTCCTCTTCGTGCGCTACGCCTACTGACGGCGGGGCGGACCTAGGGCTCGACCACCACGGTGCCCGACTTGGTTCCCGACTCGACCTGCTCATGGGCGGCGGCGCAGTCCGCCAGGGCATGGCGGCCGGCGACCGGCAGAATCCTGGATCCGGTCGAGATCCACTGCAGGATGTCGGCCTGGGCCCGTCGGCGGGTCTCGTGCGGGCTGACCGGCAGGTAGACGCCGTGGACGTTGAGGTTCAGGCGCATCAGCTCCCCGGCCGAGACCGTCGGCGAGGGTTGGCCCTTGGTGGCGTAGAAGGCGACCGAGCCATTGCCTTTCACGCAGGCCAGGGTCGCGGCGAGGTTGCCGCCGAAGTCGACGTCGACCACGTGGTCCACGCCGGCGCCGCCGGTGAAATCGCGAATCCGGGCGGCGACGTCCTCCGAGCGGTAGTTGACGACGAGGTCGGCCCCCGCCTCCCGCGCCCGGGCGGCCTTGGCCTCGCTGCTGACCGTCGCGATGACCGTGGCGCCGGCCCACCTGGCCAGCTGGACCGCATAGAGGCCCACCGCGCCGGCGCCCCCGGTGACGAGGACCGTCCGGCCCTGCACGGGACCGGCGACGAAGACGCTGCGGTGGGCGGTCATGCAGGGAATGCCCAGGGTGGCGCCTTCAGCGAAGGACACGGCGTCCGGAAGGGGCGTGACGAGGTCGGCGTCGAGCTCAATGTACTCCGCCGCTGAGCCGAAGGCGCGCCCGTTCCTCTGGCCGTTGTAGAACCAAACCCGGCGACCGACCCAGTGCGCCGGGGTCTCCGGACCCACCGCCTCGACCACCCCGGCGCCGTCGCTGTTGGGGATGATGCGGGGGTAGGCCATGGGGGCCGGACCGGCCCGCATGCCGGCGTCGGAGGGGTTGACCCCGGAGGCGTGGATGCGGATCAACACCTGCCCGCGGCCGGGCGAAGGGGTCGGGATCTCGCCGAACTCGAGCACATCCCAGGCCGGACCTGTCCGTTCGTACCAGACCGCTTTCATGTTGCAGGCGCCCTCACCAGACTGGATGCCGTGCAACCTAGACCAGGGCCGGAGCCCGGGCGAGCTCCGGGGCTGGCGTCCTGCGGGGCGTTGGATGCTATACCGGCTCCGGAGGCCGCCCAAGACGGCCCGAGAGTGGGAAGGAAGCCCGATGCCAAAGCGTCTGCTGATCGCCAACCGCGGCGAGATCGCCATCCGGATCGCCCGGACCGCCGCCGACATGGGAGTCGGGACCGTGGCGGTCTACGCCGAGGATGACGCCGCCTCGCTCCACGTCCGCGTGGCGGATGAGGCGGTCGCCCTGGGGCGCACCGGCGTTCCGGCCTACCTGGACATCGAGGGCGTGATCGCCGCCGCCCGGTCGGCAGGCTGCGACGCCATCCACCCGGGCTATGGCTTCCTGAGCGAGAACGCCGACTTCGCCCGGGCCTGCGAGGCCGCAGGACTGACCTTCGTCGGTCCCCGCCCGGAAAGCCTGCGCCTGTTCGGCGACAAGGCCGCCGCCCGCGCCCTGGCGGAGTCCTGCGGCATTCCCCTCCCGTCCGGGATCAGCCGGCCGGTCTCCCTGGCGGAGGCGCAGGCCTTCCTGGCAAGCCTGGGCAAGGGCGGCGCCGTCATGCTGAAGGCGGTGGCCGGCGGCGGCGGACGAGGCATGCGGCCGGTGATCGACGCCGCCGAGCTGCCGCAGGCCTTCGAGCGCGCCGCCTCCGAAGCGCAGACCGCATTCGGCTCGGGCGACCTCTATGTCGAGGAGCTGATGCCGCGCGCCCGCCACCTGGAGGTCCAGGTCCTTGGGGATGGCGCGGGCGGGATCGTCCACCTCTGGGACCGGGAATGCTCGCTCCAGCGGCAGCGCCAGAAGGTCATCGAGATCGCGCCGGCCTTCGGCCTGCCGGAGTCCCTGCGCCAGGAAATGCTCGCCGCAGCGGTCGCTCTCGGAGAGGCCGCCAGCTATCGCGGCCTTGGCACCATCGAGTTCCTCGTGGACGCCCGCCCGGGCGCGCCGCCGCGCTTTGCCTTCATCGAGGCCAACGCCCGCCTCCAGGTCGAGCACACCGTGACCGAGATGGTGCTGGGCCTGGATCTGGTCGAGCTGCAGCTGCGCATCGCCGACGGCGCGCGCCTGGCCGACCTGGGCCTCGCGGACGGCGCGCCAGCGCCGCAGGGGGCGGCGATCCAGGCCCGGGTCAACCTGGAGACCATGACCGCAGACGGCGGCTCGCGGCCCTCCGGCGGGGTGCTGGCCGCCTACGACCCACCCTCGGGACCGGGGGTGCGCGTCGATGGCTACGGCTACGCCGGCTACGCCACCTCGGCGCGCTACGACTCCCTTCTGGCCAAGGTCATCACCCACGGCCGCGATCTGGCAGCCGCCGCCGCCCGGGCGCGCCGCGCCCTGTCCGAGTTCAAGATCGCGGGGGCGAAGACCAATATCGGCTTCCTCCAGGCCCTGCTGGCCAGCGACGCCCTTCCCGCCGGGACGCTGCACACCCGGTATGTCGAGGAGCATGCGGAGACCCTGCTCGCCGCCGGGGAGGACCGGGCGCGCTACTTCGGGTCTGCCGGCGGAGCGGTGCGCAAGGCCGGGGCGAAGATCGACCTGGTGGACCCCCTGGCGGTGCTGTCGGTGAAACCTGGCGAGGGCGGCGTCGCTGTGGCGCCTGAAGCCGCCGCCCCCCGGGAGGCGGCTCAGGGACCCGCCGGGACCGTTCCCGTCCTGACCCCCCTGCAGGGCCTCGTCCTCAGCCTCGCGGTCTCGCCCGGCGACACGGTGCGAGCCGGACAGCCCGTGGCGGTGATGGAGGCTCTGAAGATGGAGCACGTCATCGCCTCGGACGTCTCCGGGATTGTCCGCGCAGTGACCCTGGAGGCCGGCGACACCGTCTTCGAGGACACGCCGATCCTGTTCGTCGAGCCCGGCGAGGTGGAGGGCGACTATGTCGGCGCCCGGGCGCCCGATCCGGACGAGATCCGTCCGGACCTGGCCGAGGTCCAGCGCCTGCACTTCCTGGCCAGCGACGCCGGGCGGCCCCAGGCGGTGGAGCGGCGGCGGGCCCACAACCGGCGCACGGCGCGCGAGAATGTCGCCGACCTCTGCGACCCGGACAGCTTCATCGAGTACGGCCCCCTGGTCACCGCCGGCCGGATGCGGTCGGACACCCAGGAGGTGCTTGAGGAGCGCATTGTGCGGACCTCGGCCGACGGCATGGTGATCGGCGTCGGGCAGGTGAATGGCGACCTCTTCGGTCCCGAGGCCGCCCGCTGCGCCGTCGTGGCCTACGACTACACGGTCCTGGCCGGGACCCAGGGGACCAAGAGCCACCAGAAGACCGACCGCATGCTGCGCGTGGCCCAGCACAGCAAACTTCCCGTGGTCCTGTTCTCCGAAGGCGGCGGCGGCCGGACCGGCGGCGGGTCGGGTCCGCCCATCGGCTCGTCCGGAGTCACCTCCCTGGGCGGGCTGTCGACCCGGACCTGGCGCGAACTGGGCAAGCTGTCCGGGCTCGTGCCCATCGTCGGGGTGAACTCGGGCTACTGCTTCGCCGGCAATGTGGTCCTGCTGGGCGCCTGCGACGTCATCATTGCAACCCAGGATTCCTCCATGGGGATCGGCGGGCCGGCCATGATCGAGGGCGGCGGCCTGGGCGCCTACTCGCCCGACGAGGTGGGCCCGGTCAGCATCCAGGAGCCCAACGGGGTCATCGACCTGCTGGCCGAGGACGAGGCCGATGCGGTCGCCCTGGCCAAGACCTACCTGTCCTATTTCCAGGGGCCGCTCGCCAGCTGGACCGCCCATGACCAGCGCCCCCTGCGGCACATCATCCCGGAGAACCGCCGAGCGGTGTACGACATCCGCAAGGTCATCGAGACCCTGGCCGACGTGGGCTCCGTGCTGGAGCTGAGGCCGCGCTGGGCGACCTCAATGATCACCGCGCTGATCCGCATCGAGGGTCGGACGGTCGGCGTGATCGCCAACAACTGCAACTCCACCTCCGGGGGCGCCATAGAGAGCGTCGGGGCGGACAAGGCCAGCCGGTTCATGCAGCTGTGCGACGCCTTCGACATCCCCCTCCTGTCCCTCATCGACACCCCCGGGAACATGGTGGGGCCCGAGGCCGAGAAGACCGCCCTGATCCGGCACTGCGCCCGGATGTACGTCGCCGGCGCCAACATCACGACCCCGGTCTTCAACATCGTCCTGCGCAAGGCCTATGGCCTGGGCGCCATCGCCATGGCCGCGGGCAGCTTCGACGAGACCTTCTTCTCCGTCGCCTGGCCCACCGGCGAGTTCGCCGGCATGGGTCTGGAAGGCCAGATCAAGCTCGGACGGCGCGGCGAACTACAGGCGATCGAGGACATCCCGGCCCGCCGGGCCCTCTACGACAAATGGGTGGCCGAGGCCTACAACTGGGCGCGCGCCGTGAACGCCGGCACGGTCTTCGAGGTGGACGACGTCATCGACCCGGCGGACTCCCGCCGGTGGCTGGCGATGGGGCTGAGGGCCAATCCCCAGCCTTCCCGCACAGGAAAGAAGCGGGCCTGGATCGACACCTGGTAGGGGTCTGCCGCGGGACGAGGAGGACTGTCTCACGACAGTTCCGGTCGTATGTCGCGCCCGCCGGGCCGGCCAGGCCTTGAACCTTCGCGCCCAGGCGGGACAGGGTCTTCCGGACACGGACGCCGGAGCCCCGCATGCGCCTGGACAAGGCCACCGCCCTTCTTCACCTCGCCCGTCGCCTGGCGGGGTCCGCAGAAGGTCTCAGCCTGGAGGAGGTCGCCGGAGAATTCGGCGTGGATCGCCGGACCGCCGAGCGGATGCGGGACGCGGTCCGCGACCTGTTCCCCCAGATGGAAGAAATCCGCGAGGGGCGCGCCAAGCGCTTCCGAATCCCGGGTGGCCTTGACCCCTTCTTCGAGACCCCGACCGTGGAGGAACTGGCCGACCTCGCCCTGGCGGCGGAAGCCTCCCGCCAGGCCGGCCTGCCCGACCGCGCCGAAAACCTGGTCCGCCTGGCGGGGAAGGTGGAGTCCCGGATCCGGCCGGGCCTGAGGATCCGCTACGCCGCGGACGTGGAAGCCCTGGCCCTGACCGAGCGCATCGCCCTGCGGCCCGGGCCTCGCCCGGCCTGCAACCCCGAGGTCCTGCGGCGGCTGAGGGCGGCCCTGCTGGCCATGAAGCAGGTTCGCTTCGCCTACACCGCGCGGGGCGAGGGCGAGGCGATGATGCGCACCGTCGATCCGTGCGGTCTGCTTTTCGGCTCAGTCTATTACCTGGTCGGACGCCGCGAGGGCGCGCCGGAGCCGGTTCTCTGGCGCGTGGACCGGATGGCGGACGTCGAGGTGCTGGACGTCGCCGCCCAGCTTCCGGAGGGTTTCGAGATGGAAGCCTTCGCCAACCAGTCGTTCGGCGTCTTCCAGGAGCCCGCAGAGGACGTTGTGCTGCGCGTACGGCCGGGATCGGCGGACCTGGCTCGGGCCTTCCTCTTCCATCCCGGCCAGACCTTCGAGACCCAGGCCGACGGGAGCCTCATTCTGCGGATGCGGGTCGGCGGGTTGCTGGAACTCTGCTGGCACCTGTTCACCTGGCGGGGCGAGATCGAGATCGTGGGGCCGGACCGGCTGAAAGCGCTGATGTCGGAGGAACTGGCGCGGTTCCCGTCAGTGGAGCCCGCCGCGCCAAACGACCCGCCCTGACGGGTGGGCCGCTTAGAGTGACGTCCAGAGGCGCCGAGGAGGCGCCAGGAGGGCAACATGAAACCCATCGTCACCGCTGCGCTTTGCGCGTCCATCCTCGCCGGCTGCGCGTCGTCGCCTGACAGGATCTCGGCCGCCTATGTCTCGCCGATCCAGTATTCGGGCTATGACTGCGACCAGGTCCGGTCAGAGCTGATGCGGGTCTCGGGCAGGGTGCGGGAGGTCGCCGGCGCCCAGAAGCAGCAGGCCAACAGCGACGCGATCGCCATGGGCGTCGGCCTTGTCCTCTTCTGGCCCGCCCTTTTCTTCTTGGCTGGCGGCAATGACCGCAAGGAGGAACTGTCTCGCCTGAAGGGCGAGTACGACGCTCTGGAGCAGGCGGCGATCCAGAAGAGCTGTCCGGTGGCGGCGGAACTGCGAGCCGGCCGGGGAGGTTGACGCCCTTCCGCCCGGCGACTGGACTTCCGGCAGGACCTGAGCCACCGCGGGATTTAGTCTCCTGCGGAAGAATGCCCCGCCGGTCGGCCGAACGCCTCACGAAGCTGGCGGCCCATGCGATTGAGTGCGACCACGTCCGCCGCGCCAGGGGACAGGGCGTTGATCCAGGCGATGAGACGGGACGCCCCGCCCATCATCCGGAGCCCTGGCCGGGTCTCAAGGGAGTCGGCGATGAACCGGGCGACCATTGACGGCGCGGCGACTGACGTTCCCATGGAGCGCCAGAGGTCAAGGTACGGTCGCTCAGCGTCGGTCTCGGCGGGTTCCGGGCACAGATAGCTGACCACGATGTCGCGGCCCTCCAATCTCAGTTCCCGAGTGAGCGCCTCGCTGAAGGCCGCCAGGCCGGCGCGCGAGGCGACATCCGCTGTGTAGTACGGCAGGGCCAGCCGGCCGTCTGCAAAGCCGCCGACATGGGCGATCACACCTCCGTCCCGGACCCGGTCGATGAGACGGCGCGTCGCGAGGATCGGTCCCTCAAGATTGATCCTCAGCAGACGGCTGATCTCGTCTTCGGAGTGATCGGCAAGAGGCTTGCGCACATCGATCCCCGTCACGAAGACGGCGGCGTCCAGACCCGGGAGGGCCGCAACCCCCTTCTCGATGCTCTCCGGGCTCTCGAGGTCGATCGCCACCTGTGCCGCGAGAGGGCTGTCGAGGAGGGTCGCGCCTGGCCGGCGGGTAACCGCGACGACGGCGGCGCCCCTGCGGATCAGCTCCGCCACCAGCGCGGCGCCCAGTCCGCCCGTCGCGCCGAAGACGGCGATGGTCCGACCCTTAATCACCGTCGGCCTCGACGGTTCGACCAGGAGACCCCTGCTTTTGATTTTCATCCTCTACAGGAACACTACCAAATCTTTGAATACCAGAAAAAATCAACCAACCACCGGCCATCAAAAGCCAGGCGACAGCCAAATTCTCGAATAATTGGTAATAATTTAAATCAAACAACATTGAGTTTTGAGCATAAAATGTGATAGTGACCAATGCAAGGAATACCATTGATGAACCTGTTATCATAGAAAGAAGTATTGCAGAATTATTGTTTCTTAAAGCAGAAAGAACACTTAACAAGCACCAACTAATTATCCATAGATCGGGAACTGAAAATGACATAAACCATGTTCTATATCCGGTAGCGTTGATTCTTGATGGTTCTAGTGCTTCTAATGGAACGATTCCGCTTAAAATCAATAACCATTCCATAATCAATACAACAGAAGTCATAGAAGTTAGAAACAGTATTTTTTTCACGACTCCTTATCCTTCTTATTTTAAACGATGTATTTTGTTTTCATTATACAGAGGGCGAAAAGGATCGCCAAGGTGCGCAGCAGGCTCCACGCGGAAAAGACTGGTCAGGTCGTAACATCTCGCCCATCTCCGATGTCTTTCCATGTCATTCAGACGCCTGCACCTGTTGGGCGTGAACCCGGGTGGGGCGCCTGAGACAGAGTCGGGAGGACGGTGCAGGCGCGGGCGTCAAGGCTGGCGGGATCCGGGCGAACAACCATTGCCAGGGCCCCGTCCGTATCGGACAGCCCGTCATTCCGCGCCATCCAGACCGCCGCCGCGTCGAGCGGCGCAGACCAGGCTTCGAAAAGGGGTGATCATGGCGCGAGGCTCCTCGGTTCAAACTTCAGGACGAGGTCGGCGCACGGACCAGCTTGGGCAGAAAGAACAGCGGCCAGACAAAGACCAGGAGGTTTGGAAGGAACCAGGAGGGGTCGAACTCTCCCATCAAGGTCCAGTACGCCACGGCCATCCCGCCCGCCGTGGACCAGAGCGCCAGCGAAACGGCGGCGAGGGCTCGCCATTCGCCCTGTCGCCGGGAGGCCAGTATGGCCCAGGCGCCGAAGGCGGTCGCCGCCAGATCCAGCGGGAGGAATGACCAGTTCCAGGCGACCAGGTGTCGATCATGATACCTGGAGAAGAGATAGGCGTCGGGAACATGCACGATCCCCAAGAGATAGGCGGCCGAGAGCACCCAGTAGAGGGAGAACGCCACATCGGTGATCACGATGCCCAAGGCGAGGGCCCGGCTCATCGGGGCATGGCCCGCGCGCTTGAGCAGCACTTCCGACACCGCACTTCTCCTTCACATATCGATCGTTATGTTTTCCCTTTTGGCATCACGTATGTTATGCGTCAAGCCATGCCGAGACTTGTGGATCACGACGCCCGGAAGGGTGAACTCCTCGACGCCAGCCTCGCCCTTGTGGCGTCAGAGGGCATAGAGGCGGCGAGCCTTCGTCGCCTGGCCCGGGCCGCGGACTGCACGACGGGGGCCATCACCTACTATTTCGAGGGCCGGGACGCCCTTCTGGTGGCGATGCTGCGACGCGCCCACCAGACAACCGGGGCCCGCATGCTGCGGGCGGCGGGACGAGGCGCTTCGCCGCGGGACCGCCTCTGGGCGGTGCTGATGGAAGCCCTCCCACTCGATCCCGAACGGCTGGCGGAATGGCGGGTCTGGCTCGCCTTCTGGGGAGCAGCGGCCGGCCATCCCGAACTGATTGAGGAGAATCAGGCGCGCTACGCGGAGTGGCGCGTGCTCCTGCAGTCCCTGGTGCAGGACATGGCGGGAGACAGAGCTGAGCTCTCCCTGAGGGTGGACGCCCTGATGGGCCTCGTGGATGGCTTCGGGGTCCAGATCGCCCTCAGCCAGGGTCTTAACAGCGAAGGCGCGGCCGCCCTCCGGCAGTCCGCCGAGAGGCTGCTCAAGGCGCAGCTGGATGAGCTTGTGAACGCCGAGAGCTGATACGCCGAAGCCAAGTCTCGCCATCCGGCTCCGGAGACTTTAGGCCTGTGGCCATGACGACCCTGCACACCCTTGGCCAGCAGTCCCTCTTCGCCCTCGAGATGATGGCCGTGCTAGCCAGCGCCCTCTCAGGCGTGCTGGGCGCTCTTCGCCAGAGGATGGACCTCGTCGGCATCTGCGTCTGCGGCTTCCTGGCGGCCTTTGGCGGCGGGGTGCTGAGGGACATCCTGATCGACCGGCGGCCCTTCTTCTTCGTCGAGCACCAGGGGGTCCTGCTGGCGGTCCTTCTCCTCAGCGCCGGCAGCGCCATCCTTGTCGGGCGCAGGGGTCTTGAGTCCGGTGAGCGGTGGCTGCGGATCCCGGACGCCGTCGGGCTGGGCCTGTTCAGCGCCACGGGGGTCCACCTGTCCTGGATGGCGGGCCAGCCGCCTCTGGTGGCCATCCTCATGGGGGTCATCACCGGCAGCTTCGGCGGCGTCCTGCGCGACCTGATCTGCAACGAGATCCCGGCCCTGTTCCGCGACCATCGCCCCTACGCCCTCTGTGCGGCGGCGGGCGGAGCGGCCTACGCCGCCGCCACCCTGCTCCACGCCCCCGCGGGCGTCGCGATCGCCGCCTGCGCTCTTGTCGCCACCGGACTTCGCATCCTCGCCCTCCAGCTGGACTGGCGCCTGCCGCCGACGGAGCGGGGCTGAAGGCAACGCCCTTGCCCGCAGAGGGGCTGCGGGATAGCGTCTTCAGATCGGGATTACGCAACCTCCCGGACAGGCCTCACCGCCCAAGCGTTGCCTTTCGCCTCCGTCCTGCGGCGGATGAAAGGGCGTGAGGACCTCATGGCAGAGTCGGCGCAAACCCCCGCTTTCCGAGAACTCGTCAGCGCCTTCGCCCGCATCGGATGTCTCAGCTTCGGAGGCCCGGCCGGCCAGGTCGCCCTGATGCATCGCGAGATCGTGGAGGAGCGGCGCTGGCTGACCGAGGACCAGTTCCTGAACGCCCTCAACTTCTGCCACCTGCTGCCCGGCCCCGAGGCGCAGCAGCTGGCCACCTGGATCGGCTGGAGGCTCCATGGTTGGCGGGGCGGCCTTGCGGCGGGGCTCCTTTTCATCCTGCCGGGGGCGATGGTGATCCTGGCCCTGACCCTGGCCTATGTGCTGGCGGCCCAGGCGACCTGGTTCGCCGCCCTCTTCCTGGGGGTGAAGGCGGCGGTCCTGGCCATCGTCCTGCAGGCCCTGATCCGGATCGGCGGTCGCGCCCTGGACACCCCCCTGCGGCAAGGGCTTGCGGGGGCGGCCTTCCTGGCCCTTTTCGCCCTGGACCTGCCCTTCCCCCGGGTGGTCGGCATGGCGGCGGTGCTGGGCGCGCTCGTGGCGCGGGTGCGCCCCGGCTGGCTGGGATTGTCGCCGCCCACCGATGTCGGCGCCCGGGCCGCTTCGCCCTGGGCAGCGTCGATCCGGAGCGTTCTCGTCTGGGGTCTGATCTGGGGGGCGCCCATGGCGGCGGTCTTCCTGGCGGTCGGTCCCGACCATGTGCTCTGGAAGATCGGCGTCTTCTTTTCACAACTGGCCGTCGTGACCTTCGGCGGCGCCTACGCCGTACTGGCCTACATGGCCCAGGAGGCGGTCCAGGGGTTTGGCTGGCTCTCCACGCCGGAGATGGCCGACGGCCTCGGCCTGGCCGAGACCACGCCGGGCCCGCTGATCCTGGTGACCCAGTTCGTCGGCTTCCTCGCCGCCTTCAGGGCGCCCGAGCCCTTCGCCCCCCTGGTGGCGGGCCTCCTGGGGGCAGGCCTGACCACCTGGGTGACCTTCGCCCCCTGCTTCCTCTGGATCTTCACCTTCGCGCCCTGGATCGAGCGGCTGCAGGCGTCGGTCTTCCTGCGGGGGGCCCTGTCCGCCCTGACCGCGGCTGTGGTCGGCGCGATCGCGAGCCTGTCCCTCTGGTTCGCCCTGCACGTCCTGTTCGCCCGGGTCGGAACCCTGCAGGCGGGCCCCCTGCGCCTGCCAGCACCTGAGACAGCGAGCCTGGATAGCCGGGCGGCCATCCTCACGATCGTGGCCCTGGCGCTGGTCTTCGGCCTGAAGTGGGGCGTCCTGAGGGTCCTGGCGTCCTGCGCCGTCGGCGGCCTCCTGCTCCTGATCCTCAGCTGACGGCGGCGGGGGGTGACATGCGGGTCGGGAAGGGCCTAGGAAGGTGCGGACATGTCCCACGCCTTCACTTCTGACTTCCGCGACCGCATCGCCGAGGCCTGTGCGTCCTTCCCGCGGATCGCCCACTCGGGCGGAGAGCTGAAAAGGGCGGCGGTGGCCCTGACCCTGACGGCGGCGGACGATGGATCGGGGCAGACCGCCTTCCTGCTCACTCGACGGGCCGAGAGCCTGCGCGCGCATTCCGGCCAATGGGCCTTGCCCGGCGGGCGGCTGGACCCGGGCGAAACCCTTGCGGAAGCCGCCCTTCGGGAGCTGTCGGAAGAGGTCGGGCTGGACCTGCCGCAGAGCGACATCCTGGGCCTGCTGGACGACTATCCCACCCGCTCAGGCTATGTGATCACCCCCGTGGTGACCTGGCTCGAGGACGCCTCGGCCCTGCGACCCAATCCGGCCGAGGTGGCCTCCACCCACCTGATCCGGCTGGACTACATCGGCGCCCCGGACGCGGTGGACTTCGAGACCATCCCCGAGAGCGACCGCCCCCTGATCCGCCTGCGGATCTCGGAGGAACACCGGATTCACGCGCCGACGGCGGCGGTGGTCTACCAGCTGCGCGAGCTGGTCGCCGGCCGCGTCACCCGGGTAACAGAGCTGGAACAGCCCGTCTTCGCCTGGCGCTAGGGGGAACTGTCAAGCTGGACCCGGAGTTACGGTGACATTGGGAGAAATAGATCGTCACTCAAGGCATCGGGACTTGCTATGCGGCAGGCCTGGGACAACGACGCGCGCAAGTCTCGCCATCGGTGGAGCTCCCCAAGGGTGAAGGAACTCAGTCGCACAGGGCGGGGTTTCATATAGTTTCACCGTAACCCCCCTATTTTCCGGACCGATGTAGTGTTTTGAAGACTAACCAAAGGTGGAGGAGTTGACCAGCGACAAGCCCAGCTCCCAAGACCAAGAGAACAGGGAGCCTCAGGTGTTCCTGGCCCGGACGGGTTGGCAATACATTTAAGAGGCAGAACAGTATTAGTATGCCAATTGATATCGCGGGTGCCACGCTAAGGCCAATAAGACGCGGCGCTGTCCAGTTCACCTCTCCGGTTATCCCCCACTGCATCGGCACCCTGTCCTCTTGGCGCAGTACAACATTGGCGCGGATCGCAATGACGATCACCATGAGCCCAAAGAAGAGCGCAATTGCCGGAACGACCATAGAGGCCTCCTGAGTGCTGTATCGAGACCAAGACAATAGCCGGTTTCGCTCGCTACGCGCAATCTCACTGGTGCAGGCTTGGTTGCCAGCAGGTTGTACGATGCACATGGCACAGCTAGAAATCCAGGATGATCGAAATAGCCCAGATGCGTGAGGATCTGATCCTGGGGTGGCGTGCCACATGCGAGGCCGTTGCATCGGAGCGCGTCTATCTTGGCAGAGTAACCCTCCCGCCCTTTGATCCCAACAACCCGTTCCAGCGCAACCACATCAGGAAGGATTGGCCAAGTTATGTAGTGCTGGATCGCGATGCCGTCGTCGGCTGGGCTGATGTCACGCCGGTGGACATTCCAGAGTGCGCGCATCGGGGGATTCTTGGCATGGGACTCCTCGCCTCTCATCGGGGAATGAGGCTTGGCAGCCGCTTGCTGGAGGCCTGCATAGCTCACATGCCCCGCACACAAATGAGCAAGATTGAACTATCCGTCTACAGCTCAAACACAGCTGCGATCGCGCTTTATCGGCGGTTCGGCTTTACCGAATTTGGCATGGTGCGCGACCATCGACGCCTAAACGGTGTAAGCTATGACGCCCTGCTCATGGAGCTGGCAACTTCATCTGGTGCGTGATTTGAATGTCGGAGGCGCCAGGTGTCAAAATCCCAAGCCAAGGCTCAAGGCGCGGCTCTTTGGAGCTGCAACATTAGACCCCGCAACATTCTCTCGCGAGCAGAACTCATGTTTTGGGACTTACGGGGACATTGGAAGAAATAGATCATCGCTCAAGGTATCGGGACTTGTTGTGCGGCAGGCCTGGGACAACGACGCGCGCAAGTCTGGCCATCGGTGGAGCTCCCCAGGGTGAAGGAACTCAGTCGCTCAGGGCGGGGTTTCATACAGTGTCACCGTAACCCCCAGCTTGTCAGGCGACTAGCCGGCTGGAAAGCTCTAACGCGCGCTTACGAGATGCTTCGAACAGGGCGGGCGCCTCAATCTCCTCTACTGCGACACTCATGAGAAGCGTGGCCGTTTCGAGTTCATATAAATCCAAGTGCGCCCCCGCCGCGAGGAGCGTATCGTCATCAAGGCCATATGCCTTGCGGAAGGGTTCGGTGAGGGAACCGAAGGAGCGAAGACGGCCTAGCTCCAACCACGGATCGCCGACCATGGCGTTTGCCACATCAATTATCGCGGCGATGCGCCCGCCCAGTACGCAGATATTACTCGCCCGCAAATCCATATGAAGGAGCGACACAGCGGCGCACTGCCGCTCCTCGAACCGCAGCTTTGCGACCTCAAGCACGCGCTTCGTCGGCAAGTCGTCGCAGTAACGCTTCGCCGACCTGAGCCGCCCCTCCAGCCGCCCAAGCATTTCGGAGCCCCAGTGAACGGGGATTGGCATTGTGCTGACAATAGGCCGGATCGCGTGAATCCGTCGTGCCAAATCGCCAAGCTCAGCCTGCAGACTTGGAGCAAGCTCCTCGAGAGGGCTGTGGGGAATGAGCTCGCAGAGCATCCACGAAATCGGCGAATCCAAGCTACGCCGACGCCACGAGACGATCATAGGGGCTGGAATGCTTGCGCTTTGCAGCAGACCAAGTACCTCAACCTCCTTCTCAATGATGTCTGCGAAATCGACATCGCCCTCATAGCTTGTCGACAAGATCTCGTGCTTTGGACTGCGAACGACGCCGATGATCTCGTTGTTCCGGTACGCAAGGTCGGCCCAGAAATCCACGCCGTCGCGCCAGCTCGTGATCCTGACGGTTTCACCGAGCGCCGTCCCGACCGACTGCGCGAGATTTTCGTGCCGCTGCACTGCAGATTGCGAAATTGTAGATTTGAAATCGGTCTGCAAGTCTATACTCAAGACTCTGTGCTGAAAGACATTAGGCTACGGCATCCGTGAGTTACGGTGACACTGTATGAAGTAGATCGTCACTCAAAGCATCGGGATTTGCTATGCGGCAGGCCTGGGACAACGACGCGCGCCAGCCTGGTCATCGGTAGAGCTCCCCCGGGTGAAGGAACTCTGTCGCTCAGGACCAGGGTTTCGTACAGTGTCACCGTAACCCCCCGGAAGACCCCCTCCGGCCCGCATTCGCGGTCCACCTCCCTCTGATGGGGAGGAATTACCGAGTCAATTGCTCCCCCAAAAGACGAGGAGGTCAAGGGCGGTTCAGGTCGTGATCGCCGCGACGACCGCTTCGAAGACGGCACGGGCCTTACCGCGCATTTCCTCGTCGTTGGCGTCCTGGATCGGGTGATCGACCAGCAGGTAGCGCGCACCCTCCATGCCCAGCGCCTTGCGCTGGACCTCGGCGGCCTCGGCGAACTCACTGGAAGCGATGGAGACGGCGGGAAGCCCCTGGATCTCGAACCATACAGTGTCGTGCAGACTGCACGTCGTGCATGATCCTCAATCGGCGAGGGCTTCCACCAGGACGCTGCATTCCGACTTGATCTTCAGCCGCAGGTCCGAGGGACAGGGCTTGGTGAAGGTCGGCTTGGCGTAGCGCCGGATCTCGTTGTCCGGGAAGCGGTCGGCCAGCAGGCGCTCCAGCTCGTCGAGGAGCACGTTGCCCCGGGGCTTGCTGATGTCCAGGAGGCCGATCACCCCCTCGATGGTTCCCGTTCGCGGGGTGATCTGACGGGCGACGGGCACACGCTCGTCGGTCGGATCCAGGATGGTGGTCATGACTTTCCTCCGAAGTCCGGAAACGAGGCTATCAGCAGTCGATCTTCCTGGAAACGACCGTTGAGCCCATGGCGCCCGTGACCCAGCCGTGGAAGGCGGCCGAGAACTTCCCCGCCTCCGAGCCGGCCACGACGATGTGGATGTACTTGCCGTCGGCGAACTTGGGCGTCAGGGTCGCGAGCATGTCGGCGGTCATCCGGGCGGCGGAGGCGCGCGGGATGCCGGCGCCGGAGACCTCGTTGGACACCATCTCGCTCAAGGGGCGCGAGGTGACTTCCTGAATGCGGGCGCGGAGCCGGTCCTTCGGATAGGCCCCGTCGACCGTCAGCGTCTGAACATGCTCCGGGCAGACCACCAGCAGGGCGTCCACCGGCATCCTATGGATCTTGGGCAGGAACATGCCCTCCAGGCCCAGGCCGAGGGTCCCGGCGATCTGGTCAGGCTGGCGGGATTCCTGGTCGACGATCTGCACCGGGCCGCTGGTCATGGCGAAGGCGGTGACCACCGAGTCCTCGCGCCGGAAGCCGCGCTCCACGTGCAGGGGATCCCAGGGCGAGCCCTCCTCCCACTCGGCGAAGCACATGGTGAACTTCATGGGGTTGGACAGGGTGGAGCGATCCACGCCCCCGGGGCGCGCGCCGCCCAGGTTGCGGACCACCAGGCGCACGGCCCGACCGATGGTGGCGTTGGCGCGGTTGCCGGTCCCCAGGGCGGCCAGCTTCATGTTCATGCCGATGCGGTGGCGGATCGGGCCATTGACCACCAGGACGGGGGAGGCGCCCATGGTGGTGGCGTTGACCCCGTGCATGTTGAAGTCATCCGTGCAGACCGCCTCCAGGGCGGCGATGACCACGGGCAGGTATTCCGGGCGGCAACCGGCCATCACGGCGTTGATGGCGACCTTCTCCACCGTGGCCGGGGCCATGTTCGGCGGCACGATGGCGACGATGTCCTGCGGGTTGCGGGTCGTGCCCGACAGCATGCGGATCACCCGCTCCGGGGTCGGCGGGACCAGGGGAAGGCCGTCGCTGAAGCCCTGGTCGAACATGAACTCGTCGATATCGTCGGAGGCGGCGATCTCGATCCGGCGGGCGCGGATGGGGCTGCCCTCGGCCTCGGCGATGAGGCGGTCGTGAATCTCGGGATCGAGGTGCTTCGAGCCGCAGCCGGGCCTCCAGTCCGGCAGGCTGGCCCAGTCCACCTGCGGCGCCGGAGTCCCGAGGGCGGCGGACACCCGGGCGGCGAGGGCCTCCCACTCGGCCTTCACGAAGCCCTCCATCACCGGCGCGGTCACCCCGCCTGCGTCCGTCCAGAAGACCGCAGGCACGCTCTCGAAGTCCCAGGCGAGGGAGGTGCGCAGGCCGCTGTCGTCCAGGATCGGCAGGGTCAGGCCGTGGCGGTCGCGGAGGATCTCGGCCCCGTCCCGCGCCTGGGCGACCATCCAGACGTCCGCGTGGTCGCCCCAGGTGCGGTGGAAGGCCTCCAGCAGGGGGGCGACGAGGTTGCAGGTGGCGCAATCTTCCTTGGCGAAGCAGATCAGGCTGGGCCGTCCCGTGGGGAAGCTGCGGCTCTCGCCCGCCAGGTCCTGGAGGGTGAAGGCGGACGGTTTTCCGGCGGGTGGGGTGTCGGTCATAGGGCCGTCCTCAGGGTCTCAGGGGCGCCGGCCCGAAGGCCGGACTGGCGGAGGTGGATGGGAATCGAACCCACCACACGCCGGTGAGGCGTGTCACCGGTTTTGAAGACCGGGGAAGCCACCAGACTCCAGTCACCTCCAGTGGTCTCGACACTAGTGCGGGACGGGCTCCGGACCGAAGCGGTTTCTTGGGTGCAGGACCTGCCGTAGGTCGCCCCGGCGGACCGTGTCACCCCGGGCGTCGAGGAACTCCAGGACCGGGACGATGAACTTGCGCGAGGTGGAAAGGGCCGCCCGGGCCTCGCCGGTGGTGAACTCCGCAGGCGGCGGGAAGGCCGCCTTCAGGTCCCGGAGGGCCGCGTCGAGGGCGTCACGGTGGAAGACCAGGGTCTGGCGCAGGGCGTGGTTGCGCAGGGAGACCAGTCGCCCGGACTCCACCAGGAGGCCCAGGAGGGCGGCGGAGTCCGCTTCGCCGGCGAGGACCGAGGCGTCCGGCGGGGTCATGCCGCCCTCCCGGCAGGTCGACTCGATTTCTCCCAAGCGGGCGCGCTGATCCGGCGACAGGGTGGCGAACGGGTCGTGGCCCTTCAGGGCCGCCTGGCCCCGTTCGATCCGGATCTCGCCAGAGTCAGCGAGCCGGCCCTCCACGTGCACGATCAGCTCCGGGGACAGGGTCCGGGAGAGGCCGCCCCGGAGGGCGCCAAGAGCGACAAAGGCGCGCATGGGGTGAGCGTGGTGCGCCTCGCCAAGCCGGTCCAGATAGGCCTGCCTCGCCGACTCCACGGAGGACTCCGGTGCGAAGAGATCCTCGTCGAGGCGCACGAAGGTCCGGGCGAGGCGCGAGCGGACCTCTTCCGCAGGCCGGCGCGACAGCCGGGCCGCCTCGGTTGCGGACACGGCGCCGCCATCCCGCCGGGCGAGGGCCTCTGCAATCGACTCCAGCCGTCCCTCCGAGGCGACGGCCAGCAGTTCGCGCCGCGCCTCAAGGGTCCGGGACCGGAGCACGGGCGCGACGGGATCCAGCACCCGACCGCCGCCGAGGGTGGCGGCGGGCGAAGGACGGCGGAGGAGAAGGCGCTGGCCGGCGTGGACCGGAACCGGGCTGGCGAAGCGGAGCTGGGCGAGGCCCGAGCCGCCGGGCTCGAGCGCCGAGGCGCCGATCAGCCGCACCCGGGCGAGATCCTGCCGGGCGCCCCAGAGCACCCGCACCTCGTCCCCGGACCGGAGGGGCCGGGCGGCGTCGGGCGTCAGTTCGACCTCGGCATCGATCCTCTGGGAGGATGGAAAGGCGCCCGTTGTGCAGAGGACATCGCCCACCCGCACCTCCTCCTGGGCGACCCCGCGCAGGGCCGCCGCCACCCGGCCGCCGGCCCGGGCCGCAGCGACCGCCTGGCCGTGGACCTGTAGCTGGCGCAGGTGAACCCTTCGGCCAGAGGGCTCCAGCACGGCCTCGGTCCCCGCCTGCAGGTCCGCGCCCTGCAGGGAGCCGGTGACCACCGTGCCCGTCCCCGCCAAGCTGAAGACCCGGTCCAGGGGCAGGAAGACGCCCGGCAGGGGCTCCGGCGGCGGTGTCCGCAGGGCCAGGGCGGAGATCTCGCGCCCCAGGGCCTTAAGTCCCTCGCCGGTGACGGCCGAGCAGAAGACGATAGGCGCCGGGGCGAGGAAGCTTCCAGACAGTTCCGCCGCCAGCTGCACCCGGAGGTCGTCGCGCGCCTGCGGCGAAACGAGGTCGGCCTTGGTCACCGCCACCAGGCCGTCCCGCAGGCCGAGGAGGCCGGCGATCCGAAGGTGCTCGCGGGTCTGCCGGCCAAAACCCTCGACACCTGAGACCACCAGGAGGACCGCCCGGGCCCCGGCGGCGCCCATGACCATCGCACGGATGAAGTCCTCGTGCCCCGGGGCATCAAGAAAGTCGATGTCGCCGGCCGGATCCTCGCGGAAGGCGAAGCCGAGGGCGATGGAAAGCCCCCTGGTCTTCTCCTCCGGCAGCCGGTCCGTCTCCATACCGGTCAGCGCGCGGACAAGCGCCGTCTTGCCGTGGTTGACGTGGCCGATCACCGCCAGGCTGAGGGGCGGAGGCGCAGCGGCGGTCACTGGACGGGTCCCGGGCGGGTTTGTCGCATGGAGACTCCCTACGTCGAACCTGCGCCGAGGTCATCCGCCTCGCTTGCCCGCCGTCGGGCCGGCTCCCTATAGTCGGTCAAAGAGAGAGGCGCGCCTTGACGGTAAAGACCCCCAACGCCGCGAAGCCGGACCCCAGACGCCGCCTGCCGGCCGTGGGCGCGCTTTGTGAGGACCCGATCGCCCGCCCCCTGAAGGCCCGCTACGGCGCCGCCGCCCTGACGCGCGCCGTCCGCGCGGTCCTGTCCGAGGCCCGGACCCGCCTCGCCGCTGACCCCGATGCCGCACCCACAACCGGGGCCCTGCTGGAGGCCGTCGAGGCCCGCCTGGCCGACGGTGTCCGTGAGACCCTCTTCCCGGTCATCAACGCCACGGGGGTGGTGATCCACACCAACCTGGGGCGGGCGCCCCTGGCGCCGGAGGCCGTGGCGGCAGCGGCGTTGGCGGCGGGCTATGCCAACCTCGAGCTCGACCTGGTCACAGGCCGCAGGTCGTCCCGGCAGGAGCACCTTGATCCCCTGATCGCCGAGATGACTGGCGCCGAGGGGGGGCTGGCCGTGAACAACTGCGCCGGCGCGGTGCTTCTCGCCCTCGCGGCGTTGGCGGAGGGCGCGCCGGTCATCGTCTCCCGGGGCGAGCTGGTGGAGATCGGCGGCGGCTTCCGGATCCCCGACGTCGTGGCCCAGAGCGGCTCGCGCCTGATCGAGGTGGGGACCACGAACCGCACCCACCTGCGCGACTACGAAATGGCCCTGGCCGATCATCCGGACGCCCGGGTCATCCTGCGGACCCACCCCAGCAATTTCCGGATTTCCGGCTTCACCAGCGCCCCATCCCTTGAGAGCCTCGCCCACTTCGCTCATGCCCACGGCCTTCTGCTGGTGGAGGATCTGGGCGGCGGGGCCCTCGTTGACCTCGCCCCGTTCGGACTTGCGGACGAACCCACCGTCCAGGACAGCCTGGCGGCAGGGGTGGATCTGGTCCTCTTCAGCGGGGACAAGCTGCTGGGTGGACCCCAGGCGGGGCTCGCGGCCGGACGCAGGGCTCTGGTCGAACGGCTGGAGGCCCATCCGCTGGCCCGGGCCCTTCGCCTCGACAAGCTTTCCACGGCCGCCCTCGCGGCCACCCTTCGGCTCTATCGCCCGCCCTGCGACCCCTTCGAGCGGATACCGATCCTGCGGTTGCTGGCGCAGGACACGACGACCCTGGACGCCAGGGCCATCGCCCTGAAGTCGCAGGTCGGGGGCGTCGAAAATCTTGAGATCGAGATCATGGAGACAGAGGGCTATGCGGGCGGGGGCGCCCTGCCCATGCGGCCCCTTCCCGGCCGGGCCCTGGCCCTCCGCAGCCTGCGGCTTAGCGCTGGGGCCCTCGCTCATCAGCTGAGGACCAGCGCCACACCGATCCTCGGCCGCATTGAACAGGATCGGGTGCTGCTGGAGATGCGCACCTTGGCGGATGAGGACATACCTGTCCTTGCCTCGGCGATCGCGGCGATATCGCAGATCCCCCTGGGGCCTGAGGCCTGATCTCAGGCGAAGCCAGCGGCCTGTTCCCGCTCAAGCGATGCAGGGGCCTGGCAAGTGCAGGAACACCCGCCAGGCGGGTTCCAACCTGCGCCACCCAGATAGACAAAGCCGACTGCCGCGACGATGGTTCGACAGGTGTTCCGTTCCGATTCGCGGGGGCAGTCGCCATTGGACGCGCCATCCGAGGCTCTCGCCTTCGGGATGTCGTGAGTTAAGCCTGATCGAGCTAATCAAATGGAAAAACCGCCGATAGCCATCATCACAACCGTTTGGGGTCGTGATTATGTTGATTTCTACAAGACTCATGTTTTGCCCTACACACGGCGCGTTTTGCCTGAAGGATTCCTGATTGTCTGCCCAACGACGACTGAATACGTTGAAGAACTAAATGGCCTGGTCGATATTGTATTCGATTGTGGATATTATGGCGGCCAAAATAAATACGATTTCGTATGGTCATTAGATAAAGCGGCGATGCGCACTCTTCATGAAAAAGGTGTTCGTCGATTCGTCTACCAGAATCCCGACGCCATTATATCGAAAGAAGCTTTTGTTCGAGTCAAAGAAAGCTCTGCCAGTGTCATGACATTGCCTGGGATTCGAGCTTGGAAAGAGTTATTTCTTTTGATTTACAAAGAAATTGATGACGAAGTACTTGAGAATGCGTTTACAGTCCTTCACCCCATGACTCTTTCGCTAGCTCGGAGGGGAGGGTTCCGCCGGTTCAGCCGTGGATGGCCGCAGATCGTTTATGACATCACTCCCCAGAGAATCCGGTGTCAGGCGCTTCATCGACACCCACTCATGTTCGATATCCCGGAAGGTTACGACTGGGATTCCTGCCCGGGAGGAACAGTCGACTTCATCTTTCTGGAATCTCTGGGTCATCCAAGATCAGCTTTTGACAACTTGACGTCGAGTGAGCAGGGCTATGCACTGGAGTTTTCCGGAACCGAACCAACAATCGTCTACTCTCACCCCCCTGAGAAAGACGTCGATATCGATGCCGCCATCGCCGAGTTTGCGGCATCCGCCAGTTGCAATGACTTACACCGCTGGTTTCTCGAAACGGAGTACGAGTGGCGACCTCGCTTGAAGACCGGCGAGACGCGCGGGGAGAATCCGTAAGCCGAAGGCCATTCCGCCGCCTTGGCGTAACGTCAACCTGAGCCCAGCCCTTCCCCTGGCGGATCCGGTGGAACATATGACCAGAGGTGCGGGCGCGCAGGCGGTTCTGTGCTTCCGGAAGCCTGGAGCAGGGTTGTGCCAGATCCCGGGAAGTTTGCGCCGACGCGGGGGGCCGCTCTGGAGAGTCTCGCCCGCTTTGTTCCAGCGGCTGGACGCGCATATGCCGAGGGCCGGAACTACGATCCCGGGCCGGAAGCGGGAAGCGCTGTATCGCGACTTTCGCCCTACCTGCGGCACAGGGTGATCACAGAGGCTGAGGTGATCGACAGGGTTCTTGCGCGCCACGGCCCCGCCGCCTCCGAAAAATTCGTCCAGGAAGTGCTGTGGCGCACCTACTGGAAGGGCTGGCTGGAAATGCGACCCTCAGTCTGGCTGCGCTTCCTTGAAACGCGGGACCGGCAGCGGGACGATCTGGCCGACCCGCGCGCCCTGGCCGAGGCCGAGGCGGGTCGGACGGGGGTGGAGGGCTTCGACGACTGGGCTCGCGAACTCGCGCAGACAGGCTATCTGCACAACCACGCACGCATGTGGTTCGCTTCGATCTGGATCTTTACCCTGCGGCTGCCCTGGGCTCTCGGCGCGGATCTCTTCCTCCGTCGTCTGGTCGACGCGGACCCGGCCAGCAACACCCTGTCCTGGCGCTGGGTGGCGGGCCTCCAGACCCCGGGCAAGACCTACCTGACGACCCGGGAGAACATTGCCCGCTATACGGGCGGGCGCTTCGCCCCCTCCGGCCTCGCGACGGAGGCGCACGCCCTCACGGAGCCCGCCCCCGGGCCTCCGGCGGACCTGCCGGCGGCGGAGGTATCGCCGCCCACCGGGCCGTTCCTGCTTCTGGCGACGCCCGAGGACCTCAGCCCCGACCAGGCATGGATCGACCCAGCGGCGATGGCTGCGGCGGCCGTCACGGCGGACCCGCGCCTGTCCTTCGGTGAGGCCGCTCGGCGGTTCACGGCCGGCGCCGCCACCGACGCTGCTGACCGGCTCGCCGGGCGGGTGGAAGGCCCCGTGACCGATCTGCCGGCTCTGGACGCCGGCCACCTGACCGCGGCGGCCCGGGCGGCGGGAGTTCGGACGATCGTCACCCCCTACGCGCCTGTAGGACCGACCGCGGGGGCGCTGGCCCGGCTGGTCCCGGACCTTGAGGCCGAAGGCCTGCGCCTGGTTCAGGTTCGCCGGGACTGGGACTCCCGCTTCTGGCCGCATGCCAAGGCCGGCTTCTTCGCCTTTCGCAAGCACATCCCCGGGCTGCTGGGCGTGGAGGCGCGCCGGTGACCCCGCCCCTGCAGGTGGTCTGGTTCAAGCGCGACCTGCGCGTTGAGGACCATCGCCCTCTCGCCCTGGCGGCCCGGGCCGGGCCGGTGCTGCCCCTTTACATTGTCGAGCCCGGGCTTTGGGCCCAGCCGGACGCCTCCGGTCGCCAGTGGGCCTTCGCCTCGGAGTGCCTGGAGGAACTGGCCGCTCGCCTGGACCCGCTGGGCCAGCCCCTCTGCGTCGAGGTCGGGGAGGCAGTGGACGTACTGGGCCGGATCCACGACCGCTTCGGCATCGCCACCCTGTGGAGCCACGAGGAGACCGGTAACGGCTGGACCTACGCCCGCGACCTCGCCGTGGGCGCCTGGGCGCGAAAGGCCGGGATCCCCTGGCGCGAGGAACGACAGTTCGGCGTGATCCGCCGGCTGAAGTCGCGGAATGGCTGGGCGCAGGCCTGGGACCGCGACATGTCCCAGCGGCTGACGCCGCCGCCCAGGGAGCTTGTGCCCCTCGGCGGGGACTGGCCCCGCCGGCCGCCGTCCGCGCAGGAGCTCGGGCTGGCGCCGGATCCCTGCCCCCACCGCCAGCCAGGAGGGCGGACAGAGGGCCTGCGGGTCCTGGAGAGCTTTCTTTCCGGCAGGGGCCGCGACTACCGCAAGGACATGTCCAGCCCCCTCACGGCCTTCGCGTCCAGCTCCCGACTCTCCCCGCACCTGGCCTGGGGCACGGTCTCCATGCGGGAGGTCGCCCAGGCCACCTGGGCGCGCCAGCGCGAGCTGAGGACCTCTTCGGCGCCCGACGCGGGCCGCTGGCGAGGGTCCCTGTCATCCTTCTCGGGCCGTCAGCATTGGCACTGCCACTTCATGCAGAAGCTGGAGGACGAACCCCGGATCGAGTTCGAGAACCTGCACCGGGCCTACGACGGCGTCCGCCCGGACGTCTCCGACCCGGACCGGCTCGAGGCCTGGCGCCAGGGCCGGACGGGCTATCCCTTCCTCGACGCCTGCATGCGGGCGCTCGACGCCCATGGCTGGATCAACTTCCGTATGCGCGCCATGCTGATGTCCTTCGCCAGCTACCACCTCTGGCTTCCCTGGCGGGACAGCGGCCTTCACCTGGCGCGGAAGTTCGTAGACTACGAGCCGGGGATCCACTGGCCGCAGGTGCAGATGCAATCGGGCACGACGGGCATCAACACGCTCAGGATCTACAACCCCGTGAAGCAGGGCCACGACCAGGATCCGGAAGGGGCGTTTGTGCGGGCCTGGATCCCGGAGCTGGCGACCGTCCCCGACGCGTTCATCCACGAGCCCTGGCGCTGGGAAGGTGCGGCGGGCCTGGCCTATCCTCCGCCGATTGTTGACAACGCCGGAGCGATGCGGGCGGCCCGGGAAACCCTTCACGCCCTTCGCCGGGATCGCAGCCACAAGGGCGCAGCCAGGGCCATCGTCAACAAGCATGGCAGCCGCAAGACCAGCATGCCGAGGGCAGAAGGCGGCCGGCGGACCCGCGTCAGGCCCGCCGACCAGGTCCAGCTGTCGCTGGATTTCGGGTAGGCGGAGTCTGCGGCTTGTCGAAGCGAGGACCTCCACCCCTTGGAACCCGCCCTGCACTTGACGCCCTCGGTTCCATCGTGCTTCTGAATTGCGAATGCTTCTCAGTATAGCCTGCCTGCTGCGGGCCGCTGTCAGCCGAGAGTCCCGATCCATGAAAATCGCCCTGCCGCTTCTGACCGTCGCCATCCTGGGCCTTGCGGCCTGCTCCGCCCCTTCCCCCGCGGAGAAGGTGGTGAATGTCTACACGGCCCGCCATTACGACAGCGACCTGGCGCTCTATGAACAGTTCACCCGGGAAACCGGCGTCAAGGTCAACAGGATCGAGGGGAAGGCCGATGAGCTTATCGCGCGCATGAGGGCGGAGGGCGCCAACAGCCCCGCTGATGTCCTCATCGCCGCCGACGCCGGCGCGCTCTGGCGCGCACAGCAGGCGGGCCTCTTCCAGCCGGTGAAGTCGGCCGCGCTGGAGTCCCGGGTTCCGGCCAGTTTCCGGGATCCGGATGGCGCCTGGTATGGTTTCTCGCGGCGAGCCCGGGTGGTCGCCTATGACGCCGCAAAGGTGAAGCCCGAAGACGTCGACGACTACGCAGAGCTGGCCAGCCCGAGATTCCGGGGCAAGCTCTGCGTGCGCTCGTCCGACAGCATCTACAATCTCTCGCTGGTCGGCGCCCTGATTGAGGCCTGGGGCCCGCAGAGGGCCGAGGCCTGGGCTCGCGGCGTGGTCGCCAACACGGCCCGCCCCCCCGAGGGCGGAGACCGAGACCAGATCCGCGCCGTCGCCGCAGGGGTCTGCGAGGTCGCGATCACCAACAGCTATTACTACCTGCGCATGGCGACCGGAGAGGACGCAGCGGACAGGCCCGTCACCGAGAAGGTCAAGCTGGCCTTCCCCAGCCTGGACGGCAAGGGAACCCATATGAACATCGCCGGGCTGGGGATGGCGCAGCACGCGCCGAACCGCGAAAACGCCCTTCGCCTCATGGAGTTTCTGACCTCGGCGGCGGCCCAGACCCACATCGCCGCCAACAACTCGGAGTTCCCGGTCTCGCCGGACCTTGAGGCGCCTGAGTCCGTCAAGGCCTATGCGGGTTTTGCAGCCCACCCCATGGGCGCCGCCGCCTTTGCCCGCCGCCAGCCCGAGGCCCAGGCGGTGATGAGTGCGGCGGGCTGGCGCTGACGCCCCTCCCACCTATCAGGGGCCCGGGGCCTCCCGTCCTAGGCATACTGGCCGCCGGCGCGGCGGCGGTGGTGTTCGCGCCACTCCTGGGGGTGGTGGCGGCGGCCATGGGGGACGGAGCGGCCAGCTTTCCTCTGCGCGATGTCCTGCGCTATGCCACGACATCGGCCTTCCTCGCCCTGTCTGTCGGCGTGATCACCGGTATCACCGGGACACTCGCCGCCTGGCTGGTGGTGATGCACCGGTTTCCGGGGCGGGCCCTGTTCACCTGGGCCCTGGCGCTTCCTCTGGCTATGCCCGCCTTCGCCGTCGCCTATGGATACGCCGACCTCCTGGACGTCGCCGGCCCGCTCCGCTCAGCCCTGCGGGACATGACCGGACACGACCTTCCGTTCGAGATCCGCAGCCTGGGCGGCGCCATCTTCGTGCTGTCAGCAGCCTTCTACCCGTACGTCTTCCTCGCCATGCGCGCCGCCTTTCTGAACCTTCCTGGAGCAACCCTGGACGCAGCAAGGATGCTCGGATCCCGGGGAGCCGCGGCCTTTTTCAGGGTCGCCCTGCCCCTGACGCGTCCAGCCCTGGGCGCGGGCATGGCTCTGGCCGTCATGGAGACCCTCGCGGACTATGGCGCGGTGCATTTCCTCAGCGTCCAGACCCTCACCACCGGCGTCGTCCGCGCCTGGTCCGTCTTTGGGTCGACGGCCAGCGCCGCGCGCTTCGCCCTGCCGCTTCTGGCGGCGGCGGCCGTGCTGCTCTGGATCGAGCGGGCGGGACGCCGGGGACGGACCCACGAGACCGGCAAGACCCGCTGGCGTGGCCCGGAGGCGACGCCCCTCGGTCGGACGGCGGGCGTGGCTGCGGCCGCCTTTTGTCTTCTCCTGCTGTGCTCCGGTCTTCTGGTCCCGGCGGGTTGGCTCCTCGCCAACCTCCCGGGCCAGATCCCGGATTGGGGTCGGCTTGCGACCGCCGCCCGAAACAGCTTCGGCCTGGCCGCAGCCGGTGCGCTGTTCACGGTGATGCTGGCCACCCTGCTTGCGCTGGGCGCCGCGCGCCGTCCCCTCGCAGTCCGGCTGGCCAGCCTCGGCTACGCCACCCCAGGCGCGGTAATGGCGATCGGCCTCCTGGCGCCGGCGGGTGTGATCTGGAGCCTGTTCCCCGATTCAGGCGCAGCGCTGGCCCTGACCCTGCTGATCCTGGCCTATGCGGCGCGCCTCATGGCGGCGGCCCTGGAGCCCATCGACGCCGGGCTCGCCCGGGTCAGCCCGTCATTGAGCCAGGCGGCGCGGACTCTGGGACGGAGTGAAATCGGCAGCGCGCTTGCGGTCCGGCTTCCCCTCGCCGCAGGTTCACTGCTGACGGCGGGGCTGATCGTCATGGTGGACATCCTCAAGGAACTCCCGGCCACACTGATCCTGCGTCCCTTCAATTTCGACACCCTGGCCGTGATCGCCAGCAACTACGCTCTTGACGAACGGCTCGGCCAGGCTGGCCTTCCGTCCCTGATGATCCTTGTCCTGTCCCTGCCCGCAGTGATCTGGCTGACCGGCAGGATCTCGTCGCCAGTCGGTCGGGAGACAGGTCCATGACTCCATTGCTCGAGCTGCGACAGGTCTCCCGGCGGTTCGGCGCCCGCACGGTGGTCGACGCCGCCAGCCTGAAGCTGTTTCCAGGCCGGATCGCCTGCCTGCTGGGCCCCTCCGGCTGCGGCAAGAGCACGCTCCTGCGCATGATCGCCGGGCTGGAGACCCCGGACCTCGGGGAAATCCACATCGGGGACAGGGTCGTCGCCTCGCCGGCCGGCGCCCTGCCGCCCGAGGACCGGGGGATCGGCCTGGTCTTTCAGGACAATGCTCTCTTTCCGCACCTCGACGTCCAGGCGAACGTCGGCTTCGGCCTGACCGGCCTGTCGCGCGCCGACCGGACACAGAAAGTGCTCCGCCTACTGGACCAGTTCCAGATCCGGCGGCTGGCGTCGGAGTGGCCGCACAGTCTCTCCGGCGGCGAACAGCAGAGGGTGGCCATCGCCAGGGCCCTGGCGCGAACGCCGTCCCTGCTCCTTCTGGACGAGCCCTTCTCGGGCCTGGACGGCGTTCTCAGGGAGTCCGTGCGGGGTGCGCTTCTGGAGGACCTCAGGCGCCTGGGGACGACCGTTCTGGTGGTCACTCACGACCCGGAGGAAGCCATGGCCATCGCCGATGACCTGATCCTGATGTCGGAGGGGCGAATCCTGCAGGCTGGCCCTCCTGAAGATGTCTACCGGCGGCCAGTCAGCCTCATCGCCGCCCGGCTCCTGGGAGAAATGGTCGTAGTCCCGGGGGAGGTGGCGTCAGGGCGGATCGAGACCCCGCTGGGAAGCCTGACCGCCCCGGGCCTGGCGGACGGATCCGCCCAGCTGGGCCTGCGCCCGGAGGCCCTGGTCCCCGCCGAGGCCGGCGTCGTCGCCACGGTCCTTGACAGGCGCTTCCAGGGCGACGGCTACCGGCTGACCCTGGACCTCGGCGAGGTCCAGGTTCCGTTGACGTGGCGGGCGGACCCTCCCGAGCCGGGAGCGACTGTGTGCGTCAGCTTCCGACCCGCAGACGCCGTCCTGTTCAACCCGGAGGGCGAGCGCGCCGTCAGCGGGCGTCTTCCCTCAGGTTGATGAAGGGCGCACCGCCTGATCCCGTCACCTGAGGCATCTTGCCGTCCCACTTTTCGACGGCCTTCAGGTCCACATAGCGGGGGTTGGCGGCCAGGGCCTGGTTGATGATCCGGATCGATTCCGCCTCGCCGCGGGCGGCGGCGATCTGCGCTTCGGCCTGGGCCTGGGCTTTGGCGACCTGCGCACGGGCGGTGAGGGTTTCCTGGTCGGTCCGGGTCTTGGCCTGAATCGCCTGGAGGATGACATCCGGGTAGCGAATGGTGCCGATCCAGTCGAGCTGGCTGACCACCACGCCAAACCGCGCCCACTTGGTGGAGACCCGGGCAAGGGCGCGCTGGATGACGACCTGGCGCCCGCCTGAGTAGAGGGCGTCGACATTGACCTTTTCCGCCTCGGCGGCGATGGCCGAACGCACGTCATTGCGGATCGGCCCATCAAGCAGCTGGTCGAAGGTCAGGCGATAGGTCTCATAAAGCTTCGGCGCCGAGCCGCGGGTGACCTGCAGGGTGATCGCCACGTCAGCGGTCATGGGCAGGCCGGTGTTGTCGGCGAAGGCGATCTCCTCATTCTGGGGACCGCGCTCGTCGGGCTCACGGGTATAGCTGTACGTCCGCTGGATCACCGGAAACTCGACGATCCGCTCGCCGAGGCCACGGAAATGCCACCCGGATGGCAGGGGTTGGGGATCGACGCCCGCACTCGGCCCAAGGGTCCGGATTTTCACCCCGACATTCCCGGGCTCCACGGTCTTGCCCGCGGCGATGACGACGACCAGCACAAGGGCCAGGGCTGCAAGGACGCCGGAGAGCCGGCGGATCAAAAGAACGTTAGGAATTGTCGTACCCCATCAGCTTCCCCCGAGGACGTACATGTGGGTCGCAGGCGGCCACGTCAAGTTACGCCGCTCCGAGGATCGCCATCGAAGCGGCCATTAGGTAGGTTCAGGGGCCGCTGGCCGTGCTTTTCGGCAGGCGCCGGCCCTGCTACCAAGACCTTGACCCCACACTCTTGGGGTCCGTCACCTGAACCCGCCGCCATGAGCCGACTTCGCCTGATCGCCGTCGCCGGGGGGCTCGTCATCGCCTGCGAGGAGCCGGCGCTGGCCCAGTCGCCGACGCGCGGTGGGGACCCCAAGGACTCTTTCAGGGTCAACGGCTCGGTCCGGGTCCGGTACGAAGCCCTCGACGGCCAGTTTCGACCGGGACTGGCGCCGCGGGACGACCTGTGGAGCCTGAGGTCCACCCTCTTCGCCGAGTGGAACCCGGGCCCCTTCAGGATCGCCGGGGAAGTCTACGACAGCCGCGCCTACGGCGCCGGTCCGGGCGGCGTGCTCACGACCGGCGAGGTCAACACCCTGGAGCCGGTGCAACTCTACCTGGCCGCCGACATCGAAAAGCCCTTTGGCGATCGCAGCAAGCTGACGCTCCAGGCCGGGCGGTTCACCCTGAACCTGGGGTCCCGCCGGCTGGTCGCCGCGGACGACTACCGGAACACGACAAATGGCTATTCCGGCGTGCGCGCGGATCTGCGCCTCGCTGACCGCACCGCCGCCACCGTCTTCTACACCCTGCCCCAGCAGCGGCGGCCCGAGGGCCGGGGCGACCTGGAGGACAACCGGTTCCAGCTGGATCGGGAGAACGGGTCTCAGCAGCTCTTCGGCGGGTATCTGAGCCGCCCCCTTCCCGGCGGCGGGGGCTTGGCGGAGGTGGGCTATGTCGCGTTCCGTGAAAGCGACCGCAGCGACCGCCCCACCCGCGACCGGGACCTTCAATCACTGTCGGCCCGCCTGATGACAGATCCCAGACCCGGTCGCCTCGACTACGAGGCTGAGCTGATCCGCCAGACGGGCGCCGTCAGTGCGGGACTGCAGGCCAACGCGCCGAGGCTGGACGTAGAGGCCTGGTTCCTGCACGCCGACGCCGGCTACACGTTTTCCCACCCCTGGCGACCCAGACTGTCCGCGGAGTACGACCGGGCGACCGGCGACAGCCCCGGCGGGCGGTACTCCCGATTCGACACGCTCTACGGCATGAGGCGCGCGGACCTGGCGCCCGCCGGCATCTACGCGGCCCTGGGGAGGACCAACCTGGAGACCCTGGGCGTCCGGCTTGAAGCGACCCCTTCAAAGCGGCTCGATGTCTTTGCGAGCGGCCGGGCGCTCTGGGCCGCCAGCGCCACCGACAGCTTCTCGACGACGGGAGTCCGTGACCCTTCCGGCGCCTCGGGACGATTCGCAGGCTACCAGGTGGAGGGCCGGATCCGTTACTGGATCGCGCCCGACTCCCTCCGGGCGGAGCTGAATGCGGCCGTCCTGCACAAGGATGGCCTGCTGGATGGAGCGCCGAACGCCAATCCGTACGGGGATACCCGTTATGTGTCCCTGGCCCTGACGGCCAGCTTCTGACCCGTCGGGTCAGGCGCCGGTCTCCATGGGCAGGTCCGGGTCGCGGGTCCATTCCGACATGGAGCCGTCGTAGACTGCGACGGAGGGGTGCCCGAGCCGGACCAGCGCCAGGGCGTCCATGGTCGCCGAGATGCCCCCGCCGCAATAGACGATGACCCTCGGACGCTGAAGGGCGCCGACGCCCTCAAAGAGGGCGCGCAGGTCCGCGTCGCTGCGATAGAGGCCGTCGGCGTCCAGCAGGGCGGCGTAGGGCACATTCCGGCTGCCCTTGATGTGTCCCTTGCGGCCATAGTTGACCTCTGCCTCGCCGCTGTGGACGCCAGCCGGCAGGGCGTTGAGGGTGCAGACCGCGCCATCGCCGATGGCGGCCAGGACGTCCTCGCGGTCAGCCCAGGCGTCGGGCCTTTCGTTGACCTGGATGCTGGCGGGAGGATAGCTCCGCGACCCGGTCTCGACAGCGCGACCCTCGGCCGTCCAGCGGGCGAACCCGCCGTCGAGGACGGCGACATTGGGAAAACCGGCCGCCCTCAGGATCCACCAGAGCCGGGTGGCCCACATCGGGGTAGAGGTGCTGTAGCAGACGATCTTCAGGGCCGGGTCCAGCCCGGCTGCGCCGAGGGCCGTGGCCAGGGTCTCGCCCTTCAGCCGCGTGAAGCCGAGGGCGGCGGAGGCGTCCGACAGGTCCCGTGCGAGGTCGACGAAGGCCGCGCCCGGGATGTGTCCCGCCTCGTAGTCCGCCCGTCCGCTCTCCACCCGGTAAGGGCCGGGCTGGGCAGGGCGCAGGTGCACCGTGGCGTCAAAAATCCGCACCCCGGGATCCTCCAGGTGTTCGGCCAGCCACCCGGTGCTCACCAGTCCGCATCCGTCCCAGCCCGCCATGGTCATTCCTCCGTGTGCGCTTGCGGCAACCCTCCCGCCCCGGCGAGCGAAGATCAAGCCCGTTACGGCAGACCCTCCTGGTGGATTCCGGTTCCCGAAGAGAGGCAGTCGGGCGTATGCAGGCCTGCAGGGACGCGGGAGGACGGCATGGCGGTGGTCTCGGAGATCCTCCAGCAGTTGCAGGGGCTGGTCGGCATTGTCATCATTACGCTGGGCGCTTGGGCGCTGTCGGAGGACCGGCGCGGACGACCGAGTCTCAGGTGGATCCTCGGCGCTCTTCTCATGCAGGTCATCGTCGCCTTGCTGGTGGTCCGGGTCCCCTTTGTCTGGTCGGTGATCGGCCTCGCCAATCACGCGGTGGCGGCCATCGAAAAGGCTACCCTGGTCGGCTCCAGCTACATGTTCGGCTATACCGGCGGGGCGCCGGCGCCCTTCGTGCTGAAGGAGGGCGCCCTCTCACCGGTCATCATCGCCTTCCAGATCCTGCCCCTGATCATCGTCTACTCGGCCTTGGCGGCCCTGCTCTGGCGCTGGGGCGTCCTGTCCAGGATCGTGGCGGGCCTATCCTGGGCCCTGCGGCGGACTCTCGGGGTGAGCGGGGTCGTGGGCCTGAGCAGCGGCGCCAGCATCTTCCTCGGTGTGGTCGAGGCGCCCCTCGTTGTCCGCGCCTACTTCGAGCGGATGAGCCGGTCGGAACTTTTCGCCGTCATGACCCTCGCCATGGCGACCATCTCTGGCGCCATCCTCGTCCTCTACGCCCAGACCCTGGCCAGGACGGTGCCTGATGCTGTGGGACACATGATCTCGGCCTCGCTGATCTCCCTGCCCGCGGCCATCCTGGTCGCACGCCTGATGGTTCCCGGGAACGCCGCCACCGAGGCCTCAGTTGAGGAGACCGGCCTGCACTACGACAGCAGCATCGACGCCATCGTCCGGGGAACCATGGACGGGGTACAGCTCTTCCTGGCCGTGATCGGGATGATCATCGTCATCTTCGCACTGGTGACCCTGGTCGACCAGGTCCTGGCCCTCGCACCGGCCATACAGGGTGAGCCCCTGACCTTGCGCCGGGTCTTCGGCTGGCTGTTCGCCCCCTTCATGTGGACCCTCGGCATACCCTGGGACCAGGCGCCCCAGGCGGGCGCCCTCATGGGGACCAAGACCATCCTGAACGAATACGTCGCCTACATGGACCTCGCCGCCCTGCCGCCCGGCAGCCTGGACCCGCGCAGCCAGCTCATCGTGACCTACGCCCTGTGCGGGGTGGCCAACCTGGCCAGCGTCGGGCTCCTGGTGTCGACCATCGGGACCCTGGCCCCCTCGCGGCGGGCGGAAGCCGCATCCCTCGGCATGAAGTCCTGGGTCGCCGGGAACATGGCCTCGGCCATGACCGGGGCCGTGATCGGCCTCGTCACCCTGGTCCGCTGACCGCCATGTTCGACGCCCGCCTTCGCCCCCTCATCGATCCCGTCCTCGACCGGATGGGCGCGGCCCTCGTCCGCGTCGGGATCGGCGCGAACCCGGTGAGCCTGGCGGGGGCGGCCTCCGGCGCCCTGGCGGGCGTCGCGATCGGTCTCGGCCAGCCCCTGGCGGGCCTCGTCCTCGTCCTCGCCAGCCGGCTCCTGGACGGCCTGGACGGCGCCATCGCCCGGGTAAAGGGGCCGACCGACTTCGGCGGGTATCTCGACATCGTCTGCGACTATGTCTTCTACCTCGCCGTGCCCCTGGGCTTCGGCCTCGCCGCGCCGGGGAACCTGCCCTTCGCCCTGCTTCTGGTCGCGACCTTCACCCTCACCGCCGTGAGTTTCCTCGCCTACGCCGCCCTGGCGGCCAAGCGGGGCCTGGAGACCCGGGCCCATGGCCTGAAGAGCTTCTTCTACAGCACGGGGCTGGCGGAGGGCGCCGAGACCTTACTCGCCTTCATCCTCATGTGCCTGTGGCCGGCCGGGTTCCCCGTGATCGCCTCGATCTTCGCCGGCCTCTGCCTCCTCACCGTGATCCAGCGTAGCGTGATCGCCTGGCGTGTGTTTCGATGACCCCTGCAAGTTCCCTGCGGCGCCGGCCGCCGACATGACAAGGACGCCCCGATGAGACTGATGCTGGCCCGGGCCTCGATGGCCATCTCCCTCTTCCTTCCTGTCTATTTCATGGTCGCCGCCCTGGGGGTGAAGTTCGGCCTTTGGACCTGGCAGGTCGGCCTCATGACGATGACGCTCCAGTTCGGTCTGCCGCTGTTCGGAGTCTCCCTCATCCTGGGCCTTGTCGCCCTCATCACGAGCCTCGTCCGCAAGCCGCGCACCGGTTGGAGAATGGCCCTGGTGGGCGTGCTCGTGCCGGTCGTCGCCCTCGGTTTCCTGGCCACGGTCCAGCTCAGGTCGGCGGGTATTCCCCCGATCCACGACGTGGCCACCGACATTGTCGATCCGCCCGTCTTCTCGACGGCGGTCATGTCGGCGCGGCAGGCCGTTCAGGCCAATCCGGTGGAGGCCATGACCGCCTCCATGGGGAGCCTGAAGGCCTATCAGGGCCCGGCCTTCGCGGGGATCGCCGGCAAGACGCTCGGCCAGGTCGGCCATGACGCCTATCCCGCCGTGCGCCCCCTCACCCTGGCGGCCACGCCGGCCAAGGTCGCCGCTGCGGCGGAGGCCGAAGCCAAGGCCCAGGGCTGGAAGGTGGTGACCTCAGACCCCGCCGCCGGGGTTGTCGAGGCGACGGCGGAGACCTTCTGGTTCGGGTTCGAGGACGATGTCGCTGTGCGGATCCGGCCCTCGGCTACGGGCGGGTCGGTGGTGGACGTTCGCTCCACATCGCGAGTCGGCCTCAGCGATCTGGGCGCCAACGCCAAGCGTATCGAGGCCTTCCTGGCGGGCCTCAAGGTCCGGGCGGCGGCGGGTTAAGTGTTCCCAGAGTGTCCCGTGCGCGTCTCCGGATCGTCCTGGCGGGGGCGGGACACGCGCACCTCCACGTCCTGCAGCGCGCGGACGAACTGCGGGCGGTCGGGGTTGAGCCCATCCTCGTCTCGCCTGCGACCTTTGACTACTCAGGCCTCGCCACCGCGGTCTTGTCCGGCGCCCTTCCCCCCGCGCGGGCCCGGCTCGATGTGGCCGCCCTCGCCGCCCGCTTTGGGGTCCCGCATGTCCCGGCGGAGGTCACCGGCGTCGACCGGAGCGCCCGTCGCCTGAGCCTGTCCGACGGCCAGGAGCTCTCCTACGACGCGGTCTCCTTCAATGTCGGCAGCATCACGGACGCACCCGGCAAGCTTGGCGGCGACGGAGGGGCCTGGCCGGTCAAGCCCCTGGCGCGCCTCTTCGCCCTCAGAGCGCAGGTGGAGACTTACATCCGCGAGCAGGGCGAAAGCCCGGCCATCGTGGTGACGGGAGGCGGCCCGACTGGATTCGAGGTCGCCGCCGCCCTCGCCGGCCTGTCGGAGCGAAACGGCGTACGCCCGGACCTTCGCCTCGTCCACCGGTCGGCCCCGGACTGGGCGCCGCCCCGCGCCCTGACGCGGCTGGCGATCACCCTGGCCCGTCGCGGCGTTACGAAGGAGGAGGGCGAGGTGGTCAGCCACGAGCCGGGACGCTGCGTGCTTGCCGACGGTCGGACCCTGCCCTGTGACCTGCTGGTGCTGGCCACGGGACTGACAGCGCCGCCGGTGATCGCCGCCCTCGGCCTGCCCCTGTCCGAAGACGGGCGGCTGGAAGTCGGACCCGATCTGCGGACGATGGGGGACCCGGCTGTCTTCGCGGTCGGGGACTGCGCCGTGATCGCCGGCGCGCCCCGGCCCGCAGCTGGCGTCTTCGGGGTCCGGGCCGCACCAGTCCTGGTCCACAACCTTGGGGCGCTGGCGAACGGAAGCGAGATGCGCCCCTACGCCCCACAGTCGCGCTGGCTGTCCATCCTGGACCTCGGCGACGGGACGGGCCTGGCCCAGCGGGGTGGACTCTGGAGCCAGGGCCGCGGCGCCCTCGCGCTCAAGCGACGGATCGACCTCGGATTCCTTGACCGGCTGAGGACGGCTTCAGGCGAAGTGCTTGAGGACTGACACCAGCTTCCGGGTGCGGTCGGAGAACAGGGCCGGCGTAAAGAACTGGCCGGCCAGGCGCTTGTTGATCTCGCCCCGGGTCGGATAGGGCGCGATCATCCCGGTCATCTGGCTGAGCTTCAGCCCGGAGGCCAGGGCCAGGGTCCAGAGGTGGATGTGGTCCCCCGCATGGCGGCCCACCAGGGTGACGCCCAGGACCTTGCCGCGGCCCGTGGTGACGAGCTTGCCGAAGCCGCGGACGTCGCCCTCGGCCTGGGCCCTGTCGTTCTCGGAAAACTCGAGGACCTGGACCCGGACGTCGGCCCCGTGGCGCCGGCGGGCCTCTTCCTCGCCAAGGCCGATCGCCGCCACCTCAGGATCGCAATAGGTTACCCGCGGGACCTGCAGGGCGTCGGCGTTGATCGGCAGGGAGAAGAGGGCCCGGCGGACGACAAGCGAGGCGTGGGCGCCGGCGAGATGAGTGAACTGGCCCCGCCCGGCGGCGTCCCCGATGGCGAAGACCCGGCGGTTGGTGGTCAGGAGGGAGCGGTCGGTGCGGACGCCCTGCCGGTCATGGGCGATCCCGGCCACCTCGAGGTTAAGCCCCTCCAGGGAGGGGGTCCGGCCTACCGCAACGAGGAGATGCGATCCGGAGATCCGGACCTCATCGTCCCCTGACTTCGCGACCAGGACGGGGCCCGGCTCGATCCGGACCACCGTGTGTCGCTCCAGGAGCTCGACCCCGTCGTCGAGCAGCTGGCGGCGAACGACCTCGGCGGCCTCGGGATCCTCCCGGCCCAGGATGTCGTCGGCCTCGATGATCACGACCGCAGAGCCCAGGCGGCGGAAAGCCTGTCCGAGCTCGACCCCGATAGGGCCCCCGCCCAGGACGATCAGGCGCTCTGGAAGGGCGTTGAGCTCGAAGACCGTCTCGTTGGTCAGGTAGGGCGTGGACTCCAGGCCCGGGATGGAGGGAACGGAAGCGCGGGACCCGGTGGCGATGACGAACTTCCGCGCGGCGACGCGCACGCTCTCGCTGGCGACGGTGCGGGCGTCCAGGAAGCGGGCGGCCTCGCGCACCACCTGCACGCCCAGGCCCTCGAAGCGCTCCTGGCTGTCGACCGGGGCGATGGTCCGGATGGTCTCATGGACGTGGGCCATGACCCGGACGAAGTCGACCGTGACCGGGCCGGCGGAGACGCCCAGCGGGCCTCCGCTGCGCGCCGCATGGGCGGCGGAGGCCGCAGCGATCAGGGCCTTGGAGGGCACGCAACCATAGTTGAGGCAGTCGCCCCCCATCTCGCCCTTCTCGAAGAGGACGACCTTCAGGCCCAGCTGGGCGGCGCCCGCGGCGACGGAGAGGCCGCCGGACCCGGCGCCGATGATGGCGATGTCCGCCTGGATCGTCTGGGTCACGGGGTCTTCCCCGACCGGGCCCGGAGGCGCTGGTAGACGGTAGCGCCCAGGGTGAGAAGGCCAAGGGCCACCAGGGGCAGGAAGACCTTGGGCGAGAAGATGACTCCGAGGTTGGGGGTCCCTCCGCGCGAGAGGATCTCGCCGATCCCGGCGCCGATCCCGCTGTAGATGAAGGTCGCCGGCATGATGCCCAGGAAGGTCGCCAGGGCGTAGGCGCGCAGGGGCGCGTGGGCCAGGGCGGCGGCCACGTTGACCAGCCAGAAGGGCGCGAGGGGGATGAGGCGCAGAGTCAGGATGTAGCCGAAGGCGCCCTCCTGTACGCCATCGATCACCGCCTTGAGCCGACCACCGGAGGCCTCGGCCCGCTCCCTGAGGGCTGCCCCGAAGGAGGTCTTCACCGCATAGAAGACGAGGATGGAGCCGAGGGTGGCGCCCACCACGGTGGCCGCGCCGCCCATCCAGGTCCCGAACAGGAATCCGCCGGCCAGGGTCAGGATCGTCCCGCCGGGCAGGCTGACGGCGGTGGCCAGGGCGTAAACCGCGACGAAGGCGAGAAGGGCGAGGGGCAGCTGCCGGGCGACGAAGGCCCGAAGCCCGGCCTCGTGCGCCTGGAGGGCATCCAGGTTGAGGTCCTGCCCGGCGCCACTGGCGAAGATGGCGACCGCTCCCGCCAGCAGCAGGAGCAGGGGCAGGAAGCGTTTGAGGCGAGCCATCCGGTCTCCGATGCGGCTTGGACGCTCCGTCTTACCGGCGACGACGGAAACGATCCATGGCCTTGTGCCGCCGGGGGGTATGCGGCGCCCCGGGGGCGTCAATTCCGCTGGGTCTGGGCCGGCCTCTGGTCCATCATGCCGGTCGGGGGAATGCTTCGGAGAGTCCTGTCCATGCCGTCTGAGACCGCCACCCTTTCCGGCCGCACGGGGGCCGCCGTCGAACGCCTGACCCTGCGCCGGCCGGACGACTGGCATGTGCACCTGCGCGACCACGCCATGCTGGCCTCGGTGGTCAACTATACGGCCCGACAGTTCGCCCGGGCGATCGTGATGCCGAACCTCAAGCCGCCCGTGACCACGGTCGCAGCCGGTCGGGCCTACCGAGAGCGCATCCTGGCGGCGGTGGAGCCCGGCCTCGACTTCACGCCCCTGATGACCTGCTACCTCACCGACGGGATGGACCCAGGCGAGGTGGAGCGTGGCTTCACCGAGGGCGTCTTCACCGCCTGCAAGCTCTATCCGGCGCACGCCACCACCAACTCCGCAGCGGGCGTCACAGACGTGCGCCACATCCATCGGGTGCTGGAAGCGATGCAGAGGATCGGCATGCCGCTGCTGATCCATGGCGAGGTCACCGACCACGAGGTCGATATCTTCGACCGGGAAGCGGTGTTCATAGAACGGGTCCTCAAGGGCCTGATCGCCGACTTCCCGGCCCTGAAGGTGGTGTTCGAGCACATCACGACGGCGGACGCCGTCGCCTTCGTGGAGGCCTCCGGCCCGAACGTCGCCGCGACCATCACCCCGCACCACCTGGCCATCAATCGCAACGCCATGTTCGAGGGTGGCATCCGGCCCCACTTCTACTGCCTGCCCATCGCCAAGCGCGAGCCGCACCGGCTCGCCCTGCGCAGGGCGGCGACGTCCGGGTCGACCAAGTTCTTCCTCGGTACCGACTCCGCCCCGCACCCGGTCAGCGACAAGGAATCCTCCTGCGGCTGCGCGGGCATCTTCAACGCGCCCTTCGCGTTGGAGAGCTATGCGACCGTGTTCGAGGAGGAAGGCGCCCTGGATCGCCTGGAGGCCTTCGCTTCCGAGAATGGGCCACGGTTCTATGGCCTGCCCCTGAACACGGGTTCGGTGATCCTGGAGCGGCGGCCTGCGCCCGTTCCGGAGATGCTGCACCTGGCGTCGGCGGAAGTGGCGCCCTTCCATGCCGGGGAGGATCTGCGCTGGAGCCTCGTCGGCGGGGCCTGAGCGGCCCCGTTCCGGGCGCCCTCCCGTCATGACGCCGCCGAGGCCGGGCTTCCCCAGATCCCACAGGGGCGCTCCACCCGAACGCGAGGCCCTAGGCCGCCAGGCGGGCTGACCAGAGGGGCTTCAGGCGTTCCAGCCCCACGAACACGGCGAGCGCCAGGACGAGGACCGCGGCCGCCTCACCGCCGTCAAGGCGGGCGAAGCCGAACAGTCCGGCGACCGGGGGCAGGAACTGCGTCGCCGCCAGGATAGGCGCCACCACCGCCAGGACGACGCCGAGAGCCAGGTTAGGCCCCTGCATGGCCGCTGCTACCGAGGCGCTGAACCGGCGATTGACCAGGATGAGCGCCAGGATGCCGAGAACCAGGGACAGGAAGGCGGCGGCGCGCAGTTGCCCCTCACCGGCGCCCTGGCTCCAGAGCCAGAGGGTCAGCCCCCCCGTCACCCCCAGGACAACACCGCCCTGGACCACCGACCACACCACCAGGGCCGGCGAGAACAGAGTTGCCTTGGGCGGGCGCGGTTTGCGCTTCATGGCGTCGCCCTCCTCGGACTCGGCCTCGAAGGCCAGGGCGCAAACCGGGTCGATGATCATCTCAAGAAAAGCGATGTGAAACGGACCCAGCAGGATGGGCATGCCCGTCAGCAGGGGAAGGAGGGCGAGACCGGCGATCGGGATATGGGCGGCGACGATGAAGCCCATGGCCTTGCGCAGGTTGTCGTAGATCCGCCGTCCCATCCGGATCGCTCGGACCATGGAGCCGAAGTCGTCGTCGAGCAGGACGAGGGATGAGGCCTCCCGGGCCACGTCCGCGCCGCGGCCACCCATGGCGACGCCGATGTGTGCGGCCTTCAGGGAGGGGGCGTCGTTCACCCCGTCACCGGTCATGGCCACGACCTCGCCGGCGGTTTTGAGGGCCTCCACAAGCCGCAGTTTCTGCTCGGGCATGATACGGGCGCACACGCCGACGGTGCGAATCCGCTGTTTCAGCCCGGCGTCGTCCAGGGCCGCCATGTCGTCGCCGGTGAGCAGGTCCTCTGAATCGATGCCCGCCTGGCGGGCGATGGCCATTGCGGTCTGGGGATAGTCGCCGGTGATCATGATGACCCGGATGCCGGCCTCCCGGCACTGGCGGACGGCCTCCGGAACCGACGCCCGGAGGGGATCGGCCAGGCCCACCAGGCCGCGGAAGACGAAGGGAAAGTCCCTCTGGGAGTCTGGTAGCGCTCCTGCGGGCCACCGCGCCTCTGCCACGCCGAGCACCCTCAGACCCTCTCCGGCCAGAGCGTCCACAGCGGCCTTGAGTCCGGCCCTCTCCGCCGACGACAGGCCGCACAGCCCGGCGATGGCCTCCGGTGCGCCCTTGGCGGCGACAAGGCGGTCGCCCGCCGCCGGATCATTGTCCCAGACCTGGGTCATGGCCAGGAGGAGGGGGTCGAGGGGATAGTGGCGGACCAGCGAGCGACCGCCGTTGTGGCGCGCCTGCGGGCCGGCCAGCTGATGGAAGGCGACCTCCATCGGATCCACCGGCTCGGGCGCGCTGGCCAGGACGCCCAGTTCGGCAAGTTCCCGGAAGCCGGCCGCCAGGGGGAAGTCCCCGCCCTCCCCGCGCCGCGCCAGGCGTCCGTCGGCGAGGCGCAGGGCCTCGATCCGCATGCGGTTCTCGGTCAGGGTGCCCGTCTTGTCGGTGCACAGGGTGGTCGCCGCCCCCAGGGTCTCGATGGCCGCCGCCCGGCGGGTCAGCACCCTCGCCCGGGACATGCGCATGGCGCCCATGGCCAGGAAGATCGTCAGAACGAGGGGAAACTCCTCAGGCAGCATGGACATGCCCAGGGCGATCCCGGCCAGGGCCGCCTCGAGCCAGCCGCCCCGCAGGAGACCGTAGAGCAGGGTCGCCAGAAGGCTGGCGGCGAGGCCTGCGGCGGCGAAACCAAGGACTAGGCGCCGCGTCTGGAGCTGGAGCCGGGGCGCCTCGGTCTCGAGGGTGGAGAGCACCCGCCCGATCCGGCCGATCTCGCTGGACGGACCCGTGGCGGTGACGACGCAGAGGCCAGTGCCGCGCACCACCAGGGCGCCGGCATAGACGAAGGGCAGGCCGTCGCCCCCGGGCCGGACCTGCGCTCCGGGGCCGGAGGGACCACAGGCAACCTTACCCACAGGGACGGATTCGCCGGTCAGGAGGGACTCGTCCAGCTGGAGCCCCTGGCCCTCCGCCACCCAGCCGTCGGCGGGTACCCGATCGCCCTCGTTCAGGACCACCAGGTCGCCCCGGACCACCTCTCGCCCGGCGATGCGCCGGCGCACCCCGCCCCGGATGACCAGGGCCCGGGGGCTGGTGAGGTCGCGCAGGGCCTCCAGAGCCCGCTCGGTGCGCGTCTCCTGGACGACGGTGATGACGACCGAGAGTCCGGCGAAAGCGACCAGAACAAGGGCTTCCTTGAGGTCCCCCAGCGCCATGTAGACCCCGCCGGCCCCGAGCAGGAGGGCCAACATGGGCTCGCGCAGGACGTCGGCCAGGATGCGGGGAAGGGTCCGCCGGCCGTCCCTTGGAAGCGCGTTAATGCCCTCCTTGCGAAGGCGCTCGGTCGCTTCGGACACCGTGAGGCCGGCGGGGGTTAGCGGGGCGTCCTGGCCTGGTGGGGCGATACTCACGGGAATGGGCGGGCTCTGGCGGAGGGAGGGTGGAGATTGACCCTGATGGAGGCTGTGGTCCTTGATCTATGTCGCGCGGGGGCGTGTGGTCGGGCTTGTGCCCGCTCTACTCCGCGCCGGTCAGAAAGCGGCGGGGGTTCTCCACGAACAGCATCCGGATGTCGGCCTCGGTGGCGCCCATGGCCTTCAGGTCGGGGATCACGTGGCGGTGCATGTAGAGGTACTGGTCAGGGTTGGACTTGGTGAAGGCGTGGGCGTCGGGCATGGAGCCGTCGGGCCGCTCATTGTGGACGTGCAGGCAGATGCAGTCGTGGGAGGGGCAGAGCCGGTGTCCCCAGCCGGCGTCCGTCAGCCGCTTCAGGGTCACCGTGCGCATGTGCGGGCTGACATGCCGGCCCGGATAGCGGTCGAGGCCCAGATAGCAGCCCTGGTCGAGGATCCAGGTCAGATATTCGGTGTCGGTGGTGTCGTTGGAGTGGTCGATCTTCACCCGGGTGAGGTCGACGCCCTCCTCCCTAAAGATGGCGATCTGGCGCCTGGCGACCTGGCCGGTCGGGAAGGAGTGCACCATGATCGGCGCCCCGGTCTCCCGGTGGGCGCGGGCCACGGCCCGGGCCATGGTCTCCAGGGGCGGGGTGACCCCCTCGAAGTCCGCCGCGCACTTCAGCATGCCGGCCTTGACCCCCGTGCCGCGGAAGCCCTCCTCGATGTCGCGGACGAACTCCCGGGCCATCTGGTTGGGCCCGACGCCGGTGAGGAAGCGGGGCACGTCCAGCCACCAGCCGGTGACGTTGATGATGTTGACCCCCGAACCCTTCGAGGCCGCAACCAGCAGCTCGGCGTTACGTCCGAGGTCGAAGGTGGTGGCGTCCAGGATGGTGTCGATCCCCGCGGCCTTGGCCTCCGACAGGGCGGCGATGGCGCGGGCCTCCCGGTCCTGGCCAAGAAGGTCGGGATAGGCGTCGTAGAGGCCGCTGGCAGCGACCATGACGTGCTCGTGCATGAGGGTGAAGCCGAGCCGGTCGCCGGAGATCGGCCCCAGCACGGAGTTCACGAGACCTGAGCTCGCCATGGTGTTCCCTCCCCCGCCGGCCGGCGGTCAAATCCCAAGAGGGAGGCTAACCCCCGGGGTCCCGGGGAACAACCGGGTCCACGGCAGGCCGCCGGCCCTAAGCCTTGCCGGGGGGGTCCAGCCAGCGCCTGAGGGCAGGGGTTCGCAGTGCGACCTCGGCCAGGGTGATATGGCCGGCAAGCACCATGGCGGCGCCCAGGATGACCCAGGGATCAAAGGGCTCGACGGCGGTTTCAGCTAGGCTGAAGGGCTGGAGCAGATAGAAGACCACGAGATTGTTCGCGGCGTGCGCCCCGGTGGCCATTTCGATGCCTCCCATCCTGAGGGTGACATAGCAGAGCCCGAGGCCCACGGCGGCGCGGAGGATCATGGCGTTGGGATCGAAGGCCGTCTCCCAGTGGATTAAGCTGAACACCATCGAACTGGCAAGCGCGACGAGGACGGCGAGGCTGACGCGGGCGACCTTCCTTCCCGCATGCCGCAGGATCCATCCCCGGAAGATGAATTCCTCGGCTGCGGCAGCGATCACGACGGTAGGTATGAAAAACAACGAAAAGATGAAGGCCGTGGCCGGCGTCCGGAAGATGGCCGTGTAGGGCGGCGCGCCCGCCGAGTCCTCGAAGGCCGTCATCGCCAAGACGAACAGGCCGTAGAGAACCAGACCCAGCAGCAGATGCCGCCAGCGCCACCCCGGCGCCGATGTGAGGCTCGCCATCGGTCGGGTGCGGGTGACCCGGCTCCCGACAAGAACAAGGCAGGCCGCAATGGCCATGTTGGCGGCGGCGACGAGCCAGATCAACCCCACCTGCTCGGCGAGATCGGGCGTACGCTGGCCTGACGTCAGGCCGTCAAGCAGCGCCCGGATGGTCGCGCTGGACAGGCCGCCAACCCTGAGATGGACAGTCCAAGCGATGCTCAGGATGGCGGAGAGCAGGATGGTAATCTGCACTGCGGCGACGGCGCCGACGCCGATGCCGGCCAGGAAGCCGAGGCCGATCCGCCGCCAGCTTGGCTCGGGTCCGCCGTCCGGTCGAAGGAAGGGCGAGTGATCCCGGCCCAGGGACTGCACGGTTCGGCGGATTTCGGCTGCCAGGTTGGCTGTCGGGGGGCTCATCGCCCGACGGTCGGAGCTTTTGGCCGAATTGGCAAGCAGGGCGCCCTGGCGGCCAGCCCCGTCCGACGGTGACGCTTCAGATGCGCCTCGCCTTTACGGTCATCCCCATTGCTGGGACAGTCCTCGCCCTGACCCGGAAGGCGCGACATGGCGGCTGGCGTTTCATCCTTCCTTGCGGCCCTGGCCCTGGCGGCGGCCGGCGCATCAGGTGAAGCGACGCTGCGGGCCGAAGACATCCCGGTGGCGCACACGCCGCAGGCGCCCGGCGGATATGGCCGGACCTTCCCTGAGCCGGTCCTGAAGCGATGCGGCGAGCCCCTGGCGGCGGGCGCCCCGGACCTGCGGGGAATCTGGCGGATCGTCGAGGTCAACGGCCGGGCGCCGGCGCCGGGCGAGCGCATGCACGGCTATGTCGAGCGGATCGAGCAGTGCGGGAACCGGATCGTCGACATGGGGGGCGGGACCATCGCCGACGCCCGGGCCGACGGGACCGAGGTCAACGCCGTGCAAGACGTCTCGGTGCGCGACTTCCGCACCCCCATCGTGGCGATCGCCACCTACGAGGCGGGGGCCTTCATCCTGCGGCCCAAGGGGATGCCGGGGATCGAGGTCCGCCGCTGGCTGGAGCCCGACGGCCGGATGGGCTGGACGCGCCCGGACCTCGGCCGCATGCGGCTGGAGCGCATCAGCGGGCCGAACGATCCCTACACCCGGGAAGAGTAGGCGAGGTCCGCGCGGTCAGGCGGCTTCGGCAGCCTTGAAGGCCGGCCGCGCCTCCAGCCGGTCGGCGTAGGCGCCGAGGTTCGGAAGATTGCCGAAGTCCGCGCCGAGACGCCTGGACATGATGACGGCGTGCCCGGTGATGGTGTCAGCAACGGTGAAGTCGCCAGCAATGTACTCGCGACCGGCCATGTGGGACTCGGCGGCCTCGAGGGTGCGATTCAGCACTTTCAGGGCCCGCGCCGCCATTTCCGGGTTGCGGCGCTCAGGGGGAAGAAGGATCGTCTCGACCACATAGTTGTTGATCGGCGGCATGATCATGCCTTCAGCATAGTGCAGCCATTGCAGGTAAAGGGCGAAGCCCGGATCCTCCGGCCCGCGGATCAGGTGCGGGGCGTACTTCGCGCCGAGGTACTGGGCGATCGCAGTGCTCTCCGAGATCGTCGTGTCGCCATCCACCAGGGTCGGAACCCGACCGTTCGGATTGATGCGGGTGTATTCCGGGCTCCGCATCTCTCTCTGCCCAAGGGTAAAGCGCTCCAGCTCATAGGGCAGGCCGATCTCCTCAAGGAGCCAGACCGTGCGCACAGCGCGCGAGTTCGGAGCGAAATAGACCTTCATTGAATCCCCCCGGGGCTGCAGGACGCAACCTTACTTTGGAGAAGGTATCGTACAATGTAAAGCCTTCGCGGCCTCCAAGCTCGCCTGGCGCGCCAGGGCATGCGGGGTCAAGGCGTTGGCATGGGTCGTGAATGCTGTCCGGTGCAGTCTGATGGCGGCGGCCCTGGAGGTCCATATCGGACGCTGATGGATCCTGCGGCGGGTCAGCCTTCACCCGCACGCTTGGCTGTGACGTCGCTAAGGCCCTTGAGCACGGTTCTGCGCTGAGCGGCGGTCAGATTCTGGCCCTGAGCGCGCAACACCTTCAGGGTGGCGATATGCACGTCGATCGCGTCCCAGTCGCATGTATTGTGCGCGCGGCTGCGGGAGACCAGGTCGCACACCGCACGGGCACACTCCTCCAGCCCGGAGCCCGGGAGCCCCCCGCCCGCGTCTATGATCTTTGACGCCTGATCGTAAAGGACTTCAAGGCTGAGCCCGGCGCGATCCGGGTTGCCGGGCCCGAACAGGCGGTCGATCTCGGCAAGCTGCTCGTCAATGATCGCGACACTGGCGTCCTTCAGGCCCTCGAGTGCTGCGTTCGCCCGCTTGACCGCCTCACCGACGGCGATCCCGCCCTTTCCCCGCGTCAGCTGAGCCAGCTTGTTGGGCACTCGAATGAAAGTGACACCGCTCACAGGACCACCTTTGCTGGCTTCATCAACGCATCGATCTCAGCCTGGCTGAGATTTGGCTCACTGGCTTCTCCTACCTCACCCTTGAGGTCCCCGCTACGACGGCCATCGGTGCCGACAGGCGGCCCGAGCCTCCTGAACCGGCGATCTGGACCCATGTAAGCGTCTGACTGGACAAACTGGCGATCCTCATGGCTGAGCCAGAAGAGGCGCTGAATCAGCACCCGGGGCACCAAGGGCTTTGCGATCGTGAAATTCGCCCCCAGGTCACGGCCCAGGGTGACATCGGATTGAGGCGTGTGACCGGTGATGATCACGATCGGCACATAGCGCGCAGACTCCGGAGCCTCCCGACGTATCCACTCCGTCAACTGATAGCCGTTCTCGCCGGGCATCTGTCCGTCAGTCAGAACGATATCAATCCCGCCTCGCAAGATCGCATGGCGGGCGGCGGCGGCGCCGTCCACCTTGGTCATGTTCCGGACGCCGAAGCCCAGGACAACCTGAGCCATGATGTCGAGAGCGTGGGGATTGTCGTCGACCAGCAGGAAATGGATACCCTCAAGCTTGAGCTTGTCTCCATCCAGCATACGCCTCAGGCTGGCCATCTCGTCGCCTCACCAGAGCTCGGGGTCGGCCGCACCGCCGACATCCGGAGCCTTGCCCTGGAGGCGATCCCGAAGGGCCGCCAGCTTGATATTGTCCAGGAGACTCTCGGAGACGAAGAGATCCGGTGGGCAGGCCGCGCTCACCAGATCCAGAAATAGTCCAATTTCGACCAATGTCTGGGATATGAGGTCAAGCGACTGAAGGCGTTCTATGACATCAGAAGACATATTTTTTGCGGCAAGTTCCGAAATCACATCATGGAAGTCACTCGCAAGTATGGAGTTTACCTCCACTTCTTGAGCTAATCTTGCGATCAATTCTCTTAGCAAGAGCTGACCTGAAGAGTCCCCGGACCCGATCCCTATGGCTTGAGAATGAGCAAACATCAGAAAAGCTCGATCTCGTCCACTGCGACCTTGCTGGTCGCAGGACGTGTCGCGGCCGTCTCCATGAACTGATCGACCTCTCGTTGTCGGGCTCGACCGCCCACAGGCCAGAACTCGACGCGCCGGGCGCGACGCCCACCCAAGCTCTCGCCGACGACGGGTATGCCTTCGGTGGCCAGGAACCTCCGGGCAAAGAGCACATTTTCGGCGCCGATGTCGTTCAGCCGCTCCATGATCTTGGCGCCCCCGAACAGCTTTGCCTGGAGCCGCTCCCGCGAAGCCCCCAACTTCAGAAGGTCATTGATCAGGACTTCCATAGCATAAGCCCCATACCTCATGGCTTCCTCGCCGTCGCCATCCGCCAGAAGGAAGTGATTCATTCCGCCTACGCCGCGAAGCGGATCATAAAGGCAGGCCGCGACACAGGATCCAAGGATTGTCAGAAGCGATACATCAGGGTCCGACGATACCCGGTGCTCTCCCTGGACAACATGTAATTTGATTACGCCTGGAGATCTTAGTTTTGGAGCCTCAGAAATCATGTAAGCGCTCCAAATACTTCTTCGATTTTTTCACGGAGTGTGGCTACTGTAAATGGTTTGACCAGATAATTATTGACTCCGTACTGGGCGGCGCGCTGCACCAGTTCCGGGTCGGCCCGACCTGTCAGCATGATCACGGCTGTGTTCTTGATGGGCTCATAGGACCGGATGGCGCGCAGCAGACCGAGGCCATCCAGTTTGGGCATGTTGAAGTCGGTGATGACCAGGTGTGCGGGTCGGGCTACGAGGGCGGCCACGGCCTCCTCGCCGTCACCGGCCTCTCGGGTGTTTGTCACGCCAATCTGCTGGAGGCCGTTGCGAACCAGCGAACGGATCGTAAGTTGATCGTCGACGATCAGCACTGACAATGCGGATGCAGCGGGCATTTACGGCTTCTTCTCGGCAAGAGTCAGGATCATCGGACCGATCTTCTCGAGAGAGACCTGGTGCTCGACGCCACCCATTTCATAGGCCACACGCGGCATGCCGTAGACGACGCAGCTTTCCTCGTTCTGTCCCACGGTGCGGGCGCCAGCATCGCGCATCAGTTTCAGCGAAGCAGCGCCGTCGCGGCCCATGCCGGTCAGAATCGCACCCACCGCAGCCGAGCCACAGGTCGAAGCGACGGATGCAAAAAGGGCGTCAACCGAGGGGCGATGCCCGCTGACCGGTTCGCCGGAGCGCAGGCGACACTGGAATCCAGGCCCCGCCTTCGAGACTTCCAGATGCATCTCGCCGCCTGGCGCGAGATAGATTCGCCCCGGCTGCAATGGGGCCCCGTCGTAGGCCTCCGAGACGCTGGCTGCCGTTGCGCGGTCAAGCCTGGCGGCGAAGCTCGTTGTGAAGACGGCCGGCATGTGTTGCGTGATCACGGTCGGCGGACAGTTGGCGGGAAAGTGGGAAATCACCTTCAGGAGCGCCTCCACACCACCGGTAGAGGCTCCTATGGCGATGACGTCGTTCGAGCCGCCAAACTCCGCCGACGGCGTCGGCGGAGCCGACGTCGAGGAGGGGCGAACACGGGCGCCTGCGGCCGCCTTCACCTTCTCGGCCAACTCGCCGAGGCCGATCCGGGCGTCGATGGTGTTCGACGGTTTTCCGATGCAGTCCACAGCGCCAAGTTCAAGCGCGCGGAGGGTGGCGTCCGCCCCGGCCTGGGTGAGGGTGGAGACCATCACCACGGGCATCGGTCGCAACCTCATGATGCGCTCGAGGAACTCCAGGCCGTTCATGTTCGGCATCTCGATGTCGAGCGTGATGACGTCTGGATTCAGATCCTTGATCGTCTGGCGCGCTTCATGGGGATCCCCCGCGAAACCGACGACATCGATTTCGGGATCCCGACGAAGCAAGGCGCCGATCAGCCCCCGCATCGTGGGAGAATCATCGACAACCACCACCCTAACCGGACTCATGACCTGGAGGCCTCCACGCGGCGATAGACCGTCAGACCGTCTGAAACCAGGCTCGAGACCTTTGCGCTGACACGCTCGGAGTGACCTATGTAGAGACGCCCATCCGGGGCCAGCAGCGGCGCGAACCGCGCACAAATGCGCTCCTGGGTCGGGTCATCGAAGTAGATCATGACATTCCGGCAAAAGATGGCGTCGAAGGGGCCTCGCACCGGCCAGTCACCAATCAGGTTGAGCTCCTTAAAGGTGACCAGGGATCTCACTTCCTCCCCCATGATCCAGGCGTAGCGATCGCTCGGATCCCGGTGCATCCAGCGATCCCGCTGCGCCGCCGGAATAGGCGCGACCAGATCGTCCGGATAGACGGCATCGCGAGCCTGATCCAGAATCCGCGAGTCGATGTCGGTCGCCAGTATCTTGATGTCGAACCGCTGGGCGTCCGGGAGCACGGACAGCAGGGTCAGGGCCATCGAGTAGGGCTCCTGTCCGCTCGAACAGGCCGCCGACCACAAGCGCATCCGACCGCCGGACTTCAGAAACGGGATCGCCGGCCGCAGCACCTCGTCGCGCAGGTGAACGAAGTGATGGGGCTCCCGGTAGAACCGGGTCACATTTGTAGTGAGGGAGTTGAGCATGGCGCTGCGCTCGGCCGCACCCTCGGGGGAAGCGACCAACGCGCAGTAGTCCGAAAACGCCGGCAATCCGAGCTTCCGAAGCCGTTTGGCGAGGCGGGAGTACACCAGACTGGCCTTGGTATCCGCCAGCGCGATCCCGGACTGCTCGTAAATGAGCGCCGCAATGGTCCGGAAATCTTCGCGGGTGAAACTGTACTCGCCCTCGACGAGGGAGTCGGAATCGACCCTGCGCCCAAGGACAGTCACGTTCATGCTGCGAGGCCTTCGAGGTCCGGCAACAGACGCTCGACGGCGATCTCACTGACCATCCTGTCATCGATCGTGATCAGGCCGCGGATGAAGGCCTTCGACTGATCGCATCCGACATCGGGCGTAGGCTGGATCTGATCGGGGGTGATCGACAGAATGTCGGAGACGGCGTCCACAAGAAGGCCGACAAGACGCTCTCCCACCTGCACGACGATGATGACCGAGCGTTCGGAAGGCTGGGTGGGCGGCAGATCCAGCCGCTCGGCCAGGTCCATGATCGGCAGCACCGCTCCACGCAGGTTGATCACACCGCGCATGTAATTCGGGCTCTGTGGCAGAGGCGTCGCCGCGCTCCAGCCCCGTATCTCCCGCACAGACATGATGTCGACGCAGTATTCCTGCTCTCCGGTCCAAAATGACGTCAGCTCGCGGCGTTCGCTGGCCCCGATATTTGCTGGCTGGTTCATATTCACTCCGCAGCTTGGATTGAAGGTTCAGGCATCCGCAGGGGTTCACGCTTGCGCATCGCGACCAGGGCGTCGACGTCGAGGATCAAGGCCACCCGACCGTCACCCAGGATGGTCGCCGCAGCGATCCCCGGAACCTGCTGGTAGTTGGACTCCAACGACTTGATCACGACCTGCCGCTGGCCGTGAATGCTGTCGGCGACAAGCGCGGCGCGGCCGCCGACCTCGCTATCCACGAGCAACACGACACCCTCAGCGGGATCAATCTCGGTGGTCTGGAAGCCGAGCACGCGGCCGATGTCGACCAGAGGCACATAGGCGTCACGCACCGCAAGTACGCCACCCTGAGCCCCGAGTTTCTTCACCTCGGCCGCAGCCGGACGGAGGCTCTCGACGATTGCGGTCAGCGGCACCACCAGGGTCTGACCGGCCACGTCGATGACCATGCCGTCCAGGACGGCCAAGGTCAGCGGAAGGCTGAGAGTGAAGGTGGATCCGAAGCCGGGCCGGGAGCTGATCGAAATCCGGCCTCCGAGGCCTTGCACCGACTTGCGCACAACATCCATGCCCACGCCGCGACCGGAGATATCCGACACCGTGCTCGCCGTTGAGAACCCGGGAAGGAAGATCAGATTATCGACTTCCTCGTCCGTGAGCTGCGCATCGGCGGCGATGAGACCGCGATCAATAGCGATCTGACGGACTCTGGGCCGATTGATGCCTTTGCCGTCATCACCCACCTCGATGACGATCCGTCCGCCGCGATGCAGGGCCGCCAGACGGACCGTCCCCTCTGTGGGCTTGCCGGCTGCGACGCGTTCTTCCGGCGTCTCGAGTCCGTGGTCGATCGCATTGCGGAGCATGTGCGTGATCGGCTCCGAGATCCTCTCGATCACGGTCTTGTCGACTTCGGTATTCTCTCCGTCCGTAACCAGCCGGACCTGTTTTCCAGTCTGACCCGCGATCTCGCGCACGAGGCGCGGCATCCGCTGGAACACCGATTTTACGGGCTGGGCCCGGATCGCCATGACGCTGTCCTGAATGTCGCGCGTCAACTGCTCCAGCTCATCCAGACCCCGGCCAACATCAGAAGACGCTGCGAAACCGTGGCCAGCCACACGCTGGGCCAGCATCGCCTGGTTGATCACCAGTTCGCCGACAAGGTCGATCAGCTTATCGATACGCTCCGGATCCACCCGAATGGTCGCCTGATTAACCTTCTCCCCCTGCGGAGGCTGAGGTGAACGCGGCGAGGTAGGCTGCGCGACCTGGGCCACAGGAGCGGCTGGGGCCAGCGCCACGGGCGGCTGGGATTCAACGGCGGCCACATCGACCTTCAACGGCGTGAAGGCGGGTTCGGCTTCCATGTTCGCAGCCTGGGCGGCGGCGATGATCGCAGCAATGTCGGGACCGGCGTCGGCTTCGACCAATACCGGTGGGGACGCCTCTCGCACGATCGTGGTCGAGCAATGGCCCTCGACGAACTCGAAGACCTCGCGGATTTTTTCTTCGGGAACATCAGTCCTGAGGCGGACTTTCCAGGCGAAGTGCGCCGTTTCCGGGTCGAGGTTATCGAAGATCGGCAGAGCATCGTCCAGCAGCTCGACATCGATCTTTCCCAGGCGTTCGATCTCGCGGATCAGAAGGCCGGCCTCGTTCGCCTTGGCGTAGAGCTCATCCATCGGCTGGAAGGTGATCGTCCAGACCTCTTCCCTCGGGCCTTCATCGACTTCCGGCAGGGTCAGTGTGACAGGCTTGAAGACAATGCCGTCTTCATTGGGCTGGAGATCCGCTGGCAGGGCCGGCGGGGAGGGCGCCGGACCGCCGGAGATCCAGGTCTCTAGCTCTTCAACCATAGCGGTCGTCGAGGCTGCATCGCCTTCGCCCCCGAGCTTGGCGGCGGCCACATGATCCGCAAGCACATCGGCAGCTCGAAGCAGCAGCTTGACCAGATCCGGCCGAAGCGCGGTCTTTCCGCCGCGGATATTGTCCAGGAGAGTTTCAAAGACATGGGCGAAACGTACGAGGGCCTCAAGCCCGAAGGCGCCGGCGCCACCCTTCACAGAGTGAACCGCGCGAAACACCGCGTTGACCAGCTCAGGTTCGGTGTCGCCGGCATCGATGCTCAGGAGCCCAGACTCCAAGTCTCCCAGCAGTTCGTCACATTCCTGGAAGAATGTGATCTTGATTTCCTCGAGCTCGTCCATGGGCTCAGGCCGCCACCTTCCGGATCACATCCAGGAGCTTCTCGGGATGGAAGGGCTTGACGATCCATCCGGTCGCACCCGCCTCGCGGGCCCGGACCTTCTTTGCGGGGTCACTTTCCGTAGTGAGCACCAGGATCGGTGTCGCCCGGTAGGCTGCGTCCTCCCGCACCCGCTCGATGAAGCCGAAGCCGTCCAGCTTGGGCATATTGATGTCGGTGATGATAACGTCAGCGCCGCTCTCGTTAAGCACCTCGAGGCCGTGTTCACCGTCAACCGCCTGGATGACGGTGAACCCTCCCCCGGCCAGAGCCAGGCGCAGCATGTCCCGCATGGTGCGAGAGTCATCCACTGTAAGGACCTTGATCAAGGGACGGCTCCGTCTTTGTCGACCTTCAGGCCGAGATGATCTTCAGCAGCGAACAAGGCCGCTGCGGCGGAGAAGGCTGCGGAGCGGGGCTCAATCGTCAGGTCATGGCCCTCCTCGGACCAGGCGCGCCGGGCGGCGACCAGAACCTGCAGACAGAGTCCCCCGAGGCGCTCCACATTGGACGCGTCCAGCTGGACGGAAGCGCCTCGATGCTCGGTCAGCGCGGCCTTCAAGGGCTGGGCGGCCTTGAGGTCGAGCACAGGGTCAAGACAAAGCGTGCTTGCCATTTCCTAGAACTCCTCCCAGCCGTCTTCCGCCGACTTGAGGGCGGTAGCCCCGAAGGTCTCGGCGATGCGGCGAGTGGCGGCGCGCGCGGGGGACGGACGCGGGGTGGCGTCGGGTGTCGCCGGCTGCGGGGCAGGACGTCCCGAGCCCTGGACAGCGCCGGTCCGGAACCGCGAGATCAGACGGTTCAGCTCGGCCGTCTCTGACTTCAGGGCGTGAGTGGCGGCCGTGGATTGCTCGACCATGGCGGCGTTCTGCTGGACCACCTGATCCATCTGGTTGACGGCCGTATTGACCTCGGCGAGCCCCGTGGCCTGTTCCTGAGCAGAGGCGGCGATCTCGGAGATCAGCGCATCGATATCAGCCACCTGCGCCACGATCTTGTCGAGCGCCCGGCCGGTCTCACCCACCAACTCGACCCCCTGACCCACTTGCTGGCTGGACGCCGAGATCAAGGACTTGATCTCCTTGGCGGCCTGGGCGGAGCGTTGAGCGAGGGCGCGCACCTCCTGCGCCACCACGGCGAAGCCGCGGCCGGCGTCCCCGGCGCGAGCGGCCTCCACCCCGGCGTTGAGCGCCAGGAGGTTGGTCTGGAAGGCGATCTCGTCAATCACGCCGATGATCTGGCTGATTTCCTGAGACGAGGTCTTGATGTCGCCCATAGCCTGCACAGCCTGGGCCACCACCTCGCCGGACCGGACGGCCTCGGACTTGGCAAGCGCCACCGTCTCGCTGGCCCTGCGGGCGCCAGCCGCCGTGGTCTTCACCGTGGCGGTGATCTCGTCCAGCGCCGCTGCGGTTTCCTCGAGGCTCGCAGCCTGTTGCTCGGTGCGACGCGACAGGTCGTCCGATGCGTGGGCGATCTCGTCAGCTCCCGTGCGCATGGCGTCTGAACCCGTCCGGACCTGGCCGAGGGTTTCAGAGAGAGATGCAACCGCAGCGTTGAAATCCTTGCGAAGCTGCTCGTAGTCGGCCGGGAAGGTTTCGGAGATCTGCGACTGCAGGTTGCCTTCCGAAAGACTGCTCAGGGCGCTCGCAAGCGATGTGACGACTGCGGCCTGTTCCTGAGCGCGCTGGGCGCGTTCGGCCTCGGACTCCTCCCGAGCAATTTCTGCGGCGGTGATGTCACTTGCGTACTTCACCACCCGGTAGGGCTTACCGTCTTCTCCCATGAGCGGCGTATAGCGGGCCTGGATGATGACCTTGCGACCGCCCTTGGCGAATCGGGTGAAGACATCGGAGATGGCCTCCCCGGCTCTCAGGCGCTGCCAGAAACCCGCATACTCGGGACTGCGCGCATAGGCGGGGTCCACAAAGATCACATGTTTCCTGCCGACGACCTCGCCGGCCGAGTAGCCCATGGTGTTGAGGAAGTTCTCGTTGGCTTCCAGGATGGCGCCGTCGAGATCAAACTCGATCCTGGCCTGGGACTGGTCCATCGCCGACGCCATGGCCTTCAGGTTGAAGATCGATTTTGCGTCCGCCTCTTCGCGTTTGCGCAGACCGCGCGCCACGTAGACCGCAAACCAGGTCGCGAGCGCCAGGATTGCGAAGACAATACCCAGGTTCACGGCCAATTCGCGGTAGAAACCCTGAATCCGGTTGTCCAGAAGGCGGCCGAGCTCGGCGGAGGTCGCAGACCAGATGGTCTGCATCTCCGTTGCAAAAGCGGCATGGGCGGGGGTGATGTCGACAGGCGCGCCCGTCATGGCCAGTTCGCCTTGCCGGATCAACGCCTGAGTCACCGGATCAAGACGGGCAAGCTGGCTCTGAAGGCTCGCCTGGCCTTCACCAGGTTTACTGGCCCCAATCGCAGCGTTCAGCGATCCCTTGGCGGCATCATTGGTCGCCTTGACCCGGTCCAACGCCACCGCGATCTCTGAAGCCCCAGCGCCCGTGCTGATCGCCTTGTGGAGGCCCGCCGCCGACTCCAGGAGGGCGGGAAGCCGGACCGTAATGGCGTCCATGGCGTAGAAGCTGTCCAGATCAGGATCGAGCGTCAGGTTCGACCCATCGGCGACGGCGGTGATGAGCGCCCTTCCGGTGGAGAGTCGGGCGGAGTCTCCGGAAGCCGACTGGAAGGCCGCCAGGGCCTGCTCGGCGTTGAAGGCCTTCGCCCCGTTCATCAGGGCACCGTCGGTCTGGGCAGGCGAGGCGGTCTGTTGCTCGCGAACTTGCGCGCTTCCCAGGACAGCCGGCCAGACTTGCTCGATGTAGAGGCGTCCGCTTTGCTCCTTGGCGGCGAAGTTGATCCGCTCGAAGCGCTCCAGGACGATCAGCGTCATGGCGATCACAACAGGGACAACGAATATCCCACCTACAAGACCAATCCGCGCCATGATGGACAGGCGATTATTCAATACGTTTAGCATTGATGGTTCCCCAAGAATGTCGATCTCTTGTCGAATCTGTACAGCCCCAGACGAGGCTGAACAGACCGGCCCTCTCTTCGTGCACATGGCGCCGAAAGAATATTGGTTCCTTTCTCGCTAGGTTCGCTTAATGTCAGGTTTACGGGCGAATAAAAAAAATCGTCTGGCTATCGGCTTGATCCGCAGGCCGAAGGCGGGGTCGGGGTCTCAGGGGGCGTCGGGCCCTGAGTAGCCGATAGGGAGGGACCAGAGATGTTGAAGACGGCGATCCAGGCCGGAGTGCTGAGCCTCTGTCTTGCGGGCGCCCTGGTGGCGCCCATACTCCTGCCGGGGAACTCGCCCTACCAAATGGCCTTCCCGGGCACGATTTCCCTGAAGGCCGAGACCATTCAGGCGGTCTATTTCGAGGCGGCGCAGAGCCTGATCCACCACGACTTCCGGCGCTACATCTTCCTGAACGCCCACGACGGGAACGCGGCGACCACCCGCTTCATCGTCGACCGGATCAACCAGGAAACCCCGGCCATCGCCGTGGAAGTGACCGAGGCCGCCGCCCGCTAAATGAGGCGCCAGCCGACGCCAGGACTGCCGCCAGGCCAGTTTGACCGTCACGCCGGCTTCGGCGAGACCAGCAACTCGCTCTAGCTTGCCCGCGGCCTGGTCGGCATGAAGGCCGTTAGGGTCGCGCCCCTCACTCTGCCACCGCATCTGAAGACCATGCTGCCCAGACTGGCGGCGGGCGACCGGACGACCTCATCGACACCAAGGCCCAGTTCATCGACGACTGGAAACGCTTGAGGCTCCTGCAGCCCCTGGCTGAGCGTTCGCCGGGCGCGGCGGCGGCGGAGCTCAAGGAGGCGCTCCTCGACGGCGCACCTCGCGGGGTCGCCGCAAAGCGCCCCTCACGCAGGGGGATTGCAAATGTTCTTGTTTTGTTCTTTTCATCTCCATCTGTCTGTGCTCTTGTTTCCCCGGGGGCGCAAACGAAGGGAGTGATGAAGCATGGCGCGAATGCCGCAGGGACAGCCCCGTCCCGTCCCGGATCCCGAAGGTGAACGCTACGATGAAATGCTCCGTCAGGAGCGACTGGAACGCGCCCGTGCCGAAGCGGCGGAGGCCTCGCGGCCTCCGGGCTCCGTGGGGCACCCGGAACTGCTGGAGTCCCTGATCCCGGTCTGGGGTTCGGGGCGGGAGGCCGTCGCCGACTTCCAGGAAGGTGTCTATACAGGGGCGGCCCTGAACGGTGCCCTGGCGGCGTCAGACCTATTCCTGGCAAGCTCTTTGGCCAAGGGCGTGGCGAAGGGCGGCTTCTATGTCGTAAACGCCGGCGCCAAGACCTCTGCAAAGAAGGCGTCCAAGACGACGCCCTATTCTTGGGACGACAAGGTGCGACCGTGGATGGGTAAGCAGGGCTATCTGGCCAAGGGCCAGGCCGGCCACCATTGGGCCATTCCCCAGAATGGCTGGGGCAAGAACGTGCCGGAGTGGCTCAAGAACCAGCCCTGGAATATCAAGCCCATGCCGGAGGGCCCGGTAGGCGCGGAGATGCACGGCCGCATGACGGGTCGCTACAAGGGCAAGCCCAAGTTCAACGCCCTGGAACAGTACATCTACGGCACCCCGGCCTGGTCCAAGACCGCCACGGGAGCCGCCGTGGGCCACCCAGCGGCTGCAGCCAAGGCGGAGTCGGAGAAGAGGCGATGAACCCGACTTTTCCAGCCATCGGGTTTCGCCGCGACGTCGGGCGCTACGGAACGCCCGACCTGGAGAAGTTCGACGAATTCCTGAGCGCTGAGGACTTTGCGATCTGCGACCAGTGGGAGCTGAAGTACGGCGCCCGCAACGGCATGGTGCTCGTGGATTCGAACCTGAACTGCTGGCGGGTAACGAATGTGAAGCGGCTGCGGATCCGACGGCCCCTTTGGTCCTACCTGCTCCGGCTGCTCGTCCAGCAGGCCCTCTACTGGGTCGACCAGGACCTGGAGCCGCTTGAGCCGATCACACTGGACCAGCTGAAGGACCGCATTGCGGCCTCCATCCTGTCCAACCCGGACGACTGGCGCGACGACGAGGCCATCGCCGGAGAAGACGGCCCGCCCCAAGACGAACAGGAACTGCTGTACGCGATCGTCGCCGGCGTCCGCGCCGCCGACTCCGTCGAGGGGATCGTGGATTTCCTTTGAATCGGCTGATCGCAGCGGTGCGGACTTGTAGGCCGTCGGGTTCGGGATCTGGCTCGGTCGGACTCCACCGACACTTTGGCTGACCAAGTGAGGGGCAGAGCAGTCGGGGGGGCTGAGCCCCCCAACTTCAAAGTGATTGTCTGGTCCGATTGGCGGCGTTCAGGGCAACCGGCTCCCGTGGACTCGCTGAATTTGGACGGAGTCTCACTCTACGCCCTCATGGCGGCGCACGTTGATAGCCCAGAGATGTGGTGCCGTTCGGGCGCCTCGGCGGCGCCAGATCGAACAACCATACGCTCGCACCTCGTCAATCTCGGCTTCGACCCCGAAGCGGATTCGCCCGCAGTGGCAGCGTCAATTGGAGAGCGTCAAGCCTGCCTCGCGTCATTTGTGTTACGAGTTGAACGAACCCTCTACGCTTCCGCAACCAGGTCGGACGCCGTCTTTGGTGACTCGCCGCAGAATTCGCACTTTGCGCTAGGCGTTTTCCGGAGCCCGGCGACGAGGTGGACCTGCGGCCCGATCAACCGACATGTGGCGATCGACGGCGATCACCGTAGTTGAGTGATGCCCGGGCGCGAACCGCCCGGCTTGTCGCAGGCTATGCGCGCCTGCGCTGGGCCCGCTTCAGGCCATCGCACTCTTGAGATCGAGTTGAAGCGGGGCGCGGTCGACGGCGAGGAAGGCGGGATCGACGTCAGTGTCAAAGCTGTCACGCACACCCGTGATCGCTCTCGCGACTATCGCACCCAGGATCGGGGCGAGCTTGAACCCGTGTCCGCTGCAGCCATTGACCATGTAGAATCCATCAATGTGTGTCTGTCCGACGATAGGATGGACGTCCTGCCGATTGACCGTATAGAGCCCGCTATAGCCTCTCACCGACGAAATCTTCAATCCCGGCAGTCGATGCTGCAGGGCGTGCAGTTTGAGGCGGGCGAATTCATCGTCGTGGTGACGCGCGAAGTCATCCGGGTCGGAGACCACCTCGCGTTCATCCGACTCTAGCAGCGAACCGACGACAATCTGTCCGCTACCTCGCTGTTCCCGGAAGTAGATTCCAGAGGTCAGGTCTGCGCAGATCGGAAGTCGGCCGCGCATTGGGGGCGGACAGTCCACGTGGACGACTTGAATACGGGTCGGCGCCAGGTCCCAGGCGCCCGCGGCGTAAAGCGGAGCGGACAGTCTGTTGCACCAGGGTCCGGCCGCGTTGATGACCACCGGAGCGTGGATAATCTCGCCCGTCACGAGCTGAATCCCCGAGGCTCGCTCGGACCGCACAAGAACGCGTTCGACCTTCGCATTGAAGCGAACGGACGCGCCCTTCGCCTTGACTGCGCGCAAGAGGTCGTTGGCGGCGTCCATAGGGTTCACGTAACCCGCATCGGGTTCGAACAGATGGCGACCCCCGCCAGGTTCGCATGGGTGCTCGGAGCCGCGCTCAAGGTCCGGCGCTTGAAGGCAGGTGTTCAGAGCCGGATATCGCTCCGACAGATCGGCATCTCCGAGCACCTCGGCGGCGACCCCCAGCCGGTGCAGCCGAGCCGCTTCGCGCCGGGCCCAGTCGCCCCCAAGGGGTGAGAACCAAAGTGAACCAAGCCTATGGTAAACGGCGGTGGTCTCGACCTCGCCGAGAAACTCACCCCAATTCCGATAAGCGGCAACGCCGTCACGGGCGAGGCAGACCATCTCGTCATAGGTGTAGCGAAAACGGCAGACTGCCGACGAAGCGCCGGTCGACCCCTCGCCGAGCGCCGCACCCTTTTCGAGTACCAGGATCCTGAGTTTCGCGCGCCGCAGCAGCTGGTGCGCGATACTCAGGCCGATGATCCCGGCCCCCACGATGATGACATCCGCCGTGTCGGCCATACGGTCACTCCTGACACACGCGGCGTCGCCTCAGTTCACCCGGGCTTGCGGCCCTGGCCAGTCGCCGAGCGGTCTGGACTCAGAACCGGGTCCGCACCCCGACGCCGATCGTGCGTGGGCGCGTCCGAATGGGCTCGAAAAACGCGCCGAAGGGCGGGTTAACCACCTTGTTTGCATCAAAGAGATTGTTGGCGAAGGTGTAGAGTTCGAGGTCGCCCAACCCGACCCCGACCCGCAGGTTTGCGATCGTGCGCGCCTCGGACTTCTCAACCTGTTTAAACCCGGGCGGCAGGTTGCGCAGGGTGATCTGAGCTTCATCAGTATGGCCGATGTCCCCATGAAGAATGAGGGTCATCTGGTCGTTGAGGGCTGGAGTGTAGTCGCCCGCCAGAGACCACGTCCATTTGGGCACAAGGTCCAACGGGTCCCCCGGTCTGCGGTCCACTGAAACGGACTTGAACTTCATGTCGTTCCAGCCAACCGTCGCGCTCAGGCTGAGATCACTCTTCGGGCGCGCAATGACGGTGACGTCAGCCCCTGCCCCGCGGGCCTTGCCGGCGTTGCGGGTGGCTGAAACCGTGCCTCCGGACTGAACGATCGTCGCCTGGATGCTCGTGTAGTTGTTGTAGTAGAGGGCCGCCTCGACGAGAAGCCGCCCCTCCGCAAAGCTCTGGCGCGCGCCGAGCTCATAGCTCCAGAGTTTTTCCGGAGCGAAGGTCGCCGGGGTTGAGGGGTCGACCACCTGATTGAATCCGCCGCTCCGGAAACCCTTGGCGGCGTTCAGATAGATGATGCCGTTCGGGGACGTCTTGTAGCTGACATTCACCCTGGGGTTGAAGGTGTCAAAGGTCGCCTTGCCCTTGCTGATGCTCGGCGGGAAAGGAAGCCCGATAAGCGTGAAGGTGCTGTCCGTCGATCGCTTGTCACGGAAGTAGCGTCCGCCAAGGTCAACGGTCAGACTATCGGTGAGGTCGTAAGAGACGCTGCCAAAGACCGCGCTGACCTTGGACTCGGTGCGCCCAGTCGACAGGAAAACAACCCCCAGCGCCCCGGGGGGTATGGCTGGCGATGTGGACTCGCCATTGCCGTCAATCTTTCCCGTGGTGTCGGCGTCGGAGTAGCTCGCGCCCACAAGATAGCGCAGCGGCCCCTCGTCGTTCGAGGTGAGCCGGAACTCCTGCGCGAAGCGCTTGAATGTTCCTCTCGAGTCCGTCAGTGCGGTCCGGAGCAAGGGCGCACCGAAGAGTTGATTGTAGAAGCGCGCAGAGTCATCGACCGTCCGGCCTTGTTGGTCCAGGTACCCCGTCGAACTGAGCAGGGTCACGGAGCCGAGATCATAGGTCGCCACCAGGTTGCCCAGAGAGTACCTCTGGCGCGTCGGAGACGGCGTGACCTGAGCGGTCCTGCGGTCCTGCAGCGCATAGCTTTTCACGTCCTGTTCGGACTCGTGGTAGGCGCCCAGGAGCGAAATTGTGAGCGGACCGCTCGGGCGGACGAGCAGCTTGCCACGGACGGTGGTGGTCACCTGATCGTTGACGTCCTTGCCGAAGGTCGCGTTCGTCCAACCCGGCGCTTCTTCACGTGCGGCGGCGATGCGGACGCCCGCAACATCTGTCGCAAGAGGGATGTTCAATATGCCTTCCGCCCGGAACCCCGCTCCCCCGTCGGCGACACTGCTGACCTCGCCAAGCAGGTCGCCGCTGAAGGCGTCGAGGCGAGGCGAAGCGGTGACATAGCGGATGGTCCCGCCCATCGAACCTTCGCCATAGAGCGCGGGCTGCGGCCCCCGCAGGACCTCCACGCGCTCCATGTCGAGCAGCCGCACCTCTGCGCTGCCCGAGGCGCTCTCGTTATTGACCGAGAACTCATCCACATAATTACCCACAGTCGGCAGGCCGAGGTACTGGGAGATGCCTCGAAGCTGGATTCGCTGCGAGCCGGGGCCGATATCGACGATCCGCAAGCCGGGCACAGAGGTCTGCAGCTGATTGAGGGTCGTCACGCCACGGTTCTGAATATCCTCAGCGCCGAACGTGCTGATCGAGACGGGAACATCAATCAGACGCTCCGCACGACGTTGCGCAGTGACGATCACATCCGCCAGCGTCGTCGCCTCCACCTCGGCGACACCAGGAGCGTTGATCGCGGGCGCAGGCGGCGGGGCCGATGCCGGCTGGGCGTTGGCGATCGCCGGAAATGACAACATCGTCCCCGCGAGCAGCGCTGAGACAAGTGCGTACCTGTGATGGTCGGACGCCATGGCGATCCCCTCTTCGTTACGAAGCCCCGAATAGACGTCTATTCGTGCCACGCCGAAGCCAAGGATGCAATACAGGCATGTATCGGGAAGGAAGCACTGATCCTCTCCGGCTTCAGTGGACAACCATGCCGGATCTGGCCGCCCATCCCCGGGGAAAGGTTTCCGAGAAAATTGAGAAAAATCAGGAGACCAGGTGACGATCGAAGGGCTAGGGTCGTGACGCCAGTCGTGGGCCTAGGCTCGGAGCCGTGGCGGTTAACGACCGCCGCCGACCCAATTTCCGTCATTCCGTGAGCGTGTTGGGTACAACTTCGCCTCGCAGAAGCGGTCAATAGACCGAAGGGGCGCAGCGAGGGAATTCGTCCCCCGCTTACCGGACAAGCGCCAAACCCATCGCGTTTTCGAGCTCATAACAGTGCGGCCGCACTGAAGCGTCCCGGGTTTTCCGGAGGCTCCTATTTGTGAGAAGGAGCCACGATGAGCGCTACAAGGAACAAGTCTTCACCTGAGTTTCGCGACTGTGCGGTGCGTATGGCGGAGGAGCACCGGGGGGATTAGCCCTCGGAGTGGGCGGCGATGACCTCGATCGCCGGGAAGGTTGGTTGCACGACCGAGACGCTGCGCCGCTGGCGCCGCGAGGCGGCAAGCCGACGAGCTGGGCCAGCGGCCCAGGCGGTCAGTGAACGTGATCGGCTCAGGGCATGGGCAGGTTGTGCTAAACTCTCGACCGGATTGGTGGGTCCGTGATCTCGTCCTGGGTCAAGACCCACAAGTTCACGCACAAGCCTTGACGTCCCGCGGGTCCTGCAACGGACGAGGTCTCACGCAGCAGCGTTCGGATGTGAAGCCGGGTCAGGCCCCCCGACGCCAAACCGGGGCGGGCGTCCGATAGAGGCAATGCGGAGCCCAGCGGGCATTGGCTTGATCGGGACGCCGGCTCTCAAACCTCGCCCCACATGCGCAGCAGATTCCCGATCGTCTTGTCCAGGGTCAGGGCCGTGTCGGCTGTCGCGGTATCGCGCAGACGCTCGAGGTCGAACAGTATCTCCCGCTGGTCGGGCCGCCGAATCAAGCTCTGAACCCAACCCACGCACGCCAGGCGCTCGCCAGCGGTGACGGGCATCACCCTGTGTAGGTAGCCGGTGGGGTAGAAGACGATGCTGCCCGCCTCTGGACGGTACTCACGCTCACCGGCCGGGTCAGAAAACAGAAGCGCGCCGCCCGCGTAGGTCGCGGGGTCGGACAGGAAGAGGGTGAAGCTGACATCCGTCCTGAACGGCCAACCGTCACTGTCGGACATGATGGCGTTGTCGACATGCAGGCCGTATTCCTGCCCCTCCACATAGCGCGAGAACATCAGGCTGGACCACCGAACAGGGCGGACCAGGCGGCGGACGACGTCGTGGCGTTCGAGGGCGAGCCGGACCCGTCTGCCCAACGCCAGGATCTCGGGATCGTCACCCCTTGCCTGCTGGTTTCGTTTGACCGCCGATGCGGCGGCGCCCGCGGTCAGCACCCCGTCCCTGAACGGCGCGCGCGCCAGCACTTCCCGGCACGCAAGCACCGCCTCGTGATCGAGCAAGTCAGCGATTTCTATCAACGGGGCCTCCGATGCGGCGTCAGTCTAGAGTATTCTCCGTTCAGCATGGATCAGGGAATGCTCCGGCTCTTTGCCTTGACGTGTTTCCTGGCGGCGATCGGGCCCACACTTCGCCGGGAAAGGCTCTGGCGCGGGTTACTGAGCCTCCCAAAGCCCCTCGTGGTCCAGCAAGGTCGGGGACGGGCCATGTCCTTGCGTTCCGCCGACCCGGGCCCCATGTGCGGGATGCGAACCGGGCCCTCTGGCTGCGGCGGTCCCAAAGGCTGTCGCGCTGATGTCGGACGCAACAGTTTTCAAGCGTGAGGCCGGATCGCCCGTGGCGGCGTTGCGCCTCTCTTCTTTTGACGGGACCCGCTCATGCCTCTTCTTCTTTGCCCCAATGACAACAGCTCCATGCAGTCCGTGGAGCGCGCCGGGGTCCAGTTCGACATGTGCCCCACCTGCCGCGGCGTGTGGCTGGACCGGGGAGAACTCGAAAACCTGATGGCGGCAGGCGCCCAGCACTCCGGCCCGCCGGCCGGCGCCGCGCCTCCCCCCCAGGCTCCTCGCCCACAGACCTGGACCGGCGGTTTCGGTGAGCGCGGCGAATATGGCGAGCGCGGAGAGCGGGGCGAATACGGAGAGCGTGGCGAATACGGCCAAGGCTACGGCGGTTATCGCAAGAAGCGCGGGTCCATCTTCGATATCTTCGACTAGGTCCAGTCGCTAGCGGGTCAGAACCCCGACGACAGCCTCGTTGACAAGGTTCTCGCCGACGCCTGAAGCGCCCGGCCGGCTGCAAGGACGCAGCCGGCATGCGGTCCGTCGGTGTCAGTAAGCCAGCTATCCCGACTTCGCGAGGCGGGCGACCCCAAACTCCGGCTGACAGCCTTCCATGATCTGCTAACTGGAAGCGTCCGGAGAAGGTGGATCATGGCCAACATCCCTGCCAGCGAAACAGATGCCGCCGGAGGAACAGGCGAAGGCGGGGGGCTGGGCGCGACCGGGCGCAGGCTGGGACTCGTCCTCGGCCCGGCGATTGCGATCGGACTCCAGCTTGCGGGCGCACCGGAAGGCCTGTCGGTCAAGGCCTGGTGGGTGGTCTCGATCATGGCCCTGATGCTGGTCTGGTGGGTCACCGAGGCGGTCCCGATCGCCGCCACGGCGCTGATCCCGCTCATCGCCCTGCCACTGACCGGCGCAACGAACGCCGCCGAAGCGGCCAAGCCCTATGCCGACCCGGTGCTCTACCTGTTCATCGGAGGCTTCATGCTGGCGGCCGCCATCGAACGCTGGGGCCTGCACGCCAGGATCGCCCTGACGGTGGCCGGCGCGGTAGGCGCCCGACCCGCAGCTCTGGTCGCAGGCTTCATCCTGGCGGCGGGGCTGCTGTCCCTGTGGATTTCCAATACGGCGACGGCCCTGATGCTGATGCCGATCGCGGTCGCGGTCGCACGCGCCATGGGCGACCATGGCCACCGCGATCCCCGGCTTGGCGTCGCGCTCGTGCTGGGCGTGGCCTATGCGGCGTCCATTGGCGGCATGGGCACGCCCGTGGGGTCTCCGACCAATGTCATCGCCATGGCGTTCCTGGATGAGCGCGGGGTGGACCTGTCATTCGTGCAGTGGATGATGCTCGGGGTCCCGGTTGTCGCCATTCTCCTGCCCCTCCTATGGCTCATTGTCACCCGTGGCCTGGTGAGCGCAACCGCAGAGGATGTGGCAAGGGGGCGCGACGTGCTGCGGCGGGCCCGCGAAGCGCTGGGCCCCGCCAGCCCCGCGGAAAAGCGGGTTCTGATGGTGTTCATCGCGGTCGCGTCCGCCTGGCTGCTGCGGGAACTGGTTCTGGTGAAGATTCCCGGCCTGGAAAGACTGAGCGACATGGGCGTGGCGATCGCCGGCGCGCTCCTGCTGTTCCTCTTGCCGTCCGGGGACCCGGAACGACCCCGCCTGCTGGACTGGTCGAGCGCAGAACGCATTCCCTGGGGCATTGTCGTTCTCTTCGGTGGCGGCCTGTCGATCGCGGCGGCCATGGACAGCACCGGCCTGTCGCAGTGGCTGGGCCTGGCGATGCAGGGGCTGCAGGGATATCATCCCCTGCTGATCCTCGTCGTTCTCCTGCTGATTACCCTGATCGCGACAGAAATGATGTCGAATGTCGCGACGCTGACGGCCATGCTGCCCATTGTCGCCGCTCTCGCCGTCGCTCTTGAGATCAACCCGCTTTTGCTGGTCTTTCCCGTAACCCTGACCGCAAGCCTGGGGTTCATGCTCCCGATCGCCACGGCCGCCAACGCCATCGCCTTCGCCACGGGGCTGCCCTCGCTGCGGACCATGTTGTGGAAGGGGTTCCTTCTGAATGCCGCGGGCATAGCGGCGATCACGGCGGTAAACGCCCTCCTGGCGGGCAGCGTCCTGGGCTGACCCCGGCAAAGGGCGCCCTCAGGCGTCGGAATGCAGAGCAGCCGGGCGTGCCGGCCTGGCCCTCCCGTCACAGAAATCCCCTTGCGAAGGCGGCCCGGCTCGCGCCTAACTCACTGCCTGAAGCGTCTGGTCAGACGACGTGATTGTCAGGGGAGTAGAGTTCAGGTGTCGCAATCCCAGTCCGGCCCCTCGGGAGGTCAGATCTCCCTGCCGCGGGCCCTGGTCTTCGCCAGTGCAGCCGTTCCCATAGGTGCGCTCGGCATCGCCGCCACAGTTCACCTGCCGCGCTATTTCGCCGCCGAACTCGGCCTGTCGCTGGCCCTTGTCGGCACCGTGTTCGCCCTGGTCCGGTTCATTGATATTCCCATCGACACGGCCATGGGCCTGGCGATGGACCGGACCAAGACCCGCTTCGGCCGCTACCGTGTCTGGCTGGCGCTCGGCGCGCCTGTCCTGATGCTGGGCTTCTTCATGCTCTTGATGACCGGCGCCGAGGACGGCCCCCTTTACCTGGGCTTCTGGCTTCTGGTCATGTACCTCGGCTATTCGGGCGTCCTGCTCTCGCACCTCGCCTGGGCCGGACGACTTGCCCCCACCTATACGGAGCGCTCCCGGATCTTCGGGGCCATCACAGGTCTGGGGGTCATCGGCGCCGTGGCCGTGCTGCTGATCCCGATCGTCATGAGCCAGCAGGGATTTACCGACGCCGAGGGCGTGCAGGCGATGATCTGGTTCGTCATCGCCAGCACGGCGATCACATGCCTGCTGGTGGTCTTCTCCACGCCCGAACGCATCACCCAGGATCGGCCCGCCAAGTTCACGCTCAAGGACTACGCACAGCTCCTCACCCGTGGAAACGTGATCCGCCTGCTGGCCGCTGACCTCTTGGTCACCCTCGGCCCGGGCTGGATGGCCGCGCTTTATCTGTTCTACTTCAAGGATAGCCGGGGCTTCGACACGGCGGCCGCCAATCTGCTGCTGCTGATCTATGTCGTAGCCGGGTTCGCCGGCGCGCCCTTCGCCGCCTGGCTCGCGAACAAGATCAGCAAGCACATCGCCTTCCTGGTGACGACCACCGTCTATTCCGTTGGCCTGATGTGCCTGCCCTTCCTGCCCAAGGGCGACTTCCCGATCTTTTCGGTGCTGATGTTCGTGGTCGGCGGCATGGCGGCGGGCTTCACGGTCATGATGCGAGCCATCGCGGCCGACATCGCCGACGAGCTCCGGCTCGACAGCGGGCGGGAATGGATGGGCCTGATCTATGCCGGACTTACCGCCACGGCGAAGTTGGCCACGGCGGGCGCGATCTTCCTCACCTTTAACGTTCTGGCCATGGTCGGATACAAGGTAGGCGCCGGGGTCACCAACACGCCGGAGGCCATCCGGGGCCTGGAGCTGGCCTACATTATCGGACCGATCATCTTCGTGATGGCCGCCGGCGCCTGCTTCCTCGGCTACAGGCTGACCGCCGCGCGCCATGCCGAGATCCGCCGCCAGCTCGATCTCCTCGACGTCAGCGAGACCGACCCCGGCGCTGCAGCCGAAGCGATGACCGGGGTTGACCTTGGTCCGAAGGGGCAGGCGTGAGGGCCGGCCGGGGCTGGCCCCATGGGCGCCGGCGGGAGGGGGCATTTGCTGGCGTCCAGCTCAGCCTCCGGCGGCCGAGGCGGTCACGCTGAACTCATGGCGGGACAGACGATCGCCGCAAGTCCGTAGCCGGGCGGCTCAGGTCCCTGACGATGAAGCGATCAAGACGTCCTTGAATTCGGGACGGAGGGCCGTGACCTGCAGATGGTGAGCTTCAATGCGCCAAGTCTGGCGGCGCATGAGTCTGCTTGCCTGAGCGTCTACTTGGAGACAGCACCCTCAAGGGTAAGCCTGAGGATCACCCCCCCAGAAACACGTTCTCGAGGTGATACTTCAGATAACCCGCCTGGGCCGCCTGGAGATTCTGCTCTCGCCAGAGGGCGCCGGCATCCTGCAGGCCGGAAGGCGACAGGCTGATGTGACCCAGCCCCAGCCGCCGCAGGTCCTCCCGGTCCACACGACCGGACACCATCACCTCCCCTGCCTCTCCAAAGCCGATGAAGCCGCGGTCGAAGAGCAGGTCGGCGTCTGGCGTCAGCATCAGGCCGTTCAGGCCGTCCAGCCGCTCCTCCGCCGTTGTGCAGACTCGCCAGGGTTTGATGTGGCTGGCGATCAGCAGGGCGGGATTGCTTACGCCCGTCAGGGGACAGGCGGGGCAGACCTTCATCACGTTCGCCCGGAACAACCCCTGACCACGCCGGGCCTCGATGAGGGACTTGCGGACGGTGTCTGAGAGCGCCGGCTCAGATTTCAGCCGAGCCTCGACCTCGTCCTCGATCAACTCGCGGATCAGGTCGCCCTGCGCAGTGTTGGCGCCGGGACGGCTAAAGTCGACTTCGGGGAATTCCGCGGCCTGGGCGACGATCTGAAAGACGGTGGGCGGCACCTCCGCTAAGTAGGCCTTCTGGTTGCCATAGCCGGTCTCCCGATGGATGGGAGAGTACTTCTCGGGAAGCAGCGGCCCGAGTGCGGAAATCAGGGACTTGGGGCTGACTGGTCGCTCAACGGCAAGCCAGGAGACCGGAAGGAGCCAGCCCTCGGCCTCCCAATAGGACCCGAGGCTTCCGAACTCGGGGGGCTTCAGGGCCGTGAAGGCGTAGTCAGTAACTTGCCCTACAAAGCGGACCGCCTGCTGCGAGTAGGACAAGACCAGGTCGCCCGGCGCCGCCTCACGCATGTTGTCATAAAAGCGGCTCCGGGCGCCGCTGGCCTCCCGCTTGGGCGACCAGAGGTAGCCGCCCTCGATCTCCTGCCGCGCCGTCTGATTATGATTGACCCACCAGAACCGCATTCGTTGTCTCAGGCGAGGAAGAGATTGTCATTGTGCCAGCGCAGCGCCGCGGGGTCTGGCCTCCGGCTCAGGTCCTCCGGGGCGTGGATCGGCGCGCCGTGCAACTCGTAGTAGTGTTGGCCATTCTGGAACTCCTCGCGGATACGGCGGCTGACCTCGAACCTAAGGTCAGGCGTCACCGTCACGTACCCGGAGTCAAAGAGGCTATGGATGTCTCGGCGCAGCAACAGGCCGTTGGAGGCCACATGGTCGCCGCCGTCGGCATAAGGCCGAATGTGGGCCGCCTCGAGGGCTGGCAGGGTCTTCTCCCGGGTCACGGCGCAGCGACGCTCATATGAGTCGGTGACCAGCACCCGGAAGGCGCCTTGCCCAAGGCGCGGACGTATCAACTGCGGTGCGCCAAATCGCTCTGAGTCCTCGGATACTCCCGGCAAGGCGGTCCCCGCCAGCCGCGACGATACAGCTTCCCAAAGAACAGCGCCTTCGGCCTCAGCCGTATCGTAGGTCTTGAACTGCACGATGTTTGGCTGCCAGCTGGCGGGAAGTGGTAGCCAGTCGTGCTCATCCAGGAAGAAAGGCTGGGTCAGGATGCGGCAGCCGATCTGGAAGTCAGCCCGGTCCGCCGGGTCCTGCCGGCGATATCGCGCAACCCGGCTCCGCACTTCGCCGAGAGAGGCGGCTCCGTTGGCTTCGCCAAAGGCCTGCCAAGCCAATGAAACCGGCATCTGGCTCGCATAGGCGAAGACGCCACCGCCGACGATGAAGTTCCGAGGTGAGTGCAGCTTGAAGAGGAAGAGCTCGCCTGGGCGTAGGGCCTTGAAGCTGGCGGCCGATGGCGCCCAAAAGTTGACTTCACTCAGGTTCGGCTTGTGACGCAATGTCTCGAACCAGTCGCCGTCCGTCACAGCGATGATTAGCCGCACACCCATAGGGTTCAACGTCAGTCAGTATGGCTTAGGGGTCAAGCGAGGATCAGAACAGAAACGACGGTCTCGGTCGTTCGGCTCGGTGCCCTTTAACCGGACACCACACAACTGATTACGATGCGATAGATTATTGTCGGCTTTTGCAGACTAGGTGGCGGTGAGAGAGGGATTCGAACCCTCGATAGAGTTTCCCCTATACACGCGTTCCAGGCGTGCGCCTTCAACCACTCGGCCACCTCACCCCACGGGCCGGCGGCAGGCCTCCGGCGTGGACGGGTGCAGATATACCGGCGCGGGGCGGCGGGCAAGGCGGCAGGTGCAATCGGCGGCGGGCGGGCCTATCTTGGTCGGTAGACGCACCCCTGCCCCCCAGGAGCCCCGCCATGGTCTTCTTCCGCAAGTCGCCCGACATGCCCACCGCTGCAACCGCCCTGCCCGGCCGGCCCGACGCCATTCCGACGGCGGCGGTGAACTTCGTCACCGGCCAGCCGCTGAAGGGGCCCTTCGCCCCTGGCCTGCAGGTCGCCCTGTTCGCCATGGGCTGCTTCTGGGGCGTGGAGCGCAAGTTCTGGCAGACGCCGGGCGTGGTCGCCACGGCTGTGGGCTATGTCAACGGCTTCACCCCGAACCCGACCTACGAGGAGGTCTGCAGCGGGCGCACCGGCCACACCGAGGCCGTGCTCGTGCACTTCGACCCGAAGGTCATCTCCTACGAGGGTCTGCTGAAGGTCTTCTGGGAAGGACACGACCCCACCCAGGGCATGCGCCAGGGCAATGACATCGGCACCCAGTACCGGTCGGGGATCTACGCCTTCGACACGGACCAGGAGGCGGCGGCCCGGGCCTCCCTGGCCGCCTACCAGGGCGCCCTGACGGCGCGGGGCTTCGGCGCCATCACCACCGAGATCGCTCCGGCCCCGGCCTTCTACTACGCCGAGCCCTACCATCAGCAGTACCTGGCCAAGGTACCCGACGGCTATTGCGGCGTCGGCGGAACGGGTGTGGCCTGCCCCATCGGGGTGGGCGTGAAGGCGTGAGCCCGGAGGCCTTCGAGGCTGCCGCCCTCGCCCTGCCCGCGACGGAGAAGGTCGTCCAGTGGGGCGGCGCCGACGTCTACAAGGTGGGCGGTCGGGTGTTCGCCCTGAGAACCCTCGAGGGCGCCCTGTCCATCAAGGTCAGCGATGTCGCCTACGCCGTGCTGGTGGAAACGGGCCAGGCCCGGCCTGCGCCCTACCTCGCCCGGGCGAAGTGGGTGGCCTTCGACCGGCTGGAGGCCCTGGACGAGGACGAAGTGCGCGGCTGGCTGGCCTCGGCGCACGCCCTGGTCGCCGCCCGGTTGACGCGCAAGGCGCGGGCTGAACTCGGCCTCTAGGTGTTTGGTCCCGGAGTTTGATGGTGCATTATCCATGCAGGAATGGAAGGATGCATTATGGGCCAAGTTCTTCACGGGAGCGCCAGCACGACAGCGGCAATCCGTCGAGCAATACAAAATAGTCAAGAGAGCCTGAGGACGC
>JADCAS010000006.1 GCA_020401865.1 Phenylobacterium sp. | reverse complement strand
CCTGCCCATCGCCCTGGCCGTGATGGCGGCCATGGGGGTGATCCCGCCCGACGCCCTCGAGGGCTGGGCGGCCATGGGCGAATTGTCCCTCGACGGGCGCATCACCGCCTCGGCCGGCGCCCTGCCGGCGGCGGTGGCGGCGGGGGCCCTGGGCCTGGGCCTGATCTGCCCCGAGGCCAGCGGGCCCGAGGCCGCCTGGTCGGGGTCGACGCCGATCCTGGCGCCACCCAGCCTGGTGGCCCTGGTCAACCATTTCCGCGGGACCCAGGCGCTCTCGCCCCCGGAACCGGGCGCCCTCACCGAAGGCGCGCCGGCGCCGGACCTGCGCGAGGTGCGTGGCCAGGAGACCGCCCGCCGCGCCCTCGAGATCGCCGCCGCAGGGGGGCACAACCTCCTGCTGACCGGTCCGCCCGGCGCCGGGAAGTCGATGATGGCCGCCCGCCTGCCGGGCCTCCTGCCGCCCCTCTCGGCCGCCGAGTTACTGGAGACCTCCATGGTCCATTCGGTGGCCGGCCTGATCGCCCGGGGCGAGCTGACCCGCGCCCGGCCCTTCCGGGCCCCGCACCATTCGGCGACCATGGCCGCCCTGACCGGCGGCGGCGCGCGCATCCGCCCGGGCGAGGCCTCCCTCGCCCACAACGGCGTGCTGTTCCTGGACGAGCTGCCGGAGTTCAGCGCCCAGGCCCTGGATTCCCTGCGCCAGCCCCTGGAGACCGGCGAGATCACCGTCGCCCGGGCGGCCGGGCACGTGCGCTATCCGGCGCGCTTCCAGCTGGTGGCGGCCCAGAACCCCTGCAAATGCGGTAAGGGGGGCGAGGGCCGGGGCGCCTGCGGGCGCGCGCCGCGCTGTCAGGTCGACTACCGGGCGCGGGTGTCCGGCCCCTTCCTCGATCGCATCGACCTGCACGTGGAGGTGCCCGCCGTGCGCGCCGCCGACCTCGCCCTGCCCGCCGCCGCCGAGGGTTCGGCCGAGGTCGCCGCCCGAGTGGCGGTCGCGCGGGAGATTCAGGTGCGCCGCGCGGCGGCGGCCGGACGGCCCGAGACCGAGGCCGCCAACGCCCGGGCCTCCGGCGACTGGCTCCAGGCCATCGCCGAGCCCGAGCCCGACGCCAGGGCCCTGCTGACCCGCGCCGCCGACGCCGCCGGCCTCACCGCCCGGGGCTGGAGCCGGGTCCTGCGCCTCGCCCGGACCCTGGCGGACCTGGACGCCGGCCCGGAGGACGGGGCGCCTCCCGTCGCGCGCCGGCACGTGGCCGAGGCCCTGGCCTACCGCGGCGTAGAGGGGGTCGGCTGAGGCGGAGGCGGGCCGGCGTTGACGCTCTGTTAATCGCAGCGCTTGACGGTCCCTTAAGCCTCCCGGGGCAGGATGGCGCCATGATCAGAGCCGCAAACCTCGGCACTCCGCCAGCCTCGCCCGCCGACAGCGCCCCCCAGACGTCCGACGAACGGAGGGCGCCCGTCACCATCGAGGCGCTGGCAGGACTCAGCCACGAGTTCCGCACTCCGCTGAACGGCGTGCTGGGTCTGACCCGGCTGCTGGAGTCCACCTCCCTCACCGGCGAGCAGCGGAGCTATGTCGACGCCCTCAAGGAGTCGGGTGAGCACCTTCTGGGTCTGGTCAACCAGCTCCTGGACTTCGCCCGCCTCGGGGCCTCGGCGATCAGGGTTCAAACCGAGGATGTCGCCATTGAAGACCTCCTGAAGGGCGTCTGCGAGCTGACCGGTCCGCGAGCGTCGGAAAAGGGCCTGGAGATCGGGTGGTGGGTCGCCCCGGGACTCGGCCGCATTCGCGCCGACGAAGGCCGGCTGCGGCAGGTCCTGCTGAACTATGTGGGCAACGCCATCAAGTTCACCCAGACGGGCGGGATCCTGGTCTCGGCGGCGCCCGCCGGCGCCGGGCGAATCCGGCTCAGCGTCCAGGACACCGGCCCCGGAGTCCTGGAGACCGAGCGGGAACGCATCTTTGAGCCCTTCGTCCAAACCGACCCGCGGGTCGATGGGGTGAGTCTGGGCGGAACCGGGCTGGGCCTGGCGATCGTCCGCTCTTTGGCCGACGCCTTGCGGGGCGTCGCCGGAGTCCGGCCCGCTCCGGGCGGCGGCGCCGAATTCTGGCTGGAATTTCCAGCCGCCCGAGCCGGCGGGGCGCCGGGCCGCAACCTGGCCGGTCGGCGGATCGGAGTCGTGAGCCCCAATCCCGTCGTCTGCGAAGCGGCGATCCGGCAGATCCTGAGCCGGGGCGGAGACGGCGTCGCGGTGGAGAGCGTCGAGGACCTGCCTGCGGACGCCGAGATCCTGCTGGTGGACCACGCCCTCGCCCCCTCCGCCCCGCCGGATGACCGCGCCGCCATCATCCTGCTGGCGCCTGAGGACCGCAGCCTCATCGAGGACTACCGCGCTCGGGGGTTCTCAGGCTACCTGATCAAACCCCTCCGCCCCGCCTCCCTCGCCGAGCGCGTCCTGGCCGCGTCCGGGGCCCGGAGCCGCACCGAGCGGCTGGATGACCGGATCGCCCCTGCGGTGGCGCCCGGCCTGCGCGTCCTTCTGGTCGAGGACCACGCCATCAACGCCCTTCTGGCGACAGCCATGCTGCAGCGGGAAGGCTGCCTGGTCGACCACGCCATAGGGGGCCCCGAGGCGCTCGCCGCCGTGGCCGTGGGGACCTACGACCTGATTCTGATGGACATGCGCATGCCGGGGATGGGCGGACTGGAAACCACGCAGGAAATGCGGGCCCAGGAAGTGACCACCCCCATCGTCGCCCTGACCGCGAACACCTTCGAGGATGACCGGCAGGCCTGTCTGGCCTCCGGAATGGACGAGTTCCTTGTCAAGCCGCTCTCGGCGGACGCGCTGCGGCGCATCCTCGCCCGGGTGGCGCGCGGCTGGAAGGCGCCGGCCGGACGGCGACGCTCGGCCTGAACCGGCCCTGCGGAAGGCTGGACGAGGCTCCCGGCGCGCGCCACTCTGACGCCGCCGCGTCCTGAGCGGCTTTCCGGACGGACCCATGAGCAAGGCGGAGTCGCCGGACGACGGCGGGAAACAACTGTCGACCCTCCAGGCCCTGGCGATCTTCCTGGAGCGCCGCTCCCTGGTGATGCTGGCTCTGGGATTCGCCTCGGGCCTTCCCAACCTTCTGATCTTCGACACCCTGTCCGCCTGGCTGAGGGACGCCGGGCTGTCCCTGGAGGTCATCGGGATCTTCAGCCTGGCGACCCTGGCCTACTCGGTGAAGTTCCTCTGGGCGCCCCTCGTGGATCGGGCGGCCATCCCTGGCCTGACCGGGCGGCTGGGACACCGGCGCTCCTGGATGCTGGTCTGCCAGGCGCTTATCATGGCCGCCCTGCTGGCGATCTCAGGCGTCGACCCGGCGCGCAGCCTGCCCGCCATGGCGGGTCTGGCCATCTTCGTCGGCTTCGTCTCTGCAACCCAGGACATCGTCATCGACGCCTGGCGCATCGAAGCGGCGGGGGCGGAGCGGGCGGGGGCGCTGGCGGCCGCCTACCAGTGGGGCTACCGGATCGCCATGATCCTGGCCGGGATCCTGCCCCTGGTCCTCAGCGACGCCCTGGGCTGGGGGGGATCCTACGCCCTCATGGCGGGGCTCATGCTGGCGGGAACCGCCGGCGTTCTGGCCGCGCCGAGGGAGACCCGTCACGAGATCCGGCCCCTGGGCGGGGATGGAGCCCCGTCCCGGCCGGGCCGCGACGCCCTGGAGTGGACCGGGCGCGGCGCCCTGGTCCTGGTCGCCGCCGCCCTCCTGGGGTCCGGCCTGGCGGGAGATCCCTTCCTGATCCGGGCGCCCCTCTCCGCCCTGGGCCTGACCGGCCTCGCCGAGGCGGTCGCCGCCCTCTGGGCCTCCAAACCGGGCGGCGCCATCGCTCAGGTCGCCTCGGCCGTCGGCGGCCTCGCGGTCCTGGCGGGGGCCGTCCTGCCCCTGCCGGGCGCGCCGACCCGCCCCGGGCGGTTCCTGTTCTCGGCCCTTGGCGAGCCCCTCGCCGACTTCGCCCGAAGGCACAGCGGCGCCGCAGGCCTGATCCTGGCCCTGATCTGCGTCTATCGGCTGCCGGACTTCGTCCTGAACATCATGAATCCCTTCTATCTGGACCTTGGCTTCTCGAAGCTGGAGATCGCCGAAATCCGCAAGGTTCTGGGCGTGGTCATGTCGGTGGCCGGGGTGGGCCTGGGCGGGTGGGCGGTCGCCCGGCTGGGGCTGATCCGCGCCCTGGTCATCGGCGCCTTCGCCGGCCCGGTCTCGAACCTGGCCTTCGCCTGGCTGACCCTGCAGGGGCCCCAGGTCTGGGCCCTGGCGGTGGCGATCAGCCTGGACAACATCGCCTCGGGCTTCGCCGGGACCTGCCTGATCGCCTACATGTCGAGCCTGACCAGCCAGGGCTTCACCGCCTCGCAGTACGCCCTCTTTTCGTCGCTCTACGCCCTCCTGGGCAAGCTGGTGGCCTCCCAGTCCGGCCGGTTCGTGGAGGGCGCCGCGCGGATGGCGGACGCCGGCGGGCCGACGGCGGCCCTCCGCGCCCTGCTGGGACCGGCGCCGGCGGGCGCCTTCTCGGAGGCGGCGCTCAAGTCCGGGGTCAGCGCGGCGGGCCTCGGGGCCGGTTACGTGACCTTCTTCGTCTACTCCGCCCTCCTGGGGGCCCTGGGGGTGATCCTCGCCCTCGCCGTGGCCGCCCGGGAGCGCCGGCGGCCCGCCGGCCGGGAGCCGGATCAGACGCCGGCCTGACGTCCCCGCTCGATGGCCTGACGGATCAGGTCGCCGGTTTCCTCCGGATCCGCCCAGCGCCCGACCTCGGACATCTTGCCCTTCTCCAGGTCCTTGTAGTGAGAGAAGAAGTGGCCGATCTGCTCGGTGAGGATGGAGGGCAGGGCCCGCCAGGAGTCGATGCCGGCGTAATAGGGGTGGAGCTTGTCCACCGGCACGGCCAGGACCTTCTCGTCCTCCCCCGCCTCGTCGACCATGATCAGGCATCCGATGGGCCGGCAGCGGATGATGGCCCCGGTGGCCACGGGGGTGGGGCCGACCACCAGGATGTCGATGGGATCGCCATCCCCCGACAGGGTGTGGGGGATGAAACCGTAGTTTCCGGGATAGAACATGGCCGTATGCAGGAACCGGTCGACGAACATGGCGCCCGAGGCCTTGTCGAGCTCGTACTTCACGGGCGCTCCGCCCTGCGGGATCTCGATCAGGGCGTTGACGTCGTAGGGCGGGTTCACCCCGACGGGGATCCGGGAAATATCCATGTTGATCTCCTGGGCCGGGCCATGTCCGGCCGGCGGCTCCTATGGCGCAAAGGAGCCCCGGGCGGAAGGGGCTGACAGGCGCCGCCGTCTGTTCTATAAGCCTTCCAACATCGTTTGTGACGTTGGATGACGTCTGCGAGCGGCGGGCTGCGGCCCGGCCGCTTTTTTGTTGGACCCGAGGGGCGCCCGGACCGGGCGCGGAGAGACCGAATGCGCAGCAGGACGGCGGAGGACGCCCGACTCCTGGAGCTTCTCGACCCGGTGGCGGAGGCCGCGGGCTACGAGATCGTGCGCCTGAGGCTGATGGGCGGCGACCATGCCCGCCGGTTGCAGATCATGGCCGAGACCCCGGAAGGCGAAATGAACGTCGAGGACTGCGCCCGGCTGTCGCGGGCCCTGTCCGAAGTGCTGGACGCCGCCGACCCCCTTTCCGGAGAGTACACGCTGGAAGTCTCCACCCCCGGGGTCGACCGCCCCCTGACCCGCCTGAAGGACTTTGAGACCTTTGAGGGCCACGAGGCGCGCCTCGAGCTGGACCGCATGGCCGAGGGGCGCAAGCGCTTCCGCGGGGAGCTGGCCGGCGTCGAGGGTGACCAGGTCGCCATCAACCTCGAGGGTGAGGCCGAGACCGCCCTCGTTCCCTTCGCCTGGATCACAGAGGCGAAACTGATCCTGACCGACCGGCTCATGGAGCGGGGCGCCCAAGAGCGCGCCCGGCGACTGGCCGGCGGTTCCCCTTCCGATTCCGACCAGGAGGACCTTCCATGAGCCCGACAGGGATCGCCGCAAACCGGCTTGAGCTGCTGCAGATCGCAGACGCCGTGGCGCGCGAGAAATCCATCGACCGCGAAGTGGTCATCGCAGCCATCGAGGAGGCCATCCAGAAGGGGGCCCGGGCCCGCTACGGGGCCGAGCATGACATCCGGGTGCGGATCGACCCCAAGACGGGAGAGACGACCCTCAAGCGGGTTATCCGCGTCATCCCGGACGATGAGACCTTCACCGACGAGGATGGCCTTCCCGTCGAGCCCGTCGGCATCCGCCGGCTGTCGGAGGCCCTGCGGGACGATCCCGAGGCCTTTGTCGGCAAGACGTACGAGGAAGTTCTTCCGCCCTTCGAGTTCGGCCGGGTCCAGACCCAGATGGCCCGCCAGGTGGTGACCGGGAAGGTCCGTGAGGCCGAGCGTGAGCGACAGTATGAGGAGTTCAAGGACCGGGTCGGCGAAGTCATCAACGGGGTGGTCAAGCGGGTGGAGTACGGCAACACCGTGGTCGACCTGGGTCGCGGCGAAGGCATCATGCGGCGGGATCAGTCCATCCCCCGCGAAAACTTCAACATCGGCGACCGGATCCGCTGTTACATCTACGACGTTCGCCGGGAGGCGAAGGGTCCGCAGATTCTGCTGAGCCGGGCCCACGGCGGCTTCATGGCCAAGCTCTTCGCCCAGGAAGTGCCGGAAGTCTACGACGGGGTCATCGAGATCCGCGCCGTCGCCCGCGACCCGGGCAGCCGGGCCAAGATGGCCGTGATCTCCAATGACAGCTCCATCGACCCCGTCGGCGCCTGCGTGGGCATGCGCGGAAGCCGGGTCCAGGCCGTGGTGGCCGAGCTGCAGGGCGAGAAGATCGACATCATCCAGTGGAGCCCGGACGAAGCCACCTTCATCGTCAACGCCCTGGCGCCCGCCGAGGTGTCCAAGGTGGTGATGGATGAAGAGGACGAGCGGGTCGAGGTGGTGGTGCCGGACGAGCAGCTGTCTTTGGCTATCGGCCGGCGCGGGCAGAATGTCCGCCTGGCCTCGCAGCTGACGGGATGGCAGATCGACATCATGACCGAGAGCCAGGAGAGCGAGCGCCGCCAGCGCGAGTTCGCCGAGCGCACCGCCCTGTTCCAGGAGGCCCTGGACGTGGATGAGGTCATCGCCCAGCTGCTGGTCACCGAAGGTTTCGCCACCGTCGAGGACGTCGCCTATGTGGACTCGTCCGAAGTGGCCGCCATCGAGGGCTTTGACGAAGACACCGCCGAGGAGATCCAGGCCCGGGCGCGCGACCACCTGGAGCGCGAGGCCGCCGAGCTGGACGCCCGACGCCGTGAGCTGGGCGTCGAGGACGGCCTCCTGGAGATCGAGGGCGTGACCCTGCCTGTGGCCGTCGCCCTCGGCGAGGGTGAGGTGAAGTCGGTCGAGGATCTGGCCGGCCTGGTGCCGGACGATCTCCGCGGCTGGTACGAGACCCGCAACGGAGAGCGCGTGCGCGAGCCCGGCGTCCTGGAGTCCTTTGGCCTGGACGCCGCAGACGCCGAGGCCCTGATCCTGCGCGCCCGCATCGCCATGGGCTGGATCGAGGCGCCGCCGGAAGCGGTGGAGGAGGAGATCGAGGCCGAGCTGAGCGAGGAAGACATCGTCTTCGGCCAACCGGGCGCCCGGGAGGCCTGACGCCGGAGTGACCGCCGCCGCGCCCAGGACGCCCAGGACCCACGCCGAGGCCTCCCGCGAAAGCCGGGACCTGGTGTCCGGGGAGGTGCGCCCGCGAGAGACGATGATCCGCTTCGTCGCAGGGCCGGACGGATGGGTCATTCCGGACCTGGCCGGACGGCTCCCCGGCCGGGGCCTCTGGGTCGCTGCGGACCGGTCCTCAGTGGAGACCGCCGCCCGTCGGGGGCTGTTCAGCCGGGCGGCGCGGGCGGCCCTCAGGGCCGACCCCGATCTGGCCGACCAGGTCGAGCGTCTGCTCCTGCGTCGCTTGCTCGAGGGCCTGGGCCTGGCCCGGCGGGCGGGGGAGCTGGTGTTCGGCTTCGAAAAGGTCCTCGCGGCGCTCTCGGGCGGTCGGGCGGCCTGGCTCATCGAGGCCCTGGACGGCGCCGTGGATGGCCGCCGAAAGATCCTCGGGGCCGCCCGCAAGGCGTCCCCCACTCCTGGCCTGGCGGGCCTCTGGACGGGAGAAGAATTGAGTTTGGCCTTGGGGGGAGAGAATGTGATACACAGCGCCTTCCTTGCGGGACGGGGCTCCGACCGCTGGACATGGGATGTCCAGCGGCTTTCCGGCTTCCGGCCCCTGGTTCCGGACTCCTGGATCGAGGCGACGCCGCCGACGTGAGGGGGCCGGGCCCGGCCTAAGGCATTGGGATTGTGAAGTGGGCCGGACCCGTCCGGCCGGATGTAAAGCGAGCGCATGAGCGACGAAAAAGACAACGGCCGTCCCTCCGCCCCCGGCGGACGCCAGCCCCTGACCCTGAAGCCCCGCCTTGGCGCCGGATCGGTCAGCGCTGGCACGGTGAAGCAGAGCTTCAGCCATGGCCGCTCGAAGACGGTGGTGGTCGAGACCAAGCGCGCCCGCACCGCCGGTCCTGCGGCCGGAAATCTGGCCGCGCCCTCCCCTGCCGAGCGCCGCACAACCGCTCCGGCGCCCGCAGCCGGGTCTATCCGGCCCGCTGCGCCAGCCTCCGCCTCCGACGGCGGCCTGTCGGTCGAGGAGCTGAAGGCTCGCCAGAAGGCCATCGAACTGGCCCGCGAACACCAGGCTCAACAGGCCGCCGAGGCCAGGGCCGAAGCCGCAGCCCGGGCAGAGGCCGCAGCTCGCGCCGCCGCCCTTGACGCAGCCGCCGCCCATCCTCCGGCCGCCCCGGAGGCGCCCGCGGCGTCCGCCCAGGCCGCCGCCCCGGCCCCGGCCCCGGCCCCGGCCCCATCTCAGACCCCGACCCCGGTCGCACCCCGGCCGCAGGTCGAGACCGGGCGCGCCGCGGCGCCGGGCCAGACGCGCACCTATGAGCCGTCTCGCGAACGCCGCGACGACCGGCCCACGACCACCACCTACCGGCCCGAACGGCCCGCCGGACGTTTCGAGAACACCAGCTTCGGCCAGCGCGCGCCGCGAGCCGACCAGCCGCTGCGTGACCGCAGCGGGCCGCCCCGGGACGGCGACCGGGGGCCGCGTCCGCCGCGTCCCGCGACCGCGGGCGCAGAGCCCGTCCGCTATTCCGCCCTGGCCCCCCGGCCCGCGCCCGGCGCCCGTGACGGCGCGCGCCCGGGAGGACCACGCGCGCCGCGCCTGGCCCCTGCGACCGCGCCGGCGACCCCTGAGATTCAGCGCGCTGCGCGGCAGGCGCCCCGCCCCGGCTCCCAGACCCTCGACCGCCGGGTGGACGACGACGAGGATACGCGTCGCAAGGCCGCCGGTGCGGCCAGCAAGCCCATCAGCCGCGCCAAGGGCGCCACCCAGCGCCGTGAAGGCCGACTGACCATCCAGGCCGTCGCCGGTGACGACGAGGGCGCCGTCGAGCGGATGCGCTCCCTCGCCTCGGTCCGCAGGGCCCGCGAGCGCGAGCGCGAGAAGCGCAAGGGCGGCGTCCAGGAGCAGGCCCGGGTCTCCCGCGAGGTGGTGATCCCGGACGTGATCACCGTGGCCGAGCTGTCCAACCGGATGGCTACCCGCGGCGTGGACGTCATCAAGTTCCTGATGCGTCAGGGCATGATGGTGAAGATCAACGACGTGATCGACAGCGATACGGCGGAGCTCATCGCCACCGAGTTCGGGCACACGGTCAAGCGTGTCTCGGATTCCGACGTTGAGGAAGGCTTCCTCGGCGCCGAGGACATGGACGAGCACATGGAGGTCCGCGCACCCGTGGTCGCCGTCATGGGCCATGTCGACCACGGCAAGACCTCCCTGCTTGACTCCCTTCGCCAGGCCGACGTGGCGGCCGGCGAACAGGGCGGCATCACCCAGCACATCGGCGCCTATCAGGTGAAGCTGCCCAACGGCCAGAAGGTGACCTTCCTCGACACCCCCGGCCATGCGGCCTTTACCGCCATGCGGGCCCGGGGCGCGGATGTGACCGACATCGTCGTCCTCGTGGTCGCAGCGGACGACGGGGTCATGCCTCAGACCATCGAGGCCATCCAGCACGCCAAGGCGGCGAACACGCCGATCATCGTCGCCGTCAACAAGATGGACAAGCCCGACGCCAACCCGACCCGGGTGATCAACGAGCTGCTCCAGCACGAGATCGTCGCCGAAAGCCTGGGCGGCGAGACCCAGGTGATCGAGGTCTCCGCCCTGAAGAAGACCGGTCTCAACGACCTGATCGAGGCCATCCTGCTGCAGGCCGAGGTCCTTGAACTGAAGGCCAACCCGGACAGAACCGCCGAGGGCGTGGTGATCGAGTCCAAGATCGACCGCGGCCGCGGCGCCGTTTCGACCGTCCTGGTCAAGCGGGGCACTCTGAAGCGCGGCGACATCGTCGTTGCGGGCGCCAAGTTCGGCCGGGTCCGCGCCCTGTTGAACGAGCGCGACGAGCAGGTTCCCTCGGCGGGGCCCGCCGAGCCGGTAGAGGTGCTTGGTCTGGACGGCGCCCCCTCTCCGGGCGAGGCCTTCGCCGTGGTTGAATCCGAGGCCCGCGCGCGGGAGCTGACGGAGTACCGGATCCGTCTCAAGCGTGAGAAGGCCGGGGCCCCTATCGCCAGCGGCGTGTCCATGGCCGACTTCATGGCCAAGATGCAGGACAAGAAGATTTCGGAGATGCCGGTCATCATCAAGGCCGACGTCCAGGGGTCTGCGGAGGCGATCGTCGGGTCCCTTGATAAGCTGGCCACCGACGAGGTGCGGGCGCGGATCATCCTGTCCGGCGCCGGCGCCATCAGCGACAGCGACGTCATGCTGGCCAAGGGCTCGGGAGCGCCCATCCTGGGCTTCAACGTCCGGGCCACCAGCCAGGCTCGCCAGCTGGCCGAGCGCGAGGGCGTGGAAATCCGCTACTATTCGATCATCTATGACCTGCTCGATGACGTGAAGGGCGTCATGTCCGGCCTGCTGGCGCCCGAACAGAGGGAAACCTTCCTCGGCAATGCCCGCGTCCTGCAGGTCTTCGACATTACCCGCGTGGGCAAGGTCGCCGGCTGCCGCGTCACCGAGGGGGTGGTCCGGCGCGGCGCTCGGGTCCGGATCGTGCGCAACGACATCGTCGTCCTCGAGCTGGGCGTCCTGCAGACCCTCAAGCGGTTCAAGGAGGAAGTGGCCGAGGTCGGAAACGGGGTTGAGTGCGGCATGGCCTTCCAGGGCTTCCAGGACATCCAGGAAGGCGACGTCATCGAGTGCTTCACCATCGAAGAGGTCAAGCGCAGCCTCTAGGGCGCGCCCATCGGGAGGGTCCATGCTCAGACGCCTCGTCCTCTTCGGACTCCTCGGCCTCCTGGCGGCCTGCGCGACCGCCAGCCGCCTGGATGCAGCCAGCGATGTGCACGCCCTGCTGGTCGCGATCCGGGACGAGGACAGGACAGCCTTTGACGCCCGCGTGGACCGGGAGGCCCTGAAGGCCGAGATCTCCTCCCGCCTGGCCCGGGAGACCTCCCGCCTGAAGATCGAGAGCCTGGATCTGGGCCGGCTCGGCGCCTTGGCCGCCCCGGCCCTCGCCAACTTCGCGGGAGACGCCCTGATCCAGCCGAGGGTCTTCCGCCAGGTGGCCGAAGCCTATGGCTACAGCCGCGACAAACCCCTGCCCGGAACGGTGGCCATCGCCAGCCGCCTGAAGGCCATGCCTGACGGGCGGGTCTGCGCCACCGTCGAGAAGGACGGGCCCTGCGTCCTCATCTTTACGCGTAACGCCGAGGGACGATGGCGGCTGAGCGGGTTCGAAGGCGACCTCTCCTCCCTGAAGATCCGTCTCTGAAGGAGCGCGCCGTGGCCTGGGAAGACGCCCTGTCCGCCTACGACAAGTTCACCTTCGAGGCCGGTCCCTGGGCCCGCCCGGTCTACCGGCGCGGGCAGGGTCCAGCCGTCATCGTGATCCATGAGATTCCCGGCCTGCATCCTCTGGTCATCCGGTTCGCCGACCGGGTGGCGGAGGCCGGCATGACAGTCTTCCTGCCCAGCCTGATCGGCGATCCCGGCCGACCCGTGAGCGGCGGTTACGCCCTGAAGTCCATGGCGACGGCCTTCTGCGTCCGCCGGGAGTTCAATGTCTGGCGGACCGGGCGGACCAGCCCGATCGCCGACTGGCTCCGGGCCCTGGCGCGCAAGGCCCACGCCGAATGCGGCGGGTCGGGCGTGGGCGCCGTGGGGATGTGTTTTTCCGGGGGCTTCGCCTTGGCCATGAAGACCGACCCGTCCGTGGTGGCGCCTGTCCTGTCCCAGCCCTCTCTGCCCCTGCCCTTCGGCTCCAGGGCCCGGGCGGCGGACATCGATGTCTCGCCCGAAGACCTGCGCTGCGTGAAGGACCGGCTGGAGGCCGAGGACCTCACCGTGATGGGCCTGCGCTTCCGGTCGGACAAGTTCGTACCGGACGCCCGATTCGAGACCCTGAAGCGCGTGCTCGGCGACCGCTTTGAGCCTGTGGAGCTGGAGGACGAGGACGCCGCGCCCGCCGACATGCCGCCCCACTCGGTCCTGACCCTGCACCTGCGGGAGGACGGGCCCACCAAGGCGGCCGAACAGAAGGTCATCACCTTCTTCCGCCACCGGACGGGCGCCTGATCCCCCTTCGGCTGGACAGCCGGGCCACACCCGACTAGAACCCGCCGCCTTCCCCCGCGCCCGCGTCCGATCCGCGGTCCGGGTCCGCCATTCGGGACACCCCCATGAAACGACACACCGGCGCCGGTCGCGGCGCCCCGGCCGGTCCCTCGCAGCGCCAGTTGCGGGCCGGTGAGCTCATCCGCCACGCCCTGGTGGAGATCCTGCGCGAGGAGGAGATCCCCGACCCCGATCTCACAGGGGTGTCCATCACCCTCACCGAGGTGCGGATGAGCCCCGATCTTCGTCACGCGCACGGTTTCGTCGAGCCCCTCGGCGGCCAGGAGGCCGGCCGGGTGGTGGCGGCCCTGAACCGCCACGCGAAGTTCCTGCGCGGCCGCCTGGGCCGGAGAATCGACATGAAGTTCACCCCTGACCTGAAGTTCGCTCATGACGAGAGCTTCACGGAAGCGGCCCGGATGGAGGCCCTGTTCCGCGACCCCCGTGTGGCCAGGGACCTGGGACCGGGCGACTCCGACGGCGAGGCCTGAGCATGGGGCGGCGCAAGAGCGGTGAGGCGGTGTCGGGCTGGGTCTGCCTGGACAAGCCCTATGACCTGACGTCAACGCAGGCCGTGGGCCGGGTCCGGCGCCTGTTCAACGCCCAGAAGGCCGGACACGCCGGCACTCTTGACCCCCTGGCCACCGGCATCCTGCCTATCGCCCTGGGCGAGGCGACCAAGACGGTCAGCTTCATGATGGATGCGGGGAAGACCTACCGCTTCACCATCGCCTGGGGCCGGACGACCACCACCCTGGACCGCGAGGGCGAGACCTCGGCGGCGTCGGACGTGCGGCCCACGCGCGCCCAGACCGAGGCCGCCCTGCCCGCCTTCATCGGCGAGATCGACCAGGTCCCGCCGGTCTTCTCGGCGATCAAGGTGGATGGCGAGCGCGCCTATGACCTGGCCCGGGCGGGGGAAGCGGTGGAGCTTGCCAGCCGCCGGGTGGTGATCCACGACGCCCGGGTGACCGGCGCCCCGGACGCTGACCACGTCGAGATCGAGATCGACTGCGGCAAGGGCGTCTATGTGCGCGCCCTGGTGCGGGACCTCGCCGAACGCCTCGGCGCCTGCGGCCATGTCAGCGCCCTGCGGCGAACCCGGGTGGGGCCCTTCACCGAGGCCCGGGCGATTACGCTGGAAAACCTGGAGGATCTGGGGCATAAGGCGCGCCTCTTGGAGGCCCTGCTTCCGGTCGAGACCGCTCTGGACGACATCCCGGAGCTGGCCGTGACCGCAGAAGACGCCTTCAGGCTCAAGCAGGGACGGCCCATCGTTCTCGTTCCCCGACAGGTTGACGACCTGAGGTCCCGGCTCACCGCCGGAACCCGGACCGTTTCAGTCCTGGCGGGCGGATCGCTGGTGGCGCTCTGCGAGATGCGCATGGGACGGCTCGAACCTGCGCGCGTCTTTCACCTCTGACCAGAGCGGAGATTCTACGATGTCGATTACGCTGGAACGCAAGTCGGAACTCATCCAGACCCACGGTCGCTCCGAAGGCGATACCGGGAGCGCGGAAGTCCAGGTGGCCATCCTGTCCGAACGGATCGCCAACCTGACCGAGCACTTCAAGAGCCACAAGAAGGACAATCACTCACGTCGCGGCCTCCTGAAGATGGTGTCCCAGCGCCGTCGTCTGCTGGACCACCTCAAGGCCTCCGACGCGGGTCGCTACCAGGCGATCATCGAGAAGCTCGGCCTGCGCCGCTAGTTCCCGGGCCTCCGACAGGGGGCCTGGTCCATTTCACCGCCGCCCCCGCGACAGGCCGGGGGACCAGGGGCGGTGCGCGGGGGTCCATTCGGGGGCCTCCGTCCTACGTCGGGGGTTCCATAGAAATCCTCACCGCGCCTGTCGTTCCTGGAGAGGATTTCGGTCGTCCGACGCCCTGTCCGCCCCCGCCGGGAATACGCCCGCGGGAGAAGAAAGAAGCCAAATGTTCGATATCAAGAGAAAGACCATCGAGTGGGGCGGTCGCACGCTGACCCTCGAGACCGGCCGCATGGCCCGCCAGGCGGACGGCTCGGTCCTCGCCACCTACGGCGAGACCATGGTGCTGGCCACCGCCGTCTTCGCCAAGAGCGCCAAGCCCGGCCAGGACTTCTTCCCCCTGACCGTGAACTACCAGGAGAAGTACTACGCCGCAGGCAAGATCCCCGGCTCCTTCCCCCGCCGCGAAGCCGCGCCGAGCCAGAAGGAAACCCTGACCTCGCGCCTGATCGACCGTCCGATCCGGCCGCTGTTCGTCGAGGGGTTCAAGAACGAGGTCCAGGTGGTCGCCACCGTGCTGGCCCATGACCTTGAAAACGATCCCGACATCGTCGCCATGGTGGCCTCCTCCGCCGCCCTGGTCCTGTCCGGCGCCCCCTTCATGGGACCCATCGGCGCCGCCCGCGTGGGCTACGCCAACGGCGAGTATGTCCTCAACCCGACCCTCGACCAGATGAAGGAGTCGGCCATGGATCTGGTCGTCGCCGGTACGAGCGATGCGGTCATGATGGTGGAATCCGAAATTCAGGAGCTCTCGGAAGAGGTGGTCCTGGGCGGCGTGACCTTCGCCCACAAGGCCATGCAGCCGGTGATTGACGCGATCATCGAGCTGGCGGAGCACGCGGCCAAGGATCCCTTCGAGTTCGCCCCCGACGACACCGAGGCCCTCAAGGCCGAGGCCCGCAAGCTGGTGGGCGCCGACCTGGCCGCCGCCTACAAGATCGTGGCCAAGGGTCAGCGTCATGACGCCGTCAGCCTGGCCAAGGCCAAGGCTGTCGCCGCCCTGGCCAAGTCCGACGCCAATCCGTCAGGCGCAGACGGCCAGAAGCTGGCCGGCGTGCTGAAGGAGCTCGAGGCCGAGGTCGTCCGGCGCAACATCATCGAGACCGGAATCCGCATCGACGGCCGGACGGTGGACAAGGTGCGCCCGATCGTCTCGGAGGTCGGCGTGCTGACGCGGGCCCACGGGTCGGCCCTGTTCACCCGCGGCGAGACCCAGGCCCTGGTGGTCGCCACCCTCGGCACCGGCGACGACGAGCAGCTGATCGACGCCCTCGAAGGCAAGTACTACGAACGCTTCCTGCTGCATTACAACTTCCCTCCCTTCAGCGTCGGCGAGACCGGCCGGATGGGCGCCCCGGGGCGTCGGGAAGTGGGACACGGCAAGCTGGCCTGGCGGGCGATCCGCCCCATGCTCCCCAGCCATGACGAGTTCCCCTACACCCTGCGCCTGGTGTCCGAGGTCCTGGAGTCCAACGGCTCCTCCTCCATGGCCACCGTGTGCGGCGCGTCCCTGGCCCTGATGGACGCCGGCGTGCCCCTGAAGAAGCCGGTCAGCGGCATCGCCATGGGCCTGATCCTCGAGAAGGACGGCTTCGCCGTGCTTTCCGACATCCTGGGCGACGAGGACCACCTCGGCGACATGGACTTCAAGGTGGCCGGCACCGAGGACGGGATCACCTCCCTCCAGATGGACATCAAGATCGCCGGGATCACCGAGGAGATCATGCGCAAGGCGCTGGAACAGGCCAAGGGCGGCCGCCAGCACATCCTGGACGAAATGGCCAAGGCCATGGAGGCCCCGCGCACCCAGCTCGGCGAGTTCGCCCCGAAGATCGAGACCATCAAGATTCCGGTGGACAAGATTCGCGAAGTGATCGGTTCAGGCGGCAAGGTGATCCGCGAGATCACCGCCGAGACGGGCGCCAAGGTCGATATCGGCGAGGACGGCACCATCCGCATCGCCGCCCCAGATCAGGCCAAGATCGACGCGGCTCGAGACTGGATCAAGTCCATCGCCTCGGAGCCCGAACTGGGGGCCATCTACACCGGCAAGGTCGTGAAGATCGTCGACTTCGGCGCCTTCGTGAACTTCTTCGGCGCCAAGGACGGCCTGGTGCATGTGAGCCAGATCTCCAAGGAGCGGGTGAACAAGGTCTCCGACGTCCTGCAGGAAGGCCAGACCGTCAAGGTCAAGCTTCTCGGCTTTGACGACCGGGGCAAGACCCGTCTGTCCATGAAGGTTGTCGATCAGGAGACAGGCGAGGACCTGTCCAAGAAGGAAGACGCCTCGGAGGACGCCGAGGGCTGATCTGCCTTCCCTCCCGGAAGACTTCAGGGGCGGCCGGAGCGATCCGGCCGCCCCTTTTCATTTCCGGCCTGCCGCGGTAAGCGGGGGCCGGGTCCGCAGTTCACCCAGGCGTCGCCGCCCCGCAAGGGGAGCTAAACCTGCGAAGACAAACTCCCTCCGCATCTGACGCCTTCCTTCTGCGCCAGGTCGAAGCCGGCGACCCCGACACCGCCCCCCACGGGCCAGGCGCAGCATGAGGACGCGTGATGCCCAGAACCTTCCTGCCCTTTGCCGTCGACGACATCTCGGCCCTGGCCCGGTCCCTCCGGCTCCAGCTGGCCGCCCGGACGGGGACGCCCGGCCATGTCGAGATGCTGAACATGCTGGCGCGTGCCGCCGGCGCCCGAAATTTCCAGCAGCTCCGGGCGCAGACCGCTTCAAGTCCCGCTCCATCGGCGCCGGAACCAGAGCCGGATCTCGCCCTGGTGGAACGAACCGCTCGCCACTTCGATTCTGAGGGACGCCTCGCCTCCTGGCCCGCCAAGACGTCCCTGCAATCTCTCGCCCTGTGGGGCCTGTGGTCCCGGATCCCGGCGGAAACCGTCTTCTCGGAGGTCGGATTCAACCAGAGGCTGAACGCCATCAGCCAGATCGGCGATCCCGCCCTGTTGCGCCGCTCCATGGTGCATGCCGGCCTGGTGTCGCGAACGGACGACTGCCGGGACTATCGGCGGATCGAGCGAGGGCCGCCGCCAGACGCCCGGGCCCTGATCCGCCGGCTGGGGCCAGGGTAAGGCCGGGGCTCAGCTCCGCAGCTTGCGGATGATCGCGTCCAGGTCGCGGGCGAGGACGGCGTCGTCCTGCTTGAGGGCCTCGATGCGACGGACGGCATGGAGGACCGTGGTGTGGTCACGCCCGCCGAACCGGCGGCCGATGTCGGGCAGGGACCGGGTCGTGATCTGCTTGGCGATCCACATGGCGGCCTGGCGGGGACGCGCCACGACCCGGGCCCGCCGCTCGGAGATGATGTCCGTCTGCTTCAGCCCGTAGTGTTCGGCCACGGCCTTCTGGATCTGATCGACCGTCACCCGTTTCTCGCTGCAGGCCAGGTGCGGACGCAGGATGGCCTGGGCCTCGTCCAGGCTGAGGCGGGCGATGTCGCCGCCGACCCGGGCGATTAGGGTGTTGAGCGCCCCTTCCAGCTCCCGGACAGAGTCCGTGAACCGGTCCGCCAGGAACTGCAGCACTTCACCACGGGCGGAAGGAAGGAAGCCACCGGCCTGGGCCAGGATGGCGAGCTTGCGCTCCAGTATGCCCAGGCGCAGGGCCCGATCGGCCGGCTCGATCCCGCAGACCAGTCCGGACTGAAGATGCGAGCGCAGCCGGGGCTCCATCTCGGACAGCTCGGAGGGAGAGCGGTCGGCGGTCAGCACCACCCGGCGACCGTCCTCGATCAGGGCGATGAGGGTGTGGAAGAGTTCCTCCTGGGTGTTCTGCTTGCCCGCGACGAAGTGGACATCGTCGATCAGGAGGAGATCCGCATTCCTCAGCTCGGCCTTGAAGGCGGCGGTCTGCCGGTCCTGGATGGCCCGCACGAAGGTCGAGGTGAAACGCTCGGCGGTCAGGTAGACGACCCGTTTCGCTTCACCGGTCTGCATGGCTTCCCAGGCCAGGGCGTTGAGGAGGTGGGTTTTCCCGAAGCCGTAGGGACCGTGGAAGAGGACGGGGTTGAAGTGCCCGTCCGCCCAGGAGGCCACCCGACGGGCCACGGCGAAGGCGAACTCGTTCGACGGCCCCGGAACGAAGGTCTCGAAGCTGAACCGCTCCTGGAGACCCTGTTGCCGGCCGGGGGCGGCGGACTGGGGGGCCGCTGACGGCTCGGGTGCTGTGCGAGGAGCCTCAGCCTGAGGTCGCGCCGAGAGGGGGGGCGCCTCAAGCGCCGGGGCGGCGGTTGCGGAACCCTGGCCTTCAAACTCCATCTTGGACTTCAGGGCGAGGCTGCGGCCCATGGGATCGTTCTGCGCCCAGAGCTCGCCGATCCGGCGCCAGGCGTGACGGCGGATCCAGTCCCGCGCGACGCCCGTGGCGGCGACGAGGCAGACATCCCCATCCTGCTCCCTGAGAGAGGCCTGACTCAACCAGGAGCCGAAGGTGGCCTCGCCGAGCTCCCGCCTCAGGATCTGACAGGTCTTGCTCCAGACTTCCACTGTCGCACCATCCTTCGACACGCTCCTGTTCGCCATCGCCGACCCGTCCTGACCCGTCTTCGCTCTTCACCGCCACCTGGCCGAAGAGCTCCCCAAAATTGTCGCAACAGCTTCCCCGCGCCGCCCGGACAGGTGTCACAGGTAGCTGTTTTTTCTCTCTCGAGGTCGCTTGGAAAAACGCTTTACGGGCCCAACAGTAGTGCCCGAAAGGGACCGGTCAACGGAGATTCTTTGCGGCTTGGGCGGATATTTTCGTTGACTCCGGGAAAGCCAATTCTCGCAAGGAACTGCCCAATTCACGGTCCATTTCGGGACATTTCGCCGGGTCTGCGGTACCCCCGGAATCCTGTACCGAAACGACAAAACCCCGCCAGGGGCGGGGCTTTTTTCCTGAATAAAAACAGAGAGATCAAGATAAACCGACCCAAAACGGGTCAGTCGGTTCAGGCCGCAGAAGCCTTCCGCAGGCGGGCCGCCAGACGGGACACCTTGCGCGAGCCGGTGTTCTGGTGGACCACGCCCTTGGAGACGGCCCGCATCAGCTCGGACTCCGCCTCGACAAAGGCGGTCTTCGCGGCGGTCAGGTCGCCGGAGGCCAAGGCCTCGTCGAACTTGCGCAGGAAGGTGCGGACGCGCGAGCGGCGCGCCTTGTTCACCTCGGTACGACGGGCGATCTTGCGGACCGCTTTCCGGGCGCCGGGATTGTTGGCCATGCTTCAGCTCTCAAAACAGTTCGCCGGCGCCAGCCATCAGGCGCCAGCCGAAATCGGAGGCGCGGGTATACGGTACGGCGCCCCACCGGTCAATGCGGGCTGCCTGTCCCTGGCCTACCTTCCCCGGAAATCCGGCTTCCGTTTCTCGATGAAGGCCGCCATCCCCTCCTTCTGGTCCTCCAAGGCGAAGAGGGAGTGGAACAGACGCCGCTCCATGGACACGCCGGCGGACAGGGTGGTCTCGTAGGCGGCGTCGACGAGCTCGATGTTCATCATCACGGCGAGGGGCGACTGGGCGGCGATCTTGCCCGCCGCCTCGAGGGCCTCGGCGACCAGTCGATCGGCAGGAACAACCCGCGAGACAAGGCCGGCGCGCTCGGCCTCTGCGGCGTCCATCATCCGTCCGGTGAGGATCATGTCCATGGCTTTGGACTTGCCCACCAGCCGGGTCAGCCTTTGCGTACCGCCGATGCCGGGCATGACCCCCAGATTGATCTCGGGCTGGCCGAACTTCGCGGTCTCGGAGGCGATGATGAAGTCGCACAGCATGGCCAGCTCGCAGCCGCCGCCCAGGGCGTAGCCCGAGACAGCGGCGATGATCGGCTTGCGGCAGGCTTCGATCCGTCGCGCCGCAGGACCAAAGAAGTCGGCGGCGAACATCTCTGCGTAGGACTTGTCCGACATCTCCTTGATGTCCGCGCCGGCGGCGAAGGCGCGCTCCGAGCCCGTCAGGACAAGGCAGCGCACGCCCGCGTCGGCCTCGGCGGCGTCGAGGGCCTGGCCCAGTTCCTCCAGGAGCCGGCTGTTGAGGGCGTTGAGCGCTTCGGGCCGGTTCAGCCGGATCAGGGCGACGGCGTCGTGGGCTTCGACGATCAGGGTCTCATAGGCCATGGGGATCTCCGGCGGAGGGTTTCCGACGCTTTAGGCGGCGGGGGCGAAAAGGCCAAGGGCCGTCACTTCTGGCAGGCGGGACACCAGAAGGTCGACCGTCCGGCCTGCACGCGGCGGCGGATCACGCCGCCGCAACCGGCGTTGGGGCAGGCTTCGCCCTCCCGGTCATAGGCCCGGAAGCTGTGCTGGAAATAGCCCAGGGCCCCGTCCGCAGCCGAAAAGTCCCTGAGGGTGGAGCCTCCGGCGGCGATGGCCCGCTCCAGGACGCCGCGGACCGCCCCGGCGAGCGCCTCGAGGCGGGGTCGCGACACCCTTCCGGCCGGCCGGAAAGGTGAGATGCGCGCCTCATGCAGCGCCTCGCAGACATAGATGTTGCCCAGCCCCGCCACCGTCCTCTGGTCGAGGAGCAGGGTCTTGGGGCCCTGCCTTCGATCGCGGAAGGCCTCGGCGAGACGACCGGCGCCGAAGGCGTCCGAGAGGGGCTCGGGACCCATGCCGGCGAACCAGGGGTGCCGCTCAAGGTCATCCGTGGACGCCAGACCCATGAATCCGAAGCGCCGGGGGTCGTGATAGACGATGCGACCGCCCGTTTCGGTCTCGAAGACCACGTGGTCATGCTTCGTATCGTCGCCGGCGACCCGGTGGAAACGACCTGGCGACCCGCCGCCCTCCCCCTCGATCCGGAACCGGCCGCTCATGCCCAGATGGGCGATCAGGGTTTCGCCCCGGTCAAGATCCGCCAGGAGGTACTTCGCCCGGCGCCGCAGGGCGGTGACCCGGGCGCCCGCCAGGCGCTGGACGAAACCCTCAGGGAAGGGAAAGCGGAGATCAGGCCGACGGGTCTCGATCCGGGAGAGACGATGGCCCTCGAGGACGGGCGCCAATCCCCTGCGAACGGTCTCGACCTCTGGAAGCTCGGGCATGGGGACTGCCTCGCATGGCCGGGCCCGGCGGGCAACCGGGCGCAAGGCGGCGGCCCGGGATTCGATTGAAGCGGCTTTCCCGGCGGCGTCCGGCGTTCTAAGAGCCCGTCATGAGCGCGACCTTCGGATTCCGGGACGTCGATCCCAGAGAGAAGCCCGGCCTTGTGCGCGGGGTCTTCGACCGTGTGGCGAGCCGCTACGACCTCATGAACGACGTCATGAGCGCGGGCGTTCACCGGCTCTGGAAGGACGCCGCCGCGGCGCGCCTGAACCCCCAGCCCGGTGAGACCATCATCGACTGCGCAGGGGGAACCGGGGACATGGCCCGGCGTTTCGCCGACCTGGCGCGCCGGGCGCGGGAGCGCCGCGGCGGCGAGGACGCGCAGATCCTGGTCATCGACTACAACGCCGAGATGATCGCCGCCGGGCGGGCCCGGGGGCTGGAGCCCGAGATCGCCTGGGCGGTGGGCGACGCCCAGAAGCTGCCCCTGCCGGACGCCTGTGCGGACGCCTATGTCATCAGCTTAGGCATCCGGAACGTCACCGACATCCCGGCGGCCCTGCGGGAGGCCCGGCGGGTCCTGAGACCGGGCGGGCGGTTCCTGTGCCTGGAGTTCTCGCGGCCGCCCGCGCCGACCCTGGCGCGGCTCTACGACGCCTATTCCTTCCGGGTGATCCCCTTCATGGGCGAGCAGATCGCCGGCGACCGGGCCTCCTACCAGTACCTGGTGGAGAGCATCCGGCGCTTCCCGGACCAGAAGACCTTCCAGTCCATGATCGAGGCGGCGGGCTTCCGGCGGGCGGGCTACACCAACTTCACCGGCGGGGTCGCGGCCCTGCACCACGGCTGGGCGGTCTGAGGGTGCTCTCGGGCCTTTCGGCGGCGGCGAGGCTGACGGCGGCGGGATGGCGGCTCCTGCGCCACGACGCCCTCCTGCCGCGGGAGATGAGGTCGCTCTACCCCGCGCCCCTGGTCCGGCTGTCCCGCCTCGCCGGCCTGTTGGCCGGTCCGGAAGCCCGCCGGGGCCGGCCCGGGGAGCGGCTGGCCCGCAGCCTCGAGGGGCTCGGACCGGTAGCGATCAAGTTCGGACAGCTTCTGTCCACCCGCGCCGACATCTTCGGGGCCGAGTTCGCCGGCGACCTCGCCCGGCTCAAGGACCGGCTGGCGCCCTTTCCGACCGAGGTCGCCCTTCGGGAGGTGGCCGAGGCCCTGGGCCGACCCGCAGACAATCTTTTCGCCCGGTTCGGAGCGCCTGTGGCCGCCGCCTCCCTCGCCCAGGCCCATGAGGCCTGGCTGCCCGATGGCCGCAGGGTCGCGGTGAAGGTTCTCCGCCCCGGGGTGGAGCGGCGGGTGGAGGCGGACGCCCGGGTGATGCTCCTGGCCGCCGCCCTGGCCGAAGCCCTGGCGCCTGACGCCCGCCGGCTTGAGCCCCGTTCGCTGGCCGCCTCGGTGATCGAGTCCGTCCGGCGAGAACTGGACCTGCGCCTGGAGGCGGCGGGCGCCGACGAACTCCGCGAGATCATGGCCCGGGACGGCTACATGTCCGCACCGGCCGTGGTCTGGGACGGGGTGGGTCGCCGGGTCCTGACCCTGGAGTGGGCGCAGGGCGCGCCCCTGTCCGACCCGGCGAGCCTAGAGGCGCCGGGCCTCGACCGGGCCGCCCTCGCCACCGGCCTGATCCGGGCCTTCCTCGCCCAGGCCCTGGACCACGGCGTCTTCCACGCCGACCTCCACGAGGGAAACCTCTTCGTCTCCGCCCCGGACCGCATCGTCGCCGTGGACTTCGGCATCGTGGGGCGGCTCGACCATGATCAGAGGCGCTACCTCGCTGAAATCCTCTGGGGCTTCCTTCAGCGCGACTACGAGCGGGTGGCCCGCATCCACTTCGAGGCCGGCTATGTGCCCGGCCACCACGCCGTGGGCGACTTCGCCCAGGCCCTGCGCGCGGTGGGCGAGCCGATCTTCGGCCGGTCGGCCCGGGACGTCTCCATGAGCCGCGTCCTGATCCAGCTGTTCGAGATCACCGGCCAGTTCGACATGCACCTGCGGCCCGAGCTGGTCCTCCTTCAGAAGACCATGATGACCGTGGAGGGTGTGGGACGATCGATCTGGCCGGACCTCGACATCTGGGCGGCGGCGGACCCCGTGGTGCGACGCTGGATGACCCGCGAGCTCTCGCCGGCCGCGCGGATCACGCGGCTCGGCGAGCAGGCCGGGCGTCTCCTGTCGCGACTTGCCGCGCTGGCGGAAGCGCCCGCGCCACAGCCGACGCCGTCCGGACCCTGGAGGCAGAGCCTGGCCCTGATCCTGGCCGGCGGGGCCCTCACGGCGGCGCTGGCGGCCCTGGCCCTGGCCGCCTCAGCCCTCTGAAGGCCGGTCCGCCCCGGCCCGCGCGGTGCGCCTCTGGGCCTCCCGCGCCTTCTGGGCCTCCCAGTAGGCGACGCCCTGGTCGGGATGGAAGAAGGCCCGTGGCGCTCCGTCCCGGCTCGCCACTGCGAAGGTGTTGGACCCCGGATGATAGATCAGGACGTCGCCATTGCGGCGGGTGAGACGCTGGGCGCCCTGTGGCGGGGTGTCGATGAAGGTCCGCGCCTTGCGCACATAGGCCTCAAGGCTGGGGGTCCCGAAGCTTTCGCCGTTCCGCGCGAAGGCGCGCCGGGCGTTCTCCTCGGCTGAACCGCGGCGGCTTGACGTCCAGATCGGACGACCCTCCAGGAGGGGCGCCGGGGCCTGGGCGACCTCACCGGACCGGCCGCCGGCGCGGGAGCTGTCGAAGCGATCCCCCCGGTCAGACGTATCGGCCGGCGAGGCGGCGGCGTAGGCGGCGTCTCCGCCCGAGGCGGCGCTGTCGGCCCGAACGGCCGAGGGGCGTTCGCAGCCGGCGAGGGACAAGGCCAGGGACAGGGTCCCCAGAAGCAGGACGGTGGGGGCGGTGATGGACCGGACGGTCATTGTGGTCTCCCGTTGCGCCCGCCCAGGCCGGAACAAATAAGGAACACTTCGTCCGGTTTGTCGAGTCCCGATGTTTTGGCGTAAGAGGCGGGGCGTGGCTGGAGGCGCCGGGATCGTGTCGGACAGACGAGTGCTACTGATCGTGGGCGGCGGAATTGCGGCCTATAAGTGTCTGGAGCTTGTCCGCCTGCTGCGCGGGCAGGGGATCGCCGTGCGCCCTGTCCTGACCCCGGCGGGGTCGCAATTCGTCACGCCCCTTTCCCTCGCCGCCCTCTGCGAGGACAAGGTCCATACCGACCTCTTCTCGCTCACCGACGAGGCGGAGATGGGTCACATCCGATTGTCCCGGTCGGCGGACCTGATTGTCGTGGCGCCGGCCACAGCGGACCTGATGGCCCGGACGGCGGCGGGCCTGGCCAATGACCTGGCGACCACCCTCCTGCTCGCCACCGACACGCCGGTCATGATGGTCCCCGCCATGAACGTGCGGATGTGGACCCACCCGGCGACGCAGAGGAACCTGGCGACCCTCAAGGCCGACGGCGTCCGCTTCGTAGGCCCTGACGTGGGCGACATGGCCTGCGGTGAGACAGGTCCCGGCCGAATGGCCGAACCCGCCGCGATCTGCGCCGCCATCCTCGCCGCCCTGGCCGGAGACACGGGGCGACCCCTCGCCGGCCGCCGCGTCCTGGTGACCGCCGGGCCGACGGCCGAGCCCGTTGATCCCGTCCGTGTGCTGACGAACCGTTCCAGCGGCAAGCAGGGTTTCGCCATCGCCGCCGCCCTGGCAAATCTGGGCGCCGAGGTGACCCTGGTCGCCGGCCCTGTCGCCGAGCCGACGCCGCCGGGCGTCCGGCGCGTGGACGTGGAGACCGCCCGCGAGATGCTGGCCGCCTGCGAAGCCGCCCTGCCCGCCGACGTCGCCGTCTGCGTCGCCGCCGTCGCCGACTGGCGCCCCGCCGAGGTCGCTGCCGGCAAGACCAAGAAGACGCCGGGCGCCCCGCCCCCGGAGATTCGCCTGGTCGAGAACCCCGACATCCTCGCCACCCTGTCCCGGGCCGCGGACCGGCCCCGGCTGGTGGTGGGCTTCGCCGCCGAGACCGAGACGGTGGAGGACCACGCCCGGGCCAAGCTGGCCCGCAAGGGCTGCGACTGGATCGTCGCCAACGACGTCTCCCGGCCCGGCGTGATGGGCGGGAGCGACAACACCGTCTCCATCGTCACCCGCGACGGGGTCGAACGCTGGGAAGAAGCGCCCAAGGCTGAAGTGGCCCGCAGGCTGGCGGCGCGGATCGCCGCCGCCCTTGGGGGAGAGACGCCGTGAGACCCGTCGTCGACATCGTGCGTCTGCCGCACAATCCGGACCTGCCCCTGCCCGCCTACGAGACGGCTGGGGCCGCCGGCATGGACCTGCGCGCTGCGGTCCCTGAGAAGGCGCCCCTGGTGCTGCGGCCCGGCGCCCGGACCGCCGTACCCACCGGCCTGGCCTTCGCCCTGCCCGAGGGCTTTGAGGCCCAGGTGCGACCCCGGTCGGGACTGGCGCTCAAGTCGGGCGTCACCGTCGCGAATGCGCCCGGCACCATCGATCAGGACTACCGGGGCGAGTTGAAGGTCCTTCTGGTGAACCTCGGCGAGGAAGACTTCGTGATCCGTCGGGGCGACCGGGTCGCCCAGCTGGTCATTGCTCCGGTGGTCCAGGCGGCCTGGCGCGAGGTCGGCGACCTTGACGCCACCGCCCGTGGCGCCGGCGGCTTCGGATCTACCGGCGGGCGCTGATCCGCCCCCAGAAGGGAGAGACCCCATGGAGCTGATCCTGGTCCGCCATGGACGCCCCGCCCGGATGGAGACCACCTCCGATCCGCACCTGAACGAGGCCGGGCTGGAGCAGGCCCGTCGCGCCGCCGCCTGGCTGGCCCTGGAGCCGATCGAAGCGACCTGGTCCTCCACCATGCGCCGCGCCGTCCAGACCGCAGAAGCCTTCGCCGGCCTCGTGGGGCATGAAGTCCAGCAGCACCCGGGCATTGTCGAGTTCGACCGCAACTCCGGGGTCTACATTCCCACCGAAGAGCTCAAGAAGGAGAACTTCGCCGCCTGGCAGGCCATGGCCACCGGCGGCCACGGCGTCGACATGGCCGAGTTCCAGAAGATGGTGGTCGACGGCATGGAGGAGATCATCGCCGCCCATCCCGGCGGCAAGGTGGCGGTCTTCTGCCATGGCGGCGTCATCAATGTCTGGGCGGCGCACGTCCTGGGGATGGAGCCCCGTGTCTTCTTCGAGGCCGACTACACCAGCATCAACCGGTTCCTGGCCGCCCGCAGCGGCCAGCGCGCCGTGGTCAGCCTGAACGAGCGCGCTCACCTGCTGGACGACGTCCGCCGGCCGGCCTGACCTGCGGCAGGGAGACGAGAGGGGGCCGCCGCGATCCCTTCTCGGCGGGTCAGCGGCGGAAGCCGAGGACGTCGCGCATGTCGTAGGCGCCGGGCTCGCGGGAGATCGCCCAGCGGGCGGCAGCCAGGGCGCCGCGGGCGAAAAGGCCCCGGTCCCGGGCCGAGTGGCTGAGGGTCAGGATCTCGTCCTCGCCCGCAAACAGAACCGAGTGCTCACCGATCACGCCGCCGCCGCGCGCCACCGAGAAGCCGATGGCGCCCTCGGGACGCGCGCCTGTAATCCCGTCGCGGGCGCGGATGGCGACCCTCTCAAGGTCCACGCCCCGCCCCCGCGCCGCCGCTGCGCCCAGCATCAGGGCCGTGCCGGAAGGTGCGTCCACCTTGCGGCGGTGGTGGGCCTCGAAGACCTCGATGTCGAAGTCCGCGGGCGAGAGCGCCGCGGACGCCAGCTCGACCAGCCCCATCAGCATGTTGACGCCCAGGGAGAAGTTGCCGGCCCGGACGATGGGGATGCGCAGGGCCGCCTCGGCCAGGGCGTCGATCTCGCCCGCCGAGAAACCCGTGGAGCCGATCACCAGGGCAGGGCCGCCCCGGGCCGCGGCCTCCCCGGCCAGGGCGACGGAGGCGGCGGGCGTGGAGAAATCCACCACCACGTCGGCGCCTTCGAGGGCTGAAGCCCGGTCGCTTAGGATGGAATCCACCGCGTCCGGACGGTCGAACCGGCCGGCGAGGACGAGATCGGGCGCCGCCTCTACAGCTTCGGCCACGACCAGGCCCATGCGCCCGAGGGCGCCGGCGACAGCGATGCGGATGGGTGGGGTCACGGTCGGCCTCCGGGGCTCTGGCGAGAACCCCTTGTCCCGCGAGGGAGTCCTGCGGGTCAATGCCCTGTGGGTCCTGCGAGGTTGTCCCGTCCGCGGCCCGCCTGTAGGTTGCGCCCCTTTCGGGGGCTGTCCGGCCCTCACCCCCAAGGAAACGCCGCCCCGATGAGCGACGCCAGTAAGCGCACCTTCACCGACGAGGAAGCCCTGAGCTTCCACCAGTTCCCGACGCCCGGGAAACTGGCCATCACGCCGACCAAGCCCATGGCCACCCAGCGAGACCTGAGCCTCGCCTACTCCCCGGGTGTGGCGGTGCCGGTGCTGCGCATCGCCGAGGACCCGGAAACGGCCTACGATTACACCTCCAAGGGCAACCTGGTGGCGGTGATCTCGAACGGCACCGCCATCCTGGGCCTGGGTAACCTGGGCGCCCTGGCCTCCAAGCCGGTGATGGAAGGCAAGAGCGTCCTCTTCAAGCGCTTCGCCGACGTCGATTCCATCGATATCGAGGTGACGGCCACCGACCCCGACGAGGTCATCACGGTGGTGAAGAACATCGGCGTGACCTTCGGGGGCATCAACCTGGAGGACATCAAGAGCCCCGAGTGCTTCCGGATCGAGACCGAGCTTCAGGAACTGCTCGACATCCCGGTCTTCCATGACGACCAGCACGGCACAGCGATCATTTCGGCGGCCGGCCTGATCAATGCCTGCAAGATCACCGGCCGGGAGCTGAGGGACGTCAAACTGGTGCTGTGCGGCGCGGGTGCGGCGGGCATCGCCTCCCTCGAACTCATCAAGGCCATGGGCGTGCGGGCCGAGAACTGTATCGCCGTGGACAACACCGGCGTCATCTACCGGGGCCGGCCCACCGGCATGAACCAGTGGAAGTCGGCCCACGCGGTGGAGACCGACGCCCGCACCCTGGCGGACGCCATGAAGGGCGCCGACGTCTTCTTCGGCCTTTCGGTGAAAGGCGCCCTGACGCCGGAGATGGTGGCCTCCATGGCCCCCAATCCGATCATCTTCGCCATGGCCAATCCCGATCCGGAAATCACGCCGGAGGAGGTCGCCGCCGTGCGCAGCGACGCCATCGTGGCCACCGGCCGCAGCGACTATCCCAACCAGGTCAACAATGTCCTGGGCTTCCCCTACATCTTCCGCGGCGCCCTCGACGTGCGGGCGCGGCGGGTGAACATGGAGATGAAGATCGCCTGCGCCAACGCCCTGGCCCAACTGGCGCGGGAGGACGTTCCCGACGAGGTGGCCGCCGCCTACCATGGCAAGCAGCTGAAGTTCGGGCCGGACTACATCATCCCTTCGCCCTTCGACCCCCGGCTGATCTCCTACATTCCGCCCTTCGTGGCTCAGGCGGCCATGGACACCGGAGTCGCGCGCACCCCGATCGCGGACATGGACGCCTACCGGGGCTCTCTGGCCCAGCGCCTCGATCCCACAGCAGGCTTCCTGCAGAAGATTCAGGGCGTGGTCCTGAAGTCGCCGGAGAAGCGGATCGTGTTCGCCGAGGGCGAGGAGCCCAGCGTCATCCGCGCCGCCTTCGCCTTCCAGAACGCCGGCCTGGGCCGGGCCATACTGGTGGGACGCGAGGACCTGGTGGAGGAGAACATGCGACTGGCCGGCCTAGATCCCGCAGAGGCGGATCTCAAGGTCGTCAACGCCCGGGTCTCGGAGCACAATCCGGAGTTCGTGGACTTCCTCTATGGCCGGCTGGCCCGGCAGGGCTACCTGAAGCGGGACGTCCTGCGGCTGATCAATCAGGACCGGAACTCCTTCGCCGCCTCCATGGTGGCCCTGGGCCACGCCGACGGCATGGTCACCGGCGTCACCCGGTCCTATGACCAGGCCCTGGAGGAGGTGCTGCGGGTCATTGATCCGTCTACGGATGGACGCGTCATCGGTATGAGCGTCCTGCTGGCCAAGGGTCGAACCCTGTTCATCGCCGACACCAACGTCACCGAGATGCCGGACGCCGACGAGCTGGTCGAGATCGCCTGCGAGGCGGCCCGGGCGGTGCGCATCCTGGGCTACCGGCCCCGCATCGCCTTCCTGTCCTACTCGACCTTCGGCAATCCCATGGGGCAGAGGTCGGAGAAGGTCCGCGAGGCCGTGGCCATGCTGGACGAGATGGATGTGGACTTCGAGTATGAGGGCGAGCTGCCCCCGGACCTCGCCCTCGACACCTCCAAGTGGGCCAACTACCCCTTCATGCGCCTCAGCGGCCCGGCCAACGTCCTGATCATGCCGGCCATCCACTCGGCGGCCATCTCGACCCTTCTGGTGCAGGAGCTGGGCGGAGCCACCGTGATCGGGCCTCTGCTCCTCGGCCTGCAGAAGTCCGTCCAGATCACGCCCCTGGGCGCCTCGGTGTCCAAGATCCTCCAGATGGCGACCCTGGCCGCCTACGAGCAGGACGTGGCGGACGACCAGGCCTGATCAGACCGCGTCGGCGGGCGCCGGGCGGGAGGGCTCGCCGTCCTCCGACAGGAGGATGGCGACCCACCGGGATCCGCGGAACTGGGCGCAGATCACCATCACGATCACGGTGAGCGGAGTCGACAGGAACATGCCGGCCACGCCCCAGAGCCACCCCCAGAAGGCCAGGGACAATAACACCACAAGAGGGTCCATATTGAGGCTGCGCCCCTGCATGCGCGGGACGACGATGTTAGCGACAACCAGGTGCAGGACCTGCAGGACAAGGTAGAGGAAGACCGCCTGCCAGTGACTCTCGAACTGCAGGAGGGCGAAGATGGGCGCAGCGACCACACCGAGGGCGGCGCCGAGGATCGGGATATAGCAGGCCAGGAAGATCAGGATCGCAAGGAAGGTCGCCCCGTCGAGTCCCACCGCCGCCATGGCCGCCCAGGAGGCCGCAGCGATGATCAGCCCGGTGACGGTCTGGACCCAAAGGTACTGCTCCACCGACGTGATGATGGCCCGATAGGCCGTCGCCACCGCACGCCTCTCCTCGCGGATGTCCGACAGATTCAGGACCTTTCGTTCCAGGCTCCGGCGCGAGGCAAGGATGAAGCCAAGGTAAACCAGGATCAGCAGGGTGTCGGCGGCCATGCTCTGGACCACGCCGGCGGCGCTGGCGAGGTAGCGGCCGGGATCCAGTCGCAGGAGGATCTCGTCCAGGGTCGGCGCTGCAGCGATCGGCGCCGCCCCGGCGAGCTCGGCCACCAGGGCGTTGAGCCTGGGACCGTAGCTCATGAGCTTGGCGGCGAAGGCCGAGGCGTTGTCGATGGTCAGCACCAGGAGCCCGGAGAAGAGGAGACCCGTCAGGACGAGGGCGACCGGCATCCCCAGCCGGTGTCGGCCCCGCAGGACGCCGCCCAGACCCCGCTCCAGGGAATTGGCGAAGCTCCCCAGCACCACCGCCAGGAAGAGGGCCATGGCCAGGGGCGCCAGGACCCCGGTCAGCGCCTTGGCTGCAGCGGCCGCGGCGATGACGGCGAGGAGCACGAGGCAGGCGCGCTCGAGGCCGCGCCCGGGCGCGGGCGGCAGGGGTGGAATGACTTCAGTTTCGACGCGGTTCATGTCCCCATCCTGCCATGTCTGACCGGCTTGGCGAAGACCCGGCTGCAGGCCATACAGGATCGGACGCGGCCGCCGGCGCTGGCGCACCGCTTCAGGGGGCAGACATGACGCAGACCGCGCAGGCCATCGATATACTCATCGGTGGATCGGGCCAGCCCCAGAGGCTCCGCCTGGACCGGGCCAACCGGCACGGGCTGGTGGCCGGAGCGACGGGGACGGGCAAGACCGTCACCCTGCAGATTCTCGCCCAGGGGCTTTCGGACGCCGGGGTCCCGGTCTTCGCCGCGGACGTGAAGGGCGACCTCAGCGGCGTCGCAGCCCCCGGGGAGCCCGGGGAGAAGATGCTGGCGCGGGCGCGCTCCATGAACCTGGACCTGTTCCCTGAGGCCGCGCCGACCCTGTTCTGGGACCTCTTCGGCGAGAAGGGCCACCCCATCCGGGCGACGGTCTCGGAAATGGGGCCCCTGCTCATCGCCCGCATGCTCGAGCTCAACGACGTGCAGGAGGGCGTGCTGTCCGTGGTGTTCCGGGCCGCCGACGAGGAGGGTCTGCTGCTCCTGGACCTGAAGGACCTCCAGGCGGCCCTGACCTTCGCCGCCGAGAACGCCGCCGCCCTCGGCGCACGGTACGGCAACGTCTCCACGGCCACGGTGGCGACCATCCAGCGCAAACTCCTGGTCCTTGAGGACCAGGGCGGCGCCCGCCTGTTCGGCGAGCCCGCCCTGAACCTGGCGGACTTCATGCGACGGGACGAGAAGGGCCGGGGCTATGTCAGCATCCTGGCCGCCGACCGGCTGATCGCCGCCCCGCGCCTCTACGCCACCTTCCTGCTCTGGCTGATGTCCGAGCTCTTCGAGGTCCTGCCAGAGGTCGGGGACGTGGACCGGCCGAGGCTCGCCTTCTTCTTCGACGAGGCCCACCTGCTCTTCCGCGATGCGCCGAAATCCCTGCTGGAGAAGATCGAGCAGGTGGTGCGGCTGATCCGCTCCAAGGGCGTCGGGATCTACTTCGTCACCCAGAACCCGGCGGATATTCCCGACGCCGTCCTGGGCCAGCTGGGCAACCGGATCCAGCACGCCCTGAGGGCCTACACCCCCGCCGACCAGAAGGGGCTGAGGGCCGCCGCGAACAGCTTCCGCGCCAATCCGGAGTTCAACACGGCCGAGGCGATCCAGGGCCTGGGCGTCGGCGAGGCCCTGGTGTCGGTCCTGGACGAAAAGGGCGCGCCGACCGTGGTGCAGAAGACCCTGATCCGGCCGCCGGTCTCGCGCCTGGGGCCCCTGAGCCCGGCGGAACGGGCCGCAGTTCTGGGGGCCAGCCCCGTGCGGGGTCTCTACGAGGCGGCGGTCGACCGGGAAAGCGCCTTCGAGGTGCTGCGGGCCCGGGCCGAAGCCCGCGTCCGGGAGGAGGCCCGGGCGACCCCGCCGGCGCCCCCGCGCGCTCCCGCCCGTCAGCCAACGCCGAGGGCGCCCGCCGCCGGCCGCGGACGCCAGACCCTGACCGAGACCTTCGCCAAGCAGTTCCTGCGCACCCTCGCCTCGGCGGCGGGGCGGGAGATCCTGCGCGGCGTCCTGGGGGGCATGCGGCGGCGCTGAGGGCGTGGGCCCACGAAAAAGGGGCCGGCCCCGAAGGACCGGCCCCTCCTGTCAGACGGATTCGCGGTCTAGCGCGGCGCCATGCGGATGGAGCCGTCGAGGCGCACGTCCTCGCCGTTGAAGTAGCCGTTGGTGATCATGGTCAGGGCCAGCTGGGCGTACTCCTCGGGATGGCCGAGGCGCTTGGGGAAGGGCACCGAGGCGGCCAGGGCCTCCTTCACCTGGGGCGGGGCGCCGTTCATCAGCGGGGTGGCGAAGATGCCGGGCAGGATGGTGTTCACCCGGATGCCGTCACCGGCCAGGTCTCGGGCGATGGGCAGGGTCATGCCGACCACGCCGCCCTTGGAGGCCGAATAGGCCGCCTGGCCCATCTGGCCGTCCTCGGCCGCCACGGAGGCGGTGTTGACGATGGCGCCGCGCTCGCCGTCCTCGAGGGGCGTCAGGTCCAGCATGCCCTTCGCCGACTTGGCGATACAGCGGAAGGTGCCGACCAGGTTGATCTGGATGATCAGGTTGAAGGCGTCGAGGGGGAAGTGCTTGGTCTCGCCCGTCTGCTTGTCGCGGCTGGCCGTCTTGGCGGCGTTGCCGGTGCCGGCGCAGTTGACGAGGATGCGCTCCTGGCCGTGCGCGGCGCGGGCCTTTTCGAAGGCCGCGTCAACGTCGGCGTCGGAGGTGACATTGCACTTGCAGAAGACGCCGCCCACTTCTTTGGCGACCTGTTCGCCCTTGGCTTCGTTCATGTCGAAGATGGCGACCTTGACGCCGTGTGCCGCCAGGGCGCGGACGGTGGCCTCTCCGAGACCGGAGGCGCCGCCCGTCACGACAGCGGCGATGGAGGAATCGAGTTTCATGGACGCTGAGCTCCCGTGCTCGTCTGGAGAAAAACCTGTAGCCTTGCCTTTAGCCCGATGAACGCCGACTCAAAAGCATCACGCGACGTCAATTCCGGGGGAATCGACCCGGACTCCCCGATCGCCCCCGAACGCGCCCTGGTTCCTGCGGTCGCGCGCCTGAACGCGCGGCGGGTGGAGACGGGGTTCTGGCCGAAGATGCGGCGGGTCGCCACCCGGATTCCCTTCGCCGTGGACGCTCTTGCCGTCTGGCGCTGCGCCCGCGACCCGGCCACCCCGCGGACCGCAAAGGCCATGATGCTGGCGGCCCTCGCCTATTTCGTCCTTCCGACCGACGCCCTGCCGGACATCCTGGCCGCCGTGGGCTTCACGGACGACGCCGCCGTCTTCGCCGCCCTCCTGGCGGTGATCGGCAAGCACCTCAAGCCCGAGCACCGGGCGGCGGCCGAGGCCGACCTGAAGCGGCTGCGGGGCGAGGACTAGGTTGGGTGGGCCCCGGAGCGCTTCTCCCCAGCCGTGAGAGGCTCTGCGGACAGCCGTGAAGGACTCAAGGGCGCCGCCGCAGACCCCCTCCGTCCCGCTTCGCGGTCCACCTCCCCCTGGGGGGCGGAATTAGGGAGCCATTGCTCCCTCCAGGGGGAGCTCCGACCGAAGGTCGGTGAGGGGGTCAACCCCCCTCGCCCTTGAAGGCGGAGGGCTTGGGGCGGGCGGGACCTGGGAGGCAGGTCCTAGGGATCGAGCTCCCGGGCCCGGGAGGCCGCGTGTTCGCGCCAGGTGATGAACAGGGTGGAGGCTACCACCACGGCGGCGCCGACGATTGTCCAGACGGTGGGGACCTCGGCGAAGAGAAGGAAGCCCACGGCGGCGGCGAAGACCAGGCGGATGTAGTCCACGGGCGCCATGGCCGCCGCGTCCCCCGCCGCCATGCCCCGGATGTAGAAGGCCTGGGTCGCCGTGCCCATGACGCCCATGAGGGAGAGAAGGGCGAGATCCGTCGGAGTCGGCCAGGCCCACGAGATGAGGGCGCCGGGAACCGAGAAGACCAGACCCAGGGTGGCCGCCCAGACCAGAAGCACTGTCGGCGCATGGTCGCGGGTCAGGACCTTCATGCCCGTCACCGTCAGGGCGAAAAGGAAGGAGGAGGCCAGCATGGCCAGGGCCGGGAGCCCCAGGGCGAATTCGCCGCCGGCCCCGGGGCGGACCATGATCAGAACGCCGGCGAATCCCGCCAGGGCGGCGAAGATCCGCAGCGGCCCGATCCGCTCGCCCACCACGAAGGCGGCCAGGGGCACCAGCCAGAGGCTGCGGGTGAAGGACAGGGCGTTGGCGTCCGCCAGGGGCATGTTCTGGAAGGCGTAGAAGGAGAGCATGGTGCCCAGCGTCCCCGCCGCGGCCCGGAAGATGAGCAGGCCCGGACGGCTCGTGGCGAAGGCCGCCGACCGGTGACGAAGGATGATCGGCAGCAGGATCAGGAAGCCCGCCGCCTGACGGTAGAAGGTCTGGAGTCCCGCCGAGTATCCCTCGCCGAGAAACTTGATCAGGGTCGTCATGACCGTGAAGGCCAGGGCCGACGCGGTCATCCACAGGGCGCCGCGGACGTTGGGCGACAGGTCCGAAAAGACGCGGAAGAGGCGGTTCAAGTCTGCCCGGGACCAGCCGCCATCTGCATGAAGGACTCCCCGAAGATGGCCGCGAAGGGCGAGCCGGCCTCAGGGTCCCAGCTGTGCCGCGAGCCCACCGTGATGCCGCCGTCCACCACCAGGTGGGTCCCGGTGACGAAGGCCGAGGCGTCGGAGGCCAGGTAGAGGGCCGCTTGGGCGATGTCCTGGGGCAGGCCCGGCTTCTTCACCGGCTGGGCGATCTGGGCGTTCTGGGCGACCAGGGCGGCCATCTGGTCGGCGGCGTCCCGGGTCATGCCGAGGGTGGCGCCGAAGATGGAGGTGGCGATCAGGCCGGGGCAGATGGCGTTGACCCGGATGCCCTGGGGCGACAGCTGGGCGGCGGCGCAGCGGCTCATGTGCACCACCCCGGCCTTGGCCGTGGAATAGGCGATCGGACCCCAGCCCGCCTGAAGGCCGGCGATGGAGGCGGTGTTGATGATCGAGCCGCCGCCGCGCTTCAGCATGGCGGGAACCGCGTGCTTCATGCCCAGGGCCGGACCGCGGACCAGGATGTCGAAGATCCAGTTCCAGCCGTCCGCGGTGACCTCGGTGATGGTCCCCATGCGGTCGGAGATGCCGGCGTTGTTGAACTGGATGTCGAGCCCCCCGAAGGCGCTCTCGGCCAGGGCCACGGCGGCGACGATCTCCGCCTCGGAGGTGACGTCGCAGCGGACATAGCGCACGGCGTCCGGGAACCGGCGCTCCAGCATGGCGCCCTTCTCGTCCTGGACGTCGGCGGCGATCACCCTCGCCCCCTCCGAAACGAAGAGCTCCAGGGTCCCCAGGCCGATGCCGGAGGCCGCCCCCGTGATCATCGCCACCTTGCCGTCAAGCCGTCCGGCCATGTCCGTTCTCCTGTCCGCTTTCCGTCAGTCGCCGAGGGTGACGACGACCTTGCCCATGGCCTTGCGGCTGCCCAGATGGGCGATGGCGTCGGCGGCTTTCGCAAAGGGGAAACGCTCGGAGACGTAGGGTCGGATCTTGCCCTGGGCGTAGAGGTCGATCAGCTCGAGGTTGGCCTTCTGGAAGAGGTCCGGGTTGCGGGCCGTCCAGTTGCCCCAGATGACGCCGACAATGTCGCAGCCCTTCAGCAGGGGCAGGTTAAGCGGGATCTTCGGGATCTCGCCGGCGGCGAAGCCGATGACCAGGTAGCGGCCTTCCCAGGCGATGGAGCGCAGGGCCGGCTCGGCATAGTCGCCGCCGATGGCGTCATAGATGACGTCCGCGCCCTTTTCGCCGCAGGCCTCCTTGAACAGGGCCGCCAGCTGCTTCTGGCCGTCGCGGTCGAAGGGTCCGCGGCCATAGACCACGCCGGACTCGGCGCCGTGGCGGATGGCGAGGTCGACCTTTTCCTGGCTGGAGCAGGCGGCGATGACCCGGGCGCCCATGGCCTTGCCCAGCTCGACGGCCGCCAGGCCGACGCCGCCGGCGGCGCCGAGGACCAGCATGGTCTCGCCGGCCTTGAGCTGACCCCGGTCCTTGAGGGCGTGGTAGGAGGTGCCGTAGGTCAGGATGAAGGCGGCGGCCTCGTCATAGGGCATGGAGTCCGGGATGGGCGTCAGGCGGCCGGCGGGGGCGACGATCTCCTCGACCAGGCCGCCGTGGCCGATCTGGGCCAGGACCCGATCCCCCACCTTCACCTCGGTGACGCCCTCGGCGATTTCTGTGACGACGCCCGAGACCTCGCCGCCGGGGGCGAAGGGCCGCGGCGGCCTGGACTGGTACTTGTCCTCGATGATCAGGACGTCCGGAAAGTTGATGCCGACGGCCTTGACCTGCACGCGGGCCCAGCCCGGGCGGAGGGTCGGGGCGGGAATGTCCTCGATCACCAGGGTTTCGGGACCGCCGACAACCTTGCTCAGGACCGCTTTCATATCTCTCTCCCCTATTCTTGGCGCGCTTCGCGATGGCCGCGCACGCTAGCCCAGCCGTCCGGCGCGCGGAAGCCGTCGGGGGCAAAGAATCAGCGGATTTGGCGGGCGTCCCGGCCTCGCCTATATTCCGCCCTCCTGGCGCCGAGGCTTCCGTGACCACCACCCTTGACCTTTCCCGGTCCCGCGACGCCGCCGCCTCCCCGGCGCGGCGCCCGAACCTGACGGGCCTGACCCGGCCGGCCCTTGCGGCTGCGCTGACCGAGGCCGGCCTCGTGCCGCCGGAGAAGGCGAAGATGCGCGCCTCCCAGCTCTGGCGCTGGATGCACCACTACGGGGTCACCGACTTCGCCCGGATGACCGACGTGGCCAAGGAACTGCGGGCCGCCCTGGCCGGCGCCTTCGACCTGGCGCGTCCGGAGGTGGTGGAGCGCCAGGTCTCTGTGGACGGCACGCGCAAGTGGCTGATCCGCATGGCTCCGGGCGTGGAGGTCGAGACCGTCTACATCCCGGATGTCGGCCGCTCCGGCGCCTTGTGCGTCTCCAGCCAGGTGGGCTGCACCCTCAACTGCACCTTCTGCCACACCGGGACCCAGCCCCTGGTGCGCAACCTGACGGCGGCCGAGATCGTCGCTCAGGTCCAGGTGGCCCGGGACGAGCTCGGCGAATGGCCCTCGCCCAAGGAGGACCGCCGGCTCTCCAACATCGTCTTCATGGGCATGGGCGAGCCGCTCTACAACCTCGACAGCGTGGCGGACGCCATCGACATCATCGCCGACAACGAGGGGATCGCCATCTCCCGGCGGCGGATCACCGTATCCACCTCTGGGGTGGTCCCCGAGCTGAGGGCCCTGGGCGAGCGCACCCAGGCCATGCTGGCCATCTCGCTGCACGCCACGAACGACGCCCTGCGCGACGAGCTGGTGCCCCTGAACCGGAAGTATCCCATCGCCGAGCTGATGGCCGGGATCCGCGCCTATCCCGGGCTCGGCAACGCGCGGCGGGTGACCTTCGAGTACGTGATGCTCAAGGGGGTCAACGACAGCCCGGCGGAGGCGCGCGCCCTGGTGAAGCTGCTGAGCGGCGTCCCGGCGAAGATCAACCTGATCCCCTTCAACCCCTGGCCGGGCAGCCCCTACGCCTGCTCGGACTGGGGCGCCATCGAGGCCTTCGCCGCCGTTCTCAACCGGGCCGGCTACGCTTCGCCGATCCGCACCCCCCGCGGACGCGACATCCTCGCCGCCTGTGGCCAGCTGAAGAGCGACAGCGAAAAGGAACGCGCCTCGGTCCGCCGGGCCCGGGAGCGCGCCGCCGGCCTCCAGAAGACCCCTGAGGCGGCGCCCGCCCCCGGAAACGAGCCCTGACGGGACAGCGACTGAACGGAACCTCCATGCCCAACGCCATCGCCTCCCCTGAAATTCTGGCCTTTGCGGCGGGCTTTCCCCTCGCCCTCCTGCATGCGGCTGCGACCCTGGCCATACTGGTGGCGGGCGCCGCCCTCTACGCCACCCTCACCCCGCATCGCGAGATCGCGCTGATCCGGGAGGGCAATTCGGCGGCGGCGATCTCCTTCAGCGGGGTCCTGGTCGGACTCGCCCTGCCGCTGGCCGCCGCCATGACCGCCTCGGCCTCCCTCCTCGAGATCATCATGTGGGGCGCCCCGACCATCGTGGTCCAGCTCCTGGTCTTCCGGCTGGTCGATCTTCTTCTGAAGGGTCTGCCGGAGCGCATCCAGCACGGCGAGATATCGGCGGCCTCCCTCCTGGCCGGCGCCAAGCTCGCCTCGGCCGTCGTGCTGGCCGCCGCCGTCGCGGGGTAGGGGGCGGACGTGCACTTTCCGCGGCTCAGCGACTGGCTGGTCTATGTCGCCATTATCGTGGCCGTTGTCGTCGTGGCGATCGCCCGGCGGGAGCGGTCTGACGCCCCGCCGCCCCCGCCACCGCCCGCGGCGGGAGAGGGCCTGCCCCTGGGCCCGGCCTCGCCCTTCGATCCCTCGGTGATCGTCGAGGCGCCAGCCACCCCTGAGCCCGGGTCCGGCACCGCCTTCTCCATCGACGAGCGGGGGGTCTGGATCACCGCCCGTCACGTGGTGGACGGTTGCAAGCGTGCGGCCGTGGTGGTGGCCGACGGCCAGGGCGTGGCCGCCGAGGTGCGGATCGACCCGCATGGCGAGGTGGCGGTCCTGACCACGGAGGGCGGCGCCGCCCCCCTGCCCGTGGCTGTAGGCCGGACCCTGCGACGGGGCGAGAGGGCCTACCACCCCGGCTTTCCGCAGGGAAAGCCGGGCGAGGCCACCTCGCGTCTGATCGGCCGCGAGAACATGGTCATCCGGGGGCATGGGGAACGTACGGAGTCCGTTCTGGTCTGGGCCGAGACGGGACGGACGGACCAGCTGCGGGGCAGCCTCGCAGGCCTGTCGGGGGCGCCCGCCCTGGACGACGCAGGTCGGGTGATCGGCGTGACCGTGGCGGAGTCGCCCCGGCGGGGCCGGATCTACACCACCTCGCCGGAGACCCTGATCAGGGCCCTCAAGTCGGCCAACGAGCGGCCCCAGCCGGGGGCGGTGGGCGAGTCTGTGACCACCACCAATTACGGGATCGTCTCCGACAGCCTGCGGCGCGACCTGCGGGTGGCCCGGGTCATCTGTCTCGATACGGCCTGAGGCGCCGCGCCGGGGTCAGTCCGGGCGCCGGAAGAGGTCCAGCCAGACCGGCGCGCAGTCCCCCAGGCGCTTGGCCTCGTAGCGGGTGGCGACATGGTCGGCCGGGGCCTCCCGCCAGTCGGCGGCGCGCTGGGCGGACCATTCGAACCGGGGTTCCGCCAGGAGGACCCTGAGCATCTGGTCGGCGTAGTCAGCCCAGTCGGTCGCCAGGCGCAGAAGCCCGCCCGGGCGCAGAAGCCGCGCCGCCTCGGCGGCGAAGGCCGGACTGACCAGCCGGCGCTTGTGGTGCCGCGCCTTCTGCCAGGGATCCGGAAAGAGGACGAAGATCCGGCCCAGTCCGGCGTCTGGAAGACGGGCCATCAGGTCCCGGGCGTCGCCGTCGTGAATGCGGACATTGCGCAGGCCCATTTCCTCGACATGCCGCAGGGCGCTGGCGACGCCGTTCAGAAAGGGCTCGGCCCCCAGGATGACGATGTCCGGATGGGCCGCGGCCTGGGCGGCCATGTGCTCTCCACCGCCGAAACCGATCTCGAGCCAGGCTTCGCGGGCGCCGGGCGCCAGGCGCATGGGATCGACCGGTCCTTCGGCAGGCAGGCGCAGAGACGGAAGCAGGGTTTCCATCAGGGAGGCCTGCCGAGGCTTCAGGGTCCGCGAGCGGATGCGGCCGAAGGACCGCAGGGGCGGCGGAGTCTCCACGCCCGGCGTCAGGCCAGACCCTTGAGGGCGTCCACCAGGTCCGTGCGCTCCCAGGAGAAGCCGCCGTCGGAGTCGGGCTCGCGGCCGAAGTGGCCGTAGGCCGCGGTGCGGGCGTAGATCGGACGGTTGAGGCCCAGGTGCCGGCGGATGGCGGCCGGGGTGGCGCCGCCGATCAGCTCCGGCAGGGCCTTCTCCAGCTCGGCCGGGTCAATCTCGCCTTCGCCGTGGAGGTCCACGTAGAAGCTCAGCGGAGACGAGACGCCGATGGCGTAGCTGATCTGGATTGTGCAGCGGCGCGACAGGCCCGCAGCGACCACATTCTTGGCGAGGTAGCGGCAGGCGTAGGCGGCGGAACGGTCGACCTTGGTGGGGTCCTTGCCCGAGAAGGCGCCGCCGCCGTGGGGCGCGGCCCCGCCATAGGTGTCGACGATGATCTTCCGGCCGGTCAGGCCGGCGTCGCCGTCCGGGCCGCCCTGCACGAAGCGGCCGGTGGGATTGACGTGCCAGACGGTCTTGCGGCTCAGGAGGCCGTCGGGGAAGACGCTCTCCACCAGGGGCCGGATGGCCTCCTTGATCCGCGCCGGCGTCGCCATCCTGAGGCCGATGCGCTTGGCATGCTGGGTGGAGATGACCAGCTGGGTCACCGCCACGGGCCGGCCGTTCTCATAGGCCAGGGTGACCTGGCTCTTGGCGTCGGGCTCCAGGAAGGGCATCTCGCCCGAGTGCCGGGCGGCGGCCAGCCGGCGCAGGATCTCGTGGGAGTACTGCAGGGTCGCCGGCATCAGGGCGGGGGTCTCGTCGCAGGCGTAGCCGAACATGATCCCCTGGTCGCCGGCGCCCTCGTCCTTCGAATTGGTGGCGTCGACGCCCTGGGCGATGTCGCCGGACTGGCCATGCAGGTGACAGGCGTACTTCGCCTTCTGCCAGTGGAAGCCCTTCTGTTCGTAGCCGATGTCCTTGACGGCGGCGCGCACCCGAGGCTCCAGCGAGGAGATCACTTCGCGGGTGAAGGCCTTGTTCTCGGCCTTGTCGGCGCCGGGACGGGAGGCGCGGACCTCTCCGGCCAGGATGATCCGGTTGGTGGTGACCAGGGTCTCGCAGGCCACGCGGGCCTCGGGATCGGCGGCGATGAAGGCGTCCACCACGGTGTCGGAGATGCGGTCGGCGACCTTGTCCGGATGGCCTTCGGAAACGCTTTCGCTGGTGAAGAGGTAGGAGGGGCGGGTCACGGGACGGCTCCGTCAGGATCACGGCGCGCCCTGCGCAGAGGCCGGCGCTTGGCGAGACCTATAAAGATTTCTTTATGTCCTGCAAGGCCGGCGGCGGACAGGAGGAGCAGGACCAGGAAGGGCAGGTCGCCCCATCGGCTGTAAGGGGTAGGCGGCCGCGGCGGGGGCAGGGGCAGGTCAATGACGCCGAAGGCGCCCAGGCCAAGGACCGGTCCGACGGTCCGGCCGCTGGAATCGATCACCGTCGAGACCCCTGTGGGGGTCGAGCGCACGATGGGCAGGCCTTCCTCGATGGCGCGGTAGCGGGCCATGTTGAGGTGCTGCCAGGGGCCTGAGGCCCGACCGAACCAGGCGTCGTTGGACACATTCAGGATCCAGTCCGGACGCTGGCCGGCCCGACGGGCGGCGGCGCGGGTGAAGCCGGGGAACAGGGCCTCGTAGCAGATCATCGGCTGGAAGGCGGGAAGGCCCGCAGCGCTCAGAGGCCGGGGCGGCGGACCGGCGGTGAGGTCCTCGGGCATGTGGACCAGGCTCCGCAGCCCGATCCGGTCGGCGAGGTCGCCGAGGGGCATGAATTCGCCGAAGGGCACGAGGCGGTGCTTGTCGTAGAGGCCCGCGAGGGCCAGGTCCTCGCCCCGCCCCTGCAGCAGGATCAGGCTGTTGTGATAGGTCAGGACCTGCCGGGCGTCCATGTCCGCGCGGTAGGCGCCCATGGCCAGGAGCTGTCCCGGCGCCAGGGTGCGGGCCAGGGCGGCCCGCCAGGGCGAGCCTGGAACCAGGAGGTCGTTGATGACGGCCGGAAGCGCCCCCTCGGGCCAGACCACAAGGTCGGGGCGAACGGCGGAGGGTCGCGCGCTGAGCTCGAGGTAGGTCTGGAAGATCCCGGGCAGGTTCTCGGGCCGCCACTTGGTCTTCTGGTCGATATCCGCCTGGACAATCCGGATGACGGGACCCGTCGGCGCCTGTGGCGTTGCCGCAATGCGGGTCGCCCCCCAGGCGTGCAGGGCCAGGAAGGCGCCCGCGACGGCGGCCGCCCGGGCGAACCGGCGGCGGGGGGTTCCGATCTCGAGGATCCAGACGGGCGAGGCGCAGAGGGCGAGGGTCACCCAGGTCAGGCCGTAGGCGCCCACGAGGGCGGCGACCTGAGACAGGGGCGATCCCGCCGGCCAGGCTTCTCCGGGCAGGTTCCAGGGAAAGCCGGTCAGGACATGCCCCCGCAGCCATTCCGTCCCCGACAGGCAGGCGGCGAAGGCCAGGAGACCCGGCAGACCCCGGGCCCCGATCCGGCGCCAGAGGGCGGCGGCGGCGGCCCAGAACAGCGAAAGCCCGCCGGCCATCAGGACCAGGGCGAAGGGGGCCATCCACCCGTGGGTGCGCTCGTCAACGAGGAAGGGTTCGACGACCCAGACCACCGAGACCGAGAAATAGCCCACCCCCGCCAGGGCGCCCCGCGCGGCGGCGGCGCGCACCGGCCGCGCAGCGGGCCGGTCGAGGGACCAGAGGATCAGGGCGAACCCGGCGAGACCTGGAAGGAAGCCGAAGGGCGGGAAGGCCAGGGCGGCCAGGACGCCCCCCGCCAGTGCGGCGAGGCCGGCGACGGCGGAGGCGCGCGGCGGCAAGGTTCAGCCCACCGCCGGAGGCAGCGGCGCCGGGCGGATTCGCACCCGCTTGATCCTTCGGGGGTCAGCGTCCAGGACCTGGATCTCATACCCCTCGGGATAGGCGATCACCTCCCCGCGGCGGGGCAGGCGGCCGGCAATGGCCGAGACCAGCCCGCCCACCGTATCGATCTCCTCGTCGAGGTCCGCAGGCGCCAGGTCGCGCCCCAGCGCCGCCTCCAGCTCCTCCAGAGGCGCGCGGGCGTCGGCCTCGAAGACGCCGTCCGGGCGCTCCTGCACCCCCGCCGCCTGGGCCTCGTCATGCTCGTCGTCGATCTCGCCGACGACGGCCTCCACGAGGTCCTCCAGGGTGACGAGCCCATCCGTACCGCCGAACTCGTCGATCACCAGGGCCATGTGCGTCCGGGTGGCCTGCATCCGCAGGAGGAGGTCAGCGGCCCGCATGGAGGCCGGCACGTAGAGGGCGTCGCGCTTGAGGCGCATCAGGCCGGAGTCCGCCGCCCCGCCCCTGCGGGCCTTGGGACGGGCGCCCGTGGCCATCTGCTTGAAGACGTCCTTGACGTGCACCACCCCCAGGGGATCATCGAGGGTCTCCCGGTAGATAGGCATGCGCGAGTGCTCGGCCTCGAGGAAGCGTGCGACCACCTCGTCGAAGGGGGTGTCGACCTCCACCGCGACAATGTCGGCCCGTGGCGTCATGACGTCATCGACCCTGAGGGTCTGGAAGGCCTGGGCCTGGTCGACCAGACGGCCGCCGGCGGATTCCGTAAGCGCCTCGGCCGCGGTGACCGCAGGATCCGGACGGCGGGCCCCGAAAAGCCGGAAGAACCGGCCTCCGAGACCCCTTCCCTGTCGCCCCTCCGGGCCGGGCGCATCACGACTGACCATGATCTCCTCTTTCGGCGGCATAGGGGTCAGGCGCCCCCAGACCCGCCAATATCTTCGCTTCGAGACCTTCCATCACCGATGCCTCGGCGTCGGTCTCATGATCGTAGCCTACTAGATGGAGCACGCCGTGCGCCACGAGATGTTGCAGGTGATGCTCCAACCGCTTGCCCTGAGCCTCGGCCTCCCGGCGGCAGGTCTCGAAGGCGAGGGCCACGTCGCCCAGCCAGCCCTCCGGGTTGGCCGGGGCGGGGAAGGACAGCACGTTGGTGGGGCCGGCCTTGGCCCGGAAGGCGGAATTGAGGGCCGCGAGGCGGGCGTCGTCGGCCAGCAGGATAGCGAGGCCTCCAGGAGCGTTCGCCGCCGCCAGGGCGGCCCTGGCGGCCCTGAGGGCGAGGGCCGGCGCATCCGGCGGGATGCGGCCCCACTCGCCCCCCTCCACCAGCACCTCGATGTCACTGTTCCCGTCGTCGGGGGTCATGACGCCGGGCCGGAGGGTCGGCCATCGGCCTCGTAGGCCCGCACGATCCGTTCGACCAGAGGGTGGCGCACCACGTCCTCGGGCCCGAAGCGGGCCACCCCGATTCCCTTCTCGCCCTCCAGGAGGGCGACGGCGTGGGCCAGGCCGGAGTCCCGGGGTTGGGGCAGGTCGATCTGGCTGGGATCGCCGGTGACCACCATCCTCGCCCCCTCGCCCAGGCGCGTCAGGACCATGCGCATCTGCATGCGCGAGCAGTTCTGGGCCTCGTCGACAATGACGAAGGCGTGGGACAGCGTCCGGCCGCGCATGAAGGCGATGGGCGCCAGCTCGATCTCGCCCTTCTCCCGCCGCCGGCGAAACTGCTCGGCTCCGAGAATGTCGGTCAGGGCCTCCCAGACCGGCGCCATGTAGGGATCGACCTTCTCGGTGAGGTCGCCGGGCAGGAAGCCGAGGCGCTCGCCGGCCTCCACCGCCGGGCGCGAGACGATCAGCCGGTCGACATCCCCGCGCAGCAGGGCGCCGACCCCCGCCGCCACGGCGAGGAAGGTCTTGCCCGTACCGGCCGGGCCGAGGCCGAAGACCAGGTCGCACCTGGCCAGGGTGTCCAGGTAGCGGGCCTGGGCCGGGGTGCGGGGCGAGACCGGCCCCCGCCGGCCCGAGGGCAGGGCGCCGGGTGGAGATCCGCGACCTGTGCGCGCCTGGCCGATGGCCACGCGAACGTCAGCCTCCGCCACTTCGAGGCCCCGCTCGGCGCGAAGAGCCAGGGCCTCCACCACCTTCTTGGCCGAGGCGCGACCGCGGACGTCGCCGGTCAGGGAGACGCCGCCGCCGGGCGTCTCGACCAGGACGTCAAAGGCGTCCTCGATGAGGGCCACATGCCGGCTGGAGGGCCCGGCCACGGCGCGGGACGCGGCCTCGGACAGGGTGACGAACTCCGCCGTGCGGCTCATGCGGGCAGGGCTTCGGCGAGGAGGGTTCCCGACAGGCTCATCCGGGCGGCGGCGTCGATCCGCACCGGGGCGATCCGTCCGATCAGCTCCGCCGGCCCGTCGCAGTGGACGGCCTGGAGATAGGGGCTGCGGCCCGAAAGCTGTCCGGGATGACGCCCCGGCTTCTCGAACAGGACCGGCAGGACCCGGCCCTCCTGGGCGGCGTTGAAGGCGCGCTGCTGGGACTCGATCAGGGCGTTCAGTCGGGCGAGGCGCTCGTCCTTGACCGCCTCGTCCACCTGGCCGGGCTGGGCGGCGGCGGGGGTTCCCGGCCGGCGGGAATACTTGAAGGTGAAGGCGGAGGCGTACCCGACCTCGCGCACCAGGGCCAGGGTGGCCTCGAAGTCGGACTCCCGCTCGCCGGGAAAACCGACGATGAAGTCTCCGGAAAGGGCGATGTCCGGCCGGGCGGCGCGAATCTTCTCCACGAGGCGCAGGTAGGACTCGGCGGTATGGCCGCGGTTCATCGCCTTGAGGATGCGGTCTGACCCGGACTGTACGGGCAGGTGCAGGTAGGGCATGAGCTGGGGCAGCTCGGCGTGGGCGGCGATCAAATCGTCGTCCATGTCGCGGGGATGGCTGGTGGTGTAGCGGATCCGGTCCAGGCCCTCGATCCGCGCCAGCTGGCGGGCCAGGCCGCCCAGGCCGCCCTCTCCCGACCAGGCGTTGACGTTCTGGCCCAGCAGGGTGACCTCGCGCACGCCCCGGGCCGCCAGGCTCCGGGCCTCGGCCAGGATGGCCTCGGCGGGCCGCGACCATTCCCCGCCGCGGGTGTAGGGCACCACGCAGAAGGTGCAGAACTTGTCGCAACCCTCCTGGACCGTGAGGAAGGCGGTGACGCCCCGGGTCGACCGGCCGGCGCCCAGGGCGTCGAACTTGGCCTCCGGGGCGAAGTCGGCGGCGATGCGCTCGCCCCGGGCCCGGTGCGTCCGGGCGATCAGCTCGGGCAGCTGATGGTAGGCCTGCGGTCCGACCACCAGGTCCACTGCCGGCTGGCGGCGCAGGATCTCCTCACCCTCGGCCTGAGCCACGCAGCCGGCGACGGCGATGGTCATGCCCAGTCCCGCGGCGGCCCGCTCGGTCTTCAGGGCCTTCAGCTGGCCGAGCTCGGAATAGACCTTCTCGGTGGCCTTCTCGCGGATGTGGCAGGTGTTGAGGACGACCAGGTCAGCCTCTTCCAGCCTCTCGGTCATGGCGTAGCCCAGCGGCGCCAGCACGTCGGCCATGCGCTCGCTGTCGTAGACGTTCATCTGGCAGCCGTAGGTGCGGATGTAGAGCCGCCGCGAGGCCGGGGGAGAGGCGTCACTCATGGATGGGAAGGCCGTACAGCTCCAGCCGGTGATCCACAAGCCGATAGCCCAGACGCCGGGCGATGGCCTCCTGCAGGGCCTCGATCTCAGGGTCGACGAACTCGATCACCTTGCCGGTGGTCATGTCGATCAGGTGGTCGTGGTGCGCCTCGGAGGTCTCTTCGTAGCGCGACCGGCCGTCCCGGAAATCCAGACGGGAGATGATGCCGGCCTCCTCGAACAGCCGCACCGTGCGGTAAACCGTGGCGATGGAGATGCGCGGATCGACGGCGTGGGCCCGCCGGTGGAGCTCCTCCACGTCGGGATGATCCTGGGCGTCCGACAGCACGCGGGCGATCACCCGGCGCTGGTCGGTCATGCGCATGCCCTTGGCGATACAAAGGTTCTCAATACGGTCCAAGCAGAAGTCTCCTGTGGCGCAGGATAGGGCTTTCAGGGCGGCGTGTTAAGCGCCCGACGCAGGACCAGGGCGTCCACCGCCCCGGCGCCGGGGCGCGGATAGTAGGCTCGGCGCCGGCCAACCTCTTCGAACCCTCGACCCCCGTAAAGCCGGCGGGCCGCCAGATTGTCCTCGGCGACCTCAAGGAAGACGGCTTCAGCGCCGTCCGCGAGCGCGGATTCGAGGGCGGCCTCCACAAGCCGGCCACCGACCCCGGCGCCCCGCAGCTCCGGCCGGACGCCCACGGTCAGGATCTCGGCCTCCCCGGAGACGGTCCGCACAAGGATCAGGCCGGCGCCGTCCTCGATCAGGGCCACCGCGTCGAGGGCGGCGATGTCAGCGGCGCTCCAGCCGGGTTGGAAGGCGGCGGCGTGCAGCGCCGCGAGGGCGTCCAGGTCCCCGGCTCCGGCCTGGCGCACCCTCACGGAGGCGCCCGCCCGCCCGGCAGCCGGGCGTCGGGCGGCCTCATGTAGAGGGGGACCAGGGGCTCCGGTCGACGCCCGGCGGCGAGCCGGCCGGCGACGGCGGCGTCCGGCGTGGAGGCCGGGGCCCGGACGGCGCCGGGCAGGGCCTCGCCCGCCAGGTCGGGCGCCCCGACAATGCGCGCCACCGGGGCCAGGGCGTCGAGGTCCGCCACCTGGCCGAGAACCGGTGCGCGGAGGGCCGTCCCGCCCTCGAAGACCTGGCTGCAGACCGCTTCGCCCCGTCCGGGAAGCAGGGCCAGGGTCCGGCCGGGGGCGGCGGCGAAGGGCGCCGCGAGGACTTCAAGGCAGCCCAGGCCGATCACCGGGCGCTCCAGAGCCAGCCCCAGACCCTTGGCGAAGGCCAGGCCCACGCGCAGACCCGTGAAGGAGCCCGGGCCCAGGGTGACGGCGATGCGGTCAAGGTCCGTGAAAGCGAGGCCGGACCGCGCCATGACCTCCCGGGCGAGGGGGGCGAGGCGCTCCTGGTGACCCCGCTCCATGGGCTCGGAGGCCCAGGCCGCCGTCCGCTCGCCGTCAAGGACCGCAACGGAGCAGGCCGACAGACAGGTATCGATGGCGAGGACCCGCACGCGGGACTAGAGGGTCTGCTCGACCCGCGTCACCTCGGGCACATAGTGCTTGAGCATGTTCTCCACGCCCGACTTGAGGGTGGCCGAGGACGATGGGCAGCCGGCGCAGGCGCCGCGCATGTGCAGCCAGACCGTCCCGCTGTCCGGCTCGAACCGGTCGAAGAGGATGTCGCCGCCGTCCCGGGCGACGGCGGGGCGGATCCGGGTGTCGAGAAGTTCACGGATCTCGGCGACCACCTGAGCGGCCTCGCCCTCATAGACGGCCTCGTCTGCGGACACCGCGCCGGCGCCATCGAACAGCGGACGGCCGGAGGTGAAGTGGTCCATGATGGCCGCCAGAACCGGCGCCTTGAGGTGATCCCAGTCCGCAGAGGCGAGCTTGCCCACGGTGATGAAGTCGGCGCCGAAGAAGACGCGGTTGACCCCGTCAAGGCCGAAGATCTCGGCGGCGAGGGGCGAGGCCTGAGCCTCTTCGGGCGCGCGGAAATCCTGCGAGCCGGCCTCCATCACGGTGCGGCCAGGCAGGAACTTCAGGACCTGGGGATTGGGTGTGTTTTCGGTCTGGATGAACATGGCGTTGATTTGGCGGTTCCCGGGCGACGACGCAAGACCGCCGTCACCGCGCCCCCGCCCCGATCCCGCGCATTGAACCCACCAGGGAAAGGGTGTATCGCGCCCCCGCGTCCGCCGGCATGGGGCCCTCTGGGCGGGACGCAGATCCTTCGGGGACAGTCATGGCGGATCCGGCCGAGCCTAACGGCGGCGCACCTGCCGCGCCCGCAGACGCCCATCATGGCCGGCCAGAGGGTTTCATGGCCCTGGCCTTGGGGGCTATTGGGGTCGTCTTCGGCGACATCGGCACCAGCCCGCTCTACGCCATGCGCGAGGCCCTGGCTCATTCGCGCGCGGACGTGCCTGCAGAGCTCTCGGTCCTCGGCGTGGTCTCGCTCATCACCTGGGCCCTGATCCTGGTGGTGACGCTGAAATACGTCGCCCTGATCATGCGCGCCGACAACAAGGGCGAGGGCGGGACCCTGGCCCTGATGGCCCTGGCGCAGCGCGCCCTTCCGGTGCGCTCGGGCGCCGTCCTCTTCCTGGGCATGGTCGGCGCCGCCCTGTTTTATGGAGACGGCGTGATCACCCCGGCCATCTCGGTCCTGGGGGCGGTGGAAGGGCTGCGGGACGCCCCCGGGGTGAGCCCCGAGCTCGGAAGGCTGGTCCTGCCCATCGCGGGCGTCATCCTGGTGACGCTCTTCCTCGTCCAGTCCCGGGGCACGGCGAGCATCGCCCGGGCCTTCGGGCCGATTACGGCCGCCTGGTTCCTGATCCTGGGCGGACTGGGCCTTTATCACATCTTCGACAGCCCCGACGTCCTGAGGGGCCTTCTGCCGCACTACGGGGTGATCTTCCTGCTGAACAACGGGTTCGTGGGCTTCGTCATCCTCGGCAGCGTCTTCCTGGCCGTCACCGGCGCAGAGGCCCTGTATGCCGACATGGGGCATTTCGGGAAATCGCCGATCCAGGCCGGCTGGCTGGTCCTGGTGCTGCCGGCCCTGCTGCTGAACTACCTGGGCCAGGGCGCCATGGTGCTGGCCCACCCGGAGATGCGGGAGAACCCCTTTTTCGGCATGGTGCCCACCCTGGTCTACTGGCCGGTCCTGCTGATGGCCACGGCCGCCAGCGTGATCGCCAGCCAGGCGGTGATCACCGGCGCCTTCTCCATGACCCAGCAGGCGGTTCAGCTGGGCCTGCTGCCGCGGATCGACATCCGCCGCACCTCCGAGACCCAGGCCGGGCAGATCTACGTGCCCCAGGTGAACACCTTCCTGATGATCGGCGTGATCCTGCTGCTGGTGACCTTCCAGACCTCCTCCAACCTCGCCGCCGCCTACGGCATCGCCGTGACGGGCTCGATGTTCGTCGACACCCTCCTGTTCTTCGTGATCATCCGCTACCTCTGGAAGAAGCCCCTGTGGCTCGCCATCCTGGCGGCGGTCGGGTTCGGCGCCCTGGACCTGGTGTTCTTCTCCTCCAACCTGCTCAAGCTGCCCCAGGGCGCCTGGCTGCCCCTGGTGGCGGGCGGGCTCATGGTGGTGATCATGTGGACCTGGCACCGGGGTACGCGAATCCTGGCCGAGAAGACCCGCCAGGACTCGGTGGCCCTCACCGAGCTTTCCGACATGCTGCAGGCCCGGCCGCCGCACAGGGCCCCTGGCGCCGCCATCTTCCTGACCTCCGACCCCGACGTCGCCCCGGTCGCCCTGATGCACAACCTGAAGCACAACAAGGTGCTGCACGAGCGCAACATCATCCTGACGGTGATCACCGCCCAGACCCCCCGGGTCCGCGACGAGGACCGGATCCGCATCGAGCCCTTCAACGACGACTTCCGGAAGCTGACCGTGACCTATGGCTTCATGGAGAGCCCGAACATCCCCAAGGCCCTGACCCTCTGCCGCCAGCAGGGCCTGAAGTTCGACATCATGGCCACCAGCTTCTTCCTCGGCCGTCGCTCGGTGGTGCCGTCGGCCAGCTCGGGCATGCCCCTCTGGCAGGACAAGCTGTTCATCTTCCTGATGCGCAACGCCGCCAACCCGACGGACTTCTTCCGGATTCCGCCCGGCCGCGTCGTCGAAATGGGCGCCCAGGTCACCGTCTGACCTGCCGATACGGCGGCGCGCCGGGGCCCGGACTGCGGGGGATTCAGGGAATCGGCAGTTCGAAGCTGCGCTTGAGGGTTTCCATCGGCACGTCAGTCTTGACGCTCTGGACGCTGGGAATCCGGGTCAGGTGATCGGCCTGGAACCTCCAGTAGGTGTTCAGGTCCGCCGTCACGATCCGCAGCAGGGCGTCGCAGTCGCCGGTGGTCAGGTAGCACTCGACGACCTCGGGAAACTGCCGGACGATTTCCGCGAATTTCTGGGTCTGCTCGGCGTCCTGGGTCTTGAACCAGACCCGGGCGAAGACCGTCAGGCCAACGCCGATCCGGGCCCCGTCCAGGACCGCCACGTAGCGTTCGATCACCCCCGCCTCCTCCAACAGGCGCACCCGCCTCAGGCAGGGTGAAGGCGACAGCCCGACCTCCGCCGCCAGCTCATTGTTCTGGATCCGCCCGTCCCTCTGCAGGGCGCGGAGGATGCGGCGATCTATGGCGTCCAGCCGGACTGGCAGATTGTTGGTCATGTTCTCGTTCTGATGGAACTATATGCCAATCTGCTACTCCAATATGGCATCTTCGCAATCAAATTTCGCAATTCCTGGCCTAGACTTGTGTGCATGAGCAAGCATGGCATCAAGAAAGTCGTCCTCGCCTATTCCGGCGGCCTCGACACCTCCATCATCCTGAAGTGGCTGCAGACCGAATACGGCGCGGAGGTCGTGACCTTCACCGCCGACCTCGGCCAGGGCGAGGAGATCGAGCCGGCGCGGGCCAAGGCCCTGGTCGCCGGGGTCAAGCCCGAGAACATCTTCATCGAGGACGTGCGCGAGGAGTTCGTCCGCGACTATGTCTTCCCCATGTTCCGGGCCAACACGGTCTATGAGGGCCAGTACCTCCTGGGCACCTCCATCGCCCGTCCGCTGATCGCCAAGAAGCAGATCGAGATCGCCCGGAAGACCGGCGCCGACGCCGTCAGCCACGGCGCCACCGGCAAGGGCAACGACCAGGTCCGCTTCGAACTCGGCTACTACGCCCTGGAGCCGGACATCCACGTCATCGCGCCCTGGCGGGAGTGGGACTTCAAGTCCCGCGAGGCCCTGCTGGACTTCGCCGAGAGGCACCAGATCCAGATCGCCAAGGACAAGCGCGGCGAGGCGCCCTTCAGCGTCGACGCCAACCTCCTGCACTCCTCGTCAGAGGGCAAGGTGCTGGAAGACCCGGCCATCGAGCCGCCGGAGTTCGTGCACATGCGCACCATCTCGCCCGAGGCGGCGCCGGATGAGCCGACCGTCATCACCCTGGACTTCGAGGGCGGCGACCCCGTGGCCATCGACGGCGTGCCGATGAGCCCGGCGACCCTGCTGACCCGCCTCAACGAACTGGGCCACGACAACGGGATCGGCCGCCTGGACCTTGTGGAAAACCGCTTCGTGGGCATGAAGTCCCGGGGCGTCTACGAGACGCCGGGCGGGACCATCCTGCTGGCCGCCCACAGGGGCATCGAGTCCATCACCCTCGACCGGGGCTCTGCGCACCTGAAGGACGAGCTGATGCCGCGCTACGCCAGCCTGATCTACAACGGCTTCTGGTTCTCCCCTGAGCGCGAAATGCTGCAGGCGGCCATCGACCTGTCGCAGAAGCACGTGACCGGCCAGGTCCGGGTCAAGCTCTATAAGGGCAATGTGTCCGTCATCGGCCGCACCAGCCCCTGGTCACTCTACGATCAGGACCTTGTGACCTTCGAGGAAGGCGCCGTGGCCTACGACCACCGCGACGCCGCCGGCTTCATCAAGCTGAACGCCCTGCGCCTGAGGGTCCAGGCCCGCCGGGATCGCCGGACCCGGGGGTAGTTCCCTCCCGGGGCGGAACCTGTCACCCTCCGGGAAACCGGAGGAAATCCCATGAACGTCCCGCACCTCACCGCCGTCGTCACCCTTCTGGCCCTGCTGGCCTATGTCTGGATGGGCGCGAGGGTGGGCGGCGCCCGCCGCACCTCCGGCATCGCCGCCCCCGCCATGTCCGGCGACCCGACGCTCGAGCGTTATCTGCGCGTCCAGGGCAATACTCTGGAATGGCTGCCCGTCTTCCTCGTATCCCTCTGGCTGTTCGCCCTCTACTGGGGCGACCTGATCGCGGCGGGGCTGGGCGTCGTCTGGATCGTCGGCCGGGTCCTCTACGCCCTGGGATACTCCGCCGCCGCCGAGAAGCGCGAGCTGGGCTTCATGGTGCAGATGATCGCCACCGCAGTCCTCTTGTTCGGGGCACTGGGCAAGGCGGTCCTTGTCCTCCTGGGCTGACCCACGGCCACACTTTCGCCGGAGACGGGCGCCAGTCTCGTCCCCTGACCTTCCTCCGGAGTTCCAGATGCGCCTGAAGAGCCTCGCCCTCATCGCCGGCCTCGCCCTGGCCGCCGGCCTCGCCGCCTGCACCACCGCTACGCCCTACCAGCCCCTTCTGGAGGGCGCCTCCGGGCGCGGCGGCTATTCCGACGTGCGGATCGAGCCCGGCCGCTACAGGGTGACCTTCACCGGCAACAGCCTCACCTCGCGAGAGACGGTGGAGCTCTACCTGGCCTACCGGGCCGCTGAGCTGACCCTGGCCAATGGCTATGACACCTTCACCCTGGTCAGCCGGGACACGGACCGCAAGACCACGAACCGGTTCGAGCCCAGCCCCGCATTCCTGCCCCACTGGCGGCCCTACTGGCGGTACTACGGGCCCTACGGCTGGCGGTTCTATGACCCCTGGCTGGACGGAGCCTTCGACCGGGCCCCGACGGAGGTGTCCACCATCGAGAAGTTCACCGCTTCGGCGGAGATCGTCCTGGGCAGGGGCCCGAAGCGGGCGGATGACGCTCAGACCTTCGACGCCCGCGCCGTGATGGAGAATCTCGGCCCGCGCATCCAGCGTCCGGACGACGGCCGGGTGAAGGCGAAGGCCGGAAGCTAGGCGGTTTCGTCGGTAAAGGTCAGGCCGGCGCGGGCGGAGAGGCGGTCGATCAGGGGCGCGCCGAGGGCCGCGCCGGGGGTCCAGACCCCGCCCGGCGTCGCCGGCGTACCGATCAGCTGGATCGCCGTCTCGGCCATCATCTTGGACGTCGATCCATAGCCCGGGTCACGGTCGCCCTTGACCGAGACCCGCACCTTGCGGCCGTCGGCGGCGATGCCCACGAACAGGATGTCGTAGAAGCCGTTCTCCCGCTCCTCCAGGCTCGGGCCCTCCCCGGGCTTGGGCGCGCCGGCGCCGCCGAGGTCGGTAAACGAGGTGCTGGAGCCGGGCGCCGTCACGGACATCTCGTCATAGGCGAAGTCCGTCCCCCAGGGGTGGCCCTGCAGGAAGTTCGAGCGGTGGACGTTCTTGGTGTTGATGGCGGCCATCATGAAGGGGCCGACCTCGGCGCCGACATCCTCGTCGAAGGCCGTCTCGTTGCCTGACGGCTGGGCCGGGCCGGTGAAGCCGGGGGTCAGGGCGAAGGGGTTGATCATCAGCTGGAACAGGGCGGGGTTGCGGCGGATGGCGTCCATGGTGGCCGCGCCGCTGGCCGCGGTGCCGCCGGACAGGCCGCCGCGCATGTTCCGCACCCGGCCCTTCACCCGCGGGACGGGGTGGCCAAGGCGGCGCTTGGCCGTCTCCTCGGCGAACAGGACGCCCAGCTCGAAGGGGATGGAGTCAAAGCCGCAGGAGAAGAGGATGCGCGCGCCCGAGGCCCGGGCGGCCTCATGGTGGGCGGCGACCATCTCGGCCATCCAGTTGGACTCGCCGCACAGGTCCACATAGTCGGTCCCGGCCTCGACACAGGCGGCGACCAGGTCCGAGCCATAGAGCTGGTAGGGCCCGACCGTGGTCACGATGACCTTGGCGCGGCGCACCATGGCCCTCAGCTGGGCGGGATCGGCGGCGTCGCAGACCACCAGGGGGGTGGAGGCGGGGGCGCCAATCAGGTCGCGGACCTCGGCCAGCTTGTCCGCCGACCGGCCGGCCATGGCCCAGGAGACCTCGCCCCCGGGCGGCTGGGTGCGGACCAGGTGCTCGGCCACGAGGCGGCCGGTGAATCCGGTGGCGCCATAGACGATGATGTCGAATTCCGCGTCGGCCCGCATGGGTCCCTCCCTGGCTGTCGCCTCCGATATGGACCCTTAAGGGCCCTCAGCCAAGCCGCCGTCGGGCCAGCCAGACCGAATGTCGGCTGCGGGGGTGCAGGCCTGCCCTTGGCCCCCGCGCCTTGCTAGACTTGGATTCATGGCTGTGACACCCGCCCGCGCGAAGGAACTCGCCCTGAGCCTTGAGGGCGCCTCAGAGCGCCCGCACTTTGAGCGGACGGCGCTCCGGACGCCGCGCAAGACCTTCGCCACGCTCGCCGGTGACGGCGCGGACATCAATCTGATGTTCGACCCCGACCTGCGCGACTTCTTCTGCGAGCAGGCGCCGGTCGCCTTCTCTCCCGTCCCGGGCGGATGGGGCCGGATGGGCGCCACGCGGTGCGACCTCGCGGCTGTGGATGAGGCGACACTGGCGTCCGCGCTCAAGGCCGCCCACGCCCTGGCCGCACCCCGACCGAAGAGGCCACGGAAGCGCTGACCCGCCGGCGTCGCCGCCCCGGGGCTCATCAGCGACGCCGCGCGGCCTCACCCCGGCCCCGCCCGCCTTCGGCGACCCCGGCGGCCCGCATCCGGTCGCCGAGGGACTGGTCGCCCAGCCGGCAGTCGGCGGCGACCCGGTCCCAGGTCCGGCCCCGGGAGAGACAGTCCACCCGACGCCCTTGGGTGAGTCGCTTCAGAGTGTCGCGGGCCTCTCGCCCGCCGGGCTCCCTGAGTTCCGGGGCGTGGAAGTCGGCCAGGCGGACCTCGACCCAGTCGGTCCCCCGCCGCGGGCCCACGGCCACGCAGAGAGAATCCCCGTCGCCAACATGCATCACCGGGCCTGAGAATCGCACGCCCTTGGCGAGACTGGCGGGCATGGGCCCCTTCTGCGGCACGGCGCGGCAGGGGTCGGCGAGAGCGGGGGCGGCGGCGCTGGTGAGGACGCCGGCGGCGAGGAGGAGGGCCGTCAGGCGCAGGGTCACCTCAGCGCCCCAGGCCCGGAAGGTCGAAGGCCGCCAGGGCGCGGCGGGTCAGGGCCGCATCGCCGGAAAGTCGGGCCGCGCCCGAGGCCTCCAGCTCGGACAGGCGGGTCTGGCCACACAGCGCCTTGATGAGGTCCACCCAGGTCACGGCGACCGAGGCGCCCGCGCCCGCCCCGTCCGTGGCGACGCTGACGCCATTGCGCACGTGCAGGCCAGCGGGCGCCGCGTCCGGGAAGTCGAAGCGGACATGATGATCGATCCCCTCGGCCCGGTCGGGGTCGATCATGACCCTCAAGAGGTGCAGGGCCTCCCGCGGCGGGCGCGCCGCCAGATGGGCCGGGCGCAGCCGGTGTTCGGCCAGCCGCGACAGGTCCAGGGCGCCCTCCAGCTCCAGGGCCCGGGTCAGGCACCAGTTTCGGATGTTGGCCGCCGAGGTCCCCTGGGCCAGGGTCCGCAGAACGCCGGCCAGCAGGGCCCGGTCGTCCGCCTCCGCCCCGGGCCGCCCGGCCAGCCAGGAGGCCAGCTCCAGGGCCCAGCGCAGGTCGCCGGACCCTCGGGCCGCTTCCGCCTGGGCCCGCACCACCCCAGCCCCGCCGAAGCCCTCCACCAGGCGCTGCGCCCGCTCGGCGGGCGGCAGGACGAAAAGCTTGCCCGGCTCGCCGTCGAACCAGCCGCGCAGGCCGGCGGCGATCTGGCGCACGTGGTGCTCGGCCACGCCATAGAACTCGCGGGTCAGGTCGTCGTCGTCGCAGGCGGCGGGCAGGCGCACCTCGTGGGCCAGGGCGTCGGCGGTCAGGCCGCGGTTCAGGCCGCGCACGGTCTGGTCCCAGAGGAACTGGATCGAGTCGCGATAGCGGGTCACGCGCGCAGCGATCCCGGCGGCGCCGGAGATCGGAGGACCGTGGGTTCCCACCAGGTGCTCGGCCCCGAGCGAGAGGATGTGGTCGATCCCCTCCAGCAGGACCTCGGGGTCGCGGTACGCCTCGCCGCGGATGGCGAAGATGTTGAACAGGGTCGGCCAGACCAGGTTCTGCACGCAGGTCGATAGCTCCGGGAACCAGAAGGTGACGCTGTCATTGGCGTCGGAAGGAGCGTGGTGGACCTCGACAGTCAGCCCGGCGAGGGTCAGCAGCTCACCGCCGCGGAAAAACTCCGTGGGCGGAGCATAGCCGGGGGTGAAGGGCGCGTGTTCGGGATTGCGGAAGTGCAGTCCCAGCCCCTCATTGATCAGGGCGTCAGGCCCTTCCGGAGGCAGGCGCAGGCCGAACTGGTGGATCAGCCCCCGGGAATAGGCCGGGCCGATCTCGCCGGAGGTGCGGGCCAGGTTCAGGGGGATGCGCTCATGCCCCAGGATGGGCAGGTTGGCGCGGCCGGCGTCGTCCAGGGCCGCCGTCGTGCCGCCGATGTAGTGGAAGTGGCTGTAGAGCACCGCGGCCAGGGGCGCGGAGGTGTGGGCCCGCACCTCGGCCAGGGCCGTGCGCATCTCCTCCACGCTCTCGCCGGTGTCGATGGCGATCAGGCCCTGCGGCCCCTCGATGAAGGTCTGGTTGGAGAGGCCATTGCCCACCAGGCACCAGACCCCGGGCCGCGGGGCGTGCAGCCGCCGCTCAAGCCGCTCGGAGTGGGCGATGTGCCGACGATGCGCCTTCTGTCCCAGGGGGCCCGTCCCGACCTGGGCGGGATCGGCGTCGAAACTGCGCATGGAGGCCCCTTCCTGAACTGCCTGGACGCAAGCCTAGCGCAGATCGGGGACCAGGGGGATAAAGGGGGGCGACCTCTTGGCAGATAGCGGGCGGGGGATTGGAGCCACCCGTCGCCTCGCCTAGACTGGCCTCGAAACTGGCGGGCCTGGCTGGAAATGACCGATCCTGTTCGCGGATACGATGAGCGCGCCGCCGTCTTCGTGCACCAGTACGAGCAACTCGACCCGGAGTCGGTTCATGCCTCCTTCCTGGACCGCCTCCCGGAAGGGGCGGACAGGCTGGCCCTCGACATCGGCGCAGGGTCCGGGCGCGATGCGGCCTGGCTGCGGCGAAAAGGTTTTGAAGTCGTCGCCGTCGAACCCTCCCCCGGCATGCGGATAGCGGGCCAGAGCCTGCACCCCGACCCCCTGATCCGGTGGGTGGATGACCGGTTGCCCTCCCTGGCCGCGACGCACAGACTCGGCCTTGCCTTTGACGTCATCCTGCTCGGCGGTGTCCTGATGCACGTCACGCCCGGCGACCGGCCGCGGGCCTTCCGGAAGGTCGCCTCGCTCCTGAAGCCCGGCGGCGTCTTGCTTATCTCCGTCCGGGATGGAGCCGGCGAGAGCGACAGGCCCATCTGGCCGGTCTCAAGGGGTGAAGTTGAAGGCTACGCCCGCACCCAAGGGCTAAACCTCGCCCGGATCGCCTCGAATCCCGACTTGCAGGGACGCGCGGCCGTGACCTGGACAACCTTTGTCCTGTCCCTGCCCGACGACGGGGCAGGCGCCCTGCCCCTGCTCCCGGCATCATCCTGAACGACGACATTCCTCACCTTGGCCACATCCTTCAGGGGTATCGCGTTGCGGGACGCATCCCTCTCGTTGCATCACCAGGTCAGCAATTTCAAATTGGGGACGTCTCTATAATCGGCGCCGTTCAAGGTCACCAAGGTCGAGCGACAGACCAGGGCTTGCGCGGCGATCATCCGGTCAAGCAGCTTGCGCCGTGAATAACCCGCATGCGCGACGATGGCGCCATACGCGTCCGCCGCCGTATCGTCGAAGGCAAGGGTCGGGATGGCTTTCAAGATTACGTCGAGGCGCGCACGCCGAACCGATGCCTGCTCTGGATCACGGTAGACGCCGCCTTCCAGCTCCACCCGGGTGACAATCGACATGAGAATCGCATCGTCCAGCGCCCCTATCTTGCCGGTCACGTCCGCGTCGCCGTCGCGAAGATGGATCGCGACATCTGTGTCGATCAGATACGCCAAGCCTAGAGCCCTTCCCGCTCGGGAAGGTCCTCGTCGTCGCGCCGTTCGATATCTGGCGGCGCGGGTAAGGTGCGGAGCCGGTCGATCATCTCCGCGATCGTCGTCTCAGCGGGATAGATGGTCATGACATCACCGGAGCGGACGATGACGAGCTCCACGTCGTCGCCGAAAGCGACGTCCTTGGGGAGCCGGACAGCTTGGCTGTTGCCGCTTCGGAAGGTTCGGGTGCGGACGACTGTCATAAGGGCGCCACATGATTTGGATATACTCGTATATACGATTTTGCCGCGCGATTCCAGATGCTGTCCGGGCTCAAGACATATGAGACGGCGGCGTCTCTGACGCCGACGTGTTTGGCGCAGTCGGCGCCCTGATGGCGACTGGACCCACCGTCACCACAACCCAGATCCAGGAGGCCGTGGGTCTGTCGACCGGATCGCTGTATCATCGGTTCGGCTCGCGCGAGGGCCTGTTGGCGGAAACCTGGCTGCACGCGCTGCTGGCCTTCCAACCCGTCTTTGTTCCGGCGCTCGAGACGCCATCTGCGGTCGGTGAGATCGCCGCCGTGACGCCACGCTTCTGCCGGGAGAGGCGGTCGGAACACGCGGACATCAACGGCGCTCAAGTCTTTCGCGAACGGTCGCGGTTTTGACCTGGATGCTTGCCGACTGGCGCTGATCGCATTCCCCTTGGCCGCCGTACGACAGTACTTGCCCGATCGCGTAGTGCCTGCATCGGTCGACGATGTCGTTGCGCGAGCGGCCGATGCGGCCCCCGCCTACTTCCGCTTCTGCTTCCGCGCGATGTAGCGGAGGTCGCGGGCTTCCTTCTGGCGGGCGCGGAGCTCGAGCTCGCGGGCTTCCTGGGTGAAGGCTTCGTCCTCGAGGCGCAGGCGCTCGGCCTCGGCGGCGGCGGCGCGCTTGGCGGCGCGGACGGCCTCCAGCTCGGCGGCGGCGGCGGCCTTGCGGGCCTCAAGATCGGGATCCGTGACGCTGGGTTTGGGCTTGAAGCGCGCGTCGGGCATGTCGCGCTTGGGTCAAATCAGATCTACGTCCAAATCGATCAAGTGCTACGACCCGCGGTCGAACGATTCTTGTCCAAAATTGCAAACCTCCTCGATGGGTGTGAATCGACCATTCTCCAGCTTGGCGAATAGATGGAAATCCGCAGCTTTCCATACAACCAGACGAGACCAAGATCAGGCTCGACGGCGAAATAACACAATGATATTGTTGTGTCGATGATACCGGACTTGATCGAGCTGGACTCACCTTGCCCCTGGGCCGTGCTGCCACCAGGCATTCACGACACGACCATTGCTGAGGTTGAGGCGCGCTTTGCAACGACACCGCATCGCAAGTCGCTGTTCGACGGCTTTGTCCGTGTGGCCCAAGCCCTTGCCTCTGCCGGTTGCAGCTACGTCTACCTCGACGGGAGCTTCGTGACCGCGAAGCCGCACCCGGGCGACTATGACGGCTGCTGGGACCATGTCGGGGTAGACCACACCAAGCTCGATCCGGTCCTTCTCGATTTCGACAACGAGCGAGCTGCGCAAAAAGCAAAATACCTCGGCGAGATGTTCATTGCCGGGATGCCCAACGGTCCGGGAGACCCGTTCCTCGACTTCTTCCAAGTCGAGAAATGGTCAGGCCAGGCCAAGGGCATTCTCCGCATCCCGCTCGCGCCTCTGAAAGGAGCGACGCCATGATCACCAATGAAAAGCAGTACAGGTCTACCAAGGCTTCGATTGAGAAGCTGGAAGGTGCCGTTGCCGCCCTGGAAGCCCCCACTGACAATTTCCCGGAGGTGTTCGCTAAGGCGCAACGCTCAGCCCTTCGCAGCCAGATCGACGAACTGGCCGAAGATGTCCGGTTCTACGATGACCTGCGCGCCGGCAAGATCTCTGCCTTCTCGGCCGAGAGCCTGCATGACCTTCCGGACATCCTCATTCAGGCACGCATCGCGCGTGGGATGAGCCAAAAGGATTTAGGCGATTTCCTTGGCGTGGCTGAGCAGCAAATCCAGCGTTATGAGTCCGACCGCTACCGAATGGCGAGCCTCGACCGCCTGACCGAAGTTGCCGATGCCCTGAACGTGCGCATCAACGAACGCGCTCAACTGGTCGGTAGTCCGAGGCTCGATAGCGTTGATCCCTCGGTTTGGCGGGCCTTTCCGCTCGCCGAAATGTACAAGCGCGGATGGTTTGAGGACTTCTCGGGTACGCTCTCGCAAGCAAAGAAGGCCGCGGGCGATCTCATCCCTGCCTTCCTGCATGGACCGCATTCGCAGTTTCGGCCGATGGCCCTGCACCGCAAGTCGGTGCGCTCAAATGGCCAAGTGCATGAAGCAGCGATCTCAGCTTGGGAAGCACGCGTGCGAACGCTCGCTGATCGTAATCCCCCCGCACAATCCTTTGATCGAGATCGCATCACGGCAGACTGGGTCCGGGGCCTTGTCGCTCTGAGTCTGGACGACCGTGGTCCGCGCCTCGCAGTCGATTACCTGCGCGATGCTGGCATATCGCTGGTCATCGAGCGTCACCTTCCGGGCACTCTGCTTGACGGGGCTGCGCTGGCCTCGTCCGATCATCACGCGATAGTAGCCATGACGCTCCGACATGATCGCCTCGACAACTTCTGGTTCTCGCTCCTCCACGAGATAGGACACCTCACGCTGCACATCCGCTTAGGTGAATACGCTGCAATCTTCGACGACAACGATTCACCAGCGACCGACAAGGTCGAGCAGGACGCTGACTATTTTGCTCAGGAAGCACTGATCCCGGAGGCGAACTGGAGCCTTGCCGTGTCGCGCTTCACCCAAAACGAGAAGGCAGTCCTGACCGATGCCAAGCGCTTTGGCGTGGCACCCGCTGTGATCGCCGGTCGAGTGCGGCGAGATGCAGGCGACTATACCCTGCTTCGGACGATGGTGGGCTCAGGCGAAGTGCGGCGGCAATTCGGATTGTAAGGAGGTTACAATGGCCATTCCCAACTACTACGTTCCACTTCTTCGCTGGCGCGCGGGCGAATACAGGGCGCTGAAGCGGCTGAGCGACGCCCCCCGCCAAAGAACTGTGCCGCTGATCGAGGTGCTTCCACCCGATTACGATTTCGCCCTGCGTCAGCCCAAAAAGCACATTGATGAGCAGCTGAAGCCGTTCGCGAAGCAGGTCGAGGACCATTGGCAAAACCGGCCTGCATTGATCGACGCGGTGAAGATTGATGCTGTGACCCGAATGGGCGACGGGCGCCACCCGCTGACCTTCATATTCGACGAAGCCCGTGCGAAGGGCCTGGACCTCGTACCGGTCACGGCCCTGGATCGCGATGCAGGATATCAGCAGAGCGTACAGGGTATCGTGGCTGCAAATACGCGCGGCATAGGCTTGCGATGCGGCCTCGAAGAAGCACTCGATCCCAATTTCGAGGCGAATGTTCGCGGCTTGTTGGTTCAACTCGGGTGCCCGGCGAATACGGTCGACATTTTGCTGGACCTCAGGAACCCAAAATTCGATCCTCAGGACGCGCTGATCGCAATCATCGCCTCGGTTTTGGCAAGTAGCGGAATCTTTGCCTCGGCAAGGTCTGTCACCATGCTGGCGACCTCGTTCCCGGACAGCCTGACTAGCCTGCAATACGGACTAGACTTCCTGCCGCGACGCGAGTGGATGCTCTATAAGGCGCTCATTGCGGCACTTCCCGATCCTGCCCGGCGTCCGGGCTTTGGCGACTATGCTGTGGCCGCCGTAGAGTTTCCGAAGGGCGACATGCGCTTCATGCGCGGCTCGCCGAACGTCCGATATGCAGTCGACGACGCCTGGCTTGTGGCAAAAGCAAAACGCCAGAAGTCTAACAACAACCGCGCCTATCCGGGCCTGTGCGGTGCGCTCGTCGCTTCAGACCGCTTTGCAGGCAGCGCATTCTCGGAGGGGTCCAAGTATATCGATGGGTGTCGGCTTGGAACCGAGAAGATGGGCAATCCAACGACCTGGAAGTGGGTCGCGACCAATCACCACATCACAAAAGTGGTTGCTGATCTCGCCAGGTTGTCCGGGACTTGAGCGCGGCGCGCACGGCACCTGACAGCTTACGCAAAGACATCAAGGAAACAAGCTGCTGGTAGAGCTCTTCCCGGGGTGCACGCAAATCACGTTCAGGAATGCCAAGGCTTCGAAGGATGTCTTGGGCCTCTGGGCGCCAAAGCAGGCGAGCCAAGACAAGCGCATCAATGCCCTTGTTTGCTCGCTCGGCCCGAACTCGGCGAAACTTCACTCCCTGGGTCGCTCCTCGCTCAGCGACCATCACACCCCACCAGTCGGGCACCAAAGTCATAGCTGCCGCGAGATGTTTGGGATCAACGATCAACAGGGCCTTATCGACGACCTCGCCGTAGGCAGCCACCTGCCGAGGTAGGCGCTCCAGAGTATCGGCCTCCGCCTTGATCTCGACACCACGAATGTGGCCGTTGATGACGGCGATATCGATCCGGCAGCTACCGTGATCGAGGCCAAGCTCGTCGATGACGAGGGTATCGGGACATGACTGGGCGTGGGTGAGCAACCGCCGGTAAGCGGCTTGTCTCACTTCGTTGTCACGCAGCGGTTTCGAAGCCATGCGGAATCGATAGCCTTGGCAATGGCTGTTGTGCAACGAGCAATTAACCGCTTCGCCCGTACGCAGTCCCTAAGCAGTTTCGGCAAGCGGTTCGGAGGGTACGTCCCCAATCCCTTGGGGCATTTGGGTCTCCTTACGGGGAGCGAGCATTCCGCTCGCCGGGTTGGAGCCGCCCCCGCCTACTTCCGCTTCTGCTTCCGCGCGATGTAGCGGAGGTCGCGGGCTTCCTTCTGGCGGGCGCGGAGCTCGAGCTCGCGGGCCTCCTGGGTGAAGGCTTCATCCTCGAGGCGCAGGCGCTCGGCCTCGGCGGCGGCGGCGCGCTTGGCGGCGCGCTCGGCGTTGCGGGCGGCGCGGACGGCCTCCAGCTCGGCGGCGGCGGCGGCCTTGCGGGCCTCCAGGTCGGGATCGATGACGTGGGGCCGGGGCTTGAGGCGCTCCAGCATCGCCTTCTTGGCGGCGGCCGACGCCTCCTGGCGCTCCGTGTAGGTCATGAACTTGGGTTGAGGCATTCGGTCTTGGCTTCCGGGCTCGATGCGGGTTTGCGGTCGCCGGCGGCGCCCCGGAACCCTGGGGACAACAAGCTGGCGGATTTCCGATTCTGGAGCGGGCGAGGCGATTCGAACGCCCGACCCCAACCTTGGCAAGGTTGTGCTCTACCCCTGAGCTACGCCCGCGCTCCGTGAGGTCCCTTTCGGGGCCCCGATGTTCGGGAGCCGGCTTATGGCAGAGGCCCGGCGGCTTGGCAAGACGGTCTCAGCCCAGGAAGCGGGGGGTCTTCAGGCGGCGCTTATTCACGTGTTCGGCGGGGGCGGGACCGGTCTCGTCGGGCAGTTCACCCCGGAAATAGAAGCGCTGCCAGGCCTCCTTGGTGGCCTCGGGCTCGAAGCGCATGATCCGGCGGTTGAACTCGGCCCGGTGCTTTTCCCAGGCCTCGTACTGGCCGCGCAGCTCGGGATTGCGGGCCATGGAGCGGATCACCGGCTGGAAGTCGGCCATCTCGCGGTCCTTCATCAGGGTGATGAAGCAGAAGGGCTCGCCCTTCTCGAACCGCACCCGGCCCGGGCGGGTGAAGATCCAGTTCATGGTGAAGGGGAAGGGCAGCCAGTCGGTCTCCACCAGGCCCGACAGGGGCTGGATGCCGTCCTTCACGTGGTTGGGCGGGCCCTGGGCCAGCACCGACCAGCCGGGCGGGGTGCGGAAGAGATAGCCCGGATGCATGGTCACGACGCCCGAGGAGAAATGGCTCATGACGAAGCGGTGGAACTCCGGGTGCGGCCGGTCGGGGGTGAGGGTGATGTCCTCCTGCATGACCCCGCCGTTCCACTCGGCGGTAAAGCTCATGGGGCAGAGGATCTCCCAGCCCGTGGTGTTGGCCATGGACAGGGGCAGGCAGCGATAAGGGTGCCGGGCGGCGAACCTGTCCATCCAGGCGCGCTGGGGCCGGCCGGGCACGATCTCCGGCGGGCGGTCGGCGGTGGGATAGCACTCGAGCTCCATGGCGGGCCCCCGGTCCTTGTCTGTCCTGCCCCTTCCCTTACCGAGGGCGCGCGCGCAGCGTCCACCGCTTTTCGGGCGGGCGGGGGAAGGGTAAGGAGCGCCATGCTCGACCGCGCCGGCCTCCTCGCCCTCTTCGACCAGCTGGGCATGACGCACGCCACCCTGGACCATCCGGCGGTGTTCCGGGTGGGCGAGGGCGGAGCGATCAAGGCGAAAATCCCCGGGGCCCATACCAAGAACCTGTTCCTGAAGGACGCCCGGGGAGACCTGTGGCTGGTCTGCGCGAAGGACGACACGGCCATCGACCTGAAGCGCCTGCACACGGTGATCGGCTCGGCCCGCCTGTCCTTCGGCTCGGCGGAGCTGATGGCCGAGACCCTGGGGGTGACGCCGGGCTCGGTGACCCTGTTCGCCCTGGCCAACGACCCCCTGCACCGGGTGCGCCTGGTGCTGGACCTGGCCCTGGCCGAAGCCCAGGAGGTCAGCTTCCATCCGCTGGAGAACACCGCCACCACCACGGTGGACCAGGCGGGCCTCAGGACCTTCCTGGGCCACCTGGGACGCGAGCCCCTGGTGGTGGATTTCCCGCGGCTGGCCCTCCATCCGCTTGCGACGCGTTGAAGCCGACGCCCGGAAGGTCCATCTTGCAGCCTCAACTTTCTCTCGGAGACCCCCATGGCGCTGATCGGTGAAAACTCGGCCCCCCTGTCGGGCGCGGCGCCCGCCGGCCTGATCAAGGACGGGACCGACGCCGGCTTCATGGCCGACGTCATCGAGGCTTCGCGCGAGACGCCGGTGATCGTCGACTTCTGGGCGCCCTGGTGCGGCCCCTGCAAGCAGCTGGGTCCGGCCATCGAGCGCGCCATCACCGCCGCGAAGGGCAAGGTCAAGCTGGTCAAGATCGACATCGACCAGCATCCCAAGTTCGCCGGCCAGCTGCGTGTCCAGTCCATTCCCGCCGTCTTCGCCTTCGTGGGCGGCCGGCCAGTGGACGGTTTCACGGGCGCCCTGCCGGAGAGCCAGATCAAGGCCTTCGTGGAGCGCCTGGCCGCGCAGGCCCCGGCCGACGCCGGCGACGAGCTGATTGCAGTCGGCCGCGAGGCCCTGGAGGCGGGCGATCTCAATACCGCCGCCCAGGCCTTCGCCCGTGTGCTGCAGACAGACCCCCAGGACGTTCGCGCCCTGGGCGGCATGGCCCGGGTCTACCTGGAAGGGGGTGACCGGGAGCGCGCCGCCGAGATCGCCGCCATGGCCCCGGAAGGCGCCAGGGACCCGGGGCTGGAAAGCGTGCGCGCGGCCCTGGCCCTGGCCGAGGCCGCCCCCGCAGAGACCGCCGCCTTCGAGGCCCGGCTCGCCGCCGACCCCGCCGACCACGAGGCCCGCTTCGAGCTGGCCCGGGCCCTGGCCGGCGCGGGAAGGCTCGAGGCGGCCATGGACCACCTCCTGCAGATCATCGCCGCCGACCGCGACTGGAACGAGGGCGCCGCCCGAGCCCAGCTCCTGACCGTCTTCGAGGCGGCGGGCGCCGCCTCCGACCTGGCCCGGCAGGGCCGCCGGCGGCTTTCCGCCATCCTGTTCTCTTAAGGACCATGGCGCCCCGGCCCCTTCGCATCGAGCTGCCCCAGACCCTTCCGGTCTTCCCGCTGGACGGCGCCCTCCTGCTGCCCGGGGCGGAACTGCCCCTGCGCATCTTCGAGCCCCGCTACCTGAACATGCTGGATGATGTCATGACCGGGGCGCGGATGATCGGCATGGTGCAAACCTCGGGCGGCGACAAGGCCCGGCCCAGCCTGGCGCGCATCGGCTGCGCCGGCCGGGTCACCCGGTTCCGGGACGGCGCCGAGGGGGATTACCTGATCACCCTGACGGGGGTCTGCCGGTTCCGGATCGCCGAGGAACTAGACCTGCCCACACCGTACCGCCAGGTGAAGCCGGATTTTGCTCCGTTTACGGACGACCTGGAGCCAGGTCGGCGGACCGGCGGGGAACGGGCCCGACTGGCGAAGGCCCTGAGAGCCTACCTCAACCGCCGCGACCTCGACGTGGACGACTCCGCCCTCAACGCCGCGCCCCTGGACGAGCTGGTCGCCGGCCTGGCCATGAGCCTGCCCTTCTCCCCCGCGGAGAAGCAGGCCCTTCTGGAGGCGCCGGACCGGGGCGACCGGCAGGACGTGCTCACCGCCCTCCTCGAGATCGACGCCCTGGGCGATGACGACGGTCCGCCCGAGACCCTGCAGTAGGACCGATTATGCCTGAGCCCCCCCCTGAGACCCCCCCTGAGACACCGTCCGGGACCCCCTCCGACGCCCCGCTTCCCGGCCTGGATCCCGGACTCGACCCCCGGCTTCTGGAGATTCTTGTCTGCCCGGTCACCCACGGACCCCTGGAGTACGACCGCGCCGCCGGCGAACTGATCAGCCGCAAGGCGAAGCTGGCCTATCCGGTCCGGGACGGCGTTCCCGTCATGCTGCCGGAGGAAGCCCGGACGCTCTGAGGGCCTGTCAGGGCGCCTCGCCACGGAGCAGGCGGGGCAGGTCGCCCACCGCGCCCCCCGCCTCCTGCATGAAGAAGCGACGGGCCGGGCCGATCCGGTTGACGACGGAAAGGCCCGCCCCGCGGACGACCCTGAGCAGGGGATTGTCGTTGGAGAAAAGACGGACAAAGGCGTCCGCCGCCACCGCCAGGCCGATATTGTCGACGCTGCGCCAGCGGGCATAGCGCTCCAGTACGGCCTCCGAGCCGATGTCCTCCCCCAGGCGGACGGCCTCCACCAGAACCTGGACCAGGGCCGCGGCGTCTTTCAGGCCGAGGTTCAGCCCCTGTCCGGCGACGGGGTGCACCCCGTGGGCGGCGTCGCCGACGAGGGCGGCGCGGGGGGCGGTGAGGGTCTCGGGCAGGTGCAGGGACAGGGGATAGGTGAAGACCGGGCCGTCCAGCCGGGGCCGGCCAAGAAGGTCGCCGAACCGGCGCTGCAGGTGGGCGTGGAAGATCTCCGGGCGGGCGGTCCGCAGGGCCTCGGCCCGGGTGGGGGACTCGGTCCAGACCAGGCTCGCGCGCTGACCGGTGAGGGGCAGGATGGCGAAGGGGCCAGAGGGCAGGAAGTATTCATGGGCGACGCCGCCGTGCGGTTGGTCCAGCCGGACCGTGGCCACCACCCCGGTCTGGGGATAGGTCCAGCCGGTGCTGCGGATCCCCGCCGCCGCCGCCACGGCGGAGGCGCGACCCTCGGCGCCGACGGCGAGGGGGGCGGCCAGGACCCGGCCGTCCTCCAGGCGCACGGCCGCACCGCCGAGGGTGAAGTCGACCCCGGCCACCCGGGCCGGCGCCAGCACCTCGACACCCTCACGCCGGACCGCTGCGGCGAGGGCGGCGCGGATCCGCCGGTTCTCGATCATGTAGCCCAGGGGCTCGCCCTCGACCCGGTCGGCGATCTCAGCGGCGTCGAAGCGCAGGAAGGCCTGGGAGGGCGCCCCGGCGGAGGGGCCGGGCGTGCGACCATCCGTGACCAGGATTTCGGCGATGCGTTCGGCGTGGGGCTCGAGGTCTTCGGCAAGGCCCAGGGCTCGCCACTGGCGGAAGCTGGAAAAGGCGATGGCCGAGGCGCGGCCGTCGAAGTCCGGCGCCAGCTGGGCCGCGAAGGGTTGCGCGTCGACCAGGACGGGCTTCAGGCCGCTGCGGGCCAGGCCCAGGGCGAGGGTGGCGCCGGCCATGCCGGCGCCGGCGATGATCACATCGGCGTCCATGCCGCGATATGCCGTCGACGACAGGCCGGCGTCCAGCCCCCTTCGCGGGACGGCGCCTGAGGCTTTCATGGACGAAGGGGTCCATTCCGGTGTTGTGCGATTTTGCGGCGCGCGCCAAGGTGCGGACAAGGGAGAAGGGAAGCGCCCAGGTACAGAGGAGGGGGGGAGTGATGGGCCGGAAGAGTCCCTGGCGACCCGGAAATATCGTCAGAGGCTCCCTTCGAAGGGAAGCCCTCAGTCGCGCCGGGGCGCGGGGCTGATGCCGCGCCGGCGGGGTCAGGTGGACGAATCGAAGGGGATCGCCATCCTCGAAGCCGCGCGCCAGGCCCTGGCCGAGCGCGGCATGAGCGCGTCCATCGAGGATATCGCCAGGCGCGCGCGGGTCTCCAAGCAGACGGTCTACAACCGGTTTGGCTCCAAGGCCGAGCTGGTGCGGGTGCTGATCGAACGGCGCGTGGACGAGATCACCGCACACCTGGACAATCCCGGCTCCGGGGAGGGCCCGGAGGAGGCGCTGGCGGGCTATGCCCGGGTGGTCCTGGAATCCATCGCCACGCCCTCCTCCATCGCCCTCCTGCGGATCCACATTCAGGGCGCGGCCGAGATGCCGGACCTGGCGCGGACCTTTTTCGACACGGGCGCCCGCACCTCGCGGGCGCGGCTGGCGGCCTTTCTGGACGGAGAGACGCGAGCCGGTCGCCTGCGTGTCGAAGACAGCGCCCTGGCGGCGGAGTTCTTCGCCGGCATGGTCATCGGCTCCCACCAGACCGGACGGCTGCTTGGGGTGGAGTCCAACCTGGATGCGGCGGTCATCGACCGGATCGCCCGGGAGGCGGCCAGCCGCTTCGTGAGGGCCTACGGACCCTGACGCCCCGGGGGGCCCGAGGGGGCTCAGCCCTCTTCGATCTCGTCGGGCAGGCCCATCATGTGGAAGCCGGCGTCCACGTGAACGACCTCGCCCGTGGTGGACCGGCCCAGGTCGGATAGGAGCCAGAGGGCGGCGCCGGCGACGCCCTCCATGCTGGTGTCCTCCTTCAGAGCGGAGAGTGCCCGGCCCTGGGCCAGCATGGACCGGCCGCCGGAAATGCCCGCCAGGGACAGGGTGCGCATGGCCCCGGCCGAGATGGCGTTGGCCCGGATGCCCTGGGGGCCCAGGTCCCGGGCGATATAGCGCGTCGCCGCCTCCAGGGCGGCCTTGGCCACGCCCATGGTGTTGTAGTTGGGGATGGCGCGTTCCGAGCCGAGGTAGGTCAGGGTGATCAGGGACCCGCCGTCGGGCATCATCCGGCTGGCCCGGCGGGCGCAGTCGACAAAGCTGTAGGCCGAGATGTCCATGGCCGTGCGGAAGCCTTCCCGCGTGGCGTTCTCGACGAAGGAGCCCTTGATCTGGTCGCGGGGGGCGAAGGCCAGGGCGTGGACGAAGAAGTCGATCTTGCCGAAGGCGGCCTCCACGGCGGCGAAGCCGGCGTCCATGCTCGCGTCATCCGTGACGTCGACGGGCGCGATCACGGTCGCGCCGACGCTCGCGGCCAGGGGGCGGACCCGCCGCTCCATGCCCGGCAGGTGGAAGAAGGCCATCTCCGCGCCCTGGGCGGCCAGCTGGGTGGCGATGCCCCAGGCGATGGACTGGTGGTTGGTCACCCCGGTGATGATCCCGCGCTTGCCCTGCATGAGCGCGCCCGCGGGCATGTTGTAGTCGTCGGCCACTTCTCGTCTCCCGAATTGTGCAGGCGGGGGCGTCCCCGCCCCGTCAGACCCTGGACATCACCAGGCACCCGTTGGTGCCGCCGAACCCGAAGCTGTTGGACATCACCGTCTCGACCTGGCGGTCCTCGCGTTTCCGCAGGATGGGCAGGCCCTCGAAGGCCGGATCCAGGGTCTCTATGTGCGCGCTTTCGGCCAGGAAACCCGAGTTGAGCATGATCAGGGAATAGATCGCCTCCTGGGCGCCGGCGGCCCCCAGGCTGTGCCCGGTCAGGGACTTGGTGGACGAGATGGCGGGGGCCGCCTCGCCGAAGACCTCGCGGACCGCCTCCATCTCCTTGATGTCCCCCACCGGCGTGGAGGTGCCGTGCGGGTTCAGGTAGTCGACCTTGCGGTTGCCGGCGCGGGACAGGGCCAGGCGCATGCACCGCACCGCGCCTTCGCCGGAGGGGGCGACCATATCGAATCCGTCCGAGTTGGCGGCATAGCCGACAATCTCGCCATAGATCTTCGCGCCGCGCGCCCGGGCCCGCTCCAGGTCCTCAAGCACCAGGATCCCGGCGCCGCCGGCGATGACGAAGCCGTCGCGGGCGACGTCATAGGCCCGGCTGGCCACCGCAGGCCGGTCGTTGAAGTTCGAGCTCATGGCGCCCATGGCGTCGAACAGGACCGAGAGGGTCCAGTGCAGCTCCTCGGCCCCGCCGGCGAAGACCACGTCCTGGTGGCCCATGGCGATCTGCTCATAGGCGGCGCCGATGCAGTGGGTCGACGTCGCGCAGGCCGAAGAGATCGAATAGTTGAGGCCCCGGATCTTGAACCAGGTCGACAGGACGGCGGAGACGCCCGAGCTCATGGCCTTGGGGACAGCGAAGGGACCGACCCGCTTGGGACCCCTTTCCTTTGCAGTGGCGGCGGACTCGATGATCGCCTTGGTGGAGGGCCCGCCCGAGCCGACGATCAGGCCGGTCATCTCGTGGGACACCTCGGCCTCCGTCAGGCCGGAGTCGGCGATGGCCTGCTCCATGGCGATGTGGCCGAAGGCCGTGCCCTGGGCGAGGAAACGGGCGGCCCGCCGGTCGACGGCGGCCTCCCAGTCCAGCCCGGGATCGGCGTGCACCTGGCAGCGGAAGCCAAGCTCGGCGTACTCAGGCGCCGCGACGATCCCCGACCGGGCGCCGTGGAGCGAAGCCCGGACATCGTCCAGGGTGTTGCCGATGGATGAGACGATGCCCATGCCGGTGACGACGACGCGCCGCATGCCCTGTTCCCCCAGATACGCCGGTTTCAGACCAGATCCTTGGGGTCGTACAGGCCGACCCGCAGATCCTTGGCCTCGTAGATGACCTTGCCATCGGCTTCCATGACGCCGTCGCCGATGCCCAGCACGAGCCGGCGCATGATCACGCGCTTCAGGTCGATGCGATAGATGACCTGCTTGACCTTGGGGGTGACCTGGCCGGCGAAGCGCACCTCCCCAACCCCCAGGGCCCGGCCCTTGCCGGGAGCGCCGGACCAGCCGAGGAAGTAGCCGACCAGCTGCCACATGGCGTCGAGGCCCAGGCAGCCGGGCATCACCGGGTCATTGATGAAATGGCAGTCGAAGAACCAGAGGTCCGGCCGGATATCCAGCTCGGCGATGACCTGGCCCTTGTCGTAGGCTCCGCCGGTCTCGGTGATCCGGGTGATGCGGTCGAACATCAGCATGGGCGGGACGGGCAGCTGGGCGTTGCCCGGTCCGAACATCTCGCCCCGACCACAGGCCAGCAGCTCCTCTCGGGAATAATGGTCCTTGGCCTTGGCGCCGGGAATCATGGCTCGCCCTTCCGCGGGTCACTTCAACGGGATCGCCCGGCGACGTGCGCCGGACAGGAGGGCTTCGCTCTATCAGAGCCTGAGGGGTCGCTCAACGGGCCGGAGCCGGGACGCACTGGGGACGGTCGTCGACGCCCCAGAGGGACGACTCCCGGACCCAGCCGGAAACGCCGTCGGCCTTGATCCGGCACCAGCCGGTCTCGCAGCGCTGGAGCGCGGCCAGGGCGCGGGGCCTCAGGAGGGCGACGGTGCGAGAGTCGGTCCGGGCGGCGGACTGGATGGGAACCGGCGCCGGAGCCTGGCCCATGACGTTGCGGCGACCGTCCGTGGTGCGCATGTGGACCCAGGCCACCCCCCGGTCCGGATCGCAGATGCGCCGCCACTCCGAGGTCTCGGCGATCACCTGGACCGGCAGGCCGCGGACCTGGTAGACCCAGAGCGCGGGGTAGTCGTCGCCGGGCCCGGAGCGGGCGTTCACCGACCCGAACTTCAGCGTGACATAGCGGGGCACCGGCAGGCCCGATGGGGTCCTGCGCGCATCGGCGACGGCGGCGCCCAGAGGCGACAGGGCGAAAGCCGCCGCCAGCAGGACAATCGCGACGACTCCGGGTCTGCGCAGGGAAGGCTCAACTTGGCCGTTCATGCCCTCTTTGCTAGAGCTTCAGCGACGAAGGCGCCAGAGCGCCGTTTCGCCGGACGCTGAAATTCGGGACCCCGCCGCCGATGCCGACGCGCAAGCCGAAAGTGATTGTGACCCGGAGGCTCCCGGACGCCGTCGAGACCCGGCTGCGCGAGCTGTTCGACACCGAACTGAATCTCTCCGACGAGCCCCTGAGCCGGGAGGCCCTGATCGACGCGGTAGGCCGCTGCGACGTGCTGGCCCCGACCATCACGGACCGGATCGACGCCGGCGTCATCGAGGCCGCAGGCGAGCGGCTCAAGCTGATCGCCAACTTCGGGGCTGGTGTGGACCATATCGACGTCGCGGCCGCCGCCGCCCGGGGCGTAACGGTCACCAACACGCCGGGGGTGCTCACCGAGGACACCGCTGACCTGACCCTGGCCCTGATGATGGCGGTGTCCCGCCGGATCGTGGAGGGCGCCCGGTCCATCGAGGCCGGGGAGTTCCGGGGCTGGGCGCCGACCTGGATGCTGGGGCGGCGGCTGTCCGGGAAGCGGCTGGGGGTCATCGGCATGGGCCGGATCGGCCAGGCGGTGGCCCGCCGGGCCCGCGCCTTCGGCATGCAGATCCACTACCACAACCGCGCGCCGGTCAGTCCGCGGATCGCCGAGGAGCTCGAGGCCACCTACTGGGAAAGCCTCGACCAGATGCTGGCCCGGATGGACATCATCTCGGTCAACTGCCCGCACACGCCAGCCACCTATCACCTGTTGTCGGCGCGGCGACTGAAGCTGATGCCGGCCCACGCCATCCTGGTGAACACCGCCCGCGGGGAGATCATCGACGAGTCGGCCCTGGCGGACCTTCTGGCCTCGGGCGGCATCGCCGGAGCGGGACTCGACGTTTTCGAATTCGAGCCGGCCGTGAACCCCAAGCTGCTGGGCCTGAACAACGCCGTGCTTCTGCCGCATCTGGGCTCCGCCACCGTCGAGGCGCGCACCGAGATGGGCGAGAAGGTCCTCATCAACATCCGGACCTGGATGGACGGGCACCGCCCGCCGGACCGGGTTCTGCCCTCCATGCTCTGAAGGCCCGCCGGGTTGAACCCCTGGCGGTGGCGCCTACCTCCCCCCGGGTCGCCCCTTGACCCCTCCGCCGGGCGGCGCCACGCCGCCGGGTTCCAGACCGAAGGATCGGAGACCCCCCTTGGCCGCCCCTGACGCCCTTCCTCCTGCGCCGCGGCGCTCCCTGCTGGACCTTGTCGAGCGCATTGGCAACCGGCTCCCGGAACCGGTGATGATCTTCGTCTGGCTGATCGGCGGACTCTTCATCCTGTCGACACTCGGGGCGACCCTCGGCTGGACGGCCTCCCTGCCCTTCCGCGGCGAAACCCCCCCGACCTGGGGCGAGCTGGAAGGCGGGCGGCTGATCTTTCGGGCGGAGAGCCTCCTGTCGGAGGACAATCTGGAGAGGCTGTTCACAGAGACGGCCAAGACCCTGACGGGGTTCGCCCCCCTCGGCGTGGCCCTGACCGTCATGTACGGCGCCGCCGTCGCCGAGCGCTCGGGCTTCTTCAGCGCCCTGATCCGGGCCAGCCTCCGGGGCGCCGACCGCCGGTGGCTGACCCCGATTGTGGCCCTGATCGGCATGGTCTCGCACCATGCCTCGGACGCCGCCTACCTGGTCTTCATCCCGCTGGCCGCCCTGCTCTACGCCGCCGTGGGACGCCACCCCCTGGCTGGTCTCGCCGCCGCCTTCGCTGCGGTCTCCGGGGGCTATGCAGGCAACATCACGCCGGGCCAGATCGATATCGTCCTGTTCAGCTTCACTCAGGAGGCGGCGCGTATCATCGACCCCGCCTGGACCTTCAACCCCCTGGGGAACTGGTGGTTCATCCTGGCCATTGTGGGGGTCTTCACCCCGCTGATCTGGTTCGTTACCGACCGGATCATCGAACCCCGGCTCGGGCCCTGGCGAGGCGAGCCGGACGCTGACCTCACCGCGGAGCTGGCCCGGTCGGCGCCCACCGAGGCCGAGCGGCGGGGCCTGCGCCGGGCCGGACTCGCCGCCCTCGCCGTGGCTTCGGGCTTCACCATTCTGGCCCTCTGGCCGGGTTTCACGCCTCTGATCGACGAGACCAAGTCCGGACCCGCCGCGCTCCAGCCCTTCTACACCGCCCTGATCGCGGGGTTCCTGGTGCTCTTCCTGGCGACGGGCGTGGCCTTCGGGACCGCGACCGGGGTCGTCCGGTCGCACCGGGAGGTCTTTTCCATGATGACCGAGGGGATCCGGGACATGGCGCCCTACCTCGTCTTCGCCTTCTTCGCCGCCCACTTCGTCGCCATGTTCAACTGGTCCCGCCTGGGGCCCATCGCCGCCATCAACGGGGCGCACGTCCTGGAGACCCTGGACCTGCCTGCGCCCGCCCTGCTCCTGGGGGTCCTGGGCTTTTCTTCCGGCCTCGACCTCTTCATCGGCTCGGCCACGGCCAAGTGGAGCGCCCTGGCGCCCGTCGTGGTGCCCATGTTCATGCTGCTGGGCATCAGCCCGGAGATGACCACGGCGACCTACCGCATGGGGGACAGCTTCACCAACATCATGACGCCCCTGATGGCCTACTTCCCCCTGATTCTCGGCTTCTGCCGGCGCTGGGACGCCTCCATGGGCGTCGGCTCGCTCCTGGCGCTGATGCTTCCCTACGCCCTGACCTTCATGGTGGCCGGCGCCCTGATGACGGGTCTGTGGGTCGTCTTCGACTGGCCCCTCGGGCCGGGAGCCCAGGTCAGTTACACGCCGCCGGTCTGATCGCCGCCGCAGGAGGGGCAGTGGGGGTCCGGCGCGACCCTCACGGTACGGGTCACGGCCGAGAGGGCGTCATAGACGAGCAGCCGGCCGGCGAGGCTTTCGCCGGCGCCGGTGACCAGCTTGATCGCTTCCAGGGCCATCATGGCGCCGATGACGCCGGCCAGGGCCCCGATCACACCCACCGCCTGGCAGGTCTCGACCTCCGGCGGAATCTCCGGGACCAGGCAGCGATAGCAGGGCCGGCCGATAAAGACGCCCACCTGACCCGTCCACCGGCCGATGGCCCCGGAGACGAGGGGGGTCCCGGTGGCCGTGCAGGCGTCGCTCACCGCCAGACGGGTTGCGAAATCATCTGTACCGTCGAGGACGAGGTCGAAGCCGTCGATCAGGTCGCGTGCGTTGCTGGCGTCGACGGTCAGCTGGAGCGCCTGGGTCTCCACGTGGGGATTGAGGTCCGTAAGTCGTCGCAGGCCCGCGTCCACCTTGGACCGTCCCCGGTCCGTGGTGGTGAAGATCACCTGCCTCTGGAGGTTGGAGGTCTCCACCCGGTCGGGATCGGCGATCACCAGTCCGCCCACCCCCGCCGCAGCGAGGTAAAGGCTGGCCGGGGCGCCGAGTCCGCCCATGCCGACAATCAGGATGCGGGCGGCTCTGAGCTTCTGCTGGCCCGGACCGCCGATCTCGCGCAGGACAAGATGACGGGCGTAACGTTCGACCTCGGCGTCGCTGAAGACCGGGCCCGGGCTCACCAGGCCAGAGCCCGCGGGCGTCTGGCCTGCTGGAGGGCGGCCTCCAGGCGGCGCTTCAGCTCCTCGCGGGCCTTGGGTCCAAGGGCGCGTCCGACCGGGACGTCGCGCCCCGAAACCGACAGACGCAGGTCCACGATCCGGTCGTCCTCGGTCTCGGCGGACAGGTGGGTGAAGGCGGTCGGACCCTCCCAGACCAGGACCCGCCGGCGGGGGGTCTCCTCGATCAGACGCACCCGGCTCTCCGTCACCACCACCCGCTCGATCCGCCGGGCCGAGGCGAAGCTGACGGCGAAGGCCACGATGATGGCCAGGACGTCGAGGCCCAGGAAGAAGGGCACCAGGGTCGCGCCCATGGACAGGAAGACGGCGGCGGTGACGCAGTGGATGGCGGTGATGATGGAGATGAGAATGATGAAGCCCCGGTCCGAGAGGGACCGGTGCGGACGGATCTCGACATTCAGGATTTCAAGATCGTGCATCGCCTGATGACCTAGCCCGAGACGCGCCTGCGGGGAAGCCCTTCAACCTCCCTGGCGACGGCGATTGAGTTCCAGCCGCACGCGCCGGAGAAGGGGCAGGGCTGCGGCGAGGTCCGGCGCCGGGAGGGCGGCGAGGAAGGTCTCCAGCAGGGGATCAAGAGCGGCGACCGCCTCGTCCCGCCGCCGACGGCCCTCGGGCGTCAGGGCGATGATCTTGGCCCGCCCGTCCCGGGGATCCTGGGACAGGTGGACCAGACCGCGGGCTTCGAGGCGCTTCAGGAGGGCGGTGACCGCGCCCTTGGAGACCTGGAGCGCCCTGGCGAGCCGGGCCGGGGACTCCGTCCCGCCCCTGGCGACCAGATGGTTGAGGAGGCCGAAGCTGGCCATGCTGACGCCCTCCGGAAGCACGCGCTCCATTTCCGTGCTGGCCAGCTGGTCGATCACAGAGATTTCGAGGAAGAACTCGAAGGCGACGGGATGCCGGGAGGGCGTGGTCATCCGACGGAACTCAGAGGCGTCGCCGATAGGACGCCCTGTGCTGGTAGACGGAAAGTCCGGAGGCGGCAACGGTCAATGCGCTACAGGTCCCGGTTGTTGTCGAGGTACTCGCGGATCCTTCGGAGCTCGGGATGGATCCTGCGGATGGCCGCGAGGTCCATCTCGCTTTCGAAACGGGCCACGAGGGGCGCCGTCGCGTCGAGGGCGGCCTGGCGGGCGGCGTAGCCGTCGGGGGTGAGTCTCACCTTTTTTCCCCTGCCGTCATTGGGGTCCGGCTCCAGGGTGATGAAGCCTTCCGCTGAAAGCTTGCGGAGCACCCCGGTCACGGCTCCGCGCGTCACCTGGAGGGCGCGCGCCAGGGCGACCGGGGAAGCGGTTTCCTGGCCCATCCGAACCATGTGATTCAACACGCCAAAGCCGGCAAGGGACAGGCCCCTTGGCAGCCTGCGCACCAGGAACGCGTCGACCAGCTGGTCGATGATCGCAATGTCCGTGAAAAACGCGTTCAGGTCCGGGGGTCGTTCGCTCATCCTCCGGGTGTCGTCATACGCGGAGCAGATCGTCAAGCCTGCGCCTTGGCGTCGGTCCGCTCGGAGACGGTACGGCGCCGAGCCGGACCAGCATCTGTACCGGCGCGTCAGGGCGCGCCCCGAGCAAGGATTGAACCCTTGCGTAGGGCCCGGCCATTTCCGGGAATTCCTGGAGGGCCATGCTCCAGGGGTGCATGGCCAGTCCCTGGACCGCGGCTGCGAGCTGGGCCCTGGCATAGGCGCGCCCCGCAGCGAGCTGGGCCGACCGATCCGCCGTCTCCGATCGGATCCAGAAGAAGGCCGGTGTCGCCTCGATCATCTTCTCGAACATGTCGTTGCTGGACTTGCTGGCGTTGGAATTCGGATCGGCCAGGGCCTCTCGCGTCAGAATGCCCAGGCCGGCCATGACGTCCATCATGCCCCCGGACAGGGCGATTCCGTCGGGGTTGCGCGCCACCTCCGCCTTCCCGATCCGGATCAGGTTGACGGACTCCATGTGGGTACGCTTCGTCCCGGTCTCGATCCGCCAGCCCTCCAGGCAGACGTCGATGAGGCTCCGCCGCAGACCGGCCTCCCGGGTCTCGCCGGGGATCAGTCCGGGCGCCTGGGCCGCCTGCAGAACGGCGGCCACCGCAGCGTCGGCCGGAGGCATCGGGACGAACGGCGCCTTCTCGGTCCGACGTTTCGGGATCTGCTCGAACAGAGGGCCGGGGGCGATGCCCGCTTCCGGCCTCAGCGTCACGCGGGCGAAGGGGCGATCATCCAGCGCGCCCTCCGGGGCGCCTTCCGGCCAGACCTGGATGTCTGCAGTTCGACCGATCCGGGGGGCCGACTGGGCGACCAGCTCAAGGAAGGCGCCGCACCCCAGGACGACCTGTCGACCGAAGGGGTCCGTCTCCGGCAGAAGGCGGGTCCGGTCGATGAAAAGGCTCATCGCGTCCGATCCCTCGAGGCGGATGAGCCAGGACTGCCGATTGTGCGGGTTCGGCGCCAGCAGACCGTGCGCGAGAACGAAGCGCCTTGGATCCGTCTCTCCCTGGCCGGGGTCCCTCCAGGCGGCGTAGGGGTCAGGCCCCGGAGCGGCGGCCACGCATCCGGTGGTGGCCAGGATCGATGTGGCGGAAAGCACCTCGAGGATGTGGCGGCGGGTCGGCATGGCGGAACCTCTTGCTTAGGTCTAAACTAGATAGCTTAGGTCTAAGCATTATGCAAGACCTTGTCGTGGCCGCAGGGGACGGAGATGATCGGGCATGTCCAAACCTCCCGCAAAGCGACGCGCCGCGCCCCGGAAATCCCCGGCGGAGCGCGCCAGGATCGAGGCCCTCCTTGAACGGTTCGAGGCGGCCGAGTCCGACCCCCGCACGGAGCTCAGCTATACCTCGCCCTACACCCTGCTCGCGGCGGTGGCCCTCTCCGCCCAGGCGACGGACGTCTCGGTGAACAAGGCCACGGCCCGTCTGTTCGCCGTCGCCGACACGCCCGCAAAGATGCTGGCCCTCGGAGAGGAGGGGATCATCCCCTTCATCGCCTCCATCGGCCTTTTCCGGACCAAGGCGAAGAACCTGGTGGCGGCGGCGCGCATCCTGGTCGAGCAGCACGGGGGCGAGGTTCCCCTCGAGCGGGAGGCCTTGCAGGGTCTTCCCGGCGTGGGCCGGAAGACCGCAAGCGTGGTGCTCAACGAGCTGGGCGTCGAGCCCGCCATCGCGGTCGACACCCATGTCTTCCGGGTCGCCCAACGCCTGGGGCTCGCCCGGGGCAGGACGCCCGACCAGGTCGAGCACGAGCTGATGGCCGCCATTCCGGACCCTTGGCGGACCCGGGCGCACCACTGGCTCATCCTGCATGGCCGGTATGTCTGCCTTGCCCGGCGACCCAGGTGCGGCGCGTGCCCGATGGCGGACCTGTGCGCTTCGCCGGAGAAGCTCCGCTAGGTCGGTGGATCTCAGGGGCGTGGGCGGATGGGAACCTCGAGGTCACAGAGGCCGAGGTCGGCGCCCCGGGCCCGGCGCGCCTCGGCGATCCGGCGGGTGAAGGCCGGACCCGCCGGGTCCATCATCTCCAGACGCGGACGCTCGGCTTCGGGAAGGTCGGACGCTGGGCGCACCCGGACCATCCGGTCCGGGCGGACCGGGGGTTCACCCGGGGCGATGGCCGCCAGCACCTCGGCCCCCGCGGCCAGCCGGCCCCAGACAGTGTAGTCGTGATCCAGTCGCCGGGCGGGCGCCAGCATGAAGAAGATCTCGGAATTGGCCGTCCGGATCCCCTCCTGCCGTCCCATGCCGGCCACGCCTGTGCAGTAGGCCCCCCAGCCGCGCCCCCGGTTATCCACCATGACAGGGTTCGCGCCCAGGAAGCCCTCGGCGCCCTCGGCGGACCGGCGGATCGGAACAAAGCTGTCCGCCGGGACGCGGAAGGTGAACTCCGGATCGAGGTCCGGAAGGGACGAGACGCCGCCGTCGCGGTTGTTTGGGTTTCCGGTCTGGACCACGAAGCCCGGAATCACCCGGTGAAAGAGGAGCCCGTCGTACACGCCCTCGCGGGAGAGCCGGAGGATCCGCTCGACGGCCTGCGGCGCGAACTCCGGCTGCAGGAGAATCACCATCCGGCCCCGGCTTGTATCGATCACCAGCAGGCGGTCATCGGCCAGGGGCCGCCAGTCCCCGGCGGCGGCGGCGCTGGAAGACAGGGCCAGGAGGAGGGCGGCGAGCCGGGCGATGAGGCGGGTCATGCGTCCTGATGCCATGGGCGTGCGCATTGCTCCAGACCGGCTTTGCCTGTAGCAGGACCGCGCTTGGCCAGGCCCAGGGAGGCCCCATGACCGAACTCTTCGACGTCGCCGCCATCGGCAACGCCATCGTCGACGTCATCGCTCCGGCGGATGAGGGATTCATCGCCGGTGAAGGCCTCTCCCGGGGGGCCATGACCCTCGTGGACGAGGCCCGGGGCCGGGAGCTCTACGCCCGGATGGCGCCGGGGGTGGAGACGTCCGGCGGATCGGCGGCCAACACGGTGGCGGGCCTTTCCAGCCTGGGCGCCCGCACGGCCTTCCTCGGCAAGGTGGCGGATGACCAGCTGGGCGAGGTCTTCGCCCACGATCTGAGGGCCATCGGCGCCCACTTCCCGAGCCGGCCCCTCCGCGGCGGGCCGGCGACCGCCCGCTGCCTGGTCAATGTCACCCCGGACGGTCAACGCACCATGTGCACCTTTCTGGGCGCCTCGGTCGAGTTCACCGACGACGACATCGACCCCGCGGTCATCGAGCAGGCGAGCATCGTCTATCTGGAAGGCTACCTGTTCGACGCCGAGGCCGCCCGGCGCGCCTTCGCCAAGGCCGCCGGTCTGGCCAGGTCCTCCGGACGGATGATCGCCCTGACCCTGTCCGACGGCTTCGTCGTCGAGCGGCACCGGGCGGCCCTCCTCGGCTTCATCTCCTCGCAGGTCGATCTCCTCTTCGCCAACGAGGCCGAAGCCCTCGCCCTGTTCGAAACCGACGACCTGGCGGTGGCGCTGGACGGCCTGCGCCAGCGCACGCGCCTGGCCGCCGTCACCCGCAGCGAGAAGGGCTCTCTCCTGCTCGCCGATGGGGGAACGGTCTCCATTCCCGCCCGGGCTGTGGAAAAAGTCGTGGACACGACCGGCGCCGGCGACCAATACGCAGCCGGTGTGATGTACGGCCTCGCCCGGGGCCGACCCCTCGAGGTCTGCGGACACCTGGGGTCCCTGGCGGCGGCCGAGGTGATCTCTCACTATGGGCCGCGGCCGCAGGTCTCCCTGCGGGAACTGGCGGACCGGGAAGGACTCTAGGCCATGGCGCGCACGGGCGAGGTGGTTCGCGAGACCCGCGAGACGAAAATCTCCGTCCGGGTCGACCTGGATGGGGCGGGCCAGACCCGCATCGCCACCGGGATCGGTTTCCTGGACCACATGCTGGACTCCCTCGGCCGCCACGGCGCCCTCGACCTCGAGGTCGAGGCGAAGGGGGACTTGCATATCGACTTCCACCACACGGTGGAGGATGTGGGCATCGTTCTGGGTCAGGCCGTCCGGCAGGCCCTGGGCGACTTCCGCGGCATCCGGCGGTTCGGGCTGGCGGTCATCCCCATGGACGAGACCCTCACCCGCTGCGCCATCGACCTGTCCAACCGGCCCTACCTGGTCTGGCGGACCGCCTTCCCGACACCGAAGGTCGGCGACATGGACACCGAACTCTTCAAGGAGTTCCATCACGCCTTCGCCAGCAATGCGGGGGCCTGCGTGCATCTCGAGACCTTCTACGGCGCCAATTCGCACCACATCGCCGAGAGCGGATTCAAGGCCCTGGGTCGCGCCCTCCGCGAGGCGGTGGAGATCGATCCGCGGGCCGGCGGACAGGCGCCCTCCACCAAGGGTTCGCTCTGATCGCATGAGCCGCCTCGCCCTGATCGACTACGGGTCGGGCAACCTGCGCTCGGCCGAGAAGGCGCTCGTCCGGGCCGCCGGCGGCCGGGTGGAGGTGCAGGTCACGCATGTTCCGGAGGATGTCCTGGCCGCTGACCGCATCGTCCTTCCCGGGGTCGGCGCCTTCGCCGCCTGCAAGTCCGCCCTGGACGCCCGGCCCGGCCTGAGCGAGGCCCTGGACGAGGCCGTCCGGGGCCGGGGCCGTCCCTTCCTGGGCATCTGCGTGGGCATGCAGCTCATGGCGTCGCGGGGGCTGGAGTTCGGGGAGACGCCCGGGCTCGGATGGATCCCCGGCGAGGTGCGCCGCCTGCGCCCGGCCGATCCGACGGCCAAGGTGCCGCACATGGGCTGGAACGATCTTGTCAATCCGCACGGTCCCGACCTGATCGCCGCCATCGGCGCGGCGCCCATGTACTTCACCCACTCCTTCGCCTTCTGGCCCGATGACGCCGCCGACGTGGCCGCTGAGGCCGACCATGGCGGACGGTTCCCCGCGGCCGTGGTGCGGGAGAACATGGCCGGGGTGCAGTTCCATCCCGAAAAATCCCAGTCCGCGGGGCTGGCCCTGCTGTCGCGTTTCCTGGAGTGGCGCCCGTGATCCTCTATCCCGCCATCGACCTGAAGGACGGCGAGTGCGTCCGCGTCCTGCACGGCGACCTCGACACGGCCACGGTCTTCAACACCTCCCCGGCGGCCCAGGCGCGCACCTGGGCCGGGGCCGGGTTCCACTGGATCCACGTGGTGGACCTGAACGGCGCCGTTGAAGGCCGGGCGGTCAATGGCGAGGCTGTAGAGGCCATCCTCGCGGCGGTCTCCACCCCGGTCCAGCTCGGCGGCGGGATCCGCAGCCTGCAGGATATCGAGCGCTGGATCGAGGCCGGCGTCTCGCGGGTGATCCTGGGCACGGTCGCCGTGACCCGGCCGGAGATCGTCATCGAGGCCGCCCGGCTCTGGCCCGAGCAGATCGCCGTCAGCGTCGACGTCCGCGCAGGCAAGGTCGCCACCCAGGGCTGGACCGAGAGCACCGACCTGGACGCCGTCACCGTCGCCCGCCGCTTCGAGGACGCCGGGGTCGGCGCCCTGATCATCACCGACATCGACCGTGACGGGACGGTGATGGGATTCAACGTCGAGGCCTTCGGCGCCATCGCCGACGCCGTGGCCATCCCGGTCATCGCCGCCGGCGGCCTGGCCTCGGTGGAGGACATTATCCGGCTGAAGGCGCGGCGCGGCGCGCCCGTGGCGGGCGCGGTCCTGGGCCGGGCCCTGTACAACGGCGCCATCGACCCCGCCGTCGCCCTGGCGGCCTCGGCCTGACCATGCTGAAGGTCCGCGTCATTCCCTGCCTCGACGTGAAGGACGGGCGCGTGGTCAAGGGCGTGAACTTCGTGGCCCTGCGCGACGCCGGCGATCCTGTGGAGCAGGCCCGGGCCTACGACGCGGCGGGGGCGGACGAACTCATGTTCCTCGACATCACCGCCAGCCATGAAGGCCGGGGCGCCCTCCTGGATGTGGTCGCACGGACAGCGGACGTCTGCTTCATGCCCCTGTCGGTAGGCGGCGGAATCCGGACGGTGGAGGACGCTCGCGCCCTTCTCCTGGCCGGGGCGGACAAGATCAGCGTCAACACGGCGGCGGTGGAGGATCCGGACCTGATCTCCCGCTGCGCCGACGCCTTCGGCTCCCAGGCGGTGGTGGCGGCGGTCGACGCCCGGGCGACGCCCGAGGGCGGCTGGCGGGTGTTCACCTATGGCGGGCGCCGGGACTCGGGCCTGGATGCGGCGGCCTGGTCGGAAGAGGTGGTGCGGCGCGGGGCCGGCGAGATCCTCCTGACCTCCATGGACCGGGACGGGGTCCGCAACGGCTATGACCTGGGCCTGTTGCGGGCGGTGACGAACGCGGTCAAGGTTCCGGTGATCGCCTCAGGGGGCGCAGGAGAGGCCCGGCACATGGTCGAAGCCGTCACCCAAGGCGGAGCGGACGCCGTCCTGGCCGCCTCGATCTTCCATTTCGGCGACGTCTCCATCCGCGAGGTCAAGGCCGCCATGGCGGCGGCGGGCCTGCCGGTCCGCCAGACGGAGCCGGCGGCGTGAGCCGGCTGGGCGAGGTGGTCGGGCGCCTGGAGGCAGTCATCGAGGCCCGGCGGGACGCCCGCCCCGAGACCTCCTGGACCGCCCGCCTTCTCCAGGACGGGCCGCCGCGCGCGGCGCGCAAGCTGGGCGAGGAAGCGGTGGAGGCCATCGTGGCGGCCGTTTCCGGAGACCGGGACGGCCTGGCGGCTGAGGCCGCGGACGTTCTTTACCACCTCCTTGTGCTTCTGGCGGCGGCGGGGGTCTCGCCGGACGAGGTCGCCGCCCGGCTGGAGGCCCGCGAGGGGGCTTCGGGCCTTGAGGAAAAGGCCACCCGGGGCCAGGCTGGGTCGTGAGGGCGCCGTCCGCGACCACCCTGATCCTCCTGGGCCTGGTCGCCGGCCTGACGGCGGGGGCCGTGCTGCACGCCGTCGAGGCGCCGGGCGAGGCCAGCCTGGTCGCGGCGGCGGCGGCGGTCGGCGGCGTCTGGCTCGACGCCCTGCGCATGACCATCATCCCGCTGGTCTTCGCCCTCCTGGTCACCGGCATGGCCCGGGCCGCCGACGCGGTGGGCCGCGGCGGCCTGGCGGGAAGGGCGCTCCTGGCCTTCGGCGGACTCCTCCTCTTGGCCGCCACCCTCACCGCCGGGCTCACCCCGGCCCTGCTGGCCGCCTGGCCGGCGCCGGGCGAGGCGGCGGGGGCCCTGAGGGCGGCGGCGACCGGTGACGCCGGGAACATTCCACAGACCCCGCCGCTCTCCGAGTGGCTCGGCGCCTTCATCCCCGCCAATCCGTTCAAGGCCGCCGCCGACGGGGCCATGGCCTCCCTGGTGGTCTTCGCCCTGATCTTCGGCCTGGCCGTCTCCCGTCTCGACGCAGCGCGTCGGGACCTGCTGGTCACGGTCTTCGACGGCGTGCAGGCGGCCATGATGGTGATCGTCCGCTGGGTCCTTGTCCTGGCGCCGGGCGGCGTCTTCCTCCTCGCCCTGACGGTCGGCGCGCGGACGGGCTTCGGCGCCGTGGGTCTGCTGGGGCACTATGTGGTCATCGTCAGCCTGATGTGCCTCATGGCCGGCGCCCTCGGCGTCATTGCGGCCCTGGCCGGGGGCCGGACCCCGCCCCGGGATCTGGCGGGCGCCATGGTCCCGGTGGGCGCCATGGCCATCTCCACCCAGTCCTCGCTCGCCTGCCTGCCGGTCATGCTGGCGGCCTGCACCCGCCTGGGAATCCCGGAGCGGGTCAGCGGCCTCGTCCTGCCCATGGGCGTGGCACTCTTCCGGATCACCAGCCCGGCCGGTAACCTGGCTGTGGCCCTCTACGTAGCGCACCTCTACGGGGTCCCCCTCGCCCCGGCCCAGGTGGCCGCAGGGGTGCTTGTGGCGGCCCTGGTCAGCCTTGCGGCGGTAGGGGTGGCGAGCTCGGTGACCTTCTTCACCACCCTGGTCCCCATCTTCATGAGCCTGGGCCTGCCCATGGAGCTCCTGCCCCTGCTGCTGGCGGTGGAGACCTTCCCGGACTTCTCGCGCACCCTCGGCAACGTCGCCGGGCACGTGGGCGTTACGGCCTGGGCGGCGCGCTGGCGTCGAGCGGACGCCGCTTGAGGGCGATGTAGAGGGCGCCTTCGCCGCCATGACGGCGGTGCGCCTCTGAGATTCCCGCCACGACCGCCTGCAGGTGGGGGGCCGCCAGCCATTCCGGCGTCAGCCGGCGGAGCACGCCGTCCCCTCGAATCCCCTTGCCGGTGATGACCAGCACCGCGCGTTGACCCTCCCGCCAGCACTCCAGGACAAACCGCTCCAGGGCCGCCCGCGCGGCATCCTGACCCAGGCCATGGAGATCGATGTGGGCGCCGATGGGGTCGCGTTCGCGGGAGATGCGTCGGCGGCGGGCGGGCTCCAGGGCCTTGGGACCAGAAGCCGGCCCGGGCTTCCGCACCGCCGCCGAAACGGCCAGCCGGAGGGGGGCGCCGGCAGGGTCCGGCGCCGGCAGGGCCTCGCGGGGCGGAGGGGGCGGGTCCGCTGGGGCGCTGGCCCGCCCGGGAAGGGGGTGGACCGTGGAGGTCACCTGCGACCAGAGCCGGGACTCCTCAGGTCGGAGCGGACGCCTCATGGCCGGGGGACCAGCCTGTAGAGCCGCAGGACGTGTCGGATGCGGCCCGCTTCGAGGCCGGCTTCGGGGCCCTGGCCAAGGTAGAGGTCCGCACGGATGGGGCCGCGGATGGCGCCCCCGGTGTCCAGGGCGGTGACCAGCCTCTGGTAGGTGGGAAAGGCGCCGGCCAGGATCGGACTTCGGGCGTCGATCCAGTAGAGGTCCCCGGGCGCATGCAGGGACAGGTCCACGGCGATGGCGCGGCCCGGCGGCAGGGGAACGCCCGCCGCCCCCCGGGGGGGCAGACCATCGTCATCGGTGAGCCGGAAGAAGACGTAGCGGGGGTTGAGGGCCATGATCTCCGCCGCCTCAGGCCCCCTGTGAGCGGCGAGCCAGGCGCGGATGCCCTCAGCCGAGGTCTGGCCGGCCTCCAGCAGGCCGCGCTCGCGCATGGCGTTGGCCACGCCGGAGAAGGGCTGGCTGTTGGTGCCGGCGAAGACGGCCCTCCGGGGCGGTCCCTCCGGAAAGATCAGGGTCCCGGACCCCTGGATCTGCAGGAAGAACTTGTCCTCCGGTCGCAGCCAGGCCAGAGCGTCGGTGGGGGTCCGCGCCTCGATGGCCGTCCGGTCGGGATAGCTTCCACCTTCCGGGGGCAGGTCTGCCGGGCGCGGTCTCAAGGGCGCCGAGTAGGTCTCGTCCGGCGCCCGGCGCGCCTCGTACACCGGGGCGAAGTAGCCGGTCAGGACGCCCTCGCCGGGAAGAGGCTGGGCCAGGAAGCGGGACTCGAAGAAGGTTCTCGCCCCGTCGGCGTCAAGGAGGTCCACGGCCATGGCGTCTCGGCAGGCGGCGGCGATCCCGGGAAGCCGGCGGACCGTGCAGTTCGCCCGCCAGGCCTCGAAGGCGGCGACGTGATCCTCCTCGGCCCATCCGGGCAGCTCGCGCAATTCCACAAGGGCCGGTTCCGGCCTCTGCGGTTCAGGAGGGGTTGTGGGCGCCGGGATGGAGGGCGCGCCCGTCCCGGAGGCCGGGACGGTGGGTGTGACCGGCGCGGTGCGCTGAGGCCCGGGCGTGGCGCAGGCGGCGAGCAGCGTCAGCCCGGCCAGGGCGATCAGGCCGGGAAACCGCACGCCTCAGGCCTCGGCGACATCGACGCCAGCCAGCCGCCAGCCGCCGTCCCGGTCTGAAAGGTTACGCTCGAAGGTCCAGAGCTCGGCGGTCCGGCGCTGGTGGACCCGCGGTTCGGCGTCCTTGGACGCCTTCTGGGTCTGGACCAGCTCACCGAGGAAGCGGACCCCGATACGGACCCGGTCGCCCTCGAACTCGACGGTCTCCACGTCGGAGCGGGGGGGGTGGGGCAGGTCCACGCTTTCCTCGCGGCCAGCGGCCTCCCGCTCTGCGATCCCGGCCTCGAAGGCCTTGCGGACCTCCTCGGTGAGCAGGGGCGCCAGCGTCTCGCGGTCGCCGGCGGCGTAGGCGGTGACGATCGTCCGGTAGCTGTTGCGGGTATTGGCCAGGAAGACCTGGGGATCAAAGCCGGGGTCCCGCGCCCGCACCGCCGAAAGGCCTGTGGGCGCTTCTTCCACGGGCGCAGGTTCGATCGTCAGGGGCACGGCGGGCCGTCGCGCGGCGCCGGCCGGTTCGGGCTGGGCGGCGCGCTCCTCAGGCTGGCGGCCCATCCGCCGGCCAAGCACGGCGTAGAGCTGCAACAGGGCGACGGCGGCGACAAGGGCGAGGAGGATGAGCTGGAGCACGGCTGGGTTCAGGTCGCTTCGATCATGGGTTTCGGTCACAATATAGAGGCATATTCCCCGCGCGTCAGGGGCTGGGGCTCGAGATTGCGCAGGGAACGGCCTCGTGATAGCCAGCCCCGCCGGTTTGAAGGCCGCTCCGGGCGGTCCATGGCCCAGACGGAGCCCCCGAATGTCAGACGCAGAGTCCCTTCCCGCCGCCGCCGGCGCCGCGCCTGAGCCCGGCATTCGGATTCTGGCTCAGTTCATCCGGGACCTGTCCTTCGAAAACCCCCGGGCGCCAGACATCCTCCGCGCCGGAGGAAGCCAGCCGCAGATCGACATGGGCGTCGAAATGAACGCCCGGGGTCGCGAGGACGGCCTCTTCGAGGTCGACCTGAAACTTTCTGCGCGTGCGGCGCGCGAGGACGGGCCGGTTTTCGTGGTCGAACTGGTCTATGGCGGCCTCTTCGCCATCGATGGCGTGCCCGCCGAGAACCTCGAGCCGGTTCTCCTGGTCGAGTGCCCGCGCTTTCTTTTCCCCTTCGCCCGGCGGATTATCGGCGACGTGACGTCGGATGGCGCCTTCCCGCCTCTGATGCTCGACCCGATCGACTTCGGCGCCGTCTACATGGCCCGGAAGGCCGAGGCCGAGAACATGGGCGTGGTGGTCGGAACGGCCTGAGGCCCTCCAGCTCAGAGCCAGGTCTTCCAGAGCTCGGACTTGACGGTTCCCAGTACGAATTCGGCGTGGGCAGCGCGCTCGGCCTCGCTGGAGCGCGGCGTCAAGGGGCGTGGCCTGGCGCCATAGTCGGATCGGCCCTCAAAGGCGACCACGCCGGAGACCTGTGTCACGGTGAGCTCAAGGCCCCGCTCCCGCCCGCCGCTCAACTCCAGGTAGACGGCCGCCAGGAGTCGGGCGTCGATCAGGGCGCCGTGCTTCTCCCGCTCCGACAGGGAAATCTTGAATCGCTTGCAGAGGGCGTCGAGGGAGTTCTGCATCCCCGGGAAGCGCCGGCGCGCGAGGGCCAGGGTGTCCACCCAGCGCGGCTCCGGGAGATCCGGAAGACCGGCGAGGCCCAGCTCCCAGTTCACAAAGGCCCGGTCGAAGGCGGCGTTGTGCGCCACCAGGGGGGCCTCTCCCACAAATTCCAGGAAGGCGTGCGCCACTTCAGGGTCGGCGAAGCGGGGCTTGCCCTTCAGGAAGGCGGCGGACAGGCCGTGGACCCGTTCCGCATCGGCGGGCATGTCCCGCTCCGGATCGATGTAGGCGTGGAAGCTTCGGCCCGTCGGCAGGAAGTCCTCTATCTCCAGGGCGGCGATCTCAACCAGGCGATGGCCGAGGTGGGGCTCGAAGCCTGTGGTCTCGGTGTCGAGGACGATCTCGCGGGGCATGGTCCCGGAATGCCCTGTTTCGGCCGCCGCTTCAATCCGCCGGGGGCGGGCGCCGCGAGCGGAAGGCAGGGTCGCGCACCGCCGCCAGCACCCGGGCGACCTCTGCCCGAGCAGCTTCCAGGCCCTGGCTGGTGTCAATGATGAAGTCGGCCCTTTCGCGCTTCTGCGCATCAGGCGTCTGGCGGGCGAGGATGGCGTCCAGCCGCTCGGGCGTCATGCCCTCCCGGGCCAGGACCCGGGCTCTCTGCACCTCGGCGGGCGCCGTGACCACGACCACGGCGTCCATGTTCCGTTCGCCGCCGGTCTCGAAGAGCAGCGGAATGTCGAACACCAGGACGTCGGCGCCGGAGGCTTCGGCCTTACGGTGGAATTCCAGGCGGTCCCGGCCCAGGAGGGAATGCACGACCGCATTCAGGCGGGTCATGGCGGCGTCGTCCCCCAGAACCCGGATCCGGAGCGCCTCCCGGTCCACCGCGCCGTCCCGGGTGACCCCGGGAAAGGCCGCCTCCAGGGGTTCGACCGCCGCTCCCCCCCGGACATAGAGGTCCGCCACCGCGGCGTCGGCGTCGTACACGGGAACGCCCGCGTCTCGGAACATCCGGGCGGTGGTGGATTTTCCCATCCCGATGGAGCCGGTCAGGCCGATGTGGATCATGTCGCCTCTCCAAGGATGCTCAGGACCCTCTCGCGGACGTCGGGTTCGGCGGGAGGCGGACGGCCGAAGAAGGCCTCGAAGGCCGGGCGCGCCTGGCCGATGAGCATGTCGAGCCCGTCCACGGTGGCCAGGCCCCGGGCCGCGGCGGCCTCCAGGAAGGGGGTGCGCAGCGGCTTGTAGGTCATGTCCATGGCCACGGCGCCCGCGGGAGCGGCCGAAAAATCCGGTGGGGGCGGCGCATCGGACCCAAGGCCTGCCGAACTGGCGTTGATGAGGGCTGCAGCGCCGTCAAGGGCGGCGGCGTCGGTCAGATCCAGGACCCGTACCCGGCCCCCCAGGGCCTCCGCGACGGCCTCGGCGCGCGACCGCGTCCGGTTCAGGAGGCGCACTTCCGGGCAGCCGGCTTCGAGGAAGGCGGCGGCCGCGCCGCGCGCCGCACCGCCGGCGCCGAAGAGGACCAAAGGCCCGCTCTCCGGGCGAAACCCGGGCGCCTGCCGGGCGAAGGCGTAGAGGAGACCCTCCCCGTCCGTGTTGTCGGCTGTGACCGACCCGTCGGCCTCGAAGACGAGCACGTTTGCGGCCCCCGCGGTCCGGGCCCGGGGCGAGACGCGGTCCGCGGCGGCCAGGGCGTCGGTCTTGAAGGGCAGGGTGACGTTAACGCCGGCCAGGGAGCCGCCCCGGAAGCCCTCGACGAAGGCGGAAAAGCGCTCCGGCGCCAGGCTGAAGGCCACATAGGCGCCATCCAGCCCGGCCGCCGCCAGCCAGGTGTTGTGGAGGACAGGGCTCAGGGAGTGGTGGACGGGCCGGCCAACGACCCCGGCCAGGCGGGTGGCGGCGGTCAGGGTCATGGGATCAGGACGCCTTCCTGTCGCAGCAGGTCCAGGAGGCCGGTGAGGGGCAGGCCCAGGATGGCGAAATAGTCTCCGCGGATCTCGCTGAACAGCTGGACCCCGGGTCCTTCCAGGCGGTAGGCGCCCACCGAGCTCAGGAGCGCGCCCGCATCCGCCTCGAGATAGTGCGCCAGGAAGGAGTCGCTGAAGGCCCGCATGGCCAGCTCGGCCGTCGACAGGGTCTCCCACAGAACCTGGCCCTCCCGGGCGACGGCCACAGCGGCGTGAAGGGCGTGGGTGCGGCCGCGCATGGCCCTCAGCCGCGCCGCGGCCTCAGCCAGGTCGACCGGCTTGTCATGCAAACGTCCTTCGAAATCCAGGGTCTGATCGGCGCCGATGACCAGTCCGGGGCGCATTCGGGAGACCGCCAGGGCCTTCTCCCGGGCCAGGGCGGCGGCCACCTCGGCCGGACCGGCCCCCCGGGCCAGGAGACCGGCCTTCAGGATGTCCTCGTCGACGCCGGAATCCTCGGTCGCGAAGGAAACGCCCGCCCCCCTCAGGATCGTGGACCGGGCGGCGCTCTTGGAGGCGAGCGTGACGGGCGGACCGCTCATGGGCTCACCTCGGCGGCCGGCCGGTTTGACTGGAGCAGGTTCAGGACCGCCGCGGCGGTCTCCTCGACGGACCGGCGGGTCACGTCGATCACCGGCCAGCCCTGGCGCTCATAGAGCCGGCGGGCCTGAACCACCTCCTCGCGGACGGCCTCCATGTCGGTATAGGCGGTGTCCCGCGACTCCTTGAGGGACAGAAGGCGGTTGCGCCGGATCTGGATCAGCCGGTCCGGCGAAACCGTCAGGCCCACCACCAGGGCCGAGGACAACCGGGTCAGGGCTTCAGGGACGGGTCGACCGGGGACCAAGGGGAAGTTGGCGGCGCGGATCCCCCGGTGGGCGAGGTAGATGCAGGTCGGCGTCTTGGAGGTGCGCGAGACGCCGACCAGGACCACGTCGGCCTGGTCAAGCTCCTGCCCGCCCTGGCCGTCATCATGGCCGATGGCGTAGTTGAGGGCGTCCATCCGGTTGAAGTAGTCTGTGTCCAGGGCGTGCTGCGCCCCGACCCGCCGTGTCAGCGCCGCGCCCAGATAGCGGGACAGGGCGGACACCAGGGGGTCGAGGGCGGCGATGCAGGGCATGTCGAGGCGTCGGCAACCCTCCTCCAGGGCCGTCCGCAGGGTGTCGTCGACAATGGTGTGCATGACCACGCCCGGGGCCTCCTCGATGTCGGCCAGGGCGCGCTCCAGCTGCCGCGGTGACCGGACCAGGGCGTAGTAATGTTCGATGGGCAGGACGTTTTCGAACCGCGCGCATACCGCTCTCGCCATGGCGTTGAGCGTTTCCCCGGTCGAATCCGACACCAGGTGGACATGAAAGTAGGTGGCGTATCGGGAGGAGGCGATCATTCGGCGGTCGACGCTCGGGTCGGTGGCGGGCTTGGGGCGGGAGATTTCTGGGGATGAACCTGTCCACGACTTCTTATCCCAAGTCGATCGCCATGGGGAGAAAAGCCGCGTGTCGCCGCGATGGCCCGGTGTCTCGACAAAGATGGGCATGAAGGGCACGATCCATCCCCGGTGCGGCCCCCATGTGGACAGGCGGTCCACAGGCTCCGCATGTTTCAGAAACAGCGCCGGACAAGGCGAGGTTGTTCAGGCGATGAGATCGGCAAAAGATATAAGAAACAATAGTTTAGATGATATCCACAGGTCTGTCTGGACACGGCGGGTCTGGTGTTGGCCGCTCGGTGGGAAACGTCGGGAGAAGAGCACTCGGGAGAGTCTTCTCCCCAATCTTCAGCCCTCCTTCTTCCTTCGCTACCTGAAAATCAAACCTTGTGATGTGAAAGAAGGCGGCCTGCGGGAACACCGGTGCTTGAGCCGGGAGCCCGGCCGGGGTTTAAGGGCGCCATGACAGAGGCGGTGACCCCAAAACTCCTGCGCACCTTGGCGGGCGAGACCTTCGAGCGGCCCCCTGTCTGGTTCATGCGCCAGGCCGGTCGCTCCCTCCCGGAGTATCGGGAGCTCCGGTCCAGGGCGAAGGACTTCCTGGCCTTCTGCTATGACCCGGAGATGGCGGCTGAGGCGACGCTCCAGCCGATGCGCCGGTTTCCCTTCGACGCCGCCATCGTTTTTGCGGACATCCTCCTCATCCCCCAGGCCCTCGGTCAGGAGGTCTGGTTTGAGGCCGGAGAAGGCCCGCGTCTTGGGGCCCTGCCCGAGGTGGAGGCCCTGTCGGATCAGATCGAGGCTTCGACGGGCCGTCTTGCCTCGATCGGAGAGACCCTGTCGCGGGTCCGGGCGCGGCTCGAGCCGGAGCGCGCCCTGATCGGTTTCGCCGGCGCGCCCTGGACCGTGGCCACCTACATGATCGAGGGGCGGGGTTCGGATCGCTCCGGCGCCCGCGCCTTCGCCTATGAGCAGCCTGAGAGGCTGGACCAGATCCTTGAGGTCCTTGTGGAGGCGACGGCCCGCTACCTGGTCATGCAGGCCCGCAGCGGCGCCCAGGTCCTCAAGCTCTTCGAAAGCTGGGCGGAGGGTCTGGCCGAGGACGTCTTCCAAAGGGTTGTGGTGGGTCCGCACCAGGAAATCATCCGCAGGGTCCGGGCGGCCGGGGTGGAAGCGCCCTTCATCGGATTTCCCCGGGGGGCGGGCGCTCTTGTCGAGGGTTACGCAGAACAGGTCTCCGTGCAGGCGGTCGGCCTGGACACTCAGGCCAGCCGTGCTCTGGGCAAACGGATCCAGACGGGCGGCAAGGCGATCCAGGGGGCTCTCGACAACCTGCTTCTGAGGGTCGGCGGACCGGCCATGGAGGCCCGGATCGACGCCCTGTTGGAGGCCTGGACCCCGGGCCCCTACATTTTCAATCTGGGACACGGGGTTCTGCCCGACACCCCCGTGGACAACATTGAGCGGGCCGTCCGCAGGATCACAGGCAAATGACCCGTCTCGCCATTGTCCTCTTCAACCTGGGGGGCCCTGACGGGCCGGAGGCGGTGCGTCCCTTCCTGTTCAACCTCTTCCGGGACAAGGCTATCATCGGAGCGCCTGCGCCGATACGCTATCCCCTCGCAGCCTTCATCTCCCGGACCCGCGCTAAAGGCGCCCGGGCCAATTACGCCCTCATGGGGGGTGGGTCGCCACTGCTGCCCGAAACCCGCAAGCAGGCCGAAGCGCTGCAGGCGGAACTGGTCAGGCGCCGGCCCGGTGACGAGGTTCGCGTCTTCATATCCATGCGCTACTGGAAACCCTTCGCCGCCCAGACCGCGCGGGAGGTGACAGACTTCGCGCCGGACGAAGTGGTGCTCCTTCCCCTCTACCCGCAGTTCTCGACCACGACGACCGAGTCCTCGCTGAAGGATTGGAACAAGGCCTACCATGGCCCGGGCCGGAGCCGCACGGTCTGCTGCTATCCGGTTTCCGACGGGCTGGCGGAGTCCCACGCCCGGGCCATCCGCGGCGTCTGGGAGTGGGCGGGGCGGCCTGAAGGCGTGCGTCTCCTGTTCTCCGCTCACGGCCTCCCCGAACGGGTGGTCGCCGGCGGGGATCCGTATCAGGCGCAGGTGGAGGCCACCGCCGCCGCGGTCGCCGAGCGTCTGCCGGAGTTCACAGACTGGCAGATCAGTTACCAGAGCCGGGTCGGACCGCTGAAGTGGATCGGGCCCTCGACGGACGACGAAATTCGCCGGGCCGGGTCGGAGGGCGTGGGCGTTCTGGTCTCGCCGATCGCCTTCGTCTCCGAGCATGTCGAGACCCTGGTCGAGCTGGACCACGAGTACGCCGAGCTGGCCCAGGAGTCCGGCTGCCCGGTCTGGTTGAGGGCGGCTGCACCGGGTACGGATCCGAGCTTCATCTCAGCCCTGGCCGAAGCCGTGGGCGCGGCTCTGGAGCGCTCCGGGGGCGTGGCGCCAGACGGAAACTGGACCTGCCCGAGGGTCCACGGCCGGTGTCCGCGCCTGGCGCAGGCCGCAGGAGCGCGCCGATGAATGTCTATGACCTGCTGCGGGGCCTCCACATCCTGGCCGTCATCGCCTGGATGGCGGGCATCATGTACCTGCCCCGCCTGTTCGCCTATCACGCCGAGGTGACCCCGGGATCAGAGATGGACCGGACCTTCCAGGTCATGGAGCTCAAGCTCTACCGGATTATCATGGGCCCCGCCATGGTGGCGTCCTTCCTCCTGGGCCTGGCCTTGATCTGGTTCGACGCCACGGCCCGGCTGGGAGGCTGGGGCTTCCTGCTCAAGCCCTGGATGCTCGCAAAGCTTTCGGGGGCGATCTTCCTGATCGGCTGGCACCACTACCTGGGCGCAGCCCGGAAGAGGTTCGCCGCCGGGACCAATACCCGCTCCAACCGCTTCTGGCGGGCGACCAACGAGCTGCCGTTTCTGGCGGCCATCGTCATGGTGCTGGCGGCGACCCTCGAGTTCGGCGGCTGAACCGCAAGCGCCACGGCCCTTGACCCCGGTCGCCGAGTGTGGTTCCGCTCCCGTGTCCGGACCGAACAGGTGTTCGGGACCGGATCCCGCCTCTCTCGCCGCGGGCGCGCCGCTCTTCTGTGTCGGCCCCTTGCCCCGGCTCCAAAATGACAGAGTTAAACGCGGTCGCGTCGACGCACCGCGCCGGTTTCCGCCGCCATGACCTGCGGTGGAGCCGGGAACTGAAAGACTGACCATGTCCGAAGACACTTTTTCACCAGACCCCGCGGATCTCGTTGAGGCCATCGAGGACGCAAGTCTCGACCTTCCTGGGGGCGAAGACGGCGCCGCCGAGGACGAGGAGCCCTCCCAGGCCGCCCAGGCCATCGCCGCCATGGGTCTGACCCGCATGTCCCTCCAGGAGCTGAAGGACAAATCACCCGCCGACCTCCTGAGCTTTGCCGAGACCCTGGAGATCGAGAACGCGAACTCCATGCGCAAGCAGGACATGATGTTCGCCATCCTCAAGGTCCTGGCGGAGGAGGGTGTAGAGATCTCCGGCTCCGGGACCATGGAGGTCCTGCCCGACGGCTTTGGTTTCCTCCGCTCGCCCGAGGCCAACTATCTTCCCGGGCCCGACGACATCTATGTCAGCCCCTCGCAGATCCGGAAGTTCGGCCTGCGGACCGGCGACACGGTGGACGGCGGTGTCCGCGCTCCCCGGGAGGGCGAACGCTATTTCGCCCTGGTGAAGGTTGACCAGATCAACTTCGAGCCGCCGGAGAACGTCCGACACAAGGTCCTTTTCGACAATCTGACCCCCCTCTACCCGCAGGAGCGCCTGAGGATGGAGATGGAGGACCCGACGCTGAAGGATCGCTCCGGACGGGTCATCGATATTGTCGCCCCGCTCGGCAAGGGCCAGCGCTGCCTGATTGTCGCGCCGCCCCGGGTCGGCAAGACGATCATGATGCAGAATATCGCCAAGGCGATCGCCGCCAATCACCCCGAGTGCTACCTCATCGTCCTCCTGGTGGATGAGCGGCCCGAGGAAGTCACCGACATGCAGAGGACGGTGAAGGGGGAGGTCATCGCCTCGACCTTCGACGAGCCCGCCCAGCGGCACGTCCAGGTGGCCGAGATGGTGATCGAAAAGGCCAAGCGCCTGGTGGAGCACAAGCGGGATGTGGTCATCCTCTTGGACAACATCACCCGCCTCGGCCGGGCCTACAACACCACGGTTCCCTCCTCGGGCAAGGTGCTGACCGGCGGTGTCGACGCCAACGCCCTGCAGCGCCCCAAGCGCTTTTTCGGCGCCGCGCGGAATATCGAGGAAGGCGGCTCCCTGACCATCATCTCCACCGCCCTGATCGATACGGGCAGCCGGATGGACGAGGTGATCTTCGAGGAGTTCAAGGGCACCGGCAACTCGGAAATCGTCCTGGACCGGAAGGTGGCGGACAAGCGGATCTACCCGGCTATCGACATTCTGAAGTCGGGCACCCGGAAGGACGAGCTCATCACCCCGCCGGGGCAGCTGGCCAAGACCCACGTCCTGCGTCGGATTCTCGCCCCCATGGGCGCCCAGGACGCCATCGAGTTCCTCCTCGACAAGCTGCGCCAGTCCAAGAACAACGATGACTTCTTCCAGTCCATGAACACCTGATCGCCGACGCCCGGTGTTTCACGTGAAACACCGGGCGGCGGGTTCGGGTCAGGGAATCAAGAGGGTCGAACCCACGGTCTGGCGGGCCTCAAGCGCCTCATGGGCCGCCTTCGCCTGGCTGAGGGGGAAGGTCTGGCCGATCTCGATGGAGATTTCCCCCGCCGCGATCCGCCCGAAGACGGCTGCGGCGCTGGCGTCCAGCTCGGCTGTGGTGGCGATATAGTCGCCCAGGGTCGGGCGGGTGAAGAAGAGCGAGCCCATGCGCATCAGCCGGCCCGGCTCGACCGCCGGCGGCGGGCCGGAGGCGTTGCCGAAGCTCACGAAGGTTCCCCTCCGGGCCAGGCTGCCCAGGGTCCCCTCGAAGGTCGAAGCGCCCACCGAGTCGTAGGCTGCGGTTACCCCCGCCCCGCCCGTGATCCGACGCACCTCTGCGGCCACGTCCTGTTCGCCATAGAGGATCACGTGATGAGCGCCGAGGGCCCGGGCCCGGTCGGCCTTGGCGGCACTGCCCGCCGTGGCGATCACCTCGGCGCCCAGGGCGCGGGCCCACTGCACCATGATCTGGCCCACCCCGCCGGCTGCGGCGTGGATCAGGACGGGTTCGCCGGGCTGGACGGGGCGACAGCGCAGGAGGAGGAATTCTGCGGTCATGCCCTTGAGAAGGGCGGCGGCTGCGGTGCGCTCATCCACGCCCTCCGGAATCCGCACGGCCCGGGCGGCGTCCACCAGATGCAGGTCTGCATAGGCCCCGATCGGGCCGGAGGCGAAGGCGACGCGGTCGCCGGGGGCGAAGCGCTCCACCCCCTCCCCTGCGGCGACGACGTCTCCGGCCCCCTCCATGCCGAGTCCCGAAGGGAGACGGAGGGGATAAAGGCCGGACCGGTGGTAGGTGTCGATATAGTTGACCCCGATGGCTGACTGCCGGACCAGGAGCTGGCCGGGACCGGGTTCAGGATCGGGAAGGTCGACGAGATCGAGGACCTCCGGGCCGCCGGTGGCGGAGAGGCGAATGGCGCGCATGGCTCAGGCCGCTCCCAGGTTCAGGCGCAGGAAGTCGAGGGTCCTCTGGCCCGCAAGGGCGGCGTCCGCAGCGTGATAATGCTCGCCGCCCAGGCGGGCGAAAGCGTGGTCACGCCCGGGATAGGTATGGATGGTCGCCAGCGGCTGGTCGGCAAGGCCCTTCCGGATCGCTGCCTGGGCGGCGGGCGGCACGAAGCCGTCGGCCTCGGCGATGTGCAGCATCACCGGTTTGCGGAGGGTGCGGCTCTCCCCGATCAGGCCCTCGATGCCCACGCCATAGTAGGAGACCGCGGCGTCGGCATCGGTGCGGGTGGCGGTCAGCCAGGCCAGCTGGCCACCGAGGCAGAAGCCGACCGCGCCGGCCTTTCCGCTGCAGCCGGGATCCGCCCGGATGTGGTCCAGGGTGGCGGCGATGTCCTTGACGCCCTGGCTGGCGTCGAAGGCGTTCATCAGGGCGAAGGCCTTCTTCCACTCCGCCTCGGTTCGGTCCGTGATGTCGACGCCAGGTTCGATGCGCCAGAAAAGATCGGGGCAGATGGCGAGGAAACCCTGGGCGGCCAGGCCGTCGGTGATGTCGCGCATGACGGCGTTGACCCCGAAGATTTCCTGCAGGACCACAATGGCCGGGGCGCGGCTGGCGGCCGGTCGGGCGACATAGGCGGCCATCTCGCCGCCGGAAACCGGGATTCGGACTGTCTCTGCCATGGGGGTCCTCCGTTGGGTCAGGCTCCACACTTAGGCAAGGCGCGCCCCGAGCGGAAGCCGTTTTGCGAAGCCCGCCGCCGCGCGCTATTCTTCCCTCCCGCCTTGCAGGTGCGGCCTCATAAGGACCCCCCCATGAAGATCACGGTCGAAATCGACTGCACCCCCGTAGAGGCCCGGACCTTCCTGGGCCTGCCGGACGTCAGCGCGCTGAACGCCCGACTGGTCGAGGAAATGCAGGCGCGCATGAGCGCCAACATGGCCATGCTGTCGCCGGACGAGCTGGTGAAGAACTGGATGGCCTTCGGCGCCGGGGCCCAGGAGCAGTTCACCAAGCTGATGACCCAGGCCGCCGGCATGGGCATGGGCGCCGCGCGCCCGAAATGACCGACACCATCTTCGCCCCGGCCACCGCGCCTGGCCGGGCGGCGGTGGCGGTCGTGCGCCTGTCCGGTCCGGACGCCGGTGCGGCGCTTTCCCGCCTGGGCGGCGGACGGCCGGCGCCCCGTCGCGCCAGTCTGCGGCGTCTCGTGGATGCGGACGGCAGGACCCTCGACCAGGCCCTGGTGCTGTGGTTGCCCGGACCTGGAAGCTATACCGGCGAAGACAGCGCCGAACTTCATCTTCACGGCGGACCAGCTGTTGTGGCCGGCGTCCTCGAGGCCCTTGCCAAAATGGGACTCCGGCTGGCGGAACCGGGCGAATTCACCCGTCGGGCCTTCGAGAACAATCGCCTGGATCTCGCACAGGCCGAGGGGGTGGCGGACCTCATCGAGGCCGAGACCGAGGCCCAGAGGCGACAGGCCCTGGACCAGCTGGACGGCGCCCTGGGCCGGGCGCGGGACGCCTGGCGCGCCGACCTGGTGGAGGCGCTGTCCCTCTTCGAGGCCGCTGTGGACTTTCCCGACGAGGACCTGCCCGCCGACATCGCCCGCCGGGCCCGTCCCGCTCTGGGACGACTCTTGGAAGCCCTGGGCGAGGCCGTTGCGGGCGTCCGGCGCGCCGAGCAGGTGCGGGACGGCTACGCCATCGCCCTGGTCGGGGCCCCCAACGCGGGCAAGAGCACCCTCCTCAACGCCCTGTCCCGCCGGGAGGCGGCGATCGTCACGCCCACGCCGGGCGCCACCCGGGACATCATCGAAGTTCCCCTCCGTTTGGCCGGTTACAAGGTGGTGCTGGCCGACACCGCGGGTCTGCGCGAAGCGGTGGACCCGGTGGAGGTCGAGGGTGTGCGCCGCGCCAGGGTCCGGGCGGAGGCGGCCGACCTCAGGCTCTGGGTCGTCGATGGCGCCGGTCCCGCGGACCGGGGCGCGGCGCCCCCCGGAGTCCTGAGGGCCGGCGACCTCTGCCTGATCAGCAAGTCCGATCTTCCCCCGGGGGACGCGGTTTCGCGGGCCCTGGCGGACGCCGCCGCACTGGGGCTGGAGGCGCACCGCCTCAGCGCCCACCAGGCCGAGGACATCGCGGCCCTGGAGGCGGTTCTGGCGGACAGGGTGGCGGCGGCCCTGGGGGCCTCCGAGCCCCCGGCCGCCACGCGGCTCCGGCACGCCGCCCTGTTGTCGGAAGCGATCCAGCGCCTTGAGAGCGCCGTCGCCATGGCCGGGGATCCCGAACTGGCGGCGGAGGATGTCCGGCTGGCGGCGCGGGCCCTGGACCGGATCACCGGGCGGATTGGGCCCGAGGACGTGCTGGACCGGATCTTCGCGACCTTCTGCATCGGCAAGTGACCTGTTTCACGTGAAACACCGCCCGATCTGGTGTAGGACGTCGCCGCCTGTCTCAGCTCAAGGAATGGCCCGGGCCCATGTGGGATGTCATCATCATCGGCGGCGGCCACGCCGGCTGTGAAGCGGCGGCGGCCTCCGCGCGCTTCGGCGCCCGCACCCTGCTGCTGACCCACCGGATCGAGACCCTGGGCGAAATGAGCTGCAACCCCGCCATCGGCGGCCTGGGCAAGGGCCACCTGGTGCGGGAGGTGGACGCCCTGGACGGCGTCATGGGCCGGATGGCGGACGCCGCCGGAATCCAGTTCCGCCTCCTGAATCGGTCTCGGGGAGCGGCCGTTCGCGGTCCCCGGGCCCAGATCGACCGCCGCCTCTACCGCGAGGCCATGCAGGCGGAGCTGGCCGCCACCCCCGGCCTGGAGATCCTCGCCGAAGCGGTGGAAGACCTGGTTGTCGCCGACGGTCGCATCGCCGGGGTCGTCGGCGCATCGGGTCGGATCTTCCCGGCCGCCCGGGTGGTCCTGACCACCGGCACCTTCCTGAAGGGCGTCATCCACCTGGGAGAGCAGCGCATCCCCGCCGGCCGGGCGGGGGAGGCGCCCGCCATCGGCCTGTCCGACCGTCTCTATGACCTGGGCCTCTCCATGGGCCGGCTGAAGACCGGAACCCCCGCCCGCCTGGATGGACGGACCATCGCCTGGGACCGGCTGGACAGCCAGGCCGCGGACCCCGTCCCGAGCCCCTTTTCCTTTCTGACGGACCGGATCACCAATCCCCAGGTCGCCTGCGGCGTGACCGCCACCACCCCGGAGACCCACCGGATCATCTCTGAGCGCCTCTCGGAATCCGCTGTCTATGGGGGTCGGATCCAGGGTCGGGGCCCCCGCTACTGCCCCTCCATCGAGGACAAGGTGGTCCGCTTCGCCGACCGGACGAGCCACCAGATCTTCCTGGAGCCGGAGGGGCTGGATGACCCCACCGTCTATCCGAACGGGATTTCGACCTCAGTCTCGCCAGAGACCCAGGACCTGTTCCTGCGCACCATTCCCGGTCTGGAGGCCGTTCGGGTGATCCGGCACGGCTACGCGATCGAGTACGACTACGTCGATCCCCGCGAGCTGGACCCGACCCTCGAGGTCAAGCGCCTGCCCGGCCTCTACCTGGCGGGACAGATCAACGGCACGACCGGCTACGAGGAGGCCGCCGCCCAGGGCCTTATGGCGGGCCTCAACGCCGCCCGGTCGGCTTCGGGCGCGGACGCCGCTGTCTTCCGCCGGGATGAGGCCTATATCGGCGTCCTCATCGATGACCTGGTGACCCGGGGCGTCACCGAGCCCTACCGCATGTTCACCAGCCGGGCGGAGTTCCGGCTGACCCTGCGCGCCGACAATGCCGACCAGAGGCTCACCGAACGGGGGATCGCCCTGGGCTGCGTCGGCCCTGTGCGCCAGGCCGTGTGGGGCCGCCGCGCCGCAGAGCTCGAAGCCGCCCGCCGCCTGGCTTCGGAGAGGGTCCTGACCCCCGCCCAGGCCAGCCGGGCGGGCCTGCCCGTCAAGGCGGACGGACAGAGACGCAACCTCTCCGAGCTCCTCGCCTACCCCACCATCGGCTTCGAGGACCTCGCCCGGATCTGGCCGGAAATCCTGGACTGGAGCCCGGCCGTCCGCGAGCAGGTGGAGATCGACGCCGCCTATTCCGGTTATCTCGACCGGCAGGCGGCCGACGCCGAGGCCTTCCGCCGGGACGAGTCCCTGCGCCTCCCCGCCGGGCTGGATTACGCCGCTGTGGGCGGGCTCTCAAACGAGATCCGCGAGAAGCTTTCCACCGTTCGGCCCCTGACCGTGGGCCAGGCCGCCCGCATCGAGGGCATGACCCCTGGCGCCCTCACCGCCCTCCTGGCCCATGCCCGACGCCACGCCGCCTGAGGCGCCCTTGTCCGCCAAGGGGTTCGCCGACCTCACGGGCGCCGACGCCCGGGCCCTTGAAGACCTCGAGCGCTATCGGGCGCTCCTCGAAGACTGGAACCTGAGGATGAACCTGGTGGGTCCGGCCACCCTGCCGGCCTTCTGGTCGCGGCACGCCCTGGACTCCGCCCAGCTCCTGCCGCTGGCCCCGGACGCCCTGACCTGGGCGGACCTCGGCGCCGGCGCCGGGCTGCCCGGGGTGGTGCTGGCCATACTTGGCCGCCACCGCCCGGGCTTCCACGTCCACCTGGTGGAAAGCATGTCCAAACGGTGCCGTTTCCTTGCGGCCGTGGTCAGCGAGCTCGGCCTGCCCGCCAGCATCCACAACGCCCGGGCGGAAGACCTTGACCTGACTGTGGATATCGTCACCTCCCGGGCTTGCGCACCCCTCGTCCGACTGCTTGGGTACGCCCGGCCCTACTTCCAGAGAGGGGCGACGGGTTTGTTCCTGAAAGGTCAAGATGTTGTGGCTGAAATCGAAGAAGCCACAAGATCATGGGATTTTGAGGTGGAAATCCTGCCCAGCCTGAGCGATGATCGAGGCCGTATCCTTCGCATCCGGAGCACTGGTCGTGGCCCCCGTCGCTGAAGCCTTCCGCCCCCTGAGGGTCCTGGTCGTCGCCAACCAGAAGGGCGGTGTGGGAAAGACCACCACCGCGATCAACCTGGGCACCGCCCTGGCGGCGGTGGGCGAACGTGTGCTGCTGATCGATTCCGATCCCCAGGGCAACGCCTCTACAGGCCTTGGGGTTCCCCGGGCTGAGCGCCGGATCACCCTCTACGATGTCCTGATGGGGGGCACGCCCCTGCTGGATGCGGTCACGCCGACCCGGTTGCCGGGCCTGGACCTCGCCCCCGCCGACCCGGACCTGTCCGGCGTCGAGATCGAGCTCGGCCAGGAGGCCCGCCGGTCCTTCCGTCTGCGCGACGCCCTCCAGGCGGTCCGCGCGTCCGGGCGCTACACCTATGTCCTGATCGATTGTCCGCCCTCCCTCAACCTGCTGACCGTCAACGCCATGACGGCGGCGGACGCCGTTCTTGTTCCCCTGCAGTGCGAATTCTTCGCCCTTGAGGGTCTGAGCCAGCTGATGCGCACGGTGGATCTGGTGCGGGGCAGCCTGAACCCCCGTCTGGAGATTCAGGGCGTCGTCCTGACCATGTTCGACCGTCGCAACCGGCTCTCCGAACAGGTGGCGGGAGACGTGCGCAGCCACTTTGGCGAGGCGGTGTACCAAACGGTGATCCCGCGGAATGTCCGGGTTTCGGAGGCGCCGTCCTTCGGCAAGCCCGTGCTGATCTATGACATCAACTGCGCCGGCAGCCAGGCCTACCTGAAGCTGGCCCGCGAGGTCGTCCACCGCGAACGCGCCCGGCGCGAGGCGGCCTGAGGAGGCTCTGGTGGTGGAGAAACGCGGACTTGGACGGGGCCTCTCGGCCCTCCTCGGGGAGGCGGCGCCGCCCCCGCCCCCGCCCCCGGGCAGCGTGACCGAGATTCCGATCCACCATATCCATCGCTTCGAGGCCCAGCCGCGCGCCCGCTTCACCCCGGAGGAGATGGAGGCCCTGACCGAGTCCATCCGGGCGAACGGCGTCCTTCAGCCGATCCTGGTCCGGGCTCATCCCTTCAACGCGGACCATTTCGAGCTGATCGCCGGGGAGCGGCGATGGCAGGCCGCCCAGCGGGCGGGGTTGCACGCCATCCCGGCCCTCATCCGGCAGATGACCGACGTCGAGCAGCTCGAGGCGGCCATCGCCGAGAACGTGCAGCGGGAGTCCCTGACGCCCATGGAAGAGGCTTACGGCTACCACAGCCTGGTGGAGCGGTATGGCCGCACCCAGGCCGAGGTGGCCCAGGCCATGGGCAAGAGCCGGCCGCATGTGGCCAACGCCATCCGCCTCCTCTCCCTGCCCCCGGAGGTCCAGGGCATGGTGTCGGAATCGGAGTTGAGCGCCGGTCACGCCCGGGCCCTGCTCGGGGCGCCCGACCCCCTCGCCGCCGCCCAGCTGGTGGTGCAGCGCGGACTGTCCGTCCGCGAGACCGAGGCCCTGGTCAAGCGCCTGCAGTCTGATGCAGAGACCGGCTCTGCGCCGCGGTCCTCGACCCGGGCGACCCGGAAGGACGCCGACATCCAGGCCCTGGAGGCCGACCTGTCCGCCGCCCTCGGCCTGAAGGTCGAAATCGTCGACCGGGACGGTCAGGGCGAGGTGCGGGTCCGCTACGCCGCCCTGGAGCAGCTGGACGAAATCTGCCGCCGGCTCTCGCGCCGGTAGGTCCTGGCCATACCGTCCGGTCCGACCTCCCATGCCCACCCTCTATGACCGCCCTCTATGACCAAATCGGCGACGGCTATGCCGGACTTCGGCGGGCCGACCCCCGGATCGCCGGCCGGCTGGTCGCCGCCCTGGGTCCGCCCGCCCCCCTCCTGAACGTGGGGGCGGGAACGGGCAACTATGAACCGGGCGACCGAAGGGTCGTGGCCGTCGAACCGTCCCGCGAAATGATCCGCCAACGGCCGTCGGGGGCCGCACCCGCCGTCCAGGCCGCGGCCCAGTCCCTGCCTTTTGCCGACGGGGCCTTCGAAGCGGGGCTTGCCGTGCTGACGGTCCACCACTGGCCCGATCCCCTCGCCGGCCTGCGTGAACTGCGGCGGGTGGTCCGGGGCCGGATCGTCATCCTGACCTTCGATCCCGCGGCCCGGCCCTGGCTGACCGACTACATTCCGGGTCTGGCCGCCCTGGACGTGGCCCGGATGCCGCCCCTGGAGGTCTATGCCCAGGCCCTGGGACAGGTCCGCATCACCCCCCTCGCCATTCCCCACGACTGCACGGACGGGTTCCTCTACGCCTACTGGCGACGACCAGAGGCCTATCAGGACGCCCGTATCCGCTCAGGCAGTTCGTCGTTTCGCGCCCTCGCCGATACCGGGGCGGGACTGGAGCGTCTTCGCGCCGATCTGGAAAGCGGTGAATGGGACAGACGCTATGGCGGGCTGAGGCGCCATGACGCCTACGACGCCGGCTACCGGATCGTGAGCGCCGACTGATCACCCGGGTCCGGCCGAAGGGCTTCAGAGACCGAGCCGGCGGGCCTTCGCCGCGATCTGCAATGCGAGCCTTTCCGCGATCAGGGCGTCCGGCGCCCGGGCGGTCTTGCAGGCCCGGTCCGCCGCCAGGACGTCGGCGGTGATCGCGTCCAGTGTCTCCAGGCTCCAGGCGCGGGCCTGTCGCAGAAACTCCCGCTCGTCCTTCCAGAAGATCCCCGACGCCTTGGCGGCCTCCTGCAGGCCCGCACCGCTGCGGACGAGGGTCAGAACCCTTCGGAGCCGGCCCAGGTGCTGGCCCAGGGCGCGCACGGCGCCAGGTCCGGACAGCCCCTCCTGGGCCGCCCGGCGCAGGCCGGCCTGGGCCTCGGCCAGCCGCCCCCCGAAGGCGTCGGCCGCCGCCCCGGCGAGGGACGCTTCCGGCTCCACCCCCAGGAAGGCTTCAAGCGCCTTGGGACCGGCCGTGGTCCCGGAGCCCGGACCCAGGAAGAGGGCGAGGCGCTCGATCTCCCGGCGGGCCACACCGCGCTCATGGGGCAGACGCGCCACAAAGAGGGCGAGGGCTTCCGCTGTCAGGCCGACCCCGTCCTTGGCCAGGGCCTCCCGGGTCATGCGCGCAACGTCGCCGGCCTCGTCCTCGTAGCAGGGGATGACCGCGCAGGCGTCGGCCTTCTCCGCCGCCCGGCGCAGGGCCGAGTCGCGCCCCAGAGCGCCGGCCTCCACGAGAAGGAAGGCGTCGGGGTTGAGGTCCCCGGCCAGAAGGCGACCCAGGGCTTCCACGGCCAGTTTCTCGCTGGCGGCCCGCTCGCCGCCGAGGCGCAGGCGGACCAGGCGCCGGCCACCCATCAGGGACTGGGCCGCCAGCTCGCCCTCCAGGCGGCCTTCGTCTCCGGAGAGGTCGCCTTCGGTGAGGACGGCGACGTTGAAAGGATCCTCGGGGTCCTCGGTGACGCGGGCGGCCAGCTGCGCCGCCCGTTCGCGGACGACGCCGAGGTCGCGGCCGTAGATCACGGCGGCGCGGACCCGGGGGTCGGGCCTGGCCAGGAACGTGTCCAGATCGGGCCGGCGGCTCAGGATCACCCGGATCAGGACCCCTGGCCGGCCAGGAAGGCGGCGAGCTCCAGGTGGATTCGCCGGGCGGCCTCCTGGGCGGCCCGGGCCTGCGCGTCCTGCTGGGCCACGACAGAGGCGTAGGGCTGGTCGGCGGAGTCGTAGGTCAACTCCACCCGGACCCTGCCGGTCTTCAACGGCTCGCGCCGGGCGGCCGGGCTCAGGGTATAGGCCGCCGTCAGGACGTACTCGTAGCGGGTGGCGACATTGTCCACCCGCACGCCCCGGGGATAGCGCAATTCGGAGAGGGCCACGTCCAGCCGGTAGGCGGCGGGCAGGGCCGACCGGCGCCCGAGAGCGTCGTCCAGCTGCTCGCGCAGGAGGGCGCCCGCCCGGCCCTCGGGGGTGGTCACCTCAACGGCGGCGAGGCCCGCTCCCAGATCCGGCGTCGCATAGAGGGGCGTGAAACCGCACCCCGCCAGCAGCAGGCAGGCGGCGAGGCCAAGTCCTCGGAGGAGGCGCCCGGGGACCTTCATCCGGCCGCCACGATGTTGACGATGCGATCCTTCACCACGATCACCTTGCGGATGGTCAGGCCCTCAAGACGCCGGGCCGTCTGCGGATCGTCAAGCACCATCTTTTCGACGTCGGCGGGCTCGGCGCCGGCCGGAGCGCGGATTTCCCAGCGCCGCTTGCCGTTGACCTGCACCGGAAGGGTCACCTCGGCCTCCCGGGTGAGGGCCTCGTCGAAGGCCGGCCAGGGGGTGAAGACCACCATGCCCTCGCCGCCGATCCGGGCCCAGCACTCTTCGGCCAGGTGCGGGGTAAAGGGGGCGATCAGCCGGGCGAAGACAGACAGGGCCTCGGCGCGCTCGGCCAGGAGGGCCTCAGAGGCGCCTTCCGCCTTGTGTTCGCGCAGGAGGTTCAGGAACTCGTAGAGGCGGGCGATGCCGGAATTGAACCGGAAGGTCTCGATGGCCTCGGTCACGGCCCGGGTCAGGCGATGGGTCGCCCGGCGCAGAGCCTCTGCCCCGGGGTGGGTCGGATCGGCCGCGTGCGGGCCGGCCGGCTGGCTGTCGAATTCGCCCCAGACCCGGTTGACGAACCGCCAGGCGCCTTCGACCCCGGCGTTGGACCATTGGGCGTCCCGTTCCGGGGGCGAGTCGGACAAGACGAACAGCCGCGCGGCGTCGACCCCGTAGACCTCGAAGATCTCACCGGGGGGAACGGTGTTCTTCTTGGACTTGGACATCTTCTCAGGGTCGCCGATCACCACCGGCTCGCCGCTGGCCGCCAGACGCGCGCGCCGGCTCCGTCCTTTAGTCTCGATCACCACCTCGCCGGGCTCCACCCAGTCCCCGCTCTGGCGGCGGTAGGTTTCGTGGGTGACCATGCCTTGGGTAAACAGGCCCGCGAAGGGCTCGCGGACCGAGAGCTGACCGGCGTCCGCCAGGGCCTTGGTGACGAAGCGCGCGTAGAGCAGGTGAAGGACGGCGTGCTCGATCCCGCCGATGTACTGGTCCACGGGCAGCCAGTAATCGGCCGCCTGCCGCTGGATCGGCTCGGCCGCCTCGACGTCCGTGAAGCGGGCGAAGTACCAGGAGGAGTCCACGAAGGTGTCGAGGGTGTCGGTCTCCCGCGCCGCCGCACCGCCGCACCTGGGGCAGGATGTATGCTTCCAGGTCGGGTGCCGGTCCAGGGCGTTGCCCGCCTTTCCAAACACGATGTCCGCCGGATGAGCCACCGGCAGGGCGTCCCTGGGGACTGGCACGACCCCGCAGGCGGGACAGTGGATGATCGGGATCGGGCAGCCCCAGGCCCGCTGGCGCGAGACTCCCCAGTCCCTCAGGCGGAAGACGGTGGCGCCCTGGCCGGCGCCCTCCGCCTCCAGCCGGGCGATGGCCGCAGCCTTGGCGGATTCGATGTCCAGGCCATCGAGGAAGCCCGAGTTGAACAGGACCCCGCTCCCGGTCCAGGCTTCGTCGCCCACCTCGAAGGTCGCCGGGTCCGCCCCCGGAGGCAGGACGACCGGTCTGACCGGCAGGTCATACCTGCGGGCGAACTCCAGGTCGCGCTGGTCATGGGCCGGGCAGCCGAAGATGGCGCCCGCGCCGTAGTCCATGAGGATGAAGTTGGCGATCCAGACCGGCAGCTGTACCGAGGGGTCGAAGGGATGGCGGACTCTCAGCCCGGTGTCGAAACCGAGCTTCTCGGCGGTTTCGATCTCGGCCTCGGAGACCGCGCCGCGCCGGCAGGCGTCGACGAAGGTCGCGGCGGCCGGGTTGCGCGCCGCGACGTCCGCCGCCAGGGGATGGTCGGCGGCCACGCCCACGAAGGCGGCTCCGAACAGGGTGTCGGGTCGGGTCGTGTAGACCTCCAACCCGTCCGGTCGCGCAGGATCAGTGAAGTGGAAGGCGAAGCGGGCCCCCCGGGAGCGGCCGATCCAGTTCTCCTGCATGGTCCGGACCTTCTCGGGCCAGCGCTCCAGGCCCTTGAGGTCGTCCGTCAGGGCGTCGGCATAGTCGGTGATCCGCAGGAACCACTGGCTCAACCGCCGCTTCTCGACGACCGCGCCGGATCGCCAGCCCCGGCCGTCAATGACCTGCTCGTTGGCCAGGACCGTCTGGTCCACCGGATCCCAGTTGACCTGGCCCTCCTTGCGATAGACCAGACCCTTCTCGAACAGGTCCAGGAACCAGGCCTGCTGCCGGCCGTAGTACTCCACGTCGCAGGTCGCGAATTCCCGGGACCAGTCGATGGACAGGCCCAGCTCTTTCAGCTCGCTGCGCATCCGGGCGATGTTGTCGTAGGTCCAGGCCTTGGGATCGACCCCCCGCTCCATAGCCGCGTTTTCCGCCGGCAGTCCGAAGGCGTCCCAGCCCATGGGGTGCAGGACATTGAAGCCCCGGGCGCGCTTATAGCGGGCGATGACATCGCCGAGGGCGTAGTTGCGCACATGGCCCATGTGCAGCCGGCCCGAGGGATAGGGGAACATCTCGAGCACATAGTACTTCGGCCGGGACGGGTCGGGAGGCCCGGCGCGGAAGGCGTCCGCCGCCTCCCAGGCGCGGCGCCACTTCGGCTCGGTTTCTTTCGGATTGTATCTGGCCATGGCGGGCACACCGTCGGATCGGGTCACAGAAGAAGGGTCGGACCGGCCCCCTGGGCGCAGTCCGGTCCGTCAGGGCCGGGGGCGGATCCTGGAGGGTCGGGCTGCGCCCCCGGGGTTCAGCCGGGGACGTCGGAAAGTCGGACCTGGCGCGCCCGCGTCAGGATGGCGTTCTCGAGATCGATCTCGGTCTGGGCGTTCACCTGGGCGTCTGACCAGGCGCCGGAAGGATCGCGCACCTGCCGGAACAGGGCGACGTTCAGCCCATCCGCCCGAAGGCGGCTGTCGAGGATATAGACGGTCGCCTTGAAGCGCTCGTCCGGCTTCTCGGGATTGACGTACCAATCGGTAATGATGACCCCGCCGTAGGGATCCGCCGAAGCCAGGGGCATGAAGGACAGGGTGTCCAGAGCCGCCCGCCACAGATAGCCGTTCACCGAAATCGCGGGCCGGTCGCCCTGCGGCCGGGAGCCGCCGTCGAAGACGCCCAGCGGGTTGAAGCCGGCGGGCTCCCTGCCCTCGAAGGTCCTGGGCTCGCGATTCGACGCACACGCGCCGAGCGAGGCCGCGGCGATAATCGCCAGACCCGCCATCAGGCTCTTCTTCAGGACTCCGGTTTCAGACGGCATCCGCACCGCTCCACACTTCAGGGCCTGCGCCCCGCGGCGCAAACCGGCGCCACCCCGCGCCGCGCCCTCTATATCAATGCCCGGACGCGGGCCAAACAGGAATCACGTGGCGCCGCCGCCACAGGCCCGGTCGGATTCCCGGGCGCCGGGGGGCGATCAGGTTGACCGGCGGGCCGGGCGACCCCTAATGGACAGAAGGGCCTATTTTGGGCTCAATTGACTGGAATACATCCGGTCTGTCTGGTGGTGAGTTCTCGCGTGTCCCTTCCGGGTTTGACATCCGGGCGTCTTGTCGCCCTCCTGGCCGGCGCCCTCCTTGTGGGCGCGGGAACGGCGGCGCATGCGGATCCGGCGCGAAAGCCCGCAGATTTCACCGTCCGTGTCGACCAAACCGCCAACCCCGCCGGGGGAACCTCCCTGACCTGGGACGCCCGCAAGGGGCGCTGGGGCATGACGTTCAATGTCCAGGCGCCCCAGACCCGCGAGCCGGACTGGACCGATGTGAAGGCCGGCGCCTACTACCGGGTGTCGCCCCGGCTCAGCATCGGGGGCGCGGTCTCCATGGGCGACCAGGTCGGTCAACCTGAAGCCTGGCGCAAGGTCGCGCCTCAGCAGCCTGCGCCCCGGGTCCGGCTCGAGACCGCCTTCAAGTTCTGAGGTCGCCGGTCCAGCCTGCGGCGGGCGCCGTCTGGCTGAAACCCACGCCTGCAAGCCCCGCCGCGCCGGTCATCCGAAGCCGTCCAGCCGTCGCATCATTGACGCCGCCCAGGGCGTAGGCCGGCGCTGAGGCCGTCCTCACCCTCTGGGCGAAGCGCAGGGCGCCGAGGGGCGGACCCGCAGACGGTGAAGCCGACGGGAACACGGCCGAAAGGACGAAGGCGTCAATTCCGGGACGTCGCGCCGCCCGCGGCGAGTGCGCCGCCGCAGTGATGATCCAGCCTGGCCGCCGCAGTCGCAAGGCGCGGCCGGCCAGCCGTTCGGGAAGGTGAACGCCCGAGGCGCCCGCGCGCGCGGCAAGCTCGGCGTCCGCGCCCACCAGGAGGACCAGGCCGCGCCGCCTCGCGACGATCGCCAGGGCCCGGGCGGTTTCCAGCCGGTCGGGCGCCCCGAAGGCCCGGTAGACCAGGCCGGCGCCCCGGGGCAGGCTGCGGGCGAGGGCCACCGGATCGGCGGTCCGGTCCGGATCGGTGAAGACCAGCAGGGGCGGCGGCGGCCTCTTCCCCTGGGACCGCCGGCGACCTAGGAAGGCCGCAGTCCGCCTGACCGTCCAGAAACCGGAAATGTCCGCCTCCCCCGCACTCGACGCTATCCTAGCCCGAATCGCCGCCGCCGCGCAGGCCGCGGGTCGCGACCCCTCGGACGTCAGTCTGACGGCGGTCTCCAAGCAGCAGCCCTGGGAGGCGATCGAACCGGTCCTCGCCGCCGGACAGAAGGTATTCGGCGAGAACCGCGTCCAGGAGGCGGCGGGCCGCTGGACCGGCCGCCGGCAGGGCCTGGAGCTGCGTCTGATCGGCCCCCTGCAGACCAACAAGACCCGGGAGGCCGTCGCGCTCTTCGACGTGATCGAGACCCTGGACCGCGACAAGCTGGCCCAGGCCCTCCGGGCGGCGGCCGACCTGGCCGGCCGCCTGCCCCGGCTCTACGTGCAGGTGAATACGGGCGAGGAGCCTCAGAAGGCGGGCGTCGCCCCCCTGGAGGCGGACGCCTTCCTGGACCAGGTCCGTGGCCGGCTTGGCCTGCCGGTCGAGGGGCTGATGTGCATTCCCCCGGCCGACGAGCCGCCCGGTCCCCACTTCGCCCTGCTGGCGAAGATCGCCGCCCGGAACGGGCTGGACAGGTTGTCCATGGGCATGAGCGGCGACTTCGAGACCGCCATCGCCTTTGGCGCCACCAGCGTGCGGGTCGGATCGGCCCTGTTCGGCGACCGCGGCGCTCCGGCGGTCTAAAGCGGCTCGGCCGGCAGGATGGCCAGGGCGTCGCCCGGCCGCGCGCGGCCCAGGAGGTCCAGCATGTCCTGCCTGTGGATGGCGACGCATCCGGCGGTGGGCGACCCGTCCGGCTGGATGAGGTGCAGGAAGATGGCCGATCCCATGGGGCTGACTGGCGGGTCGTCGTTGTGGCCGAGGATGACGATCAGATCGTAGACCCTGTCCTGGCGCCAGAGCTGTTCGGCGCTGGCCGGGTAGGGCAGTCGGACCGGACGGTTGTAGGCCGGATCCCCGGGGGCGTCGCACCAGCCGTCCTCCGGCGCCAGGGGGGCGACCGGCAGGCCGGTTTCGGGCGCCGGCTCCCGGTCGGGCCGGTAGAGGACCCGGCGGATCGGCCAGACGCCGAGGGGGGAGGCGCCGTCTCCCTCCCGCTTGTCCGCCGCTGGCCGGACCCCCGACCGGCCCAGGGCGCAACGCACCCGCCGGCCGTCGATGTCGAGGTAACCGTCCGATGTCGCCGTGAAGATCATGGTTCTAACGCGCGCCTCCGCCATCTGGGCCCTTGGCGGGCCCCGCCCTCAGGGTGCATGTTCCGCCCCATGGCTCAACCCAAGACCCTCCTCATTGTCGACGACAACGACGACCTGCGCACCGAACTCGCCGACCTTCTGGCGTCCGGGGGCGAGTTCACGGTGCATCAGGCTGCCGACGGCGCCGCCGGCGTCCGCGCAGCGCTCGAATCGCGCCCCGACCTGATCCTCCTGGACGTCGACCTGCCCGACACCAACGGTCGGGAGGTCTGCCGCGAGCTGCGCGCCAGGCAGGTCGCCTGCCCCGTGATCATGCTCACCGCCGCAGATACCGAGACCGAAATGGTGGGTGGGCTGGACGCAGGCGCCAACGACTATGTCACCAAGCCCTTCAAGCTGGCGGTCCTCCAGGCCCGGATCCGCGCCCAGTTGCGCAGCCATGAGCATTCCGAGGGCGCCGTCTTCCGCCTCGGCCCCTTCGAATTCCGGCCGGCGGCCAAGGTGCTGGTGGACGCCTCAGGCCGGAAGATCCGGCTGACGGAGAAGGAAACCAACATCCTGAAGTATCTCTACCGGGCCGGGGACAAGCCGGTGCCCCGGGAAGAGTTGCTGGCCGAGGTCTGGGGCTACAACGCCGGGGTGACCACCCACACCCTGGAGACCCACGTCTACCGCCTCCGCCAAAAGATCGAGAACGGTTCGGCCAGCGGCCGGCTGATCCTCACTGAGGGCGGCGGCTACCGTCTGGCGCCCTGACCTAGAGCCGGAAGTCGGCGCTGACCGGGGCGTGGTCGCTGGGCCGCTCCCAGGCGCGCACGTCGTCGTGCACCCGGGCCTGGGCCCCGCCGGACAGGGCGGCCGGCTTCAGGCCCGGCGAGATCCAGATATGGTCCAGCCGCAGGCCCCGGTTCGACGCCCGGAAGTCGGCGGCGCGATAGCTCCACCAGGAGAAGAGCTTCTGCGGCTCGGGCGTCGCGGCCCGCACCAGGTCGGTGAAATCTCCGGCCTCGCGAAGGGCGGCCATGGCCTCGATCTCCACCGGCGTGTGGCTGACCACCCGGAGCATCTGGCGGTGACTCCAGACGTCGAACTCGCCCGGCGCAACATTGAGGTCGCCTGTGATGACCAGGGGAGCCGCCGGGTCCCGCCGCCGGGCTTCGGCGGTCAGGCGGGCGAGGAAGTCGAGTTTGTGGGCGAATTTGGGGTTCGCCTCCGGGTCCGGGATGTCGCCTCCCGCCGGGATGTAGAAGTTCTGCACCTCAACGCCCAGGACCCGCGCGCCCACGGACCGGGCGTGCCCCTCCCGGCAGAGGTCCAGGTCCGGCGCATCCTCCAGGGGAAGGCGGGAGAGGATGGCCACCCCGTGCGATCCCTTCTGCCCGGCGATGCGCATGTGCGGGTAGCCCGCGGCCTCGAAGGCCGCCTTGGGGAACTCGCCGTCCCGGCACTTGATCTCCTGGAGGCAGAGGACGTCCGGGGACTGCTCGGCGAGGAAGCGCGCCACCTGTTCGGCCCTCAGGCGCACGGAGTTGATGTTCCAGGTGGCCAGTCTCAGGCGCATGGGAGCTCCCCGGGTGGGCCCGCAAAAAAACGCCCGGAGGCGCGAGCCGTCCGGGCGTAGTTACCTCTCTCACGCTGTCGTCGGAAGGGGATGTGGTCCGGCGACGGCAGGCCCGGCGCAGCCGGACCTATGAGTGGCATGAATGCAACGCCCAAGAGCTTTGTCAAGACGAGATCGACTTTTCGGCTCATCGTGACGCTCTTGCTACAGTTTGCCCCGTCCCGGCGCCCGCGGCCGGGGGTCCTCAAGGACGAACAGGCTGGAAGGCAGGCCGCTGACGGCGCGGAGGCCCTCGAGCTGCACCCGGGTGCTCCGCCCCTGGGCGTCCGTGATGGTCCACCCGGCGAGGGTGAGGGGGGACTCCGAGAAGGCCAGGGCGATCTGGCCCTCGTTGGCCCTGCGGACATCGCGGGCGGTGACCTCGAACCCGGAGGCCGTCCGTCTGACGGCCGTCACCCGGGCGTCTCCGTCCAGCCGGATCCGGCGGGAGAGGAAGAGGGAGAGGGGGGTGGCGGCGAGCGGGTAGCGTTCGAAGGTCTTCAGGCGCGGGTCGGCCACGGAGACATTGGCGCCGTCCGCCACCACCAGCAGGGATGACGGGGGGGCGTAGGCGAACCGCGCCCGGCCGGGTCTGCGCAGAAAGACTTCGCCCCGGCTGACCCGCCCCCGGGAATCCGTCTGGACGAAGTCGCCCCGGGCCTCGCCAAGGGTCTCCAGCCAGGCGGCTGCGCGGGCGGCCAGGGCCCGCTCGGCGTCGCCGAGGGCCGGGCTCGCCGCCGTGGCGGGAAGGGCGGCGGTGGCGGCGAGGCCGGCCAGGGCGGTGCGGCGTGTCGGCATGAAGACCCTCCGTGCGCCGACATGGTCCCGGCGGACGCGGCGGTCAATGCCCGGCCAATGCGGCGCCGGTAGGGCGCAGGGGAAATCGGCGACGGTTCAGGGGGGAGGGGGCGCCAGGATCTCGCGCTTTCCCGAATGGTTGGCCGGGCTGACCACGCCTTCCTTCTCCATGCGCTCGATCAGGGAGGCGGCGCGGTTGTAGCCGATCTGCAGCCGCCGCTGGACATAGGAGGTCGAGGCCTTCCCGTCCCGGGTGACAACGGCCACCGCCCGGTCATACAGGTCGTCGCCCGACCCGCCCTCGCCGCCGCCGAAGTCGCCCTCGCCGTCCTCATCATCGCCCCCGGCGGTGACCTCCTCCAGGTACTGGGGCTGGCCCTGCTCGCGCAGGAACCGCGCCACCGCCTCCACCTCGCCGTCGGAGACGAAGGGGCCGTGCAGGCGGGTGATGCGACCGCCGCCGGCCATGTAGAGCATGTCGCCCTGGCCCAGCAGCTGCTCGGCCCCCTGCTCTCCCAGGATGGTCCGGGAGTCGATCCGCGAGGTGACCTGGAAGGAGATCCGGGTCGGGAAGTTGGCCTTGATGGTGCCGGTGATGACGTCCACGGAGGGCCTCTGCGTCGCCATGACCAGGTGGATGCCGGCGGCCCGGGCCATCTGCGCCAGGCGCTGGACCGCGCCTTCCACATCCTTGCCCGCCACCATCATCAGGTCGGCGACCTCGTCGATGACGACGACCAGGTAGGGCATGGGCCGGGGGTCGACCCGTTCGCTCTCGTAGACCGGCCGGCCCTGTTCGTCGAAGCCGGTCTGGACAGTCCGCTCGAAGTGCTCGCCCTTCGCCGCCGCCTCCTGGGCGCGTTCGTTGTAGGAGGCCACGTTCCGCACGCCGATCTTGGACATCAGACGGTAGCGGTCCTCCATCTCCCGGACCGTCCACTTCAGGGCGACGATGGCCTTCTTCGGGTCGGTGACCACCGGGGCCAGAAGGTGGGGGATGCCGTCGTAGACGCTGAGCTCCAGCATCTTCGGGTCGATCATGATGAACCGGCAGGCCTCGGGCGGCAGGCGATAGAGGATCGACAGGATCATGGCGTTGACCCCCACCGACTTGCCCGAGCCGGTGGTGCCGGCGATCAGCAGGTGGGGCATTCGGGCCAGGTCGGCGATGTAGGGCTCGCCGCCGATGTTTTCGCCCAGGGCCATGGGCAGGGCGTGCCCGGTCTTCTCATACTCCGGGCTGGACAGGAGGTCGCGCAGGTAGACTGTCTCTCGGCGGGCGTTGGGCAGTTCGATCCCGATGGCGTTCCGGCCCGGCACCACCGCCACCCGGCAGGCCGCGACGGACATCGAACGGGCGATGTCGTCGGCCAGGGCCACCACCCGCGCGGATTTCACTCCAGGCGCCGGGACCAGCTCGTAGAGGGTGACCACCGGGCCCGGACGGATCTGGTCGATCTGCCCACGGACCCCGAATTCCGCCAGCACGCCCTCCAGGAGCTGGGCGTTCTGGCGCAGGGCGGTTTCATCGAACTGAGCGGCCCGGGGCCCTGATCGCGCCAGCATGGAAAGCTCGGGCAGACAGAACCCCTCCCCCCGGGCGAAGTCGAGAACACCCTGCGCCTCCCGGGTTTCCCGCCCGGACTCGCGGGCCGCTTTCGGCGGCCGGATCGCCGGCGCCGCGACGTCGTCCGCGCCTGGGGCCAGGGACTCCGGCGCGGGCGTCCCCACAGGCGCCGGGACCGGATCCGCCGTCGATCTGGCCCGCCGCGTCCGGCCCGATCCGGCGGCGGAGACGGTTTCCCCCTCCGCCTGAAAGGGCGAGCGGACCGCCGAGGCGAGACTGCGGTTGCGCAGCCATGCGCCCAGGGCTCCCGCCGTCGCCGCCAGGTCCATCCGCGGAAGCGCCAGGGCGTAGATGAAACCCCAGGCCCCGAAGCCGCCCAGCAGGACCGCAGTGATCTCCCGGCCGAAGGGCACGTTGAACTCCGAGAGCGCGCCGGCGCCGAACGCCAAGAGGCTGTCTCCGGTCAGACCCCCAAGGCCGCGAGCCAGGGGCCAGGTCACCGGTGTGGGCGCCCAGGCCAGAAGGGCCGCCAGGCCCACCAGGGCGAGGCCGCCGCAGAGGGCGCGCAGGCGCAGGGACCCGCGCCCGGCGTCGGGCTGTGGCCCCGTCAGCCGGGAGAGGCCGAGGACCAGAAGCAGCAAGGCGGCCAACCCCCCCGCCAGGCCCAGGGTTTGGAGCAGGGCGTCGGCCAGGGTCGCCCCGGTTGCGCCCAGGGCGTTGCCGGGGGCCGCTGCGGAGGAGGCGTTGAGGCTGGCGTCGGTGACGTTCCAGGTCACCAGGGCGGCGGCGAGGCCGACCCCGGCGGCCGCCACGAGGGCGCCCCGGGCGCGCGCCGCGACCGGATGGGTCCAGACCGCGCCGGCGATCTCCACCCCCCTGTCGAAACCTCGTTTCCGCGCCACGCGCGCCATTTCGGTCCGCCTTTCCGCTGGTCCGCCGACAGTGTGGCGACAAGAGGGTTAAGAGGCGTTTACTTCGCCGGTCTCCGCTTCCGGCTTGGCTCCCTGACCCCGTAAACCTTTCGAGCCGGTCCTTGTTTTTCCCTCCAGAAGGTTTCCTCCGGGCGGAGGAGGCTCTAGGAATGCGCGAATGTGGTCCATGCCCCGCAATCTCAGGAAGATCGCCGTCATCGCGATCGCCCTGATGGCCCTCGCCGGATTCGTCTCCGGGATTCTGGGCGCGCGCGATGTCGCCTACCTGCCCGGGGAAGCGACCTCCGCCACCCCCCCTGAGACGCCCGCAGTGGCCGCTCCCGAGGTGACGCCCCTGACCACCGACCCGCCGCCGCCTCCCGAGCCGGAACCTGAACCCGAGCCCGCCAAGCCCGAGGAAGCGCCCAAGCCTCCGCCGGAGTCCCAGTCCCCCGCCCCCACCGCCAGGACGCCGGCGGGTCAGGACGCTGTGGGAGATCTCATCCAGGGCGCCGACGCCGCGACGACCCAGCCCCCGCCCTACTGAGGCGCTTCCGGGTCAAAGGTCTCACCCCAGCCCAACCTTCGGGCTCGAGCGTAAACGGCCCTGTTCCGGCGCAGGATCTCGGCGTCCTCCACCCGACCGTCCGGTTGGCACAGGCGGAGCCGCAGGCCGGGCTTGCCTGGCCTGGGCGGTGCGATGATTCGGCCGGCGGGGCGGTCGGGCGCACGGGCGACGGGGCGCTCGAAGGCCAGCCAGAAGAACTTCTCGTCCTCGAAGGGCGCCGCGCCACCCTTGGCCAGCCGGTGCTCGCGGCCCCGGGGCAGCCTCTGGGCGAAATGGCACCAGTCCGGCGAACGGAGGGCGCAGGCGGCTGTGTGCGGACAGGGGCCCACCAATCGCGCTCCCGCCGCGATCAGGGCGGTGCGGATCTCCAGCCCCCGCCGCCAGCCCTCGGGCGAGCCGGGTTCGACGATCAGAAGGACCCCCCGGGTCGCCGACCAGAGCTTGTCGATCACGCCCGGAAGGGTCGCCGCCGGGACTTCGGTCAGGGCGTAGGCCGCCAGGATCAGGTCGGCGTCCGGAAGCACGAGGGCGGGATCGGTGAGGTCGGCCCTCAGGCGCGTCGCCGTCGTGAGGGCCGCCGGGCCGGCCGCCGCCAGGTCCTCCGCCAGGTCCAGGAAGGCCGCGCTGTGGTCCAGCCGGGTCACCGCCGTGAGCCCGGGCAGGGCGTCAAGAGCCGCCCAGCCGCCGCCGCCCGGTCCGGCTCCGGCGTCCAGCAGGCGCGTCGGCGCGAAGGCGGGCCTCAGCGCGAGGACCTCTTCCAGGGCCCGGCGCGCAGCGGCGTAGGTGGCGGGGGTCCGGGTCAGGGCGTAGGCAAGGGCGTCGGCCTCGCCCTTCACCAGCGCCGAGGAGGCCCGGCCCCGGCGATAGCCTTCGGACAGGGCCAGGGCCCGCTGGGCCAGTCCGGCCCGCCCCTGCCCCTCCAGGCGCCGGTCGATGGCGGCCCGGAGCGCTTCTGGAAGAGCGACGTCCAAGCCGGCTTCAGGCCTGCCGGTTCTTCACGAGGTCGTCCACCACCGCCGGGTCGGCGAGAGTGGTGGTGTCGCCCAGGTTCGACAGGTCGTTCTCGGCGATCTTGCGCAGGATTCGGCGCATGATCTTGCCCGAGCGCGTCTTGGGAAGGCCGGGGGCGAACTGGACGATGTCGGGCGCCGCAAAGGCCCCGATCTCCCGCCGGACCCAGCCTTTGAGGTCGGCCTGCAGGACGTCGGTGGGCGTGACGTCGGCGTTGAGGGTCACGAAGCAGTAGACCCCCTGGCCCTTCACGTCGTGCGGATAGCCGACCACGGCGGCCTCGGCCACGTCGGGGTGGGCGACCAGGGCGCTCTCGATCTCCGCTGTTCCGAGCCGGTGGCCCGAGACGTTCAGCACGTCATCCACCCGTCCGGTGATCCAGTAGTAGCCGTCCTCGTCCCGCCGGCAGCCGTCGCCGGTGAAGTACTTGCCCGGGTAGGTCGAGAAGTAGGTGTCGATGAACCTCTGGTGGTCGCCATAGACCGTCCGCATCTGGCCGGGCCAGGAGTCGGTGATGCAGAGGTTGCCGCTGACCGCGCCGCCCAGGACCTGGCCCTCGGCGTCGACGATCTGGAACTTCACGCCGGGCAGGGGGCGGGCGCAGGATCCGGGCTTCAGGTCGGTGGCGCCCGGCAGGGGCGAGGCCAGGCAGGCGCCGGTCTCGGTCTGCCAATAGGTGTCGACGATGGGGCAGCGACCGTCCCCCACCACCCGGTGGTACCAGAGCCAGGCCTCGGGGTTGATCGGCTCGCCCACCGTGCCGATCAGCCGGAGGGAGGCCCGGGAGGTCGCCTTCACCGGCCCTTCGCCGTCGCGCATCAGGGCGCGGATGGCCGTCGGGGCGGTGTAGAAGATCTCGACCTTGTGCTTGTCCACCACCCGCCAGAAGCGGGAGTTGTCCGGCCAGCTCGGCACGCCCTCGAAGATCAGGCTGGTCGCCCCGTTCGCCAGCGGCCCGTAGACGACATAGGAGTGGCCGGTGACCCAGCCGACGTCGGCGGTGCACCAGAAGACCTCGCCGGGCCGGTAGTCGAAGACCAGCTCATGGGTGTGCGAGGCCCAGACCAGGTAGCCGCCGGTGGTGTGCAGGACGCCCTTGGGCTTTCCCGTCGAGCCGGAGGTGTAGAGGATGAAGAGCGGGTCCTCGGCGTTCATGGGCTCGGGGTCGCACTGGTCGGACACCGTTCCCTTGATGTCGGAATAGAAGACATCCCGGCCAACGGTCATCGGCACGTCGGCCCGGGTGCGCCGGACCACGATCACGTCGGCGACCTGCGGGCAGTCCTTCAGGGCCTCGTCGACGTTGAGCTTCAGAGGAATGACCTTGCCGCCGCGAAGCCCCTCGTCGGCGGTGATGACGATGCGGCTGTCGCAGTCCTGGATCCGCCCGGCGATGCTGTCGGGCGAAAAGCCGCCGAAGATCACCGAATGCACCGCGCCGATCCGGGCGCAGGCGAGCATGGCCACGGCGGCCTGGGGAATCATCGGCAGGTAGATGGTGACCCGGTCGCCCTTCTTCACGCCCTTCGCCTTCAGGACGTTGGCCATCCGGCAGACTTCGGACAGAAGCTGGCGATAGGTGAGCGTGGTCCCGTCCACACCATCATCCGGCTCCCAGATGATCGCCGTCTGGTCGCCCCGGGTCGGGATGTGCCGGTCCAGGCAGTTGACCGAGACGTTGAGCACCCCGTCCTCGTACCAGCGGACGTGGAAGTCCTCGCGGTTGAAGGAAACCGCCTTGGTCCGGGTGGGCTTGCGGATCCAGTCGAGGCGGCCGGCCAGTTCCATCCAGTAGCCGTCCGGGTCGGTCTCCACCCGCGCCAAGGCGGCGGCGTAACCCTCCGCCGTCATCCGGGCCTTCTTCGCCCAGGCCTCGGGAACCGGGAACACTTCACCTTCGCTCACGCCATGCCTCCCTCGCGGTCATCGCCAGGAAGCTACTAGTGCGGCGGCGCGACGGGGGGAAGCGGAGAGCGGCGGTTTTTGGGCCCGGCCACTAACTTGACTGCAGCGGGGAACTTCCCCGACACTTGACCAGCGAGTGACAGTTCGTGTCGGGCGCGCCCACAACGCGCCGTGCGGCCGCCGGCGCAAACCCAACGGGCTCGCTTTGTGGAAAAGCATCGATCATGGAAATCCTGAAGGTCTTCGCGGCGCTTGGCGCAGGCTACCTCCTAGGTAGTCTCAACACCGCGATCCTCGTCGGCCGGCTCTTCGGCACGGACATCACCCGCCGCGGAAGCAATAGCGCCGGACTAACGAACACCCTGCGCGTGCTCGGCAAACCAGCCGCGGCGATGGTGCTTGCCGGCGATATCGTTAAAGGGGTGCTTGCCTGTCTGATCGGTCTGCAATTCGGGGTCTATGTTGAGGCGCAGGGGACCCGGGAGAGCGTCACGCTCCTCGCCGCCGGGGCCGGCGCCGTTCTTGGTCATAACTGGCCGATCTATTTCGGATTCAGGGGCGGGAAGGGCGCGCTGACGGCGGCGGCGGTGATGTTCGTGTTCAATTGGGTGATGGCGCTGACCTCGCTGGGGGTCTTCGTCGCCGTCATCGCGCTGACCCGCTACGTGTCCCTTGGTACCATCTGCGCGACGCTGTTCTTCGTGGTCATCTCATTCCTACCGGTGTTTGGGACGACGATCTATTTCAAGGTCTTCGTCGCGCTTCTGGCGTCCATTATCGTCATCAAGCACCGGGAAAACATCCGTCGGCTTGCCGCAGGCGCCGAGAACAAGCTCAGCCTCAAGTCCACCGGCCGCTAGCCTTATCCCTCGTCCCTCAGGAGATCTCCTTGCTGCTGCACCTGTCCACCTGGCCCGAGATCGAGGCCCAGCTGAAGCGTTCCAGTGCGATCGTCGTGCCGATCGGCTCCAACGAGCAGCACGGCCCCACCGGTCTCCTCGGTACGGACTGGCTCTGCCCGGAGATCATCGCCCATGAGGCCCAGAAGGGGGCCGACCTCCTGGTCGCGCCCACCTTCAACATCGGCATGGCCCAGCACCATCTCGGCTTCCCCGGCACCATCTCCCTGCGGCCCAGCACCTTCATCGCCGCCATCGGCGACTGGTGCCGCAGCCTCGCCGCCCATGGCTTTACGCGCATCTACTTCCTGAACGGCCACGGCGGGAATGTCGCCACGATCGAGGCGGCCTTCTCCGAGCTCTATGCCGAGGCCAGCTTTGCGGGCCGGGCGCGGGGTTTCTCCCTGAAGCTCAGGAACTGGTGGGACCTTCCCGGGGTCAACGCCCTGGCCAGCCGCCAGTTTCCCACCGGGCACGGCAGCCACGCCACGCCCTCCGAGATCGCCGTGACCCAGTGGGCCTATCCGGACGCCATCAAGAGCGCAAACTATGCCCCGCAGATCGCCCCCACCGGCCCGATCCGCGAAGCGGCGGACTTCCGCGCCCGCTATCCGGATGGCCGGATGGGCTCGGACCCGGCCCAGGCCACGCCCGAGAAGGGCGGAGAACTCGTGACGCTGGCGGCCGAAGGCCTGGTGAAGGAGGTCGCCGCCTTCGCCGCCGAGGTCTCGCCGGCGGGCTGAGGCCTCAGGCCGTCTCGACCCAGCCCGCCCGGACCGTGACCGGCCAGGGCGTCAGGGCCTCCCCCGCACAGGGCCCTGCCGTGCAGACCCCGTCCCCCAGGCGGAAGACGGCGCCGTGGGCCGCGCAGAGGATCCGGTCGCCGGTCCGGGTCAGGTAGAGGTCGTCCATCACCGCCAGAGGCCAGCCGTTATGAGGGCAGGAGTCGATCCAGCCCCGCACCTCGCTCCCCTCCCGAACCAGAAATCCGGCGAACAGGGCCTCGCCAACCCGGAAACGGAAGCCACGGGCGCCCGGATCGCCCAGTTCGGACACCGCGCAAAGTCGCGTCCCAGGGGGCGGGGCGGCCGGATTGTCCGTCTGCAGACGATGCATCAGAGGGCGCCGATGGTCGCCTTGAAGGCCGTCACCTGGACCGAGGCGAACAGACCGGCCGTCTGGTAGGGATCGCCGAGGTTGAAGGCCCGGGCGTCCTCCAGGCTGTCGGCCTCCAGGATCAGGAGGGAGCCGGCCATGTTCCCCGCCTCGTCCAGAAGGGGGCCGGCCACTTTCAGCCGGCCGGCGAAGCCGCGGGCATAGGCCAGGTGGGCCTCGCGGTTGGCCAGCCTGAGCTCGAGGCTGTTCGGCTTGTCATTGCAGACCAGGACGTAGAGGCCCATGGGCGCGGTTCCTTTCAGGGTTCAGCGTTCGGACTTCAGGGGGCGGGAGAGGAGGCCGGTGATGGCCGCCTCCACCCCCACTTCTCCGGCGAGAATGGCGGCGACGGCCTCGCAGATGGGCGCCTCGACGCCGATGCGGGCGGCCAGGTCGCGGACGGCGGGGGCGGAGGCGACGCCTTCGGCCACCGAGACCTTTCCGGCGAGGGCGTCCTCCAGGGAGCGTCCCTGACCGAGGGCCAGGCCGACGCTCATGTTGCGCGACTGGGGCGAGGAGCAGGTCAGGACCAGGTCCCCCAGGCCGCACAGGCCGGCGACCGTCTCGGCCCGGCCGCCCAGGGCCACGGCCATCCGGGTCAGCTCGGCGAAGCCCCGGGTGATCAGGGCCGCGTGCGCCGACCGCCCCAGGCCCCGTCCCTCGGACACCCCGCAGGCGATGGCCAGGACGTTCTTGACCGCCCCCCCGACCTCGGCGCCCACCATGTCCGTGGCGGCGTAGGGCCGGAAGGCGGGACCCGCCACCGCCCGCGCCAGGGCCGCTCCGAGGACCTCATCGGGACAGGCCAGGGTCACGGCGGTGGGCAGTCCCCGGGCCACCTCGGTGGCGAAGGAGGGGCCTGACAGGACGGCGGGCCGGGCGTCGGGCAGGGTCTCGGCCAGGACCTCGGTCATGAGCTTCAGCGAGCCCTGCTCGATGCCCTTGGCGCACAGGACCATGGGCGTCCCGGCGGTGATGACGGGGGCGAAGGCGCGCAGGCTGGCGCGCAGGTGCTGGGCTGGGGTGACGTTCAGGTAGAGGTCCCGCCCGGCCAGGTCCCCGGGGCTGGAGACGGCGCGAACCCCGGGGTCGAGGGCCACGCCGGGCAGGAAGGTCCGGTTCTCGTGCAGGGAGTTGACGTCCTGCGTCACCTCCGCCTCCCGGGCGTAGAGGGTGACGTCCAGGCCCGCCCGGGCGCAGACCAGGGCCAGGGCCGTGCCCCAGGCGCCGGCGCCGATCACGCCGACGGTCCGGAAGGTCTCGCTCATGCCTTGGCGCCCTTCCGGCCGGGAAGATGGGTGGGACGCTCGGCCGCCGCCGCCGGGTCGAGGGGCCAGCGCGGCCGGGCCGGCGCGGACAGGGGATCTGTCAGGCCCAGGGCCAGCCGCTCGGCGCCGGCCAGGGCGATCATGGCGGCGTTGTCCGTGCAATAGGCCAGGGGCGGGGCGTGGGAGCTCCAGCCCAGCTCCGCCGCCAGATCCTGAAGGGCCGCGCGCACGGCGCCGTTGGCCGCCACCCCGCCGGCGACCACGAAGCGCCGACCGCCGGGGGGCAGGTCCTGGGCGCAGGCGGTCATGGCCCGGCGCGTCCGCTCGGCCAGCTGGCGTGCGATGGCCGCCTGCACCGAGGCGGCGAGGTCGGCCAGCGAGGCCTCGCTGCAGGTCGCCGCCAGGCGCGCCGCCGCGGTCTTCAGCCCCGAGAAGGAAAAGTCGCAGCCTGGCCGGCCGAGGAGGGCCCGCGGGAGATCGAAGGCGTCGGGATCTCCCGAGGCCGCCAGCCGCTCCAGGGCCGGGCCGCCGGGATAGGGCAGGCCCAGGGACTTGGCGATCTTGTCGAAGGCCTCGCCGGCGGCGTCGTCGATGGTCGAGCCCAGGCGCGTGCAGGCGCCGACCCCTTCGACCCACACGAGCTGGCAGTGCCCCCCGGAGACCAGGAGCAGAAGGAAGGGATAGTCGATCCGCGCGGTGAGGCGGGCGGAGACCGCATGCCCCTCCAGATGGTTCACCGCCACCAGGGGCAGGTCTCGGGCCAGGGCGACCGCCTTGCCGAAGGCGAGGCCGACCATCACGCCGCCGATCAGGCCCGGCCCCGCGGTGGCCGCAACGCCCGACAGGCCGTCCCAGCCGGTCCCGGCCCGGTCCATGGCCTCTGCGACGACGGCGTCGATGGTCTCCACGTGCGCCCGGGCGGCGATCTCAGGGACCACGCCGCCGAAGGGGGCATGCCGCTCGGTCTGCAGCCCGACCACCGATGACAGGACGGTGACCGATCCGTCCGCCGACAGGCGCACCACCGCGGCGGCGGTCTCGTCGCAGCTGGTCTCGACGCCAAGGACGGTCAGGTCGCTCATGCGGGCGGGGGTCCGGGTTGCGGCCCCGGCGCGGCTCCTGTAGGGCCGGTCCGGAACCAATTCCCAGCCGAGGTAGCCCTCCCGTCGTGCCTGCGCAACAGCCTGTCCGGATCGGGGCCCGCGGCTCCAAGCTCTCCCTCGCCCAGGCGGGGCAGATGCAGAGGCGCATCGCCGCCGCCCTCGGCGCCCCGCCGGAGGACGCCGAGCGTGTCGCCCCCCTTGTGGTCATCACCACCTCCGGCGACCGGATCCAGGACCGGCGGCTGCTGGAGGTCGGCGGCAAGGGGCTGTTCACCAAGGAGATCGAGGAGGCCCTGCTCGACGGCCGGATCGACTGCGCCATCCACTCGCTCAAGGACATGCCGGTGGCCGCCCCCGAGGGCCTGGTCCTGGCCGCCATCCCCGAGCGTGAGGATCCCCGCGACGCCTTCCTCAGCCTGACCGCCGACCGGCTCGAGGACCTGCCCCGGGGCGCACGCCTGGGCACGGCCTCGCTGCGCCGCCAGGCCCAGAGCCTGAACCTGAGGCCCGACCTCGACGTGCGCCTGCTGCGCGGCAATGTCGACACCCGCCTCGAGAAGCTGAGGGCCGGCGAGGCCGACGCCATCCTGCTGGCGGCCTCGGGGCTGAGCCGGCTGGGCCTTGGCGACCTACCGCGCAGCTTCATTGACCCGCGCCTGTCGCCGCCGGCGCCAGGCCAGGGGGCCCTGGCCATCCAGACCCGCGAGTCGGACCGCGACGTGCCCTGGCTGGCGGCCCTCCGGCACGCCCCCACGGCTCTGGCGGTCGCCGCCGAGCGCGGCGCCATGGCCGCCCTGGAGGGCAGCTGCCGCACCGCCATCGGCGCCTACGCCTTCGCCGAGGGCGAGGACCTGGCCCTGATCGTGGAGGCCCTGTCGCCGGACGGCGTGCACCGGTTCCGGGGCGAGGCCCGCATGGCCGCCTCGGCCGGCCCTTCGGCGGCGGCCCTGCTCGGGCTCGATCTGGGGCGACGCCTCCAGGCCGAAGGCGGCGACCTCATCCTCCTGGCCGATTGATTCCCCGGCGCAGGGGCGCATTGTCGGCCTCACCATGAGCCCGCCCGCCCGCCCTGATGCTTCCCGCGCCGTCTGGATCACCCGGGCCGAGCCCGGCGCCGCCCGCACGGCCGCCCGGGTTGCGGCGCTGGGACTTGAGCCCCTCGTCCTGCCCTTGCTGGAGACCGTGGACCTTCCCGAGGCTGCAGGGGCGCTCGGCGGAGAGGGGCCCCTGGCCTTTACCTCCGCCAACGGCGTGCGCGCCTTCGCCCGGCTCAGCCCGCGCCGGTCCGGACCGGTCTATGTGGTGGGTCCGGCCACCGCCGCCGCAGCGCGGTCCGCCGGATTCACGGACATCCGTCCCGGCGCGGGCGACGTCGAGGCCCTGGCTCGCCGGATCCTGGCGGACGCCCCGCCGGGCGAGGTGCTCCACGCCGCCGCCCGGGAACCTGCCGGGGACCTCGCGGGACGCCTCCTCGCCTCCGGCCGGCCGGCCCGCCGGGTTGCGGTCTACGCCGCCCGGGAGACCCGGCCGACCGCCGCCCAGCTGGAAGAGGCCCTGGCCGCTCCGGTCGTCCTGGCGCATTCGCCCCGGGCCGGCCGGATCCTCGCAGGCCACCTGGCGCCTCTGGCCTCCCGGCCCGCCGTCCTGGGGCTGTCCCCCGCCTGCCTGGCCCCCTTCGAGGGCCTGGATCTTCCCGCCAGGGCCGCTCCGGACAGGCCCCTCGAATCCGACATGCTAAATCTGCTAGCCTCTCTGCGATGACCGAAACGCCCCCGCCGCCGCCGTCCCGCTCGCCGACCCTCGCCGGTCGGTTTTTCTGGGCGTTGCTCGCCTTCGCCGCCGCAGTCGCGATTGCCGTCGCCGCCTTCATCCGGTTCGGACCCCGCCTGCCGGCGCCCCTCGATTTCGGCCCGTCGTCGCCGCCGGCCGCAGAGGCCCCCGCGGCTCCGTCGCCGGCCCCGGCGCCGGTAGCGGTGGACGCCCCGGCGCCCGCCCAGATCCCGGCGGTTCCCGCCACCGACCTGGCCCGCCTCGAGGCGCGTCTCGATGACCTTGAGGCTGGCCGCAGCCGGACAGCCGCTTCGGCCCGGTCCGCCCTGGCCGCCGCCGCCCTGCTCTCCGCCGCCCAGACCTCCCGGCCCTTCACATCGGAGCTGGCGGCGGTGGAGGCCCTCGCCCCGGCCGACCTCGACCTCTCCGGCTTTGCGGCCATGGCGTCCACGGGCGCCCCCAGCCGGGCGACCCTGGCCCTGGAGTTCCCAGACTTCGCCGCTCGCGCCGCCGCCGCCGCCCGCCAGCCAAGCGAGACGGCGCCCCTGGGCGAGCGCCTGCTGGCGGGGCTGTCCCGGGTGATCCTGGTCCGGCCTGTGGGGCGGCTGTCGGGCGATGCGCCGGAGGCCCGGCTCGCCCGGGCCGAGGTCCAGCTGAACGAGGGCGACCTGGAGGCGGCGCTGGCCAGCCTCGCGGGCCTGCCCCCCGCCGCCCAGGCCGCCCTGGCGCCCTGGTGGGACCGCGCCCAGGCCCGCGCCCGGCTGGACCGGCAGGCCGCCGCTCTTGGGGAGCGCGCCCTGCGCGACCTCGCCCGCCTCGAGGAGGCCGCCCCGTGATCCGCTCGGCCCTCTTCCTGCTCCTGGCGGCCTTCACCGCCGCCGTCGTTCTGTCCCTGGCCGGGGAGTCCGGGCGCGCCAGCATCCTCTGGCTGGGCTGGCGGGCGGACATGACCGCCACGGCCCTCCTGGTCCTCGTCGTCCTCGTCTCCCTTCTGGCCTTCGCCGCCTGGCGCCTGGTCCTCTGGGTGGCGGACGCCCCCCGACGCGCCGCCGCCGCCCGGGCCGAGTCCCGCCGCCGGCAGGAGCTGGAGGTTCTGACCCGCGGCTTCGTGGCCGTCGCCGCCGGGGATGGCGCCGAGGCCCGTCGCTTGGCCGCCAAGGCCGCCGAGCTTTCTTCCGAGGCGCCGGCCCTGGGGCGACTGCTCGCCGCCCGGGCCGCCGAGGCCGCGGAAGACCCGGTCGCCGCCGAAGCCGCGTGGACCGCCATGCTGGCCTTCCCGGACCTGCGCCTCGCCGCCCGGCGGGGCCTTACCACCCTGGCCCTGAGCCGGGGTGAGCGGACCGCGGCCCTGCAGCACGCCGAGGCCGCCTTCGCCCTGGCCCGCACCGCCCGCTGGGCCTGGCGCGTCCTCCTCGAGGCCCGGCTGGAGGACGGCGACTGGGAGGCCGCCCGCGACCTCCTCAAGACCGGCCAGGACCGGCGCATCGTCAGCCCCGACGTGGCCGAGCGCGGCCGCGCCGCCCTGCTCGCCGCCTCCGCCGCCCAGCTCGACCTGACGGGCGACGCCCGGGCCCGCAGCCGCGCCGCCGACTACGCCCTGGAGGCCGCCCGCCTGCAGCCCGGCTTCGCCCCCGGCGTGGTCATGGCCGCGCGTCTCTTGTCCGCTCAGGGCAAGGCCGGTCGCGCCGCCCAGGTCATCGAGGCGGCGTGGAAGGCAGCGCCCCACCCGGCCCTCTGGCTGGCCCTTCGCGACCTGAAGACCCAGGAGACCCCGCGCGAGCGGGCCGGCCGGCTGGCGGCCCTCGCCGCCCTCAACCCCGGCGCCCGGGAGTCCCGCATCCTGACGGTCGAGGCCGCCTTGACCGGCGGCGACGCCGCCCGGGCGGTCGAGCTCGCCCGGGGCCTGGAGGCCGAGCCCCTGACCGCCCGGATCGCCGGCCTCATGGCCCGCGCCGCCTTCGCCGCCGGCCGACCGGACGAGGCCCGGGTCTGGCGCGGGCGCGGGATTTCGGCGCCGGGCGAGCCGGACTGGTCGGACCTGGATCCCGAGGGCCGGGCCTTTTCCTACCAGCCCGCCGACTGGGCGCGCCTGGCCGTCAGCTTCGCGGAGACGGGCGAGCTCATCCATCCGCGGCACGAGCGCCGCGAGCCCGGCCTCTCCGACCTGCCGGACCTGCCCATGTCCTATGCCGAGCAGGACTTCACCGCCCTGGAGGCGCCGATTCCCTTCCCCATCGGCGAGGGCCTTCAGGGCGAGGAGGAGGACGAGGACCCCGATCCGGCCCTGCCGCCTGTCGCCCCACCCCCTGCGCGTCGCGGCTTGGCGAGACCGCCGCGAGACGCTAAGTAGGCCCCGTCCGCGGGCCCCAGCGCCCGACAGGCCCTTGGGCCGCCTTAGCTCAGCCGGTAGAGCGGCGCATTCGTAATGCGTAGGTCAGGTGTTCGAGTCACCTAGGCGGCACCATCTCCCCCAGTCCGGCGCCCTGGAGCTCTTGAGATGACCCCGCTGCCGATCCGGATCCGACCCGAGGACGAGCGGGACCGTCCCGCGATCCATGACCTGACCCGGCGGGCCTTTGCGCCCATGGCCTTCGCCGCCGGCGACGAGCAGGACCTGATCGACGCCCTGAGGCGCCTTGGTGCGCTGAGTCTTTCCCTGGTGGCCGAGCTCGAGGGCCGGGTCGTCGGCCATCTCGCCCTTTCCCCGGTCACGCACGAGAGCGGCGCGGAGGGATGGTTCGGACTTGGTCCCATCTCCGCAGAGCCGGCGCTGCAGAGG
>JADCAS010000005.1 GCA_020401865.1 Phenylobacterium sp. | reverse complement strand
TCCTGCGCAAGGCCGCCGAGCGAACCGTCGGCGCCCTCTGGGACGCCATCGGACGCTTCATCGACCTCTTCACTCCGACCGAATGCGCCAACGACTTCAAGAGCTGCGGATACGATGCAGACTGAATGAAATCCGCTCTAGGGCGCCAATTGCTCCCCCAAGGGGGAGCTCCGACCGAAGGTCGGTGAGGGGGTCAACGGCGTCTCGGGAGACCCCCGCCGCCGCGCTGCGCGCGTCACCTCCCCTGGGGGGAGGAATTACAGAGCCATTGCTTAGCCACGGGAGAGCTCCGGGCGAAGCCAGGTCGGGGGCTGCAGGCCCTTCGCGCCCGCAACCCGCCCAGTCAGTCCGCCAGTTCCGGCGCCGGGGAGCGTCCCGTCTTCGGGGACTCGATGACCGGGGCGCCGGGCTCGCGCTTGTCGCCCTCGATGTCGAAGGCCAGCTTGCCGTCGCGGAGCACCACCTTGACGTGGCCGCCGCGGGTGAGGCGTCCGAACAGGATCTCGTCGGCGAGCGGCTTCTTGATGTGCTCCTGGATGACCCGGCCCAGCGGGCGGGCGCCGTAGAGCTCGTCGAAGCCGTTCTTGGCCAGCCAGTCCGCCGCCTCGTCGGTGGTCTCGATCGTCACGTTCCGGTCGGCCAGCTGGCCCTCCAGCTGCATGACGAACTTGATCACCACCTGGCGGATGATCTCCGGCGTGAGCGGCCGGAACTGGACGATGGCGTCGAGGCGGTTGCGGAATTCCGGGGTGAAGAGACGCTTCAGGGCCTCCTCCACCTCATCGGCCTGCTTGCCGCGGCCAAACCCGATGGCGTTGCGCTGGGCGTCGGAGGCCCCGGCGTTGGTGGTCATGATGAGGACCACGTTCCGGAAGTCGACCTTCTTGCCGTTGGCGTCGGTCAGCACCCCGTGGTCCATGACCTGGAGCAGGATGTTGAACACGTCCGGATGGGCCTTCTCGATCTCGTCGAGCAGGACCACGCAGTGCGGATGCTGGTCGACGGCGTCGGTCAGCAGGCCGCCCTGGTCGAAGCCGACATAGCCGGGAGGCGCGCCGATCAGGCGGCTCACCGTGTGCCGCTCCATGTACTCGCTCATGTCGAAGCGCAGCAGCTCGATCCCCAGGGTGGAGGACAGCTGGCGCGCCGTCTCGGTCTTGCCGGTGCCGGTCGGTCCCGAGAACAGGTAACAGCCGATGGGCTTGCTCGGATCGCGAAGGCCGGCCCGGGCCATCTTCATGGCGGCGGACAGTTGCTCGATGGCGTCGTCCTGGCCGTAGACCGCCCGCTTGAGGTCGGTCTCCAGCTGCAGCAGGGCCTCGGTGTCGGACTTGGACACCGACTTCGGCGGGATGCGGGCGATCTTCGCCACCACGGCCTCGACCTCCTTGAGGCCGATCACCTTCTTGCGCCGGCTCTCGGGCAGCAGCATCTGGCTGGCGCCGGCCTCGTCGATGATATCGATGGCCTTGTCCGGCAGCTTGCGGTCCGAGATGTAGCGGGCCGAAAGCTCCACCGCCGCCTTCAGGGCGTCGTTGGTATAGCGCAGCTTGTGGAACTCCTCGTAGTAGGTCTTCAGGCCTTTGAGGATCTTGATCGAGTCCTCGATGGTCGGCTCGTTCACGTCGATCTTCTGGAACCGGCGCACCAGGGCGCGGTCCTTCTCGAAGTGCTGGCGGAACTCCTTGTAGGTCGTCGAGCCCATGCAGCGCAGGGAGCCCGAGGCCAGGGCGGGCTTCAACAGGTTAGAGGCGTCCATCGCGCCGCCCGAGGTGGCGCCGGCGCCGATCACCGTGTGGATCTCGTCGATGAACAGGATGGCGTCGGGGTGGTTCTCAAGTTCCTTGACCACCTGCTTCACCCGCTCCTCGAAGTCGCCGCGGTAGCGCGTGCCCGCCAGCAGGGCGCCCATGTCGAGGGAGAAGATGGTCGAGCCGGCCAGGACTTCCGGCACCTGCTTGTTGATGATCTTGCGGGCCAGGCCCTCGGCGATGGCGGTCTTGCCGACGCCGGGGTCGCCCACCAGAAGCGGGTTGTTCTTGGTGCGGCGGCAAAGAATCTGAATGCAGCGCTCGACCTCGGCGGAGCGGCCGATCAGGGGGTCGACCTTGCCCTGCTTGGCCTTCTCGTTGAGGTTCACGCAGTAGGCGTCGAGGGCCTCGCCGCCGGTCTTGACCGCCGACTTCTCCTCGTCCTCGGAACCCTTGACCGGCTTGGCCTCGCTGGCCCCGGCCTTCTTGGCGATCCCGTGAGCGATATAGTTCACCGCGTCATACCGCGTCATCTCCTGCTCCTGCAGGAAGTAGGCGGCGTGGCTTTCGCGCTCGGAGAAGATGGCGACGAGCACATTGGCCCCGGTCACCTCTTCGCGGCCCGAAGACTGGACGTGGATCACGGCCCTCTGGATCACGCGCTGGAAGCTGGGCGTGGGCTTGGCGTCCTCGCCATCGTCCACCACCAGGGACTTGAGCTCATTGTCCACATAGTTGGTGAGGGTGGTCTTGAGCACGTCCAGGTCGACGTCGCAGGCCTTCATGACCCCCACCGAGTCCTCGTCTTCAGTGAGCGAGAGGAGCAGGTGCTCCAGGGTCGCATATTCGTGCTTACGCTGGTTGGCGATGGCCACGGCCCTGTGCAGGGACTCTTCGAGCTGGCGCGAGAATGACGGCACGGTCGCTAGTCCTTTTCCATGGTGCACTGCAAAGGGTGCTGGTGGCGGCGGGCGGTGTCGATGACCTGCGCCACCTTGGTTTCCGCGACTTCGTAGGTGTAGACGCCGCAGACCCCGACGCCCGTCTGATGGACGTGCAGCATGATCCGCGTCGCTTCCTCCCGCGACTTGTGGAAGTACTGCTCCAGAACGTAGACCACGAACTCCATCGGCGTGTAGTCGTCGTTCAGGATCAGCACCCGATACATCGAGGGCCGCTGGGTGCGGGTCTTGGTCTGGGTGATCACCGCAGAGCGATCGCCCGTCCCTTGATCCCCCTGCTTGCGCTCGGCCATCCGATACGTCTCCACGGGCGCCGCCGGACGGCGCCCCTCAGACCCTGATTAGATATGCCAACCCCTCAGGAATGAAAGAGGCATCGCAGGGGAGAGGACCCGCCTCGGAGCCTGGCGCCTCACTTTTCCACACTTCCCTCGCGCCCGGTCGCCCCCCTCAAGACCCTTCGCGCGACGGTTTGCGGTGCGCAAGCTCCCGGGCGGGCGCCAGGATTCCCGGTCCGAATCGGGCCCGGATCGCGTCCGCGGCGCGTTCGGCGGCGAGGGTGCGTGGGTCCTCGGGGGCAAACAGGTCGCCGCCTCCGTCTTCAGGAGCGGAAAGGTCCGACAGACCGACACCGATCAGTCGGAAGGCCCTGTCTGCACCGCTCGCCAGTTCCGCGGACAGAAGGTCTCGGGCCGCGCGGGTCAGGGACCGGGCGGTCTGGGTCGGCGCGGCCAGCGTCCGTCGCCGGGTCAGGATGCGGAAGTCCGGCGTCTTCAGCTTGAGGGTCGCCACCCGACCGGCCTGGTCGGCGGCCCGCGCCTGCCGGGCCACGCGTTCGGCCAGCCGCACCAGATGAGCGTCCAGCTCGGCCGGATCGCTCAGGTCGGTCTCGAAGGTCGTCTCGGCGCTGATTGACTTGCGGGCCTGGCCCGGATTGACGGGCCGGCCGTCCCTTCCCAGCGACATGTCGTGCAACCTCAGGCCGAAATCCCCGAACCGGGTCGCCAGCACCTTGAGGTCAGTCCGGGCGATCTGGCCGATCCGCTCGAAGCCCGCCCGCTCGAGGTTCCGGGCCATGACCGGTCCCACGCCGGGCAGCAGGCGGACCGACCGGCCGGCCAGGAAGTCCTGAGCCTCGGCCGCGCCGATGACCGAGAAGCCCCGGGGCTTGTCCAGGTCTGAGGCGATCTTGGCCAGGAACTTGTTGGGGGCGAGGCCGATCGAGACCGTCAGGCCTGTCTCCGCCTCGATCCGCGCCTGCAGGCGGGCCAGGGTCAGGGCCGGCGGGGCCTGGTGCAGACGCTCGGTCCCGGACAGGTCCAGCCAGGCTTCGTCCAGGGAGAGGGGCTGCACCAGGGGGGTGAGGTCCCGCATCATGTCCATCAGGCGGCGGCTCTCGGCCCGGTAGCGGGGAAAGTCCGGAGGCAGGACCACCGCCTGGGGGCAGGCGTCGAGGGCCTTGAACATCGGCATGGCCGAGCGGACGCCGAAGGTCCGGGCGATGTAGCAGCAGGTCGTGACCACGCCCCGGCGTCCGCCCCCCACGATCACCGGTCTGTCCCTCAGTTCAGGCCGGTCCCGCTTCTCCACCGAGGCGTAGAAGGCGTCGCAGTCGATATGGGCGATGGAGAGGGTGTCGAGCTCAGGGTGCGCCAGCCTCCGGGGCGACCCGCAGGCCGGGCAGCGCGCCGCCGGGGGACCGGGGGCCAGGCAGTCCCTGCAGAGGGCTTTCACCGGTCCCACAGCCAGGCCGCCCCGCGGACGCCCGAGGAATCGCCAAAGCGCGGGCGCACGACCTCGCAGCGCCAGTCGTCGCTGAAGACGTGCGGACGGATCCGGTCGGCGAGGCCCTCAGCCAGGCCCGGGATCTGGCCGACCCCGCCGCCCAGGACGAGGACCGCCGGGTCCAGAAGGTTCACCACCGCCGCCAGGCCGCGGGCCAGGCGCCCGGCGTGTCGCTCCAGGCTGGCGAGCGCCCGCGCCTCGCCCTGCGCTGCGAGCCCTGCCAAGGCCTCCGCCGAAAGCCCGCGCCCATCATCCCGGGCCAGGCCAGGTCCGGAAAGCCAGGTTTCCAGGCAGCCCCGGCGGCCGCACCAGCAGGCCGGGCCCGGCGTCTCCTCCGGGGTGGGCGAGGGCAGGGGGCTGTGCCCCCACTCGCCGGCGATGCCGTTGGCGCCGGTGACGAGGCGCCCGCCGACGGACAGTCCGCCGCCGCAACCCGTTCCCAGGATCACCGCAAAGACGGGATCGCGGCCCTCCGCGGCGCCGTCCCGGGACTCTGAGAGCGCCAGGCAGTCGGCGTCGTTGGCGTAGCGCACAGGCCGGGCCAGCCGGCGGGCCAGATCCTCCGGGAAGGGACGCCCGTTCAGCCAGGTGGAGTTGGCGTTGCGCATCCGCCCGGTGTGCGGGTTCACCGAGCCGGGACCACCGACGCCGACCCGCGCCGCCTTTGCGCCGGCCTGCCGCTCGGCCTCCGCCAGGACCTCGGCGGCGGCCTCCAGCCCGGCCTCGTAGGCGCCCGGCGTCGGGACGCGAACCCTGGCCAGAAAGGCGCCTCCGGACGACAGGGCCGCCGCCTCGATCTTGGTTCCACCCAGGTCCAGCCCGAAGGCGATCATCGGCCGGCGGGCTCCAGGGCTTCGGCGATGGCCGCTTCGAGGGCCTCCCAGCCGTCGATGCGGGGGTGAAGGTCGGGGCGACTGGGCGCCATGGATCGCAGGCGCCGGTCCGCAACGGTCTGGAAGCGGGCGATCTCCGGGGCGTGCTCGGCCACCGAATCCAGGTTGGGGATCATGTCGTCGATGAAGGCGGCCGGACCGCTCGCCTGGGCGGCCAGGACCGCAGCCACCGGCCCCTTCAGCCCGCTGTTCACCAGAAGCGGATAGTCCATGCCGTGCTTCTTCAGCCAGCGCGCCCGCCCCTCCAGCGCCTGCCCCGGGGCGTTTGTGAGAACCACGATGTCCGCGCGCCGGGACAGGCGGGCCAGGGCCTCAGGGCCGCCCTCGGCGACCGGCATGTCCTCGACCGCATCCCGGAAGAAGGTCTGAAAGTGCGCCTGGCCGGTTTCGATGTCGATGTGCCGATCCTCGCCCGGTCGGTAGATGTTCTGGAAAAGGGCGAACCGGTCGAACCGCATCTCGAACCCCCGGGTCGCCAGGTATCGGGCGAAGCCTTCCATGAAGAGGCCCAGGACCTCATCGACATCGACAATGATCAGCGGCCGCTGTCCGCTGACGCCAAGGGCCTTCAGGTCCGGAGGCGGGTGATCTGGCGAGGTGAAGGTCATGAATGTTGCCCAGATAACGGAAGCTTAAGGATATCCATGGGATAGGTCTGGCTGGAAAGTGGTCCAGGCTCATCTCGGGACCCAGGTGCAGGACGGTGAAAGAATGGCCAAGAAGGTCCTCATCGTCGAGGATAACGAGCTGAACATGAAGCTCTTTCATGATCTGCTCGACGCTCAGGGCTATGAGACGCTCCAGACCCGCGAGGGCCTGGAGGCCTTGTCCCTTGCCCGCGAACAGCGCCCCGACCTGATCCTGATGGACATCCAGCTCCCGGAGATTTCCGGCCTGGAGGTCACAAAGTGGCTGAAGGCGGATGATGAACTGTCCTCCATCCCGGTCGTGGCCGTCACCGCCTTCGCCATGAAGGGCGACGAGGAGCGGATTCGGCAGGGGGGCTGTGAGGCCTATATCTCGAAGCCGATCTCCGTCTCGGGCTTCCTGGAGACGATCCGCCAGTTGCTGGACTAGGTCATGACCGCCCGCATCCTGATCGTGGATGACGCCGAGGGGAGCCGTCGGGTCCTCGAGGCCAAGCTGACCGCAGAGTACTACCAGGTGACCACTGCGGCGGATGGGGCGAGCGCCCTGGAAATCGCCGCCCGGGAGCCGCCGGACATCATTCTGCTGGACCTCATCATGCCGGGTCTGGACGGTTTTCAGGTCTGCAGGTTGCTGAAGGCCGACGAAAACCTCCGTCGCATTCCCGTCGTGCTGCTGACCGCCCTCGACAGCCGTGAGGCGCGTCTGGAGGGGTTCGAGGCGGGGGCGGACGAGTTCCTGTCCAAGCCCATCGATGACCTGGTCCTGTTCGCCCGACTGCGCAGCCTCGCCCGCCTCAAGGTCATGATCGACGAGCTTGGTGAGCACGAGGAAGGCAGCCGCAGGATGGGTGTCACGCCCATGCCCAGCGCCCGGCTGGGCGCTTCGGGCGGTCGGATCCTCGTGGTGGATGATGATCGGGCCGAGGCCCAGGCCCTGGCCGAGGACCTCTCCATCGAGCACCGGGCGGTGATCGAGACGGATCCTGAGAAGGCCCTTGTCTTTGCCCGGGGACCCGTCGACCTGGTGGTGATCAATATCGCGAGCCGCAGCTTCGACGCCCTGCGCCTGGTCGCCGGGTTGAGGTCGGGCGAGCACTCGCGTCAGGCCCCGATCCTCGCCGTCGTCGATCCCGACGACCGCGGTCGCCTGCTCAGGGCCTTGGACCTTGGCGTCAACGATCTGCTGCCAAAGCCCTTCGATCCGCTGGAGCTTCGGGTCCGGGTTCGGGCCCTGATCCGCCGCAAGCGATATGCCGACTATCTCAGGGTTTCGGTGGCCCAGTCCCTGGAGCTGGCTGTCATCGATCCCCTGACCGGGCTCAACAACCGCCGTTACATGATGGGTCAGTTGGACGCCCTGTTCGAGCGCCTCGCCCCCGGGATCGAGCCGGTCGCCCTCCTGATGCTCGACATTGATCACTTCAAGCATGTCAACGACACCTGGGGTCATGTCCTGGGCGACGAGGTTCTGCGGGAGGTGGCCGTTCGCCTCGCCGCCAGCGTCCGCGCCATCGACCTGCCCTGCCGCTACGGCGGAGAGGAATTCGTGGTCGTCATGCCTGGCACGCGCCTGAGCGATGCGGCGCGGGTCGCCGAACGTATCCGCGAGGAGATCTCCGGCAAGGTCTTCGTCTCTGGCGACCAGGAGATTCCAGTCTCGGTCTCCGTGGGGGTCTCCGCCAGCGACGGCGCTGAGGATCGCCCGGAGTCCCTGCTTCGCCGGGCCGACGAGGCGCTCTACGAGGCCAAGTCCGCCGGTCGCAACCGGGTGGTGATCCACACCCCTCGGAGTTGAGGCGAGGCAACCCGGAAACGAAAAACGCCCGGCCAATGCCGGGCGCTTTCATGTTCGGAGGCCTTTGGCGGCCTACTTGATCTTGCCTTCACGGAACTCCACGTGCTTGCGCGCAATGGGGTCGTACTTCTTCAGGACCAGCTTTTCGGTCATGGTCCGCGCGTTCTTCTTGGTCACATAGTAGAACCCGGTGTCGGCCGACGAGTTCAGCTTGATCTTGATGGAGGCGGGCTTCGCCATGGTCGGTCCTCGCGGGGCCGGGCACGCCGGCAGGGTTCGTAAAGAGCGCGGGAAAATACGAATCCCCGGCGCAAAGTCAATGTGCCTAGAGTTCCCGGGGCCGGGCGGGGCCCATGCGGAAGCGCATGTAGGGAATCGGCCGGTTCGGGTTGTCCAGGCGCTCGCGGGTTTCCTGGATCACGGCCCGGGTCACGGTGGGCAGGGGAAGCTCCAGGGCTTCCTCCAGCTCGAACCAGGCGATCTCTTCAAGTTCGCCGCAGTCCGGTTGCCGCTCCAGGCTGACCAGCCGTTCGGCGTCCGCCATGAGGAACCATGTGTCGAAGCGCTTGCCGACATTGGGCGGGGTCACCGCCCGGTAGATGATCGACAGGGCCTCAAGGTCCGGCTGCACGCCCTGTTCCAGGAACTCCCGCCAGGGGCCGGCGATCGGACGCGGCTCCGTGGGGCGGCCCAGAAGCAGGCCCGCCTCTTCCCAGGTTTCGCGGATGGCCGCCTTGCCCAGGGCGCGCCCCTTGGTCAGCGGCATGTAGGCTTCGAACTTGCCCGCGACCTCGGGGCGAAGGTCCGTCGCGGCGGGAGCGCGGAAGTCGGCCCGGTCAATCCGACCGCCCGGGAAGACCCAGAGGTTGGGCATGAAGTTGTGCCCACCATGCCGCTTGCCCATCAGGACCCGGGGTCGGGGCCCATCCCTGCGGATGATGAACAGGGTGGCGGCGTTGCGCGGACGGACGGCCTTGGCGCCCTCAGGACGCATGGGCGTGCGTTCCACGGCTCGGTTCGGTTGGAGTGTGTCGCTCATGGGCGGAGTTTAGGCCCTGCCGCCCCCTCCGCAAGCACGACCTTACGGAACTCGGCCGTTCGGAGTCATCGGCGCCTTCCCTTCCGAACCCCCGGCGGTGGTCCGCCGCGTCGACGGGCGTCGACGGCGCCGGGGCGCCGGGGACCACGTCCCCGGGGCGGCGGAGGGGTCCCGGCTACAGGATCGCTCAGCATGTCGAACAGGAGGCCGCCGGTGACCGGTGTCGCCTCCACAAGCCGGACCTCCACGGTCAGGCCCAGGGGCCAGTGGGCGCCGGACCGCTCGCCCACCAGGGCGTGCGACGTCTCGTCGTGGACGAAGAACTCGCCCCCAAGGCGCGAGATGGGAACGAGGCCGTCGGCGCCGGTCTCGTCCAGGCGGATGAACAGGCCGAACCGGGTGACGCCGCTGATCCGCCCGGTGAAGGTCGCGCCGACCCGGTCGGCGAGGAAGGCCGCGACATAGCGATCGATGGCGTCGCGCTCCGCCGCCATGGCCCGCCGCTCCGCCGCCGTGATCATCTCGGCGGTGCCCTTCAGCTGGGCGATGTCGCGGTCGGTCAGGCCGTCCTCCCCCAGTCCCAGGGCGCGGATCAGGCCCCGGTGGACGATGAGGTCGGCGTACCGGCGGATCGGCGAGGTGAAATGGGCGTAGCGGTCGAGGTTCAGGCCGAAGTGGCCGATGTTGTCGGTGTCGTAGATGGCCTGCATCTGGCTGCGCAGCACCACCTCGTTGATGATCGCTGCGCTGGGGCTCTCGCGGGTCTCTTCCAGCAGTCTGTTGAAGCGGTCGGTGCGGGGCGCCTCGCCCTTGGACCAGGGCAGGCCCAGGGTCGCCAGGAAGTCGGCCAGGGCGTGGACCTTCTCCTGGCTGGGGGTGTCGTGGACCCGGTAGATCAGCGGCGTCTTGCGAGCCTCAAGGGTCTGGGCGGCGCAGACATTGGCCTGGATCATCATCTCTTCGATGAGCTGGTGCGCAGGCAGCACCGCCCGCGCCCGGATGGCGGTGATCTGGCCCTCGGCGTCCATCAGGATCCGCCGCTCGGGGCTCTCGATGGCCAGGGGGGAGCGTCTGCGCCGCGCCGCCAGCATGACGGCGTAAGCGGCGTAGAGGGGCTTCAGCACCCCGTCCAGGAGCGGCCCGGTGGTATCGTCCGTCTGTCCGTCGATGGCCGCCTGCGCCTGCTCGTAGGAGAGTTTGGCCGCAGACCGCATCAGGCCCCGGACGAAGCGGTGACCTGTCTTCCGCCCGCTGGCGTCAAAGACCATCCGCACCGCCAGGCAGGCCCGGTTCTCGCCGGCGCGGAGGCTGCAGAGCCCTGCAGAGAGGCGCTCCGGCAGCATGGGCTCCACCCGGTCGGGGAAATAGACGCTGTTGCCCTTGTCCCGGGCGGTGCGGTCCAGAGCCGAACCCGGCCGGACATAGGCGGCGACGTCGGCGATGGCCACCCACACCACCCAGCCGCCGGGGTTGCCCGCGTCTGCGTCGGGTTCGGCGTAGACCGCGTCGTCATGGTCCCGGGCGTCCGGCGGATCGATGGTCACGAGGGGCAGGGCGCGCAGGTCCTCGCGGCCTGAGAGGTCCGCCTCGCGGGCGGCCTCCGCCTCGGCCTCTGCGGCCTCGGGAAAGCCCGTCGGGATGCCATGGGCGTGGATGGCGATGAGCGAGGCGGCCCGAGGATCATCCTCCCGACCGACCCGTTCGAGGATCTCGCCCCGGTGCAGGCCGAAGCGTCGACCCCCGGGGGTCAGGCGCGCCACCACGAGGTCCCCGTCGCGGAGATCGGTCGGCGCGGCGCCCTCGATCAGGACCTGGTCCCGCGAGCGCCGGTCGACCGGCTCCACCCGGACCTGACGGGCCGACTTGCGCACCACGCCCAGCACCCGGTGGACGGCGGCGCCCAGGCGCTTGATCAGCCGCGCCTCGGTCTCACCCGCCTCGGTGGTTTCGAAGCGGACCAGAAGTCGGTCGCCAAGGCCCGGCGCGCCCGCCGTCGCCTCGTTCCGGTCGGGCGCGAGGCGGACCAGGGGGGCGTCCTCGCCCTTGACCAGGCGCACCAGGAGCTCGCCGTCCGGATCGCGCTCCACCACCTCGGCCACCCCCACCGGGGGCAGCTCTCCGCTGATGGCGACTCCCTTGCGTCCCCTGCGTCCCAGGGCCCCGCTGTCCTGCAGTTCGCGCAGCATGTCGCGCAGGGCGATGCGGTCGGCGCCCTTGAGCCCGAAGGCCCGGGCGATGTCCGACTTCTCGGCCTCTCCGGTCTCGCGGATGAAGGCCAGCAGGGTCTCGCGGTCGGGCAGGCCCTTGGGCGGCCGCCCACCGGAGCGGGGGGCGCCGGATCGGGCGCCTTCCGGGCGATGACGGGGGGGTCTGGGTCTGGCCATGGCCTAGCCTAGACCCATTCTCAGGACTTCGCTCCCGGCTTTGCGGTCTTTCGCGCAGCGGGCTTCTTGGCGGCGGGCCTTTTCGCTGCGGGCGCCTTGGCGGTCGTCGCCTTGGCCGCGGGGGCCTTGCGGGCCCGTCCCTTCGCCGTCGGGGCCTTGGCTGCGCGTGCGGCCAGAAGCTCCACGGCTGCTTCCAGGGTCAGTTCCGCCGGATCGGCGCCCCTGGGGATGTTGGCGTTGACCTGGCCGTGCTTCACATAGGGCCCGAAGCGCCCGGACAGAATCTTCACCGGCGCGCCGTCCGCCGGATGGGCGCCCAGGTCCCGGAGGGCCGCGGCCTCCCCGCGACCCGCCCGGCCCCCGGCCTTCTTTTCGGCCAGCAGGGTCACGGCCCGGTTCACACCGACCTCGAAGACCTCGTCCACCCCCGGCAGGTTGGCGTAGACCCCCGCATGCTGGACAAAGGGCCCGTACCGGCCGATCCCGGCCAGGATGACGCCGCCATCCTCAGGGTGAAGACCCACCTCCCGAGGCAGGCGCAGAAGCCTCAGGCCCTTCTCCAGGTCCATGGCCTCGGGCGACCAGCCCTTGGGCAGGGAGGCGCGCTTGGGCTTGTCGCCTTCGCCCAGCTGGACGAAGGGGCCGAAGCGGCCGGACTTCAGGAAGACGATCAGCCCCGTCTCGGGGTCCGTTCCCAGCTCGCGGTCGCCGGAGGGCGTCTCGCCATCCTCCGAAGGGGGGCCGAACTTCCGGGTGTAGCGGCACTCCGGATAGTTGGAGCAGCCGATGAAGGGCTCGAAGCGGCTGGGCTTGAGAGACAACTCTCCCGTCCCGCACTTCGGACAGGTCCGGCCCCCCTCGCCCGGGAACAGGAAGGGCCCCAGGGTGGTGTTCAGGGCCTCGATGACATCGCGGGTGGGCTGTTTGAGGACCTCGGCGGTCGCCGGCTGGAACTCGCCCCAGAACTCCCGGAGCAGGGCCTTCCAGTCGAGGTCGCCGGCCGAGACCTGGTCCAGCTTCTCCTCCAGCGCCGCCGTGAAGTCGTACTCGACATAGCGGTTGAAGAAGGACTCCAGGAACACCGTGACCAGGCGCCCCTTGTCCTCCGGGATGAAGCGGTTCTTGTCCATCCGCACATAGCTGCGGTCCCGCAGGACCGACAGGATGGAGGCGTAGGTGGAGGGTCGCCCGATCCCGAGTTCCTCCATCTTCCGGACCAGGCTGGCTTCGGAATAGCGCGGCGGCGGTTCGGTGAAGTGCTGGTCGGCCTTGGCCTTGCGCACCTGCGCCACGGCGCCCTCGTTCAGGACCGGAAGGCGGCCCCCTTCCTCGTCCTCGGGATCGTCCCGTCCCTCCTCGTAGACCTTGAGGTAGCCGTCGAAGAGGATGACCTGGCCCGTCGCCCTCAGGCCGGTCCGGCCATCGGGGGTGGAGAGGTCCACCGTCGTCCGCTCGATCCGGGCCGACTCCATCTGCGAGGCCAGCATCCGCTTCCAGATCAGCTCGTAGAGGCGGCCCAGGTCGCCCTCCAGCCGCAGGGAGCCGGGATTCCGCGCCAGGCTCGTGGGACGGATCGCCTCGTGGGCCTCCTGGGCGTTCCGCGCCTTGGTCCGGTACTGCCGGGGCGCCTCCGGCAGATAGGTCCCGCCGAACAGGCCGGAGATGACTTCCCGGGCTTCCTGCAGGGCCTCCGGCGCCGACTGGACGCCATCGGTCCGCATGTAGGTGATCAGGCCGACGGTCTCGCCGCCGATGTCGACGCCTTCGTAGAGCTTCTGCGCCGCCTGCATGGTCCGCTGAGCCGAGAAGCCCAGCTTGCGTGCGGCCTCCTGTTGCAGCGTGGAGGTGGTGAAGGGCGGGGCGGGAGAACGCCGGGCCGGTTTCTTCTCCACGGCCGAGATGGTGAAGGCGCCGGCCTCCACCGCCTTGCGGGCGGCCTCGGCGGCGTCCACATCGCCCAGGTCGAACTTGGTCAGCTTCCGCCCCTCGTGCACCGCCAGCCTTGCAGTGAAGGGGGCGCCGGCCGAGGTCATGTCGGCCTCCACCGTCCAGTACTCGCGGGTGATGAAGCGCTCGATCTCGATCTCGCGATCCACCACCAGGCGCAGGGCGACCGACTGGACCCGGCCGGCGGACCGGGCGCCCGGCAGCTTGCGCCAAAGCACGGGCGAGAGGTTGAAGCCCACCAGGTAGTCGAGGGCCCGGCGGGCCAGGTAGGCCTCCACCAGCTCCATGTCGATCTGGCGCGGCGACTTCATCGCCTCGGTCACCGCCGACTTCGTGATGGCGTTGAACACCACGCGCTCAACAGGCTTGTCCTTCACCGCCCGCTTCTGGCGCAGCACGTCCAGGACGTGCCAGGAGATGGCCTCGCCCTCGCGGTCCGGGTCGGTGGCCAGGATGATGCGATCGGACGCCTTCGCCGCCTCGGCGATCTCGGAAAGCCGCTTGGCCGCCTTGGCGTCGACCTCCCAGGACATGGCGAAGTCCTCGTCCGGGCGGACCGAGCCATCCTTGGGCGGCAGGTCGCGGACATGGCCATAGCTCGCCAGGACCTTGTAGTCCGACCCCAGGTACTTGTTGATGGTCTTGGCCTTGGCGGGGCTCTCGACGATGACGAGGTGCATGCAGTTCCTTGGGGGCCGCTGGCCCTGTGAAGGGGCGGGAAAGTGGGCTGCAGATAGGGCGGCTGTCAACTTGGCCCGCAGAAGGGACCGGTATCAGGCGAGCGCCGCGCCCCCTCCGGTGGTGAAGACCACACGTCCAGACAGCTCCAGTTCGGCCAGGGCGGCGTTCACTTCTGAGGTTGTGAGGCCGGAAAGTCGAACAATATCGTCCCTGGGCGCGGGTGAGGGCGACAGGAGGTCCAAGATCTTTTCCCGCGCCGTGTCCGGCGACTCGCCGCCGGACTCGCGCCCGGTCGGGGGGAAGGGATCGAAGGAGCGGTCTGGCTCGGCGAGGCCGGACAGGCCGGCCAGGGCGCGAAGCACGTCCTCGGCGTCCTCGCAGACGGCCGCGCCCTGCCGGAGCAGGTCATTGCCGCCCCGGGATCGGGGGTCGAGGGGCGAGCCCGGGACGGCGAGGACTTCGCGGCCCATCTCCGCCGCCAGCCGGGCGGTGATGAGCGAGCCGGACCGGAGTTCGGCCTCCACCACCACGACGGCGCGGGCAAGCCCGGCGATGATCCGGTTGCGTCGGGGAAAGTCCGCCGCCGTAGCCGTGCGGCCGGGCGGGTTCTCGGAGACCATGCATCCTCCGGCGGCGAGGATGGCGGCGTAAAGGTCGGCGTGCTGGGCGGGATAGATGTCATCCACGCCTCCCGCGAGGACCGCCGCCGTCCCGGTGGCCAGGGCCCCCTGGTGGGCCGCGCCATCGATCCCCCGCGCCAGACCCGACACGACGGTCAGGCCCGCGGCGCCGAGTTCGGTGGCGAGGGTTCCGGCGAACCTGAGGCCGAGGGCCGAGGCGGCTCGCGCGCCAACGACGGCGGCGCACGTCCGCTCGAGGGGCCGAAGGTCGCCCAGCACCCAGATCAGCGGCGGCGGCGGATCGAGGGCGGCCAGCAGGGCCGGGAAGTCGGGATCACAGGACAAGAGCAGGCGTGCGCCGAGGGCTTCTCCCGCTGCGATCTCGTCCTCCGCCTGCGCTGCGGTCTGGGGGGCGAGGGGCGTAACCCTTCCCACTCTGCGGGTCAGGTCCGGCAGGGCCTCGAGAGCGTGGGAAGGATCGCCGAACCGCCGGATCAGCTCCCGGAAGGTGACGGCCCCGACGCTGGGGGTCCGCGCCAGCCGCAGCCAGTCCCGTGTGAAGGCGGCGGCGCGGTCCGTCACGGGGCCCCGGGCGGGGATTCGGGCGGGGCTTCGGCCGCTTTCCCGCCGCCGATGCGGGGCTCCTGGCCCTTGAGTATCCGCCGCAGGTTCTCCTGATGGCGCACGAAGATCAGGGCGCCCATGAAGAGGGTCAGGGTCACGATGGCGTGGGGGGAGTGGAAGACGAAGAGGGCGAACAGCGGGGCCAGGGCGGCGGCGGTGAGGGCGGCCAGCGAGGAGATTCTGAAGAAGAAGGCCATCACGAGCCAGGTCGCCGCAGCGGCGGCCCCCAGGGGGAAGGCGGCGGCGAGCAGGGTGCCGAAATATGTGGCGACGCCCTTGCCGCCCCTGAACTTCAGGAAGACCGGGAAGAGGTGGCCGAGGAAGGCGGAGCCCGCCGCCAGGGCCACCATCGCGTTCCGTGTGGCCTCAGGCGCGCCCCGGGTCAGCAGGTAGGCGGCCAGAACTGCAATCGCGCCCTTGCCGCCATCGCCGAGCAGGGTCAGCAGGGCCAGGTCCTTCCGGCCGGACCGCAGGACATTGGTTGCTCCGATATTGCCCGAGCCGATGTTCCGGGGATCGCCGGCGCCGGCCAGCTTCATGATGATCACGCCAAACGGCGTCGATCCCAGGAGGTATCCCCCGATCATGACGGCGGCGATGACGAGCGATTCATTGGGCATGGGCGGCGGGCTCCTCCGATGGCCCGGGCAGTCTAGGTCGCCGCCACCCCCGCGTCACCCTCGGGCGTAAAACAAGCATGTCCGGCAATGTTCGTCAAATGTTCCTCTTCAAAGAACATCGTCAAACGCTGAAGACCACCCGTCCGGCGACGAGGGTCCTCTGAACCACGCCCTGCAGGCGGCGGCCGTCGAAGGGCGTGTTTCGCGAGCGCGACTTCAGCGCGTCGGGGTCCACGACCAGGGGGGCGTTCAGGTCGCACAGCACCAGGTCCGCCGGGGCGCCCCGGGCCAGGCGGCCGCAGGGCAGGCCGAGGAGGTCCGCCGGCCGGACCGTCATGGCGGCGATAAGGTCGATGAGGGGAATCCGCCCGTCATGGTGGAAGGCCAGCAGGGCCGGCAACAGGGTCTGCAGGCCGACCGCCCCCGGAGCCGCTTCGGCGTAGGGCAGGCGCTTGTCTTCCGGGGGGGCCGGGGCGTGGGCGGAGACCACCACGTCGATCAGGCCGCTGGCGAGGGCCTCGATCACCGCCTGCCGGTCGTCCTCGCCCCGGACGGGGGGATCGAACTTCAGGAAGGTGCGGTAGTCGCCGATATCGATCTCGTTGAAGGTCAGGTGGTTGATCGAGGTCGAGGCGAAGACGGGAAGGCCGCGCGTCTTGCCGCGCTCCAGGGCCTCCAGGGCGCAGGCGGTGGTCACCTGGTCGGCCAGGAGGCGCGCGCCCGTCATCTCCACCAGGGCCAGGTCCCGCTCCAGCATGATCTTCTCGGCCTCGGGCGGGGCGCTGGGCAGGCCCATCCGCCCGGCGAACTCCCCTGAGGTGGCGGCGGCGCCTTCGCTCAGCCAGGGATCGGCGGGCCTGTGGGCCACCAGCATGCCGAAGCCCTTCGCATAGGCCAGGACCCGTCGCATCACCTTGGAGTTCATGATCGGACGATCGGCGTCGGTGACGTAGACGCAGCCGGCCTCGGCCATCAGTCCGATCTCGGCCATACGCTCGCCCAGGCAGCCCTGGGTCGCGGCGCCGGCGGGCAGGATGTTGACCAGGCTGGAGTCCCGCGCCCGGCGGCGGATGAAGTCCACCACCGAGGCCTCGTCGATCACCGGGTCGGTGTCGGGCTGGACCACAAAGGTCGTCACCCCGCCGGCCGCCGCCGCCTCGGAGGCTGAGCGCAGGGTCTCACGGGTCTCGAAGCCGGGCTCGCCGGTCTTGGCGCGGAGGTCGACCAGGCCCGGGATGAGGAGGGCGCCTGCGGCGTCGAGGGTCTCGTAGTCTGCGCCTACGGCGCCGGGATCGCCGTCGGTGACAACCGCCTCGATCCGGCCGTCCCGCACGAACAGGGCGCCCTTGGCGTCGAGCCTGGCTGCCGGATCGACGATCCGGGCGTTGAGGAGGGCCAGGGGGCGGTCGGCCGGGCTCACAGCTGGAACCTCTCGAGCCATTTTTCCTGGGCGGGCGCCTGGTAGGCCGCCAGGGCCGTGATGAGGTCCGCCGGGTCCTCACCGAAGATCAGCATGTCCCGGTGCGCCTCGCGCAGGAAACCTTCGCCCACTGCATGATCGATGAAGGTCCGCAGCGGGTCGTAGTAACCCTCGACATTCAGGAAGGCCGTCGGCTTGGCGTGGATCGCCAGCTGGCCCCAGGTCCAGATCTCGAAGACCTCCTCCAGGGTCCCGGCGCCGCCGGGCAGGGCGATGAAGGCGTCGGAGAGCTCCGCCATGCGCGCCTTGCGCTGGTGCATGGTCTCGACGATCTCCAGCCGGGTCAGGCCCGTGTGCTCCAGTTCCTTGCGGGCCAGGGCGCGGGGCAGGACCCCGAAGACCTCGCCGCCGGCCGCCAGGGCGCCGTCGGCGGCCGCGCCCATCAGGCCGACCTTCGAGCCGCCGAAGACCATCGACAGGCCCGCCTCGGCCAGGATCCGGCCCGTCCGGGCGGCGGCCTCGGCATAGACCGGCCGGAAGCCGGGGCTGGAGCCGCAGAAGACGCAGATGCTGCGCATCATCCGTTCTCCAGACGGGCGGCGAGGGCGGCCAGGATGGCCATCCGGGCCGCGACGCCCATCTCCACCTGGTCCTGGATGAGCGAGACGGTCAGGTCGTCGGCGACGTCGGAATCGATCTCCACACCCCGGTTCATGGGGCCCGGATGCATGACCTTCACATGGTCGGCGGCGGCGCCCAGCTTCTCGCGGTCCAGGCCCCAGAAGCGGAAATACTCCCGCGGGGAGGGGGCGAAGGCGCCGTCCATCCGCTCCAGCTGCAGGCGCAGCATCATCACCACGTCGCAGCCGGCGATGCCTTCTCGCAGGTCGTTGAAGACCTGCACGCCCCACCGCTCGGCCTTGGCCGGGATGAGGGTCGGCGGACCCACCAGCCGCACCTCGGCGCCCATCATCTGCAGGAGGCCGACATTCGAGCGGGCGACCCGGGAATGCAGGATGTCGCCGCAGATGGCGACCCTCAGGCCGGCGATGCGCCCGAAGGCCCGGCGCATGGACAGGGCGTCCAGCAGGGCCTGGGTCGGATGCTCATGCTGGCCGTCGCCGGCGTTGATCACCGAGCAGGAGACCTTCTGCGCCAGGAGGGAGGCCGCGCCCGAGGCGGCGTGGCGGATCACCAGGATGTCCGGCCGCATGGCGTTCAGCGTTACCGCCGTATCGATCAGGGTCTCGCCCTTGGCGATGGAGGAGCCGCCCGGGCTCATGTTGATGGTGTCGGCGCCCAGCCGCTTGGCCGCCAGCTCGAAGGAGCTCTGCGTCCGCGTCGAGTTCTCGAAGAAGAGGTTGATGAGGGTCCGGCCCTTGAGGAGGTCCAGGTTCTTCGAGACCTGCCGGTTCAGGGCGACGAAGCCCTCGGCGAGGTCGAGCAGCCGGGCCACCTCGACGGGGTTCAGGTCCAGGACGGAGAGAAAATGCCGCCGGGGAAAGGGAAAGGTCCGTTCCAGGACCTCGGTCAGACCTTGCGCGTCGCGGCTCATCAAAGCGCCGTCTTAGGGGGGTTTCCGGTCCAAGCCAAGGAAAAGGCTCAGCCGCCGCCCAGGGTTCGCAGCCGGTCGAGCGCCGCATCGAGGATCCAGGCCGCCGCCGCGCGGTCCACGACCTGGCTGCGCTTGCTCCGCGACAGGTCCGCCTCGCCGATCAGGGTGCGCTCCACGGCGGCGGTGGACAGGCGCTCGTCCTGGAAGGCTACGACGAGGTCCGGGCGCAGGCGCAGGAGGTTGCGACCGAGGGCCCGGCAGGACTGGCAGCGGGGCCCCTCCGTCCCGTCCATGTTGAGGGGCAGGCCGATGACCAGGACGTCGGAACCGCGCGCGTCCATCAGCCGGAAGAGGGCGGCGGCGTCGTCGGTGAACTTCGACCTGCGGATGACCGAATGGGGGGTCGCGAGGGTCCAGAGAGCGTCGCTGAAGGCGACCCCTAGTGTCCTCTCACCGGCATCCACACCCGTCAGGGGACCCTTCCGGGGGCGTCTGGCGGGGAGGTCGTCGAGGTCGATGACGGGCATGGCGCCTCCTACGCCGAAGCCGCCCGGGCGCCAACACCTACCGGAGACTCAAAAACGGACGGGTCAGCCGCCCTTGCAGGGCCAGACCCGCTTCAGGGCCTCGGCCACCACCACGTCGGCGCTCTTGTCGAGAGTGTCCGGACGCTCGCGCATGAACCTCAGGACGGCCTGGACCACCATCCCCTGGGTCACATCCTCGCCCGAGCAGACGACCGAGCCGGAGAGGGCGTCATGCACCCCGATGACATAGCCGAAGGCGGCGGCGTCCCGGACAATCTCTTCGGAGTCCTCGCTGACCCAGCCCTCGAGGCCGGCCTTCAGGGTCTTGCCGGTCATGAACTCGCCCTCCGCAGCGGCGGGCAGGGCGGCGGCGGCCAGTACAATGGCGAGCGTCAGCGACAGGGCGGTTCTCATGGGCAAGATCCTCATTGGCTATCGACACCGATCGTCCCCAGTATGACGCGGGTGAGGCTAACCTTCTCTGAAGGACAGCGAGATCCGTTGTGGTTTGCGCCGCATCGACGACCGTTCCTGCCGCCGACCCTGTCTAGGGGTTCATCCGGAACTGGCGCCGGGCCCGCGTCCGGGCGAGAGGGTTCCGGGTGACAAGAGCGCTTATGGATGTCGCGGCATGATCACGCTGACGGTGAACGGTCGGTCCATCGAACTTGCCGAGGGCGCAACCCTGCTTGAGGCGACAAGGGCTGCGGGCGTGCATGTGCCCACGCTGTGCCATCATCCCCGACTGCCGTCGCATTCCGTCTGCCGATCCTGCCTGGTGGAGGTGGCGGGCGAGGCCAACCCTCAGCCCGCCTGCAGCACGCTTGCGAAGGACGGCGACAGGGTTGAGACGGAGTCCGCGTCTCTCAACGCCTTCCGCAAGGCGAACGCCGAATGGCTGCTGGCGCGTCACCCGAACGACTGCATGCGCTGCGAGGTGAACGGTTCGTGCCAGCTTCAGCGGCTGGTGAACGAAAACCAGTGGGAGGAGCGCTGGGGCGAGATCCCGGTCGGATCCCCGTCCCACCCGGAGCATGTGCTGACCGACCACACTTCGCCGAGCATCTGGCGGGATCTCTCGAAATGCATTGAATGCGGACTGTGCGCCGAGGCCTGTGGAGAGTCCGGCCAGCAGCAGTTTGTCATCGGCTTTGCGGAACGGGGCGGCGATCGTCTGCCGGTCACGGTCTTCGATGAGCCGCTCGAGAACACCCACTGCATTTCCTGCGGCCAATGCACCGTCGTCTGCCCCGTCGGCGCCCTGATCGAAGCCCCGCACTGGCGCGATGTGCTGAAGACCCTTGAGACGCGGCGGCGCGTATCGGTGGTTCAAGTCGCGCCGGCGACCCGCATCGCCATCAGCGAAGAGTTCGGCATGGCGCCCGGCGCCGTGAGTACGGGAAGGTTGATCAATGCGTTGAGAAGCCTCGGCTTCGATTACGTCTTCGACACCAACTTCGGCGCCGATCTGACGATCGTCGAGGAAGCTTCCGAACTCCTCGGGCGGCTTGCGGGCGGCGAAAGGATTCCGCTCTTCACGTCATGCTGCCCGGGCTGGGTGAACTGGGTCGAGATCAATCGGCCGGATCTGCTGCCGCATCTGAGCACGACGAAATCTCCACAGCAGATGCACGGCGCCGTGACCAAACGGGGCGGATTTGCGCGATCCCTGGGGCCAGCCTTCGCAGACGGAAGGACGGAGCCCTATGTGGTCTCCGTCATGCCGTGCACGGCGAAAAAGGACGAGGCGCGCCGGCCCGGCATGTCGGGTGACGTCGACCACGTGCTGACGACGCGGGAACTGGCGAGGATGATCAGGACCCGCGGCATCGCCTTTGGCGCGCTCGCAGAGGACGGGGTGTTCGACAGCCCCCTCGGCGAGAGTACGGGAGCCGGCCAGATCTTCGCCGCATCCGGCGGCGTGATGGAAGCCATGTTGCGGACGGCGGCGCACTTCAGGGACGCCGCCGACGCGCTGCCGCTGGAATGGCGTTCGCTGCGCGGCGTCAGCGAGGGCGTGAAGACCGCCCGGGTGGAGGGCCTTGGCGCTGTCGCCGTCTGCAACGGGATCGCCGCCGCCCAGCGATTGCTGGAGACCGAGGCCTGGCGGTCGGAGTACGTCGCCATCGAGGTGATGGCGTGCGTCGGCGGTTGTCTGGGGGGAGGGGGCGAACCCAAGTCGCTGGATCCTCAGGTCCTGCAGAAGCGCAGTCAGGCGACCTATGCGATCGACGCCGCAGCGCCGAGACGTCGGTCACATGAGAACCGGGACGTTCAGAAACTCTACGCCGACGAGCTTATCGAGCCCGGGTCTCCTGCCGCCCGGGAATGGCTGCACACCCAGTCCGCCGCCAGGAACACCAGGCGATCCCTCCTGATGCGCTTCCTGGACCGGGTGGACATGCGCGACGGCGCCGGAGCGGCGAGCCTCTTTCATCCTGACGGGGTCTGGGCCCCCGGCCCGTCCACCGGCGAGATTCGGGGCGCGGAGGCGATCGCCGCCTTCATCGCCGCCGGATTGCCGCCGCGTGAGTATGGACATCGCTTCCATCGGCACCGCATGCTGTCCGCCGCGGATCCCGATGATCTTCGGGTCGTGACGCCGACGGGGGTTCATTGCCGCTTCGAAATGGAAGTCGGCGCGTCGGACAAGGCCCGGGGGGCCAGACCCGCGATCCGGGTCCTGACCCGCCACCTTCTTTGAGGCGCCGCCGGGCATGATCTTCCTTTGGCTTCTCCCGGGCGTCTTCGCCCTCGCCCTGCTGGGGCTGGCGGCGCTGCGCCTCCGCGACGAGCGGCAGGACCGCGCCCAGTGGCGCCGGCTGGCCGGCCTGCAGCCGGTTCGGCCCGACGTCTTCGATCCGCAGAGCGTTGCGGGCCTGCCCGAGCCCGCCCGGCGCTTTCTGCGGTTCGCCATTGCGCCGGGCGCGCGCCTGTTCACCGTGGCCGAAATCGACATGGGCGGCGAGTTCAGCCTGGGGACGCGTGACAGGCCGGCCTACCGGCCCATGACCGCCCGACAGATTCTGGCCGCCCCGTCAGGGTTCGTCTGGACGCTGCGATTGCCGGGCGGAATCTCCGGCTCCGACTTCGGGTCCGACAGCGGAAGCTGGACGCGATTCCGGGTCTTCGGCCTCTTTCCCGTGGCTCGCCTGGGCGGGAACGCCGACCATGCCCGGGCGGCCTTCGGGCGCTATATCGCCGAGGCCGTCTTCTGGACTCCGGCCGCGCTGCTGCCGGGCCCCGGCGTGACCTGGGAGGCCCTGGGCCCCGATACGGCCCGGGTGACGGTCACCCGAGGAGCGCTGTCGCAGGCGGTGGACGTCGAGGTGGCCCCCGACGGGCGGCCGACGGTCGTCCATTTCCTGCGCTGGAGCGACGCCAATCCCGAACGGCGCTACAGGCTGCAGCCCTTCGGCGGCGTCCTCTCGGACTTCCGGGACGTGCAGGGATTTCGCGTGCCCTTTGCGGTGGAGGCCGGATCGATGTTCGGCACGGAAACCTACTTTCCATTCTTCCGGGCCCGCCTCAAGTCGGTGCGCTTCCCGCCGCCCCCTTCGCCCCGCCCTTGATTTCTCCGCCGGAATCCGGCGCCTGAGGGCATGGGCGGGTCGGGCGCAGCTTCCGTGATCGTGGTCGGGGCCGGGGTGTTCGGTCTGGCGACGGGGCTTGCCCTGGCCGAGGCGGGGCTGAAGGTGCGGCTGGTGGCCGAGACCGCCTCGGGGCTCACCGCCTCCGGGGTGGCGGCGGGGATGCTGGCGCCGGCCTTCGAGAGCCTTCTTGACCCCCCGTCACCGGACAGCCTGGGCCTGCTTGCCGCCGGTCGCGACCTCTGGCCGGACCTGGCCGGGCGGCTGGGCGTGGCCCTCGATCGCTCGGGCGCTGCGGCGGTCGGCCCGGACGACTGGCTTGGCGACCTTCAGGCGCGGTTCGCCCATCTGGGGCTTGAGACCCGGGAGGCCGGTCGGGCGGAGATGGAAGCCTGGACACCGGGCCTGGCGCCGGGGTTCCGGCGCGCCCTGGTCACGTCGGAGGACTGGCGGATCGAACCCCAGGAGGCGCTGGCGGCGATGGCGGCGCGGCTGAGGGACCTGGGTGGCGCGATAGAGGCCGGCGCCCTGGCGGCGCGGGATCTTGCGGACCCTCCGGGCCCAGTGGTTCTGGCCACGGGCGCGGACCGGCGGCTGGCGGCCCTGGCGCCGGAGCTGGCCCTCCTGTCGCCCATCAAGGGGCAGATCCTCTGGCGGGCGGACCAGAGGCCGCCGAGCCGCGTGATCCGGGCGCCGGGCGCCTACCTCCTGGGCTCAGTGGGCGGGCTGCTGGCAGGGGCGACCATGGAGGCTGGGCGGACGGACCTGACGTCGGACCCGCAGGCCCAGGCCGGCCTCAGGGCGGCTTTGTCGGACGCCTTTCCCGAGATGCCGACGGGCGACTGGGTCACGCGGGTCGGCGTTCGCGCGGCGAGCCCGGATGGCCTGCCCCTGGCCGGCGCCTCCCGCCGGCCCGGCGTCTTCCTGGCCGCCGGGGCTCGCCGCAACGGCTGGCTGCTGGCCCCCCTCGTCGCGAAGATTGTCACCGCGGCGGTCACCGGAGAGGATGGCGGGCGCTGGGCCCCGCGACTCGATCCCTCGCGGTTCGCTCCGGGGGCAGGGGAGGTTCAGGCATGAGCGGGTTCGATTTCACGGAGGCTCAGCTGGAGCTGCGCGAGGGCGTGCGGCGGCTCTGCGAGGACTTTGACGCCGACTACTGGCGGCGGGTCGACGAGACCGGCGAGTTCCCGGAAGCCTTCGTGGCGGCCATGGCGGCGGGCGGCTGGCTGGGCGCGGCCATGCCGGAAGCGCTGGGCGGGGCCGGCCTGGGCCTGACCGAGGCCGCCCTGATCATGCAGACGGTGGCGGAGTCCGGGGCGGGATTTTCCGGCGCCAGCGCCGTGCACCTGAACATCTTCGGTCCCATGCCGATCGTGAAGTTCGGCGCCGAGGACCAGAAGGCCCGTGCGATTCCGCGGCTGATCGACGGTCGCGACCGGATGTGCTTCGCCGTGACGGAACCGGACTCCGGCCTCGACACGGCCAGTCTCACCACCCGGGCCGAGCGGCGCGGGAACGGCTGGGTGATCAACGGGCGCAAGGTCTGGACGACCATGGCGCAGAGGGCGAACAAGATCCTGATCATCGCCCGGACGACCCCGCGGGAGGAGGTCAAGCGACCGACCGAGGGGCTGAGCCTGTTCTACACGGACTTCGACCGCAGCCGGATCACGGCTACGGTGATCCCCAAGATGGGCCGAAAGGCGATCGAGTCGAACAGCGTCTTCATCGACAACCTGGAGGTCCCGGCGGAAGACCTGGTGGGGGAAGAGGGCAAGGGCTTCGCCTACCTGCTCGCCGGCCTCAATCCCGAGCGCGTCCTGATCGGGGTGGAAGCCGTGGGACTGGGCCGCGCGGCCCTGAAGCGGGCCTCGGACTACGCCCGTGAGCGCCGGGTCTTCGGCCGGCCCATCGGCCAGAATCAGGGAATCGCTCATCCGCTGGCGCGGGCCTGGATGGGACTGGAGGCGGCGAGCCTGATGGCCTTCCGCGCCGCCGCCCTGTTCGATGCCGGCAAGCCGTGCGGCGCGGAGGCGAACGCGGCCAAGTACCTGGGCGGGGAGGCGGGCTTTGCGGCCTGCGAGGCGGCGGTCCTGACCCATGGCGGCATGGGCTATGCCAGGGAGTATCACGTGGAGCGCTATTTCCGGGAAGCGATGATCGCCCGGATCGCCCCCGTCAGCCGCGAGATGATCTGCAACTTCATCGCCGAGCAGGTTCTGGACCTCCCCAAGAGCTACTGATATTAACGTTTCAGTAACCCCGTCTAAACGGGTATGGTTAAGCCTCCGTTTACCATACTCCGGCAGGTTGCGGTCATGTCGATCAGTGGAATCAGGTCCGCCGTACAGTCCGTGATCCAGCGTGCGAGCGCTGCGACGGGGGTGGACTATGGCTATCTGATGAAGACCGCCCAGCGGGAGAGCAGCTTCAACCCCTCCGCCCGGGCCTCGACCTCCTCCGCCGCCGGCTTGTTCCAGTTCACGGAGCAGACCTGGCTGGCCACCTTGAAGCAGTTCGGCGACCGGCACGGCTATGGGGCCTACGCAGACCAGATCCGCCGAAACCCCGACGGTCGCTATACGGCGCCGGGCGGGGCGCGGCAGGCCATACTGGACCTGCGGTTCGACCCCAACGCCGCCTCGGTCATGGCGGCCGAGTTCACCTCGCAGAACGCCGCTTACCTGAGGGGCCGGATCGGTCGCGAACCGACCCTGGGGGAGCTCTACATGGCGCATTTCCTCGGTTTTATGGGATCCGCCCGCCTCATCGAGGCCCTTGAGAAGCAGGGCGCGGCCCCGGCCGCGTCTCTCTTTCCGGAAGCGGCGCGGGCCAATCCGACCATCTTCTACAAGGAAGGGCGTGCGGCGACCGTGCAGGAGCTCTACGCCAACCTCAGCCGGACGGGCGGCTCCGCGCCAGCGAGCCCGCCTCCCGCGCCCGAGCCGTCCGGCTTCATCCAGTACGCAGGCAACAGCCGGTCCCAGGATATCCAGCGCGAGCAGGAGGTGCTGATGTCCCTCATTCTCGGCGGAGACCGCGGCGGAGAAGGTTCGACCCCCGGGGCGCGGCTGGGCGGCTCGATGTTCTCGACAGAGATGCTGAGAATCCTGTCCGAGGCGTCCGCGGGGAGGGACTCCGCCGCCGGTCGCAGGGGGGATGAGCCCCTCCTCGGCTAGAGCGGCGCCTCAGGCGGCGGCGCCGCTGGCGTAGAGGGCCTCGATCTCGTTTTCGGAGTATCCCAGCTCGGAGAGGACTTCGCGGGTGTGCTGGCCCAGTCCCGGCGGTGGCGGGCGGACCGGCTGGTCGGCCCCGGGGAACCGGGCGGGCGCCGCCGGGGACCGGAAGTGACCTCCCGCGCCATCCTCGACCTCGACCCAGCCGCCTGCGGCGGCCACCTGCGGGTCCGCGACGACCTCGGCGGGCGTCTGGACCGGCGCCCAGACAAGGTCCTCGCCGTCCAGCCGCGCCCGTACCTCCTGAAAATCGAACGCAGCGAAGGCAGCCTCAAGCTCCCGGACCAGGGCCGCGCTGTTCATGCGCCGGGAGCGGCCGTTGGCGAACCGCTCATCATCGGCGAGGTCGGGGCGACCGCAGGCGCGGGTGAGCGCCTTCCAGTCCGCGCCACCCCCGCGGGGGTTGAGCACGAACCAGTGGTCGTCGGAACTGCGATAGAAGTTCGCGAGGGGATCGAAGGGATCCGTGCGCGGCCGGTTGGAGGCCAGACGCCCGAAAGCGAGCTGAACAGCCATGTCGGACGAGACGGTGTAGACCCCGGTGGCCAGAAGCGAGGTCTGCACCAGCCGGCCCCGGCCGGTCTGCTCGCGCTCATAGAGGGCCGCCAGAATGGCTGAGACAGTGGCCATTGAGGTGGTGTGATCACCGACCCCGGTGCGCAGGATGAAGGGGTCCGTCCCCTTGGGGGCATGCATCCGAGCGACTCCGGAGCGGGCCCAGAAGGCGGTGACGTCAAAGCCGGGCAGGTGGGCGTCGGGGCCTTCGAGGCCGTAGCCGGTGACCATGGCGTAGACCAGACGGGGGTTGTCCCGGCGCAGGGCCGCCTCATCGAGGCCGGCGCGCTTCAGGGCGGCGGGACGGACATTGGTCAGGAACACATCCGCTGTGGCCGCCAGACGGGCGAGGGCGTCCCGGCCTTCGGGACGTGAGATGTCCAGGACAATGGCGCGCTTGCCGCGGTTGTCGACGGCGAAGGTCGGGTTTCCGGCGACGGCGTTCTTGGTGTCGGCGAAAACGTGACGCATGGGGTCGCCTTCAGGACGTTCGACCTTGATGACGTCCGCGCCCCAGTCGCCGAGGACGCCGGCGGCGCCTGGCGCTGCGATATAGGAGGCGAATTCAACGACTTTCAGACCCTTAAGCAGCATTTCCTCATCCCGATTTCTGATCTCTGGCCGGGGTTCCTCGACGAGATATCAGCCGGGGTCCGGCAAGTCTTGCTGAACTTGATGTGACCGCCACGCCCCGGCTGGAAAGGTTTGCCGGCCGGCCGCCTTCATGGGCGGCGTCGATCCCCCGGAACGCGGGGCTAGTCCTGCGGGCAGGGGCGCAAGGTCAGGCCCCGGGGCAGGCGTACGGTCCCGACCGAACAGGCGGTGTCCAGTTGTTCCTGTCGGAGGTTGCGCGCGTTGCTGAGATCGACGCCGGCGAAGGCGGCGTCCTTGAGACTGGCTCCGTCGAAGTCCGCGCCTTTGAAGCTGGCGCCGCGGATGAGGGCGCCGTCCAGGCGTGCGTCTTTCAAACGGGCCTCATCGAAGTCCGCCCCGGTGATGGCGGCGCCTGTGAGGTCGCTGCGGGTGAGGTCGGACCCGCTGAAGTCGGCCCCGGTGAAGTGCACCCTCCGGAGATTGGCGCCGATCAGCGACGACCCAGAGAAGTCGGCCCCCAGGAACCGGGCGCCTGGAAGCTGCCGCCCGGACAGGTCGCAGCCGATGCAGGCCCCGCCGAAGCTCACGGCGCGGGGGATGTCCTTTGCAGGCATGAAGGACAGGGCCTGCGCGCAAAGGGGCAGAGCCAGCACGCCTAGAGCAAAGGCCGACGAGAGGCTCCGTACAGACGGGCGGGAAGTCGGGGGGATCATGGACGGCCTATGCCGACGCTGGACGCCCTTCGCCACTTAAATCGCGGTAACCGTGGGTCGGTCACATTTCGGGCCGATCCATGACGCGAGCCCGCCTAGGCCTTCAGCGCTGTGATCTCGACTTCGAACTTGAGTTCCGGATAGGCCAGTCCCGCCACCTCAAGGTAGGTCGCCGCGGGTCGGATGTCGCGAAACCTGTCGCCGAACAGGGGCGCGAGTTCGTCATGAATTCCCGGCTCGGTAACATAATAGGTGACCCGGACGACATCAGACATGACGAAGCCCGCCTCAAGCAAGGCCCGCTCGGCCGTGCCGAAGGCGTTGGCGACCTGAACCTTGATATCCGCGGGAATCTGCTTGGTGTGGGGGTCGGAGCCGGTGGTCCCGGCCAGAAAACACCATGGGCCGACGACCACCGCGCGGCTGTAGCCGACGATGCTCTCGAGTTGGCCTCCGAAGGAGATGTTCCTGCGCGTCGACATCTTCGGTTCCTTCCCCAAGCTTGCAAAGCGCGCACCTGTAGCAGCAACGCACCCCCCCCACTATCCCGCAAGGTGTCTGGGCGCTGACTGTCGCGCGAATTGCGCTAGACTGCGCACCTCAGCATTCACTCTATGGTGACGTACCCGATGGCCGACCTGTTTGACAACCCGCTGGGCCTGGATGGCTTCGAGTTCATTGAATTCAGCGCGCCGAAGAAGGGCGTGCTGGAGCCCGTGTTCGAAAGCATGGGATTCACCCTGATCGCCCGACACCGCTCCAAGGACGTCCAGCTCTGGCGGCAGGGCGGGATCAATCTGATCGCCAATTATGAACCGCGCAGCGCCGCCGCCTATTTCTCCGCGGAGCACGGCGTTTCGTGCTGCGGCATGGGCTGGCGGGTCCGGGACGCCAACAAGGCCTATGAACTCGCCCTCGCACGGGGGGCCGAGCCGGTCGAAAGCCGCACGGGAGTCATGGAGCTTCGCCTCCCTGCGATCCGCGGGATCGGCGGCTCCATCATCTATCTGATCGATCGGTACGAGGGACAGGGGCAGAGCGACCTTTCCATTTACGACATCGACTTTGTCTATCTTCCGGGCGTCGATCGTCATCCGGTAGGGGCGGGCTTCCACACCATCGACCACCTGACGCACAACGTTTACGGCGGGCGGATGGCGCACTGGGGCGGGTTCTATGAGCGCGTCTTCGGCTTCCGCGAAATCCGCTATTTCGACATCAAGGGCGAGTACACCGGCCTCACCAGCCGGGCGATGACGGCGCCCGACGGCAAGATCCGTATCCCGCTCAACGAGGAGGGAAAGGCGGGCGGTGGTCAGATCGAGGAGTTTCTGCGCGCCTACAATGGCGAGGGCATTCAGCACATCGCCTTCCTTTGCGACGATCTCCTCAGCTGCTGGGACAGGTTGAAGGCGCTGGGGACGCCGTTCATGACGCCGCCGCCCGCGACCTATTACGAGATGCTGGCCGAGCGCCTCCCGGGGCATGGCGAGCCGGTCGAGGAATTGCAGAGGCGCGGGATTCTGCTCGACGGCTCGACGCAGTCCGGCGATCCGAGACTGCTGCTGCAGATCTTCTCGGAGACGATGGTCGGCCCGGTGTTTTTCGAGTTCATCCAGCGCAAGAAGGATGAAGGCTTCGGCGAGGGGAACTTCACGGCGCTTTTCGAAAGCATGGAGCGCGACCAGCTGCGTCGCGGCGCGCTGGAAACCCGGGAGCTCGCGCGGTGACCGCACCCCGCCTGAAGCGCATTCATCACGTCGCCTACCGCTGCCGGGACGCCAGGGAAACCGTCGAATGGTACCGCCGCGTGCTGGGCATGGATTTCACCACCGCCTTCGCCGAGGACAAGGTGCCGTCCACCGGCGAAGAAGACCCCTACATGCATGTCTTCCTCGACTGCGGCGGGGGCAATGTGCTCGCCTTCTTCGAGTTGCCGCAACAGCCGGAAATGGGGCGCGACCCGAACACCCCGGCCTGGGTCCAGCACATCGCCTTCGAGGTTGAGGATCTGGACGCCCTGGTCGCCGCAAAGGCGCACATCGAAGGGCTGGGGATAGATGTGCTTGGCCCGACCTATCACGGCATATTCAAGTCGATCTATTTCTTTGATCCCAACGGCCATCGCCTGGAGCTCGCCTGTAATATCGGCAAGCCCGCACAATATGCGGAGCTTCGCGCCCTGGCGCCGGTAATGCTCGAGGAGTGGGCCCTGACCAAGCGCGCGCCCCGTCAGGCCGCCTGGCTTCACGAGGAACCCCCGGGGTGATCAGCATAGATCACACGCACGACCCGGCGGCCTCCTGCTGGATTCCGGGCGCAGACACGCATCCTGATTTCCCGGTGCAGAATCTTCCGCTTGGCGTTTTTTCGCTTGCGGACGGGGCGCCGCGCCTTGGAACGGCGATCGGGCCCTTCATCCTCGACCTTTCCGCCCTTTCGGCTGAGGGTGTTCTTCCGGCCGCGCTTGCCCCGGCTCTGGCCGCGCCCACGCTCAATCTGCTTTTCGCCCTTCCCGCCGACGCCCGGCGGGAGATGCGCTGGGCGCTCTTTGAAGGTTTGACCTCGCCAGCCGGCAGGACGACCTTTGAGAGGCATCTCCTGGAGGCAGCGGATTGTCGATTACGGTTGCCGTTTGTCATCGGCGACTACACCGACTTCTACGCCGGCATTCACCACGCCGCCAATATCGGCAAGCAGTTCCGTCCCGAGAGTCCGCTCCTGCCGAACTACAAGTACGTGCCGATTGGTTATCACGGAAGAGCTTCATCCGTCCAAGCGTCGGGCGCCCCGGTCTTCCGGCCCAAGGGCCAGCGCAAGAGCGCAGACGCCCCGTCGCCGGATTACGGCCCGGCTCAGCGGTTGGACTACGAACTCGAACTGGCGGTTTGGATCGCCGGAAGCAATGCGATCGGCGAAACGACCTCGATCGCCTGCGCAGGCGACCGCATCGGCGGCCTCGGCCTGCTCAACGACTGGTCAGCCCGTGATGTTCAAGCCTGGGAGTATCAGCCGCTAGGCCCCTTTCTGGCGAAGAGCTTCCTGACCACGGTGTCCCCCTGGGTCGTGACCATGGAAGCCCTGGCGCCCTTCAGACGGGCGCAGCCGCCGCGTCCTGAAGGCGACCCGCCGCCGCTGCCCTACCTGTTGGACGAAGCGGATCAGGCAGAGGGCGCTCTGGCGATCGATCTGGAGGTGCTTCTGCAGTCCGCCAGGATGCGGCGAGCCGGACTGGCTCCGGTTCGACTCAGCTATGGTCCTGCAACGAACCTGTACTGGACGATCGCCCAAATGGTCGCCCATCACACCGCCAATGGCTGTAACCTGAACCCTGGTGATCTGCTCGGCACGGGCACGATCTCCGGCGCGCAGAAAAACGCCTTCGGCAGTCTGACCGAATTGTCCGAGGCGGGGCGAACTCCATTGACCCTGCCGACCGGCGAGCTTCGGACATTCCTCGAGGACGGTGACGAAGTCCAACTGAAGGGGACAGCTTCGGCCCCCGGGTACCGCTCGATCGGCTTCGGGCCGTGCTGCGGAAGGGTCGCCGGCGAAAGGCCATGATCGGGTTGTGCGAATGCTGGCGCTCTGGCGCAGCCTGGCGGCTCCGCAGTGTCCTCAACCTCAGGGGTGTGGGATCCCGCCCCCTCCCGCACGATCTGCGCAGGAGGGAGCAGAGGGCGTCATCCGTCCGCCACGCCTTGTTGCGGGGCCGGGCCGCCTCTGTGAAGACGCGCACTTTCCCGCTGAACATCCGGCGCGTCCTGACCTCCCTCGGACACGACCTGAAAAGCGACGAGAACGCCGCACGGACTGGGATCGCAAGGTGGATCGCCGGCGGGTTCATGACCTTCGACAGGTGCATCGCACGTGATCGCCAACACTTCGCCTGCGGCCCTGAAGTGAGGGCCGCGGGGGGCGGGGTTTACCCGGCCGGGCGTTGGGCCCATCCCGCTTTCCAACCGGGCTCAGAAGGAGGGAGGGAGCGATGAGCCAGAGTCTGGACCCTCCTGAGGGGGCAAAACCGGACTGGACGATCTCTCAGGACTGGGAGTCCTACACTGCTGCAGATCACGCAATGTGGGACAAGCTGTTCGAACACCAGGCGCGCCTCCTGCCCGGCCGGGCTGTTCCGGAATTCATCGAAGGTCTGGACATCCTGCGCCTGGATACACCCGGCATCCCAGATTTTGAGGATCTGTCCCGACGCCTGATGAAGGCGACCGGCTGGCAGGTGGTGGCCGCGCCGGGTCTGGTTCCCGACAAGGTTTTCTTTGATCATCTTGCCCACCGCCGCTTTGTTTCCGGTCGTTTCATTCGGTCGGCTGGCCAGGAAGGGTATCTCCAGGAGCCAGACGTGTTTCATGACGTGTTCGGTCATGTTCCCTTGCTCGCAAACCCGGTCTTTGCCGACTATCTCCAGGCGTATGGAAAGGGCGGACAGCGGGCGGCGGGACTTGGCTCGCTGGTCAACCTGGCTCGGCTTTATTGGTACACGGTCGAATTCGGGCTGATCCGTAGCGACGAGGGCCTCCGGATCTACGGAGCGGGGATCGTCTCCTCCAGTGCGGAGTCGATCTTCTGCCTGGAGGATCCGTCGCCTAACCGGGTCGGCTTCGATATGGAGCGCGTCATGCAAACCGACTACCGGATCGACGATTTTCAGCAAACCTACTTCGTCATCAACTCGTTCGAAGATCTCCTGCGAAAGACGCAGGATACGGATTTCGCACCGATCTACGCCCGCCTCGCCGACGGGCCGGCTCTGCCCGCGGACGCCTTGATCTCCACTGACAGGGTCCTGACCCGCGGCACGCAGCGCTATGCCTTTGAGAGGGCCAGGGGGTAGCGGGGATCAGGGGATTCTTCCCCACGCTCATCGAGGCCTTCGTCGGATGAGGCGCCCGTCCTTGTCGGAGGGGATCCTGGGGGGTGATCAGACCTCTCAGCCGGCGAGGTCGTTCTCCGCTTCGCCATTTCCGCGCCGGGGGGCCGCGCCCTCCAATAGTCCGCTTCCCACCCTTCGCTGCCGTCAGCTGGGTATGGTTTCGGGCGATCTGGGGAACGTGTGCTTGCAGCGACCGCGCTTGGGTCCGCATCCGACCCTCAGCGGACGCTCGCTCAGGCCCCCAGTTCCGCAGCCGCTAAGCTCGCGATGGCGAGCCCCGCCTCATCCTGCCCGCCACTGTCCATAGTCCACGCTGCTCCCAGGCCGGCATAGGCGAGTATCCAGGTCAGGAGTCGCTTCGGTTCCAAGCTTGCTGCCCTTGCCACGATATCGACGCGTCGTCGCAGGCGGTCAGGCTCTCCAGCGAAATACGCGTCTGGATTTCGGAACAGGTTGGCATAGTCGAATGCTCGCTCGCCGAGGACACCCTTTGGATCGATGGCGAGCCATCCTCGTGCGCCGCCGTCAATAATGTTTCCGTGATGGACATCGCCGTGCAGCGGGACGACGTCTTGAGAATGCGCAAGCAAGCCGCGAGCTGCGATTGCGCATGTCTTTAGAATGCCGCCGTACCGATCCGCGGCTGGATCAAGCTGGCGAAACCATATTCGCGTCGGAACGAGGCTTTTAGGCGGGGCTCGTTCCTTTGGAGCATGCAGCTTCGCCACGACCGCGCAAATGATCTCAGTGGCCTCATCGTCGTGGCCGGAGCGAGCCATCGTCGTCAGATCCCGCGGTCCAGAGAGTCGTTCAAGCAACAGCGCCGGACCTTCGTGGGCCAGAACCTTGGCCGCTCCGTGCCCAGCGTACCAGTCCATCAGATCGCCGCCGCGTATCTCCTCCCCGTCGACGGCGATTTTCAGTATCGCGCGTGCGCCGTCGCGGAGAACCGGCAACAGCAGACTGCTGCCCTGGCCAGTCATAATGGCTTCGCCGTCTTGCGCGAGATTCCAGCGCACCAACCAGTTGTCGAATTTACCGTCTGACATTGCCAGAACCTACGGCCCCGGGGTGCGGACAGGCAAGCGAGCCAACGTCCGCTAACCCCCCTTCTCCGAACTTCGGAAGGTCTGCTCACGGGCAGGAAGCCCAAGCGGCGACTTCTGCAGTCGAGCCGCGGCTAGGCGGGCGCCAGGCGTCAGACTCTATCCGCTCGATCAGGTTCCGATCAGCAGGAACCGGTCATCGGATCGAGACTTGATCGGGCTCTCTTGATGTAGAGCCGTCAGCCGGTGAAATTCGACCCATTGCGGTCATTGTCAGCCGCGTACAGCTAATTCAATGTCCGGGGTGGCGAGCAAAATTGGAGGCGTCGTGAGCGATCCGGAACAATCAAGAGCGAACCCGCTCAGAAACATCGAAGCGAAGACAGGGGCGTCGATGAGCGAGATGCGCACGGCAGTATCCGCGGCGGGCCACGATCTTAACCCCTCGACAGGTGACCGCCCATGACCAAGCCGACCTCGACTGTTACGAACAAGCCGGTCCGTCCTCCTCGTCCGTGGGCGATTGCGCTCGCCGGCGCACTCGTGCTGACCGGCGGGGCCGTCGCCGCCTTCGCGGCCCTGAAAGAGCCCTCAGCCCCGCCCAACGCGCCGTTCCGGATCGAGGAAATCGCCGACCTCGACCAGCCCTGGGCCATGACCTTCCTGCCCGACGGCCGCATGTTGATCACCGAGAAGGCTGGCCAGCTGTTAATGCTCTCAGCAGACGGCAAACAGCGGAAGACCGTGACCGGCGCCCCCGCCGTGACGTCCCAGGGACAGGGCGGGCTGATGGATGTCGTGCTTCACCCCCGGTTCGCCAAGAACCGGATGGTTTACTTCAGCTATTCGGAAGCCGCCGGTAAGGACACGAGCCTGGTCCTGGCGCGCGGCGTGTTCAACGATGGAGACGCGCCGTCGCTACGCAACGTGCAGACGCTTTTCCGCGGCCCCAGGTATGACGCGAGGGCGGGCCACTATTCTGGCCGCATCGCATTCTCGCCCGAGGGCAAGCTGTTTTTCGCCGTCGGTGATCGCCAGCAGTGGGACGGTTTCCAGCGCACGGATCCGCAGGATATCAAAATCCTCTCAGGCAAGGTTCTGCGCCTCAACGACGACGGCACGCCGGCAGCGGGTAATCCCCTGGCGGCGCGCGGCGGTGATCCCGCCATCTGGACCTATGGCCACCGCAACCTCCTCGGCCTGGCATTCGACGCAAACGGCAACCTGTGGGAGCAGGAGATGGGCCCTCTGGGTGGGGACGAGGTCAATCTGATCCTGCCCGGCCGCAACTACGGATGGCCGGTCGTCTCCAATGGCGACAACTACCCGGGCCCGCCGACCAATGGGGCGGCGATCCCGGATCATCGCCCTGGCGACGGCTTTGAGGCGCCGAAGGTCTGGTGGAGTCCCGCGATATCGCCCGCGGGGATGATGGTCTATTCCGGCAAGCTCTGGCCGCAGTGGCGCGGCGATCTCTTCATCGGCGGTCTGTCCAGTCAGAGTCTGGTCAGGGTCGATGTCAACGGACCCGAGGCCACGAAGGGCGACCAGTTCGCGCTGGGTACGCGCATTCGCGAGCCGGAGGAGGGGCCTGACGGCTCAATCTATCTTCTCACCGATGGCCGGCGCGGCTTCGACGGGAAGCTGGTGAAGCTGACGCCCAAGAGGTGACACAAGGGGCTGTCCAAGAGTGACGCCTGGCGCACAGCGGACCGGCGCAACCTGGAGCATTACCCAGCGGAAGCGGAAAGGTCTGCTCACGGGTGGAACGCCCAGGCGGCCGCGACGTGATCTGGCTCTCTTGATGCCGAGCCGTCAGCCGGCGAGGTCGCCCTCGGCGCGGACGCCGCAGGTGTCGCAGATGAGGTCTGCACCCTTTCGCACCAGGGCCGTATCGCCGCAGTCCGGGCAGACGTCGGCGTCCCTGCGCAGTCCGCCAAGCGCGCCGCGCTCCTGCGCCGTCGGCAGGAAGACGAGGTTGTCGGGCGCCGCCCCCCGGGAGAACCCGCGGGAAATGAACCGTGACGCGGGCTGGGGTTCGGGATCCTCCAGGGGCTGGCCATCGGCGGCGCCGCGGCCCAGCCCGTCGGCGTTCAGCTCCCCATCGGCGTTCGCGAGGTCGTTGCGGCCGAGATAGGAGATGCCGAGCTCGCGGAAGATGTAGTCCAGGATCGAGGTCGCCGAGCGTACGGAGTCATTGCCGGTCACCTGTCCCGCGGGCTCGAAGCGGGTGAAGACGAAGGCGTCAACGAACTCGTCGAGGGGTACGCCGTACTGCAGGCCGATCGAGATCGAGACGGCGAAGTTGTTCATCAGGGAGCGGAAGGCGGCGCCTTCCTTGTGCATGTCGATGAAGATCTCGCCCAGTTCTCCGTCGTCATACTCGCCGGTGTGCAGATAGACCTTGTGGCCGCCCACGGAGGCCTTCTGGATGTAGCCTTTCCGGCGATCGGGCAGCTTGCGCCGGGTGGGCGGCCGCTCGACCTCGACGCGCCGCTCGATGATGCGCTCTTCCGTCACCGGGGGCGGGCTTTCCCGGCGTTCCGCTTCGGTGACGGGCGCCAGCAACAGCGGTCGGCGGCGGAGCTTCGGCTGCAGGACAACGCCGGTGACATCGCCGAGGCCGGCCAGCAGAGTTTCCAGATCGCGCGCCGAGCCGGCCTCAAGGATCACGATGGGCGGGTGGGCCAGAAGTGGGGCGAGGGCGACGGCCATGGCCAGGTGGGCCGACGGGGCGACCTCGTCTCCCAGGCGCAGGACCGCGGCCTGATCAGGCGACAGGCCTGGCAGGTCGGAGAGCCGGCCTGCTCCGGCTATGGCGGCGTCTGCTTCGGCCCGCTGCCCGGCGGTGAAGCCCATCCGGGCCGGGAGATCGAGAGCAGGATCGGACAGCTCGGCCTCGCTCAGACCCAGGACGTCGGTCAGAAAGCCGGGATCGATCACGCGCGGGGAGAGCGCGTCCGAGAGCCGTCCGGCGAAGGGCAGGGCGGACTCCACAGCGGCGATCTCGTGGTCGGTGAATCCCCGGGACTCCAGGGCGGCCCGGTCGACACCGGGGGCGCCGGAGAGGGAGCGGATCCCGAGGGCGTGGAGGCGGGCGTCCGCGGCGTCCAGGCCCAATTGATCCAGGGCCCGCAGGGCCGCGGCGGAAAGCGCGCGGAGGGTGACGCCGTCCGAGGTCTCTATATGGACGATCGGTCCCCTCGACGGCGCGCCGGTGGGGTCGGCCGCGCCGAGGCGGAGGGCGAGGTCCGGTTCGCTGAAGAGGGCAAGGCCCACCTCCAGACCCTCGGGGATCGCCCGACGCGCCCGCTTGAACAGGGTCCGTGCGGCCTTCCGGGCTGCGTCCGAATCGTAGGCCAGCCCCCGACCCAGCAGCCAGTCCCCCAGGCCGGCCAGACAGATCAGCCCCGGGCGTCCCGACGCCGACAGGGCCAGGGCCAGGTCCGCCACCGCCTGCCCGAAGCCGGACAGGTCGAAGTCCTCCCCGAGACCGAAGGCGGCGAGGTTCAGCGCCCCGCGCACCCGGCTGGCGGCCGAGACCAGGGCGGACGCCGTCTCCTGCGTGTCCGCTATGCCCACCGCGCCGGTGAGCGCCGCGGCGGGGACGGCCGCTGTCTGCGCGAACAACACCAGTCTGAGGCGGTCCTGGGGAAAGGCGGGGACCGCCATGCGCCAGACGGTTTCGCCGCCCCGCGCCAGGTCGATGGCCTCGCCGATGAGGTCTTCGGGGACGCCGGCCGCCTGGGCGCGCTCCACGGCGCGGGCAAGCCCGGGATTGTCGGTCAAAGAGGCGCAGGCCTCGGGGTCGCCCTCGCAGCGGTCGATGGCGTCAAGAACGCCCTGGAGCGGGCCTGCCGCCGCCTCGGCTGCCGCCTGCGCCAGCCTCTCGCCCCGGATGGCGGCGGCGACGGCCTCCAGGCGGACTTCGAGGCCAGGCGCGGTGGCGTCAAGCAGGGCGGGGGGCGGACCTGGCGCCACGCCGATCCCCGCTGCGGCGTTCAGCATCAGGGATGCAAGCCGGTCGGACAGGCCCTGGTCCGTTGCCCTTCGCCCCGGGTGACCACGCCCCGGGACGGCGCGGGCGATCTCTGCGGCGAGGGACCGGATGGCGGCGCCAATGTCCTCGGTTCCGCCGAGGACCTCCCTCCAGGCCTCGGTCTGGGCGTCCGTCCAGCCGACCGGCGCCAGGACCTCGACGCACTGGTCCCCGAGTTCGATCAGCCGGGGCTCAAGGACGGGCGGGGTATGCATGACGGAGGCCTCCAGACCGCCAAGGTTAGGGCGGCCTCCGGAGGCGGGCAACAGATGTTGCGGTGGGGCGGCGAGACATCCACAAGATGTTGCGGTCCTCGGATCGCTGGACGCTGGGCGCCGCGCAACCTATAGTCCGGCCGCGTTGAACCTGAGCGGATTTGAACCGGCGTGCTGAAAGCGATCTTCACCTGGTGGAACGGCGCCACGATCGGCGCCGGCTTCCACATCAAGCGCCGGGGCGTCCTGGTCGGCCAGGACGACTATGGCAATCGTTATTTCGAGGCCCGCGACGCCCGGGATTCCTACGACGGCCGCCGCCGCCGCTGGGTGATCTACAAGGGGTATCCGGACGCCTCCAAGGTGCCTGCCGAGTGGCACGGCTGGCTTCATTACACCTTCGACGATCCGCCGACCGTGGCGCCTCTTCCCCGCAGGTCCTGGGAAAAGGACCACCAGCCCAACCTCACCGGCACCATCCACGCCTGGCGGCCCAAGGGCTCCATCACCCGGGGCGGCGAGCGGGCCCGCGCGACAGGTGATTATGAGGCCTGGCGGCCCGATTAGGATGCCGCTGTTTCCCCAGCGCAGGGTCCTCGTCCTGGTCATCCTGACGGCGGTGGCGGTGCTCGCTTGGGCGGAGTTCGCCCCGGCCCAACAGGCGTCCTCATCGTCGGATGCCGGCGCCGCCGCCCAGCCCCCCGCCATCATCGAGGAAGCGCCTCCCGCTGTCGTGGAGGCTCCGCCGCCGGCGGTCGCGCCCCCGGTTCCGCCCTCCGGGGTTGCGCCGGCGGCGCCTCCAGAGCGGCGGGTCGCCGAGCGGCCCTCGGAGAGCCTGAAGCAACGTGAGCGCTTCGACGTGGCGGTGCTGCAGGCCGTGGACAAGGTCACTGCCGAGACCATCCGTTTCGAGGCCCCGGTCGGCCAGCCGGTGCGGTACAAGACCCTCGTCCTGACGGTCCGGGCCTGCGAGCGGACGGCGGCCGACGAGCCCACCGAGGACTCGATCGCCTACCTGGTCGTGGATTCGCAACCGAGGGCCCAGACAGGTCGGCCCGCTCCCGGCGTCCGGCAGGTCTTCCGGGGTTGGATCTACGCCTCTTCCCCGGGGCTGAACGGACCCGAGCACCCGGTCTACGACGCCTGGCTGATCACCTGCAGGACTTCGGCGCCGCTCAGGGCGGCCGGCGGACCTAACACCCCCTCCACGGCCAGGGCGCCGGCCAGCCGCTCGAGGTAGGCGGAGCGCGGGATCTCCTCGGCCCCGAGGCTGGCCAGATGGTCGGTGATGAACTGGGCGTCGAGCAGCCGGAATCCGCCCAGGATGAGCCGTCCGGCCAGGTGGACCAGGGCGACCTTGGAAGCGTTCGTCTCCACCGAGAACATGCTCTCCCCGAAGAAGGCGCCCTTGAGACTGACGCCGAAGAGCCCCCCGACCAGGCGCCCCTGCCTCCAGGTTTCCACCGAATGGGCGGAGCCCGTGGCGTGCATCTCCTGGTACATTCGCATCAGGGCCGGATTGATCCAGCCGCCGGGCCGCTCCGGATCGGCGCAGGCGTCCAGCACCGCCTGGAAGGCCGAGTTGACCCTGACCTCGAAGCGGTCCTGGCGCACCGTCCGTTGCAGGCGGCGCGGGAGGGCAAGCCCCCGAAGCGGAAAGACACCCCGGGACTCGGGCTCAACCAGGAATACCGATGGGTCCGTGGGCGACTGGGCCATGGGGAACACGCCGCGCGCATAGAAGTCCAGCGCCGGGTGGGGACGTGACCGGCGGCTCACCCGGCCTCCGACTGTTCCTTCAGCCAGCGTTCCAGCCAGTGGATGGTGTAGTCGCCCATCACGAAGTCGGGCTGGAGGAGAAGGTCCTGGAAGAGGGGGATGGTGGTCTCCACCCCGCTCACCACCATCTCGCCCAGGCAGCGGCTGAGGCGGGCGATACACTCTTCCCGGTCGCGACCATGGACGATCAGCTTGCCGATCAGGCTGTCGTAGAAGGGAGGGATGACGTAGCCGGCGTAGATGGCGCTGTCGAGGCGAACGCCCAGGCCGCCGGGGGCGTGGAAGTCCGTGATCAGGCCCGGTGACGGTGTGAAGGTCCGGGGGTTCTCGGCGTTGATCCGGCACTCGATGGCGTGGCCCTCGAAGACGACGTCTTTCTGCGAGAAGGACAGGGGCAGGCCGGCTGCAATGCGAATCTGCTCGCGGACAAGGTCGATGCCTGTGATGGCCTCCGTGACAGGATGCTCCACCTGCAGGCGGGTGTTCATCTCGATGAAAAAGAACTCGCCGTTTTCGTAGAGGAACTCGATGGTGCCGACGCCCAGATATCCGATCCGGCGGACCGCTTCGACCACCACGTTCCCGATCTTCTTCCGGGCGGCGGCGTCGATGACGGGGGAGGGCGCTTCCTCCAGCACCTTCTGGTGACGGCGCTGCAGCGAACAGTCGCGTTCGCCCAGGTGGCAGACATTGCCGAACCGGTCTGCGATGACCTGGAGCTCGATGTGCCGCGGCCCCTGGAGATAGCGCTCCATGTAGATCGCGTCGTCCCCGAAGGCGGCCTTGGCCTCGGCCCGGGCTGTCGAGACCGCCTCGGCCAGGTCCTCTTCGGTGCGGGCGACCTTCATGCCGCGTCCGCCGCCGCCGGCGGCCGCCTTGATCAGCACCGGAAAGCCGATCTCCCGGGCGGCGGCGAAAGCCTCCTCCTCGGTGGTCACGGCGCCGTCAGAGCCCGGCACCACGGGAATACCCGCCTCCCGCACCGCCTGCTTGGCGGTGATCTTGTCGCCCATCATGGTGATGTGCTCGGGGAGGGGACCGATGAAGGCAAAGCCGTGCGCGTTCACGATCTGGGCGAAGCGGGCGTTCTCGGACAGGAAGCCATAGCCGGGATGGATGGCCTGGGCGCCCGTGATCTCGGCGGCGGCGATGATGGCGGGGATGTTCAGGTAGCTCTTGGCGGCCGGCGCCGGACCGATACAGACGCTTTCGTCCGCCAGACGGACCCACATGGCGCCGGCGTCGGCCTCGGAGTGAACCGCAACCGTGGAGATGCCCATTTCCTTGCAGGCGCGGTGCACCCGCAGGGCGATCTCGCCCCGGTTGGCGATCAGGATCTTGTCGAACATGGCCTAACCGATAATCGCCAGGGGTTCGCCGAACTCGACAGGCTGGCCATTGAGCACGAGGATTTCGAGGATCTTTCCCGCCCGGGGCGCCGGAATGGGGTTCATGGTCTTCATGGCCTCGACAATCATCAGGGTCTGACCCTCCGCGACCGTGTCGCCGACCTTGACGAAGGACGGAGCGTCAGGCTGGGGCTGGAGATAGACGGTTCCGACCATCGGCGACTTCACGGCGTCTCCGGCGGCGGGCGCCGGGGCGGGGGGCGCGGCCACGGGTTCGGCGGCCTGGGCCGGCGCGGGGGGCGCAGCAACCGCCGGAGCGGCGAGGGTCACCGGCGCGGAGGCGGTCAGGGTGCGGGCCACGCGGATCTTCAGTCCGTCATGCTCGACCTCGATCTCGGAGAGTCCCGTATCATTCAGGATGCCGGCGAGGCGGCGGACAAGACGTGCATCGATCTGTTCGGCGGGAGCCTTCGGACTGGACGGCATGTGGGGATCCTGTGCTTCGTCGTCTCGGCAGCCGCGCAGGCGGCGGACGTGCTGACCTTCTATCGAACCTGAGCCGACGCGAACATGGGGAGGAGCCCCGCCCCGGACACATCGGCGTGAAGCCGAGGGCCGGTTCCCGCCGACAACCCTCCGGCAGGCGCGGATGCGCTGAAACCGGATTCGGCGTCTTGTAACGGCGGGCGGCTGGGGTCACAAGGAGGGGTATGAGTCTGAGCCTGGTCCTGAACGGTGAGAGCCGCGTCATGGAGTCGGTCCGCACAGTGGCCGAACTGGTCGTCGCCCTGGGCCTTGATGCGCGCAAGGTGGCTGTGGAGCGGAACCTGGAGATCGTGCCCCGCTCACTGTACGACCGCACCGAGCTGGCCGACGGCGACCGGATCGAGATCGTAGCATTCATCGGAGGCGGCTGACTTGGAAGGCGCGACCCAAACCACCCTGGACACCTGGACCGTCGCTGGCCGCACCTTCACATCGCGGCTGATCGTGGGCACGGGGAAGTACAAGGATTACGCCCTGAACGCCGCCGCCGCAGAGGCCGCGGGCGCCGAGATCGTCACCGTGGCGCTGCGCCGGGTGAACCTCAGCGACCCCAGCCAGCCGATGCTGGCCGACTACGTGAAGCCCGAGCGCTACACCTACCTGCCGAACACGGCGGGTTGCTACACGGGAGAGGAGGCAGTCCGTACCCTGCGCCTAGCGCGCGAGGCGGGCGGCTGGGATCTGGTGAAGCTGGAGGTGCTGTCGCAGACCGCGCACTTGCTGCCCGACATGGAAGAGACCCTGCGGGCCCTGAAGCTGCTGGTGGCCGACGGCTTCCACGTGATGGTCTACTGCTCGGACGACCCGGTCTTTGCGAAGAAGCTGGAGGACGCCGGGGCGGCGGCCATCATGCCGGCCGCGGCGCCGATCGGCTCGGGCCGGGGCATCCAGAACTTCCTCAATCTGGGACTGATCATCGAGCAGACCAAGGTTCCCGTACTGGTGGACGCGGGCGTGGGCACGGCCTCTGATGCGGTGGTCTCCATGGAGCTCGGCTGCGACGCCGTGATGACGAACACCGCACTATCCGAGGCGAACGATCCGATCCGCATGGCCGACGCCATGAAGCACGCGGTCATCGCCGGCCGGCAGGCGTTTCTCGCCGGACGGATGGCTCAGCGTCGCTATGGCGATCCGTCCTCGCCATTCGCCGGGCGGATCTAACCTGCCACAGTCACGCCCGGGAGGCTCGCGGGGGAAGCTCGCGGGGGAAGGCCGACGCGCCTATATCTCAAGTCTCGGTGTTTAACAGGACCCCCGCCATGAAGCTTCCTCTCGGCAGGCCCTGGTTCGGGCCCAGGCGGTTCGGCTTCGGCGTGTCTCCCATGAACGGGCAGGGATGGGCCTGCATCGGCGTCTATGTACTGGCCATGGCGATGATCCCGACCCTGATGGGGCGGGAGGCCCGGGGCGCCGATGCGCTGGGAATCCTGGCCGCCCTCCTGGGCTGCACGGCGCTGCTGCTGGTCGTGGTGTGGCTCAAGATGGACCGGACCCAGCCCTTGCGCTGGCGCTGGGACGAGGACTGAGCCTTAGCCTGCCGACACCCGGGCGACGTCGAGTTCGGGGTCCAGGCCCACGGCGCGCATCAGTTCGGCCCGCCGGGGTCCGGCCTTGGGCGGGTAGACTTCAGCCTTCGCCGCCCTCGGCGCCATCCAGTGCAGCAGGACCTTCCCGAGGTTGACGGGGCGTTTCAGCCAGTCCGAAGGGTGCTCTAGCATATGGAAGCCGCGCATGGCGGAGCGCAGGAGATCGGGGTCCGAGCGGATGGCGATGGCCACGCCGTCCTCGGCGAAGCTCTTCAGGATGCGGCTGCGCAGGCTGGGACGGTGATGCGGGTCCAGCGCCTGCCGGGCGCGGCGGACGGCCGCCCGGTCATCCTTCTGCATGGTCTCGAAGAAGGGCAGGATTTCCCGCTTCAGGCCAGCCTCGTAGGCGAACAGTCGCCCGGCGGGATCCTGGCCAACCTCCAGGGCGTCACGCAGGAGTGTGGCGCTGACCGCCGCGAAGGCGCATCCCCGGCCATACAGGGGGTTGGTGCGGATCAGGCTGTCACCGACGGCGAAGAAACCCAGGACCGCCGCCCGGCCTTCCGAGACCAGGGTGCGCCAGCGGCTCTTCAGGTCGCCCATGCCATAGACCTTGCTGACCGCTTCGGTCCGCTCCGGCTCCAGCCAGGGGCGCATGCCGGGGATCTCGCGGCAGATGCCGTCGAAGATGGCCGGGTCCACGATGGTCTTGCGGATCTCCAGCTCGATCTCGGGCACGCAGAGGGTGATGGAGAAGCAGCCATTGTCGGCCGGGAAGACGCCGAACTTGATGAAGCCGAGATCGCCGGTGGCGGGGGCGCCGCCCCGGGGGGGTTCGACCTGACCGGGACGCAGGCGGTAGTGGCGGGTGAAATAGAGGATCCCCGCATCCTCGGCGGTCTCGCCGATCTGAACGCCCAGGTCCGCCAGCTGGTCGAAGGCTGAAGAGGTGCGTCCGCTGGCGTCGACCACCAGGTCGGCCGCGACGGTCTCTCCGCCCCGGAGTCGTACGCCGGTCACCTTCAGCGGCGCTTCGCCCGACGCATCCAGGCCCTCGACGAAGGCCTCGCTGCGGATCTCGACGTTCGGCATGGCCTCGACATAGCGCCGGATGACCAGCTCCATCGTGGTTCGGCGGCTTGTCAGGACCACCAGGTCGGCGTCCTCGGGGCGGGGTCTCCAGCGCTTGCGGTGGCGGTCGGTCAGCATGCCGTCCAGACCCAGTTCCCGGCAGCCAGCCGCATTTAGAGCCTCCAGCAGGGCGGGATGCTCGTCCCGGATGATGCCGCGCAGGCGGGCGAGGAAGGCGTGGCTGTGGCGCAGATGGGTGACGCCCCGATGAGCCCAACCCGTAAAGGCCTCGTCGGCATCCCCGGGCGGCGGCGGCGGGTCGCGGTCCAGCAGGGTGACCTTGCGCCCTGTCGGGGCCAGGGCCAGGGCGGTCCAGAGGCCGGCCATGCCGGCTCCGATGACGGCGACGGTCTCGGTCATGTCAGTCAGGTCTCTTCAGGGGGCCGCGGCGAGCATCCTCGATGGCGGTCTTCAGGGCGTCCATGTCAGCCCCCGGGATCAGCCGGTCGCCGACCACAAAGGCGGGGGTGCCCTCGATTCGCAGGTTCTGGGCGAGTTGACGGGTATCGGCCAGCTGCCGGGTGATGGCCTCGTCCCGGAGCGCCGCGGCGATCGCCTCCGAGCGGACGCCGGCGGCCGCGGCGAGGCGGGTGATGCTGGCCTCGTTGAGGGTCTTCTCCTCCATCAGGGCCTGGTGGAAGGCAAGGCCACCCGCCCGGCCCGCCGGTGTCAGCGCCGTCCGGGCGGCGAGGTCGGAGGCGCCGCCAAAGATCGGGAATTCCTTCAGCACCAGTCGCACGTCGGGATTGTCCCGCACCAGGGCGGCGACTTCCGGAGCGATGGTCTTGCAGTAGCCGCAGCGGTAGTCGAAGAACTCCACCACCGTGATGCGCCCTCCGGGATTGAAGACGACGTCCCGGGGGTCTCGCTCCAGGGCCGCACGGTTCGCAGAGATGGCCTTGCGGGCGTCTTCCGCCTGTTGGACGAGCTTCTTCTCCTGAAGCTTGGCGGCCATCTCTTCCAACAGTTCCGGGTGAGCCAGCAGGTAGCCCCTGACCTGGTCGCCCATCACGGCGTCAAAGGCCTTCTGGCATCCCCCGAGGAGGAGGCTACAGGCGAGGAGGACCGCGATCGGAGCTGTTTTCATGGGCGCAACATAAGCGGGATAAAGCCTGTGTGAAGCTCTAGTCGCCACCGCGGACGTTGCGGACCTGCCGATCATTCTCGGTGGCCAGGACGATGTCGTTGGCCCGCCGCCATTCCGGCGTGTTGCGCTCCAGGAGGTCCCGCGCCCGCAGGGCGAAGATCAGGGCCTGCCGGCGGTCGCCCTCAATGTAGTTGTACTCGGCGGTGGCGTAGCGTGCGAGGCCGTTCCGGCCCCGGGAGTCGTAGGCCTGAGACAGCAGGCGCCAGGCGACGGAGTTTTCGTCATCCTGGTCGAGGGCGGTCTTCAGCTCGCGTATGCCCTCGTCGATCTTGGCTTCATCGGTCAGGGCGATCAGGGTCTGCCCAAGGTTGACCCTGAGCAGCGGGGCGTCCGGCTTCAGGGCCACGGACCTGCGTTGTGGCGCCTCGGCCTCCGCGGTGCGACCGAACTCGAAGAGGATCTGTCCCTTGAGCTCCCAGAGGTAGGGGTTGTCCGGCTGCTCCGCGAGCAGGGCGTCGATCAGCTTCAGGGCGCGATCGGGCTCCTTCAGCTGATACTGCGCGATGGCGCAGGCGTAACGCGTCGGATAGTCCGCCTTGGGGTCGGCGCACTTCACGACCGCCACTCCCGGATTGATGAAACCCTGCAGCTTGGCCTTCATGATCTCGTGCCGGCGGACGTTCTCCGGATCATCGGGCGTATTGTAGTTCGACAGGCCCTCCACCCTGGCGCGCAGGGCGTCGATCCGGCTGGAACTGAGGGGGTGGCTGCGGAAATAGCCGAAGCGCCGGGCCTCCGCGAAGACTTCCTGGTAGCGGAAATTGTCAAAGAAGTTGACCAGTCCCCGTCCGGAGAGACCGGCGGCCTCGAGGTAGGAGGCGCCCGCCTGGTCAGCCCGGCTTTCCTGTTCCCGGCTGTATCCCATGGCGCCCAGCGTCCCGAAGAAGCCGGCGTTTGACGCCAGGACCGCACCGGCCTCGACATTTCCGGCCAGAGCGGCCAGCACCCCCAGACCCATGGTCAGAAGGAAGGGCCTGAGGCCGGCCTGGGACATCTCTCCGGACCGCGCCGAGTGCCCCCCTGCAAGGTGCGCCACCTCGTGTGCAATGACGCCCTGCAGTTCATTGGGCGACTGGGTCTCCAGGATCAGGCCGGTGAAGACGGCCATCACCCCGGGGCCTGCGAAGGCGTTGAGATCCTTAGATCCGATCAGGAGGATCCGGATCGAGTTCGATTCCACCCCGGCCGCCGTGAACAGGGGCTGCGAGTATAGCCGAAGCGTCTCCTCGATCTCGGTGTCCCGGATCAGGGTCATCGGCGCGCTCTGGGCCCTCGCGGGCGCCGGACTCAGGGCTGGAACCAGGGCGGCGAGCAGGCAAAGGCCGGTCGCCACTCCCTTCCTGAGATGCGCAAGGCGGCGGCCGCCCATGGCGAGTCTCCTCGTACTGCGCCCCCGACCCCGAATGAAGCTAGCCCGTCAGCCCCGACGCCACCAGCCCTTGCGAGGCTGAGGCGGCGGCGTCGTGATCTCCGCAGGATCGGGTTCCCGGGACACGGGCGGTTCCGGTGCGGACGGCTCTGCGGCCGTGACCTTTACGCTCTTTGAGGTCTCCACGGCGTCCGGGGTCTCGGCCGAGGTGGGTTCCCCCCCCGGTTCAGTCCCAGGTGCTGGCGCTGCCTCCGCGGCGGGTTCCGCCGCCCGGGCCCGGCTGCGACGCGCCCGCGCCGGCTTGGCGGGGGGCTCAGGTTCAGGCTCAGCCGCCGCGGGGGCGGGTGCTTCCGGCTCCGCTTCGCGCGGCTCGGTCACGATCTCCGCGGCGCGCGCGTCCGCCGGGGGGGTCAGGGCATCGGCCTCGATGGCGTCCTCCCGGCGGCCCCGTCCCCTCGACCGGCGACCCCGACGGGGCTTCTCAGTCTCGACTTCGGGCAGTTCGACCCAGATATCAACGGAGGGATCCTCGGGCGCCGCCATGGGGGGCGCCGCTTCCACCGGCGCGGCGGGAGCCTCCGCAGGCCGGCGGGAGTCCTGCGAGGGATCGAACCAGATGAAGGGATCATCCTCATAGGGGACCCAGGGACGGGTCCAGGCGTAGGCGTCCTGCGGACGTCCCTCGTCCCGGGAGCGACGCCCGCCCCTGCGACCACGGCGCCTGCGGCGACCGCCCGGGCCGTCATCCTCGTCATCGGGGTGGCTGTCCCGGGAGTCCTCAGTGGCGTTCGCCGGCGCCGCTGCCCGCGGTTCGCCGTCCCGACGGCCGCGGCGACGACGTCGGCGGCCCCGGCGGTCGCCGCGATCCTCTCGTCCGTCATCCTCTTCGTCCCGGTCGCGTGCCCGGGCTCCGCCCCGGGGAGCCTCGTCTTCATCGTCCTCGTCGTCCTGGGCGATCGGGGCGTCCTCGTCCTCCTCGTCTTCCTCGTCTTCGAAGACTTCGAGGTCCTCATCCGCAGGAACGTAGGGTTCGAGTGTCTTGCGCGGGGCGAGGATATCGGCAGGCCGGGCCTGGTCCGAGGTCCGCTCGATGGCGTAGCCGGCGTGCGGCAGGGTCTCGTCGACCACCACCGAGACGAAGACGCCCTGGTCGGCGTGCAGCCGGGCCAGGTGACCCCGCTTCTCGTTCAGGATGTAGAGGGCCACGGCGCGGGGCGCCCGAAGAGCGATCTCGCCGGCCCCCTTCAGGGCTTCCATCTCGACCGCGCGCAGGGCTCCGAGGGCGCTCGATTCCACCGACCGGACGCGCCCGGTGCCGCCGCAGTGCTCGCAGACATGGGTTGTGCCCTCGAGCAGGCTGGACCGCCGACGCTGCCGGGACAGCTCCATCAGGCCAAAGGTGGAGATGCGCCCCACCTGGATCCGGGCGCGGTCCTCCTTGAGGGCGTCCTTCAGCTTCTTCTCGACCGCCCGGTTGTTCTTCGATTCATCCATGTCGATGAAATCGATCACGACGAGCCCGGCGAGGTCCCGCAGGCGGAGCTGACGCGCCGCCTCTTCGGCCGCTTCGAGGTTGGTCCGCAGCGCCGTCGCCTCGACATTGCGTTCGCGGGTGGCGCGGCCCGAATTGACGTCGATGGCCACCAGGGCCTCGGTCTGGTTGATGACCAGGTAGCCGCCCGACTTGAGCGGGGCCACGGGCGAATAGATCTGCGCGAGATGATCTTCGACGCGGTGTTTCACGAACAGGGGCGTGGGCTCACGGTAGGCCTGCACCTTCCGCGCCTGCGACGGCATCAGCATCCGCATGAAGTCGCGGGCCTCGCGGAAACCCGCCTCGCCCTCCACCAGGACCTCGTCGATGTCCTTGTCATAGAGGTCGCGGATGGTCCGCTTCACCAGGTCCTCCTCCTCGTAGATCAGGGAGGGGGCGACGGAGTGCAGGGTGGTCTCGCGGATGTTTTCCCAAAGCCGCAGCAGGTAGTCGTAGTCGCGCTTGATCTCAGCCTTGGTCCGCTTTGCGCCGGCGGTTCGGACGATCAGGCCCATGCCCTCCGGGACATCGAGACCCTGCACCACCGACTTCAGGCGCTTGCGGTCCGTCGCCGAGGTGATCTTCCGGGAGATTCCACCTCCGCGCGCCGTATTCGGCATCAGGACGCAGTACCGGCCGGCGAGGGAGAGGTAGGTGGTCAGGGCGGCGCCCTTGTTGCCTCGCTCCTCCTTGACGACCTGGACCAGCATGATCTGCCGGCGACGGATCACTTCCTGGATCTTGTAGCGACGCATCAGCCGCCGCCGACGACGGGCAAGCTCCTGCTCCACCACGTCGTCGTCGTCGCCATCCCCGGACAGGGTCTCGGCGGTGTCCTCGCCGTCCTCGTCGCTATCGCGGTCACGCGGGACCTCGACCTCGTCGTCCTCCTCGTCCGCGGCCTCTTCGGCCATCAGCGCTTCACGGTCTGCAACCGGGATCTGGTAGTAGTCCGGGTGAATCTCGTTGAAGGCGAGGAAGCCGTGGCGGTTTCCGCCGTACTCGATGAAGGCCGCCTGGAGCGAGGGTTCGACCCGCGTCACCTTGGCAAGATAGATGTTCCCCCGGAGCTGCTTGTGGCTCTGGCTCTCGAAATCAAACTCTTCGATACGATTTCCGTCGATCACCGCCACACGCGTTTCTTCGGCGTGGGCGGCGTCGATTAGCATCTTCTTTGACATGAAGTTCTCCGCGGCGCGCCTCAGGGCCGAAGCCCGGGCTGCGCCGATTATGGCGAGGGTGACGCAGGACGTCGCATCCGGCGTCTGAGACGCGGATACCGACCGGCCGGGAATTGGCTCGAGCTGCGCAGCCCATGGCGTGTTTCCAAGTTGCGGACGCTCGCCGTCCGCAGCGGGAGCCTCGCGTCTGCCGGGCGCTGGGCCGCAGGCAGGCCGGAGAAGGCCCCGGTCCCGATCGCACCGCAGCACGACCGAAGCATTTCAGATGCAGCAAAAACCTCTCGGGCGCCAGCAAAAGATGGGCGCGCGCCCACTTGGCGGTCTTAACGATTTCGCTACGCCCTTGCGTTATCCTTACCCGAAACCTGCAGCAGGCAGGGCAAACGGACAAAGTCTTCGTGGTGCGGATGTCTGACAGGCGTTGGCGGAGCGACCTGATCCTCCTGGCTTTGGCCGGGTGTATCCTGCTGTCGTCTCTCATGGCGTCGCAGGCCCTGGCCGGGGAGGTCAACTCTGTACGCCTCGGCGGAGACCGGACCGCGACCCGTCTGGTGATCGACCTCTCGGATGACGCGACCGGAAAGCTGGTTTCGAACGCCGGCGGCAAGGTGGTGGTCGCCCTGTCCGGCGTCGAGATCGCGGCGACAATGCGTGGCGGCGGGCACGGACTCGTCAAGGCCTGGAACCTCAAGCCTGAAGCGGGCGGCGTCCGGGTGACCATCGAGACCGCCGACGGCGTCCAGGTCCGGAGGCGGTTCGTCCTGCCCCCCGGGGACGGTGCGCCGGGCTTCCGCTACGTCATTGACCTGTCGCCCGCTGTCGTCGGACCCCCTCCGGGCCGGACAGCCGACGTGCAGCTCACCTCGTTGAAGGCGACCCCATCCACCCCACCCCGGAAGGGACAGAAGGTTCGCGCTGACAACCGGCGGATTGTGGTCATCGACGCTGGTCATGGGGGGAGGGATCCAGGCGCCCTCGGCGGCGATCACTATGAAAAGGACCTGACCCTTGCCGCCGCCCTCAGCCTCAGGGATCGCCTGGAGAAGACGGGCCGCTACCGGGTCGTCATGACCCGGGACCGCGACGTCTACGTGCCGCTCGATGCGCGGGTCCAGATCGCCCGGAAGGCCAACGCCGACCTCTTTATTTCCCTCCATGCGGACGCCGGTCCCGATGAAGCGGTCCGCGGCGCCAGCGTCTACACCCTGTCCGAGCGCGCGGCGGGGCGTTCCGCGCGTCTGGTGACGAAGGACGACTGGTTCATGAAGGCGGGCTATCGCGCCGACCAGAGCGTATCGGGCATTCTCTTCGATCTGACCCAGCGGGCGACCAAGAACCGCTCGGCGACCTTCGCCCAGATCCTGGTCGACGAGATCGAGGATGAGCACACGCTCCTGCGGCGCAGTCACCGTGAGGCGGGCTTTGCGGTGCTCCTCGCCCCGGACGTTCCCGCCGTCCTTCTCGAGATGGGCTTCATGACCAATCCGGACGACCAGGCCTTCCTGGCGGATCCCAAGACGCGGGGGCGGCTCGTTGTGGCCATCGCGGAGGCCATCGAAAACTACTTCCGGAATGACGTGAGGATCGCCTCGCGTTAGACGGCCGCGAGCGCCCTTCATCGGGCCCGCGAAGAACCAGAATCGGGCTTCCCCTTTTCCGAAACGCGCCCTAGACCAAGACCGATGCAGGCGCGTGGTCGCCTGCGGAGGCGTCTCTGTCGTGCAGTCCCCGAAAAGATGGCTGGCCATTGCTGGGGTGACCCTGCTCAGCCTGGTGGCGGTCGGGGGACTTTCCGTCGCCATCTACACGGCATGGCTCTTCCACGATCTGCCCGATGCGGGCGACCTCGCCGACTATCGCCCCCCGACCTCGACCCGCGCCTACGCTTGGGACGGCACCCTGATCGGTGAATTCAGCCGCGAGCGAAGGATATTTGTTCCCTACGACAGCATTCCGCCACAGCTGGCCCTGGCCTTCCTGGCTGCGGAGGACCGCTCCTTTTTCCGCCACAAGGGGGTGGATCCGGCGGGCATCGCCAGAGCGCTGGGGCGCGCGGTGCCCAGCCTCATCCAGGGGCGGCGCCTGCAGGGCGGATCGACCATCACCCAGCAGGTGGCCAAGAATGTCCTCCTCACCAACGATGCAACCCTTGGCCGCAAGTTCAAGGAGGCGCTGATCGCCCGGCGCCTGGAGGAGACCCTCACCAAGCCGCAGATCCTCGAGCTTTATCTGAACGAGATCTGGCTGGGATACCGGTCCTTCGGCGTCGGGGCGGCCGCCTTCAACTACTTCGGCAAGTCCATCGACGAGCTGAGCCTCTCGGAAGCCGCCTTCCTGGCCGCACTTCCGAAGGGGCCCGACAACTATCATCCGCTTCGCCGGAAGGCCCAGGCCATCGCCCGCCGCAACTGGGTTCTGGACCAGATGGCCGAGCTCCAATGGATCACCTCCGCCGACGCCGCCCGGGCCAAGGCCGAGGACCTGGTGGTGCAGGCCGCGCCGGCCCGGGCGCGCTACAGGGACGCGGACTACTTCGTCGAGGAAGTCCGTCGGCAGGGGCGGGCGGCCCTTGGCGACCGCCTTGACGCCGCCGGTCTCTATGTGCGGACCACACTGGACTCCGAACTCCAGTCCGACGCCCTGCGCGCGCTCATGAACGGCCTGGAGGTCTATGACCGGCGCCATGGCTGGCGCGGGGCCTTCGCCCGCACAACCTATGGCCCCGGCTGGGCTAAGGCCGCAGAACGGTTCCGGGCGCCGTCTGAGCGTCGGGACTGGCGGGTGGCCATCGTCTCCGAGGTTTCTGGGCGTGGGATCCGGGTTGAGACCCAGAGGGACGCCCAGAAGGGCTGGCTAGCGCCGGCCGACGTCGCCTGGGCCCGGGCCGGCAAGGGCCTCAGCGCCGGTGATCTGGTCTTTGTGGAGCCGGCGGCGGCGGGAGGTTTCCGGCTGAAACAGATTCCCGCTGTGAACGGGGCCCTTGTAGTGGTGGAGCCCAATACCGGGCGCGTTCTGGCGCTGGTGGGGGGCTACTCGTTCTCTCTCTCAAGCTTCAACCGGGCGACCCAGGCCCGGAGACAGCCCGGTTCGACCTTCAAGCCCTTCGTATACGCGACGGCCCTGGAGAACGGCTATACCCCCGCCAGCACCGTTCTGGACTCTGCGATCACCCTGTCCGGCAAGGATGGCGAGGACTGGTCGCCGGAGAACTACACGCGCTCCTACCTCGGCGCGATGCAGTTGCGCCGGGGCCTTGAACTGTCCCGCAACACCATGACCGTGCGCCTCGCCCAAGGGGTCGGCATGAGGAAGATTCGCGATACGGCGGTACGGATGGGCGTGACCGCGTCCATGGAGCCGGTCCTCGCCATGGCCCTGGGCGCCGGTGAGACCACGCCGCTCCGGATCACCACGGCCTACGCCGCCTTCGTGAACGGCGGCCGGCGCGTGACTCCGCACCTGATCGAGCTTGTTCAGGACTCCAAGGGCGAGACTGTTCTGCGGGCGGACCGGCGGGACTGTCCGCGCTGCAACGCGGCGTTTACGGGCGCCGAGAGCCCGAGGATCGCGCAGAGCGGAGAGCAGGTGCTGGATCCCATCACCGCCTACCAGATCACCTCCATGCTGCAGGGCGTGGTCCAGCGGGGCACGGCGGCCTCGGTCTCCTCTCTCGGCTTCCCCATCGCGGGCAAGACCGGGACCACCAACGACTACCGGTCCGCCTGGTTCATCGGCTTCACGCCCCAGATGGTGGTCGGCGTCTTCGTCGGGTTCGACGATAATCGAACCCTCGGTCCAGGGGAGACGGGCACCCAGGCGGCCGTCCCGATCTTCATCGACTTCATGCAGGCCGCTCAGAGCCGGCTGCCCAAGACCGATTTCAAGGCGCCGCGGAACGCCAGGTTCGCCACCATCAACGGGATCCGGGAAGCCTTCCGCCCGGGAACCGAGCCCAGGATCACCGCGCCGCCGTCGAACCTGACCCCGGATGGCCTTCCGATCCGGCCGCTGCCTTACGACCAGCTGGGCCGACCGGGTGGGGAGGGCGCTGGGCCACCCGTGCGGCGACCAGACGACATGAGCGGATTGTATTAGGGCCCGGTCCGCGCTACTCCCGCCCGCCGAGTTCCAGGAGTGATCCCATGAGAGCGGATGTCGAGGCTGCCAAGGCCGACATCGAGCAGTCGGTTGCGCTGCTCAGGAGGCGACTTTGACTGGGATGTCGCCCTCCGCAAACTGCATGAACTGAACGCCCGGGTCGAGGATCCCACCCTCTGGGACCGTCCCGATGAAGCGCAGGCGGTAAGCCGGGAGCGCTCGCGCCTTGCGGCCTCGGTCGAGGCGGTGATCGGCCTGGAGCGGGATCTTGCCGACGCTGTCGGCTACGCCGAACTCGCCGACGATGAGAATGACGAGGCCAGCCTCGAGGAGGCCCGAGGCCAGCTGAAGGCGATCCGGGAGCGAGCCGCCCGGGCGGAGCTTGAGGCTCTGCTGTCCGGAGAGGCCGACGGAAATGACGCCTTCGTGGAAGTGAACTCCGGCGCTGGCGGCACCGAGTCCTGCGACTGGGCCGGCATGCTGCTGCGCATGTACACCCGTTGGGCGCACGCGCACGGCATGGCCGTCGACTTCCTGGAGGAAACCCCGGGGGAGCAGGCCGGAATCAAGTCGGCCACCATCCAGATCAAGGGGCCGAACGCCTACGGCTGGCTGAAGACCGAGGCCGGCGTCCACAGGCTGGTGCGCATCTCGCCCTTCGACGCCGCCGCCAAGCGCCACACCAGTTTCGCCTCGGTCTGGGTCTATCCGGTGGTCGACGACACCATCGTGATCGACATCAACCCGTCGGATGTGCGGACCGACACCTACCGAGCGTCGGGGGCCGGCGGACAGCATATCAACAAGACCGACTCCGCCGTCCGGCTCACCCATATTCCCACCGGGGTGGTGGTGGCTTGCCAGACGGGTCGCTCGCAGCACCAGAACCGCGACGAGGCCTGGCGCATGCTCCGGGCGCGACTCTACGAGCTGGAGCTGCAGAAGCGGGAGGCCGAGGCCCAGGCGCTCCAGGACCAGAAGACGGACATCGGCTGGGGTCACCAGATCCGGTCCTACGTGCTGCAGCCCTACCAGATGGTCAAGGACCTCCGCACCCAGGTGGAAACCTCGGACACCCAGGGTGTGCTGGACGGCGATCTCGACGCCTTCATGGGCGCCAGCCTCGCCCAGAGGGTGGGCGTCACCCGGGAGGGCTGAGGGGCGCCGCCCGGGATCAGGCCGGCGGTGACGCAGGCGCGGGGGAAGCGGACGGGGTTGCAGAGGGAGAGGCCGGCTTCGGCCGCTGGAGCTTGACGCTCCTTCCCTCGAACGAGGCGCCAGGCTCGATCGCCAGCTGTTCGGCAGTGATGTCGCCCTCGACACTCGCGGTGCCGTAGAGGCGCACCTGCTTGGCCATGATGCCTCCGACAACACGGCCCCGGACCTCGGCTGTCTCCGCGGTGATCTGGCCCTCGACGCGACCCGTCTCGCCGATGGCGAGCTTTTCGACGCGGACGTCGCCCCGGATCAAGCCATCAATCTGCACCTCACTGTCGCTCTGGATCGATCCTTCGAGCACGAGGTTCTGCGCCAGGAGCGATGCCGGACGAGGACGATTGCGGGACGCCTCGCCTGCCGCCGCGGTTGAGGAGGCAAGCTCCGACGTGACCCCGGCGGGCCCGTTAACCGGCTTGGGAGCGGGCTTGTTGAACATGTTCACCTGCGCGAATGAAACGATAGGGATTCACGGCCCGGCCGTTGAGCCAGATCTCGTAGTGCAAGTGCGGACCTGTTGACCGTCCGGTGTTCCCGAGGGCCCCGATCCGCTGGCCGACCGCCACCCTCTGGCCGGGTGAGACCGCCAGGGCGGACAGGTGCGCGTAGCGTGTCTTGAAGCCGCGCCCGTGGTCCACCTCGACGGTCTTGCCATATCCGGACCTGACGCCCGCAAAGGAGACAATTCCGGGCGCTGTAGTCAGGATCGGGGCGCCAAAGGCCGAAACGAAGTCGAGGCCGGAGTGGAAGGCGGGGCGCCCGGTGAACGGATCGAAGCGAACACCAAAGCTGCTGGTCTTGCGGGCCCCTTTGGCGGGTTGCGCGAAGGGCAGCCGCGAAGCGGTCTCCGACAGGCCGTTCGCGGCCGAAAGGTTCTCGGCCGCCCGCTGAATTCGCGCGGCGAAGCGCTCGTCCACGTCCAGAACCGCCGCCAGGGCGCGCGGATCCGGAGCTTCCAGGAGGGGGCCGCCCGAGGCTGCAGAGGAGGCGTAGCTGGAGGGCGCGAGGCCGGCGAGGCGGAAGGCCAGGCGCAGCCTGTCCGCCCGGCTGCGGGCATAGTCCTCTGCGGCGTCCACAAGGCGCTCCTGATTGGCCTGGACGGTGGCGATACGCTCAATGGGATTGGCGTCCGGGTCCGGTGCGCCGCGGAGGGCCGGGGTCAGGGCCGCCATGGCGCCCGGCTCGCCCTTGAGGTCGGTCAGGAGCAGGGCGAGAGCCGCGTGTCGCTTCTCGATGGACTCTGCAAGGCCTCCCAGGGAGGCGCCGGACGCATTCAGCTGGGCGACGGCGCTGTTCAGCCGGGCCTCACGGTCGGCGACCCAGCGTTCGGAACGGGCCTGCATCTGAGCCAGCTCCTCGTCGCTCCGCGACTGGGTGACGGCGCCGATCAGTATGGCGATAAAGGAAACAAGAACCCAGGTCAGCAGGCCCAACGCGATCGCTGCAAAGATCATCTGCCTTGCGGGGGTCAGGACCACGCCCTTCATCTCACCTCCGGACCGGAGGTAGAGGTGCCGTTCGGGGAAAAGGGCCTGGATCAACCCTCGGAGTTGCGCGAGACGCGACATGCTCACCGTGCTGTCTGCCAATGGGGATGCAGTTATTGTCCGTTAAGTCCCCTGCTGGCAACCCGCTGATTCGAGGGTCGCCCGAGGGAGCGTGACGATGGGTTACAGGGCCAGGGCCGCTTTCAGCACCTCGGCGGCGTGCCCCGGGACCTTCACCTTCCGCCAAACCTTCCGAATGACGCCGGCCCCGTCGATCAGGAAGGTCGAGCGGTCGATGCCCATGTACTTGCGGCCGTACATGCTCTTCTCGACCCAGGATCCGTAGGCCTCGATCGTCGCGCCCTCGGGATCGGAGCCAAGGGGGATGGCGAGACCGTACTTGGCGGTGAACTTGCGGTGGCTGGCGACGGTGTCCTTGGAAACCCCCAGCACTGCAACGCCCGCAGCGGCGAAATCGGGGGCGAACGCCGAAAACTCCTGCGCCTCCTTGGTGCAGCCTGAGGTGTCGTCCTTGGGGTAGAAATAGAGAACAAGGGCCTTGCCGGCGAAGTCCGACAGCCGGATCGGGCCCTTCTCGCCGGCCATTTCGAAGTCGGGCGCCTTCGCGCCGGCATCCAGGTCCGCCATGTTCCGCTCCTCAGGGTTCGATCACCAGCCGGACCCGGCGCTTGCCGGACCTCAGCTCTGTCTCGGCGCCATCGACGACGACCGTCGCCTGGGGATCCGAGACCTTCTCGCCGTTGATCCGGAAGCCGCCGTTGGCGATCTGCTTCCGGGCCTCGGAGTTGGAGGCGGCAAAGCCTGCCGCCACCATCAGCCCGGCGTGGGACATGGCGGCGAGGTCGTCGGCTTTCAAGGCCAGGGTGGGCATGTCTTCCGAAAGGCCGCCGGCCTCGAAGGCGACCCGCGCGGCCTCCTCCGCCGCTGCGGCGGCCTCGGCGCCGTGCAGCATCCGCGTCGCCTCGGTCGCCAGCACCTTCTTGGCGTCGTTGATTCCCGCACCGGTCAGGCCTTCCAGCCGGGCGATTTCATCCAACGGCAGGTCGGTGAACAGGCGGAGGAAGCGCCCGACGTCGGCGTCCTCGGTATTCCGCCAGAACTGCCAGTAGTCGTAGGGCGACAGCATGTCGGCGTTCAGCCAGACGGCTCCGGCCACGGTCTTGCCCATCTTCTGGCCCGAGGCGGTGGAGAGCAGGGGGCTGGTGAGTCCGAAGGCCTGCTTGTGATCGACCCTGCGGATGAGCTCGACCCCGTTGAGGATGTTCCCCCACTGGTCCGAGCCGCCCATCTGCAGCTGGCAGCCGTACTTGCGCTCCAGTTCCAGGAAATCCGTGGCCTGCATCAGCATGTAGTTGAACTCGAGGAAGGTCATCGGCTGCTCGCGCTCGAGGCGGAGCCGGACCGAGTCGAAGGACAGCATGCGATTGATGGTGAAATGCACGCCGTAGTTCCGGAGGAACTCGACATAGCCCAGCCGGTCCAGCCAGTCTGCGTTGTTCACCAGCACGGCGTCAGTAGGCCCGTCGCCGAACGTCAGGAAACGGGCGAACACGGTCTTGATGCTGTCGATGTTGGCCTGGATCCTCTCCTCGGTCAGGAGGGGGCGCGACTGGTCCTTATCGGTCGGATCGCCGACCTTCGTCGTTCCGCCGCCCATCAGGACGATGGGCTTGTGCCCCGCCTGCTGCATCCGGCGCAGCATCATGATCTGCAGCAGACTGCCGACGTGCAGGGACGGGGCGGTGGCGTCGAAGCCGATGTAGCCGGTCACGCGACCCGCCGCCGCCGCGGCGTCGAGCTCCTCCGGATGCGTGATCTGGTGGATGTAGCCGCGCGCCTGCAGGGTTCGCAGAAGGTCGGACTTGAACTCGGCTTGGGGGGTCATGGGAGGCTCCGGAAGGCTCGGGCCGGCCGGCGCCGTTTCCAGAGCGCGCCTGCCGGGAAGGGCGGCGCGAAGGGTCTCACGCCGTCGTCAGGGGCGGCGGTAATAGGTCGGGACGGCGACACGGATCGCTAACATGGCGCTGGCCTAGGCCCGGCGGCCATGGCAGTCAAGCGTCATGCGCATTCTGGGCTTCATGACCGGCACCTCGCTGGACGCCGTCGACATGGCGATCCTCGAGACGGACGGCGAGGTCCTCACCGATTTTGGACCGGCGGGCGAGGAGCCCCTGTCGGACCCCCTGCGGGCCCTCCTGCGGGACGCCATCCGGACCGCGCTGGACCATCCCCGGGACGCTCCCGACCCGCCTGTCTTCGCCGCCGCATCCCGCGCCGTGGCGGAGGTCCACCTCTCCGCAGGAACCGCCTTCCTGGCCTCCTGCGGTCTTGACTGGTCCGACCTCGACCTCGTCGGAATGCATGGCCAGACCGTCCTTCACGAGCGTCCCTCCGCAGGTCGGAAGGGGCGGACCCTGCAGCTGGGCGACGGCGCCTGGCTGGCCCGGGCGACGGGTGTGCCTGTGGTCTTCGATTTCCGGACGGCGGACGTCGCGGCGGGCGGGGAGGGCGCCCCGCTGGCGCCCGTCTACCATCTGGCCCGGGCGGCGGCCTCGGGCCTTACCGCCCCCCTGGCGGTGCTCAACATCGGCGGCGTGGCTAACCTGACCTGCTGGGCGGGGGGCGACCAGATCACCGCCTTCGACACCGGCCCCGGGAACGGCTTGATCGACCAGGTCGTGACAGCGCGCGGGGCGGGAAGGTTCGATGTCGACGGACGGCTGGCGGCGGCGGGTGTGATTTCAGAACCGGTGCTGTCGCGCCTGATGGACCACTCCTGGTTCTCTGAGCCCGCGCCCAAGTCCCTGGATCGTTACGACTTTTCCCCGGCTCCGACAGATGCGCTCTCGCTTGAGGATGCTGTCGCGACCCTGACCGCCTTCACAGCCGAGGCGGTGGCCAGCGGGTTCCGGCTGGTGGGGGTAGAGCCCTCAGGCCTGATCGTCACCGGCGGCGGACGGCGCAATCCGGTCCTGATGGCGGCTCTGGCGGATCGGCTGGGCTGCGAGGTCGTCACCGCAGAATCCGTCGGCTGGCGGGGCGATGCTCTGGAGGCCGAGGCCTTCGCCTTCCTTGCAGCGCGTTGCCTTAGGGGGTTGCCGATCTCGTTCCCGGGAACGACCGGGGTGAGGGCTCCAATGACCGGCGGCCGCTTGGCCCAGCCGGGCTGATGCCGTCTCAGACGCTCTCGGCCAGACGCCGGTCCAGATAAGCCCCAACGCGGGCTTCCACCTCCGGCAGGTGCTCGGTCCAGAAATGGCTTGCGCCGTCGACGACGTCGTAATCGATGACAATACCCTTCTGGGTGCGGAGCTTGGAGACCACCTTCTCCACCTCCTGCGGGGGCGTGACGGTGTCCGCGCCGCCGTGCAGCATCAGGCCGGAGGCCGGGCAGGGGGCCAGGAAGCTGAAATCGTACATGTTGGTCGGCGGCGAGACGGAGATGAAGCCGTCGGTTTCCGGTCGGCGCATGAGCAGCTGCATCCCGATCCAGGCGCCGAAGTCGAAGCCCGCCACCCAGCACTGGGCTGCCGAGGGGTTGGTGGCCTGTAGCCAGTCGAGGGCGGTGGCGGCGTCCGCCAGTTCGCCGATGCCTGCGTCGAACTCGCCCTGGCTGCGTCCCACGCCGCGGAAGTTGAAGCGCAGGACCGAGAAGCCCCGCTTCATGAACAGATGGAACAGCTGGACGGCGACCGGGTGGTTCATCTGCCCGCCGGCGCGAGGATGCGGGTGCAGGATCAGGGCGATCGGCGCATTTTCGATCTTGCCCGCCGTGTAGCGCCCCTCGATGCGGCCGGCTGCGCCGGTCAGAACCACCTCTGGCATGTCGCCTCCTTAAGATGGAGCCCGAATAGTTGACTATCGTGCTTGGTCTTCCTAGATCGCAGACGCCGGCTCTGGAGCGGCTCCGCGAGAAGCGGCGGCTTTAGCACAGGGCCCGGCGGCAAGGCTCGAAAAAATGCGAACCTTCTGAGGTCCGGGGACATGCGACTGAGCACCAAGGGACGATACGCCGTCATGGCCATGGCCGACCTGGCCCGGCGCCAGGTGGAGTCGGCTGAACGCGCAGTCGCCCTCTCGGACATCGCCGCCCGCCAGGAAATCTCGCTCTCCTATCTTGAGCAACTGTTCGCCCGGCTGCGCCGCCAGGGGCTTGTGCAGAGCCACCGGGGTCCCGGCGGCGGCTATCGCCTGGCCCGTGCGGCGGCGGCCACCAGCATCGCCGAGATTGTCCTTGCGGTGGATGAGCCCCTGCGCGCCACCCGCTGCGGCGCCAAGTCGCCGGGATGCATGACGAACGGCGAGCGCTGTCTGACCCACGACCTCTGGGAGGAGACCGGCCGGCAGATCGAGGCCTGGCTGGCCTCGGTCTCTCTGGAAGACGTGGTCGCGGGCCGTGTTGGCGCCGGCCGGAGGGCGGCATGAACGCCGGGGTCTATCTGGATCACTGCGCCACCTCCCCCCTGAGGCCCGAGGCGCGCGCCGCTATGGCCGCCGCCTTCGACGTGACCGGTAATCCGAGTTCCGTCCACGCCTCGGGTCGCGCGGCCCGCGCGCTGCTGGAGGAGGCGCGCGCCCGGGTGGCGATCCTGGCCGGCGCCCCCTCGGCAGCGGTGACCTTCACCAGCGGCGGGACGGAGGCCAATGTGCTGGCGATCCGCAGCGCGGTCGCCGCCGGGGCTCGCCGGCTGCTGATCTCCGCCATCGAGCACGACTGTGTCCGTGAGGCGGCCCTGGCCAGCGGCGTCGAGACCGTGGAGGTCCCGGTCCGGCCGGAGGGGATAATCGACCTCGGCGCCCTCCAGGCGCTTCTCGACGCCCCCTCGGCGGCGGGCGGCCCCGTCTTTCTGGCCCTCATGGCCGCCAATAACGAGACCGGCGTGATCCAGCCCACCCGAGAGGCCGCCGAGAGGGTCCGCGCGGCGGGAGGCTGGCTGCATGTGGACGCCGTCCAGGCCGCCGGTCGGACGCCGGTGGAACTGGATGTTCTGGGCGCTGACAGCCTCGCCCTCTCGGCCCACAAGCTGGGCGGCCCCCAGGGCATCGGCGCCCTGGTCGCCGGCGCCCGCACCCGCATTGTCCGTGACCTGCCGGGCGGAGGGCAGGAGCACGGTCGCCGCGCCGGGACCCAGAACCTGATCGGCGCCGCAGGCTTCGGGGCTGCGGTCGAGGCCGCCCTGGCGTCTCCCCGCCCAGGGCCAGGAGCCCGGGACGCCGCCGCCGCCGCCGTCGCTGCGGCCGGGGCCCTGGTGGTCGGGGCCGCGGCGCCGCGCCTGGACGACGTGCTGTGCATCGCGATCCGCGACCTTCCCTCCGAGATTCAGGTCATGGGCCTTGACCTTTCCGGCGTGCAGGTCAGCGCCGGCGCCGCCTGTTCCAGCGGCAAGGTCCGGCCCAGCCGGGTCCTGGAGGCGATGGGTCTGGGCGACCTGGCCGGCTGCGCCATCCGCCTCAGCGGGGGCTGGTCCACCCGGCCTGAGGACTGGCGGATCGCCGCCGAAACCTGGATCGACCTGAAGACCCGGCGGCAGTCTCGCCGTCACCCGGCTGCGGCCTGAGGAGCAGACAGATGGTCGCCGTCAAGGACACCGTGGAACAGGTCGCCGGGCTCGAGAAGTACGAGCATGGCTTCGTCACCGAGATCGAGCAGGAGTTCGCGCCCAAGGGCCTGGACCGGGACACCGTCGCCTTCATATCCCGCAAGAAGGACGAGCCGGAATGGATGCTGGCCTGGCGCCTTGAGGCTTTTGAGCGCTGGAGCGCCATGGAGTCGCCGGAGTGGGCCCGGGTCAGCTTCCCGCCCATCGATTATCAGGATGCGACCTATTACGCCGCGCCGAAGACCGGGAACGGTCCGGCCAGCCTGGACGAGGTCGATCCCGAGCTCCTGAAGACCTACGAGAAGCTCGGCATCCCCCTTCGCGAGCAGGAGGTGCTGGCCGGAGTGACCGGCGCCCCCCGCTATGCCGTCGACGCCGTCTTCGACTCCGTCAGCGTGGTGACCACCTTCAAGAAGGAGCTGGCCGAAGCCGGGGTCATCTTCTGTTCTATGAGCGAGGCGGTGCGGGAGCACCCGGAACTGGTCCGCAAGTACCTCGGCACGGTGGTGCCGGTGACCGACAACTTCTTCGCCTGTCTCAACTCGGCGGTCTTTTCCGACGGGAGCTTCGTCTACGTGCCCCCCGGGGTGCGGTGCCCCATGGAGCTGTCCACCTACTTCCGGATCAACGCCGCCGGCAGCGGGCAGTTCGAGCGCACCCTGATCATCGCCGACAAGGGAGCCTATGTCTCCTACCTGGAGGGCTGCACCGCCCCCATGAGGGACGAGAACCAGCTGCACGCCGCAGTGGTCGAGCTCGTCGCCCTGGAGGACGCAGAGATCAAGTACTCCACCGTCCAGAACTGGTACCCGGGCGATCCGGAGACCGGGAAGGGCGGCATCTACAACTTCGTGACCAAGCGCGCCGATTGCCGGGGTGACCGGTCGCGGGTGTCCTGGACCCAGGTCGAGACGGGTTCGGCCATCACCTGGAAGTACCCGTCCTGCGTGCTGCGCGGTCGCGACAGCGTGGGCGAGTTCTACTCCATCGCCATCACCAATGGACGCCAGCAGGCCGACACAGGCACCAAGATGATCCATCTGGGCGAGGGGACGCGCTCGCGGATCATCTCCAAGGGGATCAGTGCAGGGCGGTCCTCCAACACCTACCGGGGCCTGGTGTCCGCCCATCCCAAGGCCAAGGGCGCGCGCAACTTCACCCAGTGCGACAGCCTCCTGATCGGCAAGACCTGTTCCGCGCACACGGTTCCGTACATCGAGGCGCGTAATGGCGCCTGCACTTTCGAGCACGAGGCCACGACCACACGTCTTTCGGAGGACCAGCTCTTCTACGCACAGCAGCGGGGTCTCTCCGAGGAGGAGGCTGTCCAGCTCCTGGTGAACGGTTTCGTCCGGGATGTCCTCCAGGAGCTTCCCATGGAGTTCGCCGTGGAAGCCCAGAAGCTGGTCGCGATTTCTCTGGAAGGCAGTGTGGGATGACCCAGACAGACCTGTCCAAGACCCTCTCCCTGCGCCGGGCCTTCGACCTGGAGATCCTCAGGCGAGAGGATGAGCGTCTGGCCCGCGAGGAGCGGGACCGGGCTCAGCAGGAGGCCGATCACGCCGCCGCCAGCGCCCTTTATGACGTCCTGGCCTCAGATCCCGACTTCCTTCGCGAACGCGGCCTGAAGCTGGAGAGGACCCGCTATGCGGTGACCCTCGACCACCCGGATTTCCGTCTGCGCGCCTATTTCGAGGCCGGGGAGGCCAGCGTCAGCTCCGCCGACAAGCGCACCGCCACCACGCCCACCGCCGCCCCGCGCAAGCAGGGCGTGGCGACATCCGTTTCCGGGGCGCTCGACCTGTTCGCCCACTACCTTGCCGATGAGTCCGCCTCATGCTGAGCCTCCGTAACCTCCACGCCCGGGTGGGCGAGCGCGAAATCCTGAAGGGGCTCAGCCTCGAGGTGCCGGCGGGCGAGGTGCACGCCGTGATGGGCCCCAACGGGGCCGGGAAGTCGACGCTCTCCTATGTCCTCACGGGAAGGCCCGGATATGAGGTCACCGAGGGCGCAGCCGAACTCGACGGCGTGGATCTGCTGGGCCTTGAGGCCAATGAGCGGGCGGCGCAGGGCCTGTTCCTGTCCTTCCAGTATCCTCTTGAAATCCCGGGAGTTCCGGCTCTCACCTTCATCCGGACCGCGCTGAATGCCCAGCGTCGGGCCCGGGGCGAGGCCGAGATGTCCGCCCCGGACTTCCTCAAGCGGGCGCGGGCCTGCGCCGCCGACCTGCGGATGGACTTCGACATGCTCAAGCGGCCCCTCAATGTCGGATTCTCCGGCGGTGAGAAGAAGCGCATGGAAGTCCTTCAGATGGCGCTGCTTTCGCCCCGTTTCATGATCCTCGACGAGACCGACTCGGGTCTCGACATCGACGCGCTGCGGATCGTCTCGGAGGGCGTGAACGCCCTGCGCGCGCCCGATCGCTCCATGCTGGTCATCACGCACTACCAGAGGCTTCTGGACTACATCCGTCCCGACAGGGTGCACGTGCTGGCGGACGGTCGGATCGTGGCGAGCGGCGGGCCGGAGATGGCCCTGGAGCTCGAGCGCGAGGGTTATGACAAGTATGCGAGGGCGGCGTGAACCTGGATGAGGCCATCCGGCTTCGCGACCCCACGCGCCTGCCTTCCCGAAGGGATGAGGACTGGCGCTGGACGGACTTGCGCGGGCTGCTGCGAACCCTCCCGGAGCCTTCGCAACCCCTGCCGACCGACGCAATCGGCCCGGGTCCGTTTGACGGGCTGGCGGGGGAGGTCCTCATTGTCGCCAATGGCTCGGGTCCCGAGGAGATCCGCATTGGCGAGGGGGAGACACGGACGCTGGTCCTGAGGCATATCTCCCGGGGGGACGGGGCCCACACGTCGCGCCTTCGGATCGACGTCGGGCCCTCGGCCCGCCTGACCCTCCTGGAGTCGCATGAGGGGGGCGGAGCCGGCCTGTCCCTGCTGGGCGTCGACCTTCAGTTGGGAGCAGACTCCGCCTGCGAGCGCCTGGTCGTCGCAGACATGGACCCGGACGCGGTTGCCGTCGTCGAACTTGACGCAAGACTGGCGGCCGGCGCGGGTCTTTCGCAGACGCTTCTGACCACCGGCGCGCGCCGCCAGCGCTTCGAGACCCGGGTCCGGCACCCGGGGCAGGGGGCGCAGGTCCGGCTGGATGGGGTCTACGTTCTGCGGGAACGCCGCCACGCCGACCTGACCAGCAGCGTTCGTCACGAGGGACCGGGCGGGCGCACCGACCAGTTGGCCCGGGGCATGGTGGACGACCAGGCCCGAGCCGTCTTCCAGGGCCGGATCATCGTCCAGGAGGGGGCCGACGGAACCGATGCGCGTATGGCGCACAACGCTCTTATCCTGTCGGACCGGGCCGAGGTCGACGCCCGGCCGGAGCTTGAAATCTATGCCGACGACGTCGCCTGCGCCCACGGCGCCACGGTCGGCGCCCTGGACGACGAGGTCCTCTTTTACATGCGCCAGCGGGGCCTGCCGGAAGGCGAGGCCCGCAGCCTCCTGGTGGCCTCCTTCCTGGGCGAGGTGATCGACCGGGTCGGGAGTCCGGAAGCGGCCGAACGGATGCGGAGCTGGCTGCAGGCGCGGATCGGAGCCGGCGACTGATGGGCTTTGATCCGGAAAGAGTCCGCGGCGAGTTCCCGATCCTCTCCCGCAGGATCGGCGACCGGCCGCTCGTCTACCTGGACAGCGCCGCCTCGGCCCAGAAGCCCGAGGCGGTCATCCAGGCCATGACGGACCTGATGCGACACAGCTACGCCAACGTCCACCGCGGCCTGCATACCTTGGCGAATGAAACCACGGAACTCTATGAAAACGCGCGGAAAAAGATCGGCGCCTTCATAGGCGCGCCGGAGACCGAGATCGTCTTCACCCGGGGCGCTACCGAGGCCCTGAACCTGGTGGCGGCGGGCCTTGGGCGCGATCTTTCCGAGGGTGACGAGGTGGTCCTGACCGAGATGGAGCACCACGCCAACATCGTCCCCTGGCACTTCCTGCGCGAGCAGAAGGGGGTGGTCCTGCGCTTTGCTCCGCTTCTGCCCGACGGGGCCCTCGACATGGAGGCCCTGGAAGGTCTGATCTCGCCCCGCACCCGTGTGGTGTCAGTGGTCCACATGTCCAATGTTCTGGGGACGGTCAACCCGATCCGCCGCATCGCCGCCCTGGCCCGCGCCGCGGGTGCGGTGATAGTCGTCGACGCCTGCCAGTCGGTGGTCCACGCCCGCCTCGACGTCCGTGACCTTGACGCCGACTTCGTGGCCTTCTCCGGGCACAAGCTCTACGGACCGACCGGGATCGGGGTGCTGTGGGGCCGGGCCGACCGGTTGGCCGCCCTTCCACCCTGGCAGGGCGGGGGCGAGATGATCGACCGGGTGGACTTCGACCGGATTACGTACGCAGAGCCGCCCCTGCGGTTTGAGGCGGGGACCCCGCCGATCGTGGAGGCGGTCGGACTGGGTGCAGCGGTGGACTGGCTCTCGTCCCTCGACCGGGACGCGATCCACGCCCATGAGGCGGCGCTCTACGAGCGGGCGCGCGAGGGCGTCGCCTCGATCAATGGCCTGCGGATTCTCGGCGAGGCCGAGGGCAAGGGCGCTGTGCTCAGCTTTACCCTCGAGGGCGCGCATGCCCATGACATCGCCCAGCTGCTGGACCGCTACGGCGTGGCGGTCCGGGCCGGGACCCACTGCGCAGAGCCCCTCATGCGGCGCCTGGGCGTCAGCTCCAGCGTCCGCGCCTCCTTCGCGCTCTACAACACGGCCCAGGAAGTTGACGCCTTCCTGGAGGCCCTTGATCGAACCCGGACCTTCTTCCTATGACCGCGACCTCAAGCGAACCGACAGGCGAAGGCGCGCCAGGCGCCCTGAGCCAGGCTGAACTCGATCGGCTGACCGACCGGCTGATCGAGGCCTTCAAGACCGTGTTTGACCCCGAGATTCCGGTCGACATCTACGAGCTGGGCCTCATCTACAAGGTGGATGTCTCGGATGACCGGGACGTGGCCGTGGACATGACCCTGACGGCGCCGGGGTGCCCGGTGGCGGGGGAGATGCCGGGTTGGGTCGAGGATGCTGTGCGCGCCATTCCCGAAGTCCGGAACGTCAAGGTCGACCTGGTCTTCGATCCGCCCTGGGACCCGTCGCGCATGTCCGACGAAGCCAAGCTTCAATTGAACATGTTCTGAGCCCATATTCACCCCATGACCCTGGAAACGCTCTCCGCCACCCCGCGTCCTCGCCGCCCCCGCCCGCAGGTCGTCTCCCTGACGCCGGCTGCAGCCGACCGCGTCCGTGAGATCATTGCGCGCTCCGAGGCGCCCATCGCGGGCCTGCGGGTCGGTGTGAAGAACGGCGGCTGCGCCGGGCAGGAGTATGTCCTGGAGTATGCCGAGGCGATCGGCCCCCTGGACGAGGTGGTCACCGACCAGGGCGTGACCATCCTCGTGGAGCCCTCAGCGGTGCTCTTCCTGCTTGGAACTGTGGTCGACTACGAGGTGACGCGCTTGTCGTCCAAGTTCGTCTTCCGCAATCCCAACCAGACCGACGCCTGCGGCTGCGGCGAGAGCGTCACCATCCAGCCCGCCGCAGCGCCCGACGCCTGATCCGGTCTACTTGCGGCTGAAGACCGCCACGCGCTTCTGCAGGAAGGCCATCACGCCCTCCTTGAAGTCGGATGTCCGACCGGCGGTGCGCTGGGCCACGCGCTCGGCGTGGAGTTGCTGCAGCCAGTGGTTGTCCAGGCTGTCCCAGATCAGCTTACGGATCGATCCCAGCGCCCAGGGGCCGTCGGCGAGAGAGCGGGCGATCTCATGGGCGGTGGACATGAGCTGGTCATCGGGCACCACGCGGTTCACCAGACCCCAGTCCAGGGCGGTCTTCGCAGGGATCTTCTCGCCCAGCAGGGCCATCTCCAGGGCCCGGGCCTTTCCGATCAGACGCGGCAGGAGATAGGTCGAGCCCCCGTCCGGCACGAGGCCGATCCGGCGGAAGGCCTGCAGGAAGTAGGCGCTTTCTCCGGCGACGATGATGTCGCCCATCAGGGCGATGGAGCAACCCACGCCCGCCGCCGCGCCATTGATCGCGGTGACGATCGGGATCGGATAATCCCGCAGGGAAGTCATGAAGGGGTTGTAGACGGTCTCCAGCGCGGAGCCGGAGTCGGGGCCTTCCGGGTCCGGGTTCGCGGACTGCGCCGCGCTTCCGCCGCCAGAGAGGTTGGCCCCGGAGCAGAAGCCGCGTCCCTCGCCGGTCAGGATGACGCAGCGGGCGCCCGATTCAGGTCGGGCATAGGCGGCGAAGGCCGCCCGCAGCTCGGCCATGGTGTCGAGGCCGGCGGCGTTCATGGTGGCCGGGTCGGCGAGGGAGATGACGGCGATGCCGTCATTCAGCGAAATCTTGATCTTCTCGTAAGCCATGCGTCCCTCCGAGTTTGGTGTAGAGCCCAACAAAGCCCCGGCTGACCCTGCGTCAGGCCAGCCCCCTTTGGCCAGCCCCCTTTGGTCAGCCATCGCCTTCGACAGCCAGGCGGTTCCGGCCCCGGCGTTTGGCGTTGTAGAGGCTTGCGTCCGCCCGTTCGATCAGGTCGTGGACAGTGTCACCGGGCCGGTGGCGCGCAATGCCGGCGGAAAGGGTGATCACACCCAGATTGTCGTTGGTCGAACGCCGCCGCACGCTCGCCACAGAGACATCCTTCAGGATCTGCTCCACCAAGGAGGCCGTCTCGGACAGGCTTTCTCCGGGCAGGATAAGCGCAAACTCCTCTCCCCCGAAGCGGGCCGCGAACCTTGGGGGCGCCACCCGCTGGCGGATGACGCCGGCGACATAACGGAGCACCTGGTCGCCCGTCTGGTGTCCCCAGGTGTCATTGAACTTCTTGAAGTGGTCGATGTCGAGAAAGGCCAGACAAAAGTCGCCGCCGACTTCTGCGACCTCTGCACGGATCCGCTCGATAGCCTCATCGAAGGCGCGCCGGTTGGCGAGCAGGGTCAGGGGATCGGTGGCCGCCTCCTTGCGGATTTCCTCCAGCTGTTCCCTGAGCATGGCGACCTCCGTCGTCGACGCCGCCAGTGCGCGCTCGACGGAGGCGTTCTGCAACTGCATCTGCTTGGTCGCGTCGGTCAGGTCAGCGACGACGTCCTGCAGAGCCGCGCCGCTCGGATCCTTCTCCAGAGTCCGGGTCGTCTCTTCGAGTCGGGAGGAGAAGTTCTCGCTGCTCTCCTGTGCGGTCCGGATGGCCTGTTCGGCGCTGGCCAATTCGCGGGACAGGGCCTTGCCAGTGTCGCGGATCTGCTCGCTCAGACGGCCCTTCGGCAGGTAGGTCGAGGCTAGGCGCTCGGTCAGGACGTCCGTGATCGGCTCACCGGCCACGAGCAACCGCTCCAGTTCCCGCGCGAGCGCGCCATTGGGTTCGGCGATGATGTAGGACCAGAGCTCATAGTTCACCGGGGTGGGCCAGATGCGCTGGGACTCCAGATGCTCCAGCGCAAGGCGGGCGAGTTCGTAGGCCTCAGGTGACCTGAACCTGGCCTCTATGTCCTCCGCCATGTTCTCCTTCCCTTGGCTCCCGCCCCGGTGCAACCAAAGCGTCAGCGACGCCCTCTCTCTGTCTCAGTTCCGCCCCTGAGCCATCGAGTCAAGCACAGAGACCTCCCGGGCTCACTTTCGCCCGGAGTTGATCGGGCGGGTCAGGAAGGCCGGAAGCTCGGACCCGAACCCCACGACCGGTTTTTCGGACCGACGAGCCTCATCGGAGTCCTCACGGCTCCTGGACCTGGTCGGGTCCGGTCGTTCCCGACGATCTGCGCGAATGGGGCGCGGTTCCGGCGCGGCCTCCGCTGACCGGCGCTCCGCACGGTCCCTGGGGGCCGGGGTGGGTTCTGCAGCAGGCGCCTGGACGGAAGCGGTCGCCTCGGGCTTGATCCGGGTCTCGGACGGGGCTTCCCGACGGGGCCGCGGGGGTCGGTCCTGGTCGTCACGGGCCCTTCCCCTCGGGGCGGCCCGGCCGCGGGGAGACTTTCGATCTTCCCGCGGCGTATCCTTGATCGCGGCGAAGTCGACGCCCTCGAGGACGACCTCCTTCGGGTCCTTGCCGATCAGCTTCAGGACCTTGTCGATGTTCTTGGCGTCGGCAGGCGTGACGATCATGAAGGCGCGGCCCGATTTGCCGGCGCGTCCCGTCCGACCGATCCGGTGGACATAGTCGTCGGCGTGGTGCGGCACGTCGTAGTTGAAGACGTGGCTCACATCGGGGATGTCGAGGCCGCGGGCCGCGACGTCGGACGCGCAAAGCAGCTTCAGGTCGCCGTTCCGGAAGGCGTCCAGAGTGCGCATGCGGGTCTGCTGGTCGAGGTCGCCGTGAATGGCGGCGGCGTCAAAACCGTGGGTCCGCAGGCTCTTGGCGACGATGTCCACCTCGGACTTGCGGTTGCAGAAGACAATCCCGTTCTTGATCCCTTCGGCTTCGATGAGCATCCGCAGGGCGGTCCGCTTGGCCTTCGGGTCGGAGGTCGGCAGCCGGACAATGTGCTGGGCGATGGTCTCGGCGGTGGTGGCCGGCCTTGCGACCTCGATCCGAACGGGATCATTGAGGAACTGCTGGGTCAGCCGGGTGATCTCGGGCGGCATGGTCGCCGAGAAGAACAGGGTCTGCTTCTTGGGCGGCGTCAGACGGAAAATCCGCTCGATGTCGGGAATGAAGCCCATGTCGAGCATTCGGTCCGCCTCGTCGACGACCAGGATCTGGACGCCGGTCAGCAGCAGCTTGCCGCGCTCAAAATGGTCAAGGAGGCGGCCAGGGGTGGCGACCAGCACATCGACGCCGCGGTCCAGCTTCAGTTCCTGGTCGTTGAAGGAGACGCCGCCGATCAGGAGGGCCCAGGAGAGCTTGCGCACCTGTCCCGCCGAATAGCGTTCAAAGGCGGCGGAAACCTGGTCGGCCAGCTCCCGGGTCGGGGCGATGACAAGGGCTCGGGGCATCCGGGCCCGGCTGCGGCCGGACGCCAGGCGTTCGATCATCGGCAGGGTGAAGGCCGCGGTCTTGCCCGTGCCGGTCTGGGCGATGCCCAGGACGTCCCGCCCGGTCAGGGCGACGGGGATGGCCTCGGCCTGGATGGGGGTTGCGGTGGTGTAGCCGGTGTTGGAGATGGCCTGCAGGATTTCAGGGGACAGGCCCAGTTCAGAGAATTCGGTCATTACTTGCCTAAAGGGCGACGGGCCCGACCCGCGGGGCGGGGGCGCGCACGGCGCAGCGGCGCGGACGTCGGTCGTCGCGCGCCGCGGAACATACGGGCTGGGGGGGCCAAGTCAACGCGCAAGCGAAGGCGCAGGCCCCGTTTGATCTAGAGGTCGAGGTCGGCGGTCGCGAACTCGGCGTTCTCCTGGATGAACCGGAAGCGCATCTCGGGCTTGCGGCCCATGAGGGCCTCCACGAGGTCGGCCACGGACTCCTCGGAGCGGGGGAGGGTCACCCGGGCCAGGATGCGCCGGGCCGGGTCCATGGTGGTCTCGCGAAGCTGGGCCGGCATCATCTCGCCCAGGCCCTTGAAGCGGCCAATCTCGGGCTTCCTTCCCTTGAACTCGGTGGCCAGCAGGGTTTCCCGGTGGGCGTCGTCGCGAGCGTAGACCACCTTGCCGCCATGGCTGAGGCGGTAGAGCGGGGGGAGGGCCAGGTAGAGACGCCCCGCACGGATCAGCTGGGGCATGGTCCGGTAGAAGAAGGTGATCAGCAGACTGGCGATGTGGGCGCCGTCGACGTCGGCGTCGGTCATGATGATCACGCGGTCGTATCGCAGGTCCTCCTCGCGGAAGCGTCCGCCGCCCTGGACGCCGAGGGCCAGCATGAGGTCCGACAGCTCCCGGTTCTGGAGCAGCTTGTCCGGTGTCGCCGAGGCGACGTTCAGGATCTTCCCGCGGAGCGGCAGGATGGCCTGGGTCCGGCGATCCCGGGCCTGCTTGGCCGAGCCGCCGGCGCTGTCGCCCTCGACGATGAAGATCTCGGAGCCCTCGGCGGCCTGGGCGGAGCAGTCGGCGAGCTTGCCAGGGAGGCGCAGCTTGCGGGTGGCGGAGGCCCGGGCGACCTCCTTGTCGCGCCGCCGTTTGAGACGCTCCTCGGCGCGCAGGAGAACGAAGTCCAGGAGGGCCCTCGCCGACTTCGGCTGGGCGGCCAGCCAGTGATCGAAGGGATCGCGCAGGGCGGCTTCGACCAGCTTCTGGGCCTCGGCGGAGGACAGGCGCTCCTTGGTCTGGCCCTGGAACTCGGGGTTGGCGATAAAGACACTGACCAGACCGCCGGCCTGGGCGACCACATCCTCAGCCGTCAGCAGGCCCGCCCGCTTCTCGCCGACCAGCTCGGCATAGGCCTTGAGCCCGCGTGTCAGGGCGGCCCGAAAGCCGGCCTCGTGGGTCCCGCCCTCGGGGGTGGGCACTGTGTTGCAGTAGGATTGGAGAAAGCCGTCCGCCTCACCGAAGCCGGCGCCTGTCCAGGCGACGGCCCATTCGACCTTGCCAGGATCGCCCTTGCGCTCGAACCGGCCTGTGAAGGGCTCCGGCGTGAGCGTCTCAACACCGTTCACCCGCTCGGCGAGGTAGTCGGCGAGGCCGTTGGGGAACCGCAGGACGGCCTCGGCGGGGGTCTGGTCCTGGATCCGGGAGGGATCGCAGGTCCAGCGGATCTCGACGCCTCCGAACAGGTAGGCCTTGGAGCGCGCCATCCGGTAGAGGCGGGCCGGACGGAAGACGGCGGAGTCGCCGAAGATCACGGGATCGGGCCGGAAGGTAATGACCGTGCCATGCCGGCGGGTGGGTCCCAGCTTCTCGAGCGCGCTGACGGGCTTGCCCCGGCTGAAGGTCTGGCGCCACTCGAAACCGTCCTTGAAGGCGGTCACCTCCAGGTGCTCGGACAGGGCGTTGACCACGGAGACGCCGACCCCGTGCAGGCCGCCGGAGGTCTCATAGGCCTTGCCCGAGAATTTCCCGCCCGAATGCAGGACGGTCATGATGACCTCGAGGGCGGACTTGCCCGGATGCTTGGGATGCGGATCCACGGGAATGCCGCGGCCGTCGTCCCGGACCGTCAGAGCGCCGTCGGCGTCCAGACGCACCTCGATGACCCTGGCGTGACCGGCGACGGCCTCGTCCATGGCGTTGTCCAGGACCTCGGCGAAGAGATGGTGCAGGGCGCGTTCGTCCGTGCCGCCGATGTACATGCCCGGCCGCTTCCGGACGGGCTCCAGGCCCTCGAGGACCTCGATATCCTTGGCGGAGTATCCCCCGCCTTTTGCGGCGGGTGTTGCAGGCGCAGGCTCCGCGAGGCCGGCCGGCCTCGGCTCCGGCTGCGGATCGTCGAAGAGCGAGGCTTGGGGAGGGGGCCCGGACATGTCCCACGTTTGCCGCGATTCGGCGTCGCCCGCCGCGCAAGGAAAAGGGCCGCCAGATCCTTCCGGCGGCCCCCTCGTGCGTCAGCGAAGGATCGCTGGCGTCAGCACTTGTAGTACATGTCGAACTCGACCGGGTGCGGGTGCAGCTGGAGCCGCATCACCTCTTCCATCTTCAACTCGATGTAGGAGTCGATGAAGTCGTCGTCCATGACGCCGCCGGCCTTCAGGAAGGCCCGGTCCTTGTCGAGGCTCTCGAGAGCCTCGCGCAGCGAACCACAGACCTCGGGGACCTTCTTCTGCTCGCGGGGGGGCAGGTCGTAGAGGTTCTTGTCCTGCGGGCCGCCCGGATCGATCTGATTGATGATGCCGTCGAGGCCGGCCATCAGCAGGGCGGTGAAGGTCAGGTAGGGGTTGCCCATCGGGTCGGGGAAGCGGGCCTCGATCCGCTTACCCTTCGGGCTGTCGACGTGCGGGATGCGGATCGACGCCGAGCGGTTGCGGGCCGAGTAGGCCAGCTTCACCGGGGCTTCGTAGCCCGGCACCAGGCGCTTGTACGAGTTGGTGGTCGAGTTCGAGAAGGCGTTGATGGCCTTGGCGTGCTTGATGATGCCGCCGATGTACCAGAGGCACATCTGGGACAGACCTGCGTACTTGTCGCCGGCGAACAGCGGCTTGCCGGCGCCCCAGATCGACTGGTGCACGTGCATGCCAGAGCCGTTGTCGGCGAACATCGGCTTGGCCATGAAGGTCGCCGACTTGCCGTAGGCGGCGGCCACGTTGTGGATGACGTACTTGTAGAGCTGCATCCGGTCCGCCATCACCACGAGGGTGTCGAACTTCAGGCCAAGCTCATGCTGGGCGGGGGCCACTTCGTGGTGATGCTTCTCGGGCTTCATGCCCAGCTCACCCATCACTGCGAGCATTTCCCCGCGAATGTCCTGGCCGGAATCCACCGGATTGACCGGGAAGTAGCCGCCCTTGGGTCCGGGCCTGTGGCCGAGGTTGCCTTCGGGGTACTCCTTGGACGAGTTGATTGGCAGCTCCGATACGTCGAAGGAATACCCCGTATTGTGCGGCGCAGTCGACCAGCGCACGTCGTCGAAAATGAAGAACTCCGCCTCGGGGCCGAAGAAGGCGGTGTCGCCGATCCCGGCCGACTTCATGTAATTCAGGGCCGCCTTGGAAATGGAGCGGGGGTCCCGGTTGTACGGCAGGCCGGTGTCCGGGTTCAGGACGTCGCACATCAGCGCCATGGTGGTCTGCTGGTAGAACGGATCGATGATCGCTGTGTCGAGGTCCGGACGCAGCTTCATGTCGCTCTCGTTGATCGCCTTCCAGCCGGCGATGGAAGAGCCGTCGAACATGGTGCCGTCAGTCAGGAACTCCTCGTCCACCAGGTCGATGTCGAAGGTGACATGCTGCAGCTTGCCGCGGATGTCGGTGAAGCGGACGTCGACGTACTTGACGTCCTTTTCCTTGATCTGGTTCAGAATGTCCTTGGCCGTGGCCATGATGTTCCCCTTTGTGGTGAAATGTCCCGCCGCCTAGACAGCGGCGTCTCCCGTCTCGCCGGTCCGGATGCGCAGCACATCCAGGACCTCCGACACGAAGATTTTCCCGTCGCCGATCCGCCCCGTCCGGGCCGCCCCGACGATCGCCTCCAGCGCGGCCTCGAGCTGATCGTCCGGGATCACGACTTCGACCTTGATCTTGGGCAGGAAGTCCACGACGTACTCAGCCCCGCGATAGAGCTCGGTGTGTCCCTTCTGACGGCCATACCCCTTGGCCTCGATGACGGTCATGCCCTGGAGCCCCAGCTCCTGCAGGGCTTCCTTCACTTCGTCGAGCTTGAAGGGCTTGATGACCGCTTCGATTTTTTTCATCTGCCGGCTCCGGCCGGGCTGTGCGCCCGCTGCTTCCGGGCAGGTGAACGAGGCCGTCGACCCGTTCAAGGCCCGGCGCGCGGGACAGCGCGACCTCCTGCCGGAAAGTTCGGCGGGCGCCCGGAAATCAGGCGCCATCTGCCATAAAGATAGGCATTTGAACGGGCGTCCGGAATTCCGCTTGAGACGCGCCTTTCAGAGCCTAGGATCGTCCCCAGGCAGACGGGGAGACGCCGGGTGAGCGACGAAACGACACCGGTTCTGATCGGAGGCGGCCAGTTCACCTGGCGGGGCGATCCCGGCGCGTCGCCCTCTCCCACGCAATTGCTCAAGTTCGCGGCGGAACGCGCCGCTGCTGACGCCGGGCTGGGCGCAGACGTCCTGGCCCGTATCGACGGCCTCGCCATGATCAGTTTCGCCATAGATGCGCAAGGTGAGCGGCGTGTCATGCCGCATTCGACCAACCCGCCCGCGACCCTGGCCCGGCGGCTGGGCGCCCGGCCGGACTGGAGCGTCTACACCCGCGCCGGCGGCAACAGTTCGCAGTACGCCATCAACGTCGCGGCCCAGAGGATCTCGGAGGGTCGAAACCGCCAGGTCCTGGTGATCGGCGCCGAGTTCATGGGATCGGGCGTGAAGCGTCTGACCCGCGGTCTGGGATTCGAGGACTGGGACGACGCCGAGGACCTTCCGCCGCCGGAATGGATCGGTGATGGCCGGCCCGGCGTCAGCGCCTATGAGGCGGTCCACGGCATGGACCGGCCGATCAACATCTATCCCCTCTTCGAGAACGCCCTGCGCGCCCGGGACGGCCGGTCGATCCCGGACCACCAGAGGCGCCTCGGGGAGCTCTTCGCCCCCTTCACCCGGGTGGCGGCGGCCAACCCGGAAGCCTGGTTCCCCATCGAGCGGTCGGCGGAGGAACTGGTCACGGTGACGCCGGCCAACCGCATGATCGGCTTCCCCTATCCGAAGTTCCTGAACGCCATCATGGACGTCGACCAGTCCGCAGGGGTCCTGATCACCAGTCTGGCGCGGGCGCGGGAGCTGGGGGTGGCCGAGGACCGCATGGTCTTCCTGCACGGCTGCGCCGACGCCAACGACATCTGGAACCCTATCGACCGCCAGGACTTCCACTCCAGCCCGGCCATGCGCCTGACGGGTGAGCGCGCCCTGGGCATGGCGGGACTGTCGGTCTCGGACATCGCCGCCTTTGACCTCTATTCCTGCTTCCCCTCGGCGGTTCAGGTCGGGGCCGAGTCCCTGGGCCTGGCCCCGGACGATCCCAGGGGTTTCACGGTCACCGGGGGGCTGCCCTATGCCGGGGGTCCCGGAAACAACTACGCCATGCACGGGGTCGTGGTGATGATGCAGCGCCTGCGGGCGCAGCCCGGAAGCTTCGGCCTCTGCACGGCCAACGGCTGGTACCTGACCAAGCAGTCCACCGGCGTCTATTCCACGCGCCGGCCCTCCGCGCCCTTCCGGCGGGAGGATCCCGCGGTCCTGCAGGCGCAGATCGACGCCCTGCCGCGCCCCGCCGTCATCGAACGGCCGTCCGGGCTGGGCAGGGTGGAGACCTACACGGTGATTCATGACCGGGACGGCTTCCGGATGGGGATCATCGTCGCCCGGGACATGGCCGACCGCCGCTTCGCCGCCATCATTCCGGGGACCGAGACAGAGGCCCTGGCCTCCCTCGAGGCCCGGGAGGGCATAGGCCGCACCGGAACTGTCGCCCGCTCCGAGGACGACCGTCGCAACCTCTTCACCCTGGATTAGACCATGCAGCAGCTCTTCCTGATCCGCCACGGCAAGCCCGCCGCCGTCTGGGGCGAGGCCGACGAGGACCCGGGGCTGGATGACGCCGGCCGTGCCCAGGCTGAGGCCGCCCGGGACTTCCTCCTGTCCCTGCCTGATGAGCAACGACCCCTGCGGGTGGTCAGTTCACCGCTCCGGCGGTGTCGTGAGACGGCGGCGCCCACGGCCGAGGCCCTCGGTGTGGAGATCGAAATCGACCCGGGTGTCGGCGAGATCCCGACCCCCAGCGCGCTGACGGCCGAGGCGCGTCCCGCCTGGCTGCGGGAGGCCTTCCAGGGGCGGTGGGTGGATATCCGGGGCGACCTCGATTACGAGGACTGGAGACGCCGGGCGGCGGCTTCCCTTCTGACGCGGGGCAGGACTGCGGTCTTCAGCCACTATGTGGCGATCAATGCGGTCATGTCGCTCCTGGCCGGGGATGACCGGGTCCTGGTCTTCCGTCCGGATCACGCTTCCATCACCACCCTGGCCACCGACGGCGGCAGCCTCACCCTCGTGGAGGCCGGACGCGAGGCGTCGACCGGGGTCCTGTAGCCTGATGTCCCCCCGGCCCATCCTGACCGTGGCGGAGATGGCCCAGGCGGACCGGGACGCGGTCGCGCGCGGCGCCACTGTCAGCCAGCTCATGCAGAAAGCGGGCCGGGCGGTGGCGAGAGCTGTGGAGGCCCGCTTCGCCAAGCAACCTGTCCGTGTGATCTGCGGCCCCGGTGACAACGGCGGCGATGGATATGTCGCCGCCTGCGACCTGGCGGCCCGGGGATGGCCGGTCACCGTGGAAGCCCTGGCGTCGCCTGAGACCGACGCTTCCCGCGAGGCCCGGGCGCGCTGGACCGGTCCCATCGATCCCTGGGGGCGGGGCGGGGACGAGACCCTGGTGATCGACGCCCTGTTCGGCGCTGGCTTGAACCGTCCCCTGGACGCCGCTGTGATCCGGCGCCTGGAGCCCCTGGTCGCAGGGGCGCATCAGGTCGTGGCGGTCGATGTGCCGAGCGGCTTGTCGGGCGACACCGGCCGCCCCGTCGGCGCCTGGGCGCTGTCGGCCGTGCTGACCGTGACCTTCCAGGCGCGCAAGCCGGCTCACGTCCTGCTGCCCGGGCGCGATCGGTGCGGTGAAATCGTCGTCGCCGACATCGGACTGGGCGAGGTGTCGTCCCGGCTGTTCGAAAACGACCCCGGCCTCTGGCTTGGCCGTTTCCCCTGGCCCTCCACAGAGGGGCACAAACACAGCCGGGGACGGCTGGGTGTGGTCAGTGGCGGGCCCTGGCGCACCGGTGCGGCGCGGCTGGCGGCCCGGGCGGGCCTGCGGGCCGGCGCGGGGCTTGTGACCCTGGTCTCCCCCCGGGACGCCCTCGCCGTCAACGCGGCCCACCTGGAGGCGGTCATGCTGGTCGCCGCGGATACCGACGATGAGATCGAGGATGTCTGTGCGGAGATGGACGCCGTGGTTGTCGGTCCCGCCGCCGGCGTCGATGACGCCACCCGGGACAAGGTGCTGGCCCTGGGCCGCACCGGCGCGGCCCTTGTGGTCGACGCCGACGCCATCACGGTCTTCCGCACCTCACCCGCGGACCTCTTCTCCCTTCTGGACCTCGACGACGTGCTGACACCGCATGCCGGCGAGTTTGAGCGCCTCTTTCCCGGGCTGCTGGCGGCCTCGGACACCCGCATTGCTGCGGCCCGCGAGGGGGCCCGGCGAGCCGGGGCGGTGGTCCTCCTCAAGGGCGGAGACACGGTGATCGCTCATCCCGACGGACGCGCCGCAGTGACGCACAACGCCCCGCCCTGGCTGGCGACCGCAGGATCCGGCGATGTCCTCGCCGGCTTCATTGCGGGGCTTCTGGCCCAGGGAGTCTCCGGATTCGACGCTGCGTGCGCCGGCGCCTGGATCCACGCTGAGGCGGCGGAACGGTTCGGGCCCGGCCTGATTTCGGAAGACCTGCCGGACCTCGCACCTCAGGTGCTCTCCGACCTCTACGCCCGCCAGTAAAGGCTGGTGCCCTCCGCCGGACTCGAACCGGCACGCCTTGCGGCACGGGAACCTAAATCCCGCGCGTCTACCAGTTTCGCCAGGAGGGCGGCGTGCGGTCGTCCTATGGCGGCGGGAGCTCGGAGACAAGCGGCAGCCTGGGTTCAATCCTTCTGGCGAACGATGCAGCGGAATCCCAGATGGCTCATCGAGGTGTCGATGGACTGGGCGTGGCGGGCAGCCGGGCGATAGCGGCGGCAGTAGGCCGGGGCGCACATGTGCGAGCCGCCCTTCAGGACCTTCCGCGGGATCCGGATGTCGGGGAGGGCGGGGTCGAAGCTGTCGGTCTCCCGGCCCCCGAGCGGGTTCTCCGTCACGCAGCAGGGGCTTTTCGGCTCCAGGCCCGGATTTTCGGCGTACCAGTCCGCCGTCCACTCCCAGACATTGCCGATCATGTCGAGGAGGCCATAGTCGTTCGCAGGAAAGCTGCCGACCGGTGAGGTCCAGCGGAAACCATCCTCGCAGGTGTTGGCGTGGGGGAAGGCGCCCTGGAAGGTGTTGGCCATGTGCCGCCCTCCAGGAGCCAGTTCGGTTCCCCAGGCGAACTCGGTTTCGGCGGGGCGTCCGCCCCATGCGGCGAACTCCCATTCCGCCTCGGTGGGCAGGGCCTTGCCGGCCCAGGCGGCGTAGGCGGCCGCATCATGCCAGGAGACATGGACCACGGGGTGGTCTTCCAGTCCCTGAAGGGAACTGTTCGGGCCCCGGGGACGGCGCCAGTTCGCCCCGAAGCTCCAGGTCCACCAGGCCGAGACATCGTTCAGCGGGACCGGCCCGTGCGGAGGCGTGAAGACCAGGGAAGCCGCCCGGAGCATCTTCGGGTCTGCACCGGGATAGTCCTCGGCTCTTGGCGCAATCTCCGCCGTCGTCACATGGCCCGTCTGGCGGACGAAAACATCGAACTGACGGTTCGTGACGGGCGTCAGGTCCATCCAGAACCCGTCGACCCGCACCGCTCTCGCCGGTCGCTCATCAGGGTAATGGCGGTCCGATCCCATGGTGAAGACGCCGCCGGGCGCCCAGGCCATGCCGGGGAAGGGGGGCTCCCCGGGCGGCCGAACTGGTTCATCCGTCACCGATGCCTCCCGAAATCCTCGCCCGGGCCATCCGGGTCGGGGAAGGCGAGTTGATATCCGAGGCCGGTGCGCGCCGGGAGTCTCCATCCATCCGGGCCTGCGCGAATTTCCGAGCGCCGGGAGCGGCGCAGGGCGGCTTTGCTCTTGGCCCGCGGCCGGTCGCATGACATAAGGTCGCCCCCTCGCCGCCGGCTTTCGGCGGCGCCCGTTTTTCCGGAAGAAGGCGGATCTGGCCTGCGCAGCGCGCGGAGGGTCCGGTGGCTTGAATGTCGATGCAGATCGTTGAGAAATCCGTTGAAGGTCTGAGCCGCGTGTATGGCGTGACCGTGCCTTCCGCCCTCCTGGCGGAGAAGGTCGAGGCCCGGATCGCCGAGATCACGCCCACCCTCAATCTCAAGGGTTTCCGCCCGGGGAAGGTCCCGGCCGGCCACGTCCGCAAGATGTTCGGCCGGTCCTTGATGAGCGAGGTGGTCGAGCAGACCATCACCGAGACCACCCAGAAGGTGCTGTCGGACAACAACCTCCGACCCGCTGGCGAGCCGGACCTGCGCCCCGAGGGCGACATTCAGCAGGTGGTCGAGGGCAAGGCGGACCTGTCCTATGAGATCGCTCTCGAGGTGATCCCCGAGTTCGAGCCCGTCGACTTCTCCGGTATCTCCCTGAAGCGCCCGGTCTACGAGCCGACCGACAAGGAGGTGGACGAAGCCGTCGCCGAGCTGGCGGAGTCCTCCAAGACCTACGAGCCCCGCAAGGGCAAGACCACCAAGGCCAAGGAGGGCGACCAGCTCCTGATCGATTTCGTCGGCCGAGTGGCGGGCGAGGTCTTCGAGGGCGGCTCCGCCGAGGACGCGACTTTGACCCTCGGGTCGGGCCAGTTCATCCCCGGTTTCGAGGAGCAACTGGTCGGCGCCAAGCCGGAGGACGAGGTGCTGGTCAAGGTAACCTTCCCGGCCGAGTACCAGGCCGCGCACCTGGCCGGGAAGGACGCCGAGTTCACCGTCACAGTGAAGGAAGTCCGCGCCCCCAAGGCCAGCAAGATCGACGATGAGCTCGCCCAGCGGCTGGGCATCGAGGATCTCGGAAAGCTGAAGGAGCTTCTGCGGTCGAACCTGCAGTCGCAGTTCTCCGGCGCCACGCGCTTCAAGCTGAAGCGCGCCTTGCTCGATATCCTGGATGAGAAGCACGACTTCCCGCTTCCGCCCCGTATGGTCGAGGCCGAATTCTCGCAGATCTGGGAGCAGGTCCAGCAGGATAAGGCGGCTGGTAACCTCCCCCCCGAGGACGCCGACAAGACCGACGAGCAGCTCGAGGCCGAGTACCGCAAGATCGCCCAGCGGCGGGTGCGCCTGGGTCTCGTCCTCGCCGAGATCGGCCGTGTGAACAACGTCGTGGTGACTGAGCAGGAACTGGCCGAGGCCATGCGCGCCGAGGCGATGCGCTATGGGCCGCAGGCCCAGCAGATCTTTGACTTCTTCCGCCAGAATCCCGCCGCCCAGGCTCAGCTCCGGGCGCCGATCTTCGAGGAAAAGGTCGTCGACCTGATCGTCTCCAAGGCAAAGGTCGAGGACGAGAAGGTCTCCAAAGAAGAGCTTCTGAAGGAAGATGACATGCCGGAGACCTACAAGGCTTAAGCCGGAGTCAATCCGGGGCGCGGCCTTGCCATGCCCCTGTCGAAACGCGATATCGAAGGAGAGCGTCTCCGCGGAGGAGTCGCCGCTTCAGCCTGAAGGTGCACGCCAATGCCGGATATGGTGACGACCGCCCTCAACCTTGTCCCCATGGTGGTCGAGCAGACCAGCCGTGGAGAGCGCGCCTTCGACATCTTCTCCCGCCTCCTGAAGGAGCGGGTGATCTTCGTGTCCGGTCCCGTCGAGGACGGCATGGCCGCCCTGGTCTGCGCCCAGCTGCTCTACCTTGAGGCCGAGAACCCCAAGAAAGAGATCCAGATGTACATCAACTCGCCGGGCGGGGTGGTGTCGTCGGGCCTCGCGATCTACGACACCATGCAGTACATCCGCAGCCCGGTGGCCACCCTCTGCATGGGTTACGCCGCTTCCATGGGCTCGTTCCTTCTGGCCGCCGGAGCCCCCGGCCAGCGCATCAGCCTGCCGAATGCCCGGATCATGGTTCACCAACCCTCCGGCGGCTATTCGGGCAAGGCCTCGGACATCGAGCGGCACGCCGAGGACATCCTGAAGATCAAGCGGCGGCTCAACGAGATCTACGCCAAGCATACCGGCAGGACCTACGACGAGGTCGAGGAAAAGCTGGACGCCGATACCTTCATGACGCCCGAGGAGGCCCGCGACTGGGGCCTCGTCGATCACGTGCAGGAGAACCGCGGCGAGGACTGATCCGCGCGCTGCGGCCTCAGGGCTTTTCGCGGAATTCCCGATATCCCGCATGGGCGGCGATGGAGAGCATGTCTGCGTCTCCAGCGGTGTCTCCGTAGGCGGCCGCCAGGTGCAGGTCAGGGCCGAAAATCTCCCGCAGGCGCCGCGTCTTTTCAGGTCCCCGGCAGTTGGCGCCCTCGAGGTCGCCGGTGATCCGTCCGTCCGCGTCCACCGCCAGTCGCGTGCCCAGAAGGTGATCGGCGCCGAGGCCTCGGGCGAAGGGCGCCACGAGGATTTCCGGCGAGGCGGTGACAATGGCCAGGGTCGCCCCCCGGGCGCGCCAGTACCTCCAGGAGCGCAGGGCGTCGGGACGCAGGAGCCGCGTCGCCTGGGCCTCGGCGAACTCGCGCGCCAGGGCCTCCAGTTCGACTCGCGGCATGCCAGCCAGGAACCGTTTGACAGCCGCCGCCTTCATCCGCCCCCGGTCCCGGTCCGCCAGGTACCGGCCCGCCGCCGGCGCCAGGGCCGCGAGGCCCCCGGCCCAGTCCGCCGGGCCCGCCCGCCAGGCCAGGAAGGCGGTGAAGCTGTCCCGCACCGTCATGGTGCCGTCGAAGTCGAAGGCCACTACGCCGACGGGACGGGAAGGATCCTCCGGGATGTCCTCGGGCGACAGAACGATCGGCGCTGGGGTTCGGAGGCGGGTCTTGGGCACTTCCGGATCATCGTCTCTGCAAACGTCAGGGGAGAGGCCCTTCGTCAGATTCGCCTCATGACGACAATGCCACAGGTTTCGGGTATAGCCCGTCAAAAGGGACCCCGGACTTGTGATCTGGGCCGAGATCAGGGACTGTCAACACTTCGACAACCCGGTTCCGGCAGACTGAACGCAACCTTAAGGGAATGACCCGGGTTCGACGGCGCGGCGACGGATCGTCCGCCGAAGGAGTGAGAGACGCATGACCAAGGCCGCCGGCGGGGATTCCAAGAGCACCCTGTACTGCTCATTCTGCGGCAAGAGCCAGCACGAGGTCCGCAAGCTGATTGCGGGCCCGACGGTGTTCATCTGTGACGAATGCGTCGAGCTCTGCATGGATATCATCCGTGAAGAGCACAAGATTTCCTTTGTGAAATCAAAGGATGGCGTTCCGACTCCGAAGGAGATCCGGGAGGTTCTCGACGACTATGTGATCGGCCAGGACCATGCCAAGAAGGTCCTCGCTGTGGCGGTCCACAACCACTACAAGCGCCTCAACCACGCTACCAAGAACAACGATGTGGAGCTGGGCAAGGCCAACATCCTGCTCATCGGTCCGACGGGCACCGGGAAGACCTTGCTGGCCCAGACCCTGGCCAGGATCATCGATGTGCCCTTCACCGTCGCCGATGCGACGACGCTGACCGAGGCCGGCTATGTCGGTGAGGACGTCGAGAACATCATCCTGAAGCTGCTCCAGGCCGCCGACTACAATGTCGAGCGCGCCCAGCGCGGCATCGTCTACATCGACGAGGTCGACAAGATCAGCCGCAAGTCGGACAACCCTTCCATCACCCGGGACGTGTCCGGCGAGGGCGTCCAGCAGGCGCTTCTGAAAATCATGGAGGGCACGGTGGCCTCCGTGCCGCCGCAGGGCGGTCGCAAACATCCCCAGCAGGAGTTCCTGCAGGTGGACACCACCAACATTCTGTTCATCTGCGGCGGGGCCTTCGCCGGCCTGGAAAAGATCATCTCGGCCCGCGGGCAGGGCACCTCCATCGGCTTTGGCGCCAAGGTCTCCGATCCGGACGAGCGGCGCACCGGGGACGTCTTCCGCCAGGTGGAGCCTGACGACCTGCTCAAGTTCGGCCTGATCCCCGAGTTCATCGGCCGCCTGCCGGTGCTGGCCACCCTCGACGACCTGGACGAGAAGGCCCTGGTGAAGATCCTCACCGAGCCCAAGAACGCCTTCGTCAAGCAGTACCAGCGCCTGTTCGACATGGAGAATGTCGGGCTGACCTTCACGGACGACGCCCTGTCGTCGGTGGCGCGCAAGGCGATCGCCCGCAAGACCGGAGCCCGGGGCCTGCGCTCCATCCTCGAGGGCATCCTGCTGGACACCATGTATGAGCTTCCGACCTGGGAGGGCGTCGAGGAGGTTGTCGTCAACGCCGAGGTCGTGGAAGGGCGGTCACAGCCGCTGGTGATCTATTCCGAGCGGCGCGACAAGGGCGGCGCGGCCTGACCTATTTGGCCTCGGCCGCCGGCTTCAGCCTTGCCATCCAGTCGATCCCGGTCAGCCAGTAGGCGTGGGTCGAGTTCAGGAATCCGTCGCGGCGCCGGGCTGAGATCCAGCCATTGAGGAAGTTCAGCAGGTTCACGTCGCCCTTGCGGAGCGCCATGGCGTCCGCCGTGCGGGCGAGGGATGGGCCGTCGCCCACTGCGTAGCGCTGGGGCTTGGCGGCGGCCACGGTCAGGGTCGGGACCGGTTCCTTGAAGGCCAGGGCGTTGATGGCTCCATCGTCCAGGGCGCGCTGCGCCGCCAGCAGGTCCGGAAATTCGCGGAAGGTGGCGGAGGGCAGCCGGGTCCGCGCCGCCTCTGCGGCCAGGGTGCCTGTCACCACGCCGATCACGGAGTCCGGGACATTGAGCTGCTCGGCGCGGAAGGGGCCGTTGGCGCTCGCCACGATCCGGATGTCCGATTCCGAATAGGGATTGGTCATCCAGACCTGGACAAGCCTTGCAGGGTCGATGGCCAGGGCGGAGATGGCGACATCGCAGTCCCCCGCGTTCAGCCGGTTCAGGACCTCGCGCGGCGGCGTCACCTTGAGGTCGAGGGACAGGCCCAGATCGCTGGCCAGCCGCGCCGCGATGTCCACCTCATGACCGATCAGCTCGCCCGCAGGAGTTCTCACGGCGAAGGGCGCAGCCTCTGCGGTGCAGACCCGCAAGGCGCCCCGGGCCAGAGCGTCCTCCAGTCCGCCAGCCGATGCCGGGGAGGTCGCCGCCGCCGCGAGGACAAGTCCCGCCAGGATCATCTTCATTGAACCCTCCGCCCCATTTCCCGGTCAGCTTGCATTCAGCTTGCCGCCTGCACAACCGCTTGCGTAAGTTCTCGTAGGCCGTGCAAGGAGACCGCCATGCGCCCCGTCCTGCTTATCGCCGCCGCCGCCGCCGCCACCGTGGCGGGCGTTGCGCCTCCCGTCCCGGCGCGGGCCGACTCCTATGTGACCTGCGCCTCGCAGGACTACCGGCGGAGCTGGTGTCCGGTCTACTCCCCCGGGCGGGTCTGGCTGGACCGTCAGTACTCCAGCGGCCGCGGAGCCTGCATTGAGGGGTCCACCTGGGGGCGGGACCGCCGGGGCATCTGGGTGGACGGCGGCTGCCGGGCCCGGTTCCGGGTTGAGGACCGCTACGGCTACTATCCGGACAACAGCTATCCGGACTACGGAAGCAGCAAGAAGGATGACACCGGCGCCCTGATCGGAGGCCTGATCCTCGGCGGGTTGGTGGTCGGGGCGATCGCGGCGGCCAACAGCGACAAGGACAAGTCGACGTCCAGTTCTGCGCCCTCATCCTCCGGCGTCGCCGTCGAGGCCTGCCGGCTGGAAGCCGTCAATCGGGTTTCGGCCTATGGTCAGCGGCCCCGGATCGACCGCATCACCACCACCACCGCCTCTTCCGGCGGATGGACCGTGCAGGGCTATGTGTCCGTGGATGCGGGCCCCAAGGCGGTCTCCTATGCCTTTACCTGCCGCTACGACAACGGTGCGGCGATCCTCACCAAGCTCAACTGATCCGGGATCCTGGCGCCCGTTTTTCCGGGATTGTCCACGACTGTCTGGCCCAGATGGCTTGAACCGGACCCCCGACGCGCCACATCTATCGCCTAGCCGCCATCCCTGGCGATCGTCGCGGGGAGGCGTAACCGTCCCAGCTCAATGGAGGGGGGCGGAGAGGAGTAAGTGACCATGACCGAAGCCCGTACGCTTCCGATCCTTCCGCTGCGGGACATCGTCGTCTTTCCACACCAGCCGGTGCCGCTCTTCGTGGGCCGGGAGAAGTCCGTCCGGGCTCTGGAGGAAGCGATGAAGTCCACCGAGCGGGAAATCCTGCTCGCCACCCAGAAGAACAAGGATGATGACGACCCCGGTCAGTCCGACATCTACGACGTCGGCGTGGTGGCCGCCATCCTCCAGCTGCTGCGCCTTCCCGATGGAACGGTGAAGGTCCTGGTCGAGGGCCGAGGCCGCGCCGGAATCGTCCGGTTCCTGGACGAATCCGAATGGTTCGCCGGCGAGGTCGCCCTCGTCACCGAGGACGCGGCGCCCTCCGCCGAGGTCGAGGCCCTGAGCCGGGCGGTGATCGATCAGTTCGAGGCCTATGTGAAGTTGAACAAGAAGGTGCCGCCCGAGGCCCTGGCCGCCCTCTCGGCCATTGAGAACCCGGGCGAGCTGGCCGACCGCGTCGCCTCGCACCTCAACGTCAAGATCGCCGAGAAGCAGGAATTGCTCGAAGTCTTCAGCGTCTCCAAGCGCCTGGAGAAGGTTTTCGCCCTGATGGAGGGCGAGATCTCGGTCATGCAGACCGAGAAGAAGATTCGCAGCCGTGTGAAGCGGCAGATGGAGAAGACCCAGCGCGAGTACTACCTGAACGAGCAGATGAAGGCGATCCAGCGCGAGCTGGGCGAACAGGACGCCGAGCGCGACGAGCTGGCCGAGCTGGAAAAGCGCATCAAGCGCACCCGCCTGTCCAAGGAAGCCCGCATCAAGGCCAACGCCGAGCTCAAGAAGCTGCGTTCGATGAGCCCCATGTCGGCGGAATCCACCGTCGTGCGGAACTATCTCGACTGGCTGCTGTCCATTCCGTGGGGCAAGGCGAAGTCGAAGCCGATCGACCTGGAGAAGGCCGAGTCCATCCTCGAGAACGACCACTACGGCCTTGAGAAGGTCAAGGAGCGCATCCTCGAGTACCTCGCCGTCCAGTCGCGCACCGGCTCGCTCAAGGGCCCGATCCTGTGCCTGGTGGGTCCGCCCGGGGTCGGCAAGACCTCCCTGGGCAAGTCCATCGCCGAGGCGACGGGCCGTGAGTTCGTGCGCGTGTCGCTCGGCGGCGTGCGCGACGAGGCCGAGATCCGCGGTCACCGCCGGACCTACATCGGCTCCATGCCCGGCAAGATCATCCAGTCGATGAAGAAGGCCAAGTCCACCAACGCCTTCTTCCTGCTCGACGAGATCGACAAGATGGGGGCCGACTGGCGGGGTGACCCGTCCTCGGCCCTGCTGGAGGTGCTGGACCCGGCGCAGAACGCCACCTTCGCCGACCACTACCTGGAAGTGGACTATGATCTCAGCCCGGTGATGTTCGTGACGACGGCGAACAGCCTGAACATGCCCCAGCCCCTGCTGGACCGCATGGAGATCATCCGCATCCCCGGCTACACGGAGGACGAGAAGGTCGAGATCGCCCGCCGTCACCTGCTGCCCAAGCAGATGAAGGACCACGGGCTCACCGCGGCCGAGTTCGAGCTGCCCGACGCGGCCCTGCGCGACCTGATCCGCTACTACACCCGGGAGGCCGGCGTGCGGTCGCTGGAGCGTGAGATCGGCAACCTCGCCCGCAAGGCGGTCCGGGATCTCATGCGCCGCAAGCCGGAGGAGACCGTCGGACCGATCGTCGTGGACGAGGCCCGCCTGGCTGACTACGCTGGCGTCCGCCGCTTCAAGTATGGCGAGATGGACGGCGAGGACCAGGTCGGGATCATCACGGGCCTGGCCTATACCGACTTCGGCGGCGACATCCTGACCATCGAGGCCGTGCGCATGCCCGGCAAGGGGCGGATGCAGGTCACCGGCAACCTCAAGGACGTGATGAAGGAGTCCGTCCAGGCCGCCCACGCCTATGTCCGCAGCCGGGCGACCCACTTCGGCATCGAGCCGCCCCTCTTTGACAGGACCGACGTGGCCATCCACGTCCCCGAAGGCGCCACGCCCAAGGACGGTCCCTCTGCAGGGGTGGCTATGGCCACGGCCATCGTCTCGGTGCTGACGGGAATCCCGATCCGCAGGGACATCGCCATGACCGGCGAGGTCACCCTGCGCGGCCGGGTCCTGCCCATCGGCGGCCTGAAGGAAAAGCTCCTGGCGGCCCTGAGGTCCGGCGTGAAGACCGTCCTGATCCCTCAGGAGAACGTCAAGGACCTGCAGGACATCCCTGACACTGTGAAGGCGGGCCTGGAAATCCTCCCGGTGAGTTCAGTGGATGAGGTCCTCGGTCACGCCCTGGTCCGGCCGCCCACTCCCATCGAGTGGACCGAGCCTGCCTCGCCGCCGCCTGCGACCGGGGACACCGGGGATGAGCAGGTCCTGACCCACTGATCGTCCCGGTCAGGGACACCTGACGTCGGCCCCGCCGCTGGTTGCGTTTGACACGCCGCCGGGGCGGGGCATGATGTCCGCCTGTGGCTTCGCCCGGGATGGATGTTGTTTGCGGCGAGGCTTGAAACAACACCCTGGGGGGCGACCATGAACAAGGCCGAGCTGATCGCCGCGGTCTCCGAGAGCTCAGGTCTCTCAAGCGCTCAGGTCCGCACCGCTCTGGACTCTCTTCTCGACGCCGTCTCCAACGCTCTCGTCGCGGGAGAAGAGGTCCGCCTGGTCGGCTTCGGGACCTTCTTGTCGGCAGTCCGGCCCGCAGGCCTGGCGCGGAATCCACGCACTGGCGAGGCTGTCCGGCGGCCGGCGTCCCGGGCCGTGAGATTCCGGGCCGGGGAGGGGCTCAGGCGCGCCCTGAATTGAGGCTCTGGCGGGCGCAAGCCGTAGCGGATTTCCCACCTGCGCGAAGAGGGGTAAACAGGTGTCGGCCTGCGGGCCGGAAGGGCGGCTAGCTCAGCTGGTCAGAGCACCTGGTTTACACCCAGGGGGTCGGGGGTTCGAACCCCTCGCCGCCCACCACTTCGCCGACCCGCTCGCCGGAGGGACGCCATGCTGACCCGCCCGCTCGGCCGCACGGGGCTGAAGGTCTCGGAGATCGGCTTCGGCGCGGCCTCCTTCTGGGGTCATCCCGCCTTTCCGGAGGCCGAGGCCCAGGCCCTGGTCCATCGGGCCCTGGAGCTGGGCGTCACTCTCTTCGACACCGGGCCGGCCTACTCGCGGGGCCAGGCGGAACCGCGGCTGGGCCGGGCCCTGTCTGGCTGGGACATCCGGGGCCTGGTCATCGCCACCAAGGTGGGAACCCGGTTCGAAGGCGGCCGGGTGCGGCGGGATATGTCCCTTTCCGCCATCGAGGCCAGCCTTGAGGAGAGCCTCCGGCGCCTTGGCCTGGATGTCCTGCCCCTGGTCCACCTCCACGGTCCGGCCGCCGAGGAACTGACCCCTGACTTCATCGGCGGGCTTCAGCGTCTGCGCGGAAAGGGCCTCTTCCAGAGCCTCGGGGTCAATAGCTTTGATCCCGCCGTCATCGAGGCCGCCCTGGCCCTGCCGCAGATCGACACGGTCATGGTGGACATCAACGTGCTGAGGCCCGAGCGCGTCGTCCTGGCCGGCCGGGCGGCGGCGGCGGGGAAGGGGGTGCTGGCGGGCATGCCGCTCGCCATGGGTCACACCGCACCCCGCGCCTGGCGAAACCTTGGAATCCGCGACGCCTGGTACCTGGCTCGGGCCCTGAAGAACCACCGCGCCGACATGGTCGCCGGGCGCCGCTTCCGGTTCCTGCACGGGCGTCCCGACATCACGGGGGCCCAGGCGGCCCTGGCCTGGACGCTCGGCGTTCCCGGGGTGTCCTCCGCGATAATCGGAACCACCCGTCTCGCACACCTTGAGGACGGCGCCGCCGCTTCCGGCCTGGCCCTGCCCCCCGATCTGGCGGCCCGGATCGCCACCGCCCAGGCCCTGACCTGAGGACCGGCCTTGCCCCGGGCTCCGGATTGGGGTCTCCTCCGCCGCAAGAGACGAAGAAGGGTCTCGGAGACAGGAGGACGGCCCATGGCGGACGGTGCGATCGGTCTGGATGAAGCGCGCGCCCGCGCCTTCGGCATGAAGCTCGAGGACATGAACCCGGGCGATCCCGAGCTCTTCAAGGCCAACGCCTTCTGGCCCTATTTCGAGCGTCTCCGGAACGAGGAGCCGGTCCACTGGTGCCGGGACTCCGAGTTCGGGCCGTACTGGTCGGTCACTCGCTACAACGACATCATGGCCGTGGACACCAACCACGGGGTCTTCTCCTCCGATGCGGCCCTCGGCGGCATCACCATCCGCGACGCGCGCCCGGACCTTCGCCGGCCCAGCTTCATCGCCATGGATCCCCCCCGCCACGATCAGCAGCGCAAGGCGGTCAGCCCCATCGTCTCGCCGGCCAACCTGAAGACCATGGAGCCCATCATCCGTGAGCGGGCCTGCCAGATCCTCGACAACCTGCCGGTGGGCGAGGCCTTCGACTGGGTGGACCGGGTCTCGGTCGAGCTGACCACCCAGATGCTGGCCACCCTGTTCGATTTTCCCTTCGAGGAGCGCCGTCGCCTGACCCGCTGGTCGGACGTGGCCACCACCATCCCCTATCCGGGCGGCCTGGTGGAAACCGAAGAGGCGCGGCAGGTCGAGCTGATGGAATGCCTGGAGGTCTTCACCGGTCTCTGGAACGAGAGGGTCAACCGGCCTCCGGCGGGCGACCTCGTCTCCATGATGGCGCACAGCGACGCCACCCGGAACATGACGCCGGACGAGTACCTCGGGAACATCATCCTCCTGATCGTCGGCGGCAATGACACCACTCGCAACTCCATCTCGGGCGGCGTGCTGGCCCTGAACCAGAACCCCGCAGAATACGACAAGCTGCGCGCCAATCCCGGCCTGATCGAATCCATGGTCCCGGAGATCATCCGCTGGCAGACGCCGCTGGCCCACATGCGGCGCACGGCGCTGCAGGACATCGAGCTGGGCGGCAAGACCATCCGAAAGGGCGACAAGGTCGTGATGTGGTACGTCTCGGGCAACCGGGACGAGCGGGCGATCGAGAACCCGGACGCCTTCATCATCGACCGCGAGCGTCCGCGCCAGCACCTGTCCTTCGGCTTCGGCATCCACCGCTGCGTGGGCAACCGCCTGGCCGAGCTCCAGCTCAAGATCGTCTGGGAGGAGATCCTCAAGCGCTTCTGCTTCGTCGAGGTCCTGGAGGAGCCGGTTCGCGTGCGGTCAAGCTTCGTGAAGGGCTACGAGACCCTAAGGGTCAGGCTTCATCCCGCGACCTGACGTCGGGGCGCCCTTCCTTTCCGGGTCCGGCTGCGGTTTCATGCCGCAACAAGGATTTCGATCCGGGGGAAACACGTGTCCGACATCGACCTGAAAGAGCTCGACAAGGCGCTCGCCGCCGCTCACCAGCCCGCCCTGCAGGCGGCGCTTGTGCACCTCACCGGCCAGGATCACTGGCTGAGGCCGGAATGGACCCCGGCCTACGTTCCGCTCTCGCGGGGGGACACCGGCGTCCCCGAGGCCGAGCAGCAGAAGTTCCTGGCCGAGGCGAAGGCCGCCCTGGTCGAATGGTTCGGCAAGGGCGGCGGCAAGACCCACCAGCCCTCCGCCGCTGTCCTGCGCCGGATGATGAGCTTCGTGGCCGGCGCCGAGATCCCCGAGGGCTACGCCGACTTCCTGGTCGATGAACTGAGCCTGGGAGAGATAAACACCAAGACGCCCGTCTGGGACTCGCCGCGCCTGAAGGCGGGCGCCGCCAAGATGCACGTGCTGGTGATCGGCGCCGGCATGTCGGGCCTGCTCACCGGCATCCGGCTGAGCCAGGCCGGCGTGAGCTACGAGATCGTCGACAAGAACGCCGACGTCGGCGGCACCTGGTTCGAGAACACCTATCCGGGCTGCCGGGTGGACTCCTCCAACCACATCTATTCCTACAGCTTCGAGCCCAACCACCACTGGCCCCAGCACTTCTCCACTCAGCCCGTGCTTCTGGAGTATTTCCGAGGCGTCGCCGACCGCTATGACCTGCGCGGCAAGATCGCTTTCGAGACGGAGGTCGAGACCCTCGACTGGGATGAGCCCCGGGCCCTCTGGAAGGTCACGGTGCGGAACAAGTCCGGCGTTCGCCGGGTCATCGAGGCCAACGCCGTGGTCACGGCGGTGGGCCAGCTGAACCGGCCCCGCATGCCGGATATCAAGGGCCGCGACCGCTTCGCCGGCCCGGCCTTCCACTCTGCGAGATGGCGCCACGACGTGAACCTGACGGGCAAGCGCGTGGCGGTGATCGGCACAGGGGCCAGCGCCTACCAGTTCGTGCCGGAGATCGCCGGGAAGGTGGGCAGCCTGACCATCTTCCAGCGCACCCCGCCCTGGGGCTTCCCGGTGCCGCACTATCACGAGGACGTCCCCGACGGCATGAACTGGCTGATGGAGCACGTGCCCTACTATGACAAGTGGTACCGCTTCTGGATGTTCTGGATGGTGACCGACGGGCTCCTGCCCATGGTCGAGGCCGATCCGGGCTGGAACGGTCCGCCCACGGCGGTCTCCGCCGCCAACCTCGAGTTCCGTGAGATGATCGCGGGGGCGATCGCCGCCCAGGCGCCGAACCGCCCCGACCTGGTGGAGAAGGTCGTGCCGACCTATCCGGTGGGCGGCAAGCGCTCCCTCCTCGACAATGGCGTCTGGATGGCGGCCCTGCAGCGCGACAACGTCTCGCTGGTCACCGACGCCATCAGCGAGATCACCGAAACCGGGATCGTCACCGCCGACGGCACGGCCCGGGAATTTGACGTCATCATCTATGGCACCGGCTTCCACGCCTCGAAGTTCCTCGAGCCGATGAAGATCCGCGGACGGGGCGGCGCCGACCTGCATGCGACCTGGGACGGCGATCCGCGCGCCTACCTCGGCATGACCACGCCCGGTTTCCCGAACCTGTTCATGATCTACGGGCCGAACACCAACATCGTGGTCAACGGCTCCATCATCTTCTTCTCCGAGTGCAGCGTCCGCTACATCGTCGGCTGCCTCAAGCTCCTCGCCGAGACCGGCGCCCGGTCTATGGAGCCGAAGCGCGAGGTGCACGACGCGTTCAACACCAGGGTGGACGCCGCCAACGCCCTGATGGCCTGGGGCGCGCCGCAGGTCTCCAGCTGGTACAAGAACGAGAAGGGCCGGGTGACCCAGAACTGGCCCTTCGCCCTGGTCGACTACTGGCGGGCCACCCTGGCGCCCAATCCGGGGGACTTCGTCATCGAGAAGGCGCCGGAGCCCGTCGCCTGAGCCCGCCCTTCCCTTCAGGAGTGCGTCCGTGAAGCTTCAGACCCTCATCTGCTCCACCCGGCCGAACCGGGTGGGACCCCACATCGCCCGTTGGTTTCATGGACTGGCCGAGGGCCACGACGCCTTCGAGGCCGATCTCGTGGACCTGGCGGACTTCAACCTGCCGATCTTCAACGAGCCCTGGCATCCTCGGCTGCGGAACTATCAGTACGACTACACCAAGGCCTGGTCGGCCAGCGTGGAGGCCGCTGACGCCTACGTCTTCGTCATGCCGGAGTACAACTTCATGCCGCCGCCGGCCTTCGTGAACGCGGTGGACTATCTTTATGCCGAGTGGAACGAGAAGCCCGCCGCCTTCGTCAGCTATGGCGGCCAGTCAGGCGGGGTCCGGGCCGTTCAGATGGCCAAGCAGATGCTGACCACGGTCAAGATCATGCCCCTGGTCGAGGGTGTGGCCATCCCGATGGTCGGCGAGCACCTCGATTCCGAAGAGGGCTTCATCCCCACCGACGCCCACAACCTGGCGGCCAAGGTCACCCTCGACGAACTGGCCCGCTGGAGCCGCGCCCTGAAGGACATGCGGGGGGGCTGAGCCGCGCCGGGTCGTCACGCTGCGACAGGGGAGGGGAGTGGCGCGAATGACGGGGCTCGAACCCGCGACCTCCGGCGTGACAGGCCGGCGCTCTAACCAACTGAGCTACATCCGCACTCGATTGCGCATCCGCGCAAGGCGCGTCTGATAGGTCCGGGCCGGAATCGTGTCAACTGTCCATGAGGGCGTTAGCGTAAAGGTAGGGACTCTGCGGTGATCTGCCCTGCGCCCGGCTTCCGGGCTGGTCTTGGCCATGGGGCAAACCGAGGTTTGAACCCGGCGCAAGGCTGGTCTAGAAGGGCGCGCGACTCCGGTGAGGACTCCATGGACGCCTTTCTTCTCGAGTACCTGCCGATCGTGATCTTCCTGGGGATTTCCTCGGCGATCGGGATCGTCTTCATCCTGGCCTCGGCCGTCTTCGCGCCCAAGGCGCCGGACCCGGAAAAGCTGTCGACCTACGAGTGCGGGTTCAACGCCTTCGACGACGCCCGCATGAAGTTCGACGTGCGGTTCTACCTGATCTCGATCCTCTTCATTATCTTCGATCTTGAGATAGCCTTCCTCTTTCCCTGGGCGGTCTCGCTGATGGACCTTCCGCATGAGCAGGCCGTCTTCGCCTTCTGGTCCATGATGACCTTTCTCGGGGTCTTAGCCCTCGGCTTAATCTACGAATGGAAGAAGGGAGCCCTGGAATGGGACTGACCGTTCCTGCAGGCGCCGGCGCCCGGTCGGCGGTCGAGGGCTACGACCCGAAGCTGCACGATCCCTATTTCGACGGCGTCTCCCAGCAGCTTGCCGACAAGGGCTTCGTCACCGCCGCCGCGGACGATCTCATCACCTGGGCCCGCACGGGCTCGCTGATGTGGATGACCTTTGGCCTCGCCTGCTGCGCCGTGGAGATGATGCACGCCTCCATGCCACGCTATGACCTGGAGCGGTACGGCTTCGCCCCCCGGGCCAGCCCGCGCCAGTCGGACGTCATGATCGTGGCCGGCACCCTGTGCAACAAGATGGCCCCGGCCCTGCGCAAGGTCTACGACCAGATGCCCGAGCCGCGTTACGTCATCTCCATGGGCTCCTGCGCCAACGGCGGCGGCTACTATTACTTCAGCTACTCGGTGGTCCGTGGCTGCGACCGGATCGTTCCGGTCGACATCTACGTCCCCGGCTGTCCGCCCACGGCCGAGGCCCTGGTCTATGGCGTGCTCCAGCTGCAGAAGAAGATCCGCCGGACAGGGACGATCGAAAGATGAGCTGGCCGGTCTCCGACGATACCCTCTCCGCCCTGGGGGCGGACATCGCCGCCGGCGCGGGTCCCGGCGTCGAGGCCTCGACGGCCTACGGCGAGCTGACGCTTGAGGCTCCGGCCGGGCGCATCGTCGAGGTCCTGACCCTCCTGCGCGACCGCTTCGGCTTCCAGCAGCTCACGGACCTGACCGGCGTGGACCTCCCGGACCGGGCCCAGCGCTTCGATGTGGTCTACCACCTGCTTTCGTTTACCCGGAACCTTCGCCTGCGGGTCAAGGTGCGCACCGACGAGGACACGGCGGTGCCGACCGTCACGGGGGTGTATCCCTGCGCCGACTGGTACGAGCGCGAGTGCTTCGACATGTTCGGGGTGTTTTTCTCCGGGCACCCGGACCTGCGGCGCATCCTCACCGACTACGGCTTCCACGGTCATCCCCTCCGCAAGGATTTCCCGATGAGCGGCTATGTGGAGCTGCGCTACGACGATGAGCTCAAGCGCGTGGTCTACGAGCCCGTGAAGTCCGTGGAGTACCGAAACTGGGACTTCATGTCGCCCTGGGAAGGGGCCAGCTACGTCCTGCCGGGCGACGAGAAGGGGGAGGCGCGCTGATGGCCGACGATCTCGCCGCGGGTCCCGCCCTGCCGGAAACCCCCGTTCTTCCGGAAACACCCGTCCGCAAGTTCAACATCAACTTCGGGCCCCAGCACCCGGCGGCGCACGGCGTGCTGCGCCTGGTCCTGGAGCTGGACGGCGAGGTGGTGGATCGGGTCGATCCTCACATCGGCCTCCTGCACCGGGGCACCGAGAAGCTGATGGAGGCGCGCACCTACCTCCAGAATGTGCCCTACTTCGACCGGCTCGACTATGTCGCGCCCATGAACCAGGAGCACGCCTTCTGCCTCGCCCTCGAGCGCATGGCGGGCATCGAGGTTCCGGTCCGGGCCCAGTTGATCCGTGTCCTATTCTGCGAGATCGGCCGGATCCTGAACCACCTGCTCAACGTGACGACCCAGGCCATGGACGTCGGCGCCCTGACGCCGCCGCTCTGGGGCTTCGAGGAGCGCGAGAAGCTGATGGTGTTCTATGAGCGGGCCTCCGGCGCCCGCCTGCATGCCAACTACTTCCGGCCCGGCGGCGTTCATCAGGACCTGCCCGACGCCCTCATCGACGACATCGAGGCCTGGGCCAAGGCCTTCCACAGGCCGCTGGGCGATATCGACAAGCTGATCACCGGCAACCGGATCTTCAAGCAGCGCAACGTCGACATCGGCGTCGTCAGCCGCGAGCAAGCCATGGCCTGGGGCTTCTCCGGCGTCATGGTGCGGGGCTCGGGCATCGCCTGGGACCTGCGCCGCAGTCAACCCTACGAGTGCTATAGCGAGCTCGACTTCGACATCCCGCTGGGCGTCAACGGCGACTGCTACGACCGCTATCTCTGCCGCATGCAGGAGATGCGCGAGAGCGTGAAGATCATGCTCCAGTGCGTGGAGCGCCTGCGCAAGACGCCGGGCCCGGTCCTGACCGAGGACAACAAGTACGCCCCGCCGCGCCGCGGCGAGATGAAGCGGTCGATGGAAGCCCTGATCCACCACTTCAAGCTCTACACCGAGGGTCTGCACACCCCGGTGGGCGAGGTCTACACCGCCGTCGAGGCGCCCAAGGGCGAGTTCGGGGTCTTCCTGGTCAGCGACGGCGGCAACAAGCCCTATCGCTGCAAGATCCGCGCGCCGGGCTTTGCCCACCTTTCGGCCATGGACTGGCTCTGTCAGGGCCACATGCTGGCCGATGTCTCGGCCATCATCGGCTCCCTCGACATCGTCTTCGGCGAGGTGGACCGGTGAGCGCGCCCGTCTGCATCACGCCCTTCGATGTCGTTGAGGCCCAGTTTGAGGCCTACAACGCCCAGGACCTGGACGCCCACTGCGCGGTCTTCTCCGACGACGTGGTGGTCGCGGACTTCAACGGCGCCGTCACCATCTCAGGCATCGCAGCCTATCGCGAGAAGTACCGGCAGGTCTTCGCCGACTTCCCGCAGAACCGGGCTGAGCTGCTGAACCGCATGGTGGTGGGCAATCGTGTGATCGACCACGAGCGCGTCTTCCGTTCGCCGGAGGCCGCCCCCTTTGAGGTCGCCGCCATCTATACCGTTTCGGACGCGCGGATCGTGCGCGTCGACTTCATCAAGTGAGGCCGGTCACGTGAGCGTCCGCAGGCTAGCCGCCAACCAGCCCGACAGCTTCGCCTTCAGCGCCGAGAGCGTGGAGCAGGCGAAGGGGTGGATCGCCAAATTCCCCGAGGGCCGCCAGCAGTCCGCCGTCATCCCGCTTCTCTGGCTGGTCCAGAAGCAGCAGGGCTGGGTCTCCGAGCCCTCCATCCGCGTGGTCGCCGAGACCCTCGGCATGCCGGTGATCCGGGTCTACGAGATCGCCACCTTCTACACCATGTTCATGCTGGAGCCGGTCGGCTCCCACGCCCTCGTTCAGGTCTGCGGCACCACGCCCTGCATGCTGCGGGGCGCCAATGACCTGAAGGCCGTCTGCCAGCGTCGCTTCGGCGACCGCGACCACCTGTCCGCTGACGGCAAGGTGACCTGGCAGGAAGTGGAGTGCCTCGGCGCCTGCTCCAATGCGCCTATGGCCGCCATCAATGACTATTACTACGAGGATCTGACGCCTGAGACCTTCGAGCAGATCCTCGATGAGTTCATCGCCGGCAAGCCGCGGGCGCCCGGTTCGGCCATCGGCCGCCAGGGTTCGGCGCCGGAAGGGGGCCCGCAGGTCCTCTCCGACCCCGCCCTCTACGACGGCTCGGCGGCCAAGGCGCTGAAGGCCATTCCCAACGCCGAGCCGAAGAAACGCGGCAAGGCGAAGGAGGCGGCGCAGTGATCAGGCGGGGTTCTGCGGCCGGCGTGAGCCGGATCGGTCTGGAGGCTTAGGGGCGCATCGTGGTCGGCATTCTCGAAGACAAGGACCGGATCTTCACCAACCTCTACGGTCTCCATGACTGGGGCCTTGAGGGGGCGAAGCGCCGTGGCGCGTGGAACGGCGTCCGGCTGATCCTGGAACAGACGCCGGAGTGGATCTGCGACCAGGTCAAGGCCTCGGGCCTGCGGGGCCGGGGAGGGGCGGGCTTCTCCACCGGGCTGAAGTGGACCTTCATGCCCAAGGCCGAGGGTGAGCGTCCGCACTACCTGGTCATCAACGCCGACGAGTCCGAGCCGGGCACCTGCAAGGACCGCGAGATCCTGCGCAATGATCCGCACCTGCTGATCGAGGGCGCCCTGATCGCCAGCTACGCCATCCGCGCCCACACCTGCTACATCTACATCCGCGGTGAGTACGTGCATGAGCGCGAGCGCCTGGAGGCCGCCATCAAGCAGGCCTACGAGGCCAGGCTGATCGGCAAGGGCAATGTCCACGGATGGGACTTCGACCTCTTCGTCACCCACGGCGGCGGGGCCTACATCTGCGGCGACGAGACCGCCCTCATGGAAAGCCTCGAGGGCAAGAAGGGTCAGCCGCGCCTGAAGCCGCCCTTCCCGGCGGGGGCCGGCATCTATGGCTGCCCGACCACCATCAACAACGTCGAGTCGATCGCCGTGGTGGGAACCATCCTGCGTCGCGGCGCCTCCTGGTTCTCGGGCTTCGGTCGTCCCAACAACACCGGAACCAAGCTCATGGCGATTTCGGGCCATGTGAACCGGCCCTGCGTGGTTGAGGAGACCATGTCCATCCCGCTCAAGCAGCTGCTCGAGGATCATTGCGGCGGCATCCGCGGGGGCTGGGGCAACCTCAAGGCGGTGATCCCGGGCGGCTCCTCGGTGCGCATGATCCCGGCCCATGAAGCCGAGACGGCCCTGATGGACTTCGATTCCCTGTCGGCCCTGAAGTCGGGCCTGGGCACGGCGGCGGTGATCGTCATGGACCAGTCCACCGACATCGTCCGCGCCATCGCCCGGCTGTCCTACTTCTACAAGCACGAGAGCTGCGGCCAGTGCACGCCCTGCCGCGAGGGCACGGGCTGGATGTGGCGGGTCATGGAGCGCATGGCCACCGGCGAGGCGGAGATGAAGGAGATCGACATGCTCCTCGACGTCGCCAGCCAGATCGAGGGTCACACCATCTGCGGCCTTGGCGACGCCGCCGCCTGGCCGATTCAGGGCCTGTTCCGGCACTTCCGTCACGAGGTCGAGGAGCGGATCACCAACTACCGTGCGGGCAAGCCGCACGTGCAGGGCGCCTCCCTGCAGGCGGCGGAGTGAGCTGAGCCATGCCGAAAGCCAAGGTCAACGGCGTCGAGGTCGAGTTCGAGCCCGGCATGACGGTCCTGCAGGTGGCGGAGCTGGCGGGGGAGGAGATCCCGCGCTTCTGCTATCACGAGCGTCTGTCCATCGCGGGCAACTGCCGGATGTGCCTGGTCGAGGTGAAGCCCGGCCCGCCCAAACCCCAGGCCTCCTGCGCCCTGCCGGCGGCGGACAACCAGGAGATCTTCACCAATACGCCGATGGTGAAGAAGGCCCGCGAAGGGGTGATGGAGTTCCTCCTCATCAACCACCCCCTGGACTGCCCGATCTGCGACCAGGGCGGGGAGTGCGACCTGCAGGACCAGGCCATGGGCTATGGCCGCGACGACAGCCGCTTTGCGCTGAACAAGCGGGCCGTCGAGGAAAAGGCCATGGGTCCGCTGATCAATACGGTCATGACCCGGTGCATCCAGTGCACCCGCTGCGTGCGCTTCATCAGCGAGGTCGCCGGCGTGCCGGAGATCGGCCTCATCTCGCGCGGCGAAGATGTTGAAATCACGACCTATCTGGGCAGCGCCGTCACCTCCGAGCTGTCAGGGAACGTCATCGACCTGTGCCCGGTTGGCGCCCTGACCTCCAAGCCCTACGCCTTCAACGCCCGCCCCTGGGAGCTGAAGAAGACCGAGACCGTCGACGTGATGGACGCCATGGGCGCGGCCATCCGCGTCGACAGCCGCGGCCCGGCGGTCCTTCGGGTGCTTCCGCGGATCAATGACGAGATCAACGAGGAGTGGATCTCCGACAAGACCCGCTTCGCCGTCGACGGCCTGTCTCGCCAGCGCCTGGACACCCCCTACATCCGCGAGAACGGCCGCCTGCGGCCCGCGACCTGGGCTGAGGCCCTGTCCCTGGCCGCTGACCGCCTGTCCGCCGCCGCGCCCGCCAGGATCGGCGCCATCGCCGGCGACCTGCAGGACGCCGAGTCCCTGAAGGCGACCCTCGACCTCTTCCGGGCCCTCGGCTCGGCCAATACCGACTGTCGCCAGGACGGCATGGCCCTGGGGACCGGGCCGCGGGAGTCCTGGCTGTTCAACGCCACCATCGCCGGGCTTGAAGAGGCCGACGCGATCCTCCTGGTGGGGACCAACCCCCGCTTCGAGGCGCCTGTCCTCAACGCCCGCCTGCGCCGCCGCTGGCTGGCGGGGGCGCTGGAGGTCGGCCTCATCGGCGAGGCTGCAGACCTCACCTATGACTTCGATCACCTCGGTGAGACCGCCTCGGCCCTGACCGCCCTGGCCAAGTCCCGCTCGGGCTTCGCCAAGGTGCTGAAGTCCGCCAAGGCTCCGGCCCTGATCATCGGCGCCGGCGCCCTGTCCGGCCCGCAGGGCGCCGCTGTCGCCCACGCCGCCGCCCAGGTCGCCAAGGCCTTCGGCATGAGCTGGAATGTCCTCCACACCGCCGCCTCCCGGGTCGGCGGGCTCGACATGGGCTTCATCCCCGGGGAGGGCGGCCTCGACGCCCGCACCATGACGGCCAAGGGCGCCCTCGACGTCCTCTTCCTGCTGGGCGCTGACGAGATCGACCTGTCGGCCTCGGACGCCTTCCGCATCTATCTTGGCTCGCACGGCGACGCCGGCGCCCACGCGGCGGACCTGATCCTGCCCGGCGCCGCCTACACCGAGAAGGACGGCCTCTATGTCAACCTCGAGGGCCGGGTGCAGATGGGCCAGAGGGCGGTCTTCCCCAAGGGCGAGGCCCGGGAGGACTGGACCATCCTGCGCGCCCTGTCCGAGCGGCTCGGCAAGACCCTGCCTTACGACAGCCTGGACCAGCTGCGCGCCCGGCTGTTCGCCGACCATCCCACCTTCGGCCAGATCGACTGGGCGCCCAAGGGTCAGGCGGACCTGTCGGCCATCGGTGCGGCTGGCGAGGTTGGCGACGCACCGCTCGCCAGCGCCGTGAAGGCCTTCCATCTCACCAACCCGGTCGCGCGCGCCAGCGTGACCATGGCCGAGTGCGCCGCCCTGGCGGCGGGCCCGGCGAAACTGGCGGCGGAGTAGGGCATGGACGCGGCGCAATCCTTCTGGGCCACGCCGGGCGGCTGGACCCTGATCACCGTCCTGCAGATCCTGGCCGTGCTGGGCTGGCTGCTGATGTCGCTCGCCTTCTTCATGTATGGCGACCGCAAGATCTGGGCGGGCGTCCAGATGCGGAAGGGCCCCAACGTGGTGGGCCCCTTCGGCCTGCTGCAGTCCTTCGCCGACCTGATCAAGTTCATCCTGAAGGAGATCGTCATCCCCGACGGGGCGGACAAGTTCGTCTTCCTTCTCGCCCCGGTCCTCACCTTCGCCCTGGCCCTGGTGGGCTGGGCGGTGATCCCGCTGGCCCCCGGCTGGGTGGTGTCGGACATCAATGTCGGCGTCCTCTACCTCTTCGCCATCTCCTCCCTGGGCGTCTACGGCATCATCATGGGCGGCTGGGCGTCGAACTCGAAGTATCCCTTCCTGGGCAGCCTGCGGTCCGCGGCGCAGATGGTCTCCTACGAGGTCTCCATCGGCTTCGTGATCATCACGGTCATCCTGCTGGCCGGGACGATGAACCTGACCCAGATCGTCGAGAAGCAGGCGGGCGGCTTCTGGAACTGGAACGTCTTCGGCGGGGGACTGCACAACCTGCCCATCGCCCTGGTCATGATCCCCATGTCGGTGATCTTCTTCATCTCGGCCCTGGCTGAGACCAACCGCCCGCCCTTCGACCTGCCTGAGGCCGAGTCCGAGCTCGTGGCGGGCTATCAGGTGGAATACTCCTCCTCGCCCTTCCTGCTCTTCATGATCGGCGAACTGGCCAACATCGTGCTGATGTGCGCCATGATCTCCATCCTCTTCTTCGGCGGATGGCAGGCGCCGGTGGACCTGGCCTTTGTGCAGTCCTGGTCGCCGACCGCGCAGAGCTTCTACGGCTTCATGTGGCTGTTCCTGAAGATCATTTTCTTCTTCTTCCTGTTCGCCATGGTGAAGGCCATCGTGCCGCGTTACCGCTACGATCAGCTCATGCGGCTGGGCTGGAAGGTCTTCCTGCCCATCTCCCTGGTCGCCGTGGCCCTCGTCGCTGGCTGGCGCGTGCTGGGGCACCCGGGCGCATGAGGCGGGCGGCGCTTCCCCTCCTGGGTCTGGCGGGCCTGCTCCTGGCGGGCTGTGCTTCCACGAGCACGCCTGATGGCGACGTGGCGACCTACGACTCTCTGCGTCAGCTGCGTGAGCGGTGCACGGCGCAGGGCAAGGACCTGGCTCCGAAGCCGGGCGGAAACGAACGGCGTCTGTCCGGCTATGAATGCAGGGGAAGGTAGACCGACATGCTGAAGCGCATTTCCCAGGCGGTCCGGGGCGCGGCCCTCTCCGATTTCATCGGCGCCTTCGGCATGGCCATGGTCTACATGGTCCGGCCCAAGGCCACGGTCATCTATCCTTACGAGCGCGGCCCGCAGTCGCCGCGCTTCCGGGGCGAGCACGCCCTGCGGCGCTATCCCAGCGGCGAAGAGCGCTGCATCGCCTGCAAGCTGTGCGAGGCCATCTGCCCGGCCCAGGCCATCACCATCGAGGCCGAACCCCGGGAGGACGGCAGCCGTCGGACGACCCGCTACGACATCGACATGGTCAAGTGCATCTACTGCGGCCTGTGCCAGGAGGCCTGCCCGGTGGACGCCATCGTCGAGGGCCCGAACATCGAATTCGCGGTCGAGACCCGCGAGGAGCTCTACTACGACAAGGAACGCCTGCTCGATAACGGAGACCGTTGGGAGCGGGAGATCGCCAAGAATCTGGAACTGGACGCGCCCTACCGGTAGACCCGGGCGGCGATTCCGAACGCACTGAAACCCCGCCGGCTCCTCCCGGAGCGCGGCGGTCCAAGAAGAGGGGCTGAACCCGGTGGCCTTGCAGGCAATCGCATTCTATCTGCTGGCGGCGGTGACGATCGCGGCGGGGTTCGGCGTGGTTTCCGCCCGCAACCCCGTGCACTCGGTCCTCTTCCTCATCCTCGCCTTCTTCTCGGCGGCGGGCCTCTTCGTCCTCATGGGGGCGGAGTTCCTGGCCATGCTGCTGGTGGTCGTCTACGTCGGCGCGGTCGCGGTCCTCTTCCTGTTCGTCGTCATGATGCTGGACGTGGACTTCACCGCCCTGCGCCAGGGCTTCGCCCGGTCCATGCCCCTCGGGGCGGCGGTGGCGGGCATTCTCGCCTTCGAGATGGTGGCGGTCTCGGCGGTGGTCGCCAACCGCGGCGCGGCCAGCGACTCCAAGGGGCCCCTGGCATCGACGCCGGACGCCCCCAACGCCGAGATGATCGGCCGGGTGCTCTACACCGACTATGTCTATTTCTTCCAGGCGGCGGGGCTGGTCCTGCTGGTGGCCATGATCGGGGCCATCGTCCTGACCCTGCGCCACAAGCCCGGGGTCAAGCGCCAGGTCATCGCCGACCAGGTGGCGCGGACACCCGACAGCGGCATGCGCGTCGTCTCGGTCAAGCCGGGTGAAGGGATCCAGGAATGATCATCGGTCTCGCCCACTACCTGGCGGTCGCCGCCATCCTGTTCACGATCGGTGTGTTCGGGATCTTCGTGAACCGCAAGAACATCATCGTCATCCTGATGTCGATCGAGCTGATCCTGCTGGCGGTGAACATCAACTTCGTCGCCTTCTCGGCCTACCTGCACAACGTGATCGGCCAGATCTTCGCCATGTTCATCCTCACCGTCGCCGCGGCAGAGGCCGCCGTCGGCCTGGCCATCCTGGTGACCTTCTTCCGCAACCGCGGCGATATCGCCGTGGACGACGCCTCCGTGATGAAGGGCTGATGTCTCCAGATGACTGCTGAAGTCCTTCTTCCCCTCATCGTCTTCGGCCCTCTGGCCGGAGCGATCATCGCCGGCCTGTTCGGCGCCCGGCTCGGCGCCCTGGCCTCCCAGGCGGTCACCACCGGCCTGCTGGTCCTCTCCGCCGTCCTGTCCTGGGTGGTTTTCGCCCAGTGGACCTGGGGCGACCTGGAGCCCTTCACCCTGACCCTCGCCCCCTTCATTCATGTGGGCGAGTTCATCTCCAACTGGTCCATCCGCTTCGATGCGTTGTCCGCCGTCATGCTGGTGGTGGTGACCAGCGTCTCGGCCCTCGTCCACATCTACAGCTGGGGCTACATGGCCGAAGACCCGGCCCGGCCGCGCTTCTTCGCCTACCTGTCCCTCTTCACCTTCGCCATGCTGGCCCTGGTGACCGCCGCAGACTTCATGCAGCTGTTCTTCGGCTGGGAAGGGGTGGGGCTGGCGTCCTACCTGCTGATCGGCTTCTGGCACCACAAGGACAGCGCCAACGCCGCGGCCATCAAGGCCTTCGTGGTCAACCGGGTCGGCGACTTCGGCTTCGCCCTCGGGATCATGACGGTCTTCTGGATGTTCGGCTCCATCCAGTTCGCCGAGGTCTTCGCGAACATTGACGAAATCGCCGGGTCGAAGTGGCGCTTCATCGGCTATGACTGGTCGGCGGTGGACCTGGCCTGCGGCCTGCTGTTCATCGGCGCCATGGGTAAGTCGGCCCAGTTCTTCCTGCACACCTGGCTGCCCGACGCCATGGAGGGCCCGACCCCGGTTTCGGCCCTGATCCACGCCGCCACCATGGTGACGGCGGGGGTCTACATGGTCTGCCTCCTGTCGCCCATGTTCGAGGTCGCCCCGGTCGCCCGGGACATCGTCACCGTCATCGGCGCTGTCACGGCCCTGTTCGCCGCTACGGTCGGTCTCGCCCAGAACGACATCAAGCGGGTCATCGCGTATTCGACCTGCTCGCAGCTCGGCTACATGTTCTTCGCCGCCGGCGTGGGCGCCTACCAGGCGGCCATGTTCCACCTGTTCACCCACGCCTTCTTCAAGGCCCTCTTGTTCCTCGGCGCCGGCTCGGTGATCCACGGCATGCACCACGAACAGGACATGCGGCGCATGGGCGGGCTGTGGCGCTACCTGCCGGTGACCTATGCGGTCATGACCATCGGCACCCTGGCCATCACCGGTTTCGGGATTCCCAGTCTCGGCCTCGGCCTCGCCGGCTTCTACTCCAAGGACATGATCATCGAGTCCGCCTGGGCCGCCGCCATGTCACACGGCGGGGTTGCGGCCTTCGCCTTTGTGGTCAGCCTCCTGGCCGCCGGCCTGACCGCCTTCTATTCCTGGCGCCTGGCCTTCATGACCTTCCACGGAACTCCCAAGTGGACCGAAGCGGGCGCGCAGGGTCACGATGACCACGCACACGACGGCCACGCCGCGGCCGCTCATGGGCACGACGACCACGCGCATGATGACCACGGGCATGGCCACGGCGCCCATACGCCGCACGAAAGCCCGGTCTCCATGCTGGCGCCGATCCTCCTGCTGGCGGTCGGCGCCATTGCTGCGGGCTATGCCTTCAAGAAGAAGTTCGTCGGCGACTATCAGGAGGCCTTCTGGGGAGACGCCATCTTCAACGCCCCCGCCAATACGGTGCTGGAGCAGGCCCACCATGCGCCCGCCTGGGTCATCTGGGCGCCCCTGGTGGTCTCGGCCATCGGCTTCGCCGCCGCCTGGTACGTCTACATCGCCCGAGAGGGGCTGGGCGCCCGGATCGCGGCGAAGCGCGGGCTTGTCTGGTCCTTCCTCTACAACAAATGGTATTTCGACGAGCTGTATCAGGCCACCTTTGTCCGGGCCGCCAAGCTCCTGGGCGACCTGTTCTGGAAGGTCGGCGACCAGAAGATCATCGACGGCCTGGGCCCTGACGGCGTCTCCGCTGTCTCCTACGCCCTGGGTCGCCGCACAGGCCGGCTGCAGACCGGTTTCCTGTACCACTACGCCTTCGTCATGCTGCTCGGGGTGGCGGGTCTCCTGACCTTCGCCCTCTGGGCGTGGCGGGCCTGAGGGGGGATAGACCATGACCGGCATCCTCTCCCTCATCACCTTTGCACCGGCGATCGGCGCAGCCCTGATCCTGGCCTTGCGCGCCGGCCGGCCGGCCTCCCCCAAGGGCGACGACCTGGCCCGCTGGATCGCCTTCGGGACCAGCCTGGTCACCCTCGGCCTGTCGGTCCTCCTCACCCTGAGGTTCGATCCCGCCAATCCCGGCTTTCAGTTCGTCGAGGACATCCCCTGGTTCGCCGGCCTGCACTACCGCATGGGCGTCGACGGAATCTCCGTTCTCTTCGTCCTGCTGACGGCCTTCCTGACGCCTCTCTGCATCGCCGCCTCCTGGAAGTCGGTGGAGCAGCGCGTGACCTCCTACATGGTCGCCTTCCTGCTGCTGGAGGCCCTGGTCATCGGCGTCTTCTGCGCCCTCGACCTGGTGCTCTTCTACGTCTTCTTCGAGTTCGGCCTTGCGCCCATGTTCCTGATCATCGGGATCTGGGGCGGCAAGCGGCGGGTCTACGCGGCCTTCAAGTTCTTTCTCTACACCCTGCTCGGCTCTGTGCTGATGCTGGCGGCGGTGCTGGCCATGATCGGCGTCTCCGGCACCAGCTCCATCCCCGACCTGATGGCCTTCCGCTTCGAGCCCTGGATGCAGACCTGGCTCTGGCTGGCCTTCTTCGCCTCCTTCGCGGTGAAGATGCCCATGTGGCCGGTCCACACCTGGCTTCCCGACGCCCACGTCGAGGCCCCGACCGCCGGCTCGGTCATCCTGGCGGGTATTCTCCTGAAGATGGGCGGCTACGGCTTCCTGCGCTTCAGCCTGCCCATGTTCCCGGACGCCTCCCAGGCCTTTGCGCCCCTGGTCTTCGCCCTGTCGGCCATCGCCATCGTCTACACCTCGCTGGTGGCCTTCCGGCAGACCGACATCAAGAAGCTGATCGCCTACTCCTCCGTCGCGCACATGGGCTTCGTGACCATGGGCATCTTTTCCTTCGACGTGGTGGGGGTCCAGGGCGCGATCTTCCAGATGCTCAGCCACGGGATCATCTCCGGCGCCCTCTTCCTCTGCGTCGGCGTCGTCTATGACCGGATGCACACCCGTGAGATCGCCTTCTACGGCGGCCTCGTGAAGCGGATGCCGGTCTACGCCGCCATCTTCCTGCTCTTCACCATGGGCAATGTGGGCCTGCCGGGCACCTCTGGGTTTGTGGGCGAGATCATGACCCTGACCGGTGTCTATTTCAGCTCGACCTGGACGGCTCTGGCCGCCACCACCGGGGTGATCCTGTCGGCGGTCTACGCCCTGACCCTCTACCGGCGGGTCATTTTCGGCGAGATGACCAATCCCGCCCTGGCGGACATCACGGACGTCAATCTGCGCGAGATCCTGATCTTCGCGCCCCTGGTGGTCGCCACCCTCTGGCTGGGCTTCCAACCGGGCCTCGTCTTCAACATCACCGCCAGTTCGGTCGACGGTCTCCTCGACGCCTTCCGCACCGCGGTCGGCAAGTGACGGAGGCCGAAGGAAACCGCCATGTTCGCCACTGACCTCGCCCTCGCCACGCCCCTGCTGATCCTCGCAGGCGCCGCGCTCTTCCTCCTGGTCCTGGGCGCCTTCCTGCCGCGGCCGGAACGCGTGGTGGGTCTCGGCGCCATGGCGGCCCTGGCCGCCTCCGCCGTCGCTGCGGTGGTCGGCCCGCAGGGTCAGGCTTTCTCGGGCGCCCTCACGGCGGACGCCGCGTCCGTCTTCGCCCAGGTGGTGATCTGCCTCGGAAGCCTCGTGTCCATTCCCCTGGGCCAGGCCTGGTTCGCCCGGCGGGGTATCCGTCACTTCGAGTTCCCGGTGCTGGTCCTCCTCGCCGCCCTCGGCATGGCCATGATGGCCGGGGCGGGGGACCTTCTGAGCCTCTACATCGGCGTCGAGCTCCAGTCCCTGGCCCTCTATGTCATGGCCGCCCTGCAGCGCGACGACGCCAAGGCCTCCGAGGCCGGCCTGAAGTACTTCGTGCTGGGCGCCCTGTCCTCTGGACTGCTGCTCTACGGCGCCTCGCTGGTCTATGGATTCTCCGGCGCCATCCGCTTCGACGCCATCGCGGCGGCGGTGCAGGGCGAGGCCGGGACCGGCGTCCTCTTCGGCCTGGTCTTCATGATCTGTGGCCTCGCCTTCAAGGTCTCCGCTGCGCCCTTCCACATGTGGACGCCCGACGTCTACGAAGGCGCCCCCACGCCGGTGGTCGCCTTTTTCGCCGGCGCTCCAAAGCTGGCGGCCATGCTGCTGTTCGCCCGGGTCCTGGCCGAGGCCTTCCCGCTGGCGGCGGACCAGTGGCGCCAGGTCCTGATCCTCATCGCCCTGGCCTCGGTGGCCGTGGGCGCCCTGGCGGGCCTGGCCCAGACCAACCTCAAGCGCCTTTGGGCCTATTCCTCCATCGCCAATGTCGGCTACGCCGTCCTCGGCCTGGCGGCGGGAACGGCCCAGGGCGTCCAGGCCATGCTCGTCTTCATGGCCCTCTACTCCGTGTCCGTGATCGGCTTCTTCGCCTGCCTCGCGGCCCTGTCACGGAATGGCCGGCCCCTCGAGACCCTTGAGGACATGGCGGGACTGTTCCAGCAACGGCCCTGGCTCAGCCTCGCCCTGACCATCTTCGCCCTGTCGGGCCTCGGCCTGCCGCCCTTCGCCGGCTTCTGGGGCAAGTACTATGTCTTCATGGCCGCGGTGAACGCCGGCGATCCGGTCCTGCTCTGGTCTGCGGTGGCGGCCCTCGTGGGCAGCGTCATCGCCGCCTTCTACTACCTGCGTCTGGTCAAGGTGATGTGGTTCGATCCGGCCCCCGGCGAGACCGACCGCCCGCCCCTGGAGGCCGGGGCCATCGCCGTCGGCGCCGCGGCCTTCACCTTCCCGGTGGTCCTTGGCCTGATGCCCCTGATCGATCGTTACGCAGCCGCGGCGGCGGCCGCCCTCGGCCTGGGCTAGGTGAGCGCCCCGCCCATCGAGAGCTACGCCGTCCTCGACTCGACCAACGCCGAGGCTCGGCGTCGGGCGGAGGCGGGCCTCTTCGGTCCCGTCTGGATCCACGCCCTCGAGCAGACGGCCGGCCGGGGACGCCGGGGTCGCGCCTGGTGCGGTGGTGGTGGAAACCTCGCGGCCACCCTCCTGATCCCCGTTGACCTGCCGCCGGCCCAGGCGGCTCAGATTTCGTTCGTGGCCGCCGTGGCCCTCTGCGAGACCGTGAACGCCCTGGCGGGACCCGGCGCTGCGCGCCTGCGCTGGCCCAACGATCTCTACACCGCCGGCGGCAAGGTGGCGGGCATCCTCGTGGAGTCGGGTCCAAGGCCCGGGGGTGGGCTCTGGCTCGCGGTCGGCATCGGCGTCAACCTGGCTGAGGCGCCTCCCCGGGACCAGGTCGAGCGCCCCGCCGCCACCCTTGCCGACATCCCCGGATTTGCGCCACAGGCGCCGGCCGACTTCCTGGCGGCCCTGGCCAACCGCTTCGAGTCCTGGCGGCGGATCTGGGTCCATGACGGCTTTCCCCCTGTGGGCGAGGCCTGGACCCGGATGGCTGAGGGTCTGGGCGGTCCCTGCACGGCGCGGCTCCCCGACCGGACCCTCTCGGGGACGGCGGAGGCCCTGGAGTCCGACGGGGCTCTGCGCCTTAGGCTTGAAAATGGCGAGGTCGTCCGCGTGACGGCTGGCGATGTCTTTTTCGGAGAAACCTGATGCTGCTGGCGATCGAGCAGGGCAACACCAACACCCTCTTCGCCGTTCACGACGGGACCACGTGGGTCGCCCAGTGGCGGACGGCCACCCAGTCCACCCGGACGGCGGACGAATACGCGGTCTGGCTGCACCAGCTGCTTTCCATGACAGGCCTGAGGTTCGACATGCTCGACGCCTGCATTATCTCCAGCGTGGTGCCCCAGTCGGTCTTCAACCTGCGAAACCTCGCTCGCCGCTACCTCAAGGTGGAGCCCCTGGTCATCGGTGAGAATGTCGACCTCGGCATACCCGTTCGTCTGGAAAAGCCCTCGGAGGCCGGCGCCGACCGCCTGGTCAACGCCATCGGCGCCCATGTGGTCTATCCCGGTGATCTGATCGTCATCGACTCCGGGACGGCGACGACCTTAGACGTCATCGCCGCGGACGGCGGCTTCGAGGGCGGGGTCATTGCCCCCGGCATCAACCTCTCCATGGAAGCCCTGCACGCCGCCGCCGCCAAGCTGCCCAGGGTGGCCATCCGCCGGCCCGAGAGGACCATCGGACGGGACACTGTCGGCGCCATGCAGGCCGGGGTCTTCTGGGGCTACATCGCCCTGATCGAGGGCCTGATCACACGCATCAAGGCGGAATGGGGGAGGCCGATGACGGTGGTGGCGACGGGCGGGGTGGCCTCGCTCTTCCAGGGCGCCACCGAGGCCATCGATCACTTCGATTCTGACCTGACCATCCGCGGCATGCTGGAAATCCATCGTCGCAATACGGGAGCCCGCTAGGTGGCCGGACCACGTCCTGACGACGAACTCGTCTTCCTGCCGCTGGGCGGATCCGACGAGATCGGCATGAACTTCAACCTCTACGGGTACGGCCCCCCCGACCGCCGACGCTGGATCGTGGCGGACCTGGGGGTCACCTTCGGGGGTCAGGACACGCCGGGCGTCGACATCATCCTCCCGGACCCGGCCTGGATCGAGGATCATGCCGACGACATCCTCGGCATCGTCCTCACCCACGCCCATGAGGACCATATCGGCGCGGTGGCCTGGCTTTGGCCGCGCCTGAGGGCTCCGCTCTACGCCACGCCCTTCACCGCCTTCCTGCTGCGCGAGAAGCTGCGCGAGCGGAACCTCGAGGACGAGGTCGAGCTGAACATCGTGCCCCTGGGCGGACGGATTGTGCTGGGGCCCTTCGACGTGGAGATGGTCACCCTGACCCACTCCATTCCCGAGCCGAACGGCCTGGTCATCCGAACGCCCCTGGGCGTGGTGTTGCATACCGGGGACTGGAAGATCGATCCGTCGCCCCTCCTGGGCGAGGTCACTGACGCCGGCGCCCTGCGCCAGCTGGGGGATGACGGCGTCCTGGCCATGGTCTGCGACTCCACCAACGTCTTCGTCGACGGCCGCGCCGGCTCCGAGGCGGACGTGCGCGAGGAACTGATCCGGGTTATCGCCGCTCAGACCGGTCGGGTCGCGGTCGCCTGCTTCGCCTCCAACGTGGCCCGGATGGAGACCGCCATCGTCGCCGGCCGGGCGGCGGGCCGGAAGATCTGCCTGGTGGGCCGGTCCATGATCCGGATGGCCGCCGCCGCCCGTCACGTGGGCATGGACGTCGACTCCCAGGGCTTCATCTCCGAGGCTCAGGCCTCTCACCTGCCGCCCGAGCAGGTCCTGCTTCTCTGCACGGGCAGCCAGGGAGAGCCGCGGGCGGCCCTGTCGCGCATCGCCGACGGATCGCATCCTCACATCCGCCTGGGGGCGGGGGACGCCGTCATCTTCTCCAGCCGGGTGATCCCCGGCAACGAGATCGCCATCCGGGACATGCAGAACCGGCTCTCCGAGCGGGGGATAAGGCTGATCACCGACCGGGAGCATCCCGGCATCCATGTCTCGGGTCACCCTTGCCGGGACGAGCTGGCTGACATGTACGCCTGGGCCCGGCCGCAGATTTCCATTCCCACCCACGGAGAGCGCCGCCACCTGCTCGAACACGCCGCCTTCGCCCGCGACCTCCAGGTCCCGCAGGCGGTGGCGCCCCGCAACGGCGACATGGTCCGCCTGGCCCCGGGCCGGGCCGAGGTGATCGACGAGGTTCCCGCCGGACGTATCTACATTGATGGCGGATTCCTGACGCCCCAGGATGGAGAGCCCCTGCGGGAGCGCCGGCACGCGGCGACCAGCGGGGTCCTCCACGCCGCCCTGGTTCTGGATGGTCGCGGGCGCATCGCTTCGGGACCCCAGGTCCGGGCGATCGGCCTGCCGGGAGAGCCCGAGCGGCCTCTGGACGACATCCTCGACGACCTGGCCGACGCCGCCGAGGCCGCCGTGCGCCGTCTGGACGGAGACCAGCGCGAGATCGACGCCGAGGTGGAGGCCGCCATCTCGCGCGCCCTCAAGAAGGCCGCCCAGCGCGTCTGGGGCCGCCGCCCCGTGGTCCAGACCACCCTCCTGAGGCTCTGAGGCCCTGAGGCGCACGGCAGACGGTTGTCGGAGCTCAGGGCTCCTTGATCATGGTCAGAAGACGCCGGTGGCGGTGATGGTGGTGTTGTGATCCGCTTAAACTCAGCCAGAAACAACTGGACCCCGACCTATGGAAGAAGACGGGAGGCTGAAGCGATCAAGGTTCGCGGAAGAGCAGTTCATGGGGATCCTGCGCAAGCAGGGTGAGCCGGACGTGTGATCTATCCGGGGTAAAGGTTGCCGGGCGATCGGATGTGACCCGTGGAAATCTGCAGCAGGGCGCAAATTGTCGACCGGCTGGTACCGGCGGGCGGGTCACACCGTCACACTGATAAGCATTCGAATTCACCCTTCAATCTTTGCGAAGGGGAGAGACCAAGTCCGGGAGCTGCCTGCAGTTCAGCGATCAATTTCGCCCCAAGTTGCGCCTTGATCGCAGGCTCTGTGACGTCGAACTGGAGCAACCACGTGCCATACCCAGCCTCAAACCCACGCAGCCGAGGCACAATTGCGGCCACACTAAGCGCGGCGCGAGCCAGAATGCTCGTTTCGCCGACTTGAGCGCCAATGATGACGTCGAATCCCCGATTCTGCGCGGCTCGAACCAAGTCCAAGGTGCGGATAAGGCCGCCATGCTTTGACACCCTGAGATTTATGGCTACCTTCAACCCTGTCGGGATCTCTTCGAGGTCCTCTACCTTGGTCACACTTTCGTCCGCGATCAGGGTCAGTCCTGTTGTCGTCTGGATAGATGTCATGGACGCCCAATCCTTTGGGCTGCAGGGCTCTTCGACCGCCCAGATAAAAGGCGTCAGTGGTGTCAAGGCCTTGATCGCCTGCGCCGCATCGCGCCAAAGATTGTTGGCGTCGACACGTACCGAGCCAAATCGTGACAGTTGGCGAGCGCGAGACATATCGCGCGCCGAATTCCCTGAGATCTTGAGCTTTGCATCTCGAATGCCGCGTGCCCGAAATGCAAGATGTTGCGCTGAGAACGCTAAACCGCCGCTCGCGCTGTAAACAGCGCTTAAAGGCTGGTCGATGATCGGCGGCAAACCCAGAAGGGTCTCGACGCTCACGCCGTCTCGCTGAGCTATCAGATCAAGCAGAGCAAGTTCCGCTGCGCAGAATGCGCTCGGGCAGAGATCAATGACGAGCTTGTTGCTGGTGCTCCAACTTCTGAGGCCGTCAAGATCCTGGATGTTCGAAAGGAGAGGCAGATGCGCCGTTAAGAAAGACTGGGCCGCCTCCAGCGTTTCCCCCGTGACATATGGGCGAGGACAGCCTTCGCCAAGACCGACCCTTCCCTCCTGATCACGCGCCATGACAATCACATTTTCTGCAAATTTTCTGCTTGCGGAGGCATGTGAAAAAGCCTGCCGAAACGCTATCGGCAAAGAGAGAAAGCGAAGCTCAAAAGGCATTGGCGTCCATGTAGTCCGAGAAATCGAAGTCAAAATCCTCCACGCGCTGGAGGGCCAAGACCTTTGCCTGTGATTCGCGCTGACCTTTCACCTCGACGCAATGCTTGTGGTAGGCGGCGCCTGCGCCGGGCCGAAGTCGAACCAAGCGCGGTGATGCTAACCTTCCACTACCCCGTTTAGCAGCATATTCGATATTCAACTGTTGTAGTTTTGCATCAAACGCCTCGGCAGTATTCGTTTCATTGAATGGCGTTTCAACAAAAATTCGATAAACAGAAGCTTTAGTGTCAGCCAAAGCAATGTAAAAAACGGGAGGCTGGGTGAATACGGTCGCTACTGCTGAGTGAATTTGATCTTCCGAGAGCTTTTCACCCACGATGTTCGTGACGCCGCGTCCTTTTCGCACGAATTCGAGGGTTGGACAGGCGCCGACGAAGCCAGTCACCCGCATGACGTCGTTCATTTGATATCTGAGTAGCCCAGCCGCCGTGGTCACGATGATCTGGTACTCGGTACCTTGGACAAGTTCGTGAAGAAGCTGTGTTTCGCGTTCGCCCCGATCCCATGCCGCGTTTTCGACGAATTCGAAGAAGACGTCGCCCAACATCGGAAGTGCGAGATTGTTTCTCGCATCGACAACGATCGTCCCCCGCAGTTCGCTTGCAATGTAACCCGCGTCGATCATGCCCGCGGCTTTGGGTATCTGAGACCGAACCGATGCGGCCGCATGAATACATCCCCCACCTAGCCAAGTGACCACAGCGCGCAGGTTCGGCCAAAGATCAGCAAGTGAAGCCGCATGGGCATGCTCCAAGATCTTGGCGCTGGCTCTTGAGGGCCTCAAAAGCGGTTCTACCGCCGCGCACACCTCAGGCGAAAGTCGATCCAAAGCATGAAACCCACCGTTCTCCAGGTCCCGGGATAGTCGACCTCGATGAGCTTCGATCACTGAGAGCAGTCTGATGATCGTCGACGGGTTCGCCGCGGCAATGAGTGAGATATCCCGCGCCGCCAAGGCGAGGCGAGCTGTCACAAGATATTTCAACTCGTAGTCTTCGATGCCGAACACTTCTGCCGGAACAACATAGTTCGCCCGCAAAAGGTAGGGCATGGTTTCGTAGATAAGGCCGCTCGTCGACCCGGCCGGAACGCCGTTTGACAACGCCTCCTCTCGTGCCGGGCCGCCAAAGCCTAGGATCCGGCCTCGGAACGCCCCGTAAGCGGCGTGGGGCGGAAAAGCCATCGCCTGTTGCGCAGCTCGGAACTGCTTCAACGTGCTCCGGGTGACTGGAATGTACTTCGGCTGCCCGGTCGTGCCGCTTGTCCGCGCGTACATCAAGGGGGGCTCGGGGGCGACCTCGAGCATCCCGGTCGCAATCTGTCGCTCTATGCCTGAACGTATGTCCTCATAGGTTTGAATGGGCACGGCACGGCGGAAGTCGTCAATGCTGAGGGCTTCTGAAACGCCGAAACGTCGTCCCTGCGTCGTTTCCTTGCAAAGGCGCAAGATGGCTTCCAGGGCCTGAGATTGAGCCTTGTCTGGATACGACGCTTGCTTAAGCAGGTCTGCATGTCGACGGCGGGCCACCGTTTCCATCGACGCCGCCAGAACAAACTGCGCAAGTCGGGAGCGTAGGCTCATGTGATGTCACGAGCTACCCGCCGAAACGGCGCATACAATTGCTGCCAAAATCCGCGCGGGTAGGCAGGGTCAAGCAAACCTAGGGTTTCAACCACACGCGATTTCGGACGGAAGTAGGTGCCAAAAACGAGATCCCATACGACGAAGCTATGTGCGTAGTTGTTGTTGGACTCGGATATAGTACGGGAATGGTGCCATCGGTGCACTTCGGGTCCACTGAAAACATAGTTTAACGGGCCTAGTCGCAAATCAGCGTTCGAGTGTTGGAATAATCCACTGATGGCGTAGAAGACAAAGTAGAAAGCAAGCACGTCTGGTGTGATACCAATGATTACAAACGGAAGCGTGTCACAGCAGAACTGTAGAGCTTTTTCAATAGGATGAAATCGAAACACATTTGTCGAGTAGAGTTTATTGGGATGATGATGCACTTCATGCAATCGCCAAAGAGGTGACCATGTATGCGCGGATCTGTGAAGCCAATATCTGAAGAAGTCTCCCGCGATCACCTTGAGCGCCAACTGGGCGAATAATGGCCAATGTGTAGGCCAGATCGAAAAATGGTTAGTGTGGTGCGATAGGGCTGTCGACAATCCAAACGCGACCGCCCAAGCCATAGCGAAAGGCACGGTGACCTGCACCGCGACCATGAAGAGACTGTCTTCCAGGTAATCGCTTGCGTTCGCTATCCACCCTCTGCGAAACGGGATGATCCGTTCAAGCAGGATAACGATGGGGCCGACGATGGCGACAGTTGCGAAGGGCGCCCAGGTCAGAGCGGCGCCAGCGTCCAAAAGCCCCATCAGCGTGATTAGGCCAGCCGCCATCACCAAGGGATATGCCAGCACGCTGACGATGCGGCGTACCCCCCTCACGCCTCGTCACCCGTGATGTTGCTCAGGTGGTAGTGCGCCACAGTCAACACCATCACAGCTAGAACTATGTGAAAAATTCCCGGCAGATGTGCTGAGAGAAAAAGGTTCTGCTTCGCGAACGTCAACCCCGCTACAAACCGCGCGACCGAACCGGCAAAATAGAGACCGCCAATCCAGGCCACTACAGTGCCGAGACGTCGATTTTGTTTGATCTGTCCGATCCAGAGCCCTCGAACAAACGAAGCAGCAAGGATGATGATGACAATTTGGAATGCGAATAACAAACCGTAGGGCAAGGTGCCTGAATGCCAAGCTTCGAAGGCGGGCAGTATCGGCGTCGGCGCAAGCAGCTGGAGGATTTGAGCCGCGACACGAAAGACAAACAACCCAAGCAGCACCATGATGAAAATCGCATGTACACGCGACTGTCTGGGCAATTCTGTCAAATTCAAGTCCTCCGAAATGGTGCTCAGGGTCAACGTAAACCTTGGGTTTTGGTATCTTCCTTCGGTATCTCGGGAAGAATGATATAGGACGCAGCGTCAACGCTGCGCCACACTTTTTGGTGAGCTGTCGCGAACCGCGTCGCAGTCGCTGGGCTTTCGCCGGTGTTTGGATTGCGGTCAAATCGGGGAAAATTGCTGCTTGAGATGTCAAGCCGAAGCTTGGAACCTGCCTCCAGAACGACACTCGTCGCTCCCAGATCGATTTCGAGTGGAGTCCGCTCTCCCGGTGTGAAGGCTCTGCGAATGATCCCATCACCAAGGTTGAAGGCCTCTCCTTTCGGCGTGATGAATGACAGTTTCGCCGTAAAATCCGTGCTCGGCGCGTCGGTTGTCACCCAGATCTTGGCCTTGAGAGGTCCCGTAATCTCCAAGGGGCTGGACAATGGAGGCGTAACATAATTGAGGACGTCTGCTCGGGTACCCACCGGCTCCTGCATCGCCACGCCCGCTCTTGGACCGAGCATCGCGCCCCCACGGGTCGGTGTGGGCGTTCTGGGATCGTGTGTGAACCTGTCTTCAGCAGCGTTGATGTCCGGCGCGGCCTTACCCAGGCGCCCGTTGGCCTGCAGATACAGTTTTGTATAGCGCGTCCGCGCCAGCGGCCACTCCTGCTCGTCTCGCCAGAAGTTCGGCCCCATAACATAGAGACGAACGCGAGGTTGAGGTGTGGGGCGCTGGCCGACGCCAAGTACCTGATCGTACCAGGCGATCACCTGTTCAACGCTCGCCCGCCGATAGAGGACCGGCTTGGCTTGGCCGGGCCAGTCAATCTCGCGGGCGTGAGAAAAGGGCCCGATCACGAGGCGCGTGTCTCTCGCGTGCTTGTTTTGCGATAAGGCTTTGTAGTCACGCAGCATTCCTGGTAAAAATGGATCATACCATCCTCCCAGCAATAGTGCCGGCGCCTTGGCGGTCGATGCGCGTTCGTGGCCGTCGATCGCGACCCAATAGGGGGACCCGGGCGCCGATGTGAGCCATTGATCGAAGAAAACGGTATCAGAGCGCGCCACGTCATCGGCCCGACTGACCGGCAAGGCGCGCTCACCTCGATCCAAAGCCTTCAGATCGACGTCCTGGTCCCGCGGCCCTGCGCTATTGAGGGCCCAGTAGAGGCTACTCTCCAAAGCAAAGGCACCGCCGGGGTGGAAAAAGTCCTGAAACCGGCTGGAAGCAATTTGAATCGCGAAGGCGCCGACGCCGGGGTCGGTGCGATCCGAAATCGCCCATTGTGTCTGCCCAAACGCCGAGCCCCCCCACATTGCCAAGCGACCATCCCACCAAGACTGACGGGCAAGCCAAGCCAAGGTGTCGAGACCATCTTGGCGTTCATGCACCATCGGCGTGAACTCTCCATCGGAGCGGTAACGTCCACGGGTACCTTGCACCACGACCACATACCCGCGTTTCGCCCAGAAGCGGCTTATCACGTCGGACCTGGTCCGGTTCCAAAGCGTGTCTGTGAGAGGGATTCGAGCCAGGATGGTCGGCGCTTTGACGAGGCCAATCGGGCGATGAATGTCAGCGCGCAAAACGACGCCGTCACGCGTTTTCATGGCGACTCCGTGCTGGGTCGACACGGCATATTGAGCTGGCCTCGTCGTCGCCACCGGCAGAAACGCGACATCAGCCACGGCGTCGATCAGCGGCGCCTTGAACACCCACAACAAGCCGACGGCAACGGCGGCCAAAGCCAGGGCTCGCAGCCTCAAGGCGCGGCCCCGTTTAGACAGGTTGGCAGTCATCAGGCGCTCATCGAACTGAACAACTCCACAATCGGAATATATCCCCAACTTCCCGCTATACCTGAGTCCTTCCCGGATCTTGGCGAACCTAGTCGCTGCCGGGTTCGGACGTGACCCCCCGAACCTTCTCCTGAAACGATTAGAGCCTGACCTGTGAAAGGTGACGGGTGGATGGGGCGATCGAGGTTACCGTAAGATCAGATCACTGGGGTCCTGCGCGGCAACGGTCCCAACAGTCATGAGCCCGGACAACGGCTTGCCAGCGCGGCCGCTTTCGCCGACCTTTCTCCCAACAGAGAAAGAGGGGGAGGGGCATGTCGGCCTACCGGGGCGTGCGCATCGCCGACTTCACGCAGGGCGTGGCGGGGCCCATGGCCTGTATGCTGCTGGGCGATTTCGAGGCCGAGATCGTCAAGGTCGAACCGCCCGGCGGTGATCGGCTGAAGGATCATCCCGGCTATCCGGCCTGGAACCGCAACAAGCGCATCGTCACCCTCGATCTCTCCGTCCCGGCGGACCTGGCGAAGGCGAAGGACCTCGCCCGCGCCGCAGACATCGCCGTCTTCGATCATCCGCCCGGAGACCTGGAGGCCCTGGGCCTCGACGCCGCCAGCCTGCGGGACGGCGCCCCCCACCTGATCCATGTCTGGATGCCGCCCTACGGAACCCGGGGCCGCTGGAGTCGCATGCCGCCCCGTCACAGCCTGCTGGCGGCGACCTCCGGCATCGCCTTTCGGCAGGGCGCCTACGCGGACAGCCCCATTCACCTGATCCTGCCCATTGGCTGGTACGGCCAGGCGGTGATGGCGGCCGGGGCCATGGGCGCGGCCCTCTACGAGCGGGGCGCCTCTGGGCAGGGGCAGGCGGTGACCGTCAGCGGTCTTCATGGCGTATCCGAGGTCGGCGGCGTGGTCATGGTGCTGGACCAGCCCCGGCTGCCGCGCGGCGCGCCGCAGGGCGCCTCGCCCAGCTATCGGCTCTACCAGTGCAGCGATGGAGAGTGGTTCTTCCTCGCCACCCTCTTCATGCCCTTCTTCCGCAAGGCCATCGACGCCCTCGGGCTTGGCGCGCACTGGGAGGTCCTGGTCCTCAACCCCGCCCTCGCCCTCGACGTGCTGGAGGAGGTGTTCCGGAGTCAGCCGCGGCGGCACTGGCTGGGCCTCCTGGCGGACGCCGGGGTGCCCTGCGCGCCCGTGGGGAATCGCAACGATTGGTTTGCCGGAGAGGCCGTCCGGCACGCTGGCCTGAGGCTGGAGTTTGACGATCCGGTACGGCGCAGGCTGGCCATGCCCGGGCCGCCCGCCCGGTTGTCCGCCACGCCGGCCTCCGTCCGGTCCCTGCCCACCGCCGGGCCGCTCCCCGACTGGGGGGCGCCGCAGCCCCGGACCATTGGCCCCGGGGCGAGCCGACCTCTGGAGGGCGTCCGCGTCCTCGACATGGGCTCGGTGATCGCCGGGGCCCTGGCCGGGGCCGTCCTGGCCAACCTCGGCGCCGAGGTCATCAAGATCGAGTCCCCCGAGGGCGATCCCTTCCGTTCGGACGGGGGCCCCTTCCTGACCTGCAACCGCGGCAAGCGGGGACTGGGGATCGACCTCAAGCAGCCTGGGGCGAAGGAGATGTTCTTCGACCTCGTCCGGCAGTCCGACGTGGTGCTCGACAACTACCGCTTCGGCGTGCGTAAGCGCCTGGGCGTGGACTATGAGGCCCTGCGCCAGATCAATCCGCGGATCATCTCGTGCTCGGTCAACGCCTATGGTGACGCGGGTCCTCGGGCGCCTTTGCCGGGCTTCGACCCCCTGCTTCAGGCCGAGGGCGGCATGATGGCCGCCCAGGGCGGCGACGCCGAGCCCGTCCTGCACACCATCGCCGTCAATGACGTGGCCACCGCCGGCGTGGTCGCCTTCGGCATCATCTCGGCCCTGAACGCCCGACGTCGGACCGGGGAGGGGCAGGAGGTCGTCACCAGCCTCCTGGCCCAAAGCCTGACCTTCCAGCTGGGCGAGGTCGTCACCTGGGAGGGCCGTCCGCCGGCGCCTTCGGGCGGGATCGACTGCGTGGGGCTGAACCCTGTCCATCGCTACTATGAGTGCCAGGACGGCTGGCTCGCCGTGGCCGCCGAGACGGTCGCGGAGGCGGAGGCCATGCTGACGGTGCTGGGGACGCAGGCGGACCCCGCAGACGCCCTCACCGCACCCCCTGAGGGTCCCCTCGCCGGGCGGCTGGCGGCCACCCTGGCGGGACGCCCCCGCGCCGCCGCACTGGACGCCCTGGAGGCGGCCGGCGTGCCCTGCGCCCCCTGCGTGCGCGGCTACGAGGCCTACGACGATCCCTGGCTCGCAGAGAACGACGTCTTCGTCGCCTGGCGCCATACCCGCCTCGGCGAGGCGGTGGGCGTCCGCAGCTACGCCGACTTCGACCGGACGCTTGGGGGCTTCCGGCATCCTGTCCCGGATGCGGGAGAGCATACCCGGCAGGTCCTCGCCGAGTTCGGGCTGGCGCCGGAGCGGATCGAGGCCCTGCTCGCCGCCGGGGCAGTGTTCGAGCCGGCGGCGGCGCGCAGCCACCTGAGGGACGGCGGGGCGGCCCTCTTCACCCAGTGACCCTTGGTCATGGATGACGCCGGCCCGCCGGCGTTGTATTCATCCGGCATGATCGGAAGACTGAACCACGTCGGGGTCGCCACCCCCTCCATCGCCGAGTCCGTGAAGCTCTATCGCGACGTCCTCGGCGCCACGCAGATCTCGGCGGTCAAGGACATGCCGGAGCAGGGCGTCAATGTCTGCTTCGTCGACCTTCCCAACAGCCAGATCGAGCTGATCGAGCCCCTCGGCGAGGCCTCGCCCCTTCACGGCTTCCTGGCGAAGAATCCCGCAGGCGGCCAGCACCATGTCTGCTTCGAAGTCGAGGACATCCTGGCGGCCCGGGACGACATGGCCGCCAAGGGCGCCACGGTGCTGAACAATGGAGTCCCGCGGATCGGCGCCCATGGCACGCCGGTGATCTTCGTCCATCCCAGGAACATGGGCGGCGTCCTCGTCGAGCTCATGGAAACGCCGAAAGGTGGCCACGCGTGAGCCTCTTCACCGGCATTGCCATCTATCTGACCCTCTGGTGGACCGTCCTGTTCGGCGTCCTGCCCCTGGGCTCCCAGTCGCATGCCGAGGCGGGGACCAAACCGCCGGGCGGGGGCGATCCGGCCTCTCCGGTCAATCCGCGTCTGAAGGAGAAGTTCCTGCTGACCACGGTGATCTCTGCGGTCCTCTTCGTGCTCCTGTTCCTGGTGATTCATTTCGAGCTCATCCCGATCAGCCCGCTGCGCCAGGTCAGCTGAGATCAGGGCCGCCCAATCCCCGGGCGCCGCGGGGGCTGTCCGCCTATGAACCGGGCGCCGCACACCCGTCTTTGAGGCGATCTCCCGAAAAGCGGGACCAGCCAGGGAAAACGCGTTTTCTTCCCGGTACCGACTTCGGTCGGAGCGTTCCCCGAGATGGAGAAGGCCGCCCAGCTCCCGGGCGGCCTTCTTTTCGCCGACGAAACGGGGCATAGCGGACGGGTCTTCCGCAAGTCCGAGCCCATGCCCGACGCCCACGCCCACGAAGCCTTCGACGTCCGCCCCGCCGGCCCCTTCAGCCGCTGGGAGCGGATGGTGGCCGGGCGATACCTGCGCTCCAAGCGTCGCGAGGGCGGCGTGGCCATGATCGGCGTCATCGCCTACGTCGGCATCGCCCTGGCCGTGGCGGTGCTGATCATCGTCATGAGCGTGATGAACGGCTTCCGGGCCGAACTCCTCTCGCGCATCCTCGGTTTCAACGGCCATGTCTTCGTCGCGTCCTCGCCCGCCTCGGGCCTTGATACCGCCGCCCTGACCCGCAGCCTCTCCGGACTGCCCGGCGTGGTCCAGGCCGCCCCGGTCATCGAGGGTCAGGTCATGGCGGTGGGCGACGGCCAGGTGTCGGGCGCCATCGTGCGCGGGGTCGCCCGCGCCGATCTTCTGGCGACCCGCCTCGTCGCGGACAATGTCACGCCCGGCGGACTCAAGGGCTGGGGCGAGGGAGAATACGGTGGCGACCGCGTCCTCGTGGGCGAGCGCCTCGCCGCCGGCCTGGGCCTGAGGCCCGGCGACCCCATCACACTGATTTCCCCGACCGGCGCCGCCACCGCCTTCGGCGACGCGCCCCAGCGCAAGACCTTTATCGTCTCCGGCCTCTTCAGCGTGGGGATGAGCGAGTATGACCAGAGCTTTCTCTACATGCCCATCGAGCAGGCGGCCCTGTTCTTCGGGCGTGAGGGCGCGCCGGACTTCATCGAACTGAGGCTTTCCGACCCGGATCGCGCTGCGGCGGTGAAGTCCCAGGCTGCCGCCCTGGCCGGGCCCGCCGCTTCCGTCTCCGACTGGACCGAGCGGAACGCCGCCTTCTGGGGCGCCCTGAAGGTGGAGCGCAACGTCATGCGCCTGATCCTGATGATGCTGGTGGTCATTGCGGCGGCGAACATCATTTCCGGCCTGATCATGCTGGTGAAGAACAAGGGCCGCGACATCGCCATCCTGCGCACCATGGGCGCCGGGCAGGGCGCCATCCTGCGCATCTTCTTCATGGCCGGCGCCGCCGTCGGCGTGGCGGGCGCCCTGACGGGCCTTCTCCTGGGGGTTGTCTTCTGCACCTATATCGGCCCGATCCAGCAGGCGGTGGAGTGGGTGACCGGCGCCCGGGTCTTCGCCTCCGACGTCTACTATCTTTCCCGCATTCCGGCGCGGATCGACTGGGCGGAGGTGCTCCTGATCCTCGGCTGGTCCCTCGCCGCGGCCTTCCTCGCCACCCTGCCGCCCGCCTGGCGCGCCAGCCGCCTCGATCCCGTGGAGGCGCTTCGCTATGAGTGAGGCGGCCGTCCTGTCCCTCCGGGACCTTCACCGCACCTACCGGTCCGGCGACCGGCTGCTCCACGTCCTCGATGGGGTGGAGCTCGACCTGTCCGCCGGCGAAATCGTCGGCCTGGTCGGGCCCTCCGGCTCGGGCAAGTCCTCGCTCCTCCACGCCGCCGGACTGCTGGAGAAGCCCACCTCGGGGCGGGTTATCGTCGAGGGGCGGGACTGCACGGACCTGTCCGACGCCTCGCGCACCCGGGTGCGGCTCTCGGCCATCGGCTTCGTCTACCAGGCCCATCACCTGTCGCCGGAATTCACCGCCATCGAGAACGTCATGCTGCCCCAGTTGATGGCGGGCCGCTCATCAGCCGCTGCCCGGGCCCGGGCGGCGGCCCTTCTGTCGGACCTCGGTCTGGCCGAGCGGCTGGAACATCAACCCGCCCAGCTGTCCGGGGGCGAGCAGCAGAGGGTGGCCGTGGCCCGGGCCCTGGCCAACCGGCCGCGGATCCTCCTGGCCGACGAACCGACCGGCAACCTCGATCCGGACACCTCGACCTCGGTCTTCGACAGCCTGCGGTCCATGGTCCGGGGGCAGGGGGCGGCCGCCCTGATCGCCACCCACAACCTCGAGCTTGCCCAGCGGATGGACCGTGTCCTGACCCTGCGCCAGGGGCGGATCGTCCCGGCATGAGTCCGTGCCGGAAGACCCCCTTGCAATGAGAACAAAACCGGAATAGGAACATTTCAGGAACGTAGTTGGGGGATCAAGTCATGGCTCGACTTGCAAGGGAATCGCTGGCCTTTCTGTCGGTGGCCGGCTTTGTGTGGATGATGTGCCAGGTGGCCGTACTGGCGGCCTGAGTTTCAGGCCCCGGGGTCTGACGAGGACGGGCGGGAAGAGGCGATGACGGTCGAGGGCGGTTTCATCCATCTGCGCGTTCGGTCCGCCTATTCTCTTCTGGAGGGCGCGGCCAAGGCGGATGCGCTCGGGCGGATTGCGGCCGGGCAGGGCATGCCGGCAGTGGCCATCGCCGATCGGGCCAACCTGTTCGGCGCCCTGGAATTCTCTGTCACCGCCAAGGACGCCGGGGTCCAGCCCATCATTGGCTGCGCCCTGCCGGTCACCGGGATCGGCGGCCGGCCGCCCGAGCGCTGGGCGCGCACCCCCACGATCGTGCTGCTGGCCCAGTCCGAGGCGGGTTATCTCAACCTCTCAACCCTGTCCTCCATGGCCTACCTGGAGGCGGACGGCGTCGAGGAGCCGTCCGTGCCCTGGTCGGCAGTGGCCGCCCATTCCGAGGGGTTGATCCTCCTGTCGGGCGGCGCCGACGGCCCCGTGGATCCCCTGTTCGCCGCCGGCCGCAAGGCGGAGGGCGAGGCGGCTCTGGCGGCCATGGCTGCAGCCTTCGGCGACCGCTTCTACATCGAGCTCCAGCGGCATGGCCTGGCCAGTCAGGCGGCGGCGGAGCCGGCGCTGGTGGCCTACGCCTATGCCCATGACCTGCCCCTGGTGGCGACAAACGACGTCTACTTCCCGACCGCCGACCTCTACACGGCCCACGAGGCGCTCCTCTGCATTGCGGACGGCGCCTTCATCGGTCAGGACGAGCGCCGTCGGGTGACGCCGGAGCACTGGTTCAAGCCGGCGGCGGACATGCGCGCCCTGTTCGCGGATCTTCCCGAGGCCTGCGACAACACCATCGACATCGCCCGGCGCTGCGCCTTCATGGTCAACAAGCGCGATCCGATCATGCCGCGCTTTCCCATCGCGGAGGGCCGGACGGAGGACGAGGAGCTGGCCAGCCAGGCCCGGGAGGGACTGCGCGCCCGCCTGGCCGTACATCCCCTGGCGGTCCCGCTCGAGGCCTACGAGGCCCGCCTGGAGCAGGAAATCGCCGTCATTCAGAACATGGGCTTCTCCGGCTACTTCCTGATCGTCTCGGACTTCATGAAGTGGGCGGTGTCACAGGGCATCCCCGTCGGCCCGGGCCGGGGCTCCGGCGCCAGCTCCCTGGTGGCCTGGTCACTTCTGATCACGGGCCTGGACCCGCTACGCTACGGCCTGGTCTTCGAACGCTTCCTCAATCCTGAGCGGGTCTCCATGCCCGACTTCGACATCGACTTCTGCCAGGAGCGGCGGGAGGAGGTGATCGCCTACGTCCAGCAGCGCTACGGGAGCGACCGGGTGGCGCAGATCATCACCTTCGGCACCCTGCAGGCCCGTGCGGTGCTGCGGGACGTCGGTCGGGTCCTGCAGATGCCTCTGGGGCAGGTCGACCGGCTGGCCAAGATGGTTCCGGCCAATCCCGCCAACCCCGTGACCCTGGCCCGGGCCCTCGAACTGGAACCCCGGCTGCGCCAGGCCCAGGAGGAGGACGAGTCCGTCGCCAGGCTCCTGGAGATCGCTCTCAAGCTTGAGGGACTCTACCGGAACGCCTCCACCCACGCGGCCGGCGTCGTGATTTCGGACCGACCGCTCATTGAGCTTTCCCCCCTCTACAGGGATCCGCGGTCCGAGCTTCCAGCGACCCAGTTCAACATGAAATGGGTGGAGAGCGCCGGCCTGGTGAAGTTCGACTTCCTGGGCCTGAAGACCCTGACGGTCATTGACCGGGCGATGAAGCACCTGGCGCGCCGGGGCGCGGACTTTCCTCTTGAGAGTCTGCCTCTGGACGACGCGGCCAGCTATGAGCTGATGGCGTCGGGACAAACGGTCGGCGTCTTCCAGCTGGAAGGGCAGGGCATGCGCGACACCCTGCGCCAGCTGCGGCCAAGCTCCATCGAGGAGGTCACGGCGCTGATCTCGCTCTACCGGCCCGGCCCGATGGAATCGATCCCGGCCTATGTGGACACCAAGGCGGGCCGTAAGCCGCTGAATGTCTACCATCCCCTCCTGGAGCCGGTCCTGACCGAGACCTACGGGGTCATCGTCTACCAGGAGCAGGTGATGAACATCGCCCGCATCATGGCCGGCTATTCCCTGGGGGAAGCCGACCTCATGCGCCGGGCGATGGGCAAGAAGAAGAAGGAGGAGATGGACCAGCAAAGGGCCCGCTTCCTCTCCGGCGCCGCCGAAAGGGGGGTGGACCCGGACCTGGCCGACACCCTCTTCGAACTGATGGCCAAGTTTTCGGGCTATGGCTTCAACAAGGGCCACGCCGCGCCCTACGCCCTGATCGGCTACCAGACCGCCTGGCTGAAGGCGAATGCGCCGGTGGAATTCTTCGCGGCGTCCATGAGCCTGGACATCTCCAACACCGAGAAGCTGGCGGTCTTCTATCATGACGCCCGCCGCTTCGGCGTGACCGTCCGCCCCCCCGACGTCAATCGCTCGAGCGCGGACTTCGATGTCGGGGACGGGGAGGTGCTCTACGCCCTCGGCGGTATCCGGAACGTGGGCCTGCAGGCCATGGAGCATGTGGTGGAGGTCCGCGCCGCCGGCGGGCCCTTCCGCGACATCTTCGACTTCGTGGAACGGGTCGACCCGCGCCAGGTGAACCGGCGCACGCTGGAGACCCTGGCCCGCGCGGGCGCTTTCGACAGCCTCGGCTGTGACCGGGCCCAGCTGGTGGAGGCCGCCGAGGTGCTGGCCGGATACGGCCACAGCGTGGCCGAGGAGCGGGCCTCGTCCCAGGGTTCGCTGTTTGGCGGCGACCAGGTTGAGGCCCAACGGCCCCGGCTGCCGCGCACCGAGTCCTGGTCCCCGACCCGCCGCCTCGACGAGGAGCTGGCCGCGGTGGGTTTCTACCTCTCGGGTCATCCCCTGGAGGATCTGATGCCCGCCCTGCGGCGGCGTCGCACGGATCTTCTGACCGAGGTCATCCCCAAGGCGGAGGCGGGGGCGGAAGCCTTCCGCATGGCCGGCGTGGTGCGCCGACGGCAGGAGCGGGCCTCCCAGGCCAGCGGGGACAAGTTCGCTTTTGTGACCCTGTCCGATCCCTCCGGGGAGTATGAGGTGCTCTTCCCGCCGGAGTCCCTGCGCCGCTGCCGTGATCTGCTGGAGCCTGGCCGGGCGGTCTCGCTCAAGGTCCGGGCCAAGGCGCGGGACGGCGAGGTGCGCTTTTTCGGCGATGACGCCGAGCCCGTCGAGACGGCGATCGAGAACGCAGTGGCGGGGCTTCGGATCCATGTCGCGCCGCGTAGCCTGGCCATCGACGCCCTGAAGGCCCGCCTGACGACGGCCCCGCAGGGGCGCGGCGGCGAGATTGTCCTGGTGGCCCCCGTCGAGGGCGGCCGGGAGATCGAGGTGCGGCTTCCCGGCCGGTTCGACCTGGGCCCCGCCGTGCGTGGCGCCCTGAAGACGGCGCCCGGCGTGGTCTTCGTCGAGGACGTCTAGGCGGGCCCAAATCCTTTCACGACTTGCCTTTTCGCCCGGTTGAGCCTACACGGCGCGGCATTCCACACGCAGGCGTTCGGTGGAGCCGGGGAGACATCCCGGCGGCGCCGTTCCGGTCCCCCGCCCGGGGGGTTTGTCTGCGGAGGTCAACCGGAAGAAGAGGATACGACCCCATGGCGCTTCCCGATTTCTCTATGCGTCAGCTGCTGGAAGCTGGCGCCCATTTCGGCCACCAGACGCACCGCTGGAATCCGAAGATGGACCGCTACATCTTCGGCAGCCGTTCGAACATTCATATCATCGACCTTTCCCAGTCGATCCCGCTGCTGCATCAGGCCCTGGTCAAGGTCCGCGAGGTCGCCGCCGGCGGCGGCCGCGTCCTGTTCGTGGGCACCAAGCGCCAGGCATCCGACCCGATCGCCCAGGCGGCCCGCCGCTGCGCCCAGTACTACGTCAACCACCGCTGGCTTGGCGGCACCCTGACCAACTGGCGCACCGTGTCCGGCTCCATCAATCGCCTGCGTGAACTCGAGGGCGTCCTTGAGGGCGGAGAAGGCAGCCGCACCAAGAAGGAACTGCTGCAGCTCACCCGCGAGCGGGACAAGCTGGAACTGTCCCTGGGCGGTATCAAGGACATGGGCGGCATCCCCGACCTGATGTTCGTGATCGACACCAACAAGGAGGCCATCGCCATCCAGGAAGCCCGCAAGCTCGGGATCCCGGTGGTCGCCATCCTTGACACCAACTGCGATCCCGACGGCATCACCTACCCGATCCCGGGGAACGACGACGCGGCCCGCGCCATCCAGCTCTACTGTGACCTGATGGCCGATGCGATCCTCGACGGCCTGGCCGCCGGCGCTGCGGCGTCGGGTATCGACCTGGGCGCCTCGGCTGAGCCGGTGGAGCCCGCCCTGGCCGCCGAAGCGCCCGCCGAGGTCCCGGCCGAGGCTGAGGCCGCGGCCGAGGCCTGATCGCCCTGAACTCCGCCGGGCCCGCCGGGCCCGGCGTATCCACTGACCGAAGGAGCTCCCGATGGCGGAGATCACTGCTGCCCTGGTGAAGGAACTGCGCGAGAAGTCCGGCGCAGGCATGATGGACTGCAAGAAGGCCTTGCAGGAGAACGACGGCGACATCGACCTGGCCATCGACTGGCTGCGCACCAAGGGTCTGTCCAAGGCCGCGAAGAAGTCCGACCGCGCCGCCGCCGAGGGCCTGGTGGGCGCAGCCGTGCGCAAGGATGGCGCCGGCATGACCGGCGTTGTGGTCGAGCTGAATGCCGAGACAGACTTCGTCGCCCGGAATGAGCTGTTTCAGAAGGCGGCCAAGGAGATCGCCGGCATCGCCCTGGACCAGGACGGCGTCGAGGCCATCTCGGCTGCCAAGACCGCGGGTGGCGAGACCGTCGCCGACATGGTGACCAACCTGATCGCCACCATCGGCGAGAACATGAACCTGCGCCGGGCGCACCGCTTCGTGGTGCCCGAGGGCGTTGTGGCGTCCTACGTCCACTCAGCCATCGTGCCGGACCTCGGCAAGATCGGCGTCCTGGTGGCCGTGGAAGGCAAGGGCGACCAGGCTCAACTGGCGGAGATGGGCCGGAAGATCGCCATGCACGTGGCGGCGACCAACCCCCTGTCCCTGTCCACGGACGATCTGGACCCGGCCGCGGTCGAGCGCGAGAAGGCCATCTTCACCGAGCAGGCCCTGGCCTCCGGCAAGCCCGCCGGCGTCGTGGAGAAGATGGTCGAGGGCCGCATCCGCAAGTTCTTCGAGGAAGTCGTGCTGCTGAAGCAGGCCTTCGTGATGAATCCCGACCAGACGATCGAGCAGCTGGTCGCCGAGACCGCCAAGGCCACAGGATCGCCGGTGTCCGTGAAGGGCTTTGTGCGTTTCGCCCTCGGCGAGGGTGTGGAGAAGAAGGTGGACGACTTCGCCGCGGAGGTGGCCTCCATGAGCGGCCAGGGCTGATCGGCCCCTTTCCGGTGCGTCTTTCGGGGGCGTGGTGCGTTCGACGCGCGCCACGCCCTCGTTTTATGTAAACTCCAGCAAGATTCCCGGCCCGACCCCTGACGGGGCGCCCATCTGACGGATCGGCCCATGACCGCGCCCAAGCCCCGCTACCGCAAAATCCTCTTGAAGATGTCCGGGGAGGTGCTCATGGGCGACGCCCTGTTCGGCATCGACACCGAAACCCTCGACAGGGTGGCCAAGGACATCAAGGAGGTGGTCGACGCCGGGGTGGAGCTCTGCCTGGTCGTGGGCGGCGGCAACATCTTCCGAGGCGTCTCGCTGGCGGGACGAGGCATGGAGCGGGCCAGCGCCGACTATATGGGCATGCTGGCCACCGTCATGAACGCCCTGGCCCTCCAGGGCGCCCTCGAAAAGGCCGGGGTCGACACCCGGGTCCAGTCGGCCATCCCGATGGATGCGGTCTGCGAGCCTTACATCCGCCGCCGGGCCCTGCGGCACATCGAGAAGGGCCGGGTGGTGATCTTCGCCGCCGGCCTCGGGGCGCCCTTCTTCACCACCGACACCCCCGCCGCCCTTCGATCCGCAGAGATGGGCTGCGACGCGCTCTTCAAGGGTACGAGCGTCGACGGCGTCTACACGGCCGACCCCAAGAAGGACGCCTCGGCCCGGCGCTATGAGTCCCTCAGCTACCAGGACGTCCTGGCGCAGGACCTGAAGGTGATGGACGCCTCGGCTATCGCCCTGATGCGCGACAACCAGATCCCCATCGTGGTCTTCTCGATCCGCGAGCCGGGGAATTTCATGAAGGTCCTGACCGGTCAGGGCGTCTTCACCACCATCAACTGACCGCAATCCGGGAGCCCGACATGCCTGCCGAGAAGCCTCAACTGTCCCGCTATCGCGACCGCATGGACAAGGCGGTCTCCGCCCTGAAGGAGGAGTTCGCCAGCCTGCGCACGGGCCGGGCGTCGGCCAACCTCCTCGACCAGATCATGGTCGAGGCCTACGGCGCGACGACCCCCCTGAACCAGGTGGCCGCCATCACCGTGCCGGAGCCCCGCTCGATCAGCGTCAACGTCTGGGACCGCGGCGTGGTGGTCTCGGTGGAGAAGGCCATCCGGTCATCGGATCTGGGTCTGAATCCGGTGGTCGAGGGCCAGACCCTGCGGATCCCCATCCCGCCGCTCACCGAGGAGCGCCGCCGGGACCTGGCCAAGATCGCGGCCAAGTACGCCGAGCAGCAGCGGGTGGCGATCCGCAATGTCCGGCGGGACGCCAATGACGACCTGAAGAAGGCCGAGAAGGACTCGGTGATCAGCCAGGACGAGCAGAAGCGCATGGAGTCCGAGGTCCAGAAGATGACCGACGAGGCCGTGAAGCGGGTCGACGAGGCCTTGAAAACCAAGGAACAAGAGATCATGCAGGTCTAGCCCGCAGGCGGGCGGAGGCGACATGGCCGGAAGGTCCAAGACATCCCCCGAGGCGTCGGGACCGGCGTCCGCAGCCTCCGCGGCTGGGGGCCCGCTCCATGTGGCCATCGTCATGGATGGCAATGGTCGCTGGGCCCAGAAGCGGGGCCTGCCGCGGACCCTGGGGCACAGGGCGGGCGTTGAGGCTCTCCGCCGGACCGTGGCGGCGGCGCCGGACCTGGGCGTCCGCTGGCTGACCGTCTATGGCTTTTCCACAGAAAACTGGAGCCGTCCCGCCGCCGAGGTGAGGGAGCTCATGGCCCTGCCGAAGCGCTACTTTGACTCCGACCTGAAGCGTCTGGAGCGGGAAGGCGTCCGGGTGCGCGCCGTCGGTCGGCGGGAGGGCCTGGCGCCGGATCTGGTCGCCCTGCTCAACGAGGCCGAACAGCGGACCGCGCACAATGACCGGTTCTTCCTGCAGATCGCCTTCAACTACGGCGGGCAGGCCGACATTGCGGACGCCGCCCGCAGGCTGGCCGAAGCCGCCGCGGCGGGACGTCTGGATCCGGCGACCATCACCGAGTCCGTGTTCGCCGGCAGCCTCTCGACGGCTGGCCTGCCGCTCCCGGACCTGATCATCCGGCCGTCCGGCGAGCAGAGGCTGTCCAACTTCCTCCTTTGGGAGGCGGCCTACGCCGAACTGGTGTTCCAGGACGTCCTCTGGCCTGACTACGACGCGGCCAGCCTTGCTGACGCCATCACCGCCTTCCGGTCCCGGGACCGCCGTTTCGGGGGAGCTGTCTCCGATGACGTCCTTGTCGCCGGCTAGAGGCTTCGACTGGGGGAACCTGGGCGTCCGGGCGGCGTCTGCGGCGATCCTCCTGCCTGCGGCGCTGGCCGCCGTCTGGATCGAGATGGGCCCGGGCCAGCCGGCCTGGCCCTTCCTGCTCATGGTCGTTGTCGCGGTCGCCCGGCTCTGCGTGGAATGGGGCGGCATGACGGCGCCCACCGCCCGCACGCGAGTTTCCACCGCTGTCTGCGCGGCGGTCCTGACCGCCGTCTTCTTCGCCCAAAGGGACAACATGTTCATCGCCTGGGGCGTCCTGGCGGTGGGCGGGGCCCTTGCGGCGGTGGTGGCGCGGGGCGTTTCCGAGCGGCCCGGCAATGCGGCCCTCGGGGTCCTCTACATTGGCGCCGCCGCGGTCTGCTTCATCTGGCTTCGCTCCATGCCCGAGGGCCGGTGGTGGATCTTCATGACCTTTGCCGTCGCCTGGACAGCCGATATCGCCGCCTACCTCGTCGGCAGCCTTGTGGGCGGCCCCAAGCTCTGGCCGCGATTCTCGCCCAACAAGACCTGGTCGGGCTTTCTGGGGGGGCTGGCCGGAGCTGTCCTTGCGGCGGTGGCCCTGGCCGCCCTGCCGGTCTTCAGCCTCAATCCCTGGGCCGCAGCCCTCGCCGGGCTGTGCGGCGGCCTCGCCGGCATGGCGGGGGATCTCTGGGAATCCATGCTCAAACGCCGGTTCGGCGTGAAGGACGCCAGCGACCTCATTCCCGGGCATGGCGGCCTCTTGGACCGGGTGGACGGCCTGATGTTCGTGGTGGTCATGCTCTCGGCCTTCCGGCTGGTGAACCACCTGGGGTGGGGCCATTGAGCGCTCCGCGGACGGTGTCCATTCTGGGGTCCACGGGTTCCGTCGGGGTTTCCACTCTGGAGCTCTTCGAGGCCCTGGGACGGCCGGTCCGCCTGCGGGCCCTGACCGGCGGGCGGAACGTCGCCCTGCTGGCCAAGCAGGCTCTGGAGTGGCGCCCGGAGGTGGCCGTCATCGCCGATCCCCGCGGGGTGGATGAACTCGCCCGGCGCCTCCGGGGCTCCGGCGTCGCCGTGGAGGCCGGGGAAGGGGCGGTGAAGGCCGCCGCCGCCCTGCCAGCGGACTGGGTGATGTCGGCCATCGTCGGGATCGCCGGACTGGCGCCCACCCTGGCCGCCATCGAGGCCGGCGCCATTGTCGCCCTCGCCAACAAGGAGAGCCTGGTCTGCGCCGGCCCGGCTCTTCTGCGCCGCGCCCGGTTGTCAGGCGGGGCGGTGATCCCGGTAGACTCCGAACACTCCGCCATCTTCCAGGCGCTGGACCCGCGTCAGGCTGCGCAGGTTTCCCGGCTGATCCTGACGGCCTCAGGTGGTCCTTTCCGGACCTGGAGCGCAGAGCGGATGGCCGCCGCGACCCCGGAGGAGGCCCTCGCCCATCCCAACTGGGACATGGGCCGGAAGATCTCTGTCGACTCCGCCACCATGATGAACAAGGGCCTCGAGATGATCGAGGCGGCCTATCTGTTCGGGGTGGATGCGGACCGGATCGATGTCGTTGTGCATCCGGAATCGATCATTCACAGCCTGGTGGAGTACGCCGACGGCTCCAGCCTGGCGCAGCTGGGCCCGCCGGACATGCGCACGCCGATCGCCGTGGCCTTTGCCTGGCCGGACCGGGTCGCCTGGCCGGCGCCCCGGCTCGACCTCGGGCGGCTGGGCCGACTCACCTTCGAAGCGCCAGACCCGGTGCGGTTTCCCGCCCTGGACCTGGCGCGGCAGGCCCTCAGGACCGGCGGTCCGGCGCCGGGGCTGCTGAACGCGGCCAATGAGGTGGCCGTCGAGGCCTTTCTTGACCGGCGTATCGGCTATCTCGATATTGCCGCAATCGTGTCGGAAACCCTGGATAAAGCAGGCGCGGAGCACCTGGGAGACGACATGGCCGACCCTCTGGCTGACGACATCCTCGAACAGGCCCGGCGCGTGGACAGCGCCGGTCGCCGCCTGGCGGTCGCCGCCGTCGAAGCCCGGCGGGCGAGGGGAGCGGCCTGACCATGGAGGTGATCGCCAACTTCATCTGGCACCTGGCGCCTTTCATCCTTGTCCTGTCGCTGGTGGTGACCATCCACGAGCTGGGCCACTTCCTGGCCGCGCGGGCCTGCGGGGTGGCTGTGGAGCGTTTCTCGATCGGCTTCGGTCGCGCCCTGTTCTCGCGGCGCGACCGCTCCGGAGTGGAATGGCGGGTGGGTTGGATCCCCTTGGGCGGATACGTGATGTTCGCCGGTGACCCCAATGTCGCCAGCGTGCCCGATGCGGCGGGCCTGCAGGCCATGAAGGCCGAAATCCTGGCCAGAAGCGGGCCGGAGGCCCTGGCGCGGCACTACCATTTCAAGCCCGTATGGCAGCGCGCCCTGGTCACGGCGGCCGGTCCTGCGGCGAACTTCCTGTTGGCCATCGTCCTGTTCGCCGCCCTGTTCATGGCCTTTGGCGAGCGCACCCTGTCGCCGAGGATCGGCATGGTGGAGCCCGGCGGCGTCGCCGAGGCGGCGGGCTTCCGGAAGGGCGACCTGGTGGTCGAGGCGGCGGGTCGCAGAATCGGCTCCTTCCAGGACCTGGTGGAGGTGGTTCAGGTCCGGGGCGGGGCTTCCACCGACTTTGTCGTCAACCGGGATGGCCGGGAGATCCGGCTGACCGCCACTCCGGAATGGCGGCGGATCGCGTCAGAACCCGGCGCGCCGCGGGTCGGCCGGATCGGACTGGGCCCTACCGAAGAGGTTGTGCGACAAACCTTCGGCCCCGTCGAGGCGGTGGCCAAGGGTGTCGACCGCACCTGGCGCGTCCTGACCACCAGCGTCTACGCCTTGGGGCGGATGATTACCGGCCAGATGTCGGCCGAGCAGCTCAACGGACCCCTCGGCATCGCCCAGATGTCGGGCCAGATCGCTAAGGCAGGCGCCGAGGCCGCCCCCGACCTGGGGCGTAAGGTGCTTTATGCCGGCGCCAACCTGATCGCCCTGGCGGCGGTTCTCTCAGTGGGCATCGGGTTCATGAATCTGCTTCCCATCCCCGTCCTCGACGGAGGTCACCTGCTGTTCTACGCCTACGAGGCGGTGGCGCGCAGGCCCCTTGCGGCCAGCGTCCAGGCCGCCGGATACAGGGTGGGCCTTGCGCTGGTGCTGGCTTTGATGTTGTTCGCCACCTGGAATGATTTGCAGAGGCTGCAGGTCTTCCAGTTCTTCGGCGGATTGTTCTCCTGACCACGCGCTTCTTTCTGGTGATAGCCCTGACCATGCAAACCCGACGCGCCCGCAGCGCCGCCCTCGTCTCCGGACTGGCCATCCTCCTGGGCGGCAGCGCGCTTGTCGCGCCCGGCGTCGCCCGGGCGCAGGCCGCCGCCGCCCAGCAGGGCGCGGTGCAACGTATCATTGTCGTCGGTAACGAGCGGATCGAGCAGTCGACCATCCTGTCCTACCTGCCGATCGGCGTGGGCGACACTGTCGACCCCGCCCGGATCGACCTGGCGCTCAAGGCCCTGTTCCGGACGGATCTGTTCTCTGACGTCAAGGTCGGCCTGTCGGATGGTGACCTGACCATCCAGGTGGTGGAAAACCCGATCATCAACCGGGTGGTCTTTGAAGGAAACTCCGGTCTCAAGGAGGACAAGCTTCGCGACGAGATCACGGTCCGGCCCCGGGGTATCTTCACCCGGGCCAAGGTCCAGTCGGACGTTCAGCGGATCATCGAGCTTTACCGCCGCTCCGGCCGAATCTCCGCCGCCGTCACCCCCAAGATCGTCGAACTGCCGCAGAAGCGTGTGGACCTGATCTTCGAGATCAGCGAGGGCGAGAAGAGCGGCGTGCTGGGCGTGAACTTCCTCGGCAATGTCGAGTTCTCGGACAACGACCTGCGCGACGTCGTGGTGACGGAGGAATCGGCCTGGTACAGGTTCTTCTCCAACAATGCGAACTACGACCCGGACCGCCTGGAGTACGACAAGGAACAGCTGCGCAAGCATTACCGGAATCGGGGCTTCTATGACTTCCGGGTCATTTCGGCCGTCGCCGAACTGTCCTCCGCGCGGAACGGCTTCGCCGTGACCTACACCCTCGAAGAGGGTCCGAGATATCGGTTCGGAAAGATCTCCGTGGAGACCGAGCTCAAGAAGCTCGACACTGCGGTCCTGACCCAGCTCGTACCCATCCGCTCCGGCGACCTCTACGAGGATGAGCGGATCGAGACCGCGACCGACGCCCTGACCTTCGCCGCCGGGGCCGCCGGCTTCGCCTCTGTGGACGTCCGGCCCCGCTATGTGGCGGATCCGGCCACCCGGACCGTGAACGTGGTGTTCCAGGTGAACGAGGGACCCCGGGTCTACGTCAACCGCATCGACATCATCGGCAATACCCAGACCCTGGATCACGTGATCCGGCGGGAGCTGAACCTCGTGGAGGGCGACGCCTACAACCGTGCTCTGGTCGACCGGTCGGAGAACAACCTCAAGGCCCTTGGATTCTTCAAGGAAGTGACCATCGAGGAAACGCCCACCGCCAACGCCGACCGGACCGACCTGCTTGTGACGGTCGAAGAGCAGGCCACAGGCGAGTTGACCTTCAGCGCCGGCTACTCATCGGTAGACCAGCTGATGATCGACCTCGGCATCACCCAGCGAAACTTCCGGGGTCGCGGCCAGGATGCCCGGGCCCGGGTGTCCTGGGGGTCCTATCGCCAGCAGCTGGACTTCTCGTTCACGGAACCGCGGTTCCTGGACCGCAACCTGAGGGCTGGCGTGGACCTCTACTATTTTGTCTACGACCTTTCCGACTATTCCTCCTACAGAACGACATCTCTTGGCACGAACCTGCGGATCGGCTTCCCCCTGACGGCGGACGCCTTCATGACCATGCGCTATGTTCTGCGTGAGGATGACGTCGATGTGCCGGGTATCTTCTGCGATCCATCCCAGCAGCAGGTCTCGCAGACCCTTTGCGATCAGCGCGGCCGTTATACGACCTCTCTCCTGGGATACCAGGTGACCCTTGACCGACGGAACGATCCCGTGCGGCCTACCCGGGGCTTCTTTGTCAGTCTGGCCCAGGATCTCGCCGGCCTCGGCGGGGATGTGAACTACCTGCGCTCGGAACTGGAGGGGGGCTGGTACTACGGCTTCAACAAGGACTTTGTGCTCAGCCTCTCTGGCAGCGCCGGCTACATCGGCAGCTGGGGTGACGACGTCATCCGGATCAACGACCGCTTCTACAAGGGCGGAAACAGCTTCCGGGGCTTCCGGGTCGCCGGCATTGGCCCCCGCGACATCAGCTTTGGCCGGTCTGACGCCCTGGGCGGCGAGGCCTTCGCCATCGGGTCGGCTGAGCTCACCATCCCAACCTTCATCCCCCAGCAGTATGGCATCCGGGCCTCTGTCTTCACCGATGTCGGTACGCTCGGCATCCTGGATGACAAGATCAAGACCGGCGCTGACGGCAAGCCCATCCCCGGCATTTACGACGACCTGTCCCTGCGCGCCTCCGCAGGTCTGTCCGTGTTCTGGCGCTCACCCATGGGACCGATCCGCTTCGACTTCAGCCAGATCCTCCAGCGCGAGGATTATGACCGGGTCGAAACCTTCCGCTTCTCGCAAACCACAAAGTTCTGAAATCATGCACATGAACACGTCCGTCATCCTCGCCGCCGTGGCCGCTGTCCTGGCCTCCGCGGCCTCGGCCCAGGCCCAGACGGCTCCCGCCGCCCCGCCGGTCAACCATGGTCCGGCCATCGCCGGCGTCTGTATCGTGTCCATCGACGGAGCCATCGGCTCTTCGACGGTGGGCAAGTACGTCCAGACGCGCCTGCAGCAGATCGCCCAGCAGGTGCAGACGGAACTGAGCGCCGAGCAGACGGCCATCCAGAATGAGGCCAAGACCCTCGACGCCCAGAAGGCAACCCTCGACCAGGGCGCCTTCGACCAGAAGAACGCCACCCTCCAGGTCCGCGCTGCGGCCCTGCAGCGCAAGGCCCAGCTGCGTGAGCGCGAGCTGCAGGCGACCCAGCAGAAGGCCCTGGGCCGGGTCGGCCAGGAACTCGAGCCGGTGATCCGCTCTTCCTACCAGCAGGCCAAGTGCACCGTTCTCATTCAGCGGGATGCGGTCGTCCTGGCCAATCCCGCCATGGACATCACCACCTCGGTGATTACCGGCCTGAACGCCAAGATCACCCAGTTCGCCTTTGATCGCGAGCGTCTTGACCAGGCGGCGCCGGCTCCGGCGGCTGCGGCTCCCGCTCCAGCCCAGCCGGCCCGGAGGCCGTAAGGGCTGGCGTCCTCGTCGCGGGTCGGCGAGGATACCGGGCCATGCCTGATCCACGCTTCTTCGAGTCGACCGGCCCGCTCTCTCTTGAGGCCATTTGCCAGCTGACCGGCGCCCGCGCGACGGAAAGCCTGGCCGACCTTGCCGTTGATCGCGTCGCCATCGCTTCCCGGGGCGGGACGGGGGCGGTGGTCTTCGTGACCGGTCGCGGCTTCCTGGAGGATCTCCGTCGCCAGCCGCCCAGCGCCTGCTTTGTCCCGGAGGTCCTGGCTGCGGACCTGCCCGCAGGCTGCGTACCCCTGGTTCACCGTAACCCCCACGGGGCCTTCGCACTGGCGGCAGAAGCCTTGCATGCGCCCCGACGTCATCTGGGCGTCGATCCGATTTCTCCTGAAGCCCGGCTGGAGGCGGGAGTCAGTCTCGGTCCCGGCGTGGTGGTGGGTCCCGGCGCGGCCATCGGGGCGGGAACCGTGATCGGACCCAATACGGTGATCGGTCCGGGCGTCGCCATCGGGCGTAACTGCCGGATCGGGGCGAACGTCTCCATCAGCTTCACCCTCGTTGGCGACCGGGTGAAGATCCTGGCTGGCGCCGTGATTGGCGAGGCGGGTTTCGGCGCCACCGCGGGGGCGACCGGCCTGATCGACATCCCCCAGCTGGGGCGGGTGATCCTGCAGGACGGCGTGACCATCGGGGCCGGCTGCACCATCGACCGGGGCGCCTATGAGGACACGGTGATCGGCGAGAACAGCAAGCTCGATAACATGGTCCATATCGCTCACAACGTCCGGATCGGTCGGAACTGCGTCCTGGCGGCGCAGACCGGTATCGCCGGCAGCGCTATCATCGGCGACGGCTGCCAGTTCGGCGGGCAGGCCGGGATCGCTGACCATCTGATCATTGGCGACGGCGCCAGGATCGGCGCCTCCGGAGGGGTTCTGAAGAATGTTCCGGCGGGCGAGACCTGGGCAGGCTTTCCCGCCAAGCCGGTCCAGCGTTGGCTGCGGGAGGTCGCCTGGCTATCCCGCGCCGCAGGCGTCCGTAGCAGAGGAGGGGAGTCATGACCGACGCGACCGCCGCCACGAGTATTGAGATCGGCGAGATCCTCGCCCGGATTCCCCATCGCTATCCCTTCCTCCTGGTGGATCGGGCTGAGGACTACGTCCCCGGCGAGTCCATCACCGGCATCAAGGCGGTCAGCATCAACGAGGCCTTCTTCCAGGGTCACTTCCCGGACTATCCGGTCATGCCCGGTGTGCTGATCGTCGAGGCCATGGCCCAGACCGGGGCTGTCATGATGTCCAAGACCCTGGACGTCGACCCTCGCGGCAAGACCATCCTCTTCGCCTCGGTGGACAACTGCCGGTTCCGGCATCCGGTCCGCCCGGGCGACCTCCTGAAACTCAATGTCCGGGTCGCCAGAGCCCGGGGCGGACTCTTCAAGTTCGAAGGGCGCGCCATGGTGGGCGACAAGGTCGCCGCCGAGGCGGAATTCGCCGCCATGCTGGTGGAGACTCCGCAATGACCGTCGACATCCACCCCACCGCCATTGTCGCTCCTGGCGCCCAGCTGGACGAGGGGGTCAGCGTCGGTCCCTACAGCCTGATCGGAGAGCACGCCCGGATCGGCGCCCGGACCCGGATTCTGGCCCACGTGGTGATCGAGAACCGGACGACGATCGGCGCGGACTGCCTGGTCCGCAACTTCACCAACCTGGGCGGTCCCCCTCACCATACCGGCTACAAGGGCGAGCCCACAGAGCTGGTGATCGGCGACCGGAACCAGATCTGGGAGCATGTCACCATGCACATCGGCACCGCCAACGGCGGCGGCGTGACCCGGGTCGGGAACGACGGCATGTTCATGGCCACAAGCCATGTCGGTCATGACTGCAGCGTCGGCAACAATGTCATCCTGGCCCACTCGGCGACCCTCGGGGGGCATGTGGAGATCGGGGATCACGTCATGGTGTCCGGGTTGGCGGCTGTCCACCAGCACTGCCGCGTCGGGCGGTTCGCCTTCATCGGCGGACTGGCCGCGGTCACTAAGGACGTCATTCCCTACGGCCTGGTCTGGGGCAACCACGCTCACCTCGAAGGCTTGAACCTGGTCGGCCTCAAGCGTCGCGACTTCAGCCGAGAGACCATCAGCCACCTGCGCGCCGCCTACCGGCTGCTCTTCGCCCGCGAGGGCAGCTTCCAGGAGCGGATCGACGACACCCTGGCCCTCTACGGGCACAGCGCGCCGGTCCTTGAGGTCATCGACTTCATCCGGGCCGACGAGGCCAACCGCCCCATCTGCCTCCCGGCCCGGGAGGACTGAGCCCCGTGCCGGGGCGCCTCGGCCTGATCGCGGGTGGCGGCGACCTGCCGCTCCAGATCGCGCGTCATTGTGTAGAGACCGGCCGGCCTCTCTTCGTCGTTCGCTTGCGGGGCTTTGCGGATCCGTCCATGGACGCCTTTCCGGGTGAAGTCGTCGGTCTGGCCGAGGTGGGACGGTGCATCCGGGTGCTCAAGGCGGCGGGCTGCGAGGCGGTCTGCCTGGCGGGGAACGTCGCCCGGCCAGACTTCGCCGCACTCAAGCCGGACCTGCGCGGCATGGCCATGCTGCCCCGCCTCGTGCTTGAGGCGCGCCGGGGGGACGACGCCCTGCTGAGGGCGGTCCTCGACGAGTTCCGGAAGGAAGGTTTTGCCATTGAAGGCGCTCACGAGGTGCGCAGCGACCTGGTCCTTGGCGCCGGCGTCCTTGGCCGCCATGCGCCGGACGCGGCGCACCAGGCGGATATCCGGCGGGCCCTGGAGATCGCCCGACGGATCGGTGAGCTCGACATCGGCCAGGGCGCCGTGGTCTGCGACGGTCTGGTCCTCGCCGTGGAGGCCCAGGAGGGCACAGACGCCATGCTTCGCCGGGTGGCGGAGGAGGTCGCCCCGGCCCTGAGAGGCGAGGCGGGTCGGCGTCGGGGCGTTCTGGCAAAGGCGCCGAAGCCCATCCAGGAGACCCGGGTGGACCTGCCCACCATCGGCCCGGCGACGGTGCGTGGCGCAGCGCGGGCCGGGCTCGCAGGGCTTGTGGGCGAGGCGGGTCGGACCCTGGTCCTGGACCGCGAGGGCTTGGTGGCTCTGGCCGATGAGTTGGGCCTCTTCGTTTTGGGGGTCGAGGCGCCATGAGTGTGGAGTCGCCCGTCATCATGCTGATGGCCGGGGAGCCTTCAGGGGACGACCGGGGCGCCGGCCTGGCGCACGCCCTGCGCAGTCGCCTGGGCGCGGACCTGAAGCTCATCGGGGTCGGGGGCCCGCGCATGGCCGAGGCGGGCGTGACCAGCCTCTTCGACATGTCCGAGATCTCGGTCTTCGGCCTGCTCGAGGGTCTCCTGGCCATCCCCCGGGTCCGGCGGCGGGCGCTGGAGGTGGCGAGGGCTGCCGCCCGGGAGGGCGCCGACCTGGTGGTGCTGATCGATTCCTGGGGCTTCAGCTGGCTGGCGGCCAGGGCGCTTCGTCGGCTGGCGCCGGGGGTGCGCCTGGTGAAGTATGTGGCGCCTCAGGTCTGGGCGACCCGCCCAGGCCGGGCCAGGGCGCTGGCGGGTCTGGTTGACCACCTCCTGGTCATCAACAGCTTCGAGCCGCCCTATTTCGAGGCCTGGGGCCTGCCCACCACCTTCGTCGGCAACCCGGCCCTGCACATGGACTTCAGCTCCTGCGATCCCGCCGACTTCCGGGCCCGGCACGGGATCGGAGCGCAGGCGCCTGTGCTCCTGGTCCTGCCCGGCAGCCGACCCGGGGAGGTGGATCGCCTCCTCGGCCCCTTCGAGGACGCCATCCGGCGGCTGAAGGCGGACCATCCCGGCCTGCAGGTGGTCCTGCCGGTGGCCGACGCCGTCGCCGACCGGGTCCGCGCCGCGGTGGCCGGCTGGCCCTTCCGGGTCCATGTCGTGGACGGCGAGCAAGAGAAGCGCGAGGCCATGAAGGCCTCTGACCTGGCCCTGGCCTGTTCAGGGACGGTGACCCTGGAGGTGGCGCAGGCGGGCGTTCCCATGGTGGTGGCCTATCGTCTCGGGGCGGTGACCTACTTCGTGGCGAAGTTCCTGATCCGCACCCCCTGGGTCGTCCTTTTCAACATCGCCGCCCGCAGATTCGTGGCGCCGGAGCTGATCCAGGAGGACTGTACCGGGCCGCGCCTGGCCGCCCAGCTCGACCGGCGCCTCCGGGACCCGGCCTTCCGCCGCGCCCAGGTCGCAGCCCAGGACGCCGCCCTCGACAAGATGGGACGCGGCGGCCCCGATCCCTCGGAGGCCGCCGCGCAGGTCATTCTGAAGATGCTGTCGGGGGATCAGCCGCGCTTGTCGAGCGGCACGTAATCCCGCGCGGCGGCGCCCGTGTAGATCTGCCGCGGACGACCGATCTTCTGGGACGGGTCCTCGATCATTTCCTTCCACTGGGAGATCCACCCCACCGTCCTTGCGAGGGCGAACAGCACGGTGAACATCTCCGGCGGGAAGCCGAGGGCCCGCAAGGTGATGCCTGAGTAGAAGTCGACGTTCGGATAGAGCTTGCGCTCCACGAAGTAGGGGTCGTTGAGGGCGATCTTCTCCAGCTCCATCGCCACCTTCAGCAGGGGGTCGTCGGAGTGGCCGACCTCGGCCAGGACCTCATGGCAGGTCTGCTGCATCACCTTGGCGCGCGGGTCGTAGTTCTTGTAGACCCGGTGACCGAAGCCCATCAGCCTGTACTTCCGGTCCTTCACGCCCTGAACGTACTCGGGGATGCGGTCCACCGAGCCGATCTCGGCCAGCATGTTGAGCGCTTCCTCGTTCGCCCCGCCGTGGCTGGGGCCCCAGAGGCAGGCGATGCCCGCGGCGATACAGGCGAAGGGGTTGGCGCCCGAGGAGCCCGCCAGGCGGACCGTGGAGGTGGAGGCGTTCTGCTCGTGGTCCGCATGCAGGATGAAGATGCGGTCCATGGCCCGGGTCAGGACCGGGTTGGGCTTCCAGTCCTCGGCGGGCACGGAGAAGCACATGCGCAGGAAGTTCTCCGAATAGGAGAGCTCGTTGCGCGGATAGACGAAGGGCTGGCCGCGGAAGTACTTGAAGGCCCGCGCCGCGATGGTCGGCATCTTGGCGATCAGGCGGTGCGACGAGATGATCCGCTGTTGCGGATCGTCGATGTTGGCGCTGTCGTAATAGAAGGCTGACAGGGCCCCGACCGCACCGACCATGATGGCCATCGGGTGAGCATCCCGGCGGAAGCCATTGAAGAACCGGTCGAACTGATCATGGACCATGGTGTGGTTCGTGATCGTGTTCTGGAAGGTCTCGTATTCCTTGGCGTTGGGCAGGTCGCCGTTCAGCAGGAGATAGCAGACCTCCAGGAAGGTCGACTTCTCGGCCAGCTGGTCGATGGGGTAGCCGCGGTGAAGCAGGACGCCCTTGTCGCCATCGATGAAGGTGATCTTGCTTTCGCAGGAGGCGGTCGAGGTGAAGCCGGGGTCGTAGGTGAAAACGTCCGCTTCTGCATAGAGCTTGCGCACATCCAGCACCGCCGGGCCATCGGTGCCCCGCAGGACCGGGAGCTCGACGGTCTTGCCCTCGACGCTGATCTTAGCCGAATCCCCCATCACATCCCCTCGTTCCGGTGGAAATTGAACATCTGTTTTAAAGCCTTATACCGCCTAACGCTTCGTTAGGAAGGGCATCGTGAATCCGGGCCAGGCTTTCATCCCGGCCGATGGAAATCAGGGCGCCCGCAAGGTCTGGCGCCGGCGATCCCCCCGACAGAACGGCCCGCAGGGCGGGGCCGAACTTGCCGATACCCACGCCTTCCGCCTCGGCAAAGCCCCGGATTGTCGCCTCCAGGGCGGCGAGGGTCCACTCGGCCTCTTCAAGCTGTACGGCCAGGCGGCCGAGACGGGCGCGGGTCTCTTCCGTCAGCTGTCCGCGCGCCTTCTCCGGCAGGTCCAGAGGCCTGCGCTTCAGGGCGAAGATCACGGCGTCCGCCAGGTCCAGCACGGTCCGGGCGCCTTCCCGGACCAGGGGCAGGGTCCGCAGAAGGATCTCGCGGTCGCCGTCGTGGACAGGCCAGTCGCGGCTGCGCAGCACCTTCTCCACCAGACCCGCCAGCCGTTCCGGCTCGGCGAGCCGGATATAGTGGTTGTTGAGGTGGTTCAGCTTGTCCCAGTCCAGACGGGCGGGAGCGCCCACCACGTCGCGGATGTCGAACCAGGACGAGGCCTGGGCGTCCGAGAAGATCTCGTCATCGCCATGGCCCCAGCCCAGCTTGGCCAGGTAGTTGCGCAGGGCCTCGGGCAGATAGCCCATGTCGTCGAATTCGCTGACGGCCTGGGCGCCGTGCCGTTTGGACAATTTCTTGCCGTCTGGCCCGTGGATCATGGGCAGATGAGCCCAGACCGGCGTTTCCCATCCCATGGCCTGATAGATATGCGTCTGGCGGGCCGCGTTGGTCAGGTGATCGTCGCCGCGGATGACATGGGTCACCCCCATGTCGTGATCATCGACAACGACCGCCAGGTTGTAGGTGGGGGTCCCGTCCGTGCGCAACAGGATCAGGTCATCCAGGTCGACGTTGCGAAAGGTCACCTCGCCCTTCACCTGGTCGTCGATGCGGGTCTCGCCCTCCTGGGGCGCCCGCAGGCGGATCACGTGGGGGCGATCGGGGTCGAGCGGGCCGCCGTTGGCGTCGCGCCAGGGCGAGCGCACCACCCGGCCCTCGGCCCGGGCCCGCTCACGCTCCTCGGCCAGTTCGTCGGGGGTCATGTAGTCCCGATAGGCCCGGCCGCGGGCCAGCAGTTCAAGGGCGACCTCCCGATGCCGGTCGGCCCGGGCGAACTGGAGGACCGGAGCCTCGTCCGGCTCCAGGCCCAGCCAGGTCAGGCCGTCCAGGATCACCTTGACGGCGGCGTCCGTCGACCGTTCCCGGTCGGTGTCCTCGATCCGGAGCAGGTACTTCCCGCCCATCCGGCGGGCGTACAGCCAGTTGAACAGGGCGGTGCGCGCCGTACCGATATGCATGGACCCGGTCGGCGAGGGCGCGATGCGCGTGACGACCTGACGTTCGCTCATGAGAGTTCCGGGGCAGATGACTGAGGAGGCCGCCACTGGCGGCCGGCCGCCTCTTAGCATGCGCCTCGCCGGCCATCCTAGTCTCGCGCGTGCAAGCGCCTGGTTGCGCCGCCAGGCCTCGCTCCAGGCCGGGCGTTTCGGTTTGTGGACGCCGGTGGCCCTGGGCGGAGGGACGGCGGTCTACTTCGTTTTGCCGGCCGAGCCCTCTTTCGCCCTGGCGGTCCTGGCCCTGGCCCTGGCCGCCGCCTGCGCCCTGGCCAGCCTCAGTTCCTCCCTCCGGCCCGCCGCCTCCCGGGTGCTGGTTCTGGCGGCCTGTCTCCTGGCCGGGTTCGCCCTCGGCCGGATGCGAACAGAGCAGGTGCGGGCCCCCGTTGCGCCGGAGGGCGGCGAGGTGCGGCGGGTGGAGGCCTGGGTGGTGGATGTCGCCAGTCCGGGGCAGGGGGGAAGCCGGGTGCTTCTGGCCCCCGTGGCCATCGCGGGGCTTGCCCCCGGGGAGACGCCCGTCCGGATCCGACTGACGCTCCGGGGTCCGGAACCGCCCCCGGCGCCCGGGACCCTTGTCTCTGTCCCGGCGCTGCTCAATCCGCCGCCGCCACCATCCTCCCCGGGTTCCTATGACTTTGCCCGCGACGCCTTCTTCGACGGCGTGGGCGGGGTGGGGCTCGCCTTGGGCCAGCTTCGGGCCTTGCCCCCATCGGAGGCAGGCCTCCCGGGCGGGCTGGTCCTGCAGATGCGCATCAACGCCTTTCGCTGGGACCTGACCCGGCGGCTCGTCGACCGGATGGGCCCGGATCGGGGCGGCCTCGCTGCGGCCATGACCACCGGCCACGAAGCCTTCGTGCCCGCCGCGCAGGTCGAGGCGCTGAGAGCGGCGGGTCTGGCCCACATCATCTCGATCTCCGGCCTGCACATGGCCATTGTCGGCGGCTTCGTCTTCGGCCTCCTTCGCCTGGGCGTCGCCGGGGTCCCGGCCCTGGCTCTGCGCCTTCCTGGGCGAAAGATCGCCGCCGGCGGCGGGATGATCGCCACCCTGGGCTATCTCGTCCTGTCAGGGGCGCCCGATCCGGCCCTCCGGGCGGGCGTGACCGCCTGCGCGGCCTTCGCGGCCATGCTGGCGGACCGCCGCGCGATCAGCCTGCGCACCCTGGCGGCGGCGGCCACCATCGTCCTCATCCTGCGGCCGGAGGCTGTGACCCAGCCAGGGTTCCAGATGTCCTTCGCGGCAACCGCCGCCCTCGTCGCCCTTGCGGAGGCCTGGCCAACCCCGGTCCGCGAGATTTCCGCCCCACTCGCCGTCCGGCTGCTGCAGGGGGGGCTGACGGCTTTTGTGGCAGGCGTCCTGATCTCTCTGGCGGCGGGACTGGCGACCGGGCCCTTCGCCCTCCAGCACTTCAACCGGGTGGCTCTCTACGGATTGCCGGCCAACCTGGTCACCGAGCCGGTTTCGACCCTCCTGCTCATGCCGGCCCTGGCCTTGGGCGTTCTCCTCACGCCCCTGGGTCTGGGTGATCTGCCCCTGGAAGCGGCGGGGTTGGGGATCGACGCCCTCAACGCCGTGGCCCGGACCTTCGCGGGCCTGCCCGGGGCCGAGCAGGTGGTCGCCAGCGCCCCACCCTGGGCCCTGCCGGTCGCCTTTCTGGGCATCCTTTTCATCTGCCTGTGGCGGGGGCCGCTCCGCTGGCTTGGACTGCCCCTGGCCCTGGCGGTGAACCTCGCCCCGCGCATGCCGTCGCCGGACCTCTGGGTCGCCCACGACGCGGCTTCTGCGGCCGTCAGGGTCGGAGACGCCGCCGTCTTCCTGCGGCCGGATGTCCGCAGGTTCGGCGCCGAGGTCTGGGCGCGGCGGCGGGGACTGTCCATGACAGAGGAGGCCGGTCCCAGCGGGGCGGGCCTGGTCTGCAGCGCCCATGCCTGTCAGCCCGGAGGCGGCGACCTTCCCGTCGCGGTGATCTGGACCCGCAGACCCGGTGTTCTCTTGAGGGAGTTCCAGGCGGCTTGCGCCAAGGCCGAACTGATCATCCTCCGGGCCGAGCGACCGGAGGGACCCTGCGCGACCCGCGTGGTTCTGGATGACTCCGACTTTCGTGCAGGTGGCGCGGTGGAGCTCTGGCGACGACCGGACGGCGGCTGGGACGCCCTTTGGGCCCAGCCCCTGCGTGGACTCAGGCCCTGGTCGGCGCCCGCCCCCTAGTGGTAGGCGCGGATCAAACCGACGAGCTTGCCCTGCACCTCGACCTGGTCCGGCCCGAAGATGCGGGTTTCGTAGGCGGGGTTGGCCGCCTCCAGGGCGATGGAGGCGCCGCGCCGCCGCAGGCGTTTCAGGGTGGCTTCCTCGCCCATGACCAGGGCGACCACGATGTCGCCTGAGTTGGCGGAGTCGGTTCGGCGGATCACGACCTTGTCGCCGTCGAGGATGCCGGCGTTGATCATGGAGTCGCCCTGGACCTCCAAAACGAAGTGCTCGCCGGACCCAAGGATCGCCTCCGGGACATGCATTCGGTCCCGCTCCTGCTGGATCGCCTCGATGGGCGTGCCAGCGGCGATTCTGCCGAGGACCGACAGTTCACGGGTATCGTTGGCGGCCACGGGGACGAGGGGCGGATCGCCCGGCTCGACCACGGAAAGACGGGCGGGTCCGCGTCCCTTGGGCGGCGCGGAGGTTGTCGCCTGTTGCGGCAGCTTGACCACCTCCAGGGCGCGGGCCCGGTGCGGCAGGCGGCGCAGGAATCCCCGTTCCTCCAGGGCCGTGATCAGCCGGTGGATGCCGGACTTGGACGCCAGGTCGAGGGCGTCCTTCATCTCGTCAAACGAGGGGGAAACCCCCGTTTCCTTGATGCGTTCGTGGATGAACATGAGCAGCTCGTGCTGCTTGCGCGTGAGCATATCCGGAGCCCCCTCCAGGGAACAAAGCAACAACTCTTGAGCGTGTTCTCAAGGTGTTCTTTCGGATTGTCAAGCGACCCGCTGGAGGGGCTCAGCCGCCCAGCAGGTCGCGCGAGGCCGCCGTGACGTCCGGTTGCCGCATGAGGCTCTCACCGACCAGCATGGCGACCGCGCCGGAGTGCGACAAACGCTCGGCGTCCGCCCGGGTGAAGATGCCGCTTTCCGTCACAAGCTGAGCGTTTTCAGGCCTCTGCGCGGCAAGTCTTTCAGTGACGGCCAGGTCGGTGACGAAGGTTCTGAGGTTTCGGTTGTTGACCCCCACCAGTCGGGCGCCCAACCGGCCCGCCCGGCCCATCTCGGCCTCATCATGCACCTCGACCAGGGCGTCCATGCCGAGTCGCGCGGCTTCTGACAGCAGCTCGGCGGCCAGAATGTCGTCCACCATGGCCAGAATCACCAGGATGGCGTCGGCCCCGAGCGCCCGGGACTCGGCGACCTGCCAGGGATCGACCAGGAAGTCCTTGCGCAGGCAGGGGAGGGTGACCGCGGCGCGGGCAGCGACGAGGTCGGCGTCGTCACCCTGGAAGCTTGGCCCGTCAGTCAGCACCGACAGGCAGGCGGCGCCGCCCTCGGCATAGGCGCGGGCCAGGGCCGGGGGATCGAAATCGGCCCGGATCAGCCCCTTGGAGGGTGAAGCCTTCTTGATCTCGGCGATCAGGGCCAGATGACCCGAGGATGCCCTGGCCGAGAGGGCGGTGGCGAAGCCCCGGGTTGGGGTGGCGGACGCTGCAGCCGCCTCAACCTGAGCTTGTGGGCGCGCCGCCTTGCGGCCGGCGACGTCGACGCGCTTGTAGTCTGCGATCTGGGCGAGGATATCGGTCATCGGCCGTTCGAGATCCGCACCAGGGTGTCCAGGGCCGCCAGCGCACGGCCATCGTCGATCACCTGGCCTGCAAGTCCGACGCCTTCGGCGAGGGTCCGCACCCGGTCGGCCACCAGGAAGGCCGCCGCGGCGTTCAGGAGCACGATGTGGCGATAGGCGCCGGGCGCACCGGAAAGCAGGGCGCGCAGGGCCTCAGCGTTATGCTGGGGGTCGCCCCCGACCAGGTCCTCCAGCCGTCCCTCGGGGAGGCCAGCTTCTGAAGGGCGAACCGCAAAGCGCCTGAGGGCGCCGTCCTTCAGCTCCACCACCTCGGTCTCGCCTGTGGTGGTCAGTTCGTCCATCCCCTGGCCGTGCACCACCCAGGCGCGTTCCGAGCCCAGGTCCCGCAGGACCTCCGCCACGGGTTCCAGCCAGGCCCGGTCGAACACGCCCAGCACCTGGCGGGAAGCGCCGGCGGGATTGGTCAGGGGTCCGAGCAGGTTGAAGAGGGTCCGAAAGCCCAGCTCCGCCCGGATGGGCGAGACGTGTCGCATGGCGCCGTGGTGGGCCTGGGCGAAAAGAAAACAGACGCCGGCCTCCTCTAGCGCCTTCAGCTGGCGATCCGGCCGCGCCTCGATGTCGACGCCCAGGGCGGCCAGGACGTCGGCGGTCCCGGACTTCGACGACAGCGCCCGGTTGCCGTGCTTGGCCACCTTCACCCCGCCGCCCGCGGCCACGAAGGCCACGGCGGTGGAGACGTTGAGGGTGTGCAGTCCGTCGCCGCCGGTGCCGCAGACATCGAGGGTGGAAAACGGCGTCTCCAGCCGCACGGCGGCGGCGCGCATGGCCCGCGCCCCGGCGGCGATTTCACCGGGGGTCTCGCCGCGCATCCGAAGGGCGGTCAGGGCGGCGCCAACCTGGGCGGGGGAGGGTTCGCCCTTCAGGCAGGCGGCGAAGAAGGCCTCGGCCTCGGCGCCGCCCAGGACTTCGCCTGCGACGAGGCGGCCCAGAAGGGGGCGGAAGGTCTCAGACACGGGCCCGGGCCGCCAGTTCCAGGAAGTTGCCCAGCAGCTTGTGGCCGCCCTCGGTGGCGATGGACTCCGGGTGGAACTGGACACCATGGATGGGCCGGGTCCGATGCTGCAGGCCCATGATCTCGCCGTCGTCGGTCCAGGCGGTCGCCTCGAGGGCCTCCGGCAGGCTGGACTGTTCCACCGCCAGGCTGTGATAGCGCGTGGCCGTGAAGGGATTGGGAAGGTCGGCGAAGACCCCCTTTCCACCATGGCGTATCGCGCTGGTCTTGCCATGCATCAGCGCCTTGGCCCGCACCACCCGGCCGCCGAAGGCCTGACCAATGGACTGATGCCCCAGGCAGACCCCCAGGATAGGCAGGTCGTCCGGCGCGCGGCGCAGGAGCTCGAGGCAGATCCCGGCCTCGTCCGGCGAACAGGGGCCCGGGGACAGGAGGACCGCGTCGGGCCGAAGCCCCAGGGCCGCCTCGACGCTCAGATCGTCATTGCGGTGGACGCGCGTCTCCGCCCCCAGTTCGTTCAGGTAGTGAACCAGGTTGTAGGTGAAGCTGTCGTAGTTATCGATCACCAGGATCATGGCCCTGTCCCTATTGAAACCGGCGCGAGAGGGAAAGCCCGATTGTCACGGGGCGTGTCCCGAGTGAGGCTTGGGCATGGTTGAAGATGATTCCCCGCGGGGGGCGATCAGCCCCGACGAGATGGCCAGGGCCAAGGCCCTGCTCGAGAGCCCGCAGCGAACCGACGGCGCCTGGGCGGCCCTCGCCGCCGCCGCCTTCGCCGCAGCGACCGCTTTGGCCCTGGCTGCGGCGGTCATCCTCGCCCCGGGGCCCTGAAGAGTCGCGGTCAGGGGTCAGACGAAGCGCCAGGCTTCCTCTGCGGCCCGCCGCAGGGCGCGGGCCTTGTGCAGGGTTTCGTCATACTCGGCGTCGGCGTCGCTGTCGGCCACCACGCCGCCGCCCGCCTGGATGTGCATGATCCCGTCCTTGAAGCAGGCGGTGCGCAGGACGATGCAGGTGTCCACCGACCCGTCGGCGCCGAAATAGCCCGCGGCCCCGGCGTAGGCGACGCCGCGCTTCTCGATCTCCAGTTCGTCGATGATCTCCATAGCCCGCACCTTGGGGGCTCCCGAAAGGGTCCCGGCGGGCAGGGCGGCCATCAGCACGTCGACCGGGTCCAGCCCCTCCGGCGCATCGCCCTCGACATTCGAGACCAGGTGCATGACGTGGCTGTAGCGTTCCACGAAGAAGCTGGCCGTGACCCGCACGTGGGGCCCCGCCGCCCGGGGCGAGGGCGCATTGGCGCCGGCGGCGTTCAGCATCGCGACCCGGCCGACGTCGTTGCGGCCCAGGTCCAGCAGCATCAGGTGCTCGGCCCGCTCCTTCGGATCAGCCAGCAGTTCGGCCTCCAGGGCCAGGTCCTCCTCGGGGGTCGCGCCCCGGGGCCGCGTCCCGGCGATCGGGCGGATGGTGATCTTGCCGTCCCGCAGCCGGACGAGGATCTCCGGCGAGGAACCCGCCAGCTGGAAGTCACCGAAGTTCAGGTAGAACAGGAAGGGCGAGGGGTTGGTCCGCCGCAGCGAACGATACAGGGCGAAGGGATCGTGCGGAAAGGGCGCCCGGAACCTGTGGCTGGGCACCACCTGGAAGATGTCCCCGGCGGCGATGTAGGCCTTCGCCCGATCGACGATGGTCCGGTAGTCCTCGCGGCTCACCGGGGTGGTGAAGCGGTCGGGCTCCGGGCTCGTCCCGCCGGCTGGCGGGGGCGCGGGGGCGATCAGGTCGAGGCGTACGGCCTCCAGGCGGGCGCGGGCGGCGGCCCAGGCCCCCTCCGCCGTCAGCGCCGAGGGCCGAACAGTGGTCGCCAGCAGAATCTCCTGGGCGATGCCGTCGAACACCGCCACCACGGAGGGGCGGATCATCACCGCATCTGGCAGGCCCATGGTGTCCGGGTTGACCTTAGGCAGGCGCTCGACGAGCCGCACCATATCGTAGCCCAAGGCGCCGAAGACGCCGGCCGCCATGGGCGGCAGGCCAGGGGGCAGATCAAGCCGCGAAGCGGCCACAAGGTCGCGCAGGGAGTCCAGGGCGCCGCCCGGCTGGGTCGTGAACCGCCCGCCCGCGATGTCTTCACCTTCGGCGATCTCGGCGACATCCCCCCGGCAGCGCCAGACCAGGTCGGGATTCAGGGCGATCACCGAGTACCGGCCCCGCCAGGCGCCGCCCTCGACGCTTTCGAAAAGGAAGGCGTAGGGCCGGCCGTTTCCGATCTTCAGGTAGGCTGAGACGGGAGTCTCCAGGTCATCGATCAGCCGGGTCCAGACCACCTGGGCGCGACCGGCCTCGTAGATCCCGGAAAAGGTCTGGAAGCCAGGCTCGAGGGTCACTTGCCGGACGCCTCATTCCCGGCCTTGGGCGTCTCGATCCCGAGGGACTGGCGGGCAAGGTCCGGTGCGGTCCGCACCTTCAGCGCCGCGCGCGCATAGCGCGGCATCTGGGCGCCGATCTCGCTGAACAGGGTCATGCCCAGCTGCGGCCGGACCTGTTCCACAGAACGGGCGTTCTCCGCAGCGGAGGGGGGTGAGATCGCCTCGACCCGCCCGATAGTGATGGCGAAGGCGGTCGGGTTGGCCGCCAGGAAGACCCCGCCCTTTGCGGCTCCGAAGGCCTCTGCAAAGCCCTCCTGAGACAGGGGACCGCCCTGCGCCGCGCCCTGGCGGGTCAGGCCGGCCACGCGCCCGGGCTTGGCGCCGATGGAGGCGGCGACCGTGTCCAGGCTCTCGCCCTTGCGCACCCGCTCGGCAAGGGACTCGGCCTTTGCGCGCAGCCGCTTGGCCATCTCCTGGTTCATCCATGCCTGCGCGAGCGGCTGGCGCACCTCGGCCAGGGGGGGAAGGGTCCTTGGGATCACCTTGTCGACCCGCACTGCATAGGACTCTCCCGGGCTCTCCTCCTCGATCTGGCTTTCCCCGCCCTCAGGCAGACGGAAGGCGGTCTGCACCAGCTTGGCGGACAAGCCCGCAACCGGCTTGCCGGTGGGGTCAAAGCCCTGTTCGGCCACTGGGCCCAGGGTGATCACCGGCACGCCCGCCTTGGCGGCGGCCTCGTCCAGGTTGGCGCCGCCGGCGTGGGCGTCGTCATAGGCCTGGCTGATCTCGTAGACCTTCTCGGCCGCAGCGGTCTTGCGCGCTTCGGCCTCCAGCATCGGCCGGATCTCCTCGAGGGTGACGATCCTGCCAGGGGTGATTCCGGTCACCCTGATGACCGCCAGACCGAGGTCGCCCTGGACCGTCCGGACCTCACCCCGAGCCATGGCGAAGGCGGCCTCTCCGGCCTTGGCGTCCACCACCGCCGTTCGGGGCTTGTCGACGTAGAATACCGGCTCGACGCCCGCCGAGCGGGCGACCGCGGCCGGGTCCTCGCCCTTCGCCAGCCGGTCGGCCACGGACCGCGCCGTCCCGGCGTCACGGGCCGGAATCTGCACGAGAGAGCGGGTCTCCGGCTGGTTGAGGGAGTCCTTCCTGAAATCAAACTGCTTGCGGATATCGGCTTCGGAGACCGTCACCCTTCCGGCCACCTGGGCGGAGCTGAACCGCACCACGCTCAGGATGCGGAACTCCGGCCGCATCAGGCGCTCGGCGTTGGCCTTCATGAACTCGGTCAGCTGGGCGTCGGTCGGCGGCTTGGGCGCCTCGACCGCGCCGGGTCCGACATTGAACACCGCCAGGTCGCGGGATTCCTGGGCGAATACGACCGCCAGGGCGCCAAAGGCCCGGGGCGGGCGCAGGCCGTCCACCAGACCGGCGGCCAGGTGGGACTGGGCGATCTCGTCGCGGACGCTCTGCTCGAACTGCGGCGCCGTCAGCTTGTTGCGCGCCAGGGCCTCCTCGTAGAGACGCTTGTCGAAGCGGCCTGACACCTGGTCGAAGAAGGCCGGGATCTTCTGGATCTCCCGGGTGATCAGGGCGTCGGCTGGCCGCAGGCCGATCTTTTCGATCAGCGCGGCCATGGCCTCGCGGTCGGCCAGCATCTCCAGGACCCGCGCATCGAAGCGGTTCTCCACCGCCAATTCGTTGCTGATCTGCTGGCCGTTCTGCTGCTCGAGGTTCTGCTTGGCCCGGTCGAACTCGGCGCGAAACTCCTCGGTCGTGACGCTCCGGTTCCCGGCGTGGACCACCTCGTTCTGGGCCCGGGTCTTGAAGACGTCACTGACGCCGAAGACCGCGAAGCTCAGGATCAGGAGGCCGATCAGGACGGCGGCGACCCAGGACTTTGCGAAGGCGCGGATGTGGGCGAGCATGAAATCCTTCCAGGCCCGCAAACCGGGCGCGTTTCAGCGCCGGGTATAGAGGGTTGGCCCGCAAGGGGGCAAGCGGCCGGCGGCGGTCATCCGTCGGGTGACAGCCGCCTCGCCGTGTCGTATCCGCCGGCGGGTGGCGTCGGAAGCCGGCGAAGGGAGAGCCAGCATGCAGAAGCTGATCGTGGGCAACTGGAAGATGAACGGGCTGAGCGCGGACCTCGTTGAGGCGGAGGCCGTCGCCGCGGGCCTTGGCGACGCCGCCGTCCGCGTCGGAATCTGTCCACCCGCCACCCTTGTCGAGCGCATGTCCCGGACCCTTGCCGGGACCCTTGTCGCGGTCGGCGGTCAGGACTGCCGGGCCGAGGCTTCCGGGGCCTTCACGGGGGATGTCTCCGCCGAGATGCTGGCCGACGCCGGCGCCACCCTCGTCATCCTCGGGCACTCTGAGCGCCGCGCGGGCTTCGGAGAGACCGACGCCCTGGTCGCCGCCAAGGTCGAGGCGGCCCTCCGGGCGGGCCTGGAGCCCATTGTCTGCGTGGGCGAGACCCTTGCAGAACGCGAGGCGGGCCGCGCCATCGCCGTCGTCACCGGTCAGGTCCGGGGGTCCCTGCCGGCCGCCCTCGCCGGGCGGCCCTTCGCCGTCGCCTACGAACCGGTCTGGGCCATCGGCACGGGGCTGACCCCCACCACGGACCAGATCGCCGAGATTCACGCCGCCATTCGGGCCGAACTGGTCGCCGTCCTGGGCGACGCCGGGGCCCGGGCGCCGATCCTCTACGGCGGCTCGGTCAAGCCCGCCAATGCGGCGGAGATCCTCGCTGCGGCCGAGGTCGGCGGCGCCCTGGTCGGCGGTGCGTCACTGAAGGCGTCAGACTTCCTGGGCATCATCGCCGGCGCCTGAGCCGGGACGGTCGGGCGCAGGTTTCGCCTCGCCGGACTGGAAACCCGTCCCCTCCGATGTTAGATGAGCCGCTCTCCCGGCCGGACAGCGGCCAGTTCCTGCGGTTCCTCCATGCTCGGGCTCCTGCTCACCCTCCAAATCATCGTCGGCGTCGGCCTGACGGTCGTCGTCCTGGTCCAGCGTTCCGAGGGCGGCGCCCTGGGTATGGGCGGCGGGCCCACCGGTTTCATGACCGCCCGCGGCGCCGGCGACCTCCTGACCCGGCTGACCTGGGGTCTGGGAACGGCCTTCTTCATCCTCAGCCTGGCCCTGACTCTGCTGATCGGGCGCGAACGCGCGGACACCTCCGTGGTCGACCGTGTCAAGGTGGAGAGCCTGTCGCCCGAGGCGCTCAAGCGGCAACAGGAGCAGCAGGCGCCCGCCGCGCCCGCCCCGGGCGCAGCCCCGGCGCCCTTCGAGGCGCCGCGGCCCAGCCTGGCCGACCCCTTCGTCGGCGCTCCGGCCCCGTCGTCCGGTCAGGCGCCGCCCTCTCAGCCCGCGCCCGCACCGGCGCCCAACGGCGGCAAGTGACGCTCGTCCACAGGTGAGACGCATCTCCGGTCTGCAAGCGCCGGCGAATCGCGGCTAACTGGAGCCCCATGACCCGGTACATCTTCATCACCGGCGGCGTGGTCTCCTCCCTGGGAAAAGGTCTCGCCTCCGCCGCCCTCGGCGCGCTCCTTCAGGCGCGTGGCTACCGGGTGCGCCTTCGCAAGCTCGACCCCTATCTCAACGTCGACCCGGGCACGATGAGCCCCTATCAGCACGGCGAGGTCTTCGTGACCGAGGACGGGGCCGAGACCGACCTCGATCTGGGCCACTACGAGCGCTTCACCGGCGTCAACGCCGCCCGGGGCGACAACATCACCACCGGCCAGATCTACAAGACCATCATCGAGAAGGAGCGGCGAGGGGACTATCTCGGCGCGACGGTCCAGGTGATCCCGCACGTCACCGACGAGATCAAGTCGTTCGTCCTGTCCGACCCGGGCGAGGGCGTCGACTTCGTCCTCGTGGAGATCGGCGGCACGGTGGGCGACATCGAGGGCCTGCCCTTCTTCGAGGCCATCCGCCAGCTCGGCCAGGAGCTGCCCCGAGGCATGGCCTGCTACATTCACCTCACCCTGCTGCCGTATGTAAAGACGGCGGGCGAGATGAAGACCAAGCCGACCCAGCACTCCGTCAAGGAGCTGCGGTCCATCGGCATCCAGCCCGACATCCTACTCTGCCGCTGCGAGCAGCCCATCCCGCCCGCCGAGCGCCGCAAGATCGGCCAGTTCTGCAATGTCCGGGAAGGCGCGGTCATCCAGGCGATGGACTCGCCCAACATCTACGCCGTGCCCCTCGACTACCACGCGCAAGGCCTGGACCGGGAAGTCCTGGACGTCTTCGGTCTCCTGGGCACCGCGCCCGAGCCCGACCTGTCCGGCTGGCAAAGGGTGTCCGACCGCCTGGCCCATCCTGACGGCGAGGTCACCATCGCCATCGTCGGCAAGTACACGGGCCTGACCGACGCCTACAAGTCGCTGGTCGAGGCCCTGGTCCACGGCGGCCTGGCCAGCAATGTCCGCGTGCGCCTGGACTGGATCGAGGGCGAGGCCTTCGAGCGTGACGAGGCCCTGATCGGCGAGCGTCTGGCCGGTGTGCACGGCGTGCTGGTCCCCGGCGCCTTTGGCGAACGCGGGGCGGTGGGCATGATCCGCGCCATCCAGTTCGCCCGGGTGCACCAGATTCCCTATTTCGGCATCTGCTTCGGCATGCAGATGGCCATGATCGAAGCGGCCCGGAACCTGGCCGGCCTGACCGAGGCCTCCTCCACCGAGTTCGGCCCGAGCGCCCAGCCCGTGGTGGGCCTGATGACCGAGTGGACCCGCGGCAATGCGCGCGAGACCCGCGGGGAGGGCGATGACCTGGGCGGCACCATGCGCCTGGGCGCCTACGAGGCGGTGCTGACGCCGGGGTCCCGCGTGGCGGCGATCTATGGCTCGGAGCACATCAGCGAGCGCCACCGCCACCGCTACGAGGTCAATATCCGCTATCGGGAGGCCATCGAGGCGACGGGCCTGTCCTTCACCGGCCTGTCCCCCGACGGCGTCCTGCCCGAGATCTGCGAGCGCGCCGACCATCCTTGGTTCGTCGGCGTCCAGTTCCATCCGGAGCTGAAAAGCCGTCCCTTCGACCCCCACCCCCTCTTCACCAGCTTCATCGGCGCCGCCAAGGAGCGCAGCCGGCTGGTCTGAGTCCGGGTGTCAGGGGTGAGGGGCGAACCCCTCAATCGTCTTCGAACTCTGAGGCGAAGTCCCGCCTCGCCGCCTCAATGAAGCCGTTCGGCGGTGGTGGCGGCTCCTGATCGCTCCGGTAGGTCAGGAACAGCTCTTCGAACCCCCCCGGAACGAAGCTGACCAGCAGCCTGACCGGCGCGTCGCCGGTATTGGCCAGGCCGTGGCGCACACCAGGCGGCACGCGCACGAAATCCCCGGCGTTGAGATCGAAGACCGCCTCGCCCAGCAGGAAGCGAAGCCTTCCGGACTGGACCAGGAAGGTCTCCTCGATGTGGTCGTGACGATGTGGCCCCAGCTTCAGCGGCGCGTCCCCGACATGGGCCAGTGGCGGCGCCAGCGTCAGCTCCATCAATCCATAGCGGCCTTCCGTTTCACGCCCGAAGACCAGGATGCGGCCATGGTCAGGTCCATCCTCAAACGCCACGCCTTCGTTCGCCCGGACGGTCAGGGAGGATGTCATCTCCAGGTTCTTTCTGTCAGCCCACTGCGCGATGCCGCCAACGGTACCCGACCCTTGGTGGAGAACAAGCGCGTCGATTTTCCTTGGGGCGCCTACAGGTTAGGTCCGGGAGACGCGCCGGCCGTCCGGCCCGGCTTGAATCCCCCACACGATTGGGGCATAAGCGCGCACCCCGACGCGCTCCGGTTTCCGCAGCCGTCCTTCCCCTGTCCGCCAGAGAGAGTCTCCCGTGGCCGTTCCGAAGCGAAAAACCTCCCCCTCGCGCCGCAACATGCGCCGCTCGCATCACGCCCTGGGGGCCAACAGCTACGTCGAGGACAAGGAAACCGGCGAGCTGAAGCGTCCGCACCACATCGACCTGAAGACCGGCATGTACAAGGGCCGCCAGGTCATCACGCCGAAGGAAGACTAGGTCCTTCCGGAGCGACGGAATTTTCGGGCGCGGCGCCGAAGGGCCCCGCGCCCTTTCTGATTCCCGGGCGGTCGAGCCGCCGTTGCGCCCCCTCACCCCGCTTCGCGGGGAGCTCCCCCGCGGGGGAGCAATGGCTCCCCAATTCCTCCACCTTCCAGGGGGAAGTGGACCGCGAAGCGGGTCGGAGGGGGTCTCCCGAGCCGCCGTTCTTACTGCGTCCGCCCCCGCGCCTGGATGCCGGCGCGGCGGGCTTCCACAGCCTCCGGGGTCACATGCCGGTTTTGGGCCGTCGACCGCGCCTGCTCCAGCTCCAGATCCAGGCCCTGGCGAAGCGTCGCCTCGTAGCCGTCGTCGATCATCGCCTTGTAGGTGATGTGCGTGTCGAGGCGGTTCCTCCCCGGCGTCTGGTTGTCCGCGGAAGAGGAGGGGACCGCTCTGTTCCGTCGTCACGCCGACGAGCAGCGTTTCCATCGTTTTCAAGCGGCGCAGTCGCAGCTGATGCGTCGCCCGCATCGGGGGTTGAGACTTCCCAGAGAGGGGGAGCGCGGAGCCCGGGGCGGCGTCTTGGTTCCCATGAGAAGGGAGAGGTTGACATCGGAGTAATACGTACGTACATATTGCCATATGAGCAGACCCTCAAACCGCGAACAGCTGATCGAGACTGGTGTAGAAACCCTGATGTGTCGGGGGTTTTCGAACGCTAGTGTGCGGGATATCGCATCAGCAGCCGGAGTCCCTCTAGGCAGTTTTACAAATCATTTCCGATCCAAAGAAGATTACGCGGTGGAGGTCCTCGACCGGTACTTCGCGTCTATTCAGCATGTGATGGCGCAAACGCTGGAGTCACCTAACATGGCTCCCCTTCAGCGACTGGATGCCTACCTAGATGTGATCACCGACCTGATGAGCGTATCGGGTTGGCGATACGGCTGCCTTATCGGCAACCTCGGACTGGAGGTTTCGGGCTACAGCGAGCTGATCCGCACACGCCTTCAGGGCATCTTCGCCGACTGGCTTAGGCCTTTTCTCGCCGTCGTCGTCGATGCGCAACGCAGTGGGGAATTGCGAGACGACCTATCGCCCGAAGAGGTGGCTGAGTTCCTGCTCGCGGGCTGGCACGGCGCAATTCTGCGCATGAAGGTCGAACGATCCGACGAGCCGCTCAAGCGCTTCCGGCGCATCATCGAGGTGACGCTGTTTCAGAGTGGACGCCGACAGGACAAGGAGCCCGTGTAATGGCGGAGAAACCCAGAAAAGCCGTGGTGGTCGGCGTCGGCGCGCTGGAGGGCCTCGGCAGCGGCCTGGCCCGGAGGTTCGCTCAGGGCGGTCACCATGTTCTCGTCGCAGGTCGGACCCAAGCCCGTATCGATGCGGTCGTGGACGCCATCCGCCAGTCCGGCGGCGCCGCAACCGCAGTGATCACGGACGCCGCCAACGAGCAAGACGTTCAGGCCCTCATGGACATCGCCATGCGCGATGATGAAGACGGCGCCCCGGCCGATCTGGTGGCGTTCAACGCCGGAAACAACGCGCCGATGCGGTTCCTGGAGATCGGTAGCGACACTTTCGAGGCCTTCTGGCGAATGAACTGCTTCGGGGGGTTCCTGGTGGGACGCGAAGCGGCGAAGCGTATGTCGCCTCTCGGACGAGGAACTATTCTCTTCACAGGCGCCTCCGGTTCCCTGCGCGGCTCGGCAGGGTTTGCGCATTTCGCCGCAAGCAAGGCCGGCCTTCGCATGGTTGCCCAATCCATGGCGCGCGAGTTCGGGCCGCAAGGCCTGCACATCGCCCACATCATCATTGACGGCGGGATCGACGGAGAGCGGCTGCGGACCCACTTCGCCGAATTCATGGGGTCAAAGGGCGCCGATGGGGTCCTCAACATCAATGCGATCGCCGAAGCCTATTGGCAGATTCACCTGCAACACCCGAGTGCGTGGACCCACGAACTCGACTTGCGCCCCTTCAAAGAAGCCTTCTGATCAACGGAGATTCCGAGATGGAACTCGTCGGACCCTGGTTTTCACCATTCACACGCCGCGTTGGCATCACCCTCAACCTGCTCGGCATCGACTTTCGGCACAACGCGCTGCATGCGTTCGAGGAGAAGGAGCGGGTCAAGTCCTTCAATCCGATGGGAAAGGTTCCGATCCTCGTTCTCGAGGATGGCGAGACGCTCATCGACTCGTCCGCTATTGCCGACTACCTGGACGAAAGGGTCGGCCCGGATCGCGCCTTGCTGCCCTCTTCCGGAAGAGATCGCCGGGACGCCTTGCAGATCGTTTCTGTGGCGCTCGCCACAATCGAGAAGGCGGGCGCGGTCTATTACGAATTCGCCAAGGAGACACCTGGCGCCCCCGCGCTCGACCGGGTCGATGCCGTGGGGCAAACCCTGGCCGGTCTCGAGCTGCTTGAAGCCGCCGCGCACGACGGCTGGTTCGGCGGCCACCAGCCCAACCATGCCGATATCGCTTCGGTCGTAGCCATCCAGACTGCGCAGTTTGTGCTTCGGGAAGCGGTGGACATGACGCGTTACCCGAAACTTGCGGCCCTGAGCGCCCGTGCGATGGAAATGCCCGCCTTCACCTCAACCTTGCCGGCGATGTGAGATGGGCTGGATCGAGAAGAAGCGGGTCTCCCTGGCCGGATCCGACATGGCTTACGTAGATGTCGGATCGGGCCCCTGCGTGGTCTTGCTGCATGGCAATCCAACCTCGTCGTTTCTCTGGCGCCACACGATCACGCCGTTGTCCAAGGTGGCGCGGTGCATTGCGCCGGACCTGATGGGCTTCGGCGACTCGGACAAGCCTGCCGATGCCCTGCGGATTGTCGAGCATCAGCGCTACATCGAGAGATTTTTCGACGCGCTTGATCTGCAAGATGTGACCCTTGTCCTGCATGACTGGGGCTCAGCGCTCGGCTTTGACTGGGCTCGCCGCCATGAGAGCCGGGTGCGCGGCCTGGCGTTCATGGAATTTGTATGGCCCTTCCCGACTTGGCTGGACCTCAGTCCCGCCAGTCAGAACCTGTTCAAATTGCTTCAGGACCCGGTCGACGGGCGCAGGTTTATCATTGAACAGAACGGCTTCGTCGAAAACGTCCTGCCGGGTGGGCTCGCCCACCCGTTGAGTGAGGAAGACATGGCCGAATATCGACGCCCGTTTTCGGATCCGGCCAGTCGCGAGCCGATCTGGCGCTTTCCCAATGAACTGCCAGTGGCCGGACAGCCTTCCGACGTCTACGCCATGGCGAGCGCCTATCACGACTGGTTGCTGACGACAGATCTGCCGAAACTGTTTTTCTGGGCGGAGTCCGGTGCTTTGATCTCCCGCGATCGGGCGGGGTGGTACGAGCGTAACCTCACGAATTGCCGAACGATTCCATTGGGCCAGGGTGTGCACTATCTGCAGGAAGACCACGGCGAGCGCATTGGCGTAGAGGTCGCGGAATGGATCACACAGCGCAGAGACGCAGACTGAAGCCCATGCAGGTGCAGGGTCGAGGGCGGCGAATGCGCCCGTATTCCCAGCAACCCTGATCGCAAGGCCGAGGTCTGAGCCCGTGAAGGTCTCAACGCCTCACGCCCTGGGGGCCAACAACTATGTCGAGGACAGGGAAACCGGCGAACTCAAGCGCCCGCACCACATCAACCTGAAGACCGGCATGTCCAGGGGCCGCCAGGTCATCGCGCCCAAGGAAGACGAGGGCTCTACGAAGCGACGGAATCTTCGGGCGATCGAGCCGCCGTTGCGCCCCCTCACCCCGCTTCGCCGACAGCTCCCCCGCGGGGGAGCAATGGCTCCCCAATTCCTCCACCTTCAGGGGGAGGTGGACCGCGAAGCGGGCCGGAGGGGGTCTCCCGAGGCGCCGTCCTTACTGCGTCCGCCCCCGCGCCTGGATGCCGGCGCGGCGGGCTTCCACGGACTCCGGGGTCACATGCCGGTTGTGGGCCGTCGAGCGCGCCTGCTCCAGCTCCAGGCCCTGGCGCAGGGTGGTCTCGTAGCCGTCGTCGATCATGGCCTTGTAGGTGATGAGCATGTCGAGATCGATGCTCGCCATGTCGGCGGCCAGCTGCAGGGCTACAGGCACCAGTTCCTCCGGCGCCACCACCCGGTTGACCAGCCCCCAGGCCTCCGCCGTCCGGGCGTCCAGGAAGTTGCCGGAAAGGGAGAGCTCCTTGGCCCGGTAGGGTCCGATCAGGCGCGACAGCTTCTGGGAGAGGCCCCATCCCGGCGTGATGCCCACCCGGGCGTGGGTGTCGGCGAACCGGGCCTTGGTGGAGGCGATCAGCACGTCGCAGGCCAGGGCCACCTCGAAGCCGCCGGTGATGGCCACCCCGTTGATGGCGCCGATCACCGGCTTGCGGCAGGCGATCACCGCCCAGGCCGGGTTCTCCGAGGGCTCGGTGGCGTTCGCCGCCCTCAGCCCGTTCGGGTCGCTGCCCAGCTCCTTCAGGTCCAGGCCCGCCGTGAAGGCCCTCTCGCCCGCGCCGGTCAGGACGATCACCTTCACCGCCGGGTCGGCGTCCAGCCGCTTCAGGGTCGCGTGCAGCTCGGCCCGCAGGGCCCGGCTCAGGGCGTTCATGGCCTCAGGCCGGTTCAGGGTGACCAGGGCGACCTGGTCCTTGATGTCCACGAGCAGCATGCGGTTCCTCCCGGCGTCTGAAATCTGGCGAGCAGAGGAGGGGACCGCCCCGGGGGAAGTCAAGCGGGGGCCCTTTGGACCTTGTTCACCGCAACGCGCCGACCCCGGAGGTCGCCCGAGTACCGGCTGTATCTCATTTGAGTTCCATCACGATCTTTCCGAGCTTTCCCGTGAATCTAGCCGGTACGTCATAGCTCAGATCGACCGGGGTTCCCGTATCTTGGCCAAAATCCAGCGTCTCCTCGGTCGAGAATCGGAACGGGATCGTCTTCTCGACCCGGACCGTCCCGACCGGCGCTCCATCCACCTTGAGGGTAGCTGTAGCGGGCTTTCCCATGCCCGCCCCTTCCGGCACAACGTCCACGGAGAGCTTGTGCTTCCCGGTCGTCAGCGGGTCCTTGGCGACGGCGCGGAAGTTAGACCCATCAGCGAAGGTATAGCTGAAGACAGGGCGGCCGTTCTCGAAGTACAAGCCCCATCCCCCGAACAGTCCGCCCTGGGTGGCGATCACACCATTGTCATTGCCGATGACCTCGACCTCGGTGCTGAGTCCCCAGCTTCGGTTCTTGATGTTGGGTGCGGCGCCTTCAGGGATACGGGTCATGCCCGCCATGTAGGTGAATCTCTTGCGATCCCCGGTCAGGCTGGGTCGGATGCCCTCGCCGAACCGCTCTGCGGCTGAGGTCTGGATAGGCAGAACATTGTACCTTGCGGCTTCCACATAGAAGCGGGTCTGCATCTCCCGGAGCTTCTCGGGGTTCTTCGCGGCAAGGTCATTGGCCTGTGAGAAGTCCTTGTCGATGTTGTAGAGTTCCCACTTCGTCGTCAGCACGTTCATGTCGTTGCCGACCCCGCTCCAGGGCAACCGCGTGGGCGTTGTCGAGGCGAACCAGCCATCGTGGTAGATTCCGGAGTTACCGAAGATCTCGAAGTACTGGGTCGTGCGGCGTCCCGGCGCCTTCGGGTCTGCAAAGGCATACAGCATGCTCGTGCCTTCGATTGGACGCTGGTCGACGCCGTTGACGCGCACCGGCTGCGGCAGATTCGCCGCCTCCAGCACCGTAGGCACAACGTCGATGACATGGTGGAACTGAGTACGGATCTCGCCCCTGGCCTTGATGCCTTTGGGCCAGGACACGACCATTCCGTTCCGCGTGCCACCGAAATGACTGGCCACCTGCTTGGTCCACTGGAACGGGGTGTTCATCGCCCACCCCCAGGGGACCGGATAAAGGTTGGAGGATTTCCAGGTCCCGAAATCGGGCAGGCGGCTCTCGACATAGTCGAGACTTTCCTGGCTTTGCGCGACAATGTTCATGTCATTGAATGCGCCCCTCAGCGAACCCTCACCGCTGGCGCCATTGTCACCCACCACGAAGATGACCAACGTATTGTCGGTCTGGCCCATGTCGTCGATGGCTGAGAGGACCCGGCCGATGTTGTAGTCAGCTTGCGCAACGTGTGCGGCTGCAAGCTCCATCATCGCCGCATAGACCTTCTTCTCCCGCGGACTGGCCGAGTCCCAGCTGGGCATGGCCGCCGGTCTTGGGGTCAGACGGGCGTCCGAAGGAATGATCCCCATCGCCTTCTGTCGAGCGAAGGTTTCCTCTCGGACCTTGTCCCAGCCCTGGTCGAACTGGCCCTTGAACCTGGCGATCCATTCGGGCGTGGCCTGCTGCGGTGCATGGCCTGCGGCGGTGGCGTAGTACATGAAGAAGGGCTTGTCGGGCGCCATGGTCTTCTGCGTCTGCACCCAGGCGATTGCCTGATCCGCAAGATCGAAGTCGAGGTTGTAGTTCGGGTTGCCGAGATAAGGTTCGATCGGGGTTGTTCCGTCGAAGAGCGCCGGTCGCCAGTTGTTGGCGACGCCGCCGATGAAGCCGTAGAATTTCTCGAACCCTAGGCCCGTCGGCCACCTGTCAAAGGGACCCGCCTGGCTGGATTCCCAGTCGCCGACGTTGTGGTTCTTGCCGAACCAGGCCGTGTTGTAGCCGTTGAGCTTTAGGGTTTGGCCGATGGTCGCCGTGTCTGGCCCGATCATCGTGTCGTACCCGGGGTAGCCCGTCGCCATCTCCGTAACGGCGCCGGTGTGGGCGCTGTGGTGGTTGCGGCCGGTGATGAAGGCGGCGCGGGTCGGGCTGCAGACTGCTGTGGTGTGGAACCGGTTGAAGCGTAGGCCCTGGTCTGCAAGCCTTTGCAGGTTGGGTGTCGGGACCGGCCCGCCAAAAGTGCTGGTCTCGCCGAAGCCGATGTCATCCATCAGGATCAGCAGGACATTTGGAGCCTCGGCGGGCGCCTCAACGGCCCGAGGGAACGACGGGGTCGAATCCTTCGGTTGCAGGCCCTGGACCCCCTGGAAGGCGGCTGCGGGAATCGGCAGTACGGTCCTTTCCGGCACAGACGCCGCCAGAACGGGGGCCGCGAAGCCAGCAACCGCCAATGCCCCGGCGAAGTTGCAAAGCGCCTGCCTGCCAACGCCTCTCAGGAGCCCCCCGCGCCAGCAGCGCCCTGTCCGTGCGACTATCTCAGTCATGGTCGATCTTTCGAGGCCCCAGATTTCAGTGTCTGAATAAGGATCGTGACCATTGTCGCTTTTCAGTAGCGAGACAAGGGGACACAGCCGCCGTGTTTGGCGGGCGATCGCCGGCCCGTCGCGGCGACAGGCTGCAGGACGTGCGTCGCTCGGTCTCGCGCGCCGCCAGCTATCGCCCGGGCGACGGAATTCCCGTTCCGGCCAGTTGATGCTTCCGGGGGCGCCATCCTGGAGGACCTTACCCATGAACCGTCGACAACACCTGCTCGCCCTGGGCGCCGGCCTGTCAGGCCTGGCCGCCGCGCCGGGCGCAATCGCACGGTCGCCGTCTCTTCGGGTTGAACCGGGTCTGGAGTGGGTGACCGCCGCCGCCGAGGGGCCTGGCGTCTCCTTCCACACCCTGGGAAGCGAGGCGAGGGGCGGCCCGGTCAGCTTCCACATCTACGTCCCGCCCGACTATGCGGCCGATCCTGACCGCCGGTTTCCCGTCGTCTACTGGCTGCACGGCTCGGGGGGCGGTGTTTCCGGCATCCCGCAACTTGGCGCCGAATTCGACCAGGCCATCCGGGACCGCAGGGCCCCGCCCTTCCTGGTGGTCTTCGTCAATGGGCTGTCCATGGGCATGTACGTCGATTGGTCGAACGGCAAGGCGCCGATGGAGACGATCATCGTCCACGAACTGCGGCCTTACATCGACGCCAACTGGCGCACCCTGGCGACGCCGGAGGGCCGGCTCCTCGACGGATTCAGCATGGGCGGCTACGGCGCGGCCCGGTTCGGCTTCCGCTATCCAGAGCTTTTCCGCACCGTCTCCATGATGGGCGCCGGGCCGATGCAGGAGTTCCTGACCACCGCCCCCCGCGCGAGCAAAGCGCAGGCCGAGGAGCTCCTGCGTGAAGTCTACGGCGGCTCCCAGGCGGGTTTCCAGGCGGTCAGCCCCCGCCGCTACGCCCGGGAGAACGCCGCCCGCCTCGCTGGCCGCTCCCGCCTGCGCCTCGTCATCGGCGATCGCGACGAGACCTTCGGGAACAACCAGGACTTCCACACTTACCTCGAGGGCCTTGGCATCCCCCACGACTGGATCGTCCTGCCTGGCGTCGGCCACGACCCTCTCCAGGTCCTGACCGCCCTCGGCGACCGGCACTGGGCCTTCTACCGCGCGGCGTTCGCGACCTTGGGAGGATAAGGGCAGGGGGGCGGTCGGCCCGCAGGCCGCCTCCTATCCCGGCAGGCTGCGTGCGACCGGCAAGCGGTGGACCCCGCCGGAGACTCGCGGGCTCGGCCGGCGTCGGCCTCAGGCCAGTAACGATTGCGGTAAGGTGTCGGGCCGGGCGTGCAGGTCCCGGTTGCCGGCCAGACCGGCGAGCAAGGCGTCGACTGTCACCCGCACCCGCGGCGCCAGGTACAGACGGTGGGGGTAGTGCAGCACGATCTCACGCTCGCTGGCGTCGTGCTGTTCGTGGAGCACCACTTTCAGCCGCCCGGCGCGCAGGTGAGGCATGGCGTGGTGCAACCCTGCCTGCGCAATGCCGGCGTGATCGCACGCCAGCCCAAGCAGGGCCTCAGGGTCGGAAAGCCACAGGCGGGCCCTCAGGGGAATCTGGAACGAACCGCGTCCGCCGGGCCTTCGGAACCGCCAGGGAATCTCGCCCCCGCCGGGCAGCCGCACGCCCAGCAGATCATGCCCGGCGAGGTCTGCGGGCGCGACGGGAACGCCCCGATCGCGCAGATACTCGGGCGAGGCCAGAAGCACCAGCGGCAGCCGTGCGATGCGCCGCGCCACCAGGCTCGACTCCTCGATCACGCCGCCCCGGATGACGATGTCGAACCCCTCGGCGAGCATGTCGACCGGACGATTGTCGAGGCTCACATCGACCTGCAGCTCCGGGTTCGCGGCTGTGATCGCGGGCAGCAGAGGTAACACATACTGCCGGCCGAAGGAGACGCCCACCGAGATCCGGACCCGTCCGACCGCGCCGCCGCGCGCCTGGCTGATCTCGGACACGGCTTCATCCAGGGCCCGGAGCGCCGGCGCCGTGCGCTCACGGAGCCTCTCGCCTTCCTTGGTGAGATGCACCTGTCGCGTGGAGCGGTTGAACAGCCGGACGCCCAGCTGCGCCTCAAGCCGGGCGACGTTCTTGCTGACCGCCGCCGGCGTCAGGTTCAGCTTGGCGGCGGCGCCTGTGAAGCTGCCCGCAGTCGCCACCTCGGTGAAGGACACCAGCCCGTGGAGGTTTCTCATTCATTCCTGCGAGTTGAAGATAATTCGAATTTATGTCGATTTTATCCATGATTGCCGCGCCGTACAGTCTCCTTGGTCAAATTCACACACCCCCAGTTCACGAAGGAGAACGCAGATGACCAACCGGATTCTCGTCACCGGCGCCGCCGGCAATATCGGCGCCGAAATCGTCAAGCGGCTGCAGGCCCGCAAGGCCGACTTCGCGGTCATGACCCATGCCTCCGGCGGAGCCCCGGCGGGCGCGGGCGAGACGCAGGGCGACTTCCTGGACCCGGCCTCCCTGCGCCGGGCCTTCGAAGGCGTCGACACCCTGTTCCTGCTCTTTCCCCTGGTCCCGGAGATGCCGCGCATGGCCGCCAACGCCGTGGCGGCGGCAAAGGCCGCCGGCGTCAGGCACATTGTGAGGTCGTCAGGGGCGGGCGCCGACGCCGCCAGTCCCGCGGCTATTGCAAAGGTCCATGGCGAGATCGACGCCCTGATCCGCAACTCGGGCATCCCGTTCACCCTGCTGCTGCCGACCAGCTTCATGCAGAACCTGGTCAACTTCTATGGCGCCGCCATCCGGGATGGCGCGCTCTATGCCCCGCGGGGCGACGGCGCGACGGCCGTCATCGATGTCCGCGACATCGCCGACGTGGCCGTCGAAGTCCTGACCCACCCGGCGGCGCACGCCGGTCAGAGCTATACGCTCACCGGCCCCGAGAACCTTACTGACGCCCAGATGGTCTCCGCGATCGCTCGCCAGATCGGCCGCGACGTCCGCTATGTCGACGTTCCGGAAGCGGCGGCGGTGGACTCGCTGACCCGGATGGGCTCCCCGCCCCAGGTGATCGAGTGGCTGATGAGCCTCAACCACGTCATCAAGCAGGGCTGGGCGGCCGGGGTCTCGCCCGTGGTGGAGACGATCACCGGGCGCCCGCCGCGCAACCTCGCCGACTTCGTCCGCGAGAACGCGGCGGCCTGGAAGTAAACGGCCCCCCCGTCCTCTACCCCAGGACCCACGTCGGCGAGGAAGGCGATGTCGCCGAAATCGAAGGCAGCGAGGGCAACCGCATCGCCCTCAGCGCCCCTGCAGAAGACGGAACCCCGGACTCGACCGGAGCGGATAGAGCCCGCGGACCCGTTCAGCGTGAGGGCGAGCCCTCGACTCCCTCCAATTCCTCCCCCTCTTGAGGGGGAGGTGGACCGCGAAGCGGGCGGGAGGGGGTTATCGGCCCCTCCGCAAGCCCCCTCACCCCGCTTCGCGGGGAGCTCCCCCGCAGGGGAGCAATTAGCTCTGTAATTCCTCCACCTCTTGAGGGGGAGGTGGACCGCGCAGCGGGCCGGAGGGGGTTATCGGCCCCTCCGCAAGCCCCCTCACCCCGCTTCGCGGGGAGCTCCCCCGCAGGGGAGCCATGGCTCTGTAATTCCTCCACCTTCAGGGGGAGGTGAACCGCGCAGCGGGCCGGAGGGGGTTATCGGCCCCTCCGCAAGCCCCCTCACCCCGCTCCGCGGAGAGCTCCCCCGCAGGGGAGCCATGGCACTCTAATTCCTCCACCTCTTGAGGGGGCGAGGCACCGGGGCAGGGGGGACCAGGCCTCAGCCCCCACGCCCGGACATGATCGTCAGCGACAACGGCACGGAGTACACCTCCAACGCCATCCTTGCCTGGGCCGACGAGACCGGCGTCGGCTGGCGCTACATCGCGCCAGGCAAGCCCCAGCAGAACGGCTACAACGAGAGCTTCAACGGCCGGCTGCGCGACGAACTGCCGAACGAGACGCTGGTCCGGTCGCTGCCCCACGCCCGCGCCGTGCCGGAGACCTGGCGGCGCGACTACAACCAGGAACGACCGCACTCCAAGCTCGGCTGGATGACGCCACGGGACTACGCCCGAACCCTATCCGGAGAGTCCGGCTGGCGCGCTGAGAACCCTGACCTCTCCGCGCGCCGGCCTCTTGCAACACCAGCCAACCAAGGCTCAGATCAACCTAGGACTCTCGTTATGGCTGGATGAGAAACGGGGGTCACCTCAGCAATCAGGAGTAGCTCGATGGCAAGTCGAAATTTCGTGGCGACGACGGCTTTCCTTGGGGTGCTTGGCGCCATGAACCTGTGTGTCCCGGCCACGTTGGGCGTGGCTGTAGCGCAGCCGGTGCCCCAACCTTCCACGCCGTCTCCCAAGCTATCGGAGGCCGCCTCGAACTGGCTCACAAAGTGGAAGGCGACCGCTGCCGTTGCTCGCGCCGAACGGGAACGGGCTCAAGCAGGCCTCACTGCGATACAACGTTTGGGCCCTGCCGCGGCGCTGGACCGGCAACTCAGGGAGGGGGTCGCCGCCCTGATGCGCAGCGAAACGCCGCCGGCAGAGCGTGGACTCGTAGCGCAGGCGATGTTCGCGGAGATCAGCGTGGTCGATCGGGAGAACACTGAGATCTTGCGGAGCGCGCTCCCGCCTCAGGGATGGTTCACGGACAAGACCGTCGCTACGGATGCTTGGCTAATCGCCCAGCACTCGTTCGACCGGGAGTTGCAAAAGGTCGTCCTCAGCCGCCTCGAACCCGCTGTTCGGACCGGGGCCGTGAAAGGGCAGGAATACGCGATGCTCTATGATCGCTTGGAGATGTTCCAAGGGCGACCGCAGCGCTATGCGAGCCAGGCGCGCTGCACCGGCGGCGCATGGCGGTTCGCTGATATCGAGAGTGAAACTGAGGTTGATGCCAAGCGAGCCGAGATCGGTTGGCCGGAGACGCTAAACCAGACGAAGACGCGACTGACCATTGGTGCGCCCTGCTGAGTGACATGCAGCCTGCGGGAGCTTGGCGATGAGCGGCTTGTTCCGCCCAGAGGTCGCGGAGTAGCGCCGTAACCGACTGTCGGGTGTTCAGGACACGCGCGAAGACGGGCGTGCTGACCATGTTCGTCGCTGGCATCGCCGGCCCTGCAGTGTCAGGCTGCAGGGCCCCGTGAGGGCCCCAGGGAGGCAGTCCGCATGAAGATCGCCATTGCAGGGTCGGAAATCATCGACCGAGGTCACGCCTATGTGCCGCAGATGCGCGCGCTCGTGGGGAACAACCTGATCGCATCGCCTGGCGCCCGGGCGGTCATCCGCCGCCGCAGCGGCGCGGAGGAGGTCCTCCTGCATCGCCGCCGTGACTTCGGCGTCTGGGCCCTGCCGGCAGGCTCTCCTTTGATCGGGGAGTCGATCCTCGACTGCCTGCGCCGGGAGGTCTTCGAGGAAACCGACCTGAGGGTCGCCGCCTGGCGATGCTTCGGCTTCTCCTCCGATCCGGTGCGCGAGATCGTCCGCTACCCCAATGGCGACGTGCTGCACTGTTACTCCCTGCTGTTCGAGGTCGAGCTGGAGGACGAGGCGCTGGGCGGCGTCGACATGTCCAGGATCGCCGCAGAGACCACGGCGCTGCGTTGGTTCGCCCTCAACGACCTTCCGGAAATGATCGACAACCACCGATGGAGCCTGGACAGCTACATCGGTTTCCTGAGCGACGGCGTGTTCAGGGTGAGCTAGCCTAGGTGGCTGGTGTCATTGTAGCGCCCGAGGCGCCAACGGGCGTCGTCGAACCGCCATTCGGTGATCCCGGTGTTGGACGGATCCAGCCAGGCGCGATCCCAAGCTGTGATAGCGAGGAGCTTCAAAAACGCCGTGACGATGAAGCCGGCATGGGTGACGGCAAGCACGTTGCGCCCGGCGTTGTGCGGTCTGCATCACTCCATGCTGACGGGCGTACAGATCTCCAAGAGCACACCAGACGGCGACGAGATGTAGGATACCGTTTGGCCCCATGGCTTCTCGACAGGGCCACACAATTCATTGCCGCCATTGTTCAGAGCCGACTGGTGTGCCGTAGCCACGTCATCCGTTACCATTGCAATCTCGACGCCCATGGGCTGATCGGGGCTGCCCTTGGCATAACCGGCGGGAAAATTGGACTTGCCTAGCTCGTGATTTGCAAATGCCAGAACCGTGTCACCAGTGTCCAATTCACCATAGTCGCCACTCGGATCAACAAAGCGTCTGTTCAGTCCGAACGATTTCTCGAAAAACGTCAACTCGGCATCCACGTTTTCGACATAGGCGATCGTGTATCCAAATTTAATCATCTCAAAGGTTCCTCAGTGTTGACCGACATTCCCCAAGTGGCCTGCCCTTCGAGGTCAATTTGGCACAATCAGCCTGTAGTGGAAATGCTGGACCAAATTTCCCCACCTCGCGGGTTTGGTGGGCCGGGGCACTGGGCTGGACAGCAGGATGGGCCATTCAGCAGCGTCAGGCCCACGACGCACCCGCTCACTGAGGGCGCGAGCCTGAGCCAGGCCTTCCGGCGTTAGCCCCTGACAGCCGCGCAGGTCAGCGATAGTGTTGGTCACCTCGTGGTGCGAATGGCCATGTCGGATCAGGAGCAGTCTCATCGGGGGCTCGGCTCGGATTGGACCGGGATCCGGTGGCAGGTTCGAAATTCCCCGGCAAGAGACTTGAAGCCTGAGGGTCCCCCGAATACCTGACCTGTCACCGGATTCCGGGCTATACGGGCGGGTTAGGTTTTCACGGCCCGGGTGGCCATGCAGGTCGGGAAGTACCGCGAGCGCCCGGTCGGCCCGCTTTCGCGGTCTTCTAAGTCGCGATCCTCGAACATGTGGGTCAGGACGAAGCCCGCCGCGAGTTGCCCGCCGATCTGCTCCTCCAGCGTATGGCTGAACTCCACCGTGTGGTCCCGTTCGATCATCTCAAGCAGCATTTCGGGCGGACGATCCGCGACGTCGGAATAGGGCAGGGCGAACTTCACCACCATGTGGTCGCCCGGCTCAGCCTGGGTGTCGAAGACATAGACCATGGGGTTCATGAAACCGGCCAGCAGGATCCCCCCTGGCCTCAAGACCCGATGACACTCGGTCCAGACCGACAGGATGTCCGGCGAAAAGAGGTTGGAGACCGGATGGAAAATGAGGTCGAATTGGGCCTCCGTGAAGGCGGAGAGGTCATGCATGAAGCCTTGCACGGTGGTTAGGGAGAGGCCCTCGCGCTGAGCCACGACATCGTCCCGGGAGAGTTGGGAGGAAGACGCGTCAAACACCACCACCCGTGCGCCCGCAGCTGCGAGCACGGGGCCTTGCTGCCCCCCGCCGCTCGCCAGGCAAAGCACGTCCTTGCTGGCGATGTCGCCAAACCACTCCCGTGGCGTCGGCTTGTTCGGGGTCAGGACGACGGACCATTCGCCGGCCCGGGCCCGGCGGATGCGCTCAGGTGAGACCGGACGTGTCCAGATATCCTGCGCGTCGACCCGCCGATTCCAGCCGACGCGGTTGAGTTCGCGCACTTCGTCCGGTTGCATGTAGATCGGCTCCCAAAACGCCTTGGCGCGTGTCCGCCCAGAGGCATTCGACTACCACCAGAGCCCCGATCACAGGAAGCCGTTCGCGCCTGGATTCCGCACTTGAAAGTCGAGTGGAGTGGGGCGAAAGCTCCGGAACTCACGAACAAGTTTGGTTCCCCCCCACAGATGGGCTAAGCCTCCGCCGCAATTTCCGCAGCCATCCGGGGCCTTCGCCATGACCGAGATCGTCGACATCCTCGCCCGCCAGATCCTCGACAGCCGGGGCAACCCGACGGTGGAGGTGGACGTGGTCCTGGAGGACGGGTCCCTCGGCCGGGCGGCCGTGCCCTCGGGCGCCTCCACCGGCGCGCATGAGGCCGTGGAGAAGCGCGACGGCGACAAGTCGCGCTATGGCGGCAAGGGCGTGCTGGCGGCGGTGGACGCCGTCAATGGCGAGATCTTCGACGCCCTGGCGGGCTTCGACGCCGCCGACCAGCGCCGGCTCGATGCGCGGATGATCGAGCTGGACGGCACGGCCAACAAGTCGCGCCTGGGCGCCAACGCCATCCTGGGCGTCAGCCTGGCGGCGGCTCGGGCCTCGGCCACTTCGGCGGACCAGCCCCTCTACAAGTATGTGGGCGGGGTCGGCGCCCGGGTCCTGCCGGTGCCTATGATGAACATCATCAACGGCGGCGCCCACGCGGACAACCCGATCGACATCCAGGAGTTCATGATCCTGCCCACGGGCGTGGACAGCTTCGCCGAGGCCCTGCGCATGGGCGCCGAGATCTTCGCCGCCCTGAAGTCGGGCCTGAAGGCCGCCGGCCACAACACCAATGTCGGCGACGAGGGCGGCTTCGCCCCCAACATCGCCTCCGCCGAGGAGGCCCTGGCCTTCATCGTCCGCTCGGGCGAGGCGGCGGGCTATGCGGCCGGCCAGGACTTCCACCTCGGCCTGGACGTGGCCTCCACCGAGTTCTTCCAGGACGGCGCCTACCACCTGCACGGCGAGGGCAAGCGCTTCGATCCGGCCGGCATGGTCGGCTACCTCGCGGACCTGGTGGCGAAGTTCCCCATCGTCTCCATCGAGGACGGCTGCGCCGAGGACGACTTCGACGGCTGGAAGCTCCTGACCGACCGGCTGGGCGCCAAGGTCCAGCTGGTGGGCGACGACCTCTTCGTGACCAACCCGGCCCGCCTGGGCGACGGCATCCGCGGGGGCCTGGCCAACTCCATCCTCGTCAAGGTCAACCAGATCGGCACCCTGTCGGAGACCCTCGACGCCGTCGATATGGCCCACCGCGCCGGCTACACCTCGGTGATGAGCCACCGCTCGGGCGAGACCGAGGACGCCACCATCGCCGACCTGGCCGTGGCGCTGAACTGCGGCCAGATCAAGACCGGCTCCCTGGCCCGCTCCGACCGCACCGCCAAGTACAACCAGCTGCTGCGCATCGAAGAAGAGCTGGGCGACCAGGCCCTCTATCCCGGCCGGGCAGCGTTGAAGGCGCTTCGCTAGGCCCCCCGCCGACCTCCCCCTCAAGAGGTGGAGGAACCACGGCGCCATTGCTCCCCTGCGGGGGAGCTGTCGGCGAAGCCGACTGAGGGGGCTTGCTGAGGCGGGGTTGACCCCCTCCGGCCCGCTGCGCGGTCCACCTCCCCCTCAAGAGGTGGAGGAATGACAAGCGCCTAATTGCTCCCCTGCGGGGGAGCTCCCCGCGGAGCGGGGTGAGGGGGCGCCACGGCGGTTTTCCTGACCCCGGAAACGCAAAGTTAATCCGGGCAGGGCAGGGTGAGCTTTCGGATCAACCTGCGAGTCGCGTGACCCGGTGTTACAGACCCTGCGCACCTACTGGACGACGGCGGCGCTCTGCCTGCTGATCCTCTATTTCGGCTTCCACGCCCTGACGGGGGACCGGGGCATCCTGTCGACGGGCGAGCGCGACCAGACCCTCACGGACCGTCAGGCCCAGCTGGCGAGCCTGACCCGGCAGCGCCAGGAGCTTGAAACGCGGGCGCGGCTGCTTAAGGACGAGTCGGTTTCCGCCGATCTTCTCGACGAGCGCGCCCGGGCGCTGCTGGGATTCGCCGATCCGAGGGACTATGTGATCCGCGACGGGTCCTGAGGGGCCCTTCGTCCGGCCGGTCCGGACGGTTCAGGGGAGTAGCGAATGGCGCGTCCAGCTGCGGGACGGAAGACGCGGAAGCCGGCGGCCCCGGCCGCCACGGATGCTGGCGTTTCCCGCGACCAGCTCCTGGCCTGGTACCGCGAAATGCTGCTGATCCGCCGCTTCGAGGAGCGCGCCGGCCAGCTCTACGGCATGGGCCTGATCGGTGGCTTCTGCCACCTCTACATCGGTCAGGAGGCCATCGCCGTCGGCATTCAGGCCGTGCGCCGGCCGGGCGACCAGGTCATCACCGGCTATCGCGATCACGGCCACATGCTGGTCTGCGGCATGGACCCGCGCGAGGTCATGGCCGAGCTGACCGGCCGGGCGGGGGGCTCCTCTCGCGGCAAGGGCGGCTCCATGCACATGTTCTCCACCGAGGCCGGCTTCTATGGCGGCCATGGCATTGTCGGCGCCCAGGTCAGTCTGGGCACGGGGCTGGCCCTGGCCAACAGCTACCGGTCGAACGGCGGGGTCTCCTTCACCTTCTTCGGCGACGGGGCGGCCAACCAGGGCCAGGTCTATGAGAGCTTCAACATGGCCGAGCTCTGGAGCCTGCCGGTCGTCTACGTGATCGAGAACAACCAGTACGCCATGGGCACCTCCATCGAGCGGTCCTCCTCCGAGACCCACCTGTACCGGCGCGGCGCCTCCTTCCGCATCCCCGGCGAGGAGGTGGACGGCATGGACGTGATCGCCGTGCGCGACGCCGCGGCCCGGGCCGCCGAGCACGCCCGGTCGGGGCAGGGGCCCTACATCCTGGAGATGAAGACCTACCGCTATCGCGGCCACTCCATGAGCGACCCGGCCAAGTACCGGACCCGCGAGGAGGTCGAAGAGGTGCGCCGCAACCGCGACCCCATCGACCATGTGCAGGAGCTGCTCACGGAGAAGGGCTGGGCCGACGAGGCGGCGCTCAAGGCCATCGACGCCGAGGTCCGCGCCATCGTCGCCGACGCCGCCGAGTTCGCCCGGATCTCGCCCGAGCCGGACCCCTCCGAGCTCTTCACCGACATCTACGTAGGGGCGGGGCGATGACCGACATCCTCATGCCCGCCCTCTCGCCCACCATGGAGGAGGGGACCCTCGCCAAGTGGCACGTCAAGGCCGGTGACGCCGTCCGCTCGGGCGACGTCATCGCCGAGATCGAGACCGACAAGGCGACCATGGAGGTCGAGGCGGTCGACGAAGGCGTCATCGAGGCCATCCTGGTTCCGGAGGGGACCGAGGAGGTCAAGGTCAACACACCGATCGCCCGCCTCTCCGCCGGGGCTGGCGCGACACCGTCTCCCCCCCCTGTTGCCCCCCCCATACCCCCCCCTGCCGTCCCTACGGTCACCCCCCCTGTGGTGGCGACGGTCGTGGCGCCCTCCGGCGCCCCCTCGCCACCCCCTGCCGGGACGGTGTCGGGACGCCGGACGACCGTTCGCGACGCCCTGCGCGACGCCATGGCCGAGGAGATGCGCCGGGACGAGACGGTCTTCCTGATGGGCGAAGAGGTCGGCCAGTACCAGGGCGCCTACAAGGTCAGCCGGGGCCTGCTGGAGGAGTTCGGCGCCCGGCGGGTGATCGACACCCCCATCACCGAGCACGGCTTCGCGGGCCTCGGCGTCGGGGCGGCCATGGCGGGGCTGAGGCCCGTCGTCGAGTTCATGACGTTCAACTTCGCCATGCAGGCCATTGATCATATTATCAATTCGGCCGCGAAGACCCTTTACATGTCGGGCGGGCAGATCACCTGTCCCATCGTTTTTAGGGGCCCCAATGGCGCGGCGGCCCGGGTGGCGGCCCAGCACAGCCAGGACTATTCGGCCTGGTACGCCCATGTCCCCGGACTGAAGGTGGTGGCGCCCTACGACGCCGCCGACGCCAAGGGCCTGCTCAAGGCCGCCATCCGCGACCCGAATCCGGTGGTCTTCCTGGAGCACGAGATGCTCTACGGCCAGGAGTTCGAGGTCCCGGACGACCCGGACTGGACCGTACCGATTGGTCAGGCGCTGATCCGCCGGCCAGGCCGGGACGTGACCCTGACCGCCCATTCGCGCATGGTGGGTCTGGCTCTGGAGGCGGCGGAAACCCTTTCGAAACAGGGGGTTGAGGCGGAGGTCGTGGATCTTCGGACCCTGCGGCCCCTGGACCACGCCACCATCCTGGAGAGCGTCAAGCGGACAAACCGGATCGTCAGTGTCGAGGAAGGCTGGGCGCCCATGGGGGTCGGGGCGGAGATCGTCGCCCTCGTCGCCGCCGAGGCCTTCGACTGGCTGGACGCCCCGCCCCTGCGGATCGCCCAGGCCGACGCGCCCCTGCCGTACGCCGCCAATCTCGAGGCCCTCGCCCTCCCGTCAGTGGATCGGATCGTCGAGGCGGCCCTCAAGGTCTGCTACCGGTGAGCGCCCTGGCCTTCAAGACCGGCGGGTGCCATTGCGGCCGGGTCCGCTTCGAGGTCGCTCTTCCGGAGAGGCCTGAGGCCCATTCCTGCAATTGTTCAATGTGTTCGAAGGTCGGTTTCATCCACCTCATCGTGCCGGAGAACCGGTTTCGCCTGGTCCGGGGCGAGGGCGAGCTGGTGGAATACACCTTCAACTCCGGCGTCGCCCGGCACCTGTTCTGCCGGACCTGCGGGGTGAAGAGCTTCTACCGCCCGCGCTCCAACCCGGACGGCTGGTCGGTTAACGCCCGCTGCCTGGACGAAGCCCTGGACATGGACCTGACCGAGTTCGACGGCCGCAACTGGGAGGCCAACGCCGCCAGCCTGGCCCACCTGTCCCGGGAGGCCGCGCCATGACCGACATCCTCATGCCCGCCCTGTCCCCGACCATGGAGGAGGGCATCCTCGCCAAGTGGCTTGTAAAGGTTGGGGATTCCGTCCGGTCGGGCGATGTCGTCGCCGAGATCGAGACCGACAAGGCGACCATGGAGGTCGAGGCGGTGGACGAGGGCGTCGTCGAGGCCCTGCTCGTCGCCGAGGGGACCGAGGGGGTGAAGGTCAATACGCCCATCGCCCGGCTGTCGGGCGAGGGCGGTTCTCCCGCGGCGACGCCGGCGCCGCCCCCGCCCGTCGCGGCTCCTGCGCCTCGGAGCCTCGATCCGGCGGTGGAAAAGCCCGACTTGCCAACGGGTTCCGGACGTATCTTCGCCTCGCCTCTGGCGCGCCGGCTGGCGGCTGAGCGGGGGCTGGACCTGTCGACCCTGACCGGCTCGGGCCCGCATGGCCGGATCATCCGCGCCGATGTCGAGGCGGCCGGGGCCTCCCCGCGACCCGCCGCCCAGGCGACCGCTGCGGCCCCTGCGCCGACGTCGGTCCCGGCCCCGACCCTCGCCCAGCTGGGCTATCCGGACGACAGCTACACCCTGGTCCCCCTCGACGGCATGCGTCGCACGGTGGCGCGCCGGTTGACCGAAAGTGCGAGGGATATCCCGCACTTCCCCCTGACGATTGATGTGGAGATCGACGCCCTGCTGGTCGCCAGGACGCGGATCAACGGCCTGCTGGAGGCCCGGGGGATCAAGGTCAGCGTCAACGACCTGGTCATCAAGGCCGCCGCCCTGGCCCTCAAGCAGGTTCCCGAGGCCAACGCCTCCTTCACGCCCGAGGGGATCGCCCTGCACCGGCACGCCGACATCTCCATGGCCGTGGCGGTCGAGGGCGGGCTGATCACGCCCATCCTCCGCAGGGCCGAGCAGAAGGGCCTCGCGGACATCGCCCAGGAGGCCAAGAACCTGGCCGAGCGAGCCCGCAGCCGGAAGTTGAAACCCGAGGAATTCCAGGGCGGTAGCTTCTCCATCTCAAACCTGGGCATGTTCGGGATCCGGCAGTTCGGCTCGATCATCAACCCGCCCCAGGGCGCCATCCTGTCGGTGGGCGCCGGCGAGGCGAGGGCGGTGATCCGGGACGGCCAGGTCGTCTCTCGCACCCTCATGACCGTGACCCTGACCTGCGACCACAGGGTCATCGACGGCGCCATCGGCGCCCGCTGGCTGGCCGCCTTCCGGGCCCTGATCGAAGAGCCCGTCACCATGATCGTCTAGGGAGGCCGCCGTGGACTTCGACCTTGTCGTCATCGGCGCCGGCCCGGGGGGCTATGTGGCCGCCATCCGCGCCGCCCAGCTGGGCCTGAAGACCGCCATCGTGGAGCGCGACAAACTGGGCGGGATCTGCCTGAACTGGGGCTGCATCCCCACCAAGGCCCTGCTGAAGTCGGCGGAAACCTTTGAAACCCTTGGACATCTTGAAGACTATGGCTTGCGCGCCGAGAAGCTGGGCTTTGATCTCGACGCCGTGGTCGCCCGCTCCCGCAAGGTGGCGGGCCAGCTGAACGCCGGCGTCGCCTTCCTGATGAAGAAGAACAAGATCACGGTCATCGAGGGGGAGGCGCGGCTGGAGGCGGGCGCCCCGGCGCCGCTCGTCCGGGTGGCCCTGAAGGCAGGGGGAGAACAGGTCCTGAAGGCCGCCAACGTCCTCCTGGCCACGGGCGCCCGGGCGCGGACCCTGCCGGACCTGGGCCTGGCTCCTGACGGCGAGCGCGTCTGGTCCTACCGCGAGGCCATGGTCCCGGACCGGGTTCCAACCTCCCTCCTGGTGGTTGGATCCGGCGCCATCGGGATCGAATTTGCGAGCTTCTTCAGGGCCCTGGGCTCGGAAGTCATAGTGATCGAGGCCCTGCCGCGCATCCTGCCGGTGGAGGATGAAGAGGTCTCGGCGGCGGCGCAGAAGGCCTTCCAGGCCCGCGGCATCGCCTTCCGGACCGGGGCTTCCGTCCGGCGCCTCGCCCGCAGCGGCAAGGGGGTGGAGCTGACCGTCGAGGCCGGCGGGGCCCCCGAGACACTCAAGGCCGACGTCGCCATCGTCGCCGTGGGCATTGTCGGCAATGTCGAGGGCCTGGGGCTGGAAGCCCTGGGCGTGACGATCGAGAAGACCCACGTCGCCACGGATTCCCACGGCTTCACGGGCGTTCCCGGCCTCTGGGCCGTCGGCGACCTGGCCGGCCCGCCCTGGCTGGCGCACAAGGCCAGCCACGAGGGCGTGCACTGCGTCGAGCACATCGCCGGCCTCAAGCCCTCCGGCCTGACTGCGCCCATTCCGGGCTGCACCTACGCCTCGCCGCAGATCGCCTCGGTGGGCCTGACCGAGGCCCAGGCGAAGGCCAGGGGCCTGGAGGTCAAGGTCGGCCGTTTTCCCTTGCGGGCCAATGGCAAGGCCATCGCGGCGGGTCAGACCGAAGGCTTCGTCAAGACGGTGTTCGACGCCGCGACGGGCGCCCTGGTCGGCGCCCACATGATCGGCGCCGACGTCACCGAGATGATCCAGGGCTACGCCCTGGCCATGACCCTGGAAGCCACCGAGGCCGACCTCTTCGCCACGGTCTTCCCGCACCCGACGATCAGCGAAGGCATGCACGAGGCGGCGCTGGACGCCTTTGGCAGGGCGCTGCACGTCTGAGGGGCGGGCTTCGGCCCGCGCTGCGGCGCAGGAGGCGCGGATGATCTCAAGACTGGCGGCGGGCCTCACCCGACACCCGGCCATGGCGGGCGCTGTGCTCTCCCTCCTCAGCCTGCCGATTCACCTGGTCCTCCCGGAAGCGGTCTCGATCCAGTTCGCCGCGGTCATCCTCGGCCTGGTGGCGGGGATCTACGCCGGTTTCGCGCTCCAGGACGGCCGGGCGCACATCCTGGCGATAGAGGGGCTGGCGGCCCTGGCCTTCCTGGCCTTTGCGTTGGCGGGATTGATCTGGAGCCCCTGGCTGATCCCGGCGGCGTATGCGCTGCACGGGGTGTGGGATCTTCTCCACCACCGCCGGATCTCCACGGCGATGCCCTCCTGGTACCCGCCCATGTGTGCGGTCTATGACTGGATCTTCGCCGCCGGCCTCTGCGCCTTCTGGATCCTGCGTTGACCCTGACGCTTGCAGTCATGGCTCAGGCCGAGGCCTTCGCTGCGTCGCTGGCCGACCTGACGCCCGTCGCCGAGCGGAGGGGGAACTATGTCCACGCACCTGTGGTGGCGCGGACCTACGTCTCGGATCGAGCCCTGCCGGTGGCCCTGGTCCGGTCAGCGCGGGCCCTGGTGTTGCGGCGCCGGGCCGTCGTTGTGGTGCGGGAGCGCGATGGCTATCGCCACATCACGCCAGGGGGGCGTCTGGAGCCGGGTGAGACCGTCGAGGAGGCGGTGAGGCGGGAGGTGCTGGAGGAGTGTGGCTGGCGACTGGGTGCGCTCAGGCCGCTGGGGTTCGAGCATGTCCAGCATGTTGATACGCCGCCGCCAGGGTTTCCGGCGGCGGGATTCCTCAATCCCATCTTCGTGGCGGAGGGTCCTTCGTTTCACCGGTCCGCCCGGGACATGACCCAGAGCGAAGTCGGCTCGAGCCTCGTTTCGGTCGCCCGGGCTTTGCGGGAGCTACCGGACTGGAGCGCGACCCTGTTGCGATCGGCGCACATGCGGTGACGGGCGCGGAAACGCCAGTCGAGGACGACTGGAACCACCAGCAATCCGGGTGTCACCGTCGAGACGGGCGCTACAGGGGCAGGGGTGGCGCCGCGGGAGACCCCCTCCGGCCCGGGGCCTTGCCCCGGTCCACCTCCCCCTGATGGGGAGGAATGACAGAGCCAATTGCTCCCCTGCGGGGGAGCTCCCCGCGGAGCGGGGTGAGGGGGCAACGGCCCCTCCGCAAACCCCCTCCGGCCCGCCTTCGCGGTCCACCTCCCCCTGGAAGGGGGAGGAATTACGGAGCCATTGCCCCCTTGACGCGGGGCGCGGCTCAGGTGGCGGGGGCCAGCGTCAGGCCCTGTTCGATGAGCTCGCCCTGACGGGTCTGGAGGCAGACCTTGTAGGGGCCGGGGAAGAAGACCCATTCCCGGGTCGCCGGGTCCCACTGGCGGAGCGCATCGAGGGGGATGTGCAGCCGGAGGGTCTTTTGCTCGCCGGGGGCCAGGGTCACCCGGGTGAAGGCCCGGAGCAGACGGTCCGGGCCTTCCAGGGCGCCCGGAGGATGCCGGACAAAGGCCAGGACGGTCTCATCCCCGGTCACGTCGCCGGCGTTGCGCACGCTGACCTGGACCTCGATTCCGCCCGCCTCGCGGCGCAGTTTCAGGGCCCGGTAGCGGAACTCGGCGTAGCTGAGGCCGTGGCCGAACCCGAACCGCGGAGCGACGCCCTTGTGTTCCAGAAGGGTGTATCCGTGCAGGGGGCCGTACTCGATCTGGCGGGCCGTCCTGTCGAAGAAGGGATAGTCGTCGATCGACCGCGCAACGCTGAAGGGCAGGCGCCCTGAGGGGGAGACGTCGCCGAACAGAAGCTCCGCCAGGGCCGTTCCGCCCTCCATGCCGGCGTAGAAGGTCTGAAGGATGGCCGGCGTCGTATCGACCCAGTCTTCGACCATCACCGCGGACCCTGCGATGATCACCACCACCACCGGCTTTCCGCTGGCCGCAGCTTCCCGAATGAGCGCCACCTGATCAGGGCTCAGGTCAAGGTCGGCGCGGTCTCCGCCGATGTCGGGGCCATTGCCGTTTGTGGACTGGGCGCGGGTCACCGCCTTGAGGCCGGGGCTGTCGATACGGCCAAGATCGATGCCGCCGCCCGGGATGTACTCGCCTTCGTCCTCGTGCGTGCGGCCGACAACCACGACGACGGCGTCGGCTTGGGCGCAGGCCTTGCGAACCGCAGGCAGGTCCGTTTCCTCCGCCAGGATGACGGAGTCGTCTCCCAGACGACGGCGCAGACCCTCCGCCGGGGTGACCACGTAGGCGGGGTGGACGCGCGACGATCCGAAGTCGCCGGTGTTTTCCTTGTCGGCGAGACGGCCGAGTACGGCGAGTTTGCGCACCCGGGCCGGGTCGAAGGGCAGGATTCCGTCGTTCTTCAGCAGCACGGCGGACTTGCGCGCCGCCTCCAGCGCGACCGCCACATGCTCGGGCCTGGCGACCAGGTCGGGCGTGTAGGCCTCGAGCGGGTCTTCCGCGCAGGCGAAACGGTACTGGGTGCGCAGAATGCGGCGACAGGCGGTGTCGATGACGCCGGGCTCTATATGGCCGGCCTCGACGGCGGCCAGAAGCGAGTCGCCGAAGACCAGGGGCTCGGGGTTCTCCACATCCAGCCCGGCGGATGCGGCGTAGACATTCCTCAGCCCGTAGATCCAATCCGAATGCACAAAGCCGTCAAAGCCCCACTCGCCGCGCAGGATGTCCGTCAGGAGCTCGCGGTGCTGTCCGCAATAGACGCCATTCCACTGGTTGTAGGCGCTCATCACGCTGGCGCAGCCGGCGTCGATCGCGCGCTTGAAGTGGGGAAGGTAGACCTCGCGCATGGTGCGATCGTCGCAGCGGACATCGACCGTGAAGCGCACATTTTCAATGGAGTTCACCGCGAAGTGCTTCACAGTGGCGATGACATTGTGGGTCTGCAGCCCCACGGCGAGGGCGGCGCCCATTTCTCCGAGATGGTGCGGGTCCTCCCCGTAGGTTTCCTGCGCGCGTCCCCATCCCGGGTGGCGCAGGAGATTCATGCAGACCGCGCCGGAGAGCGTGCACCCCTGGGCGCGCGCCTCGATGCTCATGACCTCGCCGATGCGGCGCTCCAGATCGACATCGAAGGTCGCCCCCCGCGCCATGGAGCAGGGAAAGCAGGTGGAGTGACCGCGAGCGACGCCGCGCGGGCCGTCCGTGAAGAAGAGGGGCGGAATGCCGAGGCGCTCGCACCCACCGCCGGCGGCGTAGGGTTCGCTTCCCCAGCGCCTGCCGCTCTTGGCGTATTGGACGAAGAAGCCGCGCCCCGACATCATGGCGACCTTTTCGGCCAGCGTCGTTTCCGCGAGGATGGCGTCGATGCGCGCTTCCTGCTGTTCGGGCGAGAGCCCCTTTTCCGGTGTGAGCTCGGACATCGGTTTACCCCTGGGTTCTCGAGGTTGTCAGACGAAGCGTGAGACGTAATTCTCAAGAAACTCTTGTCGTCCCGAGACCGGCTGGGGTTCGATGTTCCGGTTCAGGGCGGCCTTGGCCACATCCGCCAGGCTGACCTGACCGGCCAGGATCGCCTTGCCCTCAGAACCCTCCCAGCCGGCGTATCGCTGGCTGACAAAGGTGTCGAGCTTACCATCCGCTTCCAGGTCGGCGGCGGCGAGGAGGCCGCGCGCCAGGGCGTCGACGCTGCCGATATGCCCATGGAAGAGATCGTCCACGCTGACTGATTGCCGGCGGATCTTGGCGTCGAAGTTGAAGCCGCCGGTGCGCAGGCCGCCGGTCTTGAGGATCCGGCGCCAGACCAGGGTGAGCTCGCCGACATCCATGGCGAACTGGTCGGTGTCCCAGCCGTTGTGGGGATCCCCGCGGTTGAGGTCGATGGAGCCGAAGACGCCGTGGGCAATGGCGGTGGCCACCTCGTGCTCGAAGCTGTTGCCGGCGAGCGTTGCGTGGTTGGCTTCGATGTTGAGCTCCACCTCGCCCTCGAGACCGTAGCGTCTCAGGAAGGCGGCGCAGGTTGCGGCGTCCCGGTCGTACATGTGTTTGGCCGGCTCATGCGGCTTGGGTTCGATCAGGATCGCGCCCTTGAAGCCGATCCTGTGCTTGTGCTCGACGATCATGGCCAGGAAGCGGCCATACTGATCCAGTTCGCGGCGCATGTCGGTGTTGAGAAGGGTGTCGTAACCTTCGCGTCCGCCCCAGAGGACGTAGTTTTCCCCGCCCAGCCGATGGGTCGTCTCCAGGCAGGCATGGACCTGCGCGGCCGCACAGGCAAAGACCTCAGGATCAGGATTGGTGGCGGCGCCGGCGGCGTAGCGCGGGTGGGCCGTCAGGTTGGCCGTGCCCCAGAGCAAGCCGACCCCGGTCTTGCGCATGCGCTCGGCCATGAGCGGCTCCAGACGCGCCATCCCGTCGATGAGGTCGCGGAGCGTCGTTGCGTGCGGCGCCACGTCATGGTCGTGGAAGGTAAAGTAGGGCGCGCCCAGCCGTGAGAAGAAGTCGAAGGCGGCGTCGAGGCGCTCCGTCGCTGCGGCGATGTCCACCGGACCGGCCATCCAGGGTCTTGGAAGCGTCGCCCAGCCGAAGGGATCCATGCCCGTGAAGCAGAACGAATGCCAGAAACAGACCGCCCAGCGCATGTGGTCCTTCATCGGGCGCCCGGCGACGATCCGATCGGCGTCGTAGTACCGGTAGGCGAGCGGATTGTCGGAGTCCGGCCCCTCGAACCGGATGGGCGATACGTCCGAAAAGATCGTGGTCATGGACTCAGCTCCTGAAATGTCCGCGTAAGGGCGGGGTAGAGACCGCGCCAGGCGGCCCGACGGCGAGCCAAGCGCTCGGCAAGTCCGCCATCCGGGTCAACCTCCTGCACGATCGGTCCGGGTCGGCAGAGGGAGAGGGAGGCTTCCCCCGCCAGCGCCATCCGGGCCAGGCGTGCGGCGCCGAGCGCCGCCGCCGCTTCGCCGCCGTCACGGTAGACCAGTCGTCGGCCCAGTGTCGCGGCGAGCAGGGGGCCCAGACCGGTGATCCGCGTTCCGCCCCCGACGACGGTCAGCGCCTCGACCTGAGGCGAGCCCAGGGCCTCGAACCCGTCGGCCAGGGAGAAGGCGACCCCCTCGAGAGCCGCCCGCACCAGCGCCTCGCGCGTCGTGGCGTGTGTCAGGCCGACGAAGACGCCGCTGGCGGAGGGATCGTTATGCGGCGTGCGCTCCCCTGACAGCCAGGGCGCGAACAGCGGGTCGTCAGGCTGGCCCTCGCCCAGATTGGCGACCGCCTCGGCGGTGGAGGAAAACCCCGCCAGACGAGCGACGGAGTCGATCGCGCTGGCCGCCGACAGGGTGACGGACATCCGGTGCCAGGTCTTTGGCAGGGCGTGACAGAAGGTGTGAACCCCTCGCTGCGGCTCTGGACGGAAGGCGTCGTCGGCGACGAAGATGACGCCGGAGGTTCCGACCGAGACAAAGGCCTGGCCGGGCGCTACGGCCCCGATCCCGACCGCACTGGCGGCGTTGTCCCCGCCGCCGCCCGCGACGGGAACCTGCGGTAGTCCCAGGGCCTCGGCGGCTTCCGGCCGCAGGACGCCGGAGACGGACGATCCTTCGATCAACCGCGGCATGTGGTCCCGCGTCAGGCCCGTGGCCGACAGGAGCGCGTCGGACCAGTCCCGGCGCTCGACATCGAGCCAGAGCGTTCCTGCGGAGTCCGACATGTCGCTGACCGCCTCGCCCGTCAGCCAGAGGCGCACATAGTCCTTCGGCAGGAGGACGCGCCGGGTTGCGGCGAAGATCTCCGGCTCGTGCGCCCGAACCCAGGCCAGCTTCGGAGCCGTGAAGCCGGGCATGGCGCGGTTGCCGGTGATCGCCACAAGGTCGGGGGCAGCCGCTTCGAGCGCGATGCATTCGCGTCCGGAGCGGCCGTCGTTCCACAGGATCGCCGGGCGCAGGGGTTTGTCCTCGGCGTCGAGGAGCGTGGCGCCATGCATCTGGCCAGACAGCCCGATGGCCCGGGTGCGACGGCGAACCGTGTCCGGCAGGCTGCGGATGGCGGTTCGCGTCGCGACGATCCAGTCCTGCGGGTCCTGTTCGGACCAAAGGGGCTGTGGCCGGCTCACGGCGAGGGGCGTCGTCGCCTGCGCCTGGATGACGCCGCCGCTGTCGACCGCGACGGCCTTCACGCCCGAGGTGCCGAGGTCCAGACCGATGACGACCACTCCAATACCTCCAAAGTCAGCCGCCTCTCGGACCGGGAGGCCCACTGGAGCGTCGAGCGCCATGCAGGCCTTTCCTTATCGGAGAGATGTCGGCGGGTGCGCGCCAACGCTTCTGAGGGTAGGGAAGACACCTTGAAAATAAACAGTCAATCCTGTTTGTATATGCAACTGATCAGAGAGTGGCCCGTGACTCGCAGCACTGACCGAAGGAGCCGGCGCCTGGCGCAGACGCCCGCCAGGCTTGCGGGCGCAACAGGAGCGCATCGATGACAGCCCCTCCCGCCCGTATGACACAGGCCCAGCGATCCGGCAGAACCCGCGAACGTCTGGTGACGGCTGCGATCGACGCCCTCTACCGCTACGGTTACGCGGCGGTGTCGACGACACTTGTGGCGGAGCTTGCAGGCGTGTCTCGCGGTGCGATGCTGCACCAGTTCTCCACCAAGGCCCAGCTGATGGCCGAGGTGGCCGAGACCACCCACCAGAGGAATATCGCCGCCTATCGGTCGACGCTGTCCAGGAACTCGCTGACGGCCGAGGCGCGTCTTTTGACGCTTCTGGACGTCGGCTGGATGCGGCACGGTTCGCCGGACGGCGTGGCCCACGACGAGATCCGGTCTGCGACCCGGTCCGACCCCGAGCTCGCCGAACGCGTCATGCCCGTCCTGCTGAGGCATGCCGAGGAAACCCAGGAGACCTTCTTCCGACTGATGGCGGCGGCGGGAATCACCGACAGGCCCGTCTCGGACGCCCTGCTGACCATGGCTGTGGCGGCCCTGCGGGGACTGGCGCTCGAGAAGGCGCTGGGGCAGGACGAGGCCCAGGTGGAGGCTGCGTTCCAGCAGCTGAGGCGGACCCTGGGGGCTGACATCCGCGACAGGCTGGCCCGGACGGAGCAGCCCGGGGTCATCTACGTCTGAGCGGGGCCCTGCCTCCCGCCCTGGTCCGCTTCGCCCGAAGGCCGGAGTTGGGGCGGGCGCCCTAAGCCGCCCGCCGCCCCTCGACCTCCGCCAGGCGCTGGATGGTCACGTAGTCCGTCTTGCCGGTGCCCAGGACCGGGATCTCGGGCACCTTTACGATCTTGCGGGGCACGGCGATTTCAGGGGCCCCGAGGGACTGGGCGTGCTCGACAATGGCCGTGGCGGCGGCGTCGCTGCGGTCGGTGAAGAGGATCAACCGCTCGCCCTTCTTGGGGTCCGGCATGGCGATGACGGCGTGGCGGTTCTCCGGCCAGAGGGACAGGACGAGGTCCTCGGCCGCGGTGAGGGAGACCATTTCGCCGCCCACCTTGGCGAAGCGCTTTGCCCGGCCCAGGATGGTGATCCAGTTGTCGTCGGTCATGCTGACGATGTCGCCGGTGTCGAGCCAGCCGTCAGCGGGGGGCTCCAGCGTGCCGTCGGGACGCAGGTAGCCGGCCATGACGTTGGCCCCGCGCACGAGCAGCTTGCCGCCGCCGGAAATGCCCTCGACGGTCTCCAGACGCGCCTCCATGCCGGGCAACAGGCGGCCCACCGTGCCGCGGCGGTTGTCGTCCGGGTGGTTGATGGCGATGATCGGGGCCGCTTCAGTGGCGCCATAGCCTTCGAGGACCGGAACGCCGCCGAAGCGGTCGCGGATCAGGTTGTGGGTCTCTTCCCGAACCTTTTCAGCACCTGCGACGATGAACTTCAGTCCTGAAAGCTCATCGCCATCGCTGGCCCGGGCATACTGGTTGATGAAGGTGTCGGTGGCCAGAAGGATGGCCGCCCGGGTATCCTTGATCAAGGGCGGGATCTGCTTGACGTGCAGGGGCGAGGGATACTCGAACACCTTCATCCCGGTCAGGAGGGGCAGGAGGATGCCCCCCGTAAGCCCGAAAGAGTGGAAGATCGGCAGGGGATTGAACAGGACCCAGTCGGGGTCGATGTCGATGAAGTTCGCCGACTGGGCGACATTGGCGATGAGGTTCTGCTGAGTCAGGACGACCGCCTTGGGCGCGCCGAAGCTGCCCGAGGTGAAGAGGACGACGCCGATGTCCGACGGCTTGGCCGGAGACGCGAACCGCAGGGGCAGGGCGCCTGCGGCGGCGGCGAAGAGCTTGTCGGCCAGTCCGACCTTCTCGCGCACATCCTCCAGATAGGTGACGGTCGCTACGGTCTCGAGGGCGTCCACCAGGTCGTGCAGCTGGCCCTGCTCGATGAACTTCTGCGCGGTGAGGACCCGCTTGACGCCAGCCAGCTCGCAGGCGGCCTTCAGGTTGCGGATGCCCGAGGTGAAGTTGAGCATGGTCGGCACGCGGCCGAAGGCGTGGAGGGCAAAGAAGGTGACCACGCCCGCCGAACTGGCCGGCAGCATGACCCCGACCCGCTCGCCCTTCTCGGTCATGGCGGCGATCCGGCGCCCGAGGGCAAAGGCGGCGCGAATGAGGTCGGTGTAGCTGAGCGGATTGCGGTCCTGGTCTTCCAGGATCAGCTTCCTGGCCCCGAAGGTCGCCCTTGCGTCCACCAGGGCGCTGAAAATCGTGCCGCCGCCTCCGATATAGTCGCCCAGCTTCGCCACGGCCGTCTCCCTCTGGATTCTCTCTCTTCAAGAAAAGTAGACGGCCACCGGCCGGTTGAAAAGACCGGTTACAGTCCGTGATCCGGCCCGAAGGCGCGGCGGCGGCTTGATCCGGGCGGCGTAAGGGCTGATCTAGGGGCATGGCCACCGTCATCGATACGCGCCAGGGGCCGCGTCCCCGGCACCCCGAGAAGCGCAACCGCCCGGACACCCCGGTCCTGCGCAAACCCGACTGGCTGCGCGTGCGGGCGCCGGGCTCTGAGGGCTATGCGGCGACCCGCGCCATCGTGAAGGCCCACGGCCTGGTGACGGTCTGCGAGGAGGCGGCCTGCCCCAACATCGGCGAGTGCTGGACCCAGTCCCACGCCACCATGATGATCATGGGCGAGATCTGCACCCGGGCCTGCGCCTTCTGCAATGTGGCCACCGGTCGCCCCGAATCCCTCGATCCCACCGAACCCGCCCGGGTGGCCGACGCCGTGGCCAAGATGGGGCTGAAGCACGTGGTCATCACCTCGGTGGACCGGGACGACCTGGCCGATGGCGGCGCCGCCCACTTCGCCGCCGTGGTGCGGGAAATCCGCGCCCGCGCGCCCGGGGCGACGGTGGAGATCCTGACCCCGGACTTCCTGCGCAAGCCGGTGGAGGCGGCCCTTGAGGTGATCGCCTCGCGGCCGGACGTCTTCAACCACAATCTGGAGACCGTGCCCCGGCTCTATCCGTCCATCCGTCCAGGCGCGCGCTACTACCATTCCCTGCGCCTGCTGGAGCGGGTGAAGGAGGCCGACCCGGAGGCCTTCACCAAGTCCGGCCTGATGGTCGGCCTGGGCGAGGCCCGGGAGGAGGTGCTTCAGGTCATGGACGACATGCGCTCGGCCGGGATCGATTTCCTGACGATCGGGCAATACCTGCAGCCGACCCGCAAGCATGCGGCGGTGGCGCGGTTTGTCCATCCCGACGAGTTCCGCGGCTATGAGGAGGCGGCCCGGGCCAAGGGCTTCCTGATGGTCTCGGCCAGCCCCCTGACCCGGTCCTCGCACCATGCCGGCGAGGACTTCGCCCGGCTGAAGGCGGCGCGGCTGGCCCGCCGGGGATAGGGCCGGTGCGCCACCGGCTCTCACGGCGTTCGCCCTACGCCCCGGAGGCGCTGTTCGGCCTGGTGGGGGATGTGACCCGCTATCCCGAGTTCGTGCCCTGGGTCCGGTCGCTGCGCACCTGGAACGCCCGCACGGAGGCGGATGGGGCCGAGTGGATGGACGCCGAGGTCCAGGTAGCCTTCGGCCCGGTCCGTGAGCGGTTCTCCACCCGGGTGCGGCGGGACCCCGCCCTGAAGCGGATCGACGCGGACCTGATCGCCGGACCCTTCCGCCGCCTGCGCAACCGCTGGGACTTCGTGCCCGAGGACGGCGGGACGCGGATCGACTTCGACATCGACTTCGAGTTGAAGAGCCGCCTGCTGGAGGGCCTGCTCGCCGGCAATTTCGACCGGGCGGCGGGCCGGCTCCTGACCTGCTTCGAGGACCGGGCGAGGGCGCTGTTCGGGGATCCGGGGAACGCCTGAGCCGCCGCTGCGCCCCCTCACCCTGCTTCGCAGGGAGCTCCCCCTCGGGGGAGCAATTAAGTACTTGTCATTCCTCCACCTCTTGAGGGGGAGGTGGACCGCGCAGCGGGCCGGAGGGGGTTTGCTGCGCCGCCGTTGGCCGCCTAGCGGTTGATCCGTTCGCGCATGGCCTCCAGGGCGGTCTGGACGGCCGCCAGCTGGATTTCCTCGCGGGTCTCGAACTGGAAGAATTCCTGCCGGTGGTGCAGGCCGTGATTGGCGCGGGCGGTGGCGATGTGGACGGTGCCCACCGGCTTCATGCGGGTGCCGCCGCCGGGGCCCGCCACTCCGGTGATGGCCACGGCGAGGTGGGCGTGGGAATTCTCCAGGGCGCCCTCGGCCATCATGCGGGCCACAGGCTCGGACACGGCGCCGAGGTCGGCGATGATTTCCCCCGGGACGCCGAGCAGCTCCTGCTTGGCGCGGTTGTTGTAGACGACGAAGCCGCGCTCGAAGACGTCCGAGGCGCCGGGGATGGCGCAGATCGCGCCGGCGACCAGGCCGCCCGTGCAGCTTTCGGCCGTGACCAGGCGCAGCTGGCGCTCGCGGGCCTCGTCGATCAGGAGGCGGGCGAGGGTCTCGATCTCGATGGAAAACATGTCTCGACTCCGGTCTGGCGCGGGCGAAGCGACCTGACCACCGGCCGGGGGGCGGACGCAAGCCCCCAAGGGCGACGATCAGGCGGCGGGAAGCTCGACGGCGGCCACCGCCTGGGCCAGGAGGCCCTCCTGACGGCCCGTATAGCCCATGCCCTCGGTGGTGGTGGCCTTGATGCTGACCCGGCCGGGGTCGATCCCGAGGATGGCGGCGACCGAGGCGCGCATGGCCTCCCGGTGGGGCGCCACCTTGGGGCGTTCGCAGACGAGGGTCAGGTCAAGCGACAGGATCCGGCCGCCCCGGGCGCCGACGAGGGCGCCGGCGTGGGCCAGGAAGGTGGCCGAGGGCTCTGCCTTCCAGCGCGGGTCCGTGGGCGGGAAGTGTTGGCCGATGTCGCCTTCGCCGATGGCGCCGAGCAGGGCGTCGGTCAGGGCGTGAAGTCCGGCGTCGGCGTCGGAATGACCCACCAGGGCCGCGTCGTGGGGAATGCGAACGCCGCACAGCCAGACCCCGTCGCCGGGGCCCCAGCGGTGGGCGTCGATCCCCTGGCCCATGCGGACCTCGCGGGCGGGGCGGGCGAGGGACTCGGCCATCTCGAAATCCTCGGTCCAGGTGAGCTTGAAGAGGCGGGGATCGCCCCGGACCAGGGCGATGCGGGCGCCGGTGGCGGTCATGACCGCGGCCTCGTCGGTGGGCTCGGGGCCGGACCAGGCGTCGAAGGCACGGACAAGGGCGTGGCGGCGGAAGGCCTGCGGGGTCTGGGCCCGCCAGAGGCCCTCGCGGTCCACGGAGCCGGTGACATGGTCCTCGCCGCGCCGGAGGCTGTCGGCGACCGGCAGGGCGGCGAGGGCGCCATCGGCGGTTGCCAACGCGTCCAGTACGCGTCCGATCACCTCGCCGGACAGGAAGGGACGGGCGGCGTCATGCACCAGCACCGGTTCCTCCGGCGGTCCGTCGAGGGCGGCGAGGCCGGCGCGCACGGACAGCGAGCGCGTAGCTCCCCCCTCGACGACGACGAGGCCCGGCAGGCCGGAGAGCAGGGCCTGGGCGGCCCCGATCCGGTCCGCCGTGGTCACGACCACCAACTGTCGGACGCCAGCGGCGGCGAGGGCCCGGGCCGACCAGTCAAGCACGGGCCGCCCGCCCAGGTCGCGCCAGGGTTTGGGGACGCCGGGTCCCGCCCTCAGGCTGGCGCCGGCGGCGACGATGACGGCCGAGAAGGTCATGTGGGCTGTTTAGGCGCGCCAGAGCGGCTGTCCAGTGGCGGGTTCGGCGGCGCCTCTTTACGCGGCGCCTGAAATGCCTGAAAAGAGGGCAATGCGAATGACGCCAAAATGAGCACCTCGGTCCGTATCGGAGATGTCGAGATCGGCGGACGGGTCTGGATCGCCCCCATGACCGGGGTTTCGGACCTGCCGTTCCGGCGCGCAGCGTCCCGCCTGGGCGCGCCCTATGTGGCCACCGAGATGGTGGCGTGCTCGGCCTTTGCGGCCGGCCGTCCTGATGTGGTCCGGCGGGCGGCGGTGGGCGAGGGCCTGCCGCGGATGGTGGTGCAGCTGATCGGCCGCACGCCGGAGGACATGGCCGCCGGGGCGCGATTGGCCGCCGCCGCGGGCGCCGACGTCATCGACCTCAACTTCGGCTGCCCGGCCCGGGAGGTGACCGGGGGGGCTCTTGCCGGCTCGGCCCTGATGCGGGAGCCGGACCTCCTTTTCCGTCTGGTCGAGGCTGTGGTCGATGCGGTGGATGTGCCGGTGACCCTCAAGATGCGGCTGGGCTGGGACGATGCGTCCCGGAACGCCCCCGAGATCGCCGCCGGCGCGGAGGCGAGGGGCATCAAGGCGATCACGGTCCACGGCCGGACCCGTTGCCAGTTCTACAAGGGCAGCGCCGACTGGAAGGCGGTGGCGGCGGTGAAGGCCGAGGTGAATGCGCCGGTCATCGTCAACGGGGACATCCGCAACGCCGAGGACGCGGCGCGGGCCCTCGAGGAGTCCGGCGCCGACGCTGTCATGGTGGGGCGCGGGGTCTACGGGCGTCCCTGGATCGCGCCCTGGATCGAGGCCGGCCTGTCCGGCGAGGACTGGGAAGAGCCCAGCCGCGAGGCGCGTCTCGGCGTGGTGCTGGACCATCTGGCCGAGACTCTCAGCTTCTACGGCGAGCGCACGGGCCTGCGGGTCTTCCGCAAACATCTCTCGGCCTATGTCGACGAGGCCGCGACGCCTGACAACCCGGAGGTGCGGCTGGAGGCCCGACGTCGCCTGTGCCGGATGGACGATCCCCGGGAGGTCGAGCGCGGCCTGACGGAACTTTGGCGCAGGGAGGCGGCCGCGTGACACCCGTTCCGGCAGGAGAGTCGCTGAGGGCTGCAGCCTTCGACCTGGCCCCCGAGCCGGCCATCGTGGTGGGCGAGGGCGGGCAGGTGGTGGCCGCCAACGAAGCCGCCGAGCGTCTGTTCGGGCAGTCACTTGGGGTGATGACCCGCAGCGGTCTCGCCGCCGCCGCGGTGCCGGACTCGCCCCTGCTCGCCCTCGTGGCCCGGGCCCGGGCTGAGGGCGGTCCGGTCCGGGAGCGGGGCTTCGAGGTGAGCCTGTTCGGCCATTCGGCCTTCCGGGCCGATGGCTCGGCTGCGCCTCTGGAAGACGGTTCGGTCCTCCTGACCCTCACCGTACGGTCGGGCGCTTTGAGCGGCGAGCGCGGCGGGGCGGAAAGCGCCGGTCTGAAGACCATTATCGGGCTGGGGCGGATGCTGGCCCACGAGATCAAGAACCCGCTGGCGGGCATCCGCGGGGCGGCCCAGTTGCTGAAGTCCGGAGCGCGGGTGGAGGATACCCCCCTGGCCCAGCTGATCGTCGACGAGGTCGACCGGGTGAAGCGGCTGGTGGACCGGATGGAGGCCTTCTCCGACGATGCGGCGCCGACCTGTCGGCCCATCAACATCCACCTTGTCCTTGATCGGGTGCGCACCCTGGCGGTCAACGGGGTGGGTGAGGGGCTTGCAGTGGTGGAGGACTACGACCCGTCCCTGCCGCTGACGCCGGGGGACGAGGACCAGCTGATCCAGATCTTCCTCAACCTGGTGAAGAACGCCGCCGAGGCGGCGCATCGCCGGGGCGACGGCCAGGGTGAGATCATCATCCGCACGGCCTTCCGCCACGGGGTGCGGATCCGCACCGGGGGCGCGCGGGGACTGCGCAGCACGCCGCTGGAGGTGCGGGTCATCGACAATGGCCCCGGGGTTCCCGCGCACCTGCGCGACAGCCTGTTCCAACCCTTCGTGACCGGTCGCAACGGCGGGGTCGGGCTGGGCCTGGCCCTGGTGTCCAAGCTGGTCTCCGCCCACGGCGGCCTCATCGACTTCGAATCCGAGCCCGGCCGGACGGCCTTCCGGGTGCTTTTGCCCATTGTCACGGAGGAGCCGGCATGACCGCCGCCGCAGCCGCCAAGAAGATCATCATCGCCGATGATGACAGCTCCATCCGCCTGGTCCTCAGCCAGGCCTTCACCCGGCTGGGCTACCAGGTGCGGGCCACGGGCAACGCCGCCACGCTGCTGAAGTGGGTCTCGGAGGGAGAGGGCGACCTCGTCATCACCGACGTGATCATGCCGGATGAGAACGTCTTTGACGTCCTGCCGAGGATCCGGAAGGAACGGCCCCGGCTGCCGGTCATCGTGATGAGCGCGCAGAACACCCTGCTGACGGCTGTGAACGCCGCAGACGCCGGGGCTTTCGAGTACGTCTCCAAGCCCTTTGACCTCGAGGACATCACCGCGGTCGCCCGACGGGCCCTGTCGCGGCCGGCGGATGTCGAAGCCAGCCGGGCCCAGGCGCGGGCGGCTCGGGACGAGCGCCTGCCTCTGATCGGCCGCTCGGCGCCCATGCAGGAGGTCTATCGGACCATCGCGCGACTGGTGGGAGCGGACCTGACGGTCCTCATCCTGGGGGAGAGCGGCACCGGCAAGGAACTGGTCGCCCGGGCCCTGCACGACATGGGCCGGCGCCGCGACGGACGCTTCGTGGTGATCAACCTGGCGGCCGTGCCCCGGGAGCGGGTGGAGACCGAGCTGTTCGGACGCAGCGACGGGGACATCGGCAAGCTGGTGGAGGCCGACGGCGGCACCCTCTTCCTGGACGAGATCGGCGACATGCCCCTCGACGCCCAGACCCGGCTCCTGCGGGTGATTGACGGCTCGGAGACAGCCGTAAACCCGCGGACCGGCCGGCGGCCCAATGTCCGCATCATCGCGGCCACCAACCGCGATCTGAGGGCCCTGATCCAGCAGGGCCTGTTCCGCGAGGACCTCTATTTCCGCCTGAATGTGGCCCCGCTGCGAATTCCGCCCCTGCGCGACCGGACCGAGGACATCCCGGACCTGGCGCGGAGCTTCCTCCTGCGGGCCAATCGCGAGGGCCTGCCGGCCAAGACCATCGACGCCGGGGCCCTGGAGCGGCTCAAGGCGCACGCCTGGCCGGGCAATGTCCGGGAGCTGGAAAACCTGATCCGTCGGATCTGCGCCCTCTACGGGGAGGAGCTGATCACCGCCCGGATCATCGAGCTGGAACTGGCCGACCAGCAGGCGCCGCTGAAGGGGCAGAACGGGCCGGTGACCCTGTCCGGGCTGGTGGAGCGTTACCTTGCCAGCCATTTCGCCACCTTCCCGGACGGGCTTCCGCCCGTGGGTCTCTACGACCGGATCCTGGAGGAGGTGGAGCGGCCGCTGATCGCGCTGACCCTGTCCGGAACCCGGGGGAACCAGGTGCGGGCCGCCGAGATCCTTGGATTGAACCGCAACACCCTGCGCAAGAAGATCCAGGACCTCGGCGTGGAGATGAGCCGGGGCCGCCGATAGGCCCTGACGCTTTTCGGCAACGACCTGTTGATTTGAAGGCACACTCGGCCTTAGCATGGGCTCATGCGGGCTCTGACTTCGATCCTTGAGGCTGCCGGAAGCCGGATGGTCCGGCTGCGCGCCCTGGCCGGGTCGCGGATGGCGACGGGGGGAGTCTACCTGGCGGCGGTGCTTCTCACCGGCCTGGGAATCCTGCTGGCGGCCTCCCCCCCTCTGTCGGGGCCCCTGGCCCCGGCCAGTCTGAACATCCTCTGGATTCTGGGGATCAACCTGGTGCTGATCCTGTGGCTGCTGGCGGCAGCGGGCCGGACAGTGCTGGGCCTGTTGCAGGCCAGGGCCGCAGACCCTGGCGCCCGGCTGCACCTGCGCTTCGTCACCCTGTTCGCCGCCGCCGCCACCGCCCCGGCCCTGGTGGTCGCCTTGTTCTACGGCGTGCTGGTCAACCGGGGTGTGGAGGACTGGTTCTCCACCCGTGTCCAGACCGTCGTGGAGAACTCGGCCACGGTCTTCCGGAGCTATCTGGAGGAACAGAAGCGCTATGTGCGCGAGCACGTGACCCTGATGTCCGCCGACCTCAACGGCGCGGCGGGCGCCCTGGGGGACTCACCGGTGACCTTCGGCCTCTTCCTCGCCCAGCAGGCGGCGGATCATGACTTCCCGGCCGCCTACCTGATCGACCGGGAAGGACGGGTCCTCGCCCGGGCGGAAACCGCCACCGCACCCGGTTTTCTGACACCACCGGAGTCGGCCTTCCGGGCGGCGGACGAGGGGGACATCTTCGTCTCCGCCAACCTGACCCGGTCGGTGTACCGGCTAAAGAGCTATCCTGACGCCTACCTCTATCTGGTCAGGCCGGTGGGCGAGGGCGTGGTGGCCAACCTCTCTGAAGCCGAACAGGCCCTTGTGTCCTATCGGGACGCCGTCCAGAGCCGTGAGCGCATACAGATGGCCTTCGCCCTGGCCTATGTGGAGACGGCCCTCCTGGTGCTGATCGGCGCCGTCTGGCTGGGAATGGGGGCGGCCAGCTCGATCTCGGCGCCCGTCGGCCGGCTGGTGCAGGCCGCATCCCGGGTGGCCCGGGGGGACCTGACGGCGCGTGTCGATGCAGGCTCCGATCCGGAGGAGATCGCGGTCCTGTCCCGGGCCTTCAACGACATGACCCGCGACCTTTCGCAGCAGCAGGAAGCCCTGACCCGGGCGAGCGACGAGGCGCGGCGGCGGCGCCAGTTCATCGAAACCGTACTCTCGGAGGTCTCCGCAGGGGTGGTGGCGGCCGGTGCGGACGGCCGCATATCCGCGGTGAACCGCCAGGCCGTGCGCCTGCTCGACCTTCCGGAGGATCCGGTCTTCGCCGCGCCCATGACCCTCGAAACCGCGGCGCCCGAGGTCGGGGAGATCCTCGGCATCGCCCGGACGTTGGGCCACGCCGAGGGCGAGGTGGACGTCACCCGGGGGCGGGAGACCCTCAGGCTCCGGGTCCGCGCCAGCCGGACGGGGGAGGGGCTGGTGCTGACTTTCGACGACATCACCCGCCTGGTCTCGGCGCAACGCAATGCCGCCTGGCGAGATGTCGCCCGGCGCATCGCCCACGAGATCAAGAATCCGCTGACCCCGATCCAGCTCTCCGCCGAGCGGATCCGGCGCAAGTTCCGCCGGAACGTCGCGGCTGCGGACCTGGACACCTTTGACCGCTGCACAGAGACCATCGTGCGGCAGGTGGGAGACATCGGCCGGATGGTGGACGAGTTCTCGGCCTTCGCCCGGATGCCGACCCCCCAGCTTTCTGACCAGGATGCGGCGGAGCTGTTGCGCGAGGCGGTCTTCGCAAGGCGAGTGGCCGACCCCGATATCGACTGGGTGATCGGCGAGCCCCTGCCAGCTGCAACTCTGCGGGTGGATGGGCGGATGCTGGCCCAGGCCCTTGCCAATGTGCTGAAGAACGCCGTCGAGGCGGTCCGGGCCCGCATGGCCGCCCAGCCGGAGCCCGCGGGCCGGATCCTGGCCGACATCCGCCTTGACGAGACGGGTCTGGCCTTCGTGATCGAAGACAACGGCCTGGGGCTACCGGCCAAGGACCGGGACCGGCTGACCGAACCCTATGTCACCACGCGTGAGAAGGGGACGGGCCTGGGCCTGGCCATCGTCAAGCGCGTGATGGAGGACCATGGCGGCGACCTGGTGCTGGCGGACCCAGAGCGTGGGCCCGGCGCCCGGGTCCTCCTGCGGCTGCCGGCGCCCGCCGCGAACCCTCCCCGTACGACCCTGAAACAGGAGACTGTCTGATGGCGGCTGATATACTTGTGGTGGATGATGAGGCCGACATCCGCGAGCTGGTGGCGGGAATCCTCACCGACGAGGGATATGCTGTCCGCACGGCGAACGACTCTGAATCCGCCCTTGCGGAGATCCGGGCGCGCAAGCCGTCCCTGCTCATCCTGGACATCTGGATGCAGGGCGGCGGGATGGACGGGCTGGAGCTCCTGGACCTGGTCAAGGGGCTGGACGCCGACCTGCCGGTGATCATGATCTCGGGGCATGGCAACATCGAGACGGCGGTGAGCGCCATCAAGCGCGGCGCCTACGAGTTCCTCGAGAAACCCTTCAAGTCGGACCGGCTTCTGCTGGTCGTGGAGCGGGCGCTCGAGGCCGCGAACCTTCGACGCGAAAACCGGCGGCTTCGGGCCCGGACCGTGACGCCGGAGGGCCTGATCGGTCGCTCGCCAGCCATGCAGCAGCTGAGGGGCCTCATCAACAAGCTCGCCGCCGCCAACAGCCGTGTGCTGATCGCGGGCCCCCCCGGCGCCGGGAAGGAGACCGTGGCGCGGATGATCCATGCCGGCAGCCCCCGGGCGCGGAACGAGTTCATGGTGATCAGCGCCGCCGGCATGACGCCCGAGCGGGTGGACATCGAGCTTTTCGGCGAGGAGGGAGAGGCGGGCCGCCCCGCCAAGATCGGGGTCTTCGAACGGGCCCACGGGGGCACGCTTTACCTCGACGAGGTGGCGGACATGCCCAGGGAGACCCAGAGCCGCATCCTGCGGGTCCTGGTGGACCAGAGGTTCCGCCGGGTCGGCGGCGCTTCCGACGTCCAGGTGGACGTCCGGGTGGTCTCATCCACGTGCCGGGACCTGCGGACGGAGATTGCCGAGGGGCGTTTCCGAGAGGATCTGTTCCACCGGCTGAACGTTGTGCCCCTCAGCGTTCCTGGCCTGGCCGAGCGCAGGGAAGATATACCCGAACTCGTGGACTTCTTCGTGCAGCGGATTTCCGAGGGCGCCGGCCTGCCGCGGCGGCGGCTCTCGGATGACGCCCTGGCGGCCCTGCAGGTGCGCACCTGGCCCGGCAATCTCAGCCAGCTGCGCAACCAGATCGAGCGGCTTCTGATCCTTGCCTCCGGGGACCCCGCCGAGCCGATCACCGCCGAGATGATCCCGCCGGAGCCGGAGACGAGGGAGCGCGCGGTATCCGGCCTCGGCGCCGAGCGGATCATCGCCCTGCCGCTGCGCGAGGCCCGGGAGGTGTTTGAACGCGACTATCTGCACGCACAGATGATGAGGTTCTCGGGCAATATCTCGCGGACCGCCGCCTTCATCGGGATGGAGCGGTCCGCTCTGCATCGGAAACTCAAATCCCTTGGGCTCTCCGGCGCGAGGCTGGCTCTGGAAGGGGAGGAGGGCTGATGGGACGCATCGCCTATGTGAACGGCGCCTATGTGCGTCACGCCGACGCCGCCGTGCACATCGAGGACCGGGGCTACCAGCTGGCCGACGCCGTCTATGAGGTCTGGGCGATGTCGGACGGTCGGCTGTGCGATCCGGAGGGGCACTTCGCCCGCCTGGAGCGGAGCCTCGGCGAGCTGTCCATCGACATGCCGATGAGCCGCGCAGCCCTGACCACCGTCCTGAAGGAGACGGTCCGGCGCAACCGCATCCGCGACGGCCTTGTCTATCTGCAGGTCAGCCGCGGGGTGGCCCCGCGGGACCACGCCTTTCCCATCGAGCCGACGCCCCCCGCAGTGGTGGTGACGGTCAAGCGGACCGACCCCGCAGCTGCGGAGGCGCGGGCGGCGGGCGGCGTCAGCGTGATCACCACTCCCGAGAACCGCTGGGGGCGCTGCGACATCAAGACGGTGGGGCTCCTGCCCAACGTCCTGGCCAAGCAGGCCGCCCGGTCCGCCGGCGCCGCGGAAGCCTGGTTCGTCGACGCCGACGACCTCGTCACCGAGGGCGCCTCTTCCAACGCCTGGATCGTCACCGCCGAGGGGGTGCTGGTGACCCGGGACACCTCGGCCAACATCCTGAGGGGCGTCACCCGGGAGACTCTGCTGGAGGTGGCGCGGACGGAGAACATCCGGATCGAGGAGCGGGCCTTCACCCTCGAGGAAGCGCTGACCGCCCGGGAGGCCTTCTTTACTGGCGCCGGCGCCCTGCTCATGCCGGTGGTGGCGATTGACGGCCAGCCCCTGGGGACGGGACGCCCGGGACCTGTGGCAACCCGGCTCCGCAGCCTCTATATTGCCGAAGCCAGAGCCGCGGCGATCTAGCGGTCGACGGCAGGGGCGAGGCGCCCCGCCCAACAAGAGAGAACGAAAAGCCATGTCCGGCGACAAGAAGCAGAACCTGCAGGACACCTTCCTCAACAGCGTCCGCAAGACCAAGACCCCCCTGACCATCTTCCTCGTCAACGGCGTCAAGCTGCAGGGCGTGGTCAGCTGGTTCGACAACTTCTGCGTTCTCCTGCGCCGCGATGGCCAGTCGCAGCTGGTTTACAAGCACGCCATCTCCACGATCATGCCCGCCCAGCCTGTTCAGCTCTATGAGCCGGACGAAGACGACGCCGATTGACTGGTCGCAGCATCAGCCGAGAGGCGCCCGTCCAGGGCGCCCTTGTCCTCCATCCCGAACGTGAGGGGCGGCAGTCGGGGCGCAGTCCATCCGCGCGCCTGGAGGAGGCCGAGGGCCTGGCGCGGGCCCTGGATCTGGAGATCCGCCAGGGCCTCATCGTCAACCTTCGCCGTCGGACCCCCGCCACCCTGTTCGGTTCGGGCAAGGTGGAGGAGATCGCCGCCCTCTGCGAAGCGACCGAGGCCGATGTCGTCGTGGTCGATGACAGCCTGACGCCGGTGCAGCAACGCAACCTGGAGAAGGCCTGGAAGGTCAAGGTCATCGACCGCACCGGGCTGATCCTCGAAATCTTCGCCCGCCGGGCCCGCACCCGCGAAGGCCGCCTTCAGGTCGAGCTGGCGCGGCTGTCCTATGAACGTTCCCGCCTCGTCCGGACCTGGACCCACCTGGAGCGCCAGCGCGGCGGCTTTGGCGTCATGGGCGGCCCGGGGGAGACCCAGATCGAAACCGACCGCCGGCTCATCGCCGACCGGATCGGGCGGCTGAAGCGAGACCTGGAGGAAGTGCGCCGTACCCGCACCCTGCAGCGCGCCGCCCGCCAGAGGGCCCCTGCGCCGTCCGTCGCCCTGGTCGGGTACACCAATGCGGGCAAGTCCACCTTGTTCAACCATCTGACCGCCGCCGGGGTGGAGGCGAAGGACATGCTCTTCGCCACCCTGGACCCGACCCTGCGCACCCTGCGGCTCCCCGGCGGGCGGCCGGTGGTGTTGTCGGACACGGTGGGATTCATCTCCGACCTGCCGCACGAACTGGTGGAGGCCTTCCGGGCCACTCTCGAGGAGGTGAAGGAGGCCGACGTCATCCTGCACGTCCGCGATAACGCCAGCCCCGATAGCGACGCCGAGGCCGCCGACGTGCGTGAAGTGTTGGGGCGTCTGGGGGTCGAGATGGAGGCCCGACGGGTCATCGAGGTCTGGAACAAGGCCGACCGGCTGGACGCCGAGGCGCGGGAAATCCGGTGCTCTGACGCCCTCCTGGCCCGGCCACCGGCCATCCTGACTTCGGCCGTTTCAGGCGAGGGCTGCGAGGCCCTCCTGGCGCGCATCTCGAGCCTCATCGACGAGGCCGCCCCGATCGAGGTCCGGGCGGAGGCGGGGCAGGGGGACCTCATCGCCTGGCTCTACCGTCACGGGCGCGTGCTGGAGCGCCACGAAGAGGAAGACGGCGCGGTGAGCCTGACCGTCAGCCTGTCCGACCAGGCGCAAGGCCAGCTGGAACGGCTCTTCCCCGGCGTCGCCATTCCGGCCTGAGGCCGGGTAAGGGGGGCAACGGCGGCTCAGCTGACCCCCTCCGGCCCGCTCCGCGGTCCACCTCCCCCTCAGGAGGTGGAGGAATTGGAGCGGCGAATTGCTCTCCTGCGGGGGAGCTTTCGGCGAAGCCGACTGAGGGGGCGCTGCGGCCCCTCAGGAGGGGGAGGAATTAGGGAGTCATTGCTCCCCCGCGGGGGAGCTCCGCGCGAAGCGCGGTGAGGGGGGTCAAGGGCGGCTGGCCTTGTCCCGAGCTCTGGCCTCGTTCCAGAGGGCATCCATTTCTGCAAGGTCGGACTGGGCCGGCGTCCGACCGTCCTCCGCCAGACGCGCCTCGATATGCCGGAAGCGTCGGACAAACTTGGCGTTGGCCTCGCGCAGGGCGTCTTCGGGGTCGATGTCGAGGTCCCGGGCGATGTTGGCCATGACGAAGAGGACGTCGCCCAGTTCCTCACGAAGGGCCGCGCGGTTGCCCGAAGCGACCTCGGCGCGGAACTCGTCCAGCTCTTCCTGCAGCTTGTCGAGGACCGCCTCCGTGGTCGGCCAGACGAAGCCGACGCCGGCGGCCCGCTTCGACAGCTTGACCGCCCGGGTCAGGCCGGGGAGGGCGGCGGGGATGTCGTCGAGGAGGCCCGCCGCCGGCGCCCGGGCCGCGCGTTCCGCCGCCTTGACCTCCTCCCAGGCCCGGACCTGCTCGCCGCTGGTCCTCTGGTCGGCGTCGCTGAAGATGTGAGGGTGGCGCCGGATCATCTTGTCGACGATGGCGGCGGCGACGTCTTCGAAAGCGAAGGCGCCCTGTTCCTCGGCCATGCGGGCGTGGAAGACCACCTGGAACAGCAGGTCGCCCAGCTCGTCCTTCAGGTCCGCCAGGTCGCCCCGCTGGATGGCGTCGGCGACCTCGTAGGCCTCCTCCACGGTGTAGGGGGCGATGGTCGCGAAGGTCTGCTCCAGGTCCCAGGCGCAGCCAGTGTTCGGGTCCCGAAGGCGGGCCATGATGCCGAGAAGGCGATCCAGGGCCGGGGTCTGGTCGGTCATGCGCCTAACTCCACGGATTGCACGCAAGGGTTGCATTGCGCCGCCCTGAGGCCTTTGAGGCCACCTCGCGAGGCAGGCCGGCAAGGATCACTCACAGGGGATATCCGATGGCTCACAAGTTCGAAATCTACAAGGACAGGGCAGGCGCGTTCGGCGTAGTCTTCAACCAGCAGATCATGGGGCGCAGATGACGGGAGTTCAGGACTTTACGGTGAAGGCGGCGGACGGAGGCGAGGTTCCGCTTTCGGCCTACGCCGGGAAGGTCGTGCTTGTGGTCAATACGGCCTCGAAGTGCGGCTTCACGCCCCAGTACGCCGGACTGGAGGCCCTCTGGCGGCGTCACGGGGAGGCGGGCCTGGTGGTGCTGGGCTTCCCCTGCAACCAGTTCGCCAGCCAGGAGCCTGGGGACGCGGCGGAGATCGCCAGTTTCTGCAGCCTGACCTACGACGTCACCTTCCCGGTGCTGGCCAAGGTGGAGGTAAACGGACCCGGGGCGGACCCGCTCTTCCGGTGGCTCTCCGACCAGAAGCGCGGCGTCCTGGGCACGCGCGCCATCAAGTGGAACTTCACCAAGTTCCTCGTCGGTCGGGATGGAAAGGTGCTCAAGCGCTACGGCCCGAATACGCCGCCCGAGGCCCTTGAGGCTGATATTCAGGCCGCGCTCGCCGCCGGCTAGTGGCGGTGGGTCTCGGGCATGGCGGCGGGCTTGGCCGGAGGCCGGGACTCCGCGGCCAGCTGGACGGTGACCTTGCCCGCCTTGGCAAAGGTCAGGGTCAGGGGGATGCGGTCGCCTGAGGCGACGGCGGCCTTGGGACCGAAGAACATGATGTGCAGGCCGCCGGGCGCCAGGCTCACCTTGCCGCCGGCGGGGATCTCCACGCCCTGGGGCAGGGCCTTCATCCGCATCATCCCGCCCTCCATAGAGGACTGGTGGATTTCCACCCGGGCGGCGTGGGCGGAACTGGCGGACACCAGCCGGTCGGCCGTCCTGCCCGTATTTGTGATCTCCATATAGCCGGCGGCGGTGGGAGCGCCTGCGGCGGTGGGCCGCGTCCAGGGATGGTCGATGCGAAGGGCCCCGGCGGCATACTCATGGGCGAGGGCGGCGCCGGCGGCGGCCAGGGCCACGGCTGTGGCGAGAAGCAGTCTGCGCATTTTGAACTCCGGTTGCCCCCCAGGCGTCGGCAGGGGTAGGTGGCGGAGGGGGCTCGGGTCAAGACCTGGAGAGTGGAAATGGATGGCCCGAGCGCGCCAAGCCCGGGGCCTTAGTCCGCCGCCGCCCGCGCCGCCAGCTCGAGGCTGCGCAGGACGCTGAGCCTGAGGCCCTCGGTGTCGACGCCCTCGGTGCTCTTCTTCCCCTCCATGTAGCGGGCGTAGACCCCATGGACGATGCAGGCGCTCTTCCAGCGGTTGAAGGCGACGTAGTAGTTCAGGCCCGACAGGTCGGCTCCGGTGGCGGCGGCGTAGCGTTCGGCCAGCTCTGTCCGGGTGGGAAAGCCCGGCTGGGCGTGGGGCGAGGTCTCTGCCGGGGGTTCGGGATCGGAGGGGTCCGGCCAGGGATTGAGGGCATAGGCCAGGTCCGCCAGGGGATCGCCCAGGGTGGCGATCTCCCAGTCGATCACCGCCAGCAGGCCGCCGCCCCGCCCGACCAGGATGTTGTGGATGCCGAAGTCCCCATGGACGACCCGGGCCGGGACCTGGCCGGGCAGGCGGGCGCGCAGGAAGGCCTCGACCTCGTGGGCGCGGGGGTCATCGAAACCGGCGGGCCCCACGGAAGCGGACCAGGACCGGCCCCAGGCGTTGATTTGGCGCTCCACATAGCCCTCGGGCTTGCCCAGGTCGCCCAGGCCCACGGCGGCGGGATCCAGGGCGTGGAGCTGGGCCAGGGCGTCGATGAAGGCGAAGGCGAGGTCGCGGCGCTTCGCCTCCGGCGCCCAGTCCTTCACGTCCTGCACGGTGTAGAGGGGATGCCCGTCCAGGAAGTCCATGACGTAGAAGTGGGCGCCGGTGACGGACGGGTCCTCACAGAAGGCGAGGGGGCGTGGCGTCGGAACGGGGGTGTCCTTGAGGGCCGACAGGACGCGGAACTCCCGGCCCATGTCGTGGGCCTTGGGGAGCAGCTCCCCAAGCGGCGGGCGGCGGATCACCGCCTGCCGGCCGGTGGAGTCCGTCAGCCGCCAGGTCAGGTTCGAATGCCCGCCCGGCAGCCGGACCCAGTCGAAGGGACCAGAGAGCTCGGGACAGTGCGCCGCCAGCCAGGCCTCGACGGCGGGACGGTCGTATCCGGGGATGGCGTCGGACATGGGGCGGGCCTCGCAGGCAATCGGGTTCGGGCGCCACCCGGGAGGGCCCGGGCGACGACCGATTGCAGCGGGAATCCGGGCCGATGTACAGGCCCGGCTTTGCGGCGGGACGGGAGGGAAGGGGCCCCTCAACGCCCTTGCAGGAGGACCTCGGCGATCTGGACGGCGTTCAGGGCCGCGCCCTTGCGCAGGTTATCGCCGCTGACGAAGAGGGCGAGGCCGTTCGCCTGGGTCGGATCGGCCCGCACCCGACCGACGAAGACCTCATCCCGCCCTGTCGCGGCCAGGGGATTGGGTGTTTCGGCGAGGATCACCCCGGGGGCCCGGGACAGGATGTCCAGAGCCCTGTCGGGCGAGAGGGGCCGATCGAAGGCCAGGTTCATGGACAGGGAGTGGCCGGTGAAGACCGGCGCCCGCACGCAGGTGCCGCTGACGGGCAGGTCGGGGAGGCCCAGGATCTTGCGGGTCTCGTCGCGCAGCTTGGCCTCTTCCTCGGTATAGCCGTCTTCGCCGAGCACATAGTTGAGGGGGTTGACGTTGAAGGCCAGGGTCGAGGACCACTTGGTAGCGGGCGGGAAGGCGACGGCGTCCCCGCGACGCGCCAGGGCGGCGGCGTTCGGTCCCGCCGCGGCGATCTCCGCCTCCAGGATCCGGATCCCCTCGATCCCGGCGCCGGAGGCGGCCTGGTAGGTGCTGGCGACCAGGCTCCTGAGGCCGGCGGCCTCGTGCAGGGGCCGCAGGACGGGCATGGCGACCATGGTGGTGCAGTTGGGATTGGCGATGATCCCCTTCGGCAACCGCTCCAGGGCCCCGGGGTTGACCTCCGAGACCACCAGGGGGACATCCGGGGCGCCGCGCCAGGCCGAGGAGTTGTCGATGACGATGGCGCCGGCCGCCGCGACCCTTGGCGCCAGGACGCGGGAGGCGGCCCCGCCGGCGGAGAAGAAGACCAGGTCCAGGCCGGAATAGTCGGCGGTCTCGGCATCCTCGACGTGCAGCTCACCGCCATTCCAGGCCAGGGTTGCGCCCACCGACCGGGAGGAGGCGAAGAGGCGAAGGCTGGCGACCGGGAAGCTGCGTTCGGCGAGGATCTCGCGCATCATGGCGCCGACCAGTCCCGTGGCGCCGACAATGCCGACATGGGGACGGGCGGGAAGCGAGGCTGGGGTGTTCATGGCGGGCGTCTCCGGATGAGGGGGGACGCGCGGGGCGGGCCGGGATGGCTGTAGGGGGCCCCGCGCAGTTGCGGGGCGAATGTCCGGCGAGGCTAGGCGCGCACAGCCGGAAACGCCCCGCAGGTGCGGGTCGGTTTACCGGTAATGGGCCGAGTGAGGGCGATGGACATGGTGGGCGATCTAGCAGGCGGCCCTGGCGGTTGCAACCCGGATTCCAGTTGGCGTCCTGAGCCGAGGGGTCTGGAGGCGCGTGTTCAGGCGGATTCGGAGGGGGCTTTGGGCGGAGCCCGGCCCGGATCCAGAACGCGCATAAGGAATATTATCAGAAACACAAGTTGAGCGTTCGTGGCTCCTGTACTGAGAATCAGAGGACGCTGCTTCCGCGACCCCCGACCAACCTCGAGTCCACTATGCCCATCGAACCCAGCCTCGGCCCCCTCGGCCCCCTTGCGGACCGGTTTGAGCAGGCTTCACAGGCCTATGTGGCGGCGTTCGGGCTTCGTCGGGATCCAGACTGGTACATTCTGAAGCTGCAGGAAGAGGTCGGCGAGCTGACCCAGGCCTGGTCGCGGCTTTCGGGGCGCGGACGGTCGGGCGGACGCAGTGAGGCCGAGATGAAGGCGCAGCTGGCGGATGAGGTGGCCGACGTTCTGGGTCATGTCCTCCTTCTGGCCCGCAACTGGGAGGTGGACCTTGCGCCGGCGGTCCTTCGCAAATGGCGGTTTGAACTGGAGGCGCCGGAAAACCCAGGCTGACCCCGGGTCAGGCTTGACCTTGGCGCGTTCGGCTCCAAACTCCTGAAATCGAACGGGAAACGGAACGGAGACCCCAGATGGCCCCCTTGCCCAAGGCCTGCATCATCGGCGCCGGCTGCTCCGGCTTCACCACGGCCAAGAAGCTCAAGGACCTGGGCGTTCCCTACGACGGCTTCGAGATGTCCGACAACATCGGCGGCAACTGGTACTACAACAACCCGAACGGCCACTCAGCCTGCTACCAGAGCCTGCATATCGACACGTCCAAGTGGCGCCTGGCGTTCGAGGACTATCCCGTGCCCGCCGGCTGGCCGGACTTTCCGCACCACAGCCAGCTGCTGCAGTACTTCCACGACTATGTCGACCATTTCGGCCTGCGCGAGACCATCACCTTCAACACCGCCGTGACCATGGCGGTGCGCAACGCCGAGGGCCTTTGGGATGTTACGCTTTCGAACGGGGAAACAAGGCGTTACGACGTCCTCTTCGTGTGCAACGGGCATCACTGGAGCCCCCGCACGCCGGAGTATCCGGGCCATTTCGACGGGGTGTCCTTCCATTCCCACGCCTACCGCACGCCCTTCGATCCGGTGGATGTGCGCGGCAAGACCGTGGTGGTGGTCGGCATGGGCAATTCGGCCATGGACATCGCCTCGGAGCTGTCCCAGCGGCCCCTGGCGGGCAAGCTGATCGTCTCGGCGCGGCGCGGCGTCTGGGTGCTGCCCAAGTACATGAACGGCCGGCCGGCGGACAAGGCGGCCATGCCCTCCTGGATGCCCCGCAAGCTGGGGCTCGCCCTCGCCCGCCAGACCATCAAGAAGACCCTGGGCGCTATGGAGGACTATGGCCTGCCCAAGCCCGACCATGAGCCGCTGGAGGCCCACCCGTCGGTCAGCGGCGAGTTCCTGACCCGGGCGGGCTGTGGCGACATCACCTTCCGGCCCGGCATCAAGGCCCTGGAGGGCCGGCAGGTGCGCTTCACCGACGACAGCGTCGAGGACGTGGACGTGATCATCTACGCCACCGGCTACGACATGAAGTTCCCCTTTTTCGAGGACCCGGCCTTCGTGCCGGATTCCGACCACCGCCTGCCGCTGTTCAAGCGGATGATGAAGCCCGGCGTGCCCAACCTCTTCTACATGGGCCTGGCCCAGCCCCTGCCGACCCTGGTCAACTTCGCCGAGCAGCAGGCCAAGTTCGTGGCCGCCTACCTGACCGGCCGGTACCTGCCCCCCTCGCCCGCCGACATGGAACGGATCATCGCCGAGGACGAGGCCCTGCACATGGGCCAGTACTACGCCTCAAAGCGGCATACGATCCAGGTGGACTTCGGCGTCTACTGCCATGATCTCATGAAGGAAATCGAGCGTGGCTCAAAGCGCGCTGCGGCGGCGGGCAACCGGCTTCCAGTGCCTGCGCGAGCCGAGCTTCAGGACGCCTGATCGACCCGGAGGCGGCCCTCGGCAAGTTCGATGAGGGTCCGGGTCATGACCTCGGGCTCCAGGGCCGTGACACGCTGTTCGAGGGTTTCGGGCGTGTCGCCCGGCTCCACGGGCACGGGCCATCGGCCAAGCACCCGGCCGTGGTCGTATTCGCCATCGACCAGGTGGATGGTGACCTCGCTTTGCGGCGCGCCGGCGGCGATGACGGCCTCATGCACCCGGCGACCGTACATCCCCTCCCCTCCGAAGGCCGGCAGGGGGCCAGGGTGGATGTTCAGGATCCGGTCCGGGAAGCGCGCCAGGACCGCAGGGCCGATACGCCTCAGGTAGCCGGACAGGACGATCCAATCCGCGCCGGAGGCCGCCAGGGCCTCGGCCAGTTCCCGGTCGGCGGCCTCGGGATCGACGGCGGTGGGAATGACCCGGTGCGGAAGTGCCCGCGCACGGGCGAAGTCCAGGGCCGGCGCCCTCGCCGAATTGCTGACCAGGAGGACGATGTCGGCGGCCAGCCGCCCCGCCTCCGCCGCCTCTACCGCCGCGCGGAAGGCCGATCCGTTTCGGGAGGCGAGGAAGGCCAGTCTCAGGCGTGGCGTCACGCACCCGCCCCCGGACTGTGCTCGAAACGGAGGCCGTCGAAGGCCGGCTCCACCCCCGGCGGCAGTCGGGCGCTGAGATCGGCGAAGTCGAGGTCGATGTGCATGTTGGTCAGGATGGTGCGCCGGGGCCTGAGCCGCGCCGCCCATTCCAGGGTCAGCTCGACGTGGGCGTGGGTCGGGTGCGGGCGCCAGCGAAGGGCGTCGACGATCCAGACATCGAGGCCGGCCAGGGCCTCGAAAGCCTCGTCCGGCAGGTCCACCACGTCGCTGGAATAGGCCACGTCGCCGAACCGGTAGCCGACGGAGCGCAGGCCGCCGTGGTCCTGGTCGAAGGTCACCACTGGAATGGCGCCGGAGGGGCCGTCCACCGCCCAGGCCTGGCCATGTGGCGGGATCAGCACCGGGTCGGCGATGCCGGGATAGCCCCCCTCCCCTTCGAAGACATAGCCGAACCGGCGGCCCATGGAGGCGAAGGTGGCCCCGTCCATGTGGCAGGGGATGCGCGCCCTCTGGCGTATGAAGAAGGCGCGGATGTCGTCGATCCCGTGGGTCTGGTCGGCGTGGTCGTGGGTGAGAAGCAGGGCGTCGAGCCGCCGGGCCCCGGCCTGGGCGGTCTGCCAGCGCAGGTCGGGCGAGGCGTCCACCAGGACGGTGGTGGCCTGGGCCGGGTCGGGCGCGGTCCGGCGAACCAGCAGGGAGCAGCGGGTGCGGAAGTTGCGCGGGTCGGCGGGATCGCACGCGCCCCAGTCGCCGTCCGCCCGGGGCACCCCGCCGGAGGAGCCGCAGCCCAGGATGGTGAACTCCAGGGTCCCGCTCATGGCCGGGGGATCCGGTCGAAGAGGGCGAAGAAGGCGTCCTCGCAGCGGGCCTCGGCCTCCTGCGGCGTCCAGCCGCGGACCGTCGCGAGGCCGGCGAGCACGGCGGGCAGGAAGGCCGGCTCATTGCGCCGTCCCCGGTGCGGGACCGGCGCGAGATAGGGGCAGTCGGTCTCCACTATGATCCGGTCGGCGGGCATGTCGCGGATGACGGCCCGGACCTCCTCGGCGGCCTTGAAGGTGGCGATGCCGGAGACTGAGAACCAGGCGCCCAGGGCCGCCGCCCGCCGGGCCAGCTCTGGCCCGGAGGTGTAGCAGTGCAGCAGCATGCGGAAGGGCGCCCGGGCGTGGGCCTCCTCCAGCATCTGCGTCATGAGCTCGTCCGCCTCCCGGGTGTGGACCACCAGGGGCAGGCCGCTCTCCTGCGCAGCGGCGATGTGGGCGGCGAAGACCCTCGTCTGGATGTCCCGGGGCGAGAGGTCGTAGTGGAAGTCGAGGCCGGTCTCGCCGAGGCCCACCACCTTGGGGTCGTCCGCGAGGTCCAGGAGGGTGCGGGGCGACAGATCCGGGACGTCCTTGGCCTCGTGCGGGTGGACGCCCACCGTGCACCAGATGTCCGGCGCCTCGGCGATGGCGCGGTTCGCCGGGAAGGTCGAGAGCCGGTCGGAGATGTTGACCATCAGGGCGATGCCGGCGGCCCGGGCCCGGTCGATCACCTCCTGCCGGTCGGCGTCGAACTGGGGAGCGTGCAGGTTGACGTGGCTGTCGATGAGCATGGCGGTCAGGTCAGGTGCGGGCGGCAGCGCGCAGGTCGGCCAGGGCCGTGAAAAGGGCGTCCCCGCGGTCGAGGTTCAGGGCCTCCACTTCCCGCGGCAGGCGGTCGAGGGCGGACCAGGCTTCGGCCCAGGCGTCCAGCCCGCCGATGCCCTCCTCCGCCCGGCGCAGGACCAGGTCATGGACCCGGGCGGCGAGGCGCTCGGTCAGGAGGGCGAAGCTGCGGGCCCCCTCCCCGCCCCGGAACCGCTCGGTCAGGGACAGGGCCAGGGTCCGGTCCAGCTCGGGCAAGCCATTCAGCAGGGCCCGGGCGGCATCGTCCATCTCCAGCGCCCCTTCGGAGAGCAGGGCCCAGGCCCGGCCGGGCGCGCCCCCCGACATGCGCGCCAGCCGCAGGGCGGACTCCGGGTCGGCGTCGGCCCGATGGGCCACGAAGTCGGCGACCGCGGCCTCCGGCAGGGGGGCGAGCTTCAGTGTCCGGCAGCGCGAGCGGATGGTCCGGATCAGCCGGCCGGGCGCATGGCAGACGAGCAGGATGACGCCCCGGTGCGGCGGCTCCTCGAGGGTCTTCAGGAGGGCGTTGGCGGCGTTGCGGTTCAGGTCGTCCGCCGCATCGACAATCGCCACCCGGTAGGGCGCCGAGGCGGGCGACTTGGAGAAGAACTCGTTCAGCCGCCGGACCTCCTCGACGAGGATTTCCCGGCGGACCTTGCCCTCGGAATCGGTGCGGTCGATGACCATGAGGTCGGGGTGGGCGTCCTGGGCCACCAGGCGGCTGACGGGATCGCCCGGCGAGGCGCCCATGAGGCCGTGGCGCGGATCCGGTGCGGCGCCGAGCAGGCGGCGGGCGATGCGGTAGGCCAGGGTGGCCTTGCCCAGCCCCTGGGGCCCGCTGATCAGCCAGGCGTGGTGCAGGCGCCCGCGGGCCTCGGCGTCCGCGAAGGCGGCCTCGGCGACCTCCTGGCCGATCAGGTCGAAGACGTCTCGGGGATGGGGTGGCGCCTCGTTCATCCGGCGGCGACTCCGAACCCGGGAAGGTCCTGCAGGGCCTCCAGCACCCGGGCCTCCACTGCATCGGGATCGCCCGAGGCATCGACGATCCGGCAGCGTTCAGGTTCATCCCGGGCGATGGCCAGGAAGCCCGCCCGAAGGCGGCGATGGAAGTCCAGGCCCTTGGATTCGAAGCGCGCCTCGGCGTCAGGCCGGCCGAGGGCGCGGGCGAGGCCCAGCTCGGGGTCGAGGTCGAAGATCAGGGTCCGGGCAGGCCGGACATCCTCCAGGATGAAGGTCTCCAGAGCCTGGATCAGCTCGGGATCAGCGCCCCCGGCGGCCCCCTGGTAGGCCCGGGTGGAGTCCGCGTAGCGGTCGCACAGCACCACGGCGCCCCGCTCGAGGGCGGGCCTGAGAGTGCGCTCGATATGGTCACGGCGGGAGGCGTACATCAGGAGGGTCTCGGTGACCGGGCTCCAGCGGTCGGCGGAGCCGTTCAGCACCAGGTTGCGGATGGCCTCGGCCCCCGGCGAGCCCCCGGGCTCGCGGGTCGTCACCACCTCGCGCCCGGCGGCCTGCAGGCGCGCGGCGAGGCGCCGGACCTGGGTGGACTTGCCCACGCCCTCGCCGCCCTCGAACGAGATGAAGAGACCGCCGCTCATGGCGCCTGAATGACCCCTTGAGCGCGCCGCGTCCAGCCCTTCGGATAGCTCGGGACGCGGGGGATCAGACCCCCTCGCCCCGCTCGTAGCGCCACAGGGCGTCGCGGTCGCCGGCGAAGCGACGGGCCGCAACGTAGAAGGCGGGGATGGCGACCAGCGACGCAGCGGTCATGACCAGCATCATGTCGGTGATCGGCCGGTCGCGCCCGGCGGCGGCGAAGGCGTCGATCATGAAACCGCCGACCGTGGTCGAGACCCCCAGGCCGACGACATTGACGCCCATGATGAAGAGGGCCACCGCCGAGGCCCGCACCTTGGCCGGCGCGAGCTCCTGGATGGTGGAATAGGCGCCGCCGTACATGGCCGCCAGCTGGAAGATGCCCGAGCCGATCCCCAGCCAGAAGATCAGGCCGTCATGGTCTGTGAGGCGGTAGAGAAACTGCAGGGGCGTCATGACGATCAGGATGATCACGATCAGCATGGAGCGACCCTGACCGGTCTTCTTCAGCCACCAGTCGCCGAGCGCCCCGCCGATAATGTTCCCGGCCACGCCGACGGTGGCGTACATCAGGGCCACCTTCAGGAAGAGCGGCCCGGTCTCGAGCTTGAGCTCTTCCTTCCACCAGATGGTGTCGAACTGGGCCGCGCCCACGGCGAGGTGCACGCCGATGCCGCCAAGGATGGTCAGCACCAGGGCTGGCGAACGCTTCAGGGCGGCCATGAGCTCGGGCAGGAGGCTCAGCATGCCCTTCACGGCCTTCAGGGCTCCCTCCCCCGCATGCGGCGACGGCGGCCGGGTCTCGCGGAAGGTGGCCAGCCAGACGGCCAGGATGAGGCCCAGGGCGCCGATCAGCAGGAAGCAGTTGCGCCACCCGATCACCGGTCCGAGGGAGGCGGCCACCAGGTAGGCCAGGCCCGAGCCCAGGGGCACGCCGGCATAATAGAAGCCCGAGGCGAAGCCGAGCTGCCGGGCGGGGAACCGGTCCGCGATCATCGACAGGGCCGTCGGCGTCAGGGTTGACTCCCCGACCCCGATCAGCACCCGGGGGATCGCCAGGGAGACAAAGCCCTTGGCCAGGCCCGAGGCCGCGGTCAGCAGGCTCCACAGGCCCACCCCGAAGGCGGCGAAGCGGGGCCGATGCACGGCATCGGCCACCAGGCCCATGAAGGGGCTGAGCAGGCCGTAGAGAAGGGTGAACATGATGCCGGTGAGAAGGCCGAACTGGCCGTTGGTCAGGCCCAGGTCCGCCTTGATCTCGGGACCGAAGGTGGGCAGCAGCTGCCGATCCAGGATGTTCAGGATGTTCAGCACCATCATGAACACCAGGAAGGCGTAGGCGCTTCCGGTCGCCTTCTCCACGCCATTGCCTGCGCCGCCGCCGGTCTCTGCGCCAGGTCCCATACGATCTCCTCCCCGGAGTCTGTTTGTGACTCGCAGCTTGGACGGCGAAAGGCCGAAGTGTCCAGCACCCATCTCGCGCGTCTGGCGGGCCCCGCCCGCCCCTGCTATAGCCGCCCCGCCGGAAGGGTGGCCGAGTGGTTTAAGGCAGCGGTCTTGAAAACCGCCGTGGGTGAAAGCCCACCGTGGGTTCGAATCCCACCCCTTCCGCCAGGCAACTTTCTAGTAAGTTGATATAAGACCACACTTTATCACGGACGCCGCTCGGTCCCTCTTCGAGTCCCTACGCGGACCGGTGAAGGGGCTTAGTGCTTTGCCATCGTTTGCGTCACATGCTTGGTCAGCTCCTTGCTGATTTGGCCTCAGCCCTGCACGGTAACTTTAACGCTCGGCCGCAACCTCGCTTACCGATTAGCTATCGACGCCTAGGGGGATTGGAAGTGACTGACGACAAGGACGACGAGATTCGCGAACTGCGCGCGCGTCTCGAAGCCATCGAAGCGCGGCCGAAGACGCTGCCGGTCAAGCGACCAATGTCTGGTTGCCTGACCTTCATTATTGTCGCGATTTTGGGCGTTGTCGGCCTCTACGTGATTGGCAGTATCGCCGGTGCCATCGACGAAGTGGAGACTGCAACCGGCTCAACTGACTGGACGCCACCGGACGGTTTCACCCCCTACCGTACCGACAATGGGAGCTGGGTTGCTGTCGAATGGTCAAGGCCAACGCGCGCCGAATGTAGGACTGGCGGCTGGTGCATCGCTATGAACGTTGTCGCCAAGGATGCTTGCCCACGCAGCCTATATGCCTCGATCAAGCTTCTGGGAGAAGGCGGCGACAACATCGGCTGGACGAACGACTCAGCTCAGGGCGTCGATGCGGGCGAGCGGGTCCGGCTAGTTTTTTCCACATACGAGGCTGGCGCAAAGTCCGCCGCGATAGCGGAGATGAGTTGCTACTGACCCTCCTCGCAGAGGGAACTAAATGGCTACCGAAGGGCTAAGCTCCGCACCCGTGGAACTCACCTGCGCCTTCGGGGTGATCCAGTTTCAATTGAGGTGACCCCCGTTTCTCATCCAGCCATAACGAGAGTCCTAGGTTGATCTGAGCCTTGGTTGGCTGGTGTTGCAAGAGGCCGGCGCGCGGAGAGGTCAGGGTTCTCAGCGCGCCAGCCGGACTCTCCGGATAGGGCTCGGGCGTAGTCCCGTGGCGTCATCCAGCCGAGCTTGGAGTGCGGTCGTTCCTCGTTGTAGTCGCGCCGCCAGTTCTCCAGCACGGCGCGGGCGTGGGGCAGCGACCGGAACAGCGTCTCGTTCAGCAGTTCGTCGCGCAGCCGGCCGTTGAAGCTCTCGTTGTGGCCGTTCTGCTGGGGCTTGCCTGGCGCGATGTAGCGCCAGCCGACGCCGGTCTCGTCGGCCCAGGCAAGGATGGCGTTGGAGGTGTACTCAGTGCCGTTGTCGCTGACGATCATGTCCGGGCGTCCGCGCTGAGCGATGATGGCGTCCAGCTCACGCGCCACCCTGCGTCCCGACAGCGAGGTGTCGGCGACCAGGGCCAGGCACTCGCGCGTGCAGTTGTCGATCACCGTCAGGATCCGGAAGCGCCGCCCGTCCGTCATCTGGTCGGAGACAAAGTCCAGGCTCCAGCGCTGGTTCGGCAGCAGCGGCGCCATTGAAGCGTCAGGGTATCTGCAGTATTGGTTAAGAGATCGCCCGTAGGCCGGGTGCCCACCACTCGCTGGGAGCGTAAGATGAGAAACTTCACGTCCGACCCGAAAGGAATTCCTACTCATCATCAGGACATGAAGCTCTATGTTTATGCGAACCCGGAGGACGCATGCGCGGCAAGACGCTGGCCGTAGCGCCCCTCCTTCCAGCACCTTCGGCGACGGTTCTACGGCCGACGCCTTTCGTTTCTCCGATCTCTTCCATCTGACGCGTCGGCCCGACAGCGAGACGCCGCTTGCCGTCGCGCGGATCAGACGGTTCCTCTCCTACTACCGGCCGCACATTCCGCTGCTCCTAGCGGACTTGGCTTGCGCCGTGATCGTGGCCATCACCGCCTTGGCCCTGCCGCTCTGCGCCCACCAGGTCACTCGACAGCTAGCTGCTCTAAACAACGTGCCGGCGGCCCTGGCCGGCATTTACGCCGTGGGCGGATTGATGCTGGCCCTACTGGCGGTCCAGGCGGTGAGCACCCTGTTCGTCGACTATCAGGGCCATGTGATGGGAGCGAAGATGGAGAGCGCCCTAAGGCGTGATGTGTTCGAACACTGCCAGAAGCTGTCATTCGGCTTTTACGACCGCATACGGGTCGGGCAGTTGATGAGCAGGATAACCAACGACCTTTTCTCGCTAGGGGAGCTCTACCATCACGGGCCCGAGGATCTCGCGATCTCCATCCTGAAGTTTGCCGGCGCGACCCTGATACTTGCGCAGCTGGATGGACCGCTCACCGTCCTGGTCGTGGTCGTAATCCCTTTCGCCGTCGCCTACTCGCTGCACTACAGCGGCCGAATGAATCGCGCCCTGAAGCTCAGCCGGGCGCAGATCGGGGCGATCAATGAGCGGGTGGAGGATTCCCTGGCGGGCATCCGGGTGGTGAAGTCATTCGCCAACGAAGACTTGGAGAACCGTCGGTTCGAAGCGGAAAACGCGAGGTTCCTGGAGAGCCGGCGCGCCGGCTATTGGAGCGAGGCCTTTTTCTCAGTGGGCACCACCACCTTTCCTCAGTTGATCACAGTGGCGGTAATCGTTGTGGGTGCCTTGCGGGTCGCCCAGGCTAAGCTCGAGGTGGGCGACATGCTCACCTTCCTGCTCTGCGTGGCGGTCCTGGTGGACCCGGTGCAGCGGCTGGCGAACTTCGTGCGCCTTTGGCAGCAAGGTCGTACCGGGTTCGACCGTGTGATGGAGATCCTCGAGACCGTGCCGGACATCCAGGACCGGCCCGGCGCCGTCACAATTGCGCGCGCGCGGGGGTCTATCAGCTTCCGCAATGTCGGCTTCCGCTACGACGAAGACGGGCCGCACGTGCTGCTGGACCTCAACCTAGATATCCGGGTCGGCGAATTCGTGGCCCTGGTCGGGCCCTCAGGGGTGGGAAAGAGCACCCTGTGCGCCCTCATCCCGCGCTTCTACGAGGCGCGCACAGGCGCGATTCTGGTGGACGGAACGGACGTGCGGGACATCCGGTTGGACTCGCTGCGACGAAACATCGGAGTGGTACAGCAGGACGTCTATCTGTTCGCCGGCACGGTGGCGGAGAACATCCTCTATGGCCGACCCGAGGCGACTGCGGCTGAGGTCGCATCGGCCGCAAAGGCGGCCTTTGCCGACGAGTTCATTCGGGCCCTGCCGAACGGCTACGACACCGACATCGGCCAGCGCGGGGTAACGCTCTCCGGCGGCCAGAAGCAGAGGCTGACCATCGCCCGGGCCTTCCTGAAGGATCCGCCGATCCTGATCTTCGACGAGGCGACCTCCGCCCTCGACAACGAGAGCGAACGCGCTGTGCAATCGGCCCTCGCGGAGCTGGCGCGGCGACGCACCACGCTGGTGATTGCGCACCGCCTCTCGACCGTGCGCAACGCCGACCGCATTCTGGTGCTCACAGAGCAGGGGGTCGTCGAGCAGGGCGACCACGATTCTTTGATCGCAGCTAACGGCGCTTACGCCGGGCTCTACCGGATGCAGGCGAGCCTGTAGGCCAACAGCATGAAGAAAGGGAGTTCGCCATCAGGCTCTCTTCACCACCACTCCCCTGTCGCGAACCTGCAAACTGGCGACCGCAGGTGCGCAAAGCCCCCGGTCGTCGCGCCATTTTCCAGATGCCGTGCGAACATCGGAGACCGGCGTAAGGGGCCAAAGCGGTCTCTGAACGCAATTTGTCTCTGATCACCCGAACCTTGCCCTCGGCAGTTCGGGTTCAAAAGGGTCCTCATCTACAGCGCTTTCGGCTGATAAATGGTCCGGAAGTTCGTGGGCGATATTCCACCCGATGCGCAGTTAGGGAAACCGAAGTGGAGTTCCTTTGCGGGCTGCTTGGCGCAGGTCCGCTTGTTGGCCCGGACCCCAAACGGGAGACACGACCCGTTGCGGGCGATCAAGATGTCACCGCCGAATGGCTGCTTCCACCAGGATCTGACGTCTGCTCCCTCAATGCCACCGGTCCTCAAGGCGCCAGGTACAGGTGCGCGCGACGGTACGATGGCGGACCCTTAGCCTTTAGCCTGGGATCGCAATGCGATACTGGACGAACCCGGATCGCGTGGCGACGCCATCATAGAGACGCATGGCGCGCGTGTTCGTCTCATGCGTGAGCCAATGGATGTAATCCGCCCCATACTCGGCTGCGGCATCGACTACATGCGCGATCAGCGCACGACCGGCGCCAGTGCCGCGACTGCCCTCATCGACATACAGATCCTGAAGGTAGCAGCTGTCTGCTGAACTCCAGCACGTCGCATGGCGAATATGGTGGACCAAACCGATGGCCTCGCCATTGTCATTACGGGCGATTGCACCATGGATGGGTTCTGCGGGATCGAGTAGGCGCGACCATGTCGAGGCGTGGATCGCTTCCGTCAACTCCACCGCATAGAAGCGTTGATACGCGCCCCAGAGTCGACGCCAATCTTGCTCATCCGCTTGGATCAAAGGGGTGATGTTTACAGGATAAGCAACTGTCATCGCGACGCATTCTCCTGGAATCAGCCGACGAAAACACCAGCCGCGAGCAGCAACGCAAGCGCGACTTCGAGGCCAGCAAACACGGCTGGCAGCCGCCCGATGCGTCGGTCGAGCACCGCCGACACCAGCCGACCCAGCGCCATGCCAAGCGATACAACGGCCAGCGAAAGCAGGATTCCCGTGGCATTCGGCGCGCCGGACAAGCTACAGGCGACGAGTCCGGCCACGGCAAGCGGAAACCCGCCATAGACGGCACGCACCTCGTTGCGCGCGTCGACCCCCTCAGCAGCCACTCCGAAGCCGGCAAGCAGATTTGCCGGTCGTGCAAGAGCTGTCAGACCAAGGGCCAGATAGAACAGCCCCGCCAGCGCCGGGGCAATGGTTGCGAGCCAAACTGACATCTAACCCCCCCGCACTGGCGCAAACGCAAGCCAGGCCGCGATCACTAGGAACGGCAAACCCGCAAGATCGGCAATGGCTATCTGACGCAGCGCCGCTGGTTGCCCGGCCGCCGCATAAAGCCACAGAAAGGAGATCATGCTGATCGCAACCACGACACTTGCCAATGGTCGCACCTCGGAACGAAGCGCCGCCCAGACGCAGATAAGCAGCACACACAGGAACAGCGCGGCCCGGTGATGCAGCAACAGGAAAGACGCGCTTCCCGATGGGACGCCGTAAAGCTTACTGATCATCGAAGGACGAAACAGCGCAAGCGCAGGCAACAAATGGATGAGGCCAAGCGCGCCCCAGCAGATTGCAGCGATCACCGGGATAGCCCTCTTCCGGGTTTGGGGTCATAGTCTGTCAATCGCCAGGCCAGTGTTACGGCCAAGAACGCCGGTGCAATCACCGCGATGAAGTCAAAGGCGGCAATCGCATCGAGCGGAAAGCCTCGGTGCGACCAGATCTGGATATGAAACAGGGCGTGAAGGAAGGGCCAACCGGCGCCGGCGAAGGCGAGGCTGCGATTTCGGCGCCGGGCTCCAAAGGTGGCCGCAACGCCAGATGCGACGAATGCAAGGCCGACATCCCGGATGAAATGGACGCTGTAGGGCCCCATCATGGCAAGGCCTGGTGTCCGTTCGTAGAACCCGTGCGGGTCCGCGAAGATCCAAATCCCAGTCGCCAACCAAAGCAGTCCGACAATTATGAGCAAACCGCGGTTCACAACGCGAGCACTGCGGCCATTGCGCGAGCGATGATGATGATCAGCGCCACCCAAGACAATGTGAACAGCATGAATCGAAGAGCGACGCGGTTGATCGTCGCCTGCACGAGCGAATGTGCAACGCGGAGCCCGACAAAGCTCCAACTGCAGGCCACATGGACAGGGTCTGCGACGCCGAGGACAACGATGCCGAGTGCGACGGCATAAAAGACGGTCGGCGCTTCGGTAAGGTTGTTGTAGTTGTCAGCGACACGCTCAGCCGAGGCCGGCAATTTGCCCCGGAGATTTGCTGTATGAGCCGCCGCTTGCGGATCGAGGCCAGCCCGCCGCATGGCAGGCAGGCGGGTTGCATACACCCATAGCATCATCGTCGCCGTCAGCGCGGCCAGGACAAACACGGATAGCAGAATGCTCGCAGCTTCAGCGGTCACGTTGGCCGGGTTCATTTCGGCGCCTGCATGGCATCGGCGGTCAGGCTGTTGGTCCGGATCGTGTCGACGTCCAGGAAGGTCACCTTTTCACTGACAAGCCCATCACGAAAGCGGATGACGTCGATCGCCGGCACGACATAGGGCTCTGCAGTCGGGACATAGCGGACGCGGCCCAGCACGAATGGTGCGGGCGGGTTCATGGCGACCCTGTACTCGATAACAACAAAGTCCGGGCCGAACTCGACCTTGGTCACGGTCGACGCATAACCTGGATTGTCGCGAAGGATACGAGCGAAGCGCTCGCGTACGGCTTGCCGCCCGGTCTGGGGCATCTCGCCGGCAATTCGCAGGTCAAACACTGTGTCGGGCGTGTGAAGGGCAGCGATGCGGTCCGGCGCACGACTGCCCCATGCGGCGGCATAGTTGGCGACAAGTTGCTGCATTGTAGCTGACGCTCGCTCAGTCTGGGCTGCGGCGGACTGGGAGATAACGGCCGCTAAGGCCAGAGCCGCCACCAACACAATATTTCGTCCAAACGCCATGCCGCCCTCCAAGAGTTGACTAAACCTGTTGTATTCCTGGTGACATGTCAATAGTATGTTAGAAGCGAATTCGGCTTGGAGGAAGGCAATATGGCCGCAACGGTTCCGACGAAGCCCGGCGGCGCGCCGGATTCGACCCGCCAAAGCGACGCAGCCTTTGCCCTGTTGAAGTCCGAAATCATCGCCTGCCGATTGGCGCCGAGCAGCAGCTTTTCAGAGGCGGCCTTGTCGGTGCGCTTCGGATTGGCCAAGGCGGCCACACGGTCTGCATTGACGCGGCTTGGCGAACTGCGGCTTGTGATGCCGGTTGCCCGGCATGGCTATACGGTCGCGCCCGTTACCGTACAGTCGATCCGCGAGCTGTTCGAAGTCCGTCTGATTGCCGAACCGAAGGCTGCCGCCTTGGCGGCGGGAAGGATCGACGTCATAGCGCTACGCCGGCTCAACAAGGCGCCACAAGAAGCACGGACTGCCGATGAAAGGCTCGCCTTTGTGGCCGCGAATCGCGCCTTCCACCGCGCCATCGCCAGAGCAACGGGCAATACCCGACTGTATGACATTCTCGACACATTGGCGGACGAAGGCGAGCGCCTAGTACATCTTGGCTTGTTTGGACCCGGCTCGGGCGAACAGGACCGCGCCGCGGCGGATGATGGCCACGAAGCGCTCATCGCAGCGCTGGAGGCGTCCGATCCGATCGCGGCCGAACGAGCAGCGGCTGCCCATGTCGAGCACGCTCGCGAACTCGCCCTGGCCCGTGTTTTGTCGGGCACCGCCAGTATTCCACTCAACTGAAACCGGGCGAGCCTCTGGTCGGCGCCCCGATGCTGCCCACGGCAGGTCGGCAACGGCCGTCAGGTCCTTGACCGACACCGCCTGCGGGCGCCCCTGCAGCCACAGTTTCTAGAGAACAGCCGGGGCCAAATAGGCCAGCTTGCTCATCCGGCCGATGTCGCGGTCCGAGACATCTACATGATGGGCCAAGTCGAGATGGGTGATCGCCTGCCCGGATTCCAGCTTTCGCTGCCAGCTCCTGAAGCGGCTTCACCATCTCCCAGCACGCAAAGTGCGGAGCCGGTTTGGGAAAACCTAGTCACATCGGGTGGTTTTCCGGCTTCGCTCAAGGCGCTGAAAAATCTGTGACAAGAATTAACCTTCAGGCTCTCTTCCACCAACACGCCCCTGTCGCGAACCTGCAAACTGGCGACCGCAGGTGCGCAAAGCCCCCGGTCGTCGAGCCATTTTCCAGGCGCCTTACAAACCTCGGAGACAGGGGCAAGGGGCCAAGGCGGTCTCTGAACGCAATTTGTCTCTGATCATCCGAACCTCGCCCTCGGCAGTTCGGGTTCAAAAGGGTGCGCGTTTACAGCGTTCTCGGCTGCTGAATGGCGCCGCAATATGGGTCCTGACGCGGCTGATGGCGCCGGTGATGGCGGCGGTCAGCGACAGCGAGCTTGCGCCAAGCCATCCCGATCCCGCAGGAGATCAGGGCGGCACTGGAGGCCGCCCGAGGTGAGACCTTCGCGACTAGCCGTTTGCGACCGCGGCCTCGAGCGCTTCGATACGCCGACCATCCGCCGGATGGGTCGAGAGAACCTCTGGGGGCCGACCCTGGCTGCGCGCCGCTCGCGCCATACGCTCCCAGAAGGTCACCGCCGCTGCGGGGTCCATGCCGGCCTTGCGCATCAGGTCGACACCGATGCGGTCAGCCTCAAGCTCCTGACGTCGGGCGTAGGGCAGGATCACGCCGAACTGGGCGCCCAGGCCCAACGCCGCGCCCACCTCGTCGGCGAACCGGGCGTTTTCGCCGCTCAACATCACCAGCTGGGCCAGGGTGACCCCGGCCTGAGCCGCTAACTGATGGCTGACCCGCTCGGCCGGATGGCGCGCCAGGATATGCCCGATCTCATGGCCCAGGACGGAGCCAACCTCATCATCGCTGCGCGCCAGGTCCAGCAGCCCCTTGAAGAATCCCACCCGTCCGTTGGGCAGCACGAAGGCATTGAGCTCCGGCGACTCCAGCACCGTGAAGGACCATTTCAGGTCGGGCCGGTTTGCGGCCAGCGTCAGAGGCCGACCGATCCGGGCCAACCGCGCCTGAACGTCCGGGTCGCGGACGGGCGGCGCCTGCGCGACGATCTCAGCCCAGGGCGCATCGGCCATCTCTGCAAGCTGGCTGTCAGACACCAACACCAGCTGTCGCCGGCCCGTCGCGGCGTTCTCGCTGCACCCCGTCAGGCTGACCGCCGCCAAGCCCGCCAGAAGACCGCGTCGGGACAGCCGCGCATCACAGAAGCCGCACATCGGCCAACCTCAGAGGATGAACTTCGACAGGTCCGCGTACGCGCCAGATCGCTGATGCGCTCAGTGTCTCGGCGTTCTTCATGTCCGCCCAGGAGCTGTCAAGGCGATAGGCCGCCCCGCGTGTGGAGGGTGACAGCTTCGGTATTGTCAGGCAAACGACAAGATGTCTCCAGGGGGTGCTGACATCCGTGGACGGCCCCTGCCCTGCAAGCGTGAAGTGGGGTCGACGTTGAGATCTGTCCGGCCGGGGCTGTGTCATGTCTGGAAACCACGTTCCCGCCCGCGGTATTTCGTCCGCTTACCAACCATCTCCGCCACTGGGAGAGTCCCCCTGCGGGCGCCGCTGCAGTTTCTCGAAAACAGCCGGGGCCGGGCCGAGATGGGTGCTCGCCTGCCCGGATTCCAGCTTGCGCCGCCCGCCCCGTGCCTCGGCGACGGCGAGGGCCTGGAGGTCGTCGAAGGAGGGAGCTGAGCGGAGAAGGCCCCCGGAAGCCCGGCTCCAGCCACAAGGCGCGCGTCACGTGGAGGTAGACGGCGTCGCGGGGAACCGGTCCCTTGTGCGGGGTCTCGAAGTGGACCGGGGGACGGCCATCCTCGTGAGGGAAACACCCGCGTCTTGCCAAGTCGGCCCCGACCGGCGCACACAATAGGGGACCAATTCCGGATCGGAGGACGAGTGATGGGTTCGATCAGGGTTCTGTTGCTGGCGGGCGTGATCGCCGGCTTCGCTGGCGGGGCGGCGCTGGCCGCAGGGTCGGGTGGCGGCGGCGGTATGAGCCTGCCGTCGGAAAGCGGACCCAGCTATGACCCCGCCGAGGAATACGCCAAGGCCCTCGCGGCGCTCGACGCGCGCGATTTCAAGGCCGCCGCCCGATCGGCCCAACGGGTGACCGATGCGGTGCCGCAGAATCTCGACGGCTGGAAGCTCCTGGGCGCCGCCCAGACAGGCGCCGAGAACTGGAAGGGCGCCCGGCGAGCCTACGAACGGGCTATCAAGATTGCGCCCGACGACCTCAACGCCCGGGGCGGCCTGGGCATGGCGCTCGCCCGGCTCAAGGATCCCAAGGCCCGGGACCAGCTGGACTGGCTCAAAGCCCGGTCGGCGAGTTGCGGAGCGGGTTGCAACGCAGAGCTGCTGCGAAGCCTCACGGCGGAGCTGGAGAGGGCCCTCGCCGAGCCGACCGCACCCAGCGCTCGGCTGGACCAACCGCTGATCCTCGCCGACGCGGGCGACGCCGCCTATCTCGACGCCGTGGGTCTGATCAACGAAGGTCGCTACGAAGTCGCCCTGGCCAGACTCGACGCCGCCCGCGCGGCCTTCGGGCCCCACCCGGACGTGCTGACCTATCAGGGCTTCGCACATCGCAAGCTCGGCCGGTTCGAGGTGGCGGAGGGCTTCTATCGACAGGCGCTGGCGGCGGCGCCGGATCATCGGGGCGCCCTGGAATACTATGGCGAGCTCAAGGTCGAGCGTGGCGATCTGGTCGGCGCGCGGCGGATGCTGGCCCGGCTGGAACGGGCCTGCACCTATGGATGCGCCGAGGCTGAGACGTTACGGTCATGGATCGACGCAGGCGGCGGGCCCGGGCGCTGAGCCGGATCCGCTCGGCGATCGGGCTCACTCTGGCGCTGACCGCGTCGGGGGCGCTCGCGTCCGACACGCCGACGCCGCTGCGCGCCATGGCCTGGCTCGCGCCCGGCGCCGACCTCGCAGCGGCGCTGGGTCGCCAGCCGACAGAATGCCTCCTCAAACCTGACGATCCGGCCCTGGCCCGTTCGATAGAGATCGGCCGTGCGGCGTTCCGCGACCCGCTGCTGCTGGGCGGTCAGGCGGCGCGCGCCGGTCTGTCCTGTGAGAGCTGCCATGCCGGCGGACGCGATAACCCGCACTTTCGCTTCCCCGGCCTGTCGGCCGGGTCCGGAACGGCGGACGTGACCACCTCCCTGTTTTCCAGGGTGCGTGGGAATGGTGTGCTTGATCCGAAGCCCATACCCAATCTCGCCGGACCCCGCGCGGCGTTGAAGACGCCGGTCACGGCGCTGCCGGCCTTCATCCGCGGGCTGGTGGTGGAGGAGTTCGACGGCGCCGAGCCGCCTGCTGCTGTTCTCAAGGGACTGAGCGACTATGTGTCCGCCCTCGACCCCGCGGCCTGCCCATCGGCCCGCGACGAGCCGGTGAGCCTGGCCGGCCATCTCGCAGACGTCCGCCGCGCACTCGCAGCCGCCGCCACCGCGATCGATCCGCAGACCGCCGAGCGGATGGTCGGCGCGGCGCGGGCGGCCCTGTTTCGAATTGACGAACGCTACCAGGCCCTTCCCGCCGAGACCCGCGCTTTGCGGGCCGCCGCCCGCCGTCTCGCGGCGCTTCAGGCCGCCGCCCGCACCGGGGCGCCCGGCCTCGATCAAGGCATCGAAATCTGGTTGACGGACTCTCAGTCTCTGGAGCGCCGGCTCGCCGCTCGCGAAGCCCAAAGCCTCTATGTCCCGGCCCATCTGACCCGCTTGCGGCGAGACCGCCCCTGACGGTCGTTGCGTACCTCCGTGTCGACGCTGCTGGCCGCTAGTTGACTTGCAAAACGCAAGTGAATAGCCTCGCGCCATGCCTGGCAAGACCCCCTTGCGCTCCACCTGTCCGATCAATGCGCTGGTCGAATCCATCGGCGACCCTTGGAGCCTGCTGATCCTCCGGGACGTCGTCCTGCGGCGCCGTTTTCGATACTCGGAGTTTCAGAGGTCTGACGAAGGCATAGCAACCAACATCCTGGCGGAACGGCTGTCGCGGCTGGTGCGCGATGGCTTTCTGGAGCGGCGCCCGGACCCCCGGGACCGGCGGTCGAGCCTCTTTCTTCCGACGGATCGGACCCTTGACCTGATCCCTCTGCTGTTCGCCGCCATGGCGTGGAGCGCGCGACATGAGCCCGCAGCGGAGATCCCCGCAGGGGTCCTGGAAGCCTATCGGGCCGACCCTCTCGGAACCGCAGCCCGGCTGGTCTCCGACATCCGCCAGATTCGGGAAGGGCTGCCCGCATGATCTTCACTGTCTACGGTCTTGCCGCTGCAATCGTCGCGGGTTGCACCCTCTTTTTCCGCCGACGCAGCCGTTTTCTGGCCGTCATCTTCCCGCTCTGGTTTGTGCTCGCCGTCGTGATCGATCAAACGGGCGTCTTTCCTGTGGCTGGAACCTGGGTGGCCGGCGATTTTCTCCGGTTCGTGATGTTCGGCGCCCTGATGTCTCTCCCGATCATCGGGTACGCGGCGCTGCCGGTGCTGGCCCCGGAGGCAAGGGCGGCGCTTTCCACCGCGCCCCTGTGGGGTCTCGCCGGTCTTCAGATCTACCGCATCGGCGGCGTCGCGTTCTTTTTCGCACTGCAGGACGGACTCATGCCCGCGGTCCTGGCGCTCTCGGCCGGGATCCTGGATGTCTTCATCGCGGTCTCCGCCCTGGGTGTGGCCTACCTCCTTCGGCGGGGCCTTGGCCACAGGACGGCCATCGCCTGGAACCTGATTGGCCTGACCGACCTCATGATCGCGATCCTGCTGGTGGCGGCGTCCATCTTCGGTCTCCTGGCGCTTTCCCCAGCCCCGTCCGCCATCGGGCAATCACCCTTCGTCCTGATCTCCCTGTTCCAGCTTCCGCTCGCTGTGATTGTTCACATCGAAATGCTGCGCCGGCTCCTGGGGGCGCCCCTGGGCGGGGATGCTCAGGGAGCTTGAGCACAGGGCGGCTGCGGTGCGGGCGAGGCTCGGCTTGTGGCGGGCTCAATTCCAAACAACACTCGCCTCGCCCGAGGTCGTCAGCGACCCTGGCGCCGCCGGCCCCTCCCGCTGAAGGACCCGATCATGACCAAGCCCGTCTGTCTCATCCTTGGCGCTGGCGCCGGCATCGGCGGCAACGTCGCCAAGCGCTTTGCGCGGGAGGGCTACCACGCCTGCCTGGCGCGCCGCAGCGACAAGGCCGGGTTGGACAGGCTGGTGGCGGACATCAAGGCGGAGGGCGGTTCCGCCACCGGGTACATGATCAATGCGGTGGACGAGGGCAGCATCGAGCAACTGGTGACCGACATCGAGACCCAGGTCGGCCCGATCACGGTGGCGGTGTTCAATCTGGGCGCCCAGATCGGCGACCGGGGCCTGGCGAGCACCTCGCTCAAGGCCTTCGAGATGGGCTGGCGAATGGCCACACTCGGCCTCTTCCGCCTGGCGAAGGTGCTGTTCCCCTACATGGAAGAGCGCGGTTCGGGGGTGCTGCTGGTGACCTCGGCCACCTCGGCGATGCGCGGCAACGCCGGCCAGCATTCCCATGCTGCGGCCATCGGCGGACGGCGCATGCTGTGCCAGTCGCTCAATGCGCAATACGCCAGCAGGGGTATCCACGTGGCCCACATCGTCGTCGACGGCGCCGTGGATGCGCCGGACACGCTGGGCAAGCTGCTCGGTCCGGAGCGCTTTCAGGCGCTGAGGGAAACCAAGGGCCTGGAGCACGATGGACTGATCCTGCCCGCCGAAGTGGCCAACACCTATTTCCATCTGGCGCACCAGCATCGTTCAGCCTGGACCTTCGAACTGGACCTGCGGGCCTTTTCGGACCTGGCCTGGTGGAACCATGCCGGCAGCCCCGACCTGAAGTAGGGGGTCCGACCGCAGGCCGACGTTGATCGACGCCCAATGCACGCCAACAGGAGAGTGACGTGAGCAAGACCCTTGAACTGATCTTTGATTTCGTCAGCCCGAACGCCTACCTCGTCTGGGGGCCCCTGCGCGAACTCGCCGAGCGACAGGGGGCAAGCCTCAAGATCACGCCGGTCTTCCTGGGCGGGATGCATAAGCTGACGGGAAACGCCCCGCCCTTCATCCGGGACGCCGAGGTCAAGGGCAAGAACGCCTATGCCTCGCTGGAGATGCAGCGCTTCATCAAGAAGCACGGCCTCACGCGGTTCCGGATGAACCCGAAGTTCCCCTTCAACCCCGTAAACCTGCTCCGGATGCTGGTGTCTCTGGAGGGCGATGACCGGATCCGGTTCATCGAGGCGCTGAATCCCGCCATCTGGGAACAGGAACTGGATGTCGCCGACGCCGGGGCGGTCGCAGCCGTGCTGACCGACGCGGGCTTTGACGCCGAGGCCCTGGCTGCGCGGACCCAGGATCCGGCGATCAAGCAGGCCCTGATCGACAATACCGAGCGCGCGGTTGAGCGCGGGACCTTCGGCATTCCCACCTTCTACGTCGGCGACGAGATGTTCTTCGGGAAGGAACGCCTGGGTCAGATCGAGGAAATGCTGGCGGATAGCGGATCACACTGAGACGTTTTCTGATCTGTCCGACTGCCTGCGCCAGTCTCCCAGCCCGTGTTCGCGCCAGCTGCATCAGTCGCGCAACGCTCCTGACCGAGGATTTTGGACCGGAAACCGCCTTCGGGCGCCAATTCCGGTTAGAGCCGTTGGAAACAACGTCAAATGGCGCTTGGGCTCGTCCGATTCCCTGTCATGATGCGCCCGCCGCATGCCTGACATCCCGGAGACCCGGGACTGCGGCCCCCGTTCGCGGCCAGCGCGCCGCGGGGCCGGGTGTAGACCCCTTGAATGGAGCCTGCATTGTCGACCGATCCGACCCAAGCCACGTCCGCTCGCCCGGCCCCCGGTACGCCCGGACAGCCGCTCACTCCAGGCCAGGTGCGTTACGCCCTCTGGCTTCTGCTCATCATCTACACGCTGAACTTCCTTGATCGCCAGATCGTCAACATTCTGGCCGGCCCCATCAAGGCGGAGTTCAATCTCTCCAATACGCAGATGGGCCTGCTGACGGGCCTCGCCTTCGCCTTTGTCTATACGGTTCTCGGCATCCCGATCGCGCGCTACGCGGACCGTTTCTCCTCCAATCGCGTCGGCATCATCGCCGGAGCGCTCGTCCTGTGGTCGCTCTTCACCGCCCTGTGCGGCCTCGCTCAGAATTATGTCCAGCTTCTCCTGGCGCGGATCGGCGTCGGGATCGGCGAGGCGGGATGCACCCCGCCCGCCCACTCCCTGATCTCGGATACGGCGCCGCCCGAGAAGCGCGCCTCCGCCCTGGCCTTCTACTCCATGGGCGTGCCCATCGGCACCTTCTTCGCCTTCGCCTTCGGCGGCTGGATCGCCCAGGCCCTCGACTGGCGCTGGGCCTTCCTGCTGGTCGGCCTGCCCGGAATACTGCTGGCGGCCGTGGCCTGGTTCACCATCAAGGAGCCTCGCAGGTTAGGCCTCGTAGCGGCGCCGAAGGCCGATGCGCCGACCCTGAGCTTCGGCCAGTCCCTGAAGGCGCTCGGGTCCATCCGCTCCTATTGGTACGCCAGCTTCGGCGCCGCCGTGCTCGCCTTCATTGGATACGGCCAGATGGCTTTCCTCGGGATTTTCTATGGCGAGGTCCACACCACGCCGCTCGCCCAGATCGGCCTTGCCCTCGCCGTCGTGATCGGCATCGGCGGCGCGATCGGGACCTATGCCGGGGGGCAGATCGCCGATGCCGCGGCCAAGAAGGACACCCGGGCCTACTTCAGCGTGCCCGCCATCGCCATGATCGCGTCGACCCCTCTGTTCTTCGCCGCGATGATGCTGCCGAGCGGCCCGCCGGGACTTTCGGGCGGCCTCGCCGACCCGACGCTTTGGTCGCTGGCCCTTCTGATCGTGCCGATTCTCCTCAACTCGCTCTGGTACGGGCCGGTCTATGCCTCGATCCAGGGTGTGGTCGGACCGGACCTTCGCGCCTCCGCCGTCGCCATCATGCTCTTCATTGTCAACATGATCGGGCTTGGCTTCGGCCCCACCCTGCTCGGCATGCTCGCCGATGGGCTCAGCAATTGGCGGCTCGCAGACCTCATCGCTGTCGGCAAGGACTTCAATTCGGCCTGTCTTCCGCTCTTCGCTGACAATCGCCTGATCGCCGCGGGCCAGGTTGGGCAGGGCCTCGCCGCCGCGAACCCGGATCTCGCGACGGCCTGCGGCCTCGCCCGTGATGACGGACTGCGCTGGGGCCTGATCGTGAGCGGCCTTATCGGCCTTGTCGCCGTCGCGCTCTTCTGGCTCGGTCGGGGTTCAATCCGCGAAGATCTGGCTCGCGCGAACGCTGCGGCCTGAGAAGTGGGGGCCGGCGTCATGAATCCGTCTGCGTTCTCTGGCAGATAAGCGTCATGAAGCTCACAGCCCCCGTTTCCGCCCTTCCCTCCCGCCGCGGCCTGGTCCTGTCGGCCACCGCCCTCGCCTTTTCCGGACTGGGGGCCCGCGCCGCCCAGGCGGTCGAGGGTGGAGACATTGTCGACCAGGTCCGGGGATACGGGCCTCTGAAGCGCGATCCTCTGGGCGTGCTGGACCTGCCCGAGGGCTTCTCCTACCGGGTGCTGTCGTCGGCGGGCGAGACCATGGACGATGGGTTCATCACGCCCGACCACTTCGATGGAATGGGGTGCTTGCCCCTGCCCGACGGTCGGCTGGCCCTCATGCGCAACCATGAGCTGGATCCTGACGAGACCCGGCTTGGCCCATCGGGAGGCCGGCCGGAGCTGGAGACCCGGCTCGCGGCCGTGCCCGCCTTCGACCGCCGGCCTGACGGGCGCGTCCTGCCCGGCGGGGTGACCGCCCTTGTGGTCGATCCGGCGACTGGCCGGCGCGAACGCCAGTTCCTGGCCCTGACCGGGACCGCAGTAAACTGCGCCGGCGGCGCCACCCCCTGGGGCAGCTGGCTGACCTGCGAGGAGACAATGGTCTCTGCCCCGAAAACCGGCGCGAGCCACGGCTGGATCTTCGAGGTCCCGGCGAGCGTAACCGGGCCGGTCGCGCCGGTCCCTCTGGTCGCCATGGGCCGCTTCCGGCACGAGGCGGCGGCGGTCGATCCGGGGTCGGGGACGGTCTACCTGACGGAGGACCGGGATGACGGTCTTCTCTATCGCTTCCTGCCAAGATCGCCCGGCCGGCTTGTCGAAGGCGGAAGGCTGCAAGCCCTCGCCTTCGAGGCCGGTGGGACGGACAGCCGCAACTGGCGCCGGGCCGACATGGCCGTCGGCGAGATCCGGACAGTGCGATGGATCGACCTCGACGAGGTCGAGAGCCCCAAGGACGACCTGCGCCAGCGGGGCCACGCGGCGGGGGGTGTCCTGTTCGCCCGGGGCGAGGGTGTCCACCTGGCAACGAGGCCGGATGGCGGCTGCGACCTGTTTTTCACCTGCACCTCCGGAGGCGAACGGCGGCTGGGACAGATCTTCCGGCTGACCTCGCAGCCCGGGGCGGGCGCGGATCGGCTGGACCTCTTCGTGGAGTCCAGGGACACCCGCGTCCTGGACTACGCAGATAACATCACCGTCGCCCCATGGGGCGGCCTCGTGGTCTGCGAGGACCGCATCAGTCTGAGCCCGAACCATCTCAAGGTGGTGACGCCCGAGGGGCGCATCTGCGCCCTCGCGCGCTTGCGGATACGCACCGAACTGGCCGGGGCCTGCTTCTCGCCTGACGGACGCTTCCTGTTTGTGAACGCCTACTCACCAGGGAGAACCTTCGCCATCGAGGGGCCCTGGAAGGCCTTCAGCGAGACGCTCGCGACGGCATGATCGTCGGCCGTTGGCGGGCGAACCAGGGGCGGATCAAAGTCGGATCAGCGGCCTGAAGGCGGAACCGGCGGCCAGGGAGTCGATGGCCTGGTTGATCTCGTCCAGCTCGTATCGGTCGCGCAGGAGGCGCTCGAGGGGGAGCTTTCCGTCCAGGTACATTCGGGCGAAGAGGGGCACGTCCCGGTCCGGTACCGAGGCGCCCCCCCAGGTGCCTTTGAGCCCCTTGCCTGAGATCAGGTCATGCGGGTCGACAGAGACCTTCTGACCGGCCGGGGGGTGGGAAGCGAAGACGCACTGGCCGCCGAACTTGCGGGTGCTGTCGAAGGCCTGCTCGATGGTCTGCACCCGCCCGGCCGCCTCCACGGCGCAGTCCACTCCCCGTCCCGACGTGAGGGATCGGATCGCAGCGACGGGATCCTCCCGGCTGGCGTCGATCACATGGGTGGCGCCGCAGTCGAGGGCGGCCTGAAGCTTGGCGGGGGCGACATCGATGGCGATGATAGGGTCACAGCCAGCGGCCGCCAGGGCCATCAGGGCGGTCAGGCCGATGCCGCCGAGGCCGAAGACGGCGGCGCTGGCGCCCGGCGCGGGCTTCAGCTCATTGGTGACGATCCCGGCCCCGGTGGGCGCCGCGCAGCCTAGCAACACGCCAATCTCGTCGGGCACTCCGTCCTGCAGGGGCTGGCAACGGTTCTCTGCGACCAGGGCATGGGTGTTGAAGGTGGTGACCGCGCCGGCGTTCAGGTCGAGGTCCCGCCAGCGGTAGCGGATCGGATCGGCGTCCAGACCCTGTCCCTTGATCCAGCCCAGAACCACCCGGTCGCCAGGGACGACTCGCGTGACCCCCTCGCCCACCGCCAGGACGCGCCCGACGCCCTCATGGCCCAGGAGGTGGGGAAGGTAGGGGTCCGGCCCGCGACCGCCGCGGACCTCCATCACCTGGCTGTGGCACACTCCGGCGTGGGACAGGGCGACGAAGACCTGCCCGCGGCCCGGTGGCGGCGCCTCGACCGCGTCGAGGATCCGGAGGGGTGCGCCGGTCCGGAAGAGTACCGCAGCCTTCATCTCGCCTGTTCCGCCCATGATTTCAGAACGGCCCCTGGAAGTCGTTGCCGGGCACGTCGTGGGGGTGGTCGCGCCTGGACAGGGAGGCGGACTCCAGGGGGCGGCCCAGCAGGTCCCCGATCGCGGCGGCGATGTGCTCGGCCCGAACGTGGTAGCCCTGAGTCAGGGCGGGGCTGGTGGATTCCGGTGCATCCGGCATGGCGAGGCGCCGCGGCGGTCCGCGCAGGCTCTCCCAGCAGCGGCTCGTGACGCGGGCGATGATCTCGCCGGCCACGCCGCCGGTCTCATGGCCCGGGTCCAGAACCAGGAGCCGGCCGGTCTTGCGCACAGAGGTCTCGATGGCGTCCCAGTCCAGGGGCCGAATCGTGCGGAGGTCGATGAGGTCGCAGGCGGCGCCCTGGGCGGCGACATGGTCGACCGCCTGAAGGGCCTCGAGGCTCAGGATCGAGCTGGCGACGACGGTCACGTCCCCGCCTTGCCTCAGAAGGTGAGCCTTGCCGATAGGGATCCGATGGTCGCCCGCCGGCGTCTCGCCCTTGGCGCCGTGCAGCCACCTGTGCTCAAGGAAGATGACCGGATCCTCCCCGAAGATGGCGGTCAGGAGCAGGCCCTTGGCGTCCGCCGGCGTGGCGGGGCTGACGACGCACAGGCCCGGAATGTGGGCGAACAGAGCCTGTAGATTCTGGGAGTGGGTGGGCCCCTGCCCCCATCCCCGGCCCAGGATCATCCGGATGGTCAGGGGAACGGCGCGCCGGCCGCCGAACATGAAGCGCCACTTGGCGGCGTTGTTGATGATCTGATCGAGGGACAGGAGGGCGAAGTCGAGCCTCTGGTGGGTGAGAACCGGTCGCAGTCCCCCCAGGGCGGCGCCGATCCCCACGCCGGTCATGGCGTTCTCCGCCGTCGGCATATCGAACACACGGTCTGCGCCGAATTGTTCCTGCAGGCCAAGTGTCGTGCCGAAAACGCCCTTGGGATCGGGCGTGCCGAGGCCATAGACGATGACGGCGGGATCCTGTTCCAGGGCCACCTCCAGGGCGTCGCGTACAGCCTGAGCGAAGGTCATCAGGGGAATGGCGTGATCTCCCATGACGAAACGTCGGCATAGGCCAAGGCCTGGTCCGGGAAGGGCGAGACGTCGGCGAAGGCGAAGGCCGACTCGATTTCGGCCTGGATCTCCGCCTGTGTGGTGGCCAGCCAGGCCGGGTCAAGGGTCCCCTCAGAGCGGAGCTCCTCGGTCAACCTGGGGATGGGGTCCCGGGCCTTCCAGGCCAGATACTCCGCCTCGGTCCGGTAACCGAGATCGTTATCGAACAGCGGCCCGCAGTGTTCGCGCCACCTGTAGGTGGCCAGTTCCACGAACTGCGGCCCGGCGCCGTTCCGAACCCGGTCCGCAGCGGACTTCAGGAGGCCATAGGCAGCCCGGGGGTCGTTCCCGTCCCCCGAGGACGCCTGAAGGCCCAGGGCGCCGGCGACCTCGGCGAGGGCCCGACCGGCCGGCTGGCGCACCTCCAGGGAGGAATAGACCGAGTAGAGGTTGTTTTCACAGACGAAGAGGACCGGCAGCTTGCGCACGGCGGCGAACCCGGCGGCCTCATAGAAGACGCCAGTCTCCAGCACGGCGTCGCCGATGAAGATACAGACGAGACCCGGCCTGCGGGCGACGGACAGCGAGAGGGCCAGGCCAACGCCGACCGGCACGGTGCCCCCGACGATGGCCGTCGAGCCCATGAAGCCTACCGCCTCGTCGACGAGGTGCATGGATCCGCCGTTGCCCCGCGAGCAGCCCGTGGCCTTCCCGTAGATTTCGGCGATCATCGCCGGCAGGTCCCCGCCCTTGGCGAGGTAGTGGGCGTGGGCCCGGTGACCGCTGACAGCCAGGTCCTGGCGGCCGAGGACCGCGCCGACAGCCGCGGCGGGTCCCTCCTGGCCGATCGACAGGTGGGTGGGGCAGCGCATCTTCTGCTCGGCGTAGCGGTCGGCGATCGCCTCCTCAACCGCTCGGATGCGGATCATGTCGCGCAGGATACGAAGGGCGACGCCGGGGTCTAGGGGATGAACCAATAGTAGTCCCCCGTGTAGCCGGCCCTGGCGAAGAAGGCCTTCCAGTCCTCGGCATGCTTGATGGTCAGGGCGGTGAGGTTCCACGCCTCCATGCGCCGCCGCTGTTCCTCGTCGAAATAGGCGTCGACGGTCACGAAGGCGCCCCTGCGGGCGACCCGCTCGATCTCTGTGAGCGCCCGGGCGCAGTCCGCCTCGGCGAGGTTGTGGATGGTGTTGACCGAGATCACCACGTCGAAGGACTTGTCCGGGAAGGGCAGGCTGTCGGCGCTGGCGACCTGGACGTGGTCGCGCATGTCTTCGATGGCGTTCTCGATGGCGTAGGCTGAGACGTCCACGCCCCTGACCTCAATACCGGGGATCAGCGCGGCCATGTCGTGCATCATGAACCCCTTGGCGCAGCCCACGTCGAGCACGCGGTCGCCGGCCTTCAGGCCGAAGTGGGACTGGAAGGTCGGGATGACCGGGGTCCAGAAGCGAGGGTTGTAGGAGAAGCCGCCGTACCCGTGCGCGCGGTCACCGTCGAAGAAGTCCTTGCCGAACTGGCGAGCGAGCGCCCGGTCCGCCTCGGTCTTGGTCTGGCCGCGCTCATCGACGTTGCGCCGGGTGCGCGGGTAGTTCGCAAGGAGATCGATTTCCTGGCCCATGCGCTCGCTCACGGCTTGTGGATGTAGGACTGGGGAAGACGCCTGAGGTCGTCGAGGTTGGCGTCCACCCAGGACAGGGTCTCGTCGATTCCGGTGTCCAGGGACAGGGCGTCCGACCAGCCGAGCTCGCCACGGATCTTGCGGCTATCGAGGGTGTAGAAGGCGTCCTTGCCGACCCGCTCCTCCGCCACGTCGGCCACGGACTCCAGGGTCACGCCCATCCGGGCGCAGATCGTCTCCACCAGTGCGCGGATGGTGATCTGGTCCTGGGTGGCGATGTGATAGGTCTCCCCGATGCGACCATGAAGGGCGACTCTGAGCGTGGCGTCACAGACATCCCGGATGTGGATGAAGGAGCGCTGGGAGGCGCCTCCGCCATGCAGCTTCAGCCTCTCCCCGGTGCGGATGCAGAAGAGCGTGCGGGGGATGATCCGGTAGAGGGGCTGGCCCGGGCCATAGACGTTGGCCGCCCGGGTCGTGACCACGGGAAAGCCATAGGCCGCATGGTAGGTGCGCAGACTCATGTCGGCGGCGGCGCGGGAGACGGCGTAGGGCGTGCTGGGATTGAAGGGCGCATTCTCCGCCACCGATCCCGAGGTGCTGCCGTACACTTCGGGCGTGGACACGTGCACGTAGCGCTCGAGGAACGGCATGGTCCTCAGCGCCTCGTGCAGCCGTATGGTCGAGACGACGTTGGTCATGAACCAGTGATCGGGGTTGGCCCAGCTTTCCGCCACCATGCTCTGTGCGGCGAAGTTCACCACCCGCGGCGGCTTCAGCGTGTTGAGGAGCTCGCAAATCTCCGGCAGCTGGGTATTCAGGTCGAGCTGGTGGAACGCCACGCCCTCGCGGTCCGGTCTCCAGAGATAGGGCGTCAGGGCCGGATGTCCTTCCGGCGACCGACTGACCGCCACCACCGAGTAGCCCTGCTCCAGCAAGAAGGCGGTGAAGCTGGCGCCGGAGAAGGAGTTGCTGCCGAGGACGAGGAAATCAGGTTTCAACTGGGCCGCTCACGGGTGCTTCGCCGTCTCGGCCATCAGCCACTGCATGACCATGTGTCCCACGACCAGTTGCAGGTCCTCGGAGATCTGCATGTCGTCGACCGGGAAGTGGATGGGAACATCGACCAGGGTCCGGGCCTTGCCGCCGGAATAACCGAGGACCGCAAAGGTCTTCATCCCCAGGGCGCGACCCGCCTCGATGGCCTTCAAGATGTTCGGGGAGTTCCCGCTTCCCGACAGGGCCAGGAGGATATCCCCGGGTTGGCCGAAGGTCTGGAGCTGGAGGGCGAAGACCTCGGAGTAGTCGGTGTCGTTAGCCAGGCAGGTCAGGACCGCAGCGTTTGCAGACAGGGCGTGGGCGCGAACTCCGGGGCCCCTGCCTTGCACGGCGCCGTAGATCAGGTCGTTCACGAGGTGGATGGCGTTCCCCGCGCTGCCCCCATTGCCGCACAGATAAACGCCGTGTCCGGCCTGCCAGGCCTCAAGAATGGCCTCAGCGAGGGTTCCCACAGGCGCAAGGTCCGCCGCCGCGAGGGTCGCCTGTAGCCGGGTTGCGTAGTCCCGGAAAAAGACCTGGCTTCCGGTCACGCCATCATCCTCTGCATCCACTTCAGATTGTGCCAGCGGTCGATGTCCTTCAGGTCTCCGCGCTGGTAGGCCACCACGATCTCGCGGATGGCGTCGTCTACAGTCTTGCGCGGCGAAAACCCGGCCTGCCGGAGTTTATCCGAGTTCTGACGATAGGACCGGGGATCATTCGAGGGAGTGACGACGATCTCCGCCGGGATGCTGCGGGCGACGCGCTCGGCGATTTCGCGGATGGAGATGTTCTCGAACCCGGCGTTGAAGACGCCGGTGATCCCGGGCCGCTCCAGCAGGAAGATGTAAAGATCTGTGATATCGTCGATATGGATGTTCGGGCGGACCTGGTCCCCGCCGAACACCGTGATCCGGCCATTGGTCAGGGCCTGCATGGTGAGCATGTTCACCGAGACGTCGAGACGCATCCGGGGGCTCACGCCGCAGACCGTGGCCGGCCTCACGATCTGCACTGACATCTGGTCGGCGTAGCTGAGCAGGACCCGCTCGGCGACCATCTTGGTCTTGTTGTACTCCGTCAGGGGCTCGGGCTCGAGGTCCTCGGTGACCTCGGGCTCATCCTTCACGCCATAGACGCTTCCGGAGGAGGCGTAGATGAACTGCCGTACGCCCTTACGGACCGCCTGGTCGGCCAGACGCATGGTGGCCAGGGCGCTGATCTCCCAGGTCAGGCGGGGGTCGAGGTCACCGCAAGGGTCGTTGGCCACAGAGGCCAGGTGAATGATGGCGTCAACATCCTCCAGGGGGACGGCGTGAACATCCCGGACGTCGCCTGCGATCACGGTCAGGCGATCGTGCGCCGGCAGTTCATTGCCGAACCACTGGATATCGAAGGCCGTCACCCTGTGCCCGGCTGCCAACAGCTTCGGAACGAGCACAGAACCTTTGTAGCCACACGCACCGGTCACCAGGAGATTCATGTACGTCCATCTCAGGGCATGCCAAGTCCAGCAGCCATCATGGAGTGATTCCCGCATAGCCCTCGCATCTGGCTTCAAAGGGTGAAGGCCACATCGCCATCAGGGGGGAGCCGGAAACCGCGCCTCGGCTTCCGCCAGCGCCTTGGGGCTGCCGATATCCTTGAAGAATCCCGTATGCACCCGGGCCTGGATCCTTGGGACGAGGAAGGGGATCACCTCGGTCGAAAGGTCGATTACTGATCGCCCCAGCGACCCGAGATGATCCAGGACCTCCGGGGAGACGACGTAAACGGCGCCGTTTGCAAGGTTCCCGGGGGGATCGGCGACCTTCTCATGAAAACCCCTCACCCGTCCGTTCGGTTCGAGCTCGAGAATCCCGCAATCCTGCGGCCGGTCGGTCCGGAAGGCCAGGAGGGTCATCAGGATATCGGCATCCGCCGCATGGTGAGCAGCGACAAGGTCGCCGATGTGGGCATCTGTCAGGTTGTCGGCATGCGCAACGAGGAAGGGAGACCGTCCCAGCCATTCGCGGCTTGCCAGGACGGTGCCTCCGGTGCCCAGCAAGGTCTCCTCATGGACCAGTTCGATACGGTCCCTCCAGGGGCTCTGCGCCACATGAGCCCTGACCTGGTCCGCAAGAAAATGTGTGTTGATGCGGACTTCGTCGACGATCCCCTGCCCCAACAGGTGCTCCAGCCAGTAGTCGAGAAGGGGCCGGCCACGGATGGGAACCAGGCACTTGGGCACAGTCTGCGTAATGGGGCGAAGACGCGTCCCCAGTCCGGCCGCCAGCAGGACGGCCTTCACGGCCGGGACTCGTGCATCCTGACGAGAGGCTGGGAGACTTCTCGAAGCAGCTCCGCCGCCAGCATTGGCGTGTTCCCGACATGTGATACCTGCCAGGCGGCAGCGAGGGATCCGAGGTAGGCTGCCTGCCAGATATCTGCGCCGACCCGCAGGGCCATGGCGGTGCAGGTAAAGAAGCTGTCACCCGCGCCTGCGACATCTCGCGGCGAGCGATTGAAGGCCGGCAGGCGATCGGTGTGGTGGGCGCCGCCCCCGGGCGAGAAGATCAGTACGCCCTCTCCCCCGAGAGTGACCACCACGTTCTCAGCGTCCGCCGCACGCTGCAGGCGATCGGCGATCATGATCAGGCCGGCTTCTTCATCTCTCATCGCCAGGCGGGCCTCGTGCTCGGTCGGCGTGATCAGGGACATCCCCCGGAACCGGGACACGTCAGACATCTGTGACGAGGCCTGGCTGTCGGCGGCCATCAGAATACCCAGATCCCGCGCTCGGGCGGAGAGATGGTCCACCACAGGCTGCGGAAGGCAACCGTAATTGAAGTCCGAGAACAGGAGGAGGTCTGCAGTCTCGAGAGCGGCGGCCCCCACGGTGTTCAAACGCGCCTGGAGGTCTGGATTGATGGACCCCTGGCGCAGGTGATTGACGCGCAGAAGCGTCTTGCCGGACGCCCGGAACCGCTGTTTCAGGGTCGTGGGACGGGTCGTGTCGGTGAGGAGGTTGAGCGCCACCCCGCGCGCCGAAAGTTCATCCTGGGCGAAGCGCGCCGCTTCATCCTGACCGGCCACGCTGATGAATGTCACCGAGGCGCCGAGCGCCTTGGCGTGCGCGGCAACGACCCCGGCGCCCCCCACAAACCGCCGGCTTTCCACCGGCGTCACGACAAGCGTCGGATCCTCCCGCGACATCCCGAGGGGGTCACAGTTGATGTATTCATCAATGATGAGGTCGCCTATGGCGACGACACTGAGATCTCGGAAAGCCTCGATGATCTCCACCAGATCGGTAATCCGGAAGCGGTTCCGCTCCAGGAAGTCTATGGGCTTGGCGATCTCCGGGGTCGTCCCGCGCCCAAGATCCGGCGACATCAACTCGGACGAATAGAGGCGGGCCTCGCCGGAACTGAAGATCAGCTTGCCGCCATAGGACGACACGATCTCCTGCTCGATGTTGTAGACGTCCTGGTACTCCCGACCCTTGACCACGGTGTCCGGCCGAAGCCGGAAGATGAAGGACTCGGCAGGTTCGCGCAGGGCAACCACTTCGTGGACCGCACCGATCGCCTTGACGTCCCGAATCCGGGTCGCCTGCCGGATAGTCGCTCCTTCCTGTCCATCGGGTAAGACGCCGACCACCAATCGACCGCCAAGACTGGAGGCAAAGCGAAGCAGCCGCAGGTGACCGGTGTGAAGGACATTGAAGTTACCGGAAACGAAGACGATGGCGTCGCCCTTGGCGCGCAGGCGAACCTCGCGGGCCAGCAGATCCATCTGCACATCGTCATCCGGAACGGTATTCTGCACGCCGCCAACGCCCTCAGGTTCCCGGCCGGGGACCGTACCGGCCCGCGATCCGCCACGGCGGAATCGAAAATCACGCGCAGGCTAGACGTGTTCGCCGGTTCGGAACAGGCCGCCTGCGACGGGCTATCGCGCAGGCGGCCTGCCCGGTTGTCAGCCAGCGCTCGCCAAGTCGAACCGATCCAGCTCCATCACCTTCGTCCAGGCCTTGACGAAGTCGGCCGTGAACTTCCCGGCGGAGTCATCCTGGGCGTAGACCTCGGCCAGGGCGCGGAGCTCGGAGTTGGAGGCGAAGACCAGGTCCGCGCGCGTGGCGGTGCGGACGACCTTGCCGGTCGAACGTTCTCGACCCTCGAAGAGGTCCTCGCCAGCCGGGGTCCAGGCGACATCCATGTCCAGCACGCGGACGAAGAAGTCGTTGGACAGAACGCCAACGCGGTCCGTGAACACGCCGTGCGCGGCCCCGCCATGGTTCGCCCCGAGGACCCGCAGGCCGCCGACCAGGACGGTCATCTCCGGGGCCGTCAGGGTCAGGAGCTGGGCCTTGTCGACCAGCAGTACCTCGGCAGGCGCCGAGACGCCCGGCCCGCGATAGTTGCGGAAGCCGTCGGCGCGGGGCTCGAGGACGGCGAAGGAGTCGGCGTCGGTCTGCTCGGCCGTCGCGTCGGTCCGGCCCGGGGTGAAGGGCACGGTGATGGACTGGCCGGCGGCCTTCGCCGCAGCCTCGACCGCCGCGGAGCCGGCGAGGACGATCAGGTCGGCCAGCGAGATCTTCTTTCCGTCCTTCTGGGCGGCGTTGAAGTGCGCCCGGACGCCGTCGAGGGTCGCCAGGACCCGCGCGAGCTGGGCTGGCTGGTTGACCTCCCAGTCCTTCTGCGGAGCCAGGCGGATGCGGGCGCCGTTTGCGCCACCCCGCTTGTCCGAGCCCCGGAAGGTCGAGGCAGAGGCCCAGGCCGTGCTGACCAGCTCGGGAACACTCAGGCCGGAGGCCAGAACCTCGGCCTTCAGGGCCGCGATGTCGGCAGCGTCGACCAGGGGGTGGTCCACGGCCGGCACGGGATCCTGCCAGATCAGCACCTCGGCCGGAACTTCCGGGCCGAGATAGCGGGCGCGCGGACCCATGTCGCGGTGGGTCAGCTTGAACCAGGCGCGGGCGAAGGCGTCGGCGAAGGCCTGCGGGTCCCTGTGGAACCGGCGGGAAATCGGCTCATAGATAGGATCGAACCGCAGGGAGAGGTCCGCGGTCGTCATCATCGGGGCGTGCTTGACCGACGGATCGTGGGCGTCGGGGATCATGTGCTCAGGGCGCACGTCCTTGGCGCGCCACTGGTGCGCGCCGGCCGGGCTCTTCACGAGTTCCCATTCATAGCCGAACAGCATGTCGAAGTAGCCGTTGTCCCACTTGGTCGGATTGGGCTTCCAGGCGCCCTCGATCCCGCTGGTGATGGTGTCGCCAGCCTTGCCGGAGCCGTGGGTGCTCAGCCAGCCGAACCCGGCGGCTTCCATAGGCGCGCCCTCGGGCTCGGGGCCGACGTGAGAGTCGGGGCCGGCGCCGTGGGCCTTGCCGAAGGTGTGGCCGCCGGCCACCAGGGCGACGGTCTCCTCGTCGTTCATGGCCATGCGGGCGAAGGTCTCGCGCACGTCCCGGCCGGAGGCGACCGGGTCGGGATTGCCGTTGGGGCCCTGCGGGTTGACGTAGATCAGGCCCATCTGGACCGCCCCCAAGGGCTGGGCCAGCTCACGATCGCCGGAATAGCGGTTATCTCCGAGCCACTCGGCTTCCGGACCCCAGTTGATGTCCTCTTCCGGCTCCCAGATGTCGGCCCGGCCGCCGGCGAAGCCGAAGGTCTTGAAGCCCATGGACTCCAGGGCGACGTTGCCGGCCAGGATCATCAGGTCGGCCCAGGACAGGCTGTTCCCGTACTTCTTCTTGATCGGCCACAGCAGGCGACGGGCCTTGTCGAGGTTGCCGTTGTCCGGCCAGGAGTTGATCGGGGCGAACCGCTGATTGCCCGTCCCGCCGCCGCCGCGGCCGTCGGAAATCCGGTAGGTGCCGGCGCTGTGCCAGGTCATCCGGATGAAGAGCGGGCCGTAGTGACCCCAATCGGCCGGCCACCAGTCCTTGGAGTCGGTCATCAGGGCGTGGAGGTCCGTCTTGACCGCCGCGAGGTCCAGTTCCTTGAACGCTCTTGGGTAGTCGAAGTCCGGATCCATCGGATCGGTCTTCGCCGATTGCTGGCTGAGGATCTTCAGGTTGAGCCGGTTCGGCCACCAGTCCGCATTGGACTGCATCTTCGCGGTGGTCCGGCCGCCATGGCCGAACGGGCACTGGCCTTCAGCAGATGACATGTCGCTTCCCTCTCCTCTGTCGCCCCGGAACACCGGGCGCGGTGAGGCTTAGGTAGGAACGGAAGCCGGATTGGGCAAATCGATTGTTCTCATCGTGTCGATTGTTTGCCTCAATGTCAGGCTTCGGCCTTGATACCCGTCACCTGTAACGAAAGCACCCACAGGCGCTCCGCGCTCTCGGGATCGAGGGCGTGGGGCATGACACCGATGAAGGGCGCCTCCGGGGTCCAGGGCGCGGCCTCCTGGCAGTTCTCGAGATAGAGCCCGCCGACGCCCTCGAGCTCCCTTCCGACGGCGGCCCAGACGCTGGTGGAAGCGCCCTGCTCCGGGGTCTTGAAGCCCTCGCGAACCGCGCCCGTCTCCGGATCGATCCAGCCCAGGGCGACCATCTCCGCGCGCTCCATGTGCCTCTGCAGCGGGGTCATGATCCCGCCCGGCATGACAGCATTTGCGGTTACGCCGCGACTGGCGTACCGCGCATGGAACCCAACGGCGAAAAGGCTGTTGGCGGTCTTGGCCTGGCCGTAGCTTTCCCATTTGTCATAGGGCCGGGTCCGGTAGTTGGGATCGTCCCATTGAATGTCGGATCGCCGGTGGCCGATCGAAGACAGGCTGACCAGTCTGGACCGGGACCCGGACTTCTGAGCCCCAGCCTCAAGGGCGGGGGCCAGGAGGACCCCCAGCAGAAAGTGCCCGAAGTGATTGGTCCCGATCTGCATTTCGAGGCCATCCTCGGTGCGGGCCAGGGGACAGGCCATCACCCCGGCGTTGTTGATCAGGAGGTCCAGGGGTCGACCTCCCCAGCGCTCTGCGAAGGCGCGCACCGAGGCGAGACTGGCCAGGTCCAGCATCTCGAACCGGGCCTCGGGGCCCTTCGCAGTGTGATTGATGTCGGCTGCGGCTGCGGCGGCAAGGTCCGGCTTGCGCGCGGCGATGATGACCTCTGCGCCCGCCTCGGCCAGGGCGCGGGCCGTCTCGATCCCAATTCCGGTGGCCGCTCCGGTAACGATGGCCGTCCGGCCTGTGAGGTCCCGCCCGGCGACCACCTCGCGTGCGGTGGAGAAGGTTCCGAACGGGGAAGTGATGCGGTTCGACATGGCGGGTCCGATCAAAGGCATGGGCCGCCGACGGTCGCACGGCGGGCCTTCGGGGTCCATCCCGCCTGCCCCGGGGGCATTGCTTCACCCACGGTCTTTTCACCGCGTTCGGCGCGTGGTTGCATCTCGCAAAAGGGAGGACGAGCCATGGGAAAGCTGTGGTGCGGTGCGCGCGAGACGACGGCCGAGGCCATCCGGGAGCGCGCCCAGCGCGCCGCTTCCGGACTTGAACACCTGGGCGTCCGGGAAGGCGACGCCGTCGCCTTTTGCCTGCGCAACGAATTCGCCTTCTTCGAAGTCGTCCAGGCGGCGGGTATCCTCGGGGCCTTCCCGGTGGCGGTGAACTGGCACTGCACCCTGGACGAGGCCGACTATGTCCTGCGCGACTGCGGCGCCCGGGTCCTGGTGATCCACGCCGATCTCCTCGCCAACCTCAGGGCCGCCATTCCGGAGGGGGTGAGGGCCATCAGCGTCCGGACACCGACAGAGGTCCGGGCCGCCTACGGCCTGGCGCCGGCAGCGGGAGAGCCCGCGCCCGGGGACCTGGAATGGGGCGCCTGGCTGGAGGGCTTCGCGCCCTGGTCCGGCGAGGCGAGGCGCGCACCCAGCGTCATCATTTACACCTCCGGCACGACAGGACGTCCCAAGGGGGTCAAGCGCGGTGCGGCGACCGAGGAGCAGGCCCAGGCCTCCACAGCCATGCTGCTGCGCTCCTACGGTTACGCCGACTGGATGGACCGGCCGCATGAGATCGTCACCGCTGTCGTCGGGCCCATCTACCATTCGGCGCCCAATGCACACGCGAACGTCTCGGTGAACATCGGCGCGAACGTGGCCGTCATGCCGCGTTTCGACCCCGAGGCCCTCCTGGCCCTGATCCAGGAGAAGCGGATCACCCACCTGAACATGGCGCCGATCATGTTCAACCGGCTGGTCAAGCTGCCCCAGGCGGTAAGGGACCGCTATGACCTGTCATCCCTGCGTTTCGTCGCCCACGCCGCAGCGCCGGTCTCGCCGCCCGTGAAGCGCGAGATGATCGCGTGGTGGGGGCCGGTCATCAACGAATACTACGGCTCCACCGAGATGGGGAACGTCACCTTCTGCACGTCAGAAGAGTGGTTGGCCCACCCGGGCACCGTCGGCAAGCCTATGCCCAACACAATTGTCAGGGTGGTCGACGAGCAGGGGAACGACTGTCCCGTCGGTGTCCCCGGTGAAGTTCTGGGCCGAAACCTCGGCGCCGTGGACTTCACCTATCACGGTGACGAGGCCAAGCGCCGGCGGGCGGAGAAGTTCGGTCTGATTTCGCCGGGAGACATCGGATATTTCGACGCCGACGGATTCCTGCACCTCTGTGACCGGAGCTCGGACATGGTGATCAGTGGCGGGGTCAACATCTACCCGGCAGAGATCGAGGCCATTCTCCTGAAGATGCCCGGCGTGGCCGACTGCGCCGTCTTCGGCATTCCCGACGATGAGTACGGCGAGGCCCTCTGCGCCGTGGTCCAGCCCCAGGAGGGCCAGGAGATCGATCCCCAGGAGGTGAAGACCTGGATCCGCGGTCAGCTGGCGGGCTTCAAGGTCCCCCGGGAGGTCCAGTTCAGCGACGCCCTGCCCCGCGAGGACTCCGGCAAGATCTTCAAGCGCAAGCTGCGCGAGCCTTGGTGGGAAGGCCGCGAGCGCCGGATCTGAGTCTCAGGGGGTCACGATCCCGAACCAGAGGTCGAACCGGTCCAGCACCGACAGAAGACGACCCAGAGCGGCCTCGCCCGGCTGGCCGGAGGCCACGTCCCTGAGGTCGGCGGCGCCCATAACCAGGTCGATCAGCTGGTCCCGGCTGAGGGCGACCTCGGGCGCACCCTCCCCATCCCTGTGGTGCAGGACGGCGTTCTCGACCTTGAGGGTGAAGACCCCCTCCCCGCCGGAGAAGCGGATGGTCAGGTCCAGGTCGAGGTCTCCGGCGGACTCGCCGTTGAGCCTGACCGAGAGACTGTCGAGAAGGCTTTCGGCCGGCAGGTTCCTCAACTGCCCGGGAGCCGCCTGTCGGGGGGTCGGGGACGCCGGAATGGGGGTTCTCAACTCCTGCGCCCCGGTCAGGTAGAAGTCACGCCAGGGACCGGACTCCGACTGGTAGCCCATCTGCTCCAAGAGGTCGGCCTGAAGGGCGCGGGCCTGGGCGTTGTCGGGGTCGGCGAACACCAGGTGGTTGAGGACCTGGGCGCCCCAACGGTAGTCGCCCTCGGCCTGCGCGCGGCGGGCTTCGGCGAGCACCGCCTCCGGCCCGCCCAGGGCGCGGACATAGCGCTTTCCGGTTTCGACGGGCGGATGGGGGTTGAGATGGGCCGGGTTGCCGTCGAACCAGCCGAGGTAGCGCTGGTAGACCGCCTTGGCGTTGTGGCTGACGGTCCCATAGAAGCCGCGCGTGTACCACTCCGAGGCCAGGGTCGGCGGAAGACGCAGGACCTCGGCGATCTCGGGCGCATTCAGGCCATGGTTGGCCAGCCGCAGAGTCTGATCATGGATGAACTTGTAGAGGTCGCGCTGCTTGCGCAGGAAGACGTCGATCTCCGATCCGCCCCAGCGCGGCCAGTGATGGCTGGCGAACATCACCTCGGCCTCGCGGCCGAAGAGACCCCGCGCCTCGTCGATATAGCCGCTCCAGGACTTGGCGTCGCGGACCTGCGCGCCCCGGGGCGTATAGATGTTGTGGAGATGGCAGGTGCAGTTCTCGGCCATGCAAAGGGCGCGGAACTTCGGGAAATAGAAGTTCATTTCGGCCGGCGCCTCGGCGTCGGGCGTTACCTGAAAGACGATCTCAACCCCGTCCACCACGAGCCTCTCGCCCGTGCGGGAAATGGAGACCGTCGGGGGCACCAGGGCCACCTTGCCGCCGGACACGCCCTTCCCGAGGCCGGAGTCCACGTGGCCCTGCGGGTCCTTCCAGAGCAGGGCGCCGTACATGTAGGTCGCCCGGCGGCTCATGGCGTTCCCGGCGAGGACGTTCTCGCTCACCGCCTCCTTCAGGAAGCCTTCCGGGGCGATGATGGGCAGGCCCGCCTCGATCTCCTCCGGGGAGGCTACGCCCAGGATTCCGCCGTAATGATCCACATGGCTGTGCGTGTAGATGACCGCACTTACCGGTCGCTCACCCCGGTGCGTTCGCATCAGCTCCAAGGCCGTCCTTGCAGGCTGGGCCGAGGTCAGCGGATCGATGACGATGTAGCCGGTCTCGCCCTCGACGAAGGTCACGGTGGAGATGTCGAAGCCGCGGACCTGATAGACCCCCGGGGTCACCTCGAAGAGGCCGTGTATGCCGTTCAGGCGGGCCTGGCGCCACAGTCCGGGATGGACCGTCGGCGCGGGGGTCTTGTCCTCTAGGAAGGCGTAGGGCTTCAGGCTCCAGGCTCCCGGGATGTCGGCGTCGGGAATGGAGGCGATGAAGCCGCGCCGGGCCAGCCGGAAGTCCTCCCCGTCGTCGGGGGGCAGGGTCATCCTTGCGGCCTCAAGGGCGGCGCGGGTGGCGGGGCTGGCGTCCTTGCGGTCCAGGCTGGTCATGGCGGATCTCCCTGCCCTGCCCCTTAACCCTGCCGCCGGCGAAGTCCAAGCCTCGCCCGGCGCTCGGGGCCGCTTGCGACGGTTCCCTTTTCGCGGACGGTGCGCCATATGGGATTTGACGGGATGAAGGCCGGGATCGCGCCACGCCCCCTGGGAGGAGAGACGAGTTGCATTATCAGGAATTGAAGAAGGCCTGGGACGAGCTGACGGCGCCGGGCGCGCCCTTCGAGATCGTGGTCCAAGAGGTCCGCGGAGCTCCGATGCGCGTCTACAAGAACGCGCCGCCCAATGTCCGCGCCGTCTGGCTCTCCACCGCCGCCTTCGCCGACCGCACCTACCTCGTCTACGAGGATGACCGCATCACCTACGGCGAGGCGCACCGTCTGGTCGCCAGCATCGCCAACTGGCTCCACGCCAAGGGCGTGAAGCGCGGCGACCGCGTCGCTATCGCCATGCGGAACTTCCCGGAATGGATGCTGATTTACTGGGCCTGCGTCTCCGTCGGGGTGACCGTTGTCGGCATGAACGCCTGGTGGACGGCCGAAGAGATGTCTTACGGCTTCAAGGACGCCCAGCCGAAGGTCGCCTTCGTCGATCCCGAGCGAATGGCGCGGATCGCAGAGAAGCCTGAGATGGTGCAGGGCGTGACCCTCGTGGCCGTCCGTGCGCCGGAAACCGCCGGCTACACGCCCTGGTCCGAGGTCGTCTCCACCGGCGGAGACCTGCCGGACGCCCAGATCGACCCGGATGACGACGCTTGCATCTTCTACACCTCGGGCACGACGGGCTTTCCGAAGGGCGCCCAGCTGACTCACAGGGGCTGTGTCGCCAACCTCTTCAACATGATGTTCTCCGGCCAGGCCCAGGCCCTGGCGACCCAGCGCGCCACGGGCGTGGCGCCGGACCCGAATGCTCCGGTCCCGGTCCCGGTCGCCCTCCTCACCACGCCCCTTTTCCATGTGACAGCCAACAACTGCGGCGCCTACGCGACGACGGCGGCGGGCGGAACCATGGTCCTGATGTACAAGTGGGACGCGGGCGAGGCCCTGCGGATCATCGAGGCCGAGAAGGTCACCTCCATGAGCGGCGTACCCACCATGGCGCGGGAGGTCCTGACCCATCCCGATTTCACCAAGCGCGATACCTCCAGTCTGCTTAGCCTCGGGGGTGGCGGGGCCCAGGTGCCGCCGGACCTCGTGCACAAGATCGACGCCCAGGTGAAGACCGCACGTCCGAACACCGGCTACGGCATGACCGAGACCTGCGGCATCATCACAGCCATCGCCGCCGACTTCTTCGTCGACCGCCCGGACAGCGCCGGCCCGGCCATGCCGGCCTTCGAGGCGCGCTGCGTGGACGACGAGGGCAACACGGTCCCGATCGGCCAGGTGGGCGAGCTCTGGGTGCGCGGCTCGCCGGTGATCAAGGGCTACATCAACCGGCCCGAGGCCACCGCCGAGACGATCACAGACGGCTGGCTGCACACCGGCGACATCGCCCGGATGGACGAGGACGGCTTCATCTATATCGTCGACCGCAAGAAGGACATGGTGCTGCGAGGCGGCGAGAACATCTACTGCGCCGAAGTGGAGGCCAACCTCTACCGTCACCCCGCCGTCGCCGAGTGCTCGGCCTTCGGGGTTCCCGACGAACGACTGGGCGAGGAGGTCGGGGTCGCCATCGTGCTCCGACCCGGGCATTCGGCTACGCCCGACGAGCTCCGCGCGCACTGCGCCTCCATCGCCGCCAAGCACAAGGTGCCGCGGTACATCTGGATCCGTGAAGAAGCCCTGCCCCGCAACGCCAGCGGCAAGTTCCTCAAGCGCGAGCTGAGGGACACGCTCAAGCTCAAGGATGCAGGCTGACCTCATGATCCGGCGTGTTCCAGGCGTCGCTGCGCTCCTTGCGCTGGTCCTAGGTGCGGGGGAAGCCCTGGCGGCGCCGGGACAGCGCTCCCTGCCCCAGCCCGAACCCCTCCCGCCGCCGATCGTCGCGGCGAAGGACGAGGCCTATCCCGGGACCCTGAGGCTCCAGGTGGACGCCACCGACCTGGAGCGCCGGATCTTCCGGGTCCGCCAAAGCGTGCCCTTGACCGGACCCGGGCCGGTCACCCTGCTTTATCCCCAGTGGCTGCCAGGGCGCCACCGGTCGTTCGCCCAGGTGGAACACCTGACTGGCCTGAAGATTACCTCCGGAGGCCGCCAGGTTCCCTGGCGACGGGACACTGTCGAGATCGCAGCCTTCCACGTGGACCCGCCCCCGGGCGCGCGGTCCCTGGAGCTGGAGTTCCAGTTTGTCTCGGCCAACACCAGCGGCCAGGGCCGGACGGTCATGACCCCGGCCATGATAAACGTTCAGTGGAACAGCGTCGCCCTCTACCCCGCGGGCTGGTTCACCCGGCGGATCCCCATCGAGGCCAGCATCCGGTTGCCCGAAGGCTGGGGCTACGGGGTGGCGCTGGACCCTGCGTCGAACCGCGACGGGGTCGTGACCTTCAAGCCCGTCAGCTTCGAGACCCTGGTGGACTCGCCCATGTTTGCGGGGCGCTGGTTCAAGCGGGTAGACTTGGACCCCGGCGGCCGGTCGCCGGTCGTCCTCAACATGGTCGCAGACGAACCCGCCAGCCTTGAGATGACTCCCGAACAGCTGCAGGCCCACCGGAACCTCGTAGTCCAGGCCGACCGGCTCTTTGGCGCTCGGCACTTCGACCGCTACGACTTCCTCCTCGCCCTCACCGATGAACTGGGCGGCATCGGCCTGGAACATCATCGGTCCAGCGAGAACTCGGTTTCCCCGGACTATTTCACCGCCTGGGAGCGGACAGCCCCCGAACGTGACCTTTTGCCCCACGAGTACGCTCACTCCTGGAACGGGAAGTACCGGCGTCCTGCGGAGCTCTGGACGCCGACCTTCAACACGCCCATGCGCGACAGCCTCCTGTGGGTCTATGAGGGCCAGACCCAGTACTGGGGACATGTCCTCGCAGCCCGTTCGGGACTGGTCAGCCGACAGGACGCCCTGGACGCCCTGGCCATGACCGCCGCCGCCTATCAGAACCGGATCGGCAGGACCTGGCGTCCCCTGGCGGACACCACCAACGATCCGATCATCGCCAATCGACGCCCCCTGCCCTGGGTCAGTTGGCAGCGCAGCGAGGACTACTATTCGGAAGGGCAGCTGATCTGGCTCGAGGTGGACACCCTGCTCCGCGAGAGGAGCGGGGGAAGGACGTCGCTGGATGACTTCGCCCGAGCCTTCTTCGGAATGAATGATGGCGATTGGGGTGTCCTGACCTATCGCTTCGACGATGTCGTCGAGACGCTGAACCAGCTCGTGCCGATGGACTGGACCGGGTACCTCCGGAGGCGTGTCGACGAGGTCGCCGCGCGCCCGCCCCTGGACGGACTTGAACGAGGCGGATGGAGGCTGGTCTACTCAGAAACGCCGACAGCCTTTTTCAGCGCCGATGAGGCCGACCGGAAGATCACCGACCTGACCTATTCGCTTGGCCTCGTCGTGAACCGCGACGGAGACCTGACGAGCGTGATGTGGGATGGCCCTGCCTTCCGGGCCGGGCTGGCCACTGGCAACAGGCTCGTGGCGATCAATGGCCGGGCTTGGTCCGCGGACCGCCTCCGCACCGCCGTAACGGAGGCCCGCACGACCGGGAAGGTCGATCTCCTGCTTCGCACGGGCGATCGTTTCCGAACCGTATTGATCCCCTGGAGCGGCGGACTGCGTTACCCTCGGCTGGAGCGGATTGCGGGAACGCCGGATCGCCTCGGGGACATCCTCGCACCGCGACCGTGACTGACTCCAGCGAAGATTTCGTGGTCGATGCCCGAGGGCATCATTGCCCGGTTCCCACTCTAAGGCTGCGTCGCGCTCTGGAGGGCATCCATGACCAAGTCGTCCGGCTGATTGCGGATGATCCCATGGCGCGGATCGATGTGCCGCATTTTGTGCGTGAAGCGGGCGCCGAACTCATCGAGACGACAGAGACGGCTGGCGTCCTGACCTTCCGGGTGCGACGCCCTCAGGCCTGAAGCGAGGCGCCCACCAGACGCCGCTCCACCTCGGCGGCGAGTGCGCCCCCGAAGAATACGGCCTGGACGGACGCAGACGGCCAGATCAGGAGGAGCACCCCTTCTGTGACGGAGCCGTACGCGGCGCCGGGCCCTGGCTTGCATTCATTCAGGCCGCCCGAGGCCGCATCAGCGCACGCCCGCCAGCGGTGACAGTCTAACCGCTCAGGGCCCCGTTCCCCCGCAAAGCGGCGAGGTCCGCATCCGAGAAGCCCCAGTCCTTCAGCGCCTCCTCGTCATGCGCCCCAATGGCCGGCGGCGGACCCTGAATGGCTCCGGGGGTCTTCGAGAACCTCGGCGCCGGTGCAGGCTGCGTCACTCCAGCGACCTCGACGAAGGTCTCGCGCGCCACGTTGTGGGCGTGCTTCGGCGCTTCATCCAGGTCCAGAACCGGGGCGAAGCACACGTCCGTGGCTTCCATCAGGGCGCACCATTCCGCCTGGGTCTTGGTGGCGATCACGGCGGCGAGCTTGGCCTTCAGATCCGGCCAGGCGCTCCGATCCATCTGTGACTTGAAGGAAGGGTCTGAAATTCCCGTCTTTTCAAGGAGTAGCGCATAGAACTGAGGCTCGATCGAGCCAATGGACACCCACTTTCCGTCCGAGCACTGGTAGGTGTCGTAGAAGTGCGCGCCGCCGTCCAGCAGGTTCGACCGCCGGCTCTCCGTCCAGGCGCCCGAGGCCTTGAAGCCATAGAACATGGCCATCAGCGAGGCGGCGCCATCGCTCATGGCGCAGTCAATGACTTGCCCCTCGCCGGTCTCCCGCGCCTTGATCACCCCGGCCAGGATGCCGAAGGCCAGGTAGAGGGCGCCGCCCCCGAAGTCGCCCACCAGGTTCAGCGGCGGGACGGGCTTGTCCTCTGTACCGATGGCGTGCAGCGCCCCGGTGATGGCGATGTAGTTCATGTCGTGGCCGGCCGCCTGGGCGTAAGGTCCGAACTGACCCCATCCGGTCATGCGGCCATAGACCAGCTTCGTGTTCCGCTTGAGCGCCACGTCCGGACCCAGCCCTAGGCGTTCCATGACGCCCGGCCGGAAGCCCTCGAAGACGACGTCTGCGGTCTCGAAGAGCTTGAGGCAGGTCTCGATAGCGGCGGGGTTCTTGAGATCCAGTCCCACAGACCGCCGACCGCGGGCGGTGATGTCGGCAGGACTGCCGCGCCCCTGCCCCTTCCGGTCGATCCGCACCACGTCGGCGCCAAGGTCGGAAAGAAGCATTCCGCAGAAGGGACCGGGCCCGATCCCGGCGAACTCGATGATCTTCAGGCCGGTCAGAGGTCCCTGGCGCATGTCTGTCTCCCTCAGTTTTGTGTTTCGAACTTGTCCCTGTGACGCCGGGTCAGGCAAGTTCAGCCGCCGCCGGGTAGCGACTGGCCGTCGTCGATGGTGATGAGGCTTCCCGCGATGGCCCGGGCGGCGGGACCGCAGAGCATCAGGAAGGCGGCGTCCAGGTCCGTGGCCTCCATCAGCCGGCGGCGCGGGAAGCGTTTGAGCTGGTTCTGACCGCCTTCGGTTCCCCACCAGAAGCTATTGATGTCGGTCTCGATGTAGCCCGGACACAGGGCGTTCACCGCGATGCCCCGGCGGGACCACTCACGGGCCAGGCTCCGGGTCAGCATTGCCGTGGCGGCCTTGGAGGCGTTGTAGGCGGAGAGGCCGGGCAGGACGGTATGGCTGGCGACAGAGGCTATGTTGACGATCCTCGCCTCCGCCCGGTCCGCAGCGCCATTGGCCATCATCAGCCGTGCAGCGGCCTGGGCGGAGAAGAAGACGCCGCGGGTGTTGACGGCGAAGGTCCGGTCCCACTGCTCGATGGAGAGGTCGATCGCCAGACCCTCACCTCCCACGCCAGCATTGTTGACCAGGATGGACACAGGTCCCAGGGCTGCCTCGATCTCTCCGAACACAGGCGCGATCGTCTCCGCTTGGGCCACATCAAGTCGCAGCGCCATGGCCTTACCGCCGGCCCCCGCAATCTCGCCCGCCAGCGTCTCGACCATGTCAAGCCGGCGGGCCGTCAGGGCCACAGCCGCGCCTTCAGAAGCCAGCAGCCGGGCGAAGTGAGCGCCTAGACCGCCGGAGGCTCCGGTAACAATGGCGGTCTGACCCGCAAGCACTCCCGCCACGATCATCTCCTTGAAAACGGGCTGTCCAACGCCCCCGATTCACCACTATCTACCGCCAGGCGCGAGGGCGTGTCGCCCCTCATTTTTCGGGTCAGGATTTCATGGATCTGCAGGCTCGTGTTCTGATTGCGGCCCAGAAGGATGATATGGCTGGTCCGCTGTCCGAGGGACTGGATCAGGTCGGCTGGCGTACTGTCACCGCCCGGGGTCCCTACGCAGCAGAGGCCGCCCTTTCCGATCTGGGTGTAGAGGCGGCGGTGATTGACCTTGCCGACGGATGGGAAGAAGCAGCGGCTCTGGCCCGGCGCCTTCGCGCCTTGGCCGCCCCGCGGAGAATTCCAATCGTCGCCGTTGGGGGTGACAGGGCTGTTGCGCCCTCAGAGGACTTCGACCTGCGTCTCGCCAGCCCGGTCTATCCCGCACAGGTCGTCACACGGCTCGACAGCCTCTTGCGAACGGCAGCGGCGGAGGAGGAGTACCGGCTGCGGCAGGAGACCTTCAGGCAGGCTGGCGTCTCGCCGGGCGATCCTGACATCGTGGATTCGCCCCTCCGGATTCTTGCCGTCGGAGAGCCGACGCCGCAGTTCCTGGGGCTTTCCAACTCCCTTGAGGCCCTGGGCGCGCATGTGGTCGGAGCCTTCACAAGTTACTCCGCCTTCGACTTCCTGCACGAGACGGAGTTCGACACGGTTGTGCTTTGGGGCGGCGACGCCGCAGACAGCGCCATGGCGATCGCCGGCGGGATGCGCAGGAACAGCCGCCTCTTCCATATTCCCACCCTTCTGTACCTGAAGTCCTTGGACGGCATAACGGCTGCCGAAGCTTATGGACGGGGCATATCGGATGTGGCCTCGCCAGAAACGCCGGAGCCGGAAACGGCCTGGAGAGCCCTTGAGTTGGCCCGTAGCTATCGACGCCAGGCTCGGATCCGTTCAGCCTTGGAGTCCGCGCGGTCCCTGCAGCTGATGGACCCGGAGACCGGACTCTTCACGCCCGAACTTTTTTCCAGTCATCTCAGTCGGCTCGCCTGCTCAGTTCCGATCCGAAACCGCCCGCTCAGCCTGTGTGTTCTTCGGGTCCGGGAGACGGAAGGCATCGCGGAAGCCCGGCAGACAGGCTGGCTTGAGAAGGCCTTTCCTCAACTGGGCTCCATGGTCTCGCGGCTCATACGCGTGGAGGACTCCGGGGCGCGCATGGGTCCGGACCACTTTGCCGTAGCCCTTCCGGCGACGCCGGAAGACGTCGCCAAGACTGTCGCCGAGCGGATCGCCGCCGTGATCAGCCGTACGGCTTTCGACGGTGGGGAAGGGCGACCACCGTTCGGACTGGAGTTCGACATCGGGACAGTGGAAGTCCAGGATCCGTCCCAGGTCGTCAGGGCGCTGGAGCTGGCGTCGGAGATGTCTCGCGGCGGGGTCTGACCGAACCGGATCAGGCCGCGAGATCGGTCAGAGCCTTCAGGATCATGTCTGCAGCGCTCAGCCGCTGGGCGGGCGTCTCCCACTCTCCCTTGATCACCACCTTGTTGTCCGGCCGGATACGCCAGGAGACAGCGTTCTTCTGCACATGCTGAACCAGGCCCACGGGGTTTTCGAAGGTATCGTTCCGGAAGCTGACGACGGCGCCCTTGGGTCCCACGTCGATCTTGGAGACATTCGCCTGCCGACACATGCCCTTGATGCCGACGACCTTCAGGAGTTGCGCCGCCTCGGGCGGCAGGGGCCCAAAGCGATCGATCAGTTCGGCGGCCAGGGCCTCGCGGTCCGAAGCCTGCTCGGCGTCTGACAGCCTGCGATACAGGGCGAGCCTGACGTTGAGGTCCGGGACATAGGCCTCGGGAATCAGGACGGCGGCGCCGGTGTTGATCTGCGGGCTCCACCCGCGATCGGGAGCGGGGCCGGAGTCCCCGCGCGCCTTCAGCTCGGCGACCGCGTCCTCGAGCATCTGCTGATAGAGCTCGACGCCCACCTCCCGGATATGGCCTGACTGCTCCTCGCCAAGGAGGTTCCCGCCGCCCCTCTGATCCAGGTCGTGGCTTGCCAGCTGGAAACCCGCGCCCAGGCTGTCGAGGGACTGCAGCACTTTCAGGCGTCGCTCGGCCGCCAGAGTGATCTGCTTCTCCGCGGGTGTCGTGAGATAGGCGTAGGCCCGCGCCTTGGCCCGACCGACACGTCCGCGCAGCTGGTAGAGCTGGGCCAGGCCGAACATGTCGGCCCGATGGATGATGAGGGTGTTAGCCGTCGGAATGTCGAGCCCGCTCTCTACGATCGTCGTCGACAGCAGGACGTCGTACTCCCCATCGTAGAAGGCGCTCATGACAGCCTCGATCTGGGTGGGCGCCATCTGGCCATGGCCAATGACGAAGCGCACCTCCGGGACCTGTTCACGCAGGAACCGCTCGATGTCCGGCAGGTCCGCGATCCGCGGGACGACATAGTAGGCCTGACCGCCCCGGAACTTCTCCCGCAGGAGCGCCTCTCGAAGACCCACGGGGTCGAAGGGGGTCACATAGGTCCTGACGGCGAGGCGATCGACCGGAGGCGTGGCGATGATCGACATCTCGCGGATGCCGGAGAGCGCCATCTGCAGGGTCCGCGGGATCGGTGTGGCCGTCAGGGTCAGCATGTGGACGTCGGCCCGCAGCTCCTTGAGCTTCTCCTTGTGCTTGACGCCGAAGTGCTGCTCCTCGTCGACGATGACGAGGCCCAGGTGCGAGAATTCCACCTGCTTGGACAGGACGGCGTGGGTGCCGATCACCACCTCGATCTCGCCCTTCTTCAGGCCGTCCCGGGTCTCGGCGGCCTCGCGGAGCGGGGTCAGGCGGGAGAGCCGCGACACCCGGACAGGCCACCCCTGGAAACGCTCGCTGAAGGTCTTGAAGTGCTGCCGGGCCAGAAGGGTGGTGGGCGCAATGACCGCCACCTGAAGGCCGCTCATCGCCGCCACGAAGGCGGCGCGCAGGGCCACCTCGGTCTTGCCGAAGCCCACGTCTCCACAGATCAGCCGGTCCATGGGATGACCGGAGGCGAAATCCTCCAGGACATCCTCGATCGCCGCCAGCTGGTCGTCGGTCTCCTCGAAGGGGAAGCGGGCGCAGAATTCCTCGAAGACGCCCTGCGGCGGTGTGACGGCGTCCGTGACCCGCATCGACCGCTCGGCGGCGATCCGGATCAGACCCTCCGCCATGTCGCGAAGGCGGGCCTTGGCGCGAGCCTTGCGGGACTGCCAGGCGGCGCCGCCCAAGCGGTCCAGCTGGACCCCCTCGCCCTCCGACCCGTAGCGGGTCAACAGGTCGATGTTCTCGACCGGCAGGTAGAGCTTGGCCTCGCCGCCATACTGGAGCTCAAGGCAGTCGTGGGGTGCGCCCTGGACATCCAGAGTGCGCAGGCCTTCATACCTGCCAATTCCGTGGTCGATGTGAACGACGAGGTCCCCGGGGGTCAGGGCGGAGGCTTCCGCAAGGAAGTTCGACGCCCGGCGCCGTCGGCCGGGACGGGCCAGACGGTCTCCCAGGATGTCAGTCTCGGCGATGACCGCAAGGTCTGGCGTCTCGAAGCCGGCTTCCAGCGGCAGCACCACCCTTTGAGGCTGCCTGGGGTCCGCCGCCCGGGCCGCATCCCAGTAAGGCGCGAGCGGCGGCGGGGCGAGGCCATGATCGGCGAGCATCAGGGCCAGTCGCTCGGACGATCCCTCCGTCCAGGAGGCGAAGAGGACCCGCTTGCCCGACGCCGACAGGGCCTTGGCGTGCGCCACGGCGGCCTCGAAGAGGTTGACCGAGTCCTGGCGACGCTCGGCGGCGAAGGACCGACCAATCCGGGCGCCCATGTCCAAAGCCAGAACGCCGGGCTCGCCGGACAGGCTGCTGAAACGCCGGACGCTCCGGCCGGAGAGTTCGGCCGCCAGACCCTCGGGAGAGAGATAGAGGGCCTCGGGCGGCAGGGGGCGATACTGGCTCCGGCGATCGGCCTGGTCCCGGGCCTCGAAGGCGTCCGCGACCTGGGCGAACCGATCTTCGAGGGCCGGTTCGGCGAGGGCGTCCAAGGCGACCAGGATGCTCCCCGGCAGGTAGTCGAAGAGAGTCTCCAGACCGCCGTAGAAGAGGGGCAGCCAGTGCTCCATGCCCGCGCGGCGACCGCCTTCGCTGACAGTCTCGTAGAGCGGATCCCCCCCGGGCGCGCCGAAGGCCTCTGCATATCCCCGCCGGAACCGGGAAATGGCGGCCTCGTCCAGCAGCACCTCGCTGGCGGGCGGCAGGGAGACTTCCGTCAGTTGCCGGGTCGATCTCTGGGTTTCCGGATCGAAGGCCCGGATCGACTCCAGGGTGTCTCCGAAGAGGTCGAGGCGAACAGGCTCGACCGAGGCCGTCGGGAAGACGTCGATCACGCCGCCGCGAATGGCGAAATCGCCCTTCTCCGAGACGGTCGAGGCCCGGTGATAGCCGTTGACGGCGAAGTAGCGCTCCAGGTCCGCCACGTCGACCACGCGCCCGACCCGGGCGGCGTAGCCCGCGGCCGCCACGGCGCTCCGGGGCGGCAGCCTCTGGCTCGCGGCGGCGATGGTTGTCGCGACGAGGAATGGCCGATCCCAGGCCGTCTGCGCGGCAAGCCGCGCCAGGGCGGCCATGCGCCGTGCGGAGACGCCGGAGGACGGGCCGGAGCGGTCATAGGGCAGGCAATCCCAGGACGGCAGTTCCAGCACCTCGACCCCCTGGCCGAAGAAGCGGAAGGACTCGACGAAGGCGGAGAGCCGGGCGCCGTCCCGGGCGATGAAGAGGGCTGGCCCCTTCCGGCGGCGTATGAGGTCAGCCAGGACAAGGGCGTCGAACCCCTCCGGCGCGCCGGACACCTCCAGCCGCCCGGGGTCCTCCGCGAGACGCCGAAGTTCCGCCGGGCCGGGCGACGCCCCGCCGTCAGCCGCCACGCACAGCCCCGGGAAGCTTGTGGACGGTGTCACGGAACTGGCGGATGGCCGTCAGGATGGCGAGGTCGACACCCTCCGGCGGCGCCTCGCGCTCGACGATCCAGGCGTAGAGGTCCTGGTCCGGGTGGGCGAGGAGATCCTCGAGGGCGTCGAGGGCCTCCGGCGTGAGGTCGCGCGCATGCGTGTCCACAAACGGGCCCAGGATCAGGTCCGCCTCGCGGAAGCCGCGCCGCCAGGCGCGGAATGAGAGCCTCTTCAGGCGCGTTTCATCGTGGATAGACATGTGACGGCGCGGGTATAGTGCGCGACGGCCGACTTGGCCAGCGGCGGTCGGAAAAGGACCCATGCGGCCCGAGATTCTCTTTCCCCTCTTCGCGCCGATCGCCAGCCTCAAGGGCGTCGGACCCCGCATCGCGCCCGCCCTTGAGAAGATCGCCGGCCCCCTGGTCAGGGATCTTCTCTTCCTGGCGCCCCACAACCTTGTGCGTCGTCCGCGCCGAACCGTCGCCGAGGCGCGACCTGAGGAGACCGCAACCGTCCTGGTCACGGTGACGGATCATCTGAAGCCGCGCTCGCCGCAGCAGCCCCTGCGTATTCGCGCCGGCGACGAAACCGGCCAGTTGGACCTGGTCTACTTCGGCAACTCGGCGCGGGGGATGGATGGGCGCTTGCCTGTCGGCGCCCGACGATGGGTCTCCGGGCGTCTGGAGCGCTTCGGCCTCGATCTGCAGATGGTGCATCCGGACTATGTGATGGAGGAGTCCCGGGTGGGGGACATCCCCGAGGTCGAGACCGTCTATCCGGCCGGCGGCGGCCTCGCCCCACGGTTGGTCCGCCGCTTTGTCCTGACCGCCCTTGAGCGCGCGCCGGACCTTCCCGAGTGGCAGGATCCGGCCTGGCGTCAGGGTCGCGGCTTTCCGTCCTGGCGGGAGGCGTTACGGACCCTGCATGCCCCTGCCGGGGAGTCGGATCTCTCACCCGCCGCCCCGGCGAGAAGCCGCCTCGCCTATGATGAGCTCCTGGCCCATCAGTTGGCCATGGCGCAGCGACGAGCCCATCGCCGCTCTGGCGCCAGCCGCAGGCTGCCCGCCTCGGACCTCGCCGCAAGGATCGAAGGCGCCCTGCCCTTCCGATTGACACCGGACCAGCAGACCTCTCTGAAGGAGATCCGGGACGACCTGGCCTCGGGTCAGCGGATGAGTCGCCTGCTCCAGGGCGATGTGGGATCCGGAAAGACCGTGGTCGCCATGCTGGCCCTGGCCGACGCCGCGGCGGCCGGCGCACAAGGCGCCCTCATGGCCCCCACCGAGATCCTCGCCCGGCAGCACTTCGAGACCCTCGCTGGCCCCCTCGAGGAGCACGGGATAGGGGTGGTCCTGCTGACCGGAAGGGACAGGGGCCCCGCCCGCCGGGAGAAGCTCGAGCGCCTGGCCAGCGGCGTCGCAGCGGTGGCGGTCGGCACCCACGCCCTCTTCCAGGACGAGGTGCGCTTCGCCGACCTCGCCCTCGCGGTCATCGACGAACAGCACCGCTTCGGCGTTGGCGAGCGACAGCGGCTCCTGGAGAAAGGCGCTGGTGTCCACCTGCTCTCCATGTCCGCCACGCCCATTCCCCGCACCCTCGAACTCGCCGCCTACGGCGACCTGGATGTCAGCCGGATCATCGGCAAGCCGCCGGGACGGACCCCGGTGGCGACGCGGGCGGCGCCGATGACCCGGCTGGTCGAGGTGGAGGACCGGCTGGTGGCGGCGGTGCTTGGCGGCGCCCAGGCCTTCTGGATCTGTCCCCTCGTCAGCGAGTCCGAGCTCGTGGACCTCAAGGCGGCCGAAAAGCGGGCTCAGGACCTCCAGCTCCGCCTGGGCGGCAAGGTCGGCCTTGTCCACGGCAAGTTGGCGCCGACGGAGAAGGATGCGGTCATGGCCGACTTCGCCTCCGGCAAGGTGAGGGTCCTCGTCGCAACGACGGTGGTGGAAGTCGGCGTCAACGTGCCCAACGCCACCATCATGGTCATCGAGCAGGCGGAGCGGTTCGGGCTCGCCCAGCTTCACCAGTTGCGGGGCCGGGTCGGGCGCGGACGGGCAGAAAGCGCCTGCGTCCTTCTCTACGATCCGCCTCTTTCCGAGACCGCCCAGAGGCGGCTGGACATTCTTCGCCGGTCGGACGACGGGTTCGCCATCGCCGAGACCGATCTTGAGCTCCGCGGCGGAGGAGACGCCCTTGGACTGCGCCAGTCCGGGTTTCCGGACTATGTCTTCGTGGATCCCTTCATCCACCGAGATCTGATCCTGGCGGCTGGCGACGACGCCCGGCTGATCCTGGCCCGGGATCCGGGTTTCGCCTCCCCTCGGGGCGAGGCGCTCAAGGTGCTCCAGGCCCTGTTTGACTGGCGGCCGGAGGCGGGGATGAAGGGCGCCTGAGAGCCTTGAACGCGGCCAGTCGGGTCCGGGCATCGGCCTCGATATCAGCGTAGAAGAGGTTGAACCCAGGGGTCCTCAGGCGATCCTCCCAGGAGCCGAAGGGGCGGAGCATCCGCGCCTCGGGCCGGGAGACGCGGAGCACGCCGTCAACGCAACGCGCGCTGACCTGCCGGGTGACGAAGGGCGGGCGCGCTCCCCATTCCAGGCCGGTGGCGTTGGTCGCCCCCCGGGCCAGGCGCGCGGGCGCCGGGTCGTCCGTCGTCGCCTGCAGCAGCGGATTGTAACAGAGCGGAAGACGCTCACCCAGGTTGACGAGGTCCGGTCCCGACCAGACGAGCGAGCGGTCCTGAAGGTCGCGGGCATGGGTCGCATCATCATCATAGGCCCAGGCCCATGCCGCCAGGCATCCCGACTGCTCCGGAGATGCGCAGGGCGGGAGAGGCGGGCTATCCGCCGGCGTCACCGTGTCAATCAACCAGGCCCCGGCAATCCGGTTCCTTACGGAAGGAAGGGACCCGACCTCGGCGAGAAGTCGGGCCGCCAGGGCTCCGCCTTGTTCGACGCCGACGATGAGGATGGGACGATCCGGGGCCGATCTGGCCAGGAAGTTCAGGAAGGACGCCTCCGCATCGACATAAGCGAAACGCCGCGCCTCCCGCGCGTCCTCGCGGAGCGTCGTAAAGGAGTAGAGGCCGGCCTGCCGGTACCTGGGGGCGAACACCCGGCCTACTCCTGCGAATGGACCCAGGAGGTTGGGCGCCATGACCCTCCGGAAGACGTCGACCGAGTCCGAGTCATCGATCGGGCCGTTCCAGTGTTCAGCGCCGGAATAGGTCGTCGGCCCCAGGAAGAAGACATCCGCCTCGCCGGCCTTGCCCGGGCCTTCGGGGAGGAGGTGCCAGGTCTCCGGCCGGTCATAGTCCGGCGCCGGTGGAGGGGTGTAGATCTGGAAGGGCTTGCCCGGGTCCATCGCGGCGAGCCGGATGTCATCCCGACGGATGAAGGCGAAGGCGGCGAGGAGGACGAGCACCGCAAGGCCGAGCCAGAGACCCAGCCGCGGCCGCCGGCGTGGTGGGGCTGGAGCGGCTTCAGGCCCGGGCGCGCCTGTCATCACCTGGGCCTATCGGTAAGGATCATCGGTCGCCAGGAATCCCCGGACATAGTCCTCGATCCCGGCCTCAAGGGTCGTGAAGCCCCCCGAATAGCCTGCCTCGGCGAGCCGTTGCATGCGCGCCTCGGTGAAATACTGATAGCGATCCCGCAGGGTCGCCGGCATCGGGATGTAGTCGATCTGTGGCGGCTTTCCGGCGGCGGCGAAGACGGCGCGGGCAAGGTCCTCGAAGGTCCGCGCCTTTCCGGAGCCCAGATTGAAGACGCCGTTCACCTCGGGCGACGCGAGCAGCCAGGCGACCACGTCGGCGACATCGCGCACATAGACGAAATCCCGCTTCTGCCCGCCGTCAGGCACCCCTTCCCGGTACGATTTGAAGAGCTGGACGGACTGTCCGTCCCGGACGGACGGCCAGATCTGTGTGGCGACGGACCTCATAGGACCCTTGTGCCCCTCATTGGGTCCGTAAACGTTGAAGAACTTCAGCCCCGCCCACTGGGGCGGGGCGTACTCCCGTGCGGCCTGGCGCGCGGCGAAGACATCGAACAGGGCCTTCGACCATCCGTAGGCGTTCAGGGGTCGGAGTGCGGCGAGGCTCTCAAAGTCGTCCTGGTCCTCGAACCCCTGGGCGCCGTGGCCGTAGGTGGCCGCCGACGAGGCGTAGACGAAGCGGCGCTGGCGGTCGGCGCACCAGCGGTATAGATCCCGGCTCAGGCCGAAATTCGTCTGGATGATCTGGTCCGCGTCCGTCTCCATGGTCGAGGAGATGGCGCCCATGTGGACGACGGCCTCGACGTCCCGCCAGCGCTTCTCAAGCCAGTCGAACATGTCCCCCGGCGCCACGAAGTCGCCGATGGCGTGCTTGGACAAGTTGCGCCACTTGCCGAGGTCGGCCTCCCGAAGGCGGTCGCACACCACGACGTCAAGGCTGCGGTCCTCGGCCAGTCTGGCGACGATGTTCGATCCAATGAAGCCGGCGCCGCCGGTGACAAAGATGATCCTGCGGCTCACTTTCGCCCCTCCCCGGCCATCCGACGGATGGCGGCGGTTGTTGAATACCCCTCGACCAGGGGAGCCAGGCGGACCTCTCCGCCCCAGCCCCGGACCAGATCGCCGCCCACCACCTCCGATTCCGTATAGTCGGCGCCCTTGATCAGGACGTCGGGCCGGGCCGAACGGATCAGTTCGAGGGGTGTATCCTCATCAAACGGCGCGACGAGGTCGACGCTGGCGAGGCCGGCGAGGACCAGGGCGCGACTTTCGAGGTCGTTTACGGGCCGGCCCTCGCCTTTGAGGGCCTGGACCGAGCGGTCGGAGTTCACGCCAACGATAAGCCTATCGCACCAGCTACGGGCCTGCGCCAGGTAGGCCACATGCCCCCGATGCAGGATATCGAAGCACCCGTTGGTGAAGCCGACCCGAAGACCCCTCGCTCGCCATCGGGCGATCTCCTCGACCATCCGGGCGACCGTGGCCACCTTGGCCTCGGCGGCGGCCATGTGGGCCGCCAGGGCCGCCTCGACAAGCTCGTCAGGCGTGACCGTGGCGGTGCCGACCTTACCGACCGCGACCCCCGATGCCAGCAGTGCGAAGGCAATGGCGTCTTCGATCGACTTCCCCGCCGCCAGGCCCGTCCCGAGGGCGGCGATGGCGGTGTCGCCGGCGCCGGACACGTCGAAGACCTCCCGGGGCGATCCCGGAAAGTGACGGATCGACTGGCCTCGCACCGCAAGTGACATGCCCTGGGCCGCCCGCGTCACAAGGATGGCCCGGGCCTCGCAGAGCTCGAGGGCCCGGGCCAGGGCGGCCTCGACCTCGGCGTCTGTTCCTGTCGGGAGGCCGGAGGCGTGGGCCAGTTCCGAAGCATTGGGCTTGATCACGTCCACGGCGCCGTAGCGCTGGAACGAGCGGGCCTTGGAATCCACCAGGACGGGCAGACCTGAGTTCCGGCAGGCGGCGATGACCTCTTCCGTCACGACGCCCTTGCCGTAGTCGGACAGGATGATCACCCCGGCGCCGGGGGCCACGTTGCGCACAGTGCGGGCGAGGCGGGCCGATGTGTCCGCCGAGACGGCGTCCGTCTCCTCGACATCCACGCGAAGCAGCTGGCGCCCCCCGGAAATGAAGCGGGTCTTCAGGGTGGTCGGACGCGCCGTGTCGGTGACCAAGGCCCCCTCGATTCTCCCGTCATCACCCACAAGCCGCAGGGCCTCCCGGCCCTCGATATCGGAGCCGATGACGCCCACCAGGGCGACCTGCCCGCCCAGCGCCGACACATTGCGCGCCACATTGCCCGCAGCGCCCAGCATGACCATCTCGCGCCGTCGGGCCAGGACGGGGATCGGCGCTTCGGCGGACAGTCGGGTGACCTCGCCGTAGACAAAGCGGTCCACCATGACGTCGCCGACGCAGACAACACGCACACCCGGTATGCCACGGATCAGATCCTGGAGGGCGGTGAACTCCATGGCCTTCAGTCCTTAAGCCTCTTGGACAGGGCGTCAAAGGCGAGGAGATCCCGAACCAGACCCTCGAACTGCGAGAGCGGGACCATGTTGGGTCCGTCGGAGGGGGCGTTGTCGGGATCCGGATGGGTCTCCATGAAGACCGCCGCCACCCCCACCGCCACCGCTGCCCGGGCCAGGACAGGGACGAATTCCCTCTGGCCGCCCGAGCGGTCCCCCTGGCCCCCCGGCTGCATGACGGAGTGGGTCGCATCGAAGACGACCGGGCAGCCGATCCCGGCCATGATCGGCAGGGCGCGCATGTCGCTGACCAGGGTGTTGTAGCCGAAGGTGACACCCCGCTCCGTCGCCAGGGCGTTCGGGTTGCCTGCGCCGCTGATCTTGGCGATCACGTTCGTCATGTCGCCGGGCGCGAGGAACTGGCCCTTCTTGACGTTGACCGCCCGCCCAGTCTCGGCGGCGGCGACCAGCAAGTCCGTCTGGCGGCAGAGAAAGGCCGGGATCTGCAGGACGTCCACCGCTTCGGCGACCGGCGCACATTGTTCCCGTTCGTGGACGTCGGTGAGGACCGGCAGGCCGAGGCTCTCGCGGATTTCGGCGAAAATGGGCAGGGCTGCGCGCAGGCCCATTCCCCTCGCCGCGCGCGCCGAAGTGCGGTTGGCCTTGTCAAACGAGGTCTTGTAGATCAGGCCGATGTCGAGGCGCTGGGCGATTTCACGCAGCGCGGAAGCCGTCTCCAGGGCGTGCTGCCGGCTCTCAAGCTGGCAGGGACCAGCGATGATCACCAGCCGCTCACGGTTGCCGATCCGCACCGGACGGCCGGACGGCGGCGAAAGCTCGACGACGGCGTTCAGACTGGACAATTCGGCGCTCCTGGGAGACGAGTGTGGACCTAAGGGCGTTAAGTGACGTGCGGTGAAGAGCTGCACAAGCCGGAAATGCGCCTGCCCATACCGGCCAGTCGCCGGAAACGCTCAGGAGTCGCAGGACGTGTCGTCTGCCCAGGAAATCTGTCTGAACACCCTCGCCGTTCATCCCGGGGCCGTGAGGCGGGCGCCTGCACTCAAGGGGCTTCCGGGAATCTTCCGCTCGGCCCTCGACACCATGACCCGGGGCTGGATGGCCGGCGATGTGACGTTCGTAACGCCTGACGGTCGGGCCCTGCGGCTCCGTTCCGACGTCGGCGGTCCCTCGGCGATCATCCGAATCCGCAACTTCCGGTTCATCCGACGGGCGCTGATGGCGGGCGATATCGGGTTCGCTGAAGCCTACGCCGCCGGGGAGTGGGAGACCCCGGACCTCACGGCGGTGCTGTCAGTGTTCAGCCTGAACTTCCAGAACCTGACCCACGTCACGGAGGGCAATCCGTTCGTGGGCGTCCTCAACTTCCTGGGCCATGTGCTGAACGCCAATTCCCGCAAGGGATCGCGCCGGAATATCCACGCCCACTACGATCTCGGAAACGCCTTCTACTCCCGCTGGCTCGATCCTTCGATGACCTACTCCTCGGCCCGTTACCAGAATGGGGCGGACAGCCTGGAGGCCGCGCAGAAGGAAAAGTACGGCGCCCTGGCCCGCAGGATGTCGCTTTCGGCCGACCATCACGTGCTCGAAATCGGCTGCGGATGGGGCGGGTTCGCGGAGTTCGCGGCTGGGGAGATCGGCGCGCGTGTCACCGGCATCACCATCTCCAAGGAGCAGCACGACTTCGCCCGTCGGCGGATGTTCGAGGCGGGGCTGGCGGAGCGGGCGGACATCCAGCTGATCGATTATCGCGACGTCACGGGCGTGTTCGACCGGGTGGCGTCGATCGAGATGTTTGAGGCTGTGGGCGAGAAATACTGGCCTACCTATTTCCAGACCGTCCACGACCGGCTGAAGCCCGATGGGCGCGCCGGCCTGCAGATCATCACGATCCAGGACGAACTTTTTGAGGGCTACCGCCGCCGGGCGGACTTCATCCAGCGCTATATCTTTCCGGGCGGCATGCTGATTTCGGAATCTCGGCTCAGGCAGGAGACCGGGCGGGCAGGCCTGGCCTGGAGCGAGCCGGACCGGTTCGGGCTGGATTACGCCGCGACCCTCGCGATCTGGAAGCAGCGATTCGGCGCCGCCTGGGACGAAATCCGTCGCCTGGGCTTCGACGAACGATTCCGGAGTATCTGGGAATTCTACCTCAGCTACTGCGAAGCCGGGTTCCGCACCGGCCGCACCGATGTCATCCAGATTGGCCTCGCCAGAGCCTGACTCTGGCATGGCGACATCTCCCGGGACGCCCTAGATAGCCTCCATGACCATCGCGCGGAATGTCCTAGAAGCCATTGGGCGGACCCCCCTTATCCGCCTGAACCGGGCCAGCGACGCTACGGGCTGCGAGATCCTGGGCAAGGCTGAGTTCATGAATCCGGGGCAGTCCGTAAAGGACCGCGCCGCCCTCTATATCATCCGGGACGCAGAGCGCCGGGGCCTACTGCGTCCCGGCGGGCGCATTGTCGAGGGGACGGCGGGCAACACCGGCATCGGGCTGGCCATGGTCGGTCAGGCCCTGGGCTACCGCACCACCATCGTCATCCCGCGCACCCAGAGCCAGGAGAAGAAGGACGCTATCCGCCTTCTGGGCGCCGAACTGGTGGAGGTGGACGCCGTCCCATACTCCAACCCCGACAACTACGTGCGTTACTCCGGTCGTCTGGCCGAGGAACTGAACCGGACGGAGCCCAACGGGGCCATCTGGGCCAACCAGTTCGACAATGTCGCCAACCGGCAGGCCCATGTCGAGACGACCGGCCCCGAGATCTGGGAACAGACTGGCGGGCGGGTCGACGGCTTCATCTGCGCCGTGGGCTCCGGCGGCACTCTGGCCGGGGTCGCCGAGGCGCTGAAGGCGCGCAGCCCCTCGGTGCGGATCGGCCTGGCGGACCCGATGGGCGCAGCCCTCTACAACTGGTACGCCCACGGGGAGCTGAAGTCTGAGGGAACCTCAGTTTCAGAGGGCATTGGCCAGGGCCGCATCACGGCCAACCTCGAGGGACTGGTCGTGGATATGCCCTACCAGGTCCCTGATGACGAAATGCTCGATGTGATCTTCGACCTGGCCACCCACGAGGGCCTGATCATGGGCGGATCGACAGGGATCAACGTGGCGGGCGCCATGCGAATGGCGCGGGACCTCGGGCCCGGTCATACCATTGTGACCATCCTCTGCGACCAGGGCGCCCGGTACCAGAGCAAGATCTACAATCCCGCCTTTCTTGCCGAGCGGGGGCTTCCCGTGCCGGGGTGGCTGGCGTGAGCCCCTCGCCACTGATCACCGTCGCCGAACTGGCCTCCCGCCTGGAGGACCCGGATCTCAGGATTATCGACGCCAGCTGGTTCCTGCCGGCTGAAGGGCGCTCGGGTCGCGACGAGTTCAACCGCGAGCGGATCCCCCGGGCAGTCTTCTTCGACATCGACGCGATTTCCGACACTTCGGTGGACCTGCCGCATATGCTGCCGTCGCCTGCCGCCTTTGCAGACTCGGCAAAGACGCTCGGGCTGACGCCGGATGTCGACATTGTGGTCTACGACAGCTTCGGGATCCGCTCCGCCGCCAGGGTCTGGTGGACCTTGAGAGTCATGGGCATGGAGCGTGTCAGGGTGCTCGACGGGGGTCTGAGGGTCTGGAAGGCTGCGGGTCTTCCGCTGGAGACCGGAGCCCCGAATCCGCCTCGCCAAGGCATCGCCGCGGTGCGCTTCGATCCCGCACGACTGCGAGACCGTAAGGATGTCGCCGCGGCCCTCGCGAAGGGCTCCGCGCAGGTCGTCGACGCCCGCAGCGCGCTCCGCTTCCGGGGGGAGGCGCCGGAACCCCGGCCCGGTCTCAGGTCCGGCCACATGCCCGGAGCCAGAAACCTGCCCTTCGACCAGCTCCTGACGCCTGAGGGCCAGCTGAAGTCAGTGGCTGCGCTGTCGGAGGTCTTCCGTGAGGCGGGAGTGGACCTGGCGCGCCCCATCATCGCCACCTGTGGATCAGGGGTCACCGCCTCGGTGCTCGCCCTCGCCCTGGAAGTTCTCGGGTCGCCCGCGGCCGTCTATGACGGTTCCTGGGCCGAATGGGGCCGCGAGGGTGGCGGAGACATTGCGACAGGCGGCGCATGAGGCCGCCGACCCGCCTCGTGCATCCGCCAGCCGCATCGGCAAGCGGGGCGCAGACCGTCAATCCGGCTATCCAGAAAGGCTCCACCGTCCTGCTTCCGGACACGGCGGCTCTGTATGACGATGACGCCTTCGTCACCTACGGTCGGGCTGGGCTCGCAGCCCATGAGGCCCTTAAGGCTGCTCTCTGCGACCTGGAGCAGGCGACCTCGGTTGAGCTCTACCCCAGCGGCGTCGCCGCCACCGCAGGGGCTCTTCTCGCCGTGCTGCAGGCCGGAGACGAACTGCTGATGGTCGACACGGCCTACAAGCCCACCCGCCGGTTCTGCGACCGAACCCTGGCGCGGCTCGGCGTCCAGACGCGATATTATGATCCGACGCTTCCCACCGACGTCATCGCCGGCCTCATGGGGCCAAGGACCCGGGTCCTCTTCCTGGAAAGCCCGGGCTCACTGAGCTTTGAGATGCAGGATGTGCCCGGCCTCGCGGCGGCGGCCCGGTCCCGGGGCGTCCTCAGTCTGATCGACAACACCTGGGGCGCAGGACATCTCTTCAAGCCTCTGAATCACGGCGTGGACGTCTCTATCCAGTCTCTGACCAAGTATGTGGGCGGACATTCCGACGCCTTCATGGGTTCGGCGGCGGCCCGGGAGGCCGGAATCGCCAGCCGCCTGCAGGCCGGCGTGGTGGACATCGGCTGGTCTGTCGCCGCCGAGGACGCCTACGCCATGCTGAGGGGATTGCGCACCCTGGATGTCCGGCTCCGGCGGCATGAAGAGAGCGGCCGGGCCATCGCTGAGTGGCTGCTGGGCCGGGAGGAGGTCGCCGCCGTCCTGCACCCCGCCCTGCCCGGCGCGCCGGGATACGAAATCTGGAAGCGGGACTACTCGGGCGCCTGCGGACTTTTCGCCCTTGTCCTGAAGCCCGCCCCGGAGGCGGCGACTGCGGCCTTCCTGGACGCCCTGGAAGTCTTCGGCCTGGGCTTCTCCTGGGGCGGGTTCGAGAGTCTGGCCATCAACTGCGATCCCCAGCTCAAGGTGCGCAAATTCCGCAGGGAGTATGGCGGAGGCCTGGTCCGGCTGCACATCGGCCTCGAGGATCCAGCAGACCTCATCGCCGACCTGGAACGGGGCCTCGCCGCCTTCCAGGCGGCGGCGGGCGGCTAGCGCGCCGCCAGCCGGCTCATAAAGAGGGCCGCCCGCCGGGTCTGCCGCTGCATGGCGGGAATGTCCATGGTCTCGCCAGGAGCGTGGGCCCCCTCCCCGCCCGCGCCCAGTCCCACGAGCCCATCGACCAGATGAGAGACGAAAGCGATGTCTCCGGCGCCTCGGCGCAGGGGGTCAAGCTCGCGCATCACCGGATAGCCCAGGTCGCGGTTCACCAGGTTCAGCTCTCCCAGAAGGCGGCGCGCGCCCTCGGTCGGGGGCATCGCCGGATAGCCTTCTGTGAACTCCAGGGTTGCCTTGGCGCCGGGAAGACTGTCCCCGACAATGGCCTCCATCCGGGCCTTGAGCCTCTCCGTCTGGTCATTGGACAGGGTCCGCAGGTCACCGATGGCGAGCGCCTCTCCCGGGATGACATTCCCCTTGCCGGAGGCCTTTCCGCCCGTCCCGTCCCGGTTGAAGGCGGCGTCGGCGCCCCCGAGCACGAGACCGACGCTGTAGGTCGCGTTCGGCTCCCGGAGCTGCTCCCGGAAGGCGTCGAGGATGCGGGCGAGTTCATATATCGCGCCATATCCGGCGCTCTCGGAGAAGATCCCGGAAGAGTGGCCTGGCTTGGCCTTGATCCGCAATGTCCATGTGTTGGAGGAGCGGCGGGCGATGGAACCCATATCGGCGCCGTTCTCCCGGGCGAGTCCCTCGAAGTCGAGGGCGACATCGGACTCCCGGGCTGCAGCGATCAGGTCGCGCCTGGCGATCTCGACCGGCTTGCCGACCCGCTCTTCGTCCCCGGTGAGGACAATTGTAATGTCGGCGCCCTTGAGGGTTCCGGCGGCCTTCATGGCGCGAAGCGCTCCGATCATGATGACGATGCCGCCCTTCATATCGTTGACCCCCGGTCCGATGACGGTGTCGCCGTTGCGGACATATCCCTTGAAGGGACTGTCCGGCTCGAAGACGGTGTCCAGATGCCCGATGAGCAGCATGCGCCGTCCCCCTCCGCCGCCCCGGTGGACGGCGATCAGATGACCGGCCCGACCCGTCTCGGCCATGGGGCTCCAGCGGACCTCAAAGCCAAGCTCCTGGAACTCCCTTGCCACCCGCCGGCCCACGGCCTCGACACCCGGCAGGTTCATCGTGCCCGAGTTGATCGCGACCAGCTCCTCCAGGAGGGCCAGCTGGGCCTCCTGTCCGGCGTCGATCTGCGACACCATCTTCCGCTCTGCGGCGGACAGGCTGGCGGCTGAGGCCGGGAACGCGAGTATAAGAACACAGGCCAGCCCGCAGGCGAGACGCGAGAGCATGGACTTCTCCTTTGCCGGACGATCGGAGATTGGCCCGCAGGCTCCCTCCGGCGCAAGCCCGGGCTTGATTGGCGCGGCGTCATCCCCCCATTGTGCCGCCGTCATTTCGCGGGAGGACGACATGGGACCCTACAAGCTTCTGATCGACGGCCAGCTGGTGGATGGCGACGCCGTCATGCCAGTGATCAACCCGGCCACCGAGGACGTCCTGGTCGAATGTCCGCGCGCCTCGAAGGCCCAGCTGGACCAGGCCGTAGCCGCCGCCAAGCGCGCCTTCCCCGCCTGGGCCGCCACGCCGATGGACGCCCGCCGCAAGGCCCTGCTGGCCATGGCCGACGCCATCCAGGGCGACCTGGAGACCCTGTCGAGAACCCTCGTCCAGGAACAGGGCAAGCCCCTGCAGGACGCCATGGGCGAGGTCTTCGGCGCCGCCGCCTTCTTCCGCTATTTCGCCAGCCTCGACCTGCCCGAGAAGGTGATCGAGGACTCCGACGCCCGCAAGGTGATCTCTCGTCGCCGCCCCCTGGGCGTCGTCGGGGCCATCGTCCCCTGGAACTTCCCCATCATCCTGATGGCCTTCAAGGTTCCCGCCGCTCTTCTGGCCGGCAATACCGTGATCCTGAAGCCCGCGGCCACCACCCCGCTCACCACCCTGCGGATCGGCGAACTGGTGAAGGACCTTCTGCCCCCCGGCGTTTTGAACATCATCTCTGACGCGAACGACCTGGGCGGCGCCATCACCGCCCATCCGGATATCCGAAAGGTCTCCTTCACCGGCTCCACCGAGACCGGCAAGAAGGTCATGGCCGGCGCCGCCGAGGCCCTGAAGCGCGTGACTCTGGAGCTTGGCGGCAATGACGCCGCCATCGTCCTGGACGGGGTGGACCCCAAGGAGGCCGCCCCCAAGATCTTTGGCGCCGCCTTCCAGAACTCCGGACAGGTCTGCATCGCCGTGAAGCGGGCCTATGTTCACGAGAGCATTTATGACGCCATGTGCGACGAGCTCGCCCGGCTGGCCGACGCCGCTGTGGTGGGCGACGGCTTGCAGCAGGGCGTGACCCTCGGTCCGCTCCAGAACAAGAGCCAGTTCGAGAAGGTGCTGGGCCTGATCGAGGACGCCAAGACGAAGGGCAAGGTGATCGCCGGGGGCGGCCGCGCCGAGGGCAAGGGCTACTTCATCCGCCCGACCATCGTCCGCGATATCGAGGACGGCGCCCGCCTTGTGGACGAAGAACAGTTTGGCCCGGTCCTACCGGTCATCAAGATCAAGGACGGGGAGGACGCCGTGCGCCGGGCCAACGCGTCCGACTATGGTCTGGGCGGCTCCATCTGGTCCAGGGATCTCGACCGCGCCCTCGACCTCGCTGGCCGCATGGACACCGGAACGGTCTGGATCAACAAGCACGCTGAGCTGGCGCCCAACATCCCGTTCGGCGGCGCCAAGTTCTCCGGCGTCGGCAACGAGCTGGGCGAAGAAGGCCTTGCCGAGTTCACCCAGCAACACGTCATCAACATGGCCAAGGCCTGAACCTCCGGAACAGGCGGTCCGGCGGGAAGGAATTTCCAATGAAGCGGCTTGTGGTCCTTGCCGGCCTGCTCGGCCTCGCCGCCTGTTCGAGGCCGGGTGCACCGGCTGGGCAAGGCGCGAGGTTCGACACCTCCCTGCCGATGAACGAGTTCATGCTGCACGTGGTCGATCCCGCCGGCCAGGCCTTCTGGCGCGGCGCGGGGACCGAGCTGACAATGGCCGGTGAGCGGGATCTGTCCCCGACAGACGAGGCCGGCTGGGAGGACCTCGTCACGGCCGCCTCCACTGTGGCCGAGGCCGGCAACGCCCTTCAGCTTCCGGGGCGGGCCCGCGCGCCGGAAGCGGAGTGGAACCGCTATGCGCAGGACATGACCGCTCGCGCCCTCGACGCCCGAAAGGCCGCGGACGCCCGTGACAAGCAGGCGGTCTTCGACACGGGCGGGAGGCTCTACGAGACCTGCATCGCCTGCCACGAGAAATACGTGATCGGACCCCCGGCCAACGCCAAGCCCCTCCCCGAATTTCCGGGGGACGTCCCGGCGCCCAAGTAGGCGCCATCCTGGCGCGCCCGGCAGGACTCGAACCTGCAACCGTCCGCTTAGAAGGCGGATGCTCTATCCGGTTGAGCTACGGGCGCTCTGGAAACGGTCACCGGCTCAGTGAGTCCAGGGCAGCTTCCGGTCAGCGGAAAAGTTGTCGGCGTAGGCTTTCAGGATACGCTTCGGCGATTTGGGCTCGGTCACCTGGAAGGCCAGACCGTGCTTCTGGGCGTAAGCCACGGCGTCATCGCGGCTCTCGAAGGTCAGGCGGACCTGGGCGCTTGTGTCATCGGTCAAGGTCCAGCCCATAAGCGGATCCGGCGTCCGGGCCGAGGCCGGGGCGAACTCCAGCACCCAGTCCCGGGCGCGCGCCTTGCCGGACTGCATGGCGGTCTTCGACGGACGGAAAATACGCGCGATCATGACTGTCCCCGTTCTTCCTGCCGGCTCTGGTCGGGGCGGCGTGATTCGAACACGCGACCCTCTGCTCCCAAAGCAGATGCGCTACCAGGCTGCGCTACGCCCCGAAAGAGCGCCGGCATGTGCTCGCGATAGCCGTCTTCGCGGCAATTCGCAATCAGTCCGCGGCCTTGCGCATCAGCTTGAAGACCCCGCTGGCCCGGACGACATCCGTCCCGGCGATATGGGCGCGGCCCTCCACGAAGGCCACGTCGCGGGTCAGCCGGGTCACTCGGCTCTCGCCGAAAATCCACTCGCCGACCCGGGCCATGTGGAGGAAATCGACGCCAAGGTGGATCGTTACGCTTGACCGGCGCGAAGCCCGCCAGACGGCGGCGGCCAGAAGGCCGTCCATGAACGAGGTCAGCATGCCCCCGTGCACCAGGCCCAGCCCATTGGCGTGGCGCGGCAGGGCGAAGAAGGCGTGCTCCGTCAACTCTCCCTGCGGCTCCCGGTGGAAGTAGGGTCCATTGTGCGTCGAATACGGTCCGCGGGTCGCGGACTGGACGAAACCCGGCGGAGGCAGGATGTCCTCCTCGCGAGGCGTCGGCTCAGCGGCGAAACGTCGGGTCACGGTCGGCTCCGGAAGATGGGAAAGTCAATGCGGTCGCCGGGCTGAAGGCCGATCTGGGCCGCCCGGCCGCCGGCCAGTTCCAGCACGCCCAGGATCGGGCCGCCCGCAGGCCTTGGCGTCTCGTCGAGAGGTCGGGCGTTGCGGATGATGGAGCGCACCACGCCGTCCCGGCGGATGTAGATGATATCGAGGGGGATCAGGGTGTTGCGCATCCAGAAGGCGGCGTCAGGCCGCTCCCGGACAAAATCGAACAACATCCCGCGGTCTGGCGCCAGGCTGCGGCGGCACATCAAGCCGAGTTCACGCTCCCGGTCGGTGTCGGCGACCTCGACGAGGAAGCGGAAGTCCCCTTTGGCCGTCCGCACAGTCAACGATCGTAAGGGTTTCAACTCGGGATTTCCGGTGCACGCCGGCGCGGCGGCGGCGGAACCGGCCGGAAGGGCCAGAGGGGCGGCCAGCAGGACGAGCCCCGTCAGCAGAAGGCGCAAGAGTCGGGAATGCATCCCCTGCCCATAAACCCGGCCCGACTGGGGCGCCAGTCAGATCAGCTGGACCTCGGCCACCACCAGCCCCTTGGGGCCGTTCCCGAAGCGGACCATCAGATCCTCGCCCGGCTGCAGATCCTCGACACCCGCGCGACGCAGGGTTTCGATGTGGACGAAGATGTCGCCAGGCTCCTGCTCGCGCACGACGAAGCCATATCCCTTGGTACGGTTGAACCATTTCACCTTGGCGCGCTCGAAGGGACCCTCAGCCACGGGCGGACGCGCGCCACCCCCGCCGCCGCCGGATCGCGGCTGGAAACCACCCCGCCCTCCCCGGTCATGGCCGTCGCGGTCTCGGGAATAGCCATAGCCTCCGCCATCGCGCTCCCGCCGGAAGCCACCATCCCGGTCGAAGCGCCGCTCCTGCGAGGGTTGGGCCGTGCTGTCGTCGAAGTCATGAATTTCGGACACCTGCCAGCCCTTTGGCCGGCGCACGACCGAGCAGGAAAGAGACGCACCCTCAGGCGCAACCTCACGTCCCACGCCGCGAAGGGAGGTCACGTGGATCAGGACATCCTTGCGATCCGTAAGTTCAGGCTGGTCGGGGACAATGAAGCCATAACCCTTGCCCTCATCGAACCACTTTACACGCCCGCTGATCCGGACCGTCACCTCCCGATCATCCTCAAAACCGTAACCGGACATGGCCCCCTCTCGTCCGACTGGCCCAGGTTCCTTTACGAAACCCCGCAACAGAAAGTCTTTTCTTGTCTGTTACCCGGCGTCAATGGCCGATTTGAGGGGGGAGCGCCTCCTGGATGCGGAAACAAAGGTCCTGGTCGGTCCCGAAGCCCGGAAAAGAAGCACGTAGGATCGAGCCCTCGAAACCGGACGGTTCTCTGCGATCCGCCAAAGGGCGGATCGCAGATCACGATGGGAAAGCTCTCAGACCCGGTCCATCCTCGATCCGGGACGCCAAGATCAGAACTTGGCCTGCATCCCGAACTCGAACACTCGGCCCAGAGGGTTCTGTGTCATGTAGTCGTAGTTGTACTGGCTCTTGTAGAAGGGCGGTTGGTCGTCGAACACGTTCCTGACGGACAGGGTTGCGGTCCACTTTTCCTGGAAGGTCATCCGGTAGGTGAAATCGTGAACCCAGCGGTCGTCGCGCTGGAGGCGTCGCCCCGCCACCACCGCGTTCACATCATCGGTGCCCTTCCAGTACCGGGTGGTCCAGCGCAGGTTATGGTCGCCGATCTCCCAGTTCGCGAAGAGGTTGCCGCGAAGCCGCGGGTACGAATAGAAGGCCGACAACAGCTCTGACTTGCCCGCCCGGTTCAGCGCCGGGTCGAACACGAAGTTGGTTCCCAACAGCAGGGCGGCTCCACGCTTGTAGTCGCTGAGCACGCTGGCGTCGCCGCCTACCGTCAGGTCGCCGCTGAAGACGTTCGACCAGGAATAGGAACCATTCAGGTCGATGCCAGTGATATCGGTGTCCGGACCGTTGATCACATTGTTGCGAACCGAGAGGAAGTTGTTCGGGTGGCAGGTGGGAACCGCCTGACCGCCGTAGAGCGTCGTATTCACGGTCTCGGTGCCGAACCGGAACCTGTCGAGGAGCGCCGCGCTTCCGCACTGCCAAGTCGCCGGGTTCGCGCCCGGGAACATGGTCCCGTAGATCCGGGCGGGGGTCTCTGTCGTGATCTCCTTCTTGAAGGCGAAGCTGAAGAAGTCGATCTGCCCCTGGAAGGCGCCCGCCTCAAAGAGGAAGCCGATGTTGAACGTGTTGGCGGTCTCGGGTTCCAGATTGGGATTCCCGAAGGTCTGCACCGGCCGATAGAGCGGAGCCCCGCTGACCGGGTTTGAGAACTGGGCCTGGATGAAGATGAATCCAGGATCTAACGCCGCGACGGGAGGCGCCCGGAACGTGGTGCCCGCCGACCCGCGCACGGCCATCCAGGGCGTGACCTGCCAACGGATAGACGCCCGCGGATTGGTCGTGTCCCCGACATTGCCGCCGTAGCGTTCATTCCGAATGGCCAGGCTCGCCGTCACCGTGTCGAGGACAGGCACCTGAAGTTCCCCGAAGAAGGAGAAGACTTGCCGGTCGACATCGCTCTCCGTGCCTGAGCCGATGAAGGTGAACGGACCACCACCGGGGACGGCGCAGGTCGGCAGGCCATCACCATAGGGCTGGCTGTCGACGCAGGGGGTGGCTGCGCCATCGAAGTTGGATGAGAGCGCTATGGTGCGGTCGTTAAAACGCCATTGGGTTCCCACCGCCCAGCTGATCGGTTCATCCGTCCAAAGCTTGAAATCACCGAGATCGCCGGCAAGCTGGGCCTGGGCGGTCGCCAGCTGCTGGGTGGTGGTGTTGACGGCGTCGTCCTGAATCCATCTCCAGAGCGCTGCGTCGATCGCCGGCCCCTGCTTCAACCCGGTGGCCTGGCCATAGTTCGCGCCGTTGATACTAGACTTCTGGATCGAGTTGGCGAAGGGATTCAGGTACTGGCACGACCCGGCGCCGGGTGTCCCGGTCGACGGGTTGCAACCCGGCCCGCCCAGTCCACGCAGTGCGAGCTGGATGCGGTTCACATACCGGTCCGGGGTCTTGTTGACCTGCTCGGCGCGCATGTAGTTGAGTGATGTCCGCCACTCCCAACCATTCTCAAGTTCCCCGATAAATCCGCCGACAATCCGGAAGGACGTGATCTGGTTGCTCTGCAGGTCGGCGTCGAAACCATTCAGCGGGTTGCCGCCCATAGCCGCCGGACGCCACTGCGTCTGGTTCATGGTGACGCCGTTAACCAGTGCGGCTGCACAGATCGCCGCCGTGATCTGCGGCTGGGTCGCGGTAGGACACGGATTGAACAGGGCCTGAAGGCCGGGGTTGCTCGCGGGCACATAGTAGCGCGACTGGATGGCGCCGGGCGCCGCCGGCATCAGCGATGTGCCCCCGCCCGGTGACGCGCCGCTGGCCTCCACCGGGGTCGGAAACTGCACAGTCCCCTGAGAGGCGGAAACCCGATCGTCCGGAACGACCGTGCGCGACCAGAGGACCTCGCCGTGGAACCTCAGGTTGTCGCTGAGATCGAGGTTGGCTTCACCGTAGAGCTGGTAATGATCCTCGTTCGCTACTCGGGTGTCGTGATAGGTGAAGGGATAGAAGCACTGCCCGTTCGGGACGAAGGATAAACCGCCCAGCTGGGTGCAGCCTGCGTCAGAGAAGGTGGGGGACAGGGTCGCTCCCAGGGGAATGCCGGGACGGGTCGGATCCTGAACGAACCCTCCGTTGGGCCCGATCACCGGAGTGCCAAGGATGGCGTTGTAGCCACCGGGATTGCTGGCTCCCGAGATCCCGCTGATGTTGAGAGTGTCGGGGAAGACGGCGTTCGGCAGGGTCCAGGGCAGGTCAACGCCGTTGAGTTCGCTCCGGTGGCGATAGGAGGCCGCCAGCAGCATGTTCCCGTTGTCGAACTTCCGGCCCCAGGCCGCAGAGGTTTCGTAGTCTCCATCCGAGCCGTCGATCAGGGCGTACTTTCCATTGACCTCAAAGCCATCCAGATCCCTGCGGGTGATGAAGTTCACCACGCCGGCCACGGCGTCTGACCCGTAGGTGGCCGCGGCGCCGTCGCGCAGGACCTCGACCTGGCCTACCGCGATGGTCGGGACCACGTTGATGTTGACGAATTCCTGGCCGCCGGCGGCGGTGATAGTCGACAGGCGCTCCCCGTTCATGAGCGAGAGGGTCCGGGTCAGACCGAGACCCCGGAGGTTGATGGTGGCGACGCCCGCGGCCTGGCCCCCAAGGAAGCGATTGGACTCTCCGATGTTACCGCCCGAGACGGACGGAATGGTTCGCACCAGGTCGACCAGCGAAGGACTGCCCTGTTCCTGCAGCGCCTCGTTTGTGATGACGTCCACCGGCAGGGCCGCGTCTTCCGGCGTGCCCCGGATCAGGGATCCGGTAATCACCAGTTCCTCGACCTGGTTGCCGGACGGACTTGCCGAACCTTGTGCTGCGGCTGCTGTGGCGAGGCCGAGGCCAATCGTGATCGCCAGCGCCGAGCCGGCATAGAGATACGCGCACCTTGACATGGCCTCATTCCCTCCCTGTTTGCGGTTTCACCGCCTGATTACGAAGAGGATGTCCATAGTTTGCAGCGCGAGGCAAGGTTCCAAGGCGTTCGTGGACGCCTGAGGCCACGGGCATCAAGCGGCCCATCGCGCCAGTCTGAACAGCGCCCGAGGTCGCCGCGAAGGGTGGTGGACCCAAAGTGGGGCCCAGATCAGGAAACGCAGAAATGCGAGGAGATTCAGCCTTGCGTGGCAGTCCCTAGGGGAGTCGAACCCCTCTCTCCAGGTTGAAAACCTGGCGTCCTAACCGATAGACGAAGGGACCGCGGACGCGAGAGCGGCGTCTATATCCGCCTTCCCGGGGGCGTGCAAGACACCTTCAAGCGACGGGGCCGGATCCGGCGAAGCCGGCGTTCCGAGGGTCGGCGGCGTCTTCGATCTCCATCTCCACGGAGGCTCTTCCCTGCCAGTCATCAGGACGCAGGCGACCGGCGACGTGAAGAACCCCGCCAGCCAGAAGGGCCTGGCCCAGTGGCGTTTCCTCCGCCCGCCAGGCGACCGCCTTAAGCCGGCCGCCGGCGGAATCCGAAAGGGTCACCCGGATGTGACCGCCGCGCATGGCGATGGGCCGCTCGATCCGTACCGAGGCGGTGGCGAAGAGGGGTTCAGGATTGCCTGGGCCAAAGGGGGCGAGGCGCGCGAAGGACTCCAGCAGCGTCCGGTCCGCACCCCTCGGCGTGATCAGGGCGTCCAGCTCCAAGGTGTCCGCTTCCTGCGCCCTGGCCTGCGCCGCGCCCAGCGCGCCGGTCAGGTAGTCGGTCAGATCAGGTATCCGGTCCGGTCGGATGGACAGGCCCGCAGCCATGGCGTGCCCCCCGCCCGACAGGAGGATCCCGGCGTCGAAGGCGGCCTGGACCGCGGCGCCCAGGTTCACGCCAGGCTGGGAGCGCCCGGACCCCTTGCCGACTCCGGCGGCGAGATCGACGCCGATCACCACGACGGGGCGTCGGTATCGCTCCCGAAGCCGCCCGGCGACGATGCCGATCACGCCCGGGGGCCAGCCCGGCGCTGAGACCACCAAAACCGGCGCAGACTCATGGCTGCGATCCGCCTCCAGAATCGCCACGGCTTCGTCCAGAACGGCCTGCTCCACGGCCTTGCGCTGGCCGTTCAGCTCATCCAGCTGGGCGGCGAGGGCGGCCGCCTCCTGCGGGTCGTCGGTCGCCAGCAGGCGCGCGCCCAGGTCCGACCGCCCGATCCGGCCGCCAGCGTTGATGCGCGGGCCCAGGATGAAACCCGCGTGGAAGGTGGTTGCAGGTCCACTGACCTTGCCGATGTCGGCGAGGGCCTTCAGGCCCGGATTGGCCCACCGTGACATGACCTTCAGCCCCTGGGCCGTAAGCGCGCGGTTGAACCCGGTCAGGGCGGTGACGTCGCACACGGCGCCAAGGGCCGCGAGGTCCAGCCACTGGCGAAGGTCGGGCTCCGGGCGGTCTGCAAAGAGACCCCGGCGGCGCGCCTCGCGGTTCAGGGCGGCGAGAAGGACAAAGGCCACTCCAGCGGCGGCGAGCATTCCCTGCCCGGAATTGTCGTCGGGTCGGTTCGGATTGACGAGGGCGGCGGCCGGCGGAACCTCTCCCGGACGCATCAGGTGGTGATCGATCACAACGACGTCGAGGCCGATCTCCCTGGCGGTCTCGAGGGCATCCACCGCCGCGGCGCCGCAGTCGAGGGTGACGACGAGCTCAGCCCCCTTCTCCTTCAGCGTCCTGAAGACAGTGGGACTGGGCCCATAGCCCTCCGTGACCCGGTCGGGGATGTAGATCGGAACCTCGCTGCCCATGGCGCGCATCCAGCGCACCAGCTGAGCGGCGCTGGCGGCGCCGTCGACGTCGTAGTCGGCGAAGACCACCATCGGTCGGCCCCTCACGAGCGCATCGACCAGAACTTCCGCCGCCCGGTCCATATCCCGGAAGGAGGAAGGGTCGGGGAACTGAGCCTTGAGGGTGGGGTTGAGATAGACCTCGCCCTCCTCCGGCCCCACCCCCCTTGAGGCCAGGGCGCGGGCGAGGGGCTCGCTGAGGCCCAGAATATTCTGGTGCCGGCGGACAAGCTCCGCCGCAGCGGGCCGGGCTGCCCAAGCACGCCCGGTCAGGGAACGGCCCACTCCGAGAAACGGACCCTCCCCTTTCGTCACAGCGATCAGGCCGGACGCCGCATCCGCACTTCGCGGACGGTTCCCGTGGAGGAGTTCATCACGAGGCTATGGGTGACAATGTGGCCGCCTTCCCGGCGTATGCCATCCAACAGAGCGCCCTTGGTCACGCCCGTCGCGGCGAAGATGGCGTCGGCCCGGACCATTTCGTGCAGGTCGTACTTCTTGTCGAGGTCGGTGATGCCGACCCGACGGGCCCGCTCCTTCTCATCGACGTTCCGGAAGACCAGGCGCCCCTGGAACTGGCCGCCAACGCACTTCAGAGCCGCACAGGCGAGGACTCCCTCCGGCGCCCCGCCCTGGCCGACATAAAGGTCGATGCCGGTGGCGGGATCGGCAGTGTGAATGACGCCGGCGACGTCGCCGTCGGTGATCAGGTTGACCCGAGCCCCCACAGACCGGATGGAGGCGATGACCTCGGCATGTCGGGGCCGGTCCAGGACGCAGACCGTTATCGCCTCCGGTGCGACGCCCTTCGCCGCCGCAAGGGCCCGGACATTATCCGCAGGAGAGCGGTCAAGGTCGATCACACCGGAGGGGTAACCAGGACCACAAGCGATCTTGTCCATGTAGGTGTCGGGCGCATTGAGCAGGGTGCCCTTGGGGGCCCAGGCCATCACCGCGAGGGCGTTGGCCATGGCCTTTGCCGTCAGGGTGGTGCCCTCAAGGGGGTCCAGGGCGATATCGATCGCCGCGCCTCCGCGGCCGACCTTCTCGCCGATGTAGAGCATCGGAGCCTCGTCCCGCTCGCCCTCTCCAATCACGATTTCGCCGTCGATGGCCAGACCGTTGAGCGCCGTACGCATGGCGTCGACAGCGGCCTGGTCCGCCGCCTTCTCATCCCCACGGCCGACCAGGGTAGACGCTGCGATCGCGGCGATTTCGGTGACGCGGACAGCGTCAAGGACAAGGCCGCTGTCCAGATTCTCGGTGCTCATGAAGGGTCTCCGGACGGCGCTTGGGCCGGGATTATCGACGATTCTCAGATGCCTGCGATGTGCAGAAGCCGCGGCGGCTCCAGGACCGCCGGAAGCCGGGCGATCCGGGCCACCGCCGCGTCGAGGACGGACTCGGCCACTGTGTGCGTCGTCATGACGATGGGAACACCAGCTGCCTCGCCCGGAGGCTTCTGGAGGAAGCTCTCGATCGAAACGCCCGCCTCCGCAAGCTCCTCGGACACGGCGGCGAGAACTCCGGGCTCGTCGCGGACCATGACCCGGATGTAGCCTCGGCCCTTGGCGGCCACCTCTTCGGAGGGTGCGCAGGGGCTTAGGGTCTCAGCAGGCGCCTGGAAGACGGGTCGGCGCGCGCCAGCCATGACGTCGGCGATGTCGGCCGCCACCGCAGCCGCCGTGGGACCGGCGCCGGCGCCCGGCCCCTGAAGGAAGATTCGGCCGATTCGGCTTCCCTCGATGAACAGGGCGTTCAGCGCGCCATCGGCCTGGGCGATCGGATGGGTCTTGCGGACAAGGAAGGGCCGGACCCGGACCCGCGCGCCTGTGCCCGCCCTTTCAGCCGAGGCGATGAGCTTGACCCGATAGCCGAGATCGCCCGCCAGGCGGATGTCGAGCAGATCCACGCCGGTGATACCGTGGATTTCCGCCGCAGCGAAATTCGGCGATCCACCGAAGGCCAGGGCCGCCAGGATGGTGATCTTATGCGCCGCGTCGAAGCCGCCGACGTCCATGGTTGGATCCGCCTCGGCATAGCCCAGTCGCTGGGCCTCGGCCAGGACGTCGGCGAAGGCAGAGCCCGAAGTCTCCATTTCCGTCAGGATATAGTTGCAGGTGCCATTGAGGATCCCGGAGAGGCTGCGGATGTCTTCCCCGACCAGCGCCTCACGTACAATCTTGACCGCCGGGACCCCACCCATGACAGCGGCCTCGAACAGCAGGGGAACCCCACGGCTCTCCGCTAGGGCTGCGAGTTCGGCGCCGTGTTCTGCGATAAGGGCCTTGTTCGCCGTGACCACGGCCTTGCCCGCTTCGAGGGCCGCCTCCACCGCAGCCTTGGCAGGGCCGTCGGATCCGCCGACCAGTTCGACGAAGATGTCGATGTCTGGCGACTGGGCCAGGGCGACCGGATCGTCAAACCAGGGCAGCCGGGAAATGTCCACCGGGCGAGAACGCGACCGGGATCGCGCCGAAACGCCTGTGACAACGACCCGCCCGCCCTCCAGTGCGTAGTCGGGTCGCTCTGAGAGGAAGCCGAGGAGGCCCGACCCGACCGTTCCCAGCCCGGCGACCCCGATGCGCCAGGTCCTGTGGTTCCCGGTTGTGCTCATTGACCCGTTCCAGTGTTGTGAGCCCGTCCGAGGATCTCGTCGGCGTTGGCCAGGAACCGACGGACGTTTCGGGCGGCCTGCCGGATTCGGTTCTCGTTCTCGACCAGACCGATACGAACATAGCCCTCGCCGTACTCCCCGAAAGCCACGCCAGGGGCGACGGCGACGCCGGCCTCCTCGATCAGCAGCTTGGAGAACAGCATCGACCCCGCTTCGCGGAAGGACTCCGGAAGGGGCGCCCAGGCGAACATCGATGCGGGCGGCGCGGGAATGTCCCAGCCCGCACGCTTCATGGACTCCACCAGGGTGTCTCGGCGACCCTTGTAGATGGCCCGGATCTCTTCGACGCAATCCTGAGGCCCGTTCAGGGCCGTCGCGGCCGCAACCTGGATCGGGGTGTAGGCGCCGTAGTCCAGGTAGGATTTCACCCGCGCAAGCGCCGCGCAGATACGAGCGTTACCGACCACCATGCCCACCCTCCAGCCGGCCATGGCGTAGGTCTTGGACAGGGAGTTCACCTCCACGGCGATATCCTTGGCGCCCGGGACCTGGAGCACGGAGGGCGGCGGATTATCGTCGAAATAGATCTCGGAATACGCAATGTCCGAGAGGACCAGCATGTCATGCCGGCGCGCCAAGGCCACGGCCTCCTTGTAGAAGTCGAGGTCCACCCACTGCGCCGTCGGGTTCGAAGGGTAGGACAGAATGAGGACCGACGGCGGCGGCGCTGAGTGCTTCACGGCCCGGCTGATCCCGGAGAGGTACTCTTCGGGCGACAAGGCCGGAACGTGGCGGATGACCCCGCCAGCCATGATGAAACCGTAGGCATGGATCGGATAGGCCGGGTTCGGGCAGATGATGACGTCGCCCGGGGCGGTCAGGGCCTGGGCCAGATTGGCGAACCCCTCCTTGGAACCCAGCGTGGCGATGACCTCGGTGTCAGGGTCGAGGTGTACGCCGAACCGGCGTTCATAGTAGCCGGCCATGGCGCGGCGCAGGCCGATGATGCCCTTGGAGGCAGAGTAGCGGCCGGCCTTGGGATCCCGGGACGTCTCGATCATCTTGTCGACGATGTGCTTCGGAGTCGGCATGTCGGGATTGCCCATGCCGAAGTCGATGATGTCCACGCCCTCCCCGCGCAGGCGGGCCTTGATGCGGTTCACCTCCTCGAAGACGTAGGGCGGGAGGCGGCGGATACGATGAAACTCGGGTGTCATGTCTGCTCTGGCCGCGCAGGTCACGGCGAATGGGGAGCCTGTTCAAACTTGGCATAGCCTTCGCTCCGAAGGCCGCCAAGCGGTTTGAGAAGATCGCCTCCGCGGGCCCTAGCGAACGGGCGGCGGAGGCGGTGTAGCTCGCTTGCGCACCTCCCGGGCGAAGGCCTCGGCCGCTGCTGTCGCAGAGACCGGGGATACGGGAGGGCCCGCTTCCAGCCGTGCTTCCGAGGCGAAGGACTCCGTGTCCCGGAGCGTCCAGGTCTCTTCCGAAGTGTCCCTCACGAGGTCAGAGCCACCGGCCAGGACATCACTTGCGATCTGTCCCCAGACCGCCAGCGGGCGCACATCCTCCGGCAGAGCCGGAATGTCGGAAAACCGAGGGTAGGCCCGCGGGGCGTCGGCGATCGCCGAGACTTCCGCCGCCGCCGCCGCCGCTGTCTCCGGCGCAGGGCCGCCCTGAGGTGTTGCGCAGCCACTCATCAGCAGGGCCAGCGCCAGAGGCGCCGGTGCGAGGCCGAAGCGGGGAATCGGGTGCTGTACGGGGTAGCGCTTCATGATCCGCCCGGTCTTATGTCATGATCCACGTCTAAGAAAGCCTGAGGACCCCATCAGGGGCGACGGAGGCCACATCATGGTCAGCAAGAAGACTTCCGCGAAAGAGCCGGCGAAGGCTGCGACCAAGCGCAGTCGCGCCAAGACCCAGGCGGCTGCGCCGGACTCTAAGCCCCAGGCTGCAGCGGCGGCGCAGCCGTCGCCTTCCGCCACGTCTCCCGGGCCTCAGCCGGAAGACGCCTTCACCGGAGCGTTCTCGGCTGCGGGTCCGGAGACTCTGGAAATCATGGAAGCGCTGTCGAGGAACCTCGCCCGCGCCGCTATGACTGCACAGGGCGCAATCGCGGAGGCGGCGTTGAGGCAGGCTGACCGAGCCCCTGGCCTTGACGCCGATCCCTTCCATGTCGGTCCGGCGATGGCGAAGGTCATGGCCAGCCTGGCTGGCCGCCCCGACGCGCTGATGCAAGCCCAGGGCGACCTCTGGAGACGCTACGCCGAACTCTGGCACTTCGCCGCCCGTCGGGCGATGGGCGAGACTGGATCGCCGGTGGCGACGCCTACCAAGGGTGACAAGCGCTTCAACGCGCCGGACTGGACCGAGAATCCGGTTTTCGATGTGATCAAGCAATCCTACCTGATCACCTCGGACTGGATGAACGGCCTCGTGGCGCGGGCTGAGGACATAGACCCCATGACCCGCCGCAGGGTCGAGTTCTTCACCCGAATGCTGACCGACGCCCTGTCGCCATCGAACTTCCTCGCCTCCAACCCCGAGGCCCTCAAGGAGGCCCTTTCCACCCGGGGCGAGAGCCTGGTCCGCGGTATGGAGAATTTCGCGGGCGACCTGGCTCGGGGCGGCGGGCAGCTGGCGATCAGCCAGACGGACTACGATCAGTTCGAGATCGGGGTGAACGTCGCCACCGCCCCCGGAAAGGTGGTTTTCCAGAACGAGATCATCCAGCTGATCCAGTTCTCGCCCAGCACCGAGCAGGTGCATGAGATCCCCTTGGTGATCTTCCCGCCCTGGATCAACAAGTTCTACATTCTGGACCTGCGACCCGAAAACTCGATGATCCGCTGGCTGACCAGCCAGGGCTTCACGGTCTTTGTCGCCTCGTGGGTCAACCCGGACGGTCGCCTCGCCGACAGGACCTTCGAGGACTACATGCGGCTCGGGATCTATGAGGGCACGGCTGCGGCCATGAAGCAGGCCGGCGTCGATCGTGTGAATACGGTCGGTTACTGCATTGGGGGCACCCTTCTCTCGGCTACGCTGGCCCACATGGCGGCGAAGGGAGACAAGCGGATCGCCTCGGCGACCTTCTTCGCCGCCCAGCAGGACTTCTCCGAGGCGGGCGACCTCCTGCTCTTCACCAGCGAGGAGTGGCTGTCGGACCTTGAGAAGCAGATGGAGAGCGGCGGTGGTGTCCTGGCCGGCCAGACCATGGCCGACACCTTCAACATCCTGCGCTCCAACGACCTGATCTGGTCCTTCTTCGTCAGCAACTACCTGCTGGGCAAGGAACCCAAGCCCTTCGACCTGCTGTTCTGGAACTCCGACCAGACGCGGATGCCCCGGACCCTGCACCTGTACTACCTGCGCCGCTTCTATGGGGATAACGCCCTCGCCAGAGGCGAGCTTGAGCTGGACGGAGTGAAGCTCGACCTCGGCGCAGTGAAGACCCCGATCTATGTCCAGTCCTCCAAGGAGGATCACATCGCCCCGGCCCGGTCGGTCTATCGCGGCGCACGTCTCTTTGGCGGACCCACGACCTTCACCCTCGCCGGGTCCGGACACATCGCCGGGGTGATCAATGCGCCGGTCGCGAAGAAATACCAGCACTGGACCAACCCCGCCTTGCCGGAGACGCTCGAGGTTTGGCAGGCCGACGCCGAGGAGACCCCGGGATCCTGGTGGCCCCACTGGGTGGACTGGCTCCGGACGCGCTCCGGCCCCATGGTCCCGGCGCGGGATCCCGCCGCCGGTCCGCTGCCCCCGCTCGAGGACGCGCCGGGAAGCTATGTCAAGGTCAAGTCCTGAACCGGAGAAGGGCCAGCCTCAGGCTGGCCGCCAGGGCGCCGGCCGGGATCGTGAGGCTGACCATCCACGGCGCTAAGGGAGAGGGTCCCTTCTCCAGGCCAAAGCCCATGAGCCTTGGGCTCAGGGGCATGAACCCCGTGACTCCGGAGGTCCAGTCCATCCATGCCGTCCCGACGCCCCCAAGGCACAGGAGCGCCCACAAGACCCGTCCCTCGAGCGCGGGCGCCTGAAGGACACGCACGGCGGTCCAGAGCATGAAGAGGGGCGTCGCCGCCGCCAGGGCGAGGAACAGCCACTGTCCGGCCGTCCGTCCGGGAGCCCAGAAGGCTTGCGCCGCGGAGTCCTCGTCGGTGACCTCGGTGTAGGACATGGACAGGGCCTTGTAGACCCGGACCACCTCGTATCCGCCGGACCCCGGCGCCGGGGCTTCCGGCTTCTCGCTCAGGATCGCCGACTCCCGACGAGGGGTGCGCGCCGTGGCCGGGACAACTGTACGCCAGCCCACAGGGACAACCGCCAGGTCAATCACCGCCCTGCGGTCCGCAAAGGTATAGAGATACTGCAACTCCGCGCGCTCATCGGGCGTCTCGGCTTCAGACCGGACCTGCCTTGAGGACAGCAGGCGGATGGACCAGGGCGGATCTGCTGGAAAGGCGGCGCGCACGCCCTCGATCCGCTGAGCGTAATCAGGCGACGCCATCAGGGCGGGCGCGAGGCCGCGGTCAATTGCGGGCCAGTCGCCACGCTGCACGGCGTCGATGAAGAGCCTTCCCATCCGGTCGGCGTCCAGCTCCGCCCTCGGGGCCGCACACCCTGCGAGGAGCAGGGCGAGAAGCAAGACGACCAGACGGATCATGCCGGCTGGAACCTGAGGGCGAACCCGTTGCTGCAGTATCGCAGACCGGTCGGCCGGGGACCGTCGTTGAATCTATGCCCGTGGTGTCCCAGGCAGCGGGCGCAATGATACTCGGTGCGGGCAACGCCGATCAGCCAGTCGGTCTTGAAGCCAAGCGCGCCGGATATCGCCGTGTGGAAGCTCGGCCAGCCGGTCCGGCTGTCGTACTTCCAGGCCGAGCGGAACAGAGGCAGGTCACAGCCCAGGCAGTGGTAGGTCCCACTGCGTTTCTCGTGCAGCAGCGGGCTTGATCCCGGCCTCTCGGTGTCCTCCTGCCGAAGGATGGCGAAGGCGACAGGTGGCAGACGCCGGCGCCATTCCGCCTCGGTGAGGCGACGAAAGGGTGATCCGGCGTAAGGATCCGACGCGGCCAGGGCCGGAGGCGCCCCAAGGATGGCCGCTGCCCCCAGAAGGAGGCTCCGGCGATTGAAGTGGGCGTCAGAGACCGGCATCTTCTTCAAGCCCGAGCATGAGGTTCAGGTTCTGGACGCAGGCTCCGGAGGCCCCCTTGCCCAGGTTGTCCAGGATCGCCATCAGCCGCGCCTGACCACCGTCCGGCGATCCGAAGACGAAGAGCCTGAGCTGATTGGTGCCGTTCAAGGACTCCGGATCGACATCCGCCACATAGCCCGCCGCACCTGCCCGGGTTCTCTGGAGCTCCGCACAGGTGTCCGCCGAAGCCACCTGGACGAACCGCTCGCCGGCATAGGCTCCCTCAAGGATCGACCGGATTTCGGCGGGTGAAGGCGTTCCTGGCAGAGCGTGAAGGGCAAGCGGAACCTCCACCAGCATGCCCTGGGCGTACCGGCCCACCGAAGGCGCAAAAACCGGAGGGTGGTCGAGCCGCCCGTGAATCTGCATCTCCGGGAGGTGCTTGTGGGCGAGCGACAGGCCATAGGCCCGGAAGACGTCCCCTGTCCCGGAGGGCGCCGGCCCGTCAAACTCCGCGATCAGGCCCTTCCCGCCCCCGGAATAGCCCGAGACCGCATTGACGGTGACCGGAAAGGCGGCCGGCAGGAGCCCGGCGTCGACCAGCGGGCGGATCAGGCTGATGAAGCCCGTGGGATAGCAGCCGGGATTGCTGACCCGCTGCGCCTGCTGGATGGCGGCCCGCTGGACAGGCGCCATCTCCGCAAAGCCATACGTCCAGCCGGGCGCTGTACGGAAGGCTGTCGAGGCGTCGATCACCTTCACCTCGGGCGCTGCAATCATGGACACCGCCTCCCGGGACGCATCATCCGGCAGGCATAGCACGACCAGGTCGGCGGCGTTCAGAAGCTCGCGACGGGCGTCGGGATCCTTCCGCCGCTCCGGGTCAATGGACAGCAGGGCCAAGTCCCTGCGGCGCGCCAGCCGCTCGCGGATCTGGAGGCCCGTGGTTCCGGCCTCGCCATCGACGAAGACCCTGGGAAGAGGCTGCGACTCCATGATGTCCTGTCCTGGATTTGCGGTACGAAAAAGGGCGCTCCGGCATGACCGAAGCGCCCCAGGTTTCGGAATGAACCGATCTCTAGCGCTTCGAGAACTGGAAGCTGCGACGGGCCTTGGCCTTGCCGTACTTCTTGCGCTCAACGACGCGGCTGTCACGCGTCAGGAAGCCGTGCGGCTTGAGAACCGAACGGAGCTCAGGCTCAAAGTAGGTCAGGGCCTTGGAGATGCCGTGCCGGATGGCGCCAGCCTGTCCGGACAGGCCGGAGCCCGCCACCGAGACCACCACGTCAAACTGACCGGCGCGGTTGGACACCTCAAGCGGCTGGGCGATCATCATGCGCAGCACCGGGCGGGCGAAGTAGACCCCCTGGTCGCGTCCATTGATGGTGATCTGGCCCTTGCCAGGCTTGATCCAGACCCGGGCGACTGCATTCTTGCGCTTGCCGGTCGCGTAGGCGCGCCCCTGGGCGTCAAGCTTGCGCTCGTGAACGACCGCCTGGGGAGCGGCCTGGGTGGAAAGGCTTTGCAGGGCGTCGAAGCCCGTGGGAGCGGGAGCGTCGGTCATCGGCTTACTGGGTCCGCACGTTCTTGGCGTTCATGTCGCCGAAGACCACGGTCTCCGGGTTCTGGGCGGCGTGGGGATGCTCCGCACCGGCATAGATGCGCAGGTGCGTCATCTGCTTGCGTGCCAACGGACTCTCCTTCGGCAGCATGCGTTCAACGGCCTTCTCGAGCACCCGCTCGGGGAAGCGGCCGCCGAGGATCTTGTCCGCGGTGCGCTCCTTGATCCCGCCCGGATGGCCGGTATGCCAGTAGTAGGTTTTCTGCTGGAGCTTGCGCCCCGTCAGCCGCACCTTATCGGCGTTGACCACGACGACGAAGTCGCCGCAGTCCACGTGCGGGGTGTAGTCGGGGCGATGCTTGCCGCGGAGACGGTTGGCGATGAAGGAAGCGAGGCGGCCGACCACGGCGTTCTCGGCGTCAATCACGATCCACTTCTTCTCGACGTCGGCGGGCTTCAGCGAAGCCGTCGTCTTCAGCATGGGAACGGGTCCATTCAGTTGATGCCGGGCCGAAGCCCGGAGGCGAGGCAGGCGGATACGACAAGCGCCGGAGGGCTGTCAACTGCAAGCCACAACTAAACCTCTAACCTTCTGAAAATATAGAATAATTGAATAAAGGTACCATAATACCGTACTTACGCGCGACGGGCGATCCACAAGAACCCTGTCGCGAGCCCCAGGACGCCCGCCGCCGCAGCCTGATGAGCAAGACCGAGGGACAGGGGGGTCGCCGACATCAGCGTCCAAACGCCCAAGGCCGCCTGGCTGAAGATGCCCAGGCCCAGGGCCAGGCCCATGCGACGCAGGCCGAGCGGCGCCTCCCGGCCCCTTAGGCAGGCAACGATCAGCACCGCAGCGCAAGCGCACAGGATATAGGCGCCGATGCGGTGATTGAACTGAACGGCAGGGATGGAATGGGCGATCGTCGTCCAGAGCCCTGCAGAAGCATAGCCCTCCGGAAACCAGTGCCCATCCATGAGCGGCCAGTCCGTGAGGACATAGCCGGCGTCGTTTCCGGCCACGAGGGCGCCGAGGAGAATCTGGAGGTAGACCATCACAGAAAGGCCTAACGCCGCCCAGGGCCAGGGGCCGCGCGCCGGCCTTCGGGAAGGTCCGTTCCAGGCCTCAAGGCCCGTCCACAAAAGAGCGGCCAGAAGAAAGAAGGCCAGTCCCAGGTGCGTCATCAGCCGCTCAGGCGCAACCGAGACCCGTTCGCTGAGGCCGCTGGCCACCATCCACCAGCCGATCAGACCCTGAAGCCCACCCAGGGCGAACAGGGCCCAGCAGCGCCCGACAAGCCTCTGGGGGATCTGCCGCCGGAACAGGAACACCGCGAAGGGTAAGGCGAAAGCGAGCCCCACGAGCCGACCGAGGAAACGGTGACCCCACTCCCACCAGTAGATGAACTGGAAGGCCTCCATGGACATGCCGCGGTTGACCTGCTGGTACTGGGGGATCGCCCGATACTTCTCGAACTCCTCCATCCACTGGGCCTGACTCAAGGGGGGGATGGCTCCGGTGACAGGGCGCCATTCGGTGATGGACAGGCCTGAGCCGGTCAGCCGCGTCGCGCCGCCGACGATGACCATCGTCAGAACCAGGGCGGCCACGCCGAAGAGCCAGATGGCCACAGTCCGGGAACGGTCTGGAGGTGTCGAGGCGCGCATGCCGTCCTGCTAGCGGTGTCTGATGCCGTCGTCCATCTCTCGATGGCAGGACGCGAGATGAGTCCTATATTGGTCCCATGCAACCCCGTCTCCGCAGCTTTGTCGGCTCCATGGCCATCCTGATCTTCATGGCCGTCTACATCGTGGCGGCGACACATGTCGCCGACCGCCTCCCGGACAACGACGCGATCAAGATGGTTTTCTTCGCCGTGGCGGGTCTGTTCTGGGGGATACCGATTCTTCCCGTCATCTCGTGGATGAACCGGGGCAGGTAGGCCGATGGTCGGAGCGGCGGGATTCGAACCCACGACCCCTTGACCCCCAGTCAAGTGCGCTACCAGGCTGCGCTACGCTCCGACATCGGCGAGCGGTTCTTCTAGCGGCTTGCGCCCGACGGGCAAGCGATTTCGACGTCAGCCGGAAAGCAGGGCGTCGAGCCGTCGCTTGATCGCCAGAAGATCGTCACGGGTCGCCGCCAACCTCCGCCGGCCGGCCCCATCTGGTCTGTCCGGGGGCGAAACAGCCGGGGGCGCAGCCGGGTCCGGCGAAACGGATCCGAGCCTGGGCGCCGAGACCGAAGCGGTCGCCAAGGCGGCGAGCCCCTGGACGCCCTCGGACCGGCTTAGACGCTGAACGTCCTTGATCGAGCGTCCCTGGTCATGAAGGAGGACCCTGAGGGTGCGCAGCAGCGCGATATCCTGAGGCCGGTAGAACCTGCGCCCGCCCGCCCGCTTCATGGGACGGATAACGGAGAAGCGCGTCTCCCAGAAGCGCAGGACGTGCGGCGCCACTCCGACTTCCTCAGCGGCTTCGGAAATCGTCCGAAAGGCTTCGGGACCCTTGGCCACGGCCTACTTTGAGAGGGCGCGGTCAATACGCGCCTTCATCACCTGGCTGGCCCGGAAGCCGATCACCCGGCGCGGCTCGATGGCCGCCGGCTCGCCTGTCTTGGGGTTCCGGCCCATGCGGGCGCGCTTGGCCCGCACCTGGAAGACGCCGAAACCGGAAAGCTTGACCTGCTCCCCACGCTCAAGGGCCTGGGCGGTGAGTTCAAGCGTCCGTTCGACCAGTTCCGCGCAATCCTGGCGCGTCAGCCCCACCTCTTCGTGGACGGCCTCGGCAAGATCCGCGCGGGTCACTGTGGATCCAATCATGAGCCAGGTCCCTGCCAGAGATGAGGCGCCGAACCGCACGGACACGGCTCCGCTCCAGATAAGCCTTTAAAGTCAGACCCATCAAGCCTGATCTTGACGGTTGCGCCTCGCTCAGAGCCGGAGGGCGCAGGCGCCCCAGGTGAGGCCTCCGCCCATAGCCTCCAGCAGCAGGAGCTGGCCGCGGCGGACCCGACCATCGGCGATGCCCTGGGCGAGGGCGAGGGGGATGGAGGCCGCAGAGGTGTTGGCGTGCTCGGCGACCGTCGAGATCACCTTGGACTCGTCGAGGCCCAGGCGGCTGGCGACCCCATTGAGGATTCTCTGGTTGGCCTGGTGCGGAATGAACCAGTCCACGTCGGGGATTCCGACGCCTGCGTCTTCAGCCGCCGCCGTGACGGCTTCGGAGATATTGATCACCGCATGCTTGAACACCTGGTTGCCCTGCATGCGCAGATGCCCGATCTGGCCGTTGGTCGAAACCCCGCCGTCGACATACAGAAGGTCCTGCTTTGTGCCATCGGCGCGCAGGGCGAAGCCCAGCAGGCCGCGATCAGAGGCGTCTCCCCTTCCCTCGCCGGGCTCTATGACGACGGCCCCGGCGCCGTCTCCGAACAGCACGCAAGTGCCGCGATCGCTCCAGTCCATCAGCCGGGTCATGGTCTCAGCGCCGATCACCAGGGCGCACTTCGAACGCCCCCGGGCAACGAACCCGTCCGCCGTGGACAGGGCGTAGACGAAGCCCGAGCACACCGCCTGCACATCGAAGGCCACGCCTACAGGACAGCCAAGTTTGCGCTGCACGATGGTGGCGACAGCCGGAAAGGTGAGGTCCGGCGTGGTCGTGGCCACGATGATCAGGTCGACCTCTGCAGGGGATCGACCCGCCGCCTCAAGGGCCTTCCTCGCCGCCTCGACCGCCAAGTCGGATGCCGCCTGATCCGGCGCGGCGCGGTGTCGCTGGCGAATGCCGGTACGCTCACGGATCCACTCATCGGAGGTGTCGACAAAACGCGCCAGGTCCGCGTTGGTCAGGATCTCTTCAGGTAGATACCCGCCGACCCCTGTGACAACGCTGCGGATCACGCTGGATCACCCATCGCCGCCTCACCGAGCCGGGACATGTTGCGCTGGATCTGGCTCATGAAGTCGCTCGCGGCAAGGTCCACCGCGAGGCCCACCGAGCGACCGAAGTCCTTGGCGTCCGCACCGCCGTGGCACTTGATGACAAGCCCGTTGAGCCCCAGCAGCGGGGCGGCGGGGGTCGGGGTGATGCGGGCCTTGAAGCGACGCAGGGCGGGTCGGGCCAGTACGGCGGCGATCTTGGCGGCGATGCTGGAGGACAGGGCCGCACGGAGCTCCTCTGTGATGTACCGGGCGGCGCCCTCGCCGGTCTTGAGGGCCACGTTTCCGGTGAACCCGTCCGTGACCACGACGTCCACAAGATTGGTCGACAGATCATCGCCCTCGACGAAGCCGTGATAGGCGATGTCCAGCCGGCCGCTGCGCAGCAAGGCGTGAGCCTGCTGGACCTCATCGTGGCCCTTCATGTCCTCGGAGCCGACATTCAGAATTCCGACCCTGGGCTTTTCCACCCCGTAGGCCACCCGGTGATAGGCCTCACCGAGAATGGCGAACTCCACGAGGCGCTCTGCGTCGCAATCGATGTTGGCGCCCGCGTCAAGGAAGGTCGTCACACCCTTAAGGCCAGGCCAGGGCACCACCAGGGGCGGACGGTCCATAGGCACGCTCATTCGCAGCACGAGGCGGGCGATCGCCATCAGACTCCCGGTGCTGCCGCAGGAGACTGCGGCGGCGGCCTCGCCGGACTTCACCGACTCCAGAGCGTTCCACATGGAGGCGCCTTTACCCCTCCGCACGGCGGATGCAGGCTTCTCGTCAGAGGCGATCACCTTGTCGGTGTGGCGCACCTCGCTGCGGCGGGCCAGCTCCGGGGACCGCGACAGCTCCGGGCCGATCACGGCCTGATCCCCGTGAAGAAGAAAACGAACGCCCCCGGGCAGATGCTTAAGGGCGAGGGCCAGCCCTGGCACCGTGGCGGAAACGCCGAGATCACCGCCCATGGCGTCGATCGCAATGACACTGGAAGCCGCCAAAAGACTCAACCCGCCCCTACCTTCGCAAGGTGTAAGGATACAGGCCGCCGCCCCGCATGCAAATGAGTGGCGCGCCCAGTCTCACTCCGGAGACTTCTTCAGGGCGCGCAGCGCCGCAAAGGGCGAGGCGTCCTCTGTTTCAGGAGACCACTCAAACACCGCGTCGGGACGCTTTGGAAAGGGATCGATCGCAAGGGCGAGGTGTTCGCCGAGGATGACCATAAGGTCGATCGTGTCTCCCTCGAGAGGCTCCGGCGGATCCGGCGTATCGAGGGAAACCTCAATTTCTCCACCGACGGTCAGGTCCGCAGGGAGATGAGGGCTACCCTCAGGCGCAAGACGCAGGTCGATGTCTCCAGATACAGTCTGCGTGAAGGGCTCCAGGCTCACCCCGCAAACTTGGGTGACCTTCCCGTCGAAGCCTCCGACGACCTCGCATCCATCCATCCAGGGCCGGACCTCCAGGTCGGCCTCCAGCTCTGGCAGGGCCTCAAGGCCCGATCTTGCGGCGAGGGCGGCGCGGGTCTGGGCGTCTGGCTTCAGGCGCCGCCGGACAGGCCCCGCAGCAAGATCGCCGAGGCGGATGGTTCCATCGACCGTCATTCCGCCGCCCATGTGATCGTCCCGCCCAGCAGGTCCTGCAGTTTCAGGTCGGCGAGATGGGCCCTTTGTCTGAGGACATAGGCCGCCATCTCGGCCAAGGGAGGATCCTCGACCCCGTCATAGACCGTCCGGGCGAGGATGGTCTCGAGAGTGTCCGCCCCCTCCTCCGCCGTGAAGGCCGCTTCATAGTTGCGGAGGCGGCCATAAAGGGCCTCACCGATCCGGCGCATCTTCTTCCCGACGGAGAGGTCGCCAACCCCCATCTCCCGAAGCGCGTCGTCAAGAGCCCGGACATAGGCGTCGAAGAGACCCTGCGAGACTTCAGCGGCCTCTTCGCCCTGCCGGACAAGCCGGTCCATCACGAGGATGACATGCAGGCTGTAATGCTCGAACCGCCCTTCGACCGTGTCGGGGGTCGCCAGTTCCGCGTAAAGCGAAGGCGTCCGCGCCTGACTGACGCAGGCGGCGTACAGCCTGCGGCCAGCTTCAGCTGCAGGTCGTTTACGGAAGAGTCGCATCATGGCCTCGATTTCGCCGCGACGCGCGGCTAATGGCGGCATTGCAGTAAGGGGCGGCGAGCGTTAGGTCAAAGCCCGGACACAGGAAACGCAAACCCGATGCTGAAACGCGCCGCCTTCGCCATCCTTCTCGCGGGAGCCGCCATGACGGGCGCCTGTGCGCCGATCTCCTCCTACTCGGGATTCCAGGCCATCGAGGCCAATCCCAGGGACGTGAAGCCTGGCGAGGATAGCAAGGCCACCGTTCGCGGGCGCCTGGGCTCACCCTCAGCCGTGTCCGCCTTCGACACCAACGTCTGGATCTACATGAACCAGATCAAGGAAACTGTGGCCTTCATGCGCCCGGTCGTCACCCGCCGCGACATCACCGTCATCACCTTCGACCAGGAGACCGAGGCGGTGAAGACAGTCGACAATCTGACCCTGGCGGATGGAAAGGTCATCGCGTTCAACGGCCGGGAGACCCCGACCCGCGGTCGCGAGCTCACGGTCCTGGAGCAGCTGATCGGCTCGATCGGCGCCGGAGGCGTGCTGCCTCGCGACGAAGAAGGCGTCCCGGGGTCCCGGCCGGGCGACCGTCGCTGACGAGCGCTGCTCAGCGCCTCACCTTCGGGCGCTCGAGGCTTCGCCAAAATGAAAAACGCCCCGGGAATGATCCCGGGGCGTCGTCCTTTGTGCGGCAGAGCGGCGGGTCCTGCGACCCGCCGGGGCCTCAACCCGCCGAGTAGAGGATGGCCAGCAGCAGCAGGGCCACGATGTTGGTGATCTTGATCATCGGGTTCACGGCGGGACCCGCCGTGTCCTTGTAAGGATCGCCGACGGTATCACCCGTCACAGCGGCCTTGTGGGCCTCGGAACCCTTGCCGCCGTAGTGACCTTCCTCGATCAGCTTCTTGGCGTTGTCCCAGGCGCCGCCCCCGGAGGTCATCGAGATGGCCACGAAGAGGCCGGTCACAATCACGCCCATCAGCATGGCGCCGAGAGAGGCGAAGCCGTTGGCCTTGCCCGCAATGGCGGTGATGACGAAGAACAGGGCGACCGGGGACACCACCGGCAGGAGCGAGGGTACGATCATCTCGCGGATGGCCGCGTTGGTCAGGATGCTGACCGCACGGCCGTACTCCGGCTTGACCTCACCGGTCATGATGCCCGGGTTCTCGCGGAACTGGCGACGGACTTCCTCGACGACCGATTCCGCCGCCCGGCCAACGGCGGTCATGGACATGCCGCCGAACAGGAAGGGCAGGAGGCCACCGAACAGCAGGCCGACCACCACGTAGGGGTTGGACAGATCGAAGGCGATAGCCCCCAGTCCCTCAAAGAAGGAGCCCGGCTTGGCCTCCGCCACGAAGTACTTGAGGTCCTCCGTGTAGGCCGCGAACAGCACCAGGGCGCCCAGGCCGGCAGAACCGATGGCGTAGCCCTTGGTCACCGCCTTGGTGGTGTTGCCGACCGCGTCGAGGGCGTCAGTGGTCACACGGACTTCCGGGGGCAGGCCGGCCATTTCGGCAATGCCTCCCGCGTTGTCCGTCACCGGGCCGAAGGCGTCCAGGGCGACGATGAAGCCGGCCAGCGACAGCATGGCCGTCGTCGCGATGGCGATGCCGTACAGGCCGGCCAGGCCGAAGGTGACTATGATGCCGCCGATGATCACGATGGCCGGAGCCGCGGTGGACTCCAGGCTCATGGCCAAGCCCTGGATCACGTTGGTGCCGTGACCGGATACGGAGGCCTTGGCCACCGACTTCACGGGCCGGAAGCCCGTCCCCGTGTAGTACTCTGTGATCACGACGATGAGGGCGGTGACGGCGAGGCCGACCAGGCCGCACAGAAACAACGACTGGGCGTCGATGACCAAGCCGCTGTTGGTGGTGACCGGCGCCGGAACCAGGGCGTGAACCGCCCACCAGATCGCTCCGATCGACAGGACGCCGGTGACGATGAGGCCCTTGTAGAGGGCGCCCATGATGTTCTGTGAACGCCCGAGGCGAACCGCAAAGGTTCCCAGGATCGAGGTCACGATGCAGACCGCGCAGATGACCAGCGGCAGGAGCATCAGGTTCAGGGCGCCGGCGCCAAAGAAGATGGCGGCCAGCACCATGGTGGCCACGGTGGTGACGGCGTAGGTCTCGAACAGGTCGGCGGCCATACCCGCGCAGTCCCCGACATTGTCGCCCACATTGTCCGCGATGGTGGCGGCGTTGCGCGGATCATCCTCGGGGATGCCGGCCTCGACCTTTCCCACCATGTCGCCGCCCACGTCGGCGCCCTTGGTGAAGATGCCGCCGCCGAGACGCGCGAAGATGGAGATCAGAGAGGCGCCGAAGCCCAGGGCCACCAGGGCGTCGATGACATGGCGGTCATTGTGCGCCAGGCCCATCGGACCGGTCAGGGCATAGAAGTAGCCCGCCACGCCCAGCAGGGCGAAACCCGCCACCAGCATGCCGGTGATGGCGCCCGAGCGGAAAGCCATCGATAGGCCTTGCGCCAGACCTTCGGAGGCCGCCTGGGCGGTCCGCACGTTGGCGCGGACCGAGATCAGCATGCCCACGAACCCGGCGACGCCGGACAGGACCGCACCGATCAGGAAGCCAAAGGCCGCCAGGCTGCCGAGAAGCGGAAAGAGCGCCAGGAAAATCACGGCGCCAACAATGCCGATCGCGGTGTACTGCCGGTTCAGATAGGCCTGAGCGCCTTCCTGGATCGCCGCAGCGATCTCCTGCATTCGTGCATTCCCAGGCGAGGCCCGCATGAGCGAGGCCGTCTGGACGACGCCGTAAAGCACCGCAAGGAGGCCGGCCAAGATCGCCAGCATGATGTAGTCCATGGTCGAAGCGCCCCTTCAAAGACTGCGCGGAGACCGACGGAGGTGAACTTGCTCCACACCCCCGGCGTCCGTCTCCCTTTGTTTTCCCGCCACGACGGCGCAATCGAGACTGCTCCCGCCGAAAGACGGGCGAAACTGCCAAACCTCGGCCTCGCATGCAACGACTGTTCGAGTCCTGGCCGACGGAGCCCCCTCCCCAGCGTATGCACACCCCCGCCTGCGACCTCCTCAGGGCTGAATTGGCGGCGCCGAACTCCCTGACTTCCTGGGCGCATAGACGATCTTCTGAGGTCTCTGGTCCCTGAGATGGGCGGAGCGGGCAATATTGGCGCCGAGGACCGCCTTTGCCTCCCGCAGGAGCACAGCTTCGAAGATCTTGGGATCCACCGCCATGTAGTCGTTGGGGGCGTTGAGCGGCGCCCGGTAGGCCGAACGGATGAGGGCTTCCCGGATGAAAGGGTCCCGGGCATCGACTTCCGGGCGGGGCAGTCCGGGGTTCAGGAGGATCCGAGCGCGGACGAAGACGAAGTTCACGACCTGCCCGTTCCTGAGGATCGGCAGGCCGATACCCGACACGTCGAGCCGCAGGTCGGCGTTCGGCTCATTGGGGACGGAAGGGTTCTTTTCCGCTGCAGCAAAGGCGGGCGTCCCGGAGGGGGCCAGGAGGATCAGGAGTACGAGAAGAAGACCTCGGGACATTCTCACTCTCGACGGCGCGACAAAACAGCCCCCCGGAAGGCTCCTGGGGCGGTTCTTCGCCCGGCGCTGTGAGCCCGCTCAGGCATGGCGCCATCCCCCGGGGCCCACATCCAGGGCTCGACCATTGAGCAACACCTCTGAGGGGCCGTCAACAAAGACCCCCACGACCGAGCAGCCCGCCGCCTCCAGGACCTCACGGTGCGCCGGCTCTGCAGCCAGCACGATCTCGTAGTCGTCTCCACCCGAGGCCAGGGCGATCCGTGCGCCGACCTCATCCGGGGAGCCTGCGAGCCAGTCCTTCCCCCACTCAGACAAAGGCGACTGCTCCAGCGCCAGGTGGACGCCACAACCGGACGCGGTGGCCAGGTGGCGTGCATCGGCGATCAGCCCGTCGGAGACATCGGCCGCCGCCCGGGCGCAGGCCCTGAGGACGGCCCGGAGATCGAGGCGGGGCTCAGGCCGGCGGAACTTCCGTGCGAGGCCCCCGGTAGGGTCCTTGAGGGCTCCGGTCACCGCCTGCAGACCCAGCCAGCCGTCGCCGATCGGCCCGGTGACCAGAAGCAGGTCGCCAGGCCGGGCGCCCGAGCGGCGAATGACCCCGCCCGGCGGACACCGGCCGAGGAAGGTTCCCGACGCCATGAAGGGCCCAGGGGTCGAGACCGTATCCCCGCCCAGCAGAGTCAGACCGAAAATCCCGGCCTCCCGCGCCAGACCGCCGGCGAAGGCGCGACGGCGCTCGAGCGGCCACTCCGGCGACCAGGCGAGGGTCTGGAGCCAGGCGAAGGGCTCTGCGCCCTTGGCCGCCAGGTCCGAGAGGTTGACCCGGAAGAAACGGGCGGCCACGTCCTCCGGGGCCTCACCGGCGGGAAAGTGTACGCCTTCGACAATGGCGTCCTGGGTCATCACGAGATCGGTCCCGGTGCGGGCGGTCACGACCGCGGCGTCATCCAGCAGATCGAAGGCCCCGGGATCCCCCCGGGTCAGGGGCCGGAAGAACTCGGCGATCTGGCCGAACTCGTCCGGCGGGCTCATGGGATCAGGCTCGGACATCCCTGGCCAGTCCATCGAGGGCGGCGTTCACAAACCCGGGTTCAGGCCCCTCGAAGAAGGATCGGGCCAGGTCGACGTACTCGTTGATCACCACTTCCACGGGAACGTCCGGGCGATGGGCAAGCTCGAAGGCCCCGGCCCGCAGGATGGCGCGCACCGTGGCGTCCAGGCGCTCAAGGCGCCAGCCCTGGGCCAGCCTCTGGGCGATCGACGGATCAATGCGCCGCTGCTCTGCAACAACCCCCCGAACCAGCTCGGCGAAGAAGGCTTCGTCCGCGGCCGCGAGAGCTTCCCCGTCCTCGCCCCCGATCGCGCGGTCGAACCGGTGATCAGAGAACTCGCGGACGACCGCCTCCACGCCCGTTCCGGACACCTCCATCTGGTAGAGGGCCTGAACCGCTGCGAGACGCGCGACGGAGCGGGCCTGGTGGGACGCGGGCATTACCGGTCCTGACCCAGGAACCGTCGCCGCAGGCCGATCATGTCCAGAGCGGCCCTCGCGGCGCCGCCGCCCTTGTCGCCCTCGCTGACCCGGGCTCGCTCCCAGGCCTGGTCCTCGTCCTCAACCGTCAGGATGCCGTTTCCCAGGCAGACTCCCTGCCGGACGGTCAGGTCCATGAGCCCCCGGGCGCTCTCGTTCGAGACGATCTCGAAGTGATAGGTCTCGCCCCGGATCACGGTTCCGAGGGCGACATAGCCATCGTAGCTGACGCCTGCTGGCGAAAGGCGCGCTTCATGGGCCATGGCGATAGCCCCGGGGATCTCCAGCGCCCCGGGAACGCTCACCACGTCGAACCCGGCGCCGTGGGCGGAGATCACGTCCGACGCCCCCCGAAGCAGCTCATCGGCCAGGTCGTCATAGAACCGCGCCTCGACGATCAGGAGGCGCACCTTTTCCGGAGTCATGTCAGTATTCCTTCTCAGCGGCGCTTCTAGGCTGTTTCGCGCCAGCGGGCGAGATACCGGGCCAGCATGTCGATCTCGAGGTTGACCCGGGCCCCGGGCGCGAGGTCGCCCAAGGTGGTGACTTCCCAGGTGTGGGGGATCAGGTTGACGCCGAAGACATCGTCCTCGACCTCGTTGACCGTCAGGGACACGCCATCGACCGTGATGGAGCCCTTGGGCGCGATGAACCTGTGCAACGGACGAGGCGCGCGGAAACGCACCCGCCGCGACCCGCCTTCCGGGGTGATCGAGATCACCTCTCCAATACCGTCCACATGTCCTGAGACGATATGGCCGCCCAGCTCGTCTCCGACCTTCGCCGCCCGCTCCAGGTTGACGCGTCGACCCACCTGCCAGTCCGCCAGGTGTGTCAGCGCGAGCGTCTCGCCGGACACCTCAACCGCAAACCAGTCCCCACCCTTCTCCACGACGGTCAGGCAGCATCCCGAATGGCTGATCGAGGCCCCGATATCGACGGTGGAGAGGTCGTAGGCCGTGCCGATCTCGAACCGGCGATCCCTGTTTGTATCTCGGACCATCCGGACGGTTCCGATGTCTGTGACGATTCCGGTGAACATCAGATCCTCTCGTAAGTTTCGCAGAGGTCGGGTCCGAACTCGGCGATGGTAACCCGCCGGAAGCGCGGCGCCTCGGCCAGACGGTCCCATGGCAGATCGCCCACCGCGGGTCGACCCCGTGCGCCGAGCACAAGGGGCGCGCGGAACCAGATCAGCTGGTCTACGAGGCCGGACGCGAGAAAGGACGCCGCGACCTTGCCGCCGCCTTCGATGAAGAGCCGACGAAGGCCCGCGGCGCGCAGGGCCTCGACCGCCTCCTTCGGGTCCGGGCGCAGGGCGCCGGTTCCCAGCGTGACGAAGCGGATTCCGAGGGCGGCGAGGTCCGGGCGAGGCGGCGCCGGCGAAATCAGGAAGGTCGGGATTTCGCGGGCCGTCCGTGCAAGCCGAGAGCTGACGGGAAGCCTCTGGCGGGTGTCCATCACCACCCGCGCCGGCTGGGGCCCGGAGTGGCCCTCCAGCCGGACAGTGAGTTCCGGATCGTCCGCAAGGGCGGTCTCTATCCCCACCACCACGGCGTCATGCCCGGCGCGCAGTCTGTGAACCTCAAGGCGGGAGGCCTCTCCGGTAATCCAGCGGCTCTCTCCGGTCGCCGTGGCGATCCGGCCGTCCAGGCTGGTCGCAAGCTTCAGGGTGACCCGGCTAGCGGTCATCCTCTCCGCTCTCGCTCAGGCCCTCACGACCCAGGAAGGTTGCGAACTCGGCCGCCTCCCGGAAGTCGCGGTAGACCGAGGCGTAGCGGACATAGGCCACGTCATCGAGGGCCTTGAGCTGCTTCATGACCATCTCGCCGACAACGGAGGACGGGAGCTCCGTCTCGCCGAGGCTCTCCAGCTGCCGCACGATCTGCGAGATCATCCGCTCGATGCGTTCGGGCTCGATGGGCCGCTTGCGGGTGGCGATGGCGATGGACCGCGCCAGCTTGTCCCGGTCAAACGGCGTGCGCCGACCGGAACGCTTCAGAATGGTGATCTCGCGAAGCTGGACCCGCTCGAAGGTGGTGAACCGGCCCCCGCACTCGGGACAGGACCGGCGCCGACGTATCGCCGCGCCGTCGTCTGACGGGCGGCTGTCCTTCACCTGGCTCTCGGGGTGTCCGCAGAACGGGCAACGCATGATCTGGCCCCTCCCGGCCGGGCCGACCCCTATTAGAGGGCTCAGCCGTAGATGGGAAAGCGTTTCGTGAGGGCCAGGACCTCGCCCCGGACCTTAGCCTCGACCACCGAATTATCCCCACCGGCGGCCACGCCATCCAGGACTTCGCCGATCCAGCGGCCGACCTGCCGGAACTCGGACTCGCCAAAGCCCCGGGTGGTCCCGGCGGGCGTTCCCACCCGGATGCCCGAGGTCTGGACGGGCGGGAGCGGGTCGAACGGAATGCCGTTCTTGTTCGTGGTGATGCCGGCGCGCTCGAGGGCGACCTCGGCGTCCGCCCCGCTCACGCCCTTGGGCGTCAGGTCCACGAGCAAGAGATGGCTGTCCGTACCGTTGGAGACGATCCGGAAGCCGGCCTGCTGCAGGCTGTTGGCCAGGGCCCGGGCGTTGTCGATCACCTGCCGGGCGTAGGCCTTGAACTCCGGACGAAGCGCCTCTCCGAAAGCGACGGCCTTGGCGGCGATGACGTGCATCAGCGGCCCGCCCTGAAGACCCGGGAACACGGCGGAGTCCAGCTTCTTCGCCAGCTTCTTGTCGTTGGTCAGGATCAGGCCGCCGCGTGGGCCCCGCAGGGTCTTGTGGGTCGTAGTGGTCACCACGTGGGCGTGCGGGAAGGGGTTAGGATAGACGCCGCCCGCCACCAGGCCGGCGTAATGGGCGATGTCGGCCATCAGCAGGGCGCCGACGGAATCGGCGATCTGGCGGAACCGGGCGAAATCGATGTGCCGGGAATAGGCCGACCCGCCGGCGATGATCACCTTGGGCTTCTCGGCCAGGGCCAGCTCGGCCGCCTGGTCATAGTCGATCAGGTGGTCCTGTAACCGAACCGCGTAGGACACCGGCCGGAACCACTTGCCGGACTGGTTGACGCTCTTGCCGTGGGTCAGGTGGCCGCCGGCGGCGAGGTCCATGCCCATGAAGGTGTCGCCGGGCGTCAGAGTGGCCATGAAGACCGCCTGGTTGGCCTGGCTGCCCGAATGCGGCTGGACATTGGCGTACTCGCAGCCGAACAGGGCCTTGGCCCGGGCGATGGCCAGGACCTCGGCCTCGTCCACCACCTCGCAACCGCCGTAATAGCGCTTGCCCGGATAGCCCTCGGCGTACTTGTTCGTCAGGACCGACCCCTGCGTCTCGAGCACGGCGCGGGAAACGATGTTCTCCGAGGCGATCAGCTCGATCTGGTCCTGCTGGCGCCGGAGTTCACCCGAGATCACCGCACCGAGGGCGGGGTCGGAGTCCGCAACGGATGCCGAGAAAAAACCGGCCGGGACGCCGGCGACGAGGGTCTGTGTGGTCATGGAGCCTGTCCTGAGGATTCGGCGCGGCCGAACGCGGGCTGTTTACAGCGTCGACGCCCCGGGCGGAACCGTCATCGGCAGGCGAAAGGCGGAAAAGTCGGCGGGCCTCAGGCGGCCTGACCGCCGACCCTCTGGATATTGCAGCGGACCCAGAGCTTCTCCATCGCCCGGACCAGATGATCCATCATCTCGTCCGTGTGCGCGGGGCTGGGCGTGAAGCGCAGCCGTTCTGTGCCCCGGGGCACGGTCGGGTAGTTGATCGGCTGGACGTAGACCCCGTGCTCCTCGAGCAGGATGTCCGAGATCAGCTTGCAGTGGACGGGGTCGCCCACCAGCACCGGCACGATGTGGCTGACCGACGGCATGACCGGAAGTCCTGCGGCTTCCATCCGCGACTTCAGGGCGGCGGCGCGCTCCTGGTGCTTCTCACGAACCTCATTGTGCTCCTTGAGCCAGCGGATCGAGGCCACGGCGCCCGCGGCCACGGCCGGCGGCACGGAGGTGGTGAAGATGAAGCCATCGGCATAGGAGCGGATCGCATCGACGATCACGGCGTCCGCGGCGATATAGCCGCCCATGACGCCGAAGGCCTTGCCCAGGGTGCCCTCGATGATGTCGATCTCGGCCATGACGCCGTCACGCTCGCACACGCCGGCGCCCCGCGGGCCGTACATGCCCACCGCATGGACCTCGTCGATGTAGGTCATGGCGCCGTATTTCTTCGCTAGGGCCACGGTGCCGGGGATGTCGGCGATGTCGCCATCCATCGAATAGACGCTCTCGAAGGCGATCAGCTTGGGCGCCGCCGGGTCGGCGGCGGCCAGCAGTTCTTTCAGGTGCGCCAGGTCGTTGTGCCGGAAGATCTGCCGCGGGCCCCGCCCGCCACGGATGCCCGAGATCATCGAGTTGTGGTTCAGGGCGTCGGAGAAGACGATCAGGCCGGGCAGGATCTTGTACAGCGTCGAGAGCGAGGCCTCATTGGAGACGTAGCCCGACGTGAAAAGGAGGGCCGATTCCTTGCCGTGCAGGTCGGCCAGCTCACGCTCCAGCTCCACGTGGTAGCGGGTGGTGCCGGAGATGTTGCGGGTGCCGCCGGAGCCGGCGCCGGCCTCGTCGATCGCCGCCTTCATGGCGTCGAGCACGACAGGGTTCTCGCCCTGGGCCAGGTAGTCGTTGGAACACCAGACCACGACCTCGGAGGTCGAGCCGTCGGGACGGGTCCAGGTGGCGTTGGGGAAGCGGCCGCGATGGCGCTTCAGGTCGGCGAAGACCCGGTAGCGTCCCTCGGCCCGGACCTTGTCCAGCGCATCGGCGAAGGCGGCCTTGTAATCCATGGCTCTGATCCCAGCAGGCCGGGCGGCGAACCCGGGCCGAAAACCCAACAAAAACCGGCGGACTTTTGCACCCCGGCGCAATCAATGTCCAGCCAACCTGACGCGGGCGTCATGATGCAGGTCAAATCGCGACTGCAAGGCTCCAGATCAAGTCCCTCCCCTCAGGAACTGGAGCATGGAGGAGAAGTCCTTGCCGCTGTTCCCGAGCCGGTCCCAGAGGGCGTAGAGGGCCTCGGCCTGGGCCCCGAGGGGGGTCGACGCGCCGTTCGAGGCCGCCGCCGCCTGGGCCAGCTTGAGGTCTTTCAGCATCATGGCCACGGCGAAGCCGCCGGCATAGTCGCGGTTGGAGGGCGCGGTCTCCACCAGGCCGGGCCAGGGCGAATAGCTGGTCAGGGACCAGCACTGGCCGGAGGATTTCGAGGCGATGTCGAAGAACTTGTCCGGCTCCAGCCCCAGGCGCTCGGCCAGGGCGAAGGCCTCGCAGGTCCCGATCATCGAGATGCCCAGCAGCATGTTGTTGCAGATCTTGGCCGCCTGCCCCGCCCCGTGGTCGCCGGCCCTCAGGACCGCCCGGGCCATGGGCGCCAGGAGAGCCTCGATGGCGGCGAAGCGGGCCTCGTCGCAGCCGACCATGAAGGCCAGGGTCCCGGCCTCGGCGCCCGCTGTCCCGCCCGACACCGGCGCGTCGGCAAAGACATAGCCCGCCTCGGCGGCCTTCTGCGCCACGGCGCGGGCGGTCTCCACGTCGATGGTCGAGGCGTCGATGAGCAGGGCGCCGGCGGGGGCCTGGCCCAGGATCTCGCCCTCATAGACCGCCCTCACCTGCGGGCCGGCGGGCAGCATGGTGATCACGGCTTCAGCGCCAGCCACGGCCTCGCGGACGCTGGCGGCCGGCGTGCAGCCGCGGCCCGCAGCCCGCGCCAGGGCCTCGGCTGAAAGGTCGTAGGCGGAGACCTCATGTCCCGCGCCGACCAGCCGCGCGGCCATGCCGCCGCCCATGTTTCCCAGGCCGATGAAGGCGATGCGGGTCATCGAGATGTCCTTTCCAGGGGCGACCATTCCTGGTCCGCCGGCAGGGGGGCGAAGATAGCGTCCAGGAGGTCCTCGCCCACGCCTTCCAGGGTCGCCGGGTCCCACCTGGGGGCGTTGTCCTTGTCGACGATGACGGCGCGCACGCCCTCCAGGAAGTCGTGGCGCTGCACGACCCGGGCGCCGATCCGGTACTCCATGGCCATGTTGGCGGCGAAGTCCGGGGCGGCGAGGCCCAGGGCCAGCTGGCGGAAGGCCACCTTCAGGGTCTGGGGCGACTTGGTCTTCAGGGCCTCGGCCTGGGCGCGGGCCCAGTCGGAGCCGGCCTCCAGGGCCGCGACGATGGCCTCCACCGAGTCCGCGCCGAAGGCCGCGTCCAGCTCGGCGCGGTGGGCGTCGACCGGCGCCGGGCCGGGGTCCACATGAAACTGCGCCAGCAAGCCCTCGATATCCTGAAGGTTCCCAGCCAGGGCCGCCTTCAGCTCCAGCAGCTTCTCCGAAGGGACGTAGTGCGTCGCCAGGCCCGCCCGCAGGCAGTCGGCGGCCTTGATCCGGGCCCCGGTCAGGGCGAGCCAGAGACCGATCCGACCCGGCAAACGGGGCAGGAACCAGCCGCCGCCGACGTCCGGGAAGAGGCCGATGCCGGTTTCGGGCATGGCGAAGGTCGTGCGCTCGGTGGCGAGGCGGTAGCGGGCCGGGGCCGAGAGGCCGACGCCGCCGCCCATGGTGATCCCGTCCATCACCGCGATCACCGGCTTCGGATAGGAAAAGAGCAAATGATTCAATCGGTACTCGATGAAGAAGAACTCGCGCGCGAGGCGGCCGTCGGCGGCGCCGCTCTCGGCCAGCATGCGGATGTCGCCCCCGGCGCAGAAGCCGCGCTCTCCGGAATGGTCGATCAGCACGGCCTCGACGGTCGGATCGTCCTTCCAGTCCAGGAGGGCCGTTATGCAGGTCGAGCACATAACGGTCGTGAGGGCGTGGAGGGCCTGGGGGCGGTTCAGGGTGAGTCTCCCCAGTCCCCCTTCCCTTACGGCAATGATCTCCTCGCTCATCGTCCCAGAATCTCCCGGCTGATGATGACCCGCATGATCTCGTTCGTGCCTTCGAGGATCTGGTGGACCCGCAGGTCGCGCACGATCCGCTCCAGGGGATAGTCCCGAAGATAGCCATAGCCGCCATGCAGTTGCAGGGCCTGGTTGGCGACCTCGAACCCGCCGTCGGTGGCGAAGCGCTTGGCCATGGCGCAGTAGAGGGTGGCGGAGGGGTCGCCGGCGTCCAGGGCGAAGGCGGCGCGGCGCACCATCAGGCGGGCGGCCTCCAGCTCGGTGGCCATGTCGGCGAGGCGGAACTGGAGGGCCTGGAAATCCGCCAGGGGCCGGCCGAACTGGCGGCGGGCGGAGAGGTGTTCGCGGGCGGTCTCCAGCGCCAGCCCCGCCCCGCCCAGGGAGCAGGCGGCGATGTTGATGCGCCCGCCGTCCAGGCCGGCCATGGCGAAGCGGAAGCCCTCGCCCTCGGCGCCGATCCGGTGGGCCGCCGGCACCCGCACCCCGTCGAGGTGGACCATGGCGGTGGGCTGGGCGTTCCAGCCCATCTTGCGCTCCTGGGCGCCGAAGGACAGGCCCGGCGTCCCCGCCTCCACCACGAAGGCCGAGACGCCCCGGGCGCCGCCCTCCCCCGTGCGGGCCATGACCAGGTAGAGGTCGGAGGTCCCGGCCCCGGAGATGAAGGCCTTGGCGCCGTCCAGCACATAGTCGTCGCCATCTCGCACCGCCCGGGTGGAGAGGGAGGCCGCGTCCGACCCCGCCCCCGGCTCGGTCAGGCAATAGCTGGAGAGCAGCTCCATGGTGGCCAGCCGGGGCAGCCAGAGCTGGCGCTGGGCGTCATCGCCGAACCGGTCGATCATCCACGAGACCATGTTGTGGATGGAGATGTAGGCCGCCACGGACACATCGCCCCGGCTCAGTTCCTCGAAGACCAGGGCCGCGTCGAGGCGCCCGAGGCCCGAGCCGCCGACATCCTCGCGCACATAGAGCCCGGCAAAGCCCAGGGCCGCGGCGGCGCGCAGCGTTTCCACCGGAAACTCCCGGTCCTCGTCCCAGCGGGCCGAGTGCGGCGCCAGCTCGGCCTCGGCGAAGGCCCGGGCCGCCGCCTGGATGGCCGCCTGGTCGTCGTTGAGCGCAAAGTCCATCCGGTCTCCCCGTTTGAGCCCCCCCGCCGTCTGGAGCCTCGCGCCCCCCTCTGTCAACGTCGGGCCCCTTGCACCCCACCCCCATTTGCGCGAGACCGCAGGGCATGAGCCCGCCGCCCCTCGCCCCCTACCCCGCCCTGCGCCTGCGCCGCCTGCGCCAGGCCGACTGGATCCGCCGCCTGGTCCGCGAGACCGTGCTGACCCCCGCCGACCTCATCTGGTCCATGGTGGTGCACGAGGGCGAGGGCGAGGTTCCCGTCGCCTCCATGCCCGGCGTCAGCCGCCTGTCGGTGAAGGACTGCGCCCGCGCCGCCGTGGAGGCGCGCCGGCTGGGCATTCCGGCCATCGCCATCTTCCCCCACATCGACGGGGCCCGGAAGGACGCCGAGGGCAGCCTGGCGGCCGACCCGGGCGGGGTCATCCCCCGGGCGATCAAGGCCATGAAGGACGCCGCCCCCGAGGTGGGGATCATGTGCGACGTGGCCCTCGACCCCTTCACCACCCACGGCCACGACGGCCTGATCCGCTCGGGCCGGATCGCCAACGACGCCACCATCGAGCGCCTGGTGGCCCAGGGCCTGATGCAGGCCGAGGCCGGGGCCGACATCCTCGCCCCCTCCGACATGATGGACGGCCGCATCGGCGCCCTGCGCGGCGCCCTGGAGAGCGCCGGCCACCCGGACGTGATGATCATGTCCTACGCCGCCAAGTACGCCTCGGCCTTCTACGGCCCCTATCGCGACGCCATCGGCTCGGGAAAGCTGGGCTCTGGCCCCGAGGACAACCCGGCCGACAAGAAGACCTACCAGATGGACCCGGCCAACACCGAGGAGGCCCTGCGCGAGGTGGGCCTGGACATCGCCGAGGGCGCCGACATGGTGATGGTCAAGCCTGGCCTGCCCTATCTCGACATCGTCCGCCGGGTGGTGGAGGCCTATCGCGTTCCCACCTTCGCCTTCCAGGTCTCGGGCGAGTACGCCATGATCAAGGCCGCCGGCGCCAACGGCTGGCTGGACGAGGACCGCGCCATCCTGGAAAGCCTCTCCGCTTTCAAGCGCGCCGGCGCGGCGGGGGTGATCACGTACTTTGCGCCGCAGGCGGCAAGAATGTTGGGGGCGTAGGGGGGGGCGGTGACCCCCTCAGTCAGCTTCGCTGACAGCTCCCCCTGATGGGGAGCAATTGGATTCTCATTCCTCCACCTTTCAGGGGGAGGTGGCGCGCGAAGCGCGGCGGAGGGGGTTTTCGGCCCGACCTAGGACCGCGCGAAGGCGACAAGCGGCGCGATCACTTCGCCGTCTGCGGCGCGGAGCGCCTCGATGTAGCGGCGCCTCAACTCGGCCGGCGCGACGAGATTGCCGCCGCCCCAGCTGAATCGCTCCGCTCCCATCTGCACGGCGAGCCGGTCGGCCGCGAGCCGCGAGAAGCGCCCATTGCCATTGGGAAACGGGTGGATCCAGACCAGCCGATGGTGAAACCGCACCGCGATCTCATCCGGCGGATAGGTCTGGTGATCGACCCAGTAGCGCGCATCGCCCAGCAGCTGGCGCAGGTCCGGCGCGATCCGCCAGGCCTCCACGCCGATGTTGCGCGGCGTGGTCCGGAAGGCGCCCGCCCATTTCCACACCGACCGGAACATTCGCCTGTGAAGCGCCCGCAGGAAATCCTCGTCCAGCACATCGCGCTGTCGCGAGAACGCCCAGCGATCGGCGTCTGCGATGCCGATCTGCTCCGCCTCGTTCAGCTCCCGCCGAAGGGTGATGTAGGTGGGAATCAGGGCGTCGCGCTCCTCAGGCGTGAGCGGGGTGGCCGCATCGTCCGCCGCGTCGAACAGCGGATCGCTCACGGCGTGTCCCACAGGCGGCGAAGGTCGCCGCGCAGCATCTCCTCGACCAGCCGCTCCCGCTCCGCCCGAAGTTCGGCGGGCTCCAGAGCCTGGTTCTCCAGCATCATGGTCTGATGCGTCCGCGCCAGCTGCAGGTCAGCCGCCGCGCCTGCGCGCGCGCGCAGCATATCGTCGAGAGGCGCGTTCGGGACGAGGGCGTAGACAAAGGTGCAGCCCAGGCCCTCGGCCGCCTCGCGCAGGCTGGCCAGGGTGACGTTCCCGCTGGCCTCGGCCTTCTCCAGCACCGTGATGCGCGGCTGCGACACGCCAATGCGCGCCGCGAGCTGGGCGGCGGTCATGCCAAGGGAGTCGCGCAGGGCCCGGATCCAGCCCCGGGGCGGACGGGACAGATCGGCGGCGCGAAGCGGCGCCAGGCGGCGTTCGAGGTGCTTTCGCGCGAGGGCGCGGGGATCAGAGGGATAGCTCATGTGTTATTTCTAAGGCACTTCAGAATAACATTAAAGCTATTTTTGCCCGCTTCTGTATATCTTTCATATCATAATCAAGCCCGGCCTGCCCTATCTCGACATCGTCCGGCGGGTGGTGGAGGCCTATCGCGTTCCCGCCTTCGCCTTCCAGGTCTCGGGCGAGTACGCCATGATCAAGGCCGCCGGCGCCCACGGCTGGCTGGACGAGGACCGCGCCATCCTGGAAAGCCTCTCCGCCTTCAAGCGCGCCGGCGCAGCTGGGGTGATCACGTACTTTGCGCCGCAGGCGGCAAGAATGTTGGGGGCGTAAGGGGGTCGGAGGCCGGACGGGCGACCGGAATTGTCGTTCTATCCGTCAAGCCGGGGAACAGGACCCTTGGTGGTCTGAGGCCTTCGGAGCCATAACCCGGACTGGAACAGGTCTTTGAGCGTCACACTTGGAGACGCTCCAAACCAGGATGGAGCGGGATGCTGAATCCTCTTGAGGCGATTGATTGCGACCCGCCGCAGGTCTGGCTGACCAGCTTCTATGGGTTCAGTCCGGAAACCTGGGGTTTTCTGGGATACACCCAGGAGTGGATGCGGAAGAGCTTCCTGTCACGGAGCGCGCCAGGCGCCTTGGTCGTGATTTACGGAACAGGTGGGTCTGATCGTCCTGAAGATCGCGGTGTCATACTCGGCGTCCAGCAGCAGTCCCACGAGACGGGACATGCGCGTGACTTTACCCATCCCGCAGTGTGGGACGCGAAGTCCAAGGATCCGGCGCGGGCGGACAAATGGAACTTCGGCGTTCGCGCCATTCGGGCCTGGAGGTTCACCCAGGAGAGTCGACTCCGCGTCGAAGATTTCGCGCCGGAGACGTACAGACCGGGTCGGGGCCAGGTGATCGGCGCCCAGGGCATGCTGCTGGCGCCGTCAGAAGCCCGAGAGCTTCTGGAGCTGGAGCTTTACGAGGTTCCCGTTTTTGGCGGCGAACCCATCAACAGGGTGATTGAAGGCCCCGCCTCAGCCGTTCTTGCGCCCAGCCGACCCGGCCCGGTTTCGCAACAGCCGTTTCAATCCCGCGAGGCTGAAGGGCCCAAGCACCTCTACGTTCTCCAGCTGGAGGGTAACGAAGATCACATCCTGGGCGGCCCTGCGAACGGCGATATCGTGGTCAAGGTCGGCTTTTCCCGCAGCCCGCAAACCCGCTGCGACGATCACAACCGGACGCTTCCGGTATGCGCCTTGCAATGGCGGGTGCTTCACTCGACATCTCAGATCGGCCGGGAGCCCTTTGACTGTTCGGATCGGGCCAAAGCGGGCGAGCAGGCGATAATCCGGACGCTCTGCCAGACCGGCGTATCCCTGGGGGGCGAGTTCTTCCGAGCTAGACCAGAGGCAATCGAGGCAGCCCTTCGGGATGGCGTCAGGGCGGCGGACGCGTGGACTAGGAACGGCTGACGTGAGGTGGAGGCCTACTGCGCGCCATCCTGAAAGGCCTCTCGGCCTTCAAGCGCGCCTGCGCGTCGGGGTGATCACGTTTTTCTTTGAGCCTCGGACGGTGAAGATGTTTTGGGCGCTAGAGGGGCGACGCGAGAACGGGCGACCGGGATTGTCGTGATGGGCACCCATCATGTCTTCACTGCTATCCGACCCAGACCACCTTGCCATAAAGCGTCCGCAGATCACTGATTCTGGCTAACTTGACCCGGCCGGGGCAGAGACCCTTGTCTCTTAGCCAGCCCGCAACACCGCTTTCTGTTCCAGGAGCACAGCTTGTCGCGCCTTACCGAATTGATCTCACAGGCTAAGGCCAAAGACCCCGCGCTCGGCCATGAACTAGAGCGCGAATTCAAGGTGCTGTCTGCCCGCCGTTCGTTCGGGTTGAATTTCGAGCGGCACAAGCCTGAATCTGTCGAACTTCCCGGACGTCCGATCCGCAAGGGCGACAAGGTGCGGATTTTGCCGCCACGCGGTTCAACCGCGAAGGGCGACCAGCGGCTGTGGAAGGTCCTCGGCCTAGAAGGGCAAGGCGAAGCCCGACAAGCGCGGCTGGAATTGACAGGCTGTGACGAGCCTGAGCAGCAAAGCGCCAGCGTTACCGATCTCATCGTGGTGGCTGAATTCAACGACTACATCTATCCCGGCCTCGTCAATACGGGAAGGATTGAGCGCGGCGCCGACAAGCCGTTCCACACCGTCATCAACGGTGAAAATTTTCACGTGCTGGAGGCGCTGACCTTCACCCATCGTGGTAAGATCGACGCCATCTACATCGACCCGCCCTACAACACTGGCGCGCGCGATTGGAAATACAACAACGATTACGTGGAGGGCGACGACCTTTACCGTCACTCAAAGTGGTTGGCGATGATTGAGCGGCGGCTTTTGGTTGCGCGGCAGCTTCTAAACCCGCTCAACTCCGTCCTGATCGTCACCATCGATGAGAAGGAATACCTTAGACTGGGCTTGCTTCTTGAGCAGATTTTCCAAGAGGCGACCATTCAGATGGTCAGCATACAGATCAACCCTGCCAACGTTGCTCGCCGAGGCGGATTCGGCAGGAATGACGAATATGCGTTCTTCGTCATGTTCGGACTAGCGGGGCCTCAGCGAGTTGTCCTTGGAGCAGATTGGGTTTCGACGAAGGGGCGCACCTTCACGGGAGCCGTCCGGTGGGATTTGCTTCGGCGATCCGGGACTAACGCACGACGTGCTGACCGGCCCAAGCTCTTCTATCCGCTACTAGTAAATCCGGAAACTCGGGCCGTCGTCGGAACCGGTGCGCCTCCCGAACTTAATGACGACAGATCGAGCTTTTCGCCGCCTGAAGGACTCGTCACAGTCTGGCCAATCCGGAAAGATGGATCGGACGGGAATTGGCAGTTGGGGCCGACTGCCCTGATGAAACACGTCGCAGAGGGAAGGGTTCGCCTAGGTGGATCATTGGAGAAGGGGTTAGTCGTCTACTATATCAAAGGCGGTGAATATCAGAAAGTTCTTCGAGGTGATTACCCTGTTCTAGGTCGGAATCCAGATGGGTCATTGAACCTCGGTTCTTCTGAGGAGATTGTGAACCTTGCGGTGCCTGGCACTCAATGGAAGGTCGCGGCGCACGACGCAACGCAGTATGGGTCGCGTCTACTGTCCAACCTGCTGCCGGGTCGGCAGTTTCCATTTCCGAAGTCGCTGTACGCAGTCGAGGACGCGCTACGATTTTTCGTGTCTGACAAGCCGAGCGCGATCATTCTAGATTTCTTTGCAGGGTCCGGCACCACCGCGCACGCCGTCATGCGCTTGAATAGGCAAGACGGAGGCAGGAGGCAGTGCATCTCCATTACCAACAACGAGGTCGGGCCCGATGAGCATTTCAAGCTGCGGAAAGAAGGTCTGCGCCCCGGCGATCCAGAATGGGAGTGCTGGGGGATTTGTGACCACATCACCAAGCCTCGGATCAATGCAGCTATCTCTGGGACCACACCGGAAGGACAGTCGATCAAGGGCGAGTACAAATTCACGGACGAATCCTCGATGGCCGACGGGTTTCTGGAGAATGCCGAGTTCTTTACCCTGACCTATGAGACACCCGTTGCGGTCAGCCATAACCGCGCGTTCGCGCGGATCGCACCGCTGTTGTGGATGCGTGCAGGCAGCGAAGGGAGGCGAATAGATGCCCTGCCTGATGCGGGCTGGGAGGTCGCCGATACCTACGGACTGCTGACCGAACTGGACGCCGCTGCGCCGTTCGCGGAGACAATCTCGAAGGCGCACGGTATCCGGATCGCCTACATCGTCACCGACGACGAACGTCGCTTTCAGGCCATCGTACGCCAACTCCCCGAGACGGTGGAGCCGGTGCGGCTGTACGAATCCTACCTCACCAATTTCCGCTTTGCGATGGGGCGCTGATCTCCATGAAATTCACGCTGAAGGATTATCAGGAAGAAGCGGTCAAGGAGGTGCTGGACCGCCTCCGCAAGGCGCGCAAGCGGTGGCGTGAAGACAAGGACAAGCACGCCTTTTCGCTTTCGGCGACAACCGGGTCAGGCAAAACCGTCATGGCCGCCGCCGCGATTGAGGCGCTGTTCTTCGGCAATGACGAATACGACTTCGAGCCTGATCCCGGCGCCGTGGTCATCTGGTTCAGCGATGATCCTTCACTCAACGAACAGTCCAAGTGGCGTTTGCAGCAAGCGTCCGACAAGCTGACCGTTTCCGATCTGGTGACGGTGGAAAACACGTTTGGGCGGGAGCGCTTCGAGCCCGGTAAGGTCTATTTCCTCAACACGCAAAAACTGTCGCGCAAAAGCCTGCTGGTGCGGGGCCACGATCCTGACGACACGGCAATCGAGAAGGATGATCGGCAGATTCCCATCATGCCGGACCTTCGGGCGCACACGATCTATGACACGATCCGCAACACCATCGAAGACGCGGACCTGACGCTGTATCTTGTGCTGGACGAAGCCCACCGGGGGATGCGCGATGGCGGATTGGATACTGCAAATGGCCGTCCGACCATCGTGCGGAACCTGATCAACGGGAGTGGCTCGGTTCCCGGCATCCCGATTGTCTGGGGCATTTCGGCGACCGTCCAGCGGTTCAACCAAGCCGTTGAGGGAATGCAAAGCCACAGCACCTTGCCGCCCGTCCAGGTTGACACGCAGAAGGTTCAGGATTCCGGGCTTATCAAGGACACCATCGACCTTGCCATCCCGACGGAAGCCGGCGACTTCGCCACCCCCCTGCTCCGCCTTGGCGCTCAGAAGCTGCGCGACATAACCAAGGCGTGGGCTACCTATGCGGAACAGCAACAGTCGCCGCAGGCGGTTCAGCCACTGATGGTGCTGCAAGTGCCCAACAATCCGAACGCAAACGAAATTGCGACTTGGCTGGATGTGGTTTTTGACGCCTGGCCCGAGCTGCCGCAAGGCAGCGTCGCCAACGTCTTCGGCGAGCACAAGCTGGAGAAGTTCGGCAAGTACGAGGCGCCGTACATTTCACCCGAGCGGGTGCAAGAATCCGACCACGTACGAATCCTCCTAGCCAAGGACGCAATCAGCACCGGCTGGGACTGCCCCCGCGCAGAGGTGATGGTTTCGTTCCGATCGGCCTCTGACCGGACACATATCACACAGTTGCTGGGGCGCATGGTGCGGACCCCGCTGGCCCGGCGCATACCCGGAAATGACCGCTTGAATGCGGTGGACTGCCTGTTGCCGCACTTCGACAAGGAAGCCGTAGAGGCGGTTGTCAACGCGCTGATGAATGGCGGCGAGGCCGGCGACGATCTGCCGCTGCGTCGAGTGCTGATCAATCCGATTGAAATTCTGCCTAATCCCGCGATCCCCGAAGCCGTATGGGAGAAGCTGGTTTCCCTGCCGTCCCAAGGCCTGCCGAAGATTCAGACGCGCCCGGTGAAGCGGCTAACGGCGCTTGCCCATGAATTGGCCGTCGATGGCCTGTTGCCCGGTGCTGGCAAGAAGGCGCACGCTGCCATGCACAATGTGCTGGATTCAGCGCAGACCAAATACGCAGGACCGATCAAGGAAGCCCGCGAAGCGGTCCTGACGGTTGCAGGGACGACCTTGACGGCCAACACCCAGACGCAGGCCAAGACGTTCAACGATTTCGTGCTGGCCGCAGATTATGCGGTGATCGAGGACGCCTACAAGCGGGCGGCCCGGACCATAAGTCCCGATCTTGCCCGGACCTATGCTGAGTACCTTGCCGGCAGAGACGAGGAAGCAGGCGATGAGGATGAAGCCCTAATCGACGCCCATACGACGATCGCCGCCCTGGGCCTCGTTAGCAGCATTCGGGACGATCTGGATACCGAAGCGGAAGCCTTGGCAAGGCAATGGCTGGCTGAATTCCGGGACGCGATCCGAGCCTTGCGGGACGAACGTCAAGATGTCTACCGTGTAATTCGTGAGATGAGCAAAGATCCGCTGGACGTCGACGTCGCCCGTCCTCAGTCATCTCTCCAGCCAACGATGTCGCGGGATTTCAACGGAAAGGAACAACAACTTTCCCGATATCCGAAGCATCTGCTCTGCGATACCGATGGGACGTTTCCCATCGCCTTCGACGCAAGCTGGGAGAGAGCGGTGTTGGAGACGGAGCTTGCCAAGGCACACTGCGTCGCCTGGTATCGCAACCCGCCGCGCGCCAGCCAGGACTCGCTTGGAATCGTCTACGAAGAGGCTGGGGAGGTGAGGATCGTGCGCCCCGACTTTATCTTTTTCCGACAGGAGGCGGAGGGCGTCATCATCGCCGACATCGTTGATCCACACGGGCACCATTTGGCTGACTCCATGCCAAAGCTCCGTGGGCTCGCGAGCTATGCCATGTCCCATGGCGCCCACTTTGGCCGGATCGAGGCTGTGGCCTTACTGGACGGTGCGTATCGCTTCATAGATCTGCAGGATCCGGACGTCCGAACAGCAGTCCTCCAATTCGAGAGCGCAGAGAGGGCGTACAAGGACCTCGGCCAAGACTATCCTCTCAAATCGTAGGCCTAGCCCCCTACCCCTCCGACACAAAATACGCACTCTCCTCGTCCTTCCCCGGTAGCCGCACCACCCCCGCCGCCTTCAGACCGATCTTCTTCAGCACCGCCTGTGACGCGCTGTTCCCCGGGGTGGTGATGGCGACGATGCGGCCCAGGCGCAGGGTGCGGCGGGCGTGGTCGAGGCAGGCGCGGGCGGCTTCGGAGGCGTAGCCCCGGCCCCACACGCTGGCCAGGAAGGCGTAGCCGAGGTCGGGGTCCTTCAGGCCGTCGCGCTTCAGCAGGCCGCACAGGCCCACGGGGCGGCCGCCGTCGCGCTCGGTCGCGCGCCAAAGGCCATAGCCATAGCCGGCGTAGGAGGCCCGGGGGCCCTCCTCGATATAGCGGCGGGCGCCCTCCAGGTCGCGCACGCCCCGGTCGCCGATGTTCTCCAGGAAGCCGGGCTCGTTCAGGAGGGCCAGGATGAAGCCGGCGTCGCGGTCGGTCTCCAGCTCGTCGAGGGTCAGCCGGGGCGTGTGGAGGATCACCCTCACCGGGGCGGCTCCAGGCGGGTGAGGAGGCTGGAGGTGTCCCAGCGGCCGCCGCCGAGGGCCTGCACCTCGGCGTACCAGGCGTCGACCTGGCGGGTCAGGTCCAGCCGGGCGCCGTTGCGGGCGGCCTCGTCCAGCACCAGGCCGAGGTCCTTGCGCATCCAGTCGACGGCGAAGCCGAAGTCGAACTTCCCTTCCGCCATGGTGGGCCAGCGGTTGTCCATCTGCCAGGACTGGGCCGCGCCCTGGGAGATGGCGGCCAGGACGTCTGTCGGGTCGAGCCCCGCGCGAAGGGTGAAGTGCAGGGCCTCGGCCAGGCCCTGGACGACGCCGGCGATGGCGATCTGGTTGACCATCTTGGTCAGCTGGCCGGCGCCCGGGCCGCCCATGAGGCGGATGGCGCGGCCGTAGGCGGCCAGGACCGGCTCGGCCCGGGCGAAGGCGGCGGGGTCGCCGCCGCACATGACGGTGAGCCGGCCGGCCTCCGCCCCCGCCTGCCCGCCGGAGACCGGGGCGTCGAGGAAGCTATGGCCGGAGGCGGCGGCCAGGGCGGCCATGTCGCGGGCCAGCTCGGCGGAGGTGGTGGTGTGGTCGACGAGGATGGCGCCGGGGGCCAGGACGGGCAGGATCTGCGGGACCAGGCCGCGCACGTCGGGATCGGCGCCGACGCACAGGGCGACCAGCTCGGCGCCCTGCGCGGCCTCGGCGGGGGTCGCGGCGGCGGTTCCGGGGTGGGCGGCGGCCCAGGCGCGGGCCTTTTCCGGGCTGCGGTTGTAGACGCTGACCGTATGGCCCGCCGCCGCCAGGTGGCCCGCCATGGGCGCGCCCATGACCCCCAGGCCAATGAATGCTAGCCGCATGCGCCCCTCCATCCTAAACTGCATCTTAACCCTCGCCGTGGCAGGGCGTGGGTCCTCTTTCACCCGGACACCGTCATGGCAGCCAAAGATCGGCCCATACTGATCAAGAAGGTCAAGAAGGTTTCGGGCGGCGGCCACCATGGCGGCGCCTGGAAGGTGGCCTATGCGGACTTCGTGACCGCCATGATGGCCTTCTTCCTCCTGATGTGGCTGATCAACACCACCACGCCGGAACAGAAGCGCGGCATCGCCCAGTACTTCGCCCCGGCGGCGGTGTCGGACTCCGCCTCCGGCGCCGGCGGCATTCTGGGCGGGACGGCCCTGGACAGCAACGGCGCCATGTCCGCCGGATCCACCAACATCATGCAGCTGATGGCGCCGGACATCCGCAATCCCCAGGATGGCCCGAGCGCGGCGGCCTCGGTCTCCGACACCCTGGACACGGCCCGGCGGAACCGCGAGGAGGCCGAGTTCGAATCCGCCGCCCAGTCCTTGAAGCAGGCGCTGCAATCCATGCCCGAGCTGGCCGAGCTGTCAAAGAACATCATCGTCGACAAGACGCCCGAGGGCCTGCGGATCCAGCTGGTGGACCAGGAGGGGCGCTCGCTCTTCGCCGAAGGCTCGGCGGTTCCCAATGAGCGGGCGCGGGTGCTGCTGCGGGCCATCACCAAGACCCTGAACCAGTTGCCGAACCGCATCTCCATCTCCGGCCACACCTCCGCCGACTGGCGCGGCGGCGAGGTAGACAGCGACTGGGCGCTCTCGTCTGCGCGCGCCGACGCCTCGCGCCGGGTGCTGCAGGCCGCGGGCATCGCCAAGGACCGGGTCTACCAGGTCTCGGGCAAGGCCAATTCCGAGCCCCTCTATCCGGACGATCCCAGCCTGCCGGGCAACCGGCGCATCGCCATCGTGCTGCTGCGCGAGGCGCCCGTCCTGCCGCCGGACCCGGCCTTCTGACCCCGCGCGGGGAGGGTCTTGCGCGCGGCGGGCGGTTCGGGGTCTAGTCAGGCCCGTGACCCAGCACTTTCCCACGCGACAGATCCGCTTCTATCTGACGGCGCCGGCGCCCTGCCCGTACCTGCCGGACCGGCTGGAGCGGAAGGTCTTTGCCCACCTGCCCCTCGCCGAGGGGGAGATGGTGAACGACAGCCTGACCCAGAGCGGCTTCCGTCGGTCGCAGAACATCGCCTACCGCCCGGCCTGCGAGACCTGCGCGGCGTGCGTCTCGGTGCGGATCCCGGCGAAGGACTACGTGCTGTCGCGCTCGGACCGCCGGACCCTGAGCCGCAACGCCGACCTCAAGCGCAGCCTGGTGGAGGCCGAGGCGACCCTGGAGCAGTTCGAGCTCCTGCGGCGCTATCTGAGGGCGCGTCACGCCGACGGCGGCATGACCGACATGGGCTGGCCGGACTTCGTGGCCATGGTCGAGGACACTCCCGTCCGAAGCCACATGATCGAGTACCGGCTGGCCTCACCCGCCGGCGAGCCGGGAGACCTCGTCGCCTGCACCCTGGTGGACCTGCTCGGGGATGGCCTCTCCCTGGTCTATTCGTTCTACGATCCTGACCTGCCCCGTCGCAGCCTGGGCCGGTTCATGATCCTCGACCATCTGGCCCAGGCCCGGATGACCGGCATGCCCTTCGTCTATCTGGGCTATTGGGTGAAGGGGTCCGAGAAGATGGACTACAAGGCCCGGTTCCAGCCGCTGGAGGCCCTGGGCCCCTCCGGCTGGCGCCTGCTGGGCGCGCGGGACCTTGAGGCCGCGCCCGAATAGTTCCTCCACAGGACGTCCACATGGGGTCGCGCCCCATCCCCGCTCCTCAAGGCCCGGAGGCGTCGACCCCGGTCGGCAAAGCAGGCTAACACCAGGCCATGAAGCAGGCCCTGCTCGATTTCTGGAACCCGCTGTTCTCTGCCCGGGGCGACTTCATCGCCGGAGCCGCCAATGCCGAGGCCCGCAGCCGCCTTGCCGACTGGCCGGACTGGCAAGGGAACTGCCTCGTCCTCGTCGGGCCGGAAGGCTGCGGCAAGAGCCGGCTGGCGGAGGACTGGGCGGCGCGTACCGGGGCGCGGCGGCTGGACCCTCTGCGGCCGGACGCCGCCGCAGTCCGGGCCGGGCCGGTCCTTTTGGAGGATGTCGACCAGGGGTTCTGCGCCGAGGGCCTGTTCCACCTCGTGAACCTCGCCCCCCTGGGCCGGGGGGTCCTGATGACCGCCCGGTCCCGGCCCGGCGCCTGGCCCGCGCAGGTGCCCGACCTGCGCTCCCGGCTGAACGCCCTGCCCGTCGCCCATGTCGAGGCGCCGGACGACGAGATCCTGCTGGGCGTGCTTGAGGACTTCCTCCGCGCCAGGGGAATCCGCCCCTCCCCGGACCTTGCGCCCTACCTTGTCCTTCGCATCGACCGATCGGTCACGGCGGCCCGGGATGTCGTGGAGCGGCTGCACGAGGCCTCCGCACGCGGCCACCGGCCTGTCACCCGGGCCCTCGCCCGGGAGATCCTGGAGGACGAGACGGAAAATCTTGATCTTTTCGACCCCTGACTTGGGACCGTCACAGACTTGGCCCATCTGTTCGCGGATGCTACCGATCCCGGGAACGAGCTCCGCCAGATGACCCCCGCCGCCAAAGCCCAGGCCGTCCCGCCCAAGTCCACCGCCTCCCTGAGCATGGACCTGATGCGCTCGCCGGACCGGTTCTTCAATCGGGAGTTGTCCTGGCTGGCCTTCAACCGCCGGGTCCTGGCCGAAAGCCGCAATCCCCGGCATCCGCTCCTGGAGCGTCTGCGCTTCCTGTCGATCTCGGCCAACAATCTCGACGAGTTCTACATGGTGCGCGTCGCCGGACTGAAGGCCCAGGTGCGGGAGGGCGTCCGCTCTCTGAGCCAGGACGGCCTGACGCCCGCCGAACAGCTGGACCGGATCAACGCCGAGGCCGAGGACCTCATGGCGGACCAGCAGACCCAGTGGCGCGACCTCTCCGGCGAGCTCTCGGCCCATGGGCTGACCCTCGTGTCAAAGGCCGATCTCTCGGCTGAGGACCAGGCGGCCTTGGAAGACGCCTTCCAGACCCGGCTGTTTCCGATCCTGACCCCCCTGGCCATTGACCCGGCCCATCCCTTTCCCTTCATCCCCAACCTCGCCTTCTCCCTCGTCTTCAAGCTGCGCCTGAAGTCGGAGCGGCGCACGCTTTACGCCCTGGTCCCCATCCCGGCCCAGGTGGCCCGGTTCTGGGAGTTGCCGGCCCAGTCGAGCGGGCGCCGGCGCGCCGAGCGGCGGTTCGTCAACCTGGAAAGCCTCGTGGCGCTCTTCGTCGACCGGTTGTTCCCGGGATCGAAGGTCGAGGCGAGCGGCGTTTTCCGCCTGATCCGGGACTCCGACGTCGAGTTCGAGGAAGAGGCGGAGGACCTGGTCCGCGAGTTCGAGGAGCGCCTGAAGCAGCGGCGGCTGGGGTCTGTCGTGCGGGTGGAGATCGAGGCCGCCATGCCCCGGGACCTGCAGGATTTCATCTGCTCCAACCTGCACGCCCGGCGCGAGGACATCATCCGCATCGAAGGACTGCTGGGCCTGGACGAGCTGTCCCAGCTGATCCCGCCGAACCGGCCGGAGCTGAAGTTCCGCGCCTTCGAGCCGCGTTTCCCGGAACGTATCCGCGACCATGCGGGGGACTGCTTTGCCGCCATCCGGGAGAAGGACATCCTTGTCCATCACCCGTTCGAGAGCTTCGATGTGGTGGTGCAGTTCCTGCGCCAAGCGGCCCGGGACCCGCACGTCCTGGCCATCAAGCAGACCCTCTACCGCACCTCTCAGGACAGCCCCATCGTGGCGGCGCTGATCGAGGCGGCCGAGAACGGCAAGAACGTCACGGCCCTGGTGGAGATCAAGGCCAGGTTTGACGAGGAGGCCAACCTGAAATGGGCCCGGGACCTTGAGCGCGCCGGCGTCCACGTGGTCTTCGGCTTCGTGGAGTACAAGACCCACGCCAAGCTCTCGATGGTGGTGCGTCGAGAGGGCGACCAGCTACGCACCTACTGTCACTTCGGGACCGGAAACTACCACCCCCAGACGGCGCGCATCTATGCCGACCTGTCCCTCTTCACGTCGGACCCGGCCCTCGGCCGCGATTCTGCACGGCTGTTCAACTACATCACCGGCTACGCCCGACCGCAGCGAATGGAGAAGCTGTCCTTCTCACCGCTGACCATGAAGTCGGATCTCCTGCGCATGATCGGCAGTGAGGCGGACAGAGCGCGGGCCGGCCAGCCCGCCGCCATCTGGGCCAAGCTCAACTCCCTGGTCGATCCCGAGATCATCGACGCCCTCTACGGGGCCAGCCAGTCGGGGGTCGACATCCAGCTGGTCATTCGGGGCATCTGCTGCCTTCGCCCCGGCGTCCCGGGCCTGTCCGAGAACATCCGGGTCAAGTCGATCGTCGGCCGGTTCCTCGAGCACTCGCGGATCGTCGCCTTCGCCAACGGTTCACCCATGCCCTCGGACGAGGCTCGGGTCTTCATCTCCTCGGCGGACTGGATGCCCCGAAACCTGGATCGGCGGGTCGAAGCGATGACCCCGGTGGAGAACCCGACGGTCCACCAGCAGGTGCTCCAGCAGATCCTGATGGCCAATATCCGGGATCAGGCGCAAAGCTGGACGTTGGACGCCTCCGGCGGGTATAGCCGGGATCCCGCCTGGGATCACCCGGGAGCCTTTTCGGCGCACGAGTACTTCATGACCAATCCCAGCCTTTCAGGTCGCGGACATAAGGTGAAGGACCTGCCCAGCGCAATCGACCATGTGGCGACTCGCACCTAGCCGCGCCTCGCCTGTAGCGGAGCCGGATGTCGCGGAGACCCGGCACGCTGCGGTGATCGATATCGGGTCGAACTCGATTCGACTCGTCGTCTATCGCCTCGAAGGCCGGGCGATCTGGACGGTTTACAACGAGAAGGCTCTGGCGGGCCTGGGCCGCGACCTCCAGACCACGGGCCGGCTCTCGCCCGAGGGGGTCGAGATCGCCATGGACGCCCTGCGGCGCTTCCGTGTCCTTCTTCAGGGATGGACCAGCCGGGAGACCTTCGTCGTCGCCACGGCCGCTGTCCGGCAGGCGAGAGACAGCCGCAACTTCCTGCGGGCCGTCGAAGAGGAAACCGGGATCTCCGTTCGCGTCCTGTCCGGGGAGGAGGAAGCCAGATACGGCGCCCTCGGCGTCCTGGCGGGACAGGCCGACGCCGCCGGTGTCACGGGCGACCTGGGCGGCTCAAGCCTCGAGCTGGTCCGCCTCGACGACCCTGGCCAGGGGGTAAGCCTTCCCCTGGGCCCCCTGTCCCTCGGCGCGCCTCGCCCGCTCGACGCCGACCGGGTGAGACGCTCGGTGATGCGGGCGATCCGCCCCCACGCCGCGCGCCTGTCGACCCGCGAGTTCCACGCCGTCGGCGGCGCCTGGCGCAACCTCGCCCTTCTGCACATGGAGCTGGACGGCTATCCCCTCCATATCGCCCACCAGTACGAGATCCGCAGAACCGACCTGCTCGATCTCTGCCGGTTCGTCGCCCGGCAGTCCCGGACCTCCCTCGAGGGTATCCAGGGTCTGTCCCGGAAGCGGTTCGACACCCTCCCCTATGCGGCCGTGGTCCTCTCCGAAGTGGTCCAGGCCCTGGAGGTCCAGCGCGTCATCATCTCGGCCTTCGGCCTCCGCGAGGGGCTCCTGCTGGAGTCCATGCGGGAGGACATCCGGGCCCAGGACCCCCTGGTGAGCGGTTGCGAAGCCCTGGTCGCCCAGCGTGGCCTGACCTCGGGCCTGGGACCAGCAGTGGAGGCCTTCATCGAGCCGGTCTTCTCACAGCTACCCCCTTGCTTCGGCCCCCGAGAGCCGACCCTCCTGGCCGCCGCCTGCCGGCTGGCCGACCTCGGCGCGCGGCTGCACCCGGACCACCGAGCCGACCTGGCCTTCGAGAAGGCCCTCCGGGCGCCGATCGCAGGCATGAACCACGCGGAAAGGGCCTTCCTGGCCTGCGTGGTCTACTCGCGTCACGACTCCGGCGTCGCGACTCCGGAGCCGGAGGTGATCGCCCGGCTGCTGACAACGGAGCGCCGGGCCCGGGCCAGGGCCCTTGGCGCGGCGATCCGACTCGGTTGCGATCTCGCCGGAAGAAACGTGGAGGTGCTGCGGCATGCCTCCCTGAGCCTGGACAATGACCGGCTGCGGTTGGCGGCGGAACCCGGCTGGGAAGACATGCTCCTCGGCGAACAGACGGCCAAACGGGCTCTGACGCTGGCGCAGGCGCTCAAGATTCGTCTTCAGATGGGATGAACTGCGCGTGATCCAGATCCTCATGTCCGAGGCCTCCCATCTCCGGATCCGGGACCGGATCGCCCACCTGGCCCAGAGGCTTGAGATCGTGACGGTTCCGGAGGCGAACCGTTACGTCCGTGATGGCGTCGACATTCCAGCCGGCGACCTCGCGCCGGAGATCGTCTGGAACACCCAGGAAGCCTACATGTCAGGCCTCCTGCCAAGCCTTATGCGGGTTCTTCTCGACAGCCCCAGCGCGCGCTGGCTGCAGACATTCAACGCCGGCCTCGACCTGCCGATCTTCCGCCGCATCATGGAAAAGGGTGTCCGGATCACCAAGTCCTCGGCCCAGGGCGTGGTCATCGCCGAGTACGTCCTGGCGCACGCCCTGTTGCTGATCGTACCCATCGATGCCCAGCGTGACCTGCAGGCGCGCCGGGAGTGGGGTCGCACCCCATACCGGGAGGTCAGCCAGACCCGCTGGCTGCTGGTGGGATACGGCGCCATCGGCGAGCAGATCGCTCTGCGCGCCCGCGCCTTCGGGGTGGACCTGACCGTGGTCCGACGCGGATCAGAGGCGGGCCTGGCGCATCGCGTCCTGCCCCTGGCGCGGATCGCCGAAGCGCTTCCGGAGTCGGACGTCGTGGTCCTGGCCTGCGCCCTGACCGACGAGACCCGGAATCTCTGCAACGACGCCTTCTTCTCGGCCATGAAGCCGGGCGCCCTCCTCCTCAACATCGGCCGGGGCGGACTGGTCGACGAGGACGCCCTTCGCCGAGGTCTGGAGTCCCAGCGGCCCGCCCATGCGGTCCTCGACGTCTTCCAGACAGAGCCGCTGCCGGAGGACCACTGGATCTGGACTCACCCCCAGGTCCGGGTCAGCGCCCATACCTCCAATTCCGGCGACGGGGTCCAGCCCCGGGCCGATGCGCAGTTCATCGCCAACCTGGAGCGCTACCTCGGCGGACAGCCCCTGACGAATGAGGCGGAACGGTCAGAAGTCGGCCTCGACTGAGGGTTCAGGTCCGGACGATCTCCGTGCCCACCGGGGCCAGGGAGATGATGGCCAGCTTCAGGTGCTGAAGGCCGAAGGGAATCCCGATCACGGTCAGGCAGAGCCCGGCCCCGATCAGGATGTGCTGGATGGCGAGGTACCATCCGCCGAGCACCAGCCAGATGACGTTGAGGCCAAGACCCAGGCAGCCTGTCCCAAGATCATCACGCATGCGAGGGATCGCCTGACGGCCGAAGGGCGCATAGCTGAACCGCCCGATCCTGAAGGCCGCAAAGGCCCAGGGCGCGCCGACCACGGTGACCAGAAGAAGAAGCCCCGCCACCATCCAGAGCGTGCCGGCGATGAAGCCTCCCAGCACGAACCAGAGGATGTTGAGGACGAGGTTCATCCCTCGGGGACGGGCCTTGGCGCCCTGCGGACCTCTACGACCCGTACGCGCGAGCCATCGAGCACCAGCGCCAGCTCCCCGCGCTTGAGGCGCAGGGCGTCGGCGCCGAAGGCCTCCCGGCGCCATCCCGAAAGGGCGGGGGTGTCTGCGGCGTCATCCTGGGCGATCTGCTCCAGGTCGGACACCGTAGCGATCAGCTTGGACGCCACGCCCGCATCCTCGGCCCGCGCCTTGAGCAGCACCTTCAGCAGCTCGACCACGGCGCCGGCGGCCGGGTTGTGGGGCGACCGGGTCCTCTCGATCACGGGCGCAGAGGCCTCGGGATCCCGCAGAGCCTCACGGATCGTCTCGAGCAGCTCAGGGCCAAACCGGGAGCCTGCGAACCCCTTGGGGACAGACCGCAGACGCTCCATCTGTACGGCGTCGGTCGGGGCCTGACTGGCCAGCTCATCGATGGCGTCATCCTTGAGGATCCGGCTCCGGGGCTGGTCCCGCAGCTGCGCTGTGCGCTCGCGCCACTCGGCCACAGCTCGGTAGACGCTGAGGTATCGGGGGGTCTGCTTCCGCGGCTTCAGCCGTTTCCAGGCGTTCGCGGGGGAGACGTCGTAGAGGTCCGGATCGCACAGCGACTTCATCTCGTCCGCCACCCAGGCGAGACGGCCCTCCGCTTCCAGCCGGGCGCGAAGGCGCGGGTAAAGGGCCGCAAGATGGGTCACGTCCGCGAGGGCATAGGTCAGTTGGTTGTCGGTCAGCGGCCGGCGCGCCCAGTCCGTGAAGCGGCTGGACTTGTCGAGTTCGATCTTCAGCATGTTGCGGACCAGAGCGTCGTAGGCGATCTGTTCGCCATAGCCCGCCGCCATGGCCGCCACCTGGGTATCGAAGAGAGACGCCGGCATCGCATTGAGAATATTGAAAATTTCAACATCCTGACGGGCGGCGTGGAAGACCTTCACAATGGAGGCGTCTCGCAGAAGTCCGAGAAAAGGCTCCAGGTCCAGTCCTTGCGCCAACGGATCAATCACGGCCTCGGCGTCCGGTGTCGCGGCCTGGATCAGGCAGAGCCGGGGCCAGTAGGTCGTCTCGCGGATGAACTCGGTGTCCACGGCGACGAAGGCCTGGCCCCGGACCTTGGCGCAGAAAGTCTCAAGCTCGGCGGTGGTCGTGATGGGGGTCATGGGCTAGCTATACGCCGTCGCGGGGCCGAGTCTGCAAGCCCGTCGGGGACTTTATCGAAAGGTTCAAACATGAGCGAGCGTCCGAATGGTCTTACCTACGCCCAGGCGGGCGTGGACATTGACGCCGGCGCCGCCCTCGTGGACCGCATCAAACCCCTCGCCCGGGCGACGCGCCGGCCGGGCGCCGATGGGTCCCTGGGGGGCTTCGGGGCCCTGTTCGACCTCAAGGCCGCAGGGTTCACCGATCCCCTGCTCGTGTCCACCACCGACGGCGTTGGGACCAAGCTCAAGATCGCTATCGAGACCGGCCAGCACGATACGGTCGGTATCGACCTGGTGGCCATGTGCGTCAACGATCTCCTGGCCCAGGGCGCCGAGCCGCTGATCTTCCTGGACTATTTCGCCACTGGGAAGTTGGACGTGGAGGCTGCGGCCCGGGTCGTCGGAGGGATCGCGGAGGGCTGCCGGCAGGCCGGGTGCGCCCTCGCAGGGGGCGAGACGGCGGAGATGCCGGGCATGTATGCGGCCGGCGACTACGACCTGGCGGGCTTTTCCCTCGGCGCGGTGGAGCGCGGTGCGGTCCTGCCCCGGCTGGGCGACCAGAAGGCCGGCGACGTCATCATCGGTCTGGCCTCCTCGGGTCCGCACTCCAACGGCTACTCCCTGATCCGGCGGATCGTGGAGCGCAGCGGCCTCGACTGGAGCGCCGCCTCGCCCTTCTCGGACGAGGAGACTCTGGCATCGGCCCTGATGCGCCCGACGCGCATCTATGTCCGCCAGGTCCTGCCGCAGATTCGCGCCGGCCGGATCAGCGCCTGCGCCCACATCACCGGCGGCGGCCTGATCGAAAACCCGCCTCGGGTGATCGCCGAGGGCCTGCAGGCCCGGTTCGACTGGAACGCCTGGACCCCGCCGCCGGTCTTCGTCTGGCTGCAGGAGGCCGGGGGCGTCGCCGACGCCGAGATGCGCCGGACCTTCAACTGCGGCGTCGGCCTGATCCTGATGGTCCGGCCCGTAGACGCCGGCGAGGTGCTGGCCGGCCTGATCGAGGCCGGCGAGGACGCCTTCGTCTGCGGAGAACTGGCCGCCGCCTGACCTCAGACCCCGCGGAAGACCGCCGGCCGCTTCTGATTGAAGGCCGCGACGCCTTCGCGCCGGTCCTCGGTGGTGAAGAGGCGGTTGTACTCCGACAGCTCCAGATCCATGGCCTCCGCAAGGGGCAGGACAGCGCCGGTCCGAACGACCGCCTTCACCGCCCGGATCGACAGGGGCGCCTTGGAGGCGATCAGGACGGCGCGCGCCACCAGGTCGGCCACCAGGGTCTCGTTCGGCCGCACGGCGTTGACCAGGCCGATGGACAGGGCCTCCGCGGCATCGACCGGCAGTCCGCTCATCAGCATCTCCGAAGCCCGGCGCTCGCCTACGGCGCGGGTGAGCAGCTGGGTTCCCCCCAGGCCCGGGATGATCCCCAGTCCGGCTTCCGGCAGGCCCATACGGGCGCTCTCGCCCGCCCAGGCGAAGTCGCAGGCCAGGGCCATCTCGGCCCCCCCGCCCATGGCCGCGCCGTTCACCGCCGCCAGGATCGGAAAGGGACAGGACAGCTGGGCGCGGATCATGTCCTCGAACAGCTTGTGCTGCTCGGCCCAGGCCTGGTCTGTCATGCCGTCCCGCTCCTTCAGGTCGGCGCCGGCGCAGAAGAAGCGGCCCTCGCCGGTGAGCACGGCGGCGCGGATGGAGGCGGCGGCGGCAAGCCGGGTCCAGAGGTCCAGGAGCTCCCGTCCCATCGCGGTCGACAGGGCGTTGGCGGCCTCGGGGCGGTTCAGGGTCACCAGGACCACGCCCGGCGCGGCGTCCTGGACGCGGATCGTCGCGTAATCGCTCATCTGCCCTCCGGTCCGGCGACAACGCCGTCATCATGAAGCTTGCCGATCTGCGCCGAGGACAGGCCGAGGACTGTGGAAAGCACCTCATCGGTGTGCTGGCCCAGGCGGGCGGCAGGACGGGCGGGCTGGCGCGCATCCTGCGGCACGGTCCCGGCGAAGCCGGCGGCGGGATAGGTCTCGCCCGACGGATGGGTCAGGGTCGAGAAGACGGGGTTGCCGGCGAAGAGGCGCGGGTCGTTCGCCGCCTGTGACAGGGTCTGGTACGGCCCCCAGCAGACGCCCAGCTGCTCGAAGGCCGGAACCAGGTCCGCCAGTTTCCGGCGCGCCATGGCGGCGTCGAAGATCGGGACCAAGCGATCGCGGTGGGTGAAGCGCAGGCCCTCGTCGCGGGCGAAGTCGACCCCCAACTCGGCCTCCAGGGCCTGCACCGCCTCGACAATGCCCAGCAGGGGCTGGATCCCCGACCACTGGCGCGGCGTAATCGCCACCAGCATGATCCGGACGCCGTCGGCGGTGGTGAAGTCGCGCCCGAAGGCGCCGAAGATGTCGTTGCCGACCCTGGGCCGGTCGCCCTCCCCCAGGGTCGCCTCGGCCAGCATGCCGAGGTTGGCCAGGCTGGCCGCGGCGATGTCGGACAGCGGCAGGCGCACCTCGCGCCCCTTCCCGTCCCGGCTGCGCGCCATCAGGGCCGAGACGAGGGAGAAGGCGGCGTAGCCGCCGGTCAGGAGGTCCCAGGCCGGCAGGATGTGGTTCACGGGGCGGGGATCGTCCGCATGTCCGGTAAAGAGCGGAACGCCGACGGCGGCGTTGATGGTGTAGTCGACCCCCGGGCGGCCATCGGCCCAGCCCATGACCCGCACGCAGACCAGGTCCGGCCGCAGGGCCGAGAGGGCCTCGTAGGACAGGAAGCCCTCGACGGGGAAGTTGGTGACGAAGGCCCCGGCGTTTTCGCCCGGCGCTGTCGCCAGCTCCTGCGCCAGCCTGCGGCCCTCGGGTCGGGACAGGTCGATGGCGATAGACTTTTTCGACTTGTTGAGCCCTTCCCAATAGAAGCTGTCGCCCTTGCGGCTCAGGGGCCAGCGGTTGAAGTCCGGTCCGCCGCCGATGTTGTCGAAGCGGATCACCTCGGCGCCCAGCTGGGCGAGGTAGAGGCCGCAGGTCGGTCCGGCGACGAAGGCCGAGCCCTCGACGACGCGCAGTCCCTTCAGGAGATCGTACATCAGAAGCTCTTGGGCAGGCCCAGCACGTGGTTGCCCACATGGCTGAGGATCAGGTTGGTCGAGATCGGGGCCACCTGGTAGAGGCGGGTCTCCCGGAACTTTCGCTCGATGTCGTACTCCTCGGCGAAGCCGAAGCCGCCGTGCACCTGCAGGCAGGTATCGGCGGCGAACCAGGAGGCCTCGGAGGCCAGCATCTTGGCCATATTGGCCTCGGTCCCGCAGGGCTGTCCGTCATCAAAAAGGTCAGCGGCGTGGCGCACCATCAGGTCGGCGGCGCTGGTCTGGACGTGGGCCCGGGCAATGGGGAACTGGACACCCTGATTCTGGCCGATGGGACGGCCGAAGACCTCCCGCTCGCGGGCGTAGGCGCTGGCCCGGTCGATGAAGAACTTGGCGTCGCCGATGCATTCCGCAGCGATCAGGATCCGCTCGGCGTTCATGCCGTCGAGGATGTACCGGAACCCCTGCCCCTCCTCGCCGATCAGACTCTCGACCGGAACCCGCAGGTCATCGAAGAAGAGCTCGGTCGACGCATGGTTCAGCATGGTGCGGATCGGCCGGATGGTCAGGCCATTGCCCACCGCCTGCCGCATGTCCACGAGGAGGACGCTCATGCCGTCGCTGGGACGGGCCGCGTCCTCGCGCGTTGTCGTTCGGCACAAGAGGACCATGAGGTCGGAATGCTCCGCCCGGCTGATCCAGATCTTCTGCCCGCGCACGATGTAGTCGTCGCCGTCGCGCCGGGCGAAGGTGGTGATGCGGGTGGTGTCCGTCCCCGCCCCCGGCTCGGTGACCCCAAAGGCCTGGAGCCGGAGCTCGCCGGAGGCGATGGCGGGCAGGTAGGCCCGCTTCTGGGCCTCGCTGCCGTGCTTCAGCAGGGTGCCCATGGTGTACATCTGGGCATGGCTGGCGCCGCCGTTGCAGCCCGAGCGATGTACCTCCTCCAGGACAGCGATGGCCGCCCCGAGGCCGAGCCCCGACCCCCCGTAGGCCTCGGGAATCAGGACCGACAGGAAGCCGGACTCAGTCAGCGCCCGGACGAACTCGCCCGGATAGGCGCGATCACGGTCCTTTTCGCGCCAGTATTCGCCGGGAAAGCCGGCGCAGAGGCGACGGACCGCCTCGCGGATTTCAGGAAAGGTCTCGGCGTTCGGCACGGCGCGTCCCCCAAGGATGACCGTCGCCGTGCTAGCGCACCCGGAAGGTCAGGCAAAGGGGCGGCGAACCGCCCCCGCCTTCGTGCACCATCGTCAGCCGACGATATCGGCCTCGCTGAAGAACTGGGCGATCTCGATCGCAGCGTTCTCGAGGCTGTCAGACCCATGGACCGAGTTCTCGCCGACGTTCAGGGCGAAGAGCTTGCGGATGGTGCCCTCTGCGGCCTGGTCAGGGTTGGTGGCGCCCATGACTTCGCGATAGCGGGCCACGGCGTTCTCGCCCTCCAGGACCTGCACCACGACGGGCGCAGACGTCATCGTGGCGACAAGTTCGCCGTAGAAGGGACGCTCCTTGTGGACCTCATAGAACCGCTTGGCCTGGCCTTCGGTCATGTGGATGCGGCGCTGGGCGATGATGCGCAGGCCAGCGCCCTCGATCACGGCGTTGATCTTGCCGGTCAGGTTCCGCTTGGTGGCGTCCGGCTTGATGATCGAGAAGGTGCGTTGGGTCATGGGAGCCTGTGTCCAGTCTGATGCGTGCAGCCCGTCCGGGCCTTTGGGGTGCGGGCTTATAGCCGCAGCCTCGCCGCTCGCCAACACCGCTCGGGAAGGACCGGGCGACGCGGCCGACCGGCTCTGATAGAGAGCCTGCCGTCATGCTTCAGATCCGCGACCTCACCCACGACGCCTGGGGCCGTCGATTCCTCGATCGGGCCAGCGTCAGCATACCCCCGGGCGCCAAGGTCGGGCTTGTCGGACGGAACGGCGTCGGCAAGTCCACCCTGTTCGGGCTGATCCGCGACCAGGCCCGGGCCGGTGACGGCGAGATCAGCCTGCCCCGGGGCGCGCGTCTGGCTGCGGTCGACCAGGAACACCCCGCCACACCCGTCTCGCTGATCGACACCATCCTGGCGGCGGACGAGGAGCGGGCGAGCCTCCTGGCGCGGCTGGAGACCGCGCCGCCAGAGGAGATCGGCGACATCTACGGGCGCCTGGCCGAGATCGGCGCCGACCGCGCGCCCTCTCGGGCGGCTGAAATCCTTTCGGGCCTCGGCTTCGCCCCTTCGGACCTGCAACGGCCCATGGCGGAGTTCTCCGGGGGCTGGCGGATGCGGGTGGCCCTGGCGGCGGCCCTCTTCGCCGAACCGGACATCCTCCTGCTGGACGAGCCGACCAACTACCTGGACCTCGAGGGCGCCATGTGGCTCGAGGCCCGGCTACGGAAGTACCCGCACACGGCCCTGATCATCAGCCACGACCGGGACATCCTGAACCGCTCTGTGGACCACATCCTGCACATGCATGACGCCCGCCTGGACCTCTATCCCGGCGGCTATGACGACTTCGAGCGCCAGCGGGAGGAACGCGCCCGGGTCGAGGACGCCATGCGCCAGAAGGTCGAGGCCCAGAGGGCCCACCTGCAGTCCTTCGTCGACCGCTTCCGGGCCAAGGCCAGCAAGGCGGTGCAGGCCCAGTCGCGCCTGAAGATGATCGCCCGCCTGCCGCCGGTTTCCGCGGCGGCCCGGGAGCACACCTCTCCCTTCCTCCTGCCGTCGCCCGAAAAGCCCCTCGCCCCGCCCCTCCTGAGGCTGGAGCAGGCCGCCGTGGGATATGAGCCGGGCAAACCGGTCCTGAAGGGACTCAATCTGCGCCTCGACCTCGACGACCGGATCGGCCTCCTCGGGGTGAACGGCGCCGGCAAGTCGACCTTTGCCCGGCTGGTGGCCGGTGACCTGGCGGCCGAGGGCGGAGAGGTCTGGCGCGACCGGCGGCTCAAGGTCGGCTGGTTCCACCAGCACCAGATCGAGGCCCTGGACCCGACTGAGACGCCCCTGGACATCCTGCGCCGCCGGTTGCCGGAGGCGTCCGAGGCCTCCCGCCGCAGCCGCCTGGCCCAGTGGGGACTGGGTGTCGACAAGGTCGAGACGACGGCGGCCAACCTCTCCGGCGGCGAGCGCGCGCGTCTCCTTCTGAACCTGGTGGCGATGGAGGCCCCTCACCTCCTGATCCTCGACGAGCCGACCAATCACCTCGACATCGACAGCCGCCGGGCGCTGCTGGACGCCCTGAACGACTATGAGGGGGCGGTGATCCTGATCACCCACGACCGCTCGCTGATGGAACTGGTGGCAGACCGGCTCTGGCTGGCCGAGGACGGTTCGGTCCGTCCCTTCGACGGCGACGTGGAGGCCTATGCCCGACGGGTCGTCGAGCGGGCCCGGCAGGCGGCCCGGGAGGCGGACTCCCGCCCAGCTGCACAGGAACCCTCCCCTGCGCCGCCGCCGCCCGAGCCTGCACCCCGAAGCCGTCCACCCACCGGCAACGCCCGTCGTAAGGTCGAGGCTGCGGAGGCGGCCATGGAGCGCGCCACCGCTCGCCTTGCAGAGATCGACGCCGCCCTGGCGGACCCGGCGACCTTCTCAGGCGATCCCCGCCGCGCCGCCGAGCTGGGCCGGGGCCGGACCGAAGCTCAGGCGAGCCTGGACGCTGCCGAACAGGCCTGGCTGGAGGCGGTGGAGGCGTTCGAAGCCCTGAAGGCTTGATGGCCGCACGGGCGCCTCACGCCTTTGGCTGGATCAGATCCCAGCGATTACCCCATCGATCGACAAAGACGACCACGCGGCCATAGGCCTCGTCGCGCGGCGCCTCCTCGAACCGGACGCCATGCCTCTGCAGGTGTTGGTAATCCCGATCAAAGTCATCGGTGTGCAGGAACAGCCATACCCGCCCACCGCCCTGCCTGCCGATCATGGCGACCTGATCCGGCGTGCCTGCCCTGGCGAGCAACAGGGCGCCGCCCTCATGGGACGGGGCGACGACGACCCAGCGTTTCCCGCCTCCAAGCGACTCGTCCCTGAGAACAACGAAGCCGAGCACTGTCCGGAAGTACTCCACCGCCGGGTCGTACTCATCGATCAGCAGCGTCGTATAGGCCAGTCGAGACGTCATGCTCTAGCCGCAAGCCACGCGCTCGATCACCCCGGTGTCGGCGTCGTAGTAGATGTTGAGGCGGCGGGGATCGTAGTCCTGGGCCTGGACGCAGCGGGTGCAGGTCACGCGCCGGAGCTGGGGGTTCACCGGGACCGGGATGGCGGACCGCGACTGTCCGACCAGACCCTTCACCGCCCTTAACCCGCAGGTGTCCGGCGGCTCCACCCGGGGCTTCGGCGCGGTCGACGCAGGCGCGTTCACCGGCGCAGGGGGCGGCGTCGAGGGGGCGGCGCAGCCCGCCAGCGCGGCCAGGCTGGCCGCCAGCGCAAGGGCCTGTAGCGCGACCTTCACGAGACCTTCTCCCAGCCCGTCTCGCCTTGGCGCCAGTAGGCGGCGGAGACGCCGGCGTCACGGAACCGGCGCCATTGCGCCCGCGCCGCCTGGAGGGCCGCCTCGTCCTTCCCGTCAAACAGGACAGAGCAGCGCTGGAACCCGGAAAGGTCTTCCACCTCTGCGCCGTCCACGAGAAAGAGAGCCTCAGCCTGGTTGGGATTACCGGCCTGCGCGGTCAGCACCACCGGATCCGCAGGGCTCCCGCCCGGGTCGGCGGCGTGCGGCAGGAAGCTGTCGTCGCGATAGCTCCAGAGCCAGCCGTCGAGGTGTTCGATGCGCTCGGCGGATGTCGCCCGGATCAGGGCGCGCCAGCCCTTCTGAAGCGTCCGCTCCAGGAGGGTCGGCAGGACCTGATCCAGGCCCTGGCGCTCCAGGTGGTAGAACCAGACCTCGCAGGTCGTCATGCGCGGTCTTCGTAATGGTCCTCGACCAGCCGGTTCAGGAGGCGCACGCCGAAGCCCGTGGCGCCCTCGGGAATGGTCGGGACGGAGGAAGGCTTCTTCCAGGCCGTGTTCGCGATGTCGAGATGAGCCCAGGGCAGACCGTTGACGAAGCGCTGGATGAACAGGGCGGCGGTGATGGAGCCCCCCGGCCGTCCGCCGGTGTTCTTCATGTCGGCGATGACGCTGTCGATCTGCTTGTCATAGGCCTTCGGCAAGGGCATCCGCCACAGGGGCTCTTCCTCGCCCTTCGAGGCCGACAAGAGGTTCTCCGCCAACTCGTCATTGTTGGAGAAAAGCCCCGCATAGTCATTGCCCAGCGAGATGATGATCGCACCGGTCAGGGTGGCCAGGTCGATCATGAACCGCGGCTTGAAGCGATCCTGACAATACCAGACCGCGTCGGCCAGCACGAGGCGGCCCTCGGCGTCGGTGTTGATGATCTCGATGGTCTGGCCGGACATGGAGGTGACGACGTCGCCGGGGCGCTGGGCGTTGCCGTCGGGCATGTTCTCAACAAGGCCGAGGATGCCGACGGCGTTGACCTTGGCCTTGCGGCCGGCCAGCACATGCATGACGCCGGCCACGGCGGCGGCGCCGCCCATGTCCCACTTCATATCCTCCATGCCGTCGGCAGGCTTGAGGCTGATGCCGCCGGTATCGAAGCAGACCCCCTTGCCGATGAAGGCCACAGGCTGGGCGGCGGAATCCGCAGCCCCGTTCCACCGCATCACGACCAGCTGGCTCTCCCGGACGCTGCCCTGGCCAACGCCAAGGAGCGAGCCCATGCCCAGCTGGCGCATCTCTTCCTCGCCGAGGATCTCCACGCTGAGCCCGAGGGCCTCCAGGGCCTTCACGCGCCTGGCGAACTCAACCGGATAGAGGACATTGGCGGGCTCCGAGACGAGATCCCGGGCGAAAACCACGGCGTCGGCCAGCGCCGAGAGCGCCGGCATGGCGGTGGATGCCGCCGCCGCATGCCCGGTCACCACCTGGGCGGCGGTCACCGAGGGCTTCTTGTCCGCAGGCTCCTTGGTCCGGTACTTGTCAAATCGATAGGCGGCCAGACGAAGGCCGAGGGCGGCGCGCGCGGCGAAATCGCCGGTATCCACTGCCGGAACCAGCCTCAGGGTCTCCAGCCCCCAGAGCTTGACGGCCCCGTAAGCGGCTGCGGCCGTCTGCTCGGCGGCCAGCGTGTCAAACTCCGCGGTCTTGCCGGCCCCGACGAGGATGACCCTGTCCGCGCCGCCGGAAACCTCCAGAACCTGGCCCCGGGCCCCCGTGAAGCGACTCGCCGCCACGGCCGCGGCGAAGGCCCCGCCGCGAACGCTGGACGCCTCACCCTCAGGAACGGCGATGGCCAGGACCGTCCTGGAGGCCAGTCCGGCGTCGGGCGAAACGAATTCGATCTGCATGGTTCTCCACTTCCTTTCGCCGGGCCGCCCCGCAGGCGACGTGCGCAGCAGTTGCATCCTTGGTGCGGGTCATGATTAGAACAGGCTGGAGCTTCAGGCGCGGCAAATCGCCCGCGGGGATCGATAAAATCGTCATGCGCCTGATCGACCGCTACCTCCTGCGCCAGCTTGTTGGGCCCACCCTCTGGGCGGTGGCGGCTGCGACCGGACTGGCTCTTCTTTCCACCTCCCTCACCCAGCTTGATCTGATCGTCGCGGGGGGACAGAACGCCCTGGTCTTCCTGAAGGCCACAGCCCTGGCCATGCCCCAGCTCATCAACATGGTGCTGCCGGTCAGCCTCTTTGTCGCCGCCCTCATCACGCTCAACCGGCTTCAGACCGACCAGGAACTCGTCGTCTGTTTCGCGGGCGGAATGAGCCGCTGGCGCGTCATCGCCCCTGCCTTCCGGCTCGCAGCCGTCCTGGCGCTCCTGTCGCTGGTCATCAACCTCTGGATCCAGCCCGCCTCCCACCGCGCCATGCGCGAAGTGCTGTTCGAAGTGCGCACCAACCTGGTCTCCGCCCTGATCCGCGAGGGCCAGTTCACCCAGCCTGCGCCGGGTCTGACGGTCTACGCCCAGTCGATCGACCGCGATGGCCAGATCCGGAACCTGTTCATCCACCGGGCCAAGGATGATGGCGGCGCGACGACCTATACGGCGGACAGCGGTCGGTTGGTGATGAAGGATGGGGCGCCGATTCTTCGCCTCTTCCGTGGATCGACCCAGGAACTCTCGCCCGAGGGCGTCCTCAATTACCTGAGCTTTGATGATTATCCTTTTGAATTGAATGAATTTATACGCTCCGAAGAACGTATTCACTACAAACCCTCGGACAGATTTCTGCATGAACTTCTCTTCCCCGACCTCACCCAGGACTGGGAGAAGCGTAATCACCTGAAGCTGCTGGCTGAGGGTCACGCCCGCCTCGCCACGCCGCTCTACAACCTGACCTTCACGGGTCTGGCCGTCTGGGCGATCGTGGGCGGGGCGTTCTCGCGCCTGGGGTACAGTCGCCGGATCATTGTTGCAGGCGGCGTCGCTGCAGTGACCCGCATTCTTGGCTTTATCGCCGTGTCTGCTTCTGAATCAGAGGTTTGGCTCAACCTCCTTCAGTATCTTATTCCCCTCATGGGTCTGGGCTGGGCCCTCCGCGCCGTCTTCCGGCAGCGACCATCCCGGTTCATCTCCCTGACGTCGCGACGGAGCGGCGCCACCCGCACCATGGCGGCCGTATGACCCGGTTTTTCAGTATTCTCGACCTCTACCTGCTGCGAAGCGCTACGCGCGCCGTCGCCGGCGCATTTGCGATAATTTCAGCGGTCATCCTTCTGATTCAATTTGAAGAATTATCTCGCTCTGTCGGTGTCAGGACAGATGCCGCGGTGAGTGATGTTCTCTGGCTCACCCTGCTGCGCTCGCCGAGCCTGATCCTCCTGCTCTCACCCTTCATGTTCCTGTTCGGGGGGATTGCAGCCTATGTGAGCCTGAATCGGTCGAGCGAGCTGACGGCCATGCGGGCGGCCGGCGTCTCGGCCTGGAGGTTCATTGCGCCCTCGGCCGTCCTGGCCTTCACGGCGGGTGTCTTCGTGGTGACGGTTCTCAATCCCCTGGCGGCCAGCCTCTCGGCGCGCTTCGAGGTCGAGCGGGCGCGGCTCATGCAGAATTATCTTGCGGACGCTCCCAAGGAGGTCTGGCTACGCCAGGGCGACGACCGCGGCCTCATCGTGATCCACGCCAAGTCCCGGGACCTGCAGGAGAACGCGATCCGCCTGCGGGCCGTGTCCATGTTCGTCTACCAGAAGGACCCGGAGGGACGCCTCCAGTTCCGTCGTCGGATCGAGGCCGCCGAAGCGGTGCTGCGCGCCGGGCTCTGGAATCTTCGGGACGTCCGCGAAGCCGCGCCGGGACAGAGCGCCGTCCGGTCTGATTCGCTGTCCATCCGCTCTGCGCTCACCGCAGAAGGGGCGGTCGAAAGGTTCGCCTCTCCGGAGGCCGTGACCTTCTGGGGCCTGCCCGCCGCCATCCGCCAGACGGAAATGGCGGGTTTCAGCGCCCGCGCCTTCCAGCTGCGACTGCACCAGCTGATGGCCACGCCCGTCCTGTTCGCCGCCATGGCCATCCTTGCCGCCACCTCATCCCTGCGCCTCACCCGGCAAGGCGGCCTGGCGCTGGCGGTCGGGGTGGGGACGGCTATCGGCTTCCTGGTCTTCTTCTTCAATCAGATCACGGGCGCCCTGGCCTCCGCCGACATCATCCCGCCGCTGCTCGGCGCATGGGCGCCGCCCCTCGTCGCCCTCCTGTCCGGCCTCGCCGTGCTCTGTTACACGGAAGATGGATGAAGTGGGCGTCTGGTCTGTCGAATCACAGCCCGGCCGCCCGGACAGGGCGTCGATGAAGCGGTTGGGTATCAAGGGATGGGGCGTCGCGGCGTGGCTGATGGGGGCCGCTCTGTCGACGCCTGCGCCAGTCCTGGCCGCCGCTCCGCCCAGTCCAGCAGCGGACGGCCTGACCCCCGACCAGCTCTACATCGAGGCCGATACGGTCTCCCGGGATGACGAGAAGGGGCTCACCATCGCCCGCGGTGGTGTTCAGGCGCGGTATCAGGGGCGCACCCTGACGGCGGACGAGGTCACTTTCGAGGCCGCCACACGCGTGATCCGCGCCAAAGGCAATGTGCGGATCATCAATCCGGATCGGACCGCCCAGTTCGCCGACGAACTGGTTCTTGACCAGTCGCTGTCCGTCGGCGCCGCAGCCGGTTTCTCCGCCCGAAGCGAAGGTCAGGTCAAGATGGCCGCCGCCAGCGCCGTCCGGCGCAGCGAGACGCTGAATGAACTCAACCGGGCCATCTACACGCCGTGCGAGATCTGCGCGAAGAACGGGGATCCCAAGGAGCCCTCCTGGTCGATCCAGGCCGAGCGGATCATCCAGGACCGCGAGCGGCAGGTGGTGACCTATCGGAACGCCGTCATCCGGGTCCGCGGCGCGCCCGTCCTCTGGCTGCCGGTCTTCTGGCACGCGGACCCTCAGGCCGAGCGGAGGTCGGGCTTCCTGACCCCGGACATCCAGACCTCCGGGCGCAGGGGCCTGTCCTACGAGCAGCCCTATGTCTTCGTTCTGAACCCCTCCGCAGACCTGACGCTCTCCCCGCAGATCAACAGCCGGGTGACGCCCTTCCTCAACGGTCACTATCGCCAGCGATTCCGCAACGGCGCCATCGACGTCCGTGGGGGCTTCACCTACGACCGGGACTTCGATGGTGATGGCAACGCCTTCGGTGATCCCACCTCCCGGAGCTACATCCTGGCCTCCGGCGCCTTCGCCCTGACCCCGGAATGGCGCTGGGGATTCAGTGCGGAACGCACGTCCGACAAACTGCTGTTCGAGAAGTACGACATCGGCGAGGTCTATGTGGCCCGTGGTCCGTTTGTCCCCGATGACCGGCGCCTCATCTCGCAGGTCTACGCCACCCGCCAGACCGCGCGGTCATGGTTCTCCGCGGGCGCCTTCAGCATTCAGGGGCTGCGCCCTGAGGACGATGACCGGACCTTCCCGCAGGTCGGCCCCTTCATCGAAAGCCGCTTCGAGCCCATGGCGGATCTGGTCGGCGGCCGTCTGCGGGTCCGCGCCTCCGCCGTCGCCCTGACCCGGGACGCCGCGCCCGGCAGCCCGGCCGGAACACCGGGCCTGGACAGCCGGAGGGTGACCTTCGAAAGCGACTGGCGCCGCACCTCCACCAGCCTGGGAGGCCTGCGCCTTTCGGCCTTCGGCAACCTCAGGATGGATGGCTACAACATCGGAGATGCCGATGGGATCGCCGGTCGCAGCGCCTCTCAGGGGCGCACCCTGGCGTCGGCGGGAGCGGACATCTCCTTCCCTTTGGCCCGACGGACCTCAGGCGCCCTCCTGGTGATCGAGCCGACCGCTCAGCTTGTGGCGTCCACAGGCGCCGCCCTCATCCGGGTGGGCCGCACGCCATCGGGCGCCCCGATCTACCTCAATGAGGACTCCGCCACGGTGGTCTTTGATGAGACCAGCCTCTTTCGCCTCAATCGGTTCCCTGGCCATGATCTGACCGAAGACGGGCTCCGTCTGAGCCTCGCCGCCCGGACCAGCGTGCTCTGGGATGATGGACGGCGGGCGAATCTGGTGCTCGGCCGCAGTTTCCGGTCGAACGAGTCGGGCGTGTTCTCAACCACATCCGGCCTCTCGCGCAAGGCCTCGGACTGGATCGTCGCCGTCGAGGCCGAGCCCGCGACGGGGGTCAGCTTCTTCGCCCGGAGCCGTCTGGACGGGGAAGACCTCAGTGTCCGCCGCGCAGAGGCCGGCGCAAACATTTCGGTTCGGAGGGGGTCCGGATACTTCCGCTACTTCAAGGAAGAGACCGGGCCTGGGTCCGGCCGGCGGGAGAACGCGGACCTTGGCGGCGAGGTCTTCTTCAACGACACATGGGGTGTTTCCTTCTATGGCAACCGCGACCTTTCTGCGAGCGCCTGGGTGATGCGAGATATCGGCCTTGTGTACCGCGACGACTGCACCCGCCTGGACATCATCTACCGGCAGGAAGACCTGCAGGTCGGGCGGCTGGGGTCTTCCACCTCCGTCAACATTCGCCTCACCCTCGCCACATTGGGAGGCCCCCTTGGCGCCCGGTAGCGTCACACCTCTGGAGTGAAGGCTTCACCCGTGTCAGAAGGCAGCCAAATCTCACCATGCGCTTAGAGGACGAAGTGTCGGTCATGAGCCGAGTTGCGATGAAGGGATGTCGAACCCTCGCCGCCGCCTGCCTTGCGCTGGGGGCCGTTGCCGGCCCGGCCTTCTCACAGGCCCCGCCGACGGCTGCCCCCGCCGGGCTGTCGGAAAGCGTGGCGGCCGTAATCAACGACGAGGTCATTTCGACCTTCGACCTTGCCCAGAGGATGCGGCTCCTGATCGCGACCTCCGGAATCCAGCCCACCCAGCAGAATCTGCCCCAGTTCCAGCGCGAAGCCCTGAGCGGACTTGTGGACGAGCGACTCCAGATTCAGGAGCTTCGCCGGGTGGAGAAGGAACAGAAGATCGAGATCGTCCCTACGGATCTCGAGGTGGATGAACAACTCACCGAAATGGCGAGGGAAAACAACACGAACCTGCAACAATTTACAAACTCGCTTGCGGCTCAGGGGATCGGGATCGATACGCTGCGCGAACAGATCCGGGCGCAATCGGGGTGGCAGCGATGGGTCCGCGGTCGTTACGGGTCCCGGCTGAGGGTCGGCGAGGATCAGGTCAAGGCGGAGATGGAGCGCATCGCTGCAGCGGCCACCCGTCCCCAGTACCAGATCGCCGAGGTCTTCATCGACGCCGCCCGCGTGGGCGGCATGGAGGTGGCGGTGAACGGCGCGGCCCAGCTCGTCTCCCAGATCCAGCAGGGCGCACCCTTCCCGGCTGTCGCCCGCCAGTTTTCCGCCTCGCCCTCCGCCGCCACGGGGGGCGACGTCGGCTGGATCACGGCGGGAGAAATGCCCGCTGAGGTAGACGCCGCCCTCGAGCAGATGCGACCAGGCCAGCTGTCGCGGCCGATCCCTGTCCGCGACGGGGTCTACATTGTTTATCTGAGGGACCGCCGGGCGGGCGCCTCCGCCGTCACGGTCAGCCTGAAGCAGGCCGCCATCGCCCTGCCCCAGGGCGCACCCGACGCAGAGGTGCTGGCGGCCTCAGGCCGGCTGACTGATCTTCGCCGCCGGATCCGGGGCTGCGAAACGGTGGAGACCGAGGCGGCCCGGGCTCAGGGCGTTGTGGCCGGCGACCTCGGCGAGGCCGAACTCAAGGATCTCTCTCCCGCCTTCCGGACCGCCGTCGAGGGTCTGTCGCCGGGACAGACCTCCGAGCCCATCCGCACCAATGTCGGCCTCCACATCCTGACAGTCTGCGCCCGCGGTTCGGGTGGACCTGGCGCTGTCAGCAAGGAACAGATCGAAGGGCGGATCTACGGTCAGCAACTCTCGATGATCGCCCGGCGCTACATGCGTGATCTTCGCACCGCCGCCACCATCGAGACGCGTTAGGCGGCGGCGCCGTGAGCCCGCCCCTTGCGGTGACCCTGGGCGATCCCGCCGGTATTGGACCTGAGATCATCACCGCCGCCTGGTCGCGCCGGGCGGCGGGGGACCCGCCCTTCCTGGTGTTTGGAGACGCACAGACCCTGAGGCGTTCGGGCGCGCCCGTGGCTCCGGTGGGGAGCCCTGCAGAGGCCGCAGACGTGTTTGCGTCGTACCTGCCGGTGATCGACATGCCGCTGCCGGAGCCTGTCCTGCCCGGTCACCCCTCCACGAGCGCCGCGGCGAGCGTCACCGGGTGGATCGCCGCAGCAACCCGGTCCTGCCTGGCCGGGGAGGCCTGCGCCCTCGTCACCGCACCCATTTCGAAGGCGATCCTCAAGGCGGCGGGGTTCAGTCACCCCGGGCATACGGAGTACATCGGCGAACTCACCGCCGGGGCGCCCTGGAGCGGCGAACGGGGTCCTGTGATGATGCTGGCGGCGGGGGACCTTCGCGTCAGCCTGGCGACCATCCATCTGCCCCTGGCCGCCGTGAGCGCAGCCCTCAGCCTGGAGGGCCTCCTGCGCACCGCCAGGGTCACCGCCCAGTCCCTCACCCGGGACTTCGGCCTGCCCCGGCCCCGCCTCGCCATGGCCGCCCTCAATCCTCACGCCGGAGAGTCCGGGGAGATCGGCCGGGAAGAAATCACCCTGATCACGCCGGCGGCGGAGAGGCTCAGGGCGGAGGGAGTGGATATCGAGGGGCCGCTGCCGGCCGACAGCCTCTTCGCCCCCGAAATCCGCCAGCGCTACGACGCCGTGATCTGCATGTACCATGATCAGGCCCTCATCCCGATCAAGATGCTGGACTTCTGGGGGGGCGTTAACCTGACCCTGGGCCTGCCGGTGGTGCGGACCTCTCCAGACCACGGGACCGCCTTCGACATCGCCGGCAGGGGCCTCGCCCGCGCAGACAGCTTCATCGCCGCCCTTCGCATGGCCGGGGAGATCGCCCGGCGGCGGTCGCATTGACCCTTCCCGTCAGGATTTCGGATCGCCTCGCCGCCCATGGCCTCCAGGCGAACAAGGGTCTGGGCCAGCACTTTCTTCTCGACCTGAACGTCACCCGGAAGATCGCCCGTCTGTCGGAAGCGGGCCCCGCGGACCATGTCATCGAGGTCGGTCCGGGCCCTGGCGGACTCACCCAGGCGCTTCTTGAGACCGGCGCGAGGGTCACAGCCATCGAGCGTGACGCCCGCTTCCTGCCCCTGCTGGAGGAACTGGCCGCCGCCTTTCCAGGGCGCCTTGAGGTGCTCCATGCGGACGCTCTCAAGGTAGATGAAGCCATGATCGTCGGTCCGCAGGGCGCCCGGATTGTCTCAAACCTGCCCTACAATGTCGGCACGCCCCTGCTGGTCAAATGGCTGACCGGCGCGTTCCAGCCGCGATCCCTGACCCTGATGTTCCAGAAGGAAGTCGCACGTCGCATCGTCGCAGAGCCTGGTGATCCGGATTACGGTCGCCTTGCCGTCCTGGCCGCTGCGGTGACGATGCGCAGGCTTGTGCTGGAGGCGCCGGCGAAGGCCTTCACCCCGCCGCCCAAGGTGGACTCAGCAGTCGTTCACCTGGTTCCACGGGAGGACCGGGTGGCCGGGAACCGCCTGGAGGCGCTGCAGAAGGTCACGGCGGCCGCATTTGGCCAGAGACGCAAGATGCTCCGGGCCGGATTGCGGGCCCTGGGGGGCGAGGCCCTCTGCCGCGCCGCCGGCGTGGACCCCTCGGTCCGGCCGGAGACTCTGGACCTGGATGGCTTCCTGCGTCTTGCCGACGCCCTGCTCACGAAAGCTTGATCAGCGGTTTCTGCGGGCATAGGCTGCGGAGTGTCCAAGGGACGATTCCGGGGCCGTCGTGGCGTCGGGCGTCCGTTCGGTCATCTCGGGAGAGTCGTAATGAAGAAAGTCGCTCTGACTGTGGCCGCCATGGCCGCCGTGGCCTCGCTGGCCGCCTGCAGCAAGCCCGCCGAAGAAGCCGCTCCGGCCGCTGACGCTGCGGCCCCCGCCGCTGAAGCCGCCCCGCCGGCCGACGCTGCAGCCCCCGCCGCGGCCGCCGCTGACGCCGCCGCCGCCGCTCCGGCTGACGCCGCCGCCGCCGCGGCTCCGGCTGCGGCTCCGGCCGCTGACGCCGCCATGGCTGAAAAGAAGTAAGACAGTCCGGTCTGGCGGCCTGACCGCCATTCCAGTCTGCATTCGGAGGGGCCGTCCTCAGGGGCGGCCCTTCTTTCTTGGGCGGTTACCGGCTCAAGCCAGGACTTCGCCCGGCAGGGTCTCGGTGTCGACGCTGGCCTGCATGGCGGCGGCATAGCGGGCGCCCGTGACGGTGGAGGCGTTGACCGTCGCCTCCACGGCGCGAACGGTCTCGGCTGACAGCTCAACCTGCGATGCGGCCATGTCCTCGCGGACGTGATCCGGATGGGTCGTGCCCGGGATCGGCACCAGACCGGGGTCCTTGTGAAGCAGCCAGGCCAGGCAGAGCTGGGCGGGGGTGCAGCCCGCCTCGCGGGCGATGGCCTCGAAGCGATCCAGGAGGGCGAGATTCCGCTGGAAGGCCTCTCCCTGGAACCGGGGCATGCCGACCCGGAAGTCGCCGGCGTCCAGCCTCGCGACGTCGCGGACCCCGCCGGCCAGGAACCCACGGCCCACGGGACTGAAGGCGACGAAGGTGACGCCGAGCTCCCGGCAGGCCTCCAGGACCGCAACCTCCGGATTACGGGTCCAGGGGGAGTATTCGGTCTGCAGGGCGGTGATGGGGTGCACCGCGTGGGCGCGCCGAAGCGTGGCTGCGGAGACCTCCGACAGGCCGATGGTGCGGATCTTCCCGGCCGCCACGAGGTCAGCCAGGGCGCCGACGCTATCCTCGATCGGCACCCGCCGGTCCCAGCGATGCAGATAGTAGAGATCGATCACCTCGACCCCGAGGCGCCGGAGGCTCTCGTCACAGGTGGCCTTGAGGACGTCCGGATGGCCGTTGAGCTCACGCTGCTCGCCCCGGGAGAGGCCGCACTTGGACGCCAGAACAAACCGGTCCCGGTGCGGACCCAGGACCTCGCCCACCAGGCGTTCATTGTGGCCCAGGCCGTAGACGGCCGCCGTGTCAAAGAAGGTGCATCCCGCATCCAGGGCGCCGAGAAGGACCGCCTCCGCCTGCTGCCGGGGCGGCGGCGGACCATAGGCGTGCGACAGGCTCATGCAGCCCAGGCCGATTTCGGACACCTCGAAGGGGCCAAGCTTTCGGGTTTTCATCAGTGGCTCCGGGATCAGGAAAGGGGTTCGGACCCCAGCCGGGCGACAAAGTCCGGCAGCCAGGGATTGCGGCCCGGCTTCATGCGCTCCGCCCGGTAGATATGGCCGAGGTCGGCATAGGCGCGGTCGAAGTTCTTGTTCACAATGACGTAGTCATAGTCCTCCCAGTGGGTGATCTCCTCACGGCCCCGCTCCAGCCGGCGATGGATCACCAGGTCAGAATCCTGCGCCCGCGCGTTGAGACGCCGGGCGAGGTCGGCCCAGCTCGGCGGCAGGACGAAGATGCTCACGCTGTCCTCGGGCATGGCTTGGCGCACCTGCGCCGCGCCCTGCCAGTCGATGTCGAAGAGTACGTCCCGCCCTGCAGCGAGGGCCGCTTCGACAGGCGCCTTGGGCGTGCCGTAGCGGTTGTCGTGAACATGGGCCCACTCCAGGAGCTGACCGCCCTCGACCATTTCCTCGAAGCGCTCCGGGGACACGAAATAGTACTCGCGGCCCTCCTCCTCACCGGGGCGAGGGGCGCGGGTCGTGGCGGAGATCGACAGGACAAGGTCATCATGGTCGGACACGAGCCGCCGGGAGAGGGAGGTCTTGCCGGCGCCGGAAGGGCTGGAAACGAGCAGCAGAAGGCCTCGCCTCTGAACCTCCCAGGGACGGGCCGCATCTGTCAGGCTCATGATTCACTCCACATTCTGGACCTGTTCCCGGAATTGATCGATCGCAGCCTTCAGGTCCAGCCCGGTCCGGGTCAGGTCGGCGATCGCGGCCTTTGAACAGAGGGTGTTGGCCTCGCGCATGAATTCCTGGGTCAGGAAGTCAAGACGCCGACCCGCCGCTCCGCCGTCCGACAGAAGCGAGCGGGCGCTGGCCAGGTGACCCCCCAGCCGGTCCAGCTCTTCCCGGACGTCCGCCTTCACCGCAAGCGTGGCCGCCTCAAGGAAGGCGCGCTCGGCGACATCGGAGCCTTCTCCCGCCAGTTCAGACAGCCGCCGCTGGAACCGGCCGCGGATCGCCTCGGTCTGGTCACCGGCGAGGCGCCCCGCGCGCGCCACCAGAGCTTCGACCTCGTCGAGAAGCTGGAACAGGACCCCGCTGAGCTGCCCGCCCTCCTCCAGCCGCGCCGCCTTCAGCGCATCGAGGGCCTCTGTCATCGCCGCGACCAGAAGGGCGTTGATCTCTGCGAGGGCTTCGGGATCGGTCTCGGCCGGTTCGGCCTCGATCACGCCGCGAAGAGACAGGAGACCATCCAGGGTCGGGCGCAACACCCGGCCCTCGCGGATCCAGGGTTCGCCGGCGTCGAGGAGGGTCCGGGCAAGCTCGTGGTTGATGCGGAGGGGCGCCTCCGCCTCCAGACGCCGTGCGGTGACCGTGACCGAGACCTGGCCCCTCTGGAAGCGCGCCTGGGCCGCGTCCCGGGTCGCCCGCTCCAGGGAGTCGAATCCGGGCGGACCCCGGAAGCGCACTTCGAGGCTGCGGCCATTCACGGACCTGGCCTCCACCACCCAGCTCCAGCCGCCGCCGCCGCCCTCGGTCCGGCCGAATCCGGTCATTCCGCTCAGTTGCGACATGTCAGCCGCCGCCTCCCTGTGCGCGTTCGATGCGCCGCCACCGGGCGACATTGGCGTTATGGGCTTCCAGCGTCTCGGCGAAGGCATGCCCGCCGGAGCCATCCGCCACGAAGAAAATCTCCCGGGTCTCGAGCGGGTCCAGGACGGCTTCAAGGGAGGCGCGCCCCGGATTGGCGATCGGGGTCGGAGGCAGGCCCGCATGGGCATAGGTGTTCCAGGGACTGCGGTCTGCCAGCTCCGACGCCCTGATCCCGCGACCCAGAGGCTCACCCCGGCTCACGGCGTAGATCACGGTGGGATCGCTCTGCAGGCGCATTCCCAGCCTGAGGCGGTTGATGAAGACGGCGGCGACGCGACGGCGCTCGTCAGCCTGCCCCGTCTCCTTTTCCACGATGGAGGCCAGGATGACCGCCTCCTGGGGCGAGGCCAGGGGCAGGCCGGGCTGGCGGGACGCCCAAAGCCGGTCGAGCAGCGCCTGCTGGTCCGCCCTCATGCGATCGAGAAGGGACTGACGGGTATCCCCCCGCTCGGCCCGGTAGGTTTCCGGCAGGAGGACCCCCTCCTCAGGGACCTCGACCTCTCCGGTCAGCCAGTCGACCGCGCGGAGTTCCCGGACGATCATGGCCGAGGTGAGTCCCTCCGGCAGGGTGACGCTGCGGGCGATGGTGCGACCCGCCTCGAGGTCGGACAGGACGGCCATCATCGAGGCCCGACTGGGAATGGCGTACTCTCCGGCCTTCAGTGACCCGCCGGCGCCGGTCGCCCGCGCGACCAACTGGAAGACTGTCGCAGACCGGACGACCCCCGCCGCCTCCAGGGCCGCCGCCACCCCAGAGACGCCTGAACCCCGGGGTATCTGGACCAGGGTCTCAGCTCCTGACCGGGCCCGGGGCCCCGGGCCAAGGATCACCAGGAGGCCGATCGCAAGAACAGCGACGCCAAGCCCAACGACGGCGGCCCCGATCCTCCGGCGCCGCGTCGACCAGAGTCTGCGCCTCACGGGACCTTCTTGAGGACGAGCGAGGCGTTGGTGCCGCCGAAACCGAAGCTGTTCGACACCGCCACATCGATCTTCATCGGCTTGGCCGTGTGGGGGACCAGATCCACCACCGTCTCGACCGAGGGATTGTCCAGGTTAATCGTCGGCGGCGCCACCTGATCGCGGATGGCCAGGCAGGTGAAGGCGGCCTCTATGGCGCCGGCGGCGCCCAGGAGATGGCCGGTGGCGGACTTGGTCGAACTCATGGTCGCCCGGGCGGCGGCGTCGCCAAGCAGGCGGGTCACGGCCCCGAGCTCGATCTCGTCACCCAGCGGGGTCGAGGTGCCATGGGCGTTGATGTAGTCCACCTGCGAGGGAGCGACACCGGCGTCCCGCACGGCCGCGCGCATGGCCCGGAAGCCGCCGTCGCCATCCTCGGCGGGTGCGGTGATGTGATAGGCGTCGCCGGCCATGCCGTACCCTGCGACCTCGGCGTAGATCTTCGCACCCCGGGCCCGGGCGTGCTCGAGTTCCTCGAGAATGAGGATGCCGGCGCCCTCCCCCATGACGAAGCCGTCCCGGTCCTTGTCGTAAGGCCGGCTGGCCTTTTCAGGGGCGTCGTTGAAGCTGGTGGACATGGCCCGGCAGGCGATGAAGCCCGCGATACCGATAGGGCATATCGAAGCCTCGGCGCCCCCGGCCACCATGACGTCGGCGTCGCCGTAGCGGATCATCCGGGCGGCGTCGCCGATGGCGTGGGCCCCTGTGGCGCAGGCCGTGACGACCGAATGATTCGGCCCCTTGAAGCCATGGCGGATCGAAACCTGTCCCGAGGCGAGGTTGATCAGGGCCGAAGGGATGAAGAAGGGGCTGACCCTGCGGGGGCCCTTCTCGTGCAGCTCGATGGCCGTGTCGGCGATGGTGGACAGACCGCCGATGCCGGAGCCGATGATCACGCCGGTGCGCTCATAATCCTCGGCCGTCTCCGGCTTCCAGCCGGAGTCAGCGACGGCCTCGTCGGCGGCCGCGATGGCGTAGAGGATGAAGTCGTCCACTCGCCGCTGGTCCTTGGGCGGCAACGTCGAGTCGGGATCGAAAGAGCCCTCCACATCCGGCCCGCCGCCACCGCGTCCATCCACGCGGGGGACCTCGCACGCGATCTGGCAGGCGTAGCCTTCGGGATCGAAGGTTGTGATCCGGTCTGCGCCCGACCTGCCGGCCAGGATGGCCTTCCAGGTGATCTCCCGGCCCTGCCCCAGCGGGGTGAGGAGGCCGATTCCCGTAACCACGACTCGACGCATGGCGCCCTCCGCAAATGCAAACCGCCGCGTCTCGGCGAAGGGACGCGGCGGTCAGGTCGTCGACGGCCAGGAGGCGTCAGCCGCCCAGGCGTTCTCCGATGAACTTCACCGCATCACCCACGGTCTGGATGTGCTCGGCGGCGTCGTCCGGAATCTCGATGTCGAATTCTTCTTCGAAGGCCATCACCAGCTCGACATTGTCGAGACTGTCGGCGCCCAGGTCATCGATGAAGCTGGCCTTTTCGGTCACCTTCTCGGGATCGGCGTCGAGGTGCTCGATGACGATCTTGCGGACGCGTTCAAGGATATCGGACATACGTTGGGGTCCCTGTTGTTCAGTTGTTCCTTCCGCGACCGACGACCTGATGTCAACCGTTCCCGGACGCGGGATTGAGACCCGGGGCCTCACCGATGTGGAGGGTGGTAGCATGCTCCCCCCGATGAGGCCAGCCGGTCAGATCATGGCCATACCGCCGTTTATGTGCAGGGTCTGACCCGTCATGTAGCCGGCCTCATCGCTGGCCAGGTAGACGCAGGCCGCCGCAACATCCGCGCCGGATCCGAGCCGGCCGGAAGGTATTGTTCCCAGGATCTGGCTCTTCTGCGCCTCGTTGAGGGCGTCGGTCATCGGGCTCTCGATGAACCCCGGCGCCACGCAATTCACCGTCACCCCGCGGGTGGCGACTTCCTGGGCCAGGGACTTGGAGAACCCGATCATGCCGGCCTTGGAGGCGGCGTAGTTGGCCTGCCCCGGATTGCCCATGACGCCCACGACAGAGGTGATTCCGATGATCCGGCCGAACCGCCGCTTCATCATGCCCCGAAGGGCGGCTCGGGACAGCCTGAAATAGCTTTCGAGATTGACCTTGAGAACCTGCTCCCAGTCCTCGTCCTTCATCCTCAGAAGGAGGCCGTCCCGGGTGATGCCGGCGTTGGCGACCAGGATGTCCACCTGGCCGGCGGCGGCCTCGGCGAGGCCGATCAGGCCGTCGACGGCCGCAGCATCCGAGAGGTTCGCCGGAACAATGCTGGTGCGGCCGCCAAGCTCCGAGGCCAGGTCGGCCAGGACAGCTTCCCGCGTACCGGACAGCACGACATGCGCTCCGGCGGCGTAGAGCGCCCGGGCGATCTCGGCGCCAATCCCGCCGGTAGCTCCGGTGACCAGGGCGGTCCTTCCCGTCAGGTCGAACATGATCAGTCTCCTCAGAGGCTTGCGGCGAAGGCTTCGAGATCAGCGGGGGCGTTCAGGGCGGAAGCCTCGGCGTCCGGGGCGATGCGCTTGACCATGCCGGTCAGGACCTTGCCGGCGCCCGCCTCGGCAAACTGGGTCACCCCGCCCTCCCCGGCCAGCCAGATCAGGCTCTCCCGCCAGCGGACCCGGCCCGTAACCTGCTCGACCAGCAGTCTCCGGATCGTCTCAGGGTCCAGGGTCGGCCGGGCCGTGACATTCGCCACAAGCGGCGCCCGGGGCGCGTGGATGCCCGCGGCGGCGAGGGCGGCGGCCATCTCATCGGCGGCCGGCTGCATGAGGGGGCAGTGGAAGGGTGCGGACACATTGAGCGGGATCGCCCGGGCGCCGAGTTCCTTGGCCTTCTCGATCGCCAGATCGACCGCCGCCTTCGCGCCCGAGATGACGACGTTCCCGGCGTTGTTGTCATTGGCCACCACGCAGACCCCCACGGCCGAGCCGGCGGCGGCGGCGGCCTCGGCGAGGGCCAGGTCCGTCTTCGGGCCGATCAGGGAGGCCATGGCCCCCTCGCCCACCGGAACGGCCCGCTGCATGGCCTGGCCGCGCAGCTTCAGGAGGCGGGCGGTATCGGCAAGGGACAGGGCGCCAGCCGCGCAGAGTGCGGAGTATTCGCCCAGGGAGTGTCCCGCCACGAAGGCGGCGCGCTCGATCCCGACCCCGAACTCCCGCTCGAGGGTGCGGATCACCGCGAGGCTGACGGCCATGAGCGCCGGCTGGGCGTTCTCCGTCAGGGTCAACTGATCCTCTGGCCCTTCACGCATCAGGGTCGAGAGCTTCTGGCCCAAGGCCTCATCGACTTCCTGGAAAACCTCTCGCGCCGGGGCGAAGGCGGCGGCGAGGTCGGCGCCCATGCCGACGGCCTGGCTTCCCTGGCCGGGAAACAGAAAGGCGAGACTCATGACCGGCGCTCCTCCCAGATGCGGATGACGGGCGAGGGTTAGGCGATCAAGCGTTGCGCGGCAAGCCGACGCGCCTCTGGCGTTCCGAGGCGCCGGGGGCCATGATGACCCCGGCAGAGAGAACCCGAGGGAGGGATCATGCGCGCCGTCATCCGCCGCAACAAGCAGCTTGTCTGCGACGAGGTCGCGGACCTCTCGCCCGGCCCGGGACAGATCCTGGTCCGGACCCTGGCCTGCGGAATCTGCGGATCGGACCTCCACGCCCTGCACCACATGGAACACATGATCGAAACCGCGACCCGGGCCAGCGGCGGCTTCGGGACGGGCTTCGATCCTGCTGCGGACACCGTCTTCGGCCATGAGTTCTGCGCCGAGGTGCTGGATCACGGCCCGGGATCTCCCAAAAGCATCCGCACCGGCGCCAGAGTCGTGTCCGTGCCGATCACTCTGACGGAGACGGGATTTGAGTCCCTCGGCTACTCGAACCGCCTCCCCGGCGGGTTCGCCGAGCGCATGCTCCTGACCGAATCCATGGTTCTGGAGGTGCCCAACGGCCTTCCCACCGACCAGGCGGCCCTGACGGAGCCCTTTGCCGTAGGCGAGCACGCCGTGGCGATGGCCCGCCTCGATCGAGACTCCGTCTGCATGGTGATCGGCTGCGGCCCTGTCGGACTGGCGGTCATCGCCGCCCTGAAGGCGCGGGGTCAGGGGCCCGTCATCGCCACGGACTATTCCCCCCGCCGCCGGGCGTCCGCGGAGAGGCTGGGAGCCGACCTCGTCATCGATCCCTCGAAGGAGAGCCCCCATGCCCGGTGGGAGAGCTACGGCGTTCCCGTGCAGCGCGCGGCTCAGTCCATGGCGCGGATGATGGGCAAGACCTTCGGTCGCCCGGTGGTCTTCGAGTGCGTGGGGGCCCCAGGCATCCTGCAGACCCTGATCGAGGCCTCCCCTGCCGGCGCCCAGATCGTGGTCGCTGGCGTCTGCATGGAGACGGACAAGATCGAACCGGCCATCGCCATCACCAAGGAGATGGAGCTGACCTTCGTCTTCGGCTACACGCCCGACGAATTCGCTCACACCTTGCGCCAGATCTCGGAGGGCGTGATCGATGTCTCCGGCGTGGTGACCGGCAAGGTCGGACTGGAGGGTGTGGCGGAGGCCTTCGTGACCCTTGGGGATCCGGAAGCACACGTGAAAATCCTGGTCGAACCCACGAGATAGGCGAGAGAATGTCTGATCCAGTTACTCCAAGTTCCGATGAAAAGGAGGCCGCGCGGATCCGCCGTAATCGCCTCCTGGGCCGGATTCTCCTGATCGCCCTGGGCCTCTTGCTGATCGCCCAGATGATCCCCTTCCTCATGCGCGCCTGAGCCGTCCGGAGACCCGAGACATGCGCCTGTCCTCCCCCCGCATCCCGCCCCTGACCGACTCCGAGATGGACGCCGACCAGAGGGAGATCACGGCGCCCATGGCCGCCCAGGGCCGGGTCCTCAATATCTTCCGCACCCTGGTCCGTGCGCCGAAGGCCGCCCGGGCCTTCCTGACCTGGGGAAACTACGTCCTGTCGCGCCGAAACGACCTGCCGCCACGTCAGCGCGAGCTGGTGATCCTGCGCGTCGGATACCTGTGCAAATCCGGCTACGAGTGGACCCAGCATGTGGAGATCGGTCTGAGGGATGGCCTGACATCGACGGAAATCCCCCGGATCAAGCAGGGCGCGGATGCGCCTGAGTGGTCCGAGGACGACCGGCTCCTGCTTCGCGCGACGGACGAACTGCACCACGACAAGTTCATCACCGAGGCGACCTGGACGGCGTTGCGCGCCCGCTTCAGCGAGAAGCAGTGCATGGACCTTGTCTTCACTGTCGGCCAGTACACCCAGGTCTCGATGATCCTGAACACCTTCGGGGTGCCCCTCGACGAGGGCCAGACCCTGGACCCCGACCTGAAGGGCGATTGAGGTCGCTCAGCGCGGCGCACGCTTCTGGGCCAGGGCCGCGCAGCTGGCGAAGCCGAGAGAGCCTTCGGAGTCGTAGAGCCAGCATTCTCCGACGGCGACGCCATCCGTGGCCTGGTGGTTGACGGATCGGAACCCCACCCACTCACCCACAGGCAGACGGTGCAGGTACACGGTCACGTCGGTGTTGATGTAGCCCAGACCCTGATCTGACGACGCGTGGGCGAAGGGGCTGACGAAGTCCGAGGCGACGGCGACCCGCTGGAAGGGGGTCAGGGGAACACCCCCGACCAGTTCCCGGACCTCGCGCATCCAGATCTGCCGCTCGCCTTCCGCGCCGAAGCCGCCCTTGATGGGCCTGACCGCCCACATCCGCCCCATGGGCGCGGTGGCGGGATCCGGGTCGGGAATAGAGTCCGGGTGGGGCGCGTTCCACCCCGGGGGACTCAAGATCTTGCCCGGGGGATTCTCCGTCCGCCGAAGAAACTGGCAGGACGCCTTCGCCGAGCTCTTGCCCCCCGAGAACAGCTCGGCCTCGGCCATGCGGATGCGTCCGCCCTCGCGGATCAGGGTGGTCTTCACCTCGATCGGATCAAAGTTAGGCAGGCGATACATGTCCACGGTGAGGCGGGCCGGGATGAAGTCGTCCGAGCCAAACGCGCTTTCCAGGGCGTGGCCCATCAGACCTATGACGACCCGGCCATGCAGGGACTGCGGGTTCCAGGGGCCGCGGCCAGAGGCCTGCGGCAGGAAGGCGGCGCCGTCGCGGAGGAAGAAGGGCTGCTCGGTCATGGGAGGCGTCCGGATCGGAAGAAGGCGGGCTGGGCGGAGTTCAGACGACGTAGCGGGCAAGGTTCCGGCGAACCCGCGAGGCGATATCCTCGCCGGGGGGCGGCGCCTGGAAGGCCAGGCCCGTGATCCTGCGATAGGCGTCGACATAGACGTCCGAGGTCTGCTCGATCATCTCCGGCGGGATGTGCGGGATGGGGTCGACATAGGGGTCGCAGCGCTCCGCCACCCAGTTCCGCACAAAATCCTTGTCGAAGCTCTCGGGCCGCTCACCGGCGGCGAACCGGGCGGCATAGCTGTCGGCCATCCAGTAACGGCTGGAATCCGGCGTGTGAATCTCGTCGGCGAGAATGATCCTTCCGTCAGGATCAAGCCCGAACTCGTACTTGGTGTCGACCAGGATCAAGCCTCGCTCGGACGCCAGGGCCTGCCCCCGCGCGAAGAGCGCCAGGGCGTAGGCCGAGACCTGGTCCCATTGGCCAGGGGTCAGAAGGCCCTGCTCCAGGATCTGCGCGGGGCTGAGGGGTTCGTCGTGCCCGCCGTCAAACGCCTTCGAGGTCGGGGTGATAATGGGTTCGGGCAGGCGCGCGTTCGGGGCCAGGCCATCGGGGAGACGCACGCCGTACATCTGGCGGGCGCCCTGGCGGTACAGGGTGAGGATGGAGGTGCCGGTCGTCCCGGCGAGGTAGGCGCGCACCACGATCTCCACGGGCAGGATGTTGAGCCGGCGTCCCACCACCACATTCGGATCCGGGTACTCCAGCACGTGGTTCGGGCAGATATCCGCGGTCTTCTCGAACCAGAACCGGGCAGTCTGCGTAAGGACCTGGCCCTTGTAAGGAATGACCGCGAGAATTCGGTCGAAGGCGGAGAGGCGATCCGTGGCGATGATGACCCGGCGACCGTCTGCAAGATCGTAGTTCTCGCGCACCTTGCCCCGGTAGTGACCCGGCAGGTCCGGCAGGTCGAGGGTCCCAAGAACCGGTCGCAATAGCGGGCTGGTCATCCTATATCTGGGCCTGTGAGATTTCCGCGCCGTCCGGACGCACTGATCGACCGGCGTGCAGTAGCCCAAAGCCATCCCATTTGGCAGTCGTTTCGACCGTCCCGGAGGATTTTCAATGCTTCGCTCCACCCTGATCGCCGCCGCTCTCGCCATGGCGGCTTGCCCTGCGGCGGCCAAGCTTGCCCCCGGGGTCCAGGCGCCGGACTTCAGCGCGCCCGCCTACCTGGCCGGCGCTCCGTTCACATACAAGCTCGCGGACAACCTCAAGAAGGGCCCGGTCGTGCTCTACTTCTTCCCCTCGGCCTACACGGCGGGATGCAACCTGGAGGCCCGCCTGTTCTCCGAGGCCGTTGATGAGTTCCGCGCCCTCGGCGCAACCGTAATCGGCGTGACGTCCGGCAAGACAGAGCGCCTTGCCGAGTTCTCAAAAGATACCAAGAGCTGCGGGGGCAAGTTCCCGGTCGCGGCCGATCCCGGCGCGGCGATCGCCAAGCGATATGACGCCCCGCTCTCCATGAAGGGCATGGCCATGCCGGGGCTGTCCGGCAGGGTCTCCTATGTGATCGCCCCGAACGGGAAGGTCATCCACGCCTACGAGAACCTCGACGCCAACGATCACGTCAACCAGACCCTCTCGGCGGTGAAGGCCTGGAAGGCCGGCAAGCTGAAGTAACCCGGCAAGCTGAAGTAACATCGGATACGCCGGCGCGTCGGCCTGACTTCCTTGCGCCGGCCCGGGCTTTCCTCTATGGACCGGCGCTTCAACGGAAGGCGGTCACGGGTTGGAGCGCCAAAGGGACGGGAAAGCCCCGTCCGCCAGCCCGGGATCCATCGTTTCCGCCGGTCACCCGCCGTCGGACGCGCCGCCCTCCACATGGGATGAAGGATACATGGCGCTCTACGAGCACGTCGTCATTTCGCGGCAGGACATCTCGCCGCAGCAGGCTGAAGCCCTGAACGACCAGATCAAGGCAATCATCGAGGAACACGGCGGCGCCGTGGCCAAGATCGAGTACTGGGGCCTGCGCAACCTGACCTATCGGATCCGGAAGAACCGCAAGGGTCACTATTCCCTCCTGGCCCTCGACGCCCCGCCGGCGGCCGTTAAGGAGCTGGAGCGCCAGCTCTCCATCAACGAGGACGTCCTCCGCTACCTGACGATCCGGGTCGAGGAACTGGACCTGGAACTGTCGCCCATCCTCGCCCGCCGCGACCGCGAGCGCGAGCGTGAAACCCGTCGCGAAGACGCCTACTGAGATCCGAGGCCGAGACCATGACCGACGAAACCGCCGCCGCGCCCGCCGCGGGCGCCCGCCGCCCCTTCTTCCGCCGCCGCAAGGTCTGCCCCTTCTCGGGAGCCGGCGCGCCGAAGATCGACTACAAGGACGTCAAGCTCCTGCAGCGCTACATTTCCGAGCGCGGCAAGATTGTGCCGTCGCGCATCACCGCCGTGTCTGCGAAGAAGCAGCGTGAACTGGCCCGCGCCATCAAGCGCGCCCGCTTCCTCGCCCTCCTTCCCTATGTCGTGAAGTAAGGAGACCCCGAAATGAAGGTCATTCTTCTGGAGCGGGTCGAAGGCCGCGGCGCCCTGGGCGACGTGGTCACCGTCAAGGACGGTTTCGCCCGCAACTTCCTCCTGCCCCGTGGCAAGGCGCTTCGCGCGAACGCCTCCAACATGAAGGTGTTCGAAGCCCAGCGCGCCGAGCTTGAAGCCCGGAACCAACGCGCCCGGGAACAGGCCGCCAAGTCCGGTGAAAGCCTGGACGGAACCGCCTACATCCTGATCCGCCAGGCGGGCGAGAGCGGCCAGCTTTACGGCTCGGTCAGCGGCCGGGACGTCGCCGACATCATCAACGACGCCGGCGGCAAGGTTGAACGGTCGATGGTCGTTCTCGACAAGCCGATCAAGACCCTGGGCCTCCATGAGGTGAAGGTGAGGCTGCACGCCGAAGTCACTGTAAGCGTCACTCTCAACATTGCGCGCTCCGAGGACGAGGCCGACCGCCAGGCTCGCGGTGAGAACGTGATCGAGTCGCAGTTCGCCGAAGAGCGTGCGGCGGCTGAAGAGACGGCCCAGGACCTGCTTGAAGGCGGCGCCGGCCAGCAGGACGGCGATTACGGGGACTGATCCCGGTTGCATCCCGATGCGTTGAAGGGCGTGGATTCCCCCGGGGGTCCGCGCCCTTTTTCCTTTCGGCCATGGCGCCATTGCCGTCCGGGTTGTTGCATTTCCGTGACACCACTTCCTGGCAACACAGGCTAGATTTACCCAAGCGGAACTCCCCGTCCGAACGTTTCAATGGAAATCCCCATGCTGCATCGCAACGCTCTCTTCGCGGCCGTGTCCGCGGTCTCGCTTCTGGCCGGCGCCGCTCAGGCCGCCGAACCCGCCGGTGAGGTCGAGGAGCTGGTCGTCACCGGCAGCCGGACCGAGGGCCGCACCCGGCTCGAGACCCTGGCCCCCGTCGATGTGATCTCCACCGAAGCCCTGACCCGTCAGGGCAACACGGAAATGGCCACGGCCCTGGCGGCTGTGGCGCCTTCCATGACCTTTCCCCGCCCTTCCATCACCGACGGCACGGACAGCGTCCGTCCGGCCACCCTGCGCGGCCTGGCGCCTGACCAGACCCTGGTGCTGATCAACGGCATGCGCCGGCACTCGTCGGCCCTGGTCAACGTGAATGGCTCGATCGGCCGGGGATCGGCCGCCGTCGACCTGAACTCCATCCCGACGGTCGCCGTGGACCGCATCGAGGTCCTGCGGGACGGCGCCTCGGCGCAGTACGGCTCGGACGCCATCGCCGGCGTTGTCAACATGCGCCTGCGCGAGGCGGATGAGGGCGGCTCCGCCTCGGTCACCTACGGCGTCTATGACACCCGGGTCCGGACGGCCCGCGATCTCAAGGGGCGCGACAAGAACGACGGACCCACCTTCACGGCGACGGGCTGGCAGGGCTTCAAGCTGGGCTCCGACGGCTTCCTGACCGTCAGCGGCGAGTATCTGTTCCGGAACCCGACCAGCCGGGGCGACCTCGACCCGCGCATCACTCCCAGCAAGGTGACCTCGCGCTTCGGCGATCCCCAGGTGGACCAGATCACGGTCTACGCCAACGCCGGCAAGCCCCTGAACGAGGAGTGGGACCTGTACGGCTTCGGCGGCTATCAGAAGCGCAAGACGGACAGCGCAGCCTTTCCGCGCCTAGCCAACAACCCTAACAATGTGCCGTCCATCTGGCCGATCGGCTTCCTGCCGCTGATCACGACAGACATCACCGACTACAGCGCCGCCGGCGGCCTGCGCGGCAGCCTGGCTGGCTTCGAGATCGATGCCGGCCTGGTCTATGGCTACAACCAGGTCCATTACGGGGTCCGGGACTCGGTCAACGCCTCCATGGGCGCCGGCTCGCCGACCGACTTCGACGCCGGCAAGATGCGGTACGACCAACTGGTGGCCCAGATCGGCGGTTCGCGGCCCCTCGACTTCGGCCTCGCGAAGCCTGCGAACCTGGCCCTCGGCGTGGAGTTCCGCCGCGAGAGCTACCAGATCACCCAGGGTGAACGGGCCTCTTGGGTCTTCGGCGGCGTAACGGGCAAGGCGGCGGGGTCCCAGGGCTTCCCCGGCTTCCAGCCCGGCAACGAGGTGGACAAGGACCGGAACTCTCAGTCGGTCTACGCCGACCTCGACCTGCCCGTGACTGACGCCTTCGGCGTGGCGGCGGCGGTCCGGTACGAGAACTATTCAGACTTCGGCTCGAAGACGACCGGCAAGATCTCCGGACGTTACGACTTCAATGACGCCCTCGCCATCCGCGGCACCCTCGCCACGGGCTTCCGCGCCCCGGCCCTGCAGCAGCAGTTTTTCACGGCGACCTCCACCAACTTCCTGGCGATCAATGGCGTCAGCACCCCGGTCGAGGTGGGCACCTTCCCCGCCACCAGCGCGGTGGCGAAGTCGCTGGGCGGCAAGGCCCTGCAGCCGGAGGAGTCGGTGAACTATTCTTTGGGCCTGGTGTTCCGCACCGGCGCCTTCGAGGCCACGATCGACGCCTATCGGATCGATATCGACAACCGGATCGTCCTCTCCGAGAACATCCAGTGCAATCCGACCGGCACGCCCACGGCCCAGGCGATCTGCGGCCTGATCAACCCGCCGGGCACCAACGCCCAGCTTGGCGCCGCGCGCTTCTTCATCAACGGGGTCAACACCGAAACGACCGGCCTCGACATCGTGGCCCGGTATCGCTGGGACATGGGCGGGTTCGGCGACCTTGATGTCACCGGCGCGGCCAATTTCAACAGCACCGATGTCACTGCCGTGCCGAAGACAAGCGTGCTGGAGTCCCTCCCCGTGCCGCCGCCCCTCTTCGACCGGGCCAACCGGCTCACCTTCGAGGAAGGCACCCCGGCCTCCAAGTACGTGTTGAACGTAGACTGGAGCCGCGGCGACTTCGGCCTCTCCGGCAAGCTGACCCGGTATGGCGACGTTCTTTCACCCAGCAACAACCCGGCCCTCGACTACAAGGTCGGCGAGCACGTCCTCCTGGACGTGGAGGGCCGCTGGAACAGCGAAGGCGGCGTGGGCATCGCCCTGGGCGTCAGCAACGCCCTGGACGAGTATCCCAACCGGACCCCGACCAACGTCAACACCAACGGACCGGTCGCCTTCCCGAACTTCTCGCCCTTCGGTTTCAACGGGCGCTACGTCTACGCCCGCCTGAGCTACAACTGGTAAGGTCCCCCTCCGGGCCCGGAAACCCCGGGCCCGGCGATCCTTTTCCACAGGTTGAGAATACCTGTGCATCGCGCCCGGGCGCGTCGTGACCCGGACCCCCGCCGCAGGCTATTCTGACGGGATGGCGCTCGCTCCGGCTCTCGATCTCGTCCCCCCCGTCAATGACGTGGACATTCCCCACCCACCGGCCAATGTGGAGGCCGAACAGGCGCTGCTGGGGTCCCTTCTCTACGACAACGCCGCCTTCGAGCGGCTCGGGGACAACCTGGAGCCCCGGCACTTCTATGAGCCCTTCCACCAGCGGCTCTTCGCCACCATCCAGACCCAGATCCGCAAGGGACAGCTGGCCGAGCCCATCCTGCTGGCCGAGCAGTTCAGCCGCGACCCGGCCTTCGAGGCCCTGGGCGGAGTCCGCTATCTCGCCGATCTCGTCGACCGCGCCCCGCCCGCCGCCAACGCCCCCGACTACGCCCGCGCCATCTATGACCTTGCCCTCCGCCGGGACCTGATCCGGATTGGCGGCGAGATCACGGTGCGCGCCCAGGCGCCCGAAGACGCCCAGACGGCCCTGGACCAGATCGAGGAGGCCGAGGCCAGCCTCTATTCCCTTGCCGAGACCGGCGGCGCCTCGCAGGGCTTCATCTCCTTCGTCGACGCCCTTGGCGGCGCCCTGGAGATGGCCGCCGAAGCCCATCGGCGAGACGGGGGCCTGGCGGGTCTGTCCACCGGACTGATCGATCTCGACCAGAAGATCGGCGGTCTGCATCCCTCCGACCTGGTCATTCTGGCGGCCCGCCCCTCCATGGGGAAGACCTCCCTCGCAGCCAACATCGCCTTTCACATCGCCCGGCACTATGCGTGGGAGCCCCAGCCCGACGGATCTCGCAAGACGGTCTCCGGGGGCGTCGTCGCCTTCTTCTCGCTTGAAATGTCGGCCGAGCAGCTGGCCATGCGCCTTCTGGCCGAGGTCTCGGGCGTCTCCGGCGACCGGCTTCGCAAAGGCGAGATCGACGCCTCGGAGTTCGCCCGCATCCGCGAGGCCGCCCTCGAGATCCAGGAAGCGCCTCTGCACATCGACGCCACCGGCGGCCTTTCCATCGCCAAGCTGGCCGCCCGGGCGCGACGCCTCAAGCGTCAGCATGGTCTGGACGTGATCTTCGTCGACTACCTCCAGCTGATCACCAGCGGGGAGAGCCGCAACGACAACCGCGTCCAGGAAGTCTCGATGATCACCCAGAGCCTCAAGGCCCTGGCCAAGGAACTGAACGTCCCCGTGATCGCCCTGTCTCAGCTGTCGCGCCAGGTCGAGAACCGCGAGGACAAGAAGCCCCAGCTGGCGGACCTGCGGGAGTCCGGCTCCATCGAGCAGGACGCCGACATGGTCATGTTCATCTACCGGGAAAGCTATTACCTCTCGCGCCTGGAGCCCCGCGAGGGAACGCCCGAGCACCTGACCTGGCAGGAGAACATGGACAAGGTTTCCGGCATGGCCGAGATCATCATCGGCAAACAGAGGCATGGTCCGATCGGGACGGTGAAACTCTCGTACAATGAAGAGATCACCAAGTTCGGCAACCTCGCCCGGGATCCAGGCCGGTACGACATCCGCTAGCCCCGGCGACCGGCTTTGGATATGTCCGCGCGATGCCCCACCGCGCCCGCCTGACGGTTGACCTCGCCGCCCTGGACCGGAATTTCCGGACCCTGAGCGCCGTCGCAGCCGGGGCCGAGGTCGCCCCGGTGGTCAAGGCGGACGGCTACGGGCTGGGCGCCGCCCGGGTTTCACGACGACTGTGGGAGTCCGGCGCACGGTCCTTCTTCGTGGCCCGGCTGGATGAGGGCGAGGCCCTGAGGAAGGGTCTTGGGGAAACGCGGCCCGCGCGGATCTTCGTCCTCGACGGCCTTGTACCCGGGACCGCCGAGCGCGTCCGGCGTTCTGACCTCATCCCCATACTCGCCGACCCCGGCCAGGTGGAGGCCGCACGGCAGGCCGGACCACAGCTGGCCGTCGGCCTGCATGTGGACACCGGCATGAACCGCCAGGGTCTATCCCCGGATGATCTTGCCGGGATCGCCCGCGGCGGTTCCGCAGGGTTGAAGCCGGTGCTGTTGATGAGCCACCTCGGGTCGGCCACCCTTCCGGGGGACCCGAGGAACGCCCTGCAATTGGCTCGGTTCCGTGAAGCCCGAAGCTGGCTCCCCGACCTTCCGGCCAGCCTCGCCGCCTCCGCTGGAACCTTCCTGGGCCCGGAGTGGCGGTTCGACATGGTGCGTCCGGGTGTCAGCCTCTTCGGTGGCGGTCCCTTCGAGCGACCGGATCCCCGGATCGAGGCCGTCGCGACCCTGGACGCGCCGGTTCTTTATGTGCGCACCGTCGAGGCGGGGGAGTGGCTCGGCTACGGATCGGGCCTGAGGATGGCGCGCTCCACCCGGATCGCCGTCGTCGCCGCCGGCTATGCAGACGGGCTTCTGCGCCGGGGTGGCGGACGAGCCGAGGCCTGGTTCGCGGGCGCCCGCCGGCCGGTGAGGATCATCAATATGGATCTCCTCGCCATCGAGATCGGGGAGACGCCGGCCAAACCGGGCGACCGCGTCGAACTGATGGGCCCCAACCTGCCGGTCGATGACCTCGCCGCCGCGACCGACACCGTGGCGCACGAGTGCCTGGTCCGGCTGAGCACCCGGGCGCGCCGGAGCTATGTCCGTTCCTGACGCAACCGGGGCTAGACTGATCCCGGCGGGCGAATCAGGAGACCTCGATGGCCAGAGATGGCGCGACCTATGTCTGCCAGTCCTGCGGGGCTTCCCAGAGCCGCTGGAGCGGCCAGTGCCCCGCCTGCGGGACCTGGAACGCCATGGTGGAGGAGAGCGGGATACGACCGCCCGGCGCCCTGGCCGCCAGCCGCCCCTCGCGGACCCGGGGCCTCGACTTCCAGGGACTGTCAGGCGAGGTCCGGGCCCTGCCCCGGATCCAGACCGGCATCGAGGAGTTCGACCGGGTTTGCGGCGGCGGCGTCGCCCGGGGCTCGGCCATCCTGGTGGGCGGTGACCCGGGGGTCGGCAAGTCCACCCTCCTGATGCAGGCCGTGGCCGCCGCGGCCACCCGGGGCGCCTCCTGCGCCTACATCTCGGGCGAAGAGTCCGTGGACCAGGTCCGCAGCCGGGCCCAGCGCATGGGCCTGGGGGCCGCACCCGTCCAGCTGGCGGCGGAAACCAGCCTGCGCAATGTCCTCGACGGCCTGAAGCGATCGAAGTTCGACCTGGTGGTCATCGATTCCATCCAGACCCTCTGGAGCGACGCGCACGATGCGGCGCCGGGTTCCGTCACCCAGGTCCGGGCGGCCTCCGCCGAACTCGTGCGCCTGGCCAAGAAGGAGGGTGTGGCGGTGATCCTGGTGGGTCACGTGACCAAGGAAGGGGCCATCGCCGGCCCCCGGGTCATCGAGCACCTGGTCGACGCTGTGCTGACCTTCGAGGGCGAGCGTGGGTACCCCTTCCGGGTCCTGCGGGGCGTCAAGAACCGCTTCGGCGCCACCGACGAGATCGGCGTCTTCGAGATGGGGGATGCGGGATTGCGGGAAGTCGCCAACCCGTCCGCCCTCTTCCTGGACACCTCGGGTGAAAGGGCCGCCGGCGCCGCCGTCTTCGCAGGGATTGAGGGATCAAGACCCGTCCTGGTGGAGTTTCAGGCCCTGGTGGCGCCGTCCGCCTATGGCACGCCACGCCGGGCCGTCGTGGGCTGGGACTCCGGTCGCCTCGCCATGGTGCTGGCCGTCCTGGAGGCCCGTTGCGGGCTCTCCCTCGGGGCGCGGGACGTCTACCTCAACGTCGCTGGCGGCCTGCGGATCAGCGAACCGGCCGCAGACCTCGCCGCCGCGGCCGCGCTCGCCTCCTCGGCCCTCGATGTCGCCCTGCCGCAGGACTGCGTCGTCTTCGGCGAGATCAGCCTCTCGGGGGAGATCCGGGCGGTCAGCCGGACCGAAGCCCGGGTGCGGGAGGCCGCCAAGCTGGGCTTCCGCCAGGCCCTTGGCCCCCGGGACGCGGATCCGGGCGCCCTGAAGCTGACCGGCGCCGCGCGCCTGGCCGATGCGGTGGCCCGGATCGGCGAAGGCGGCTGGACGAGCCTGGGATGATCCCCTTTGACATCATCCTTCTGGCCATCCTGCTGATCTCGGCGGGGTTGGGGTATCTCCAGGGCGCCCTGAAAGAGCTGGTTTCCCTCGCCTCCCTCGTCCTTGCGCTGGCCGTCGCCATCCTGGGTTTCAGGCACATGGAGCCCGTTGTCGACTCCTGGATCAACCCCGACTGGGCGGCGCCTCCCCTTACCTTCCTCCTGCTCTTCGCCGGCGCCTATCTTGGGCTCCGGGTGGCCGGGGCTGGCCTAGCCGGAGGGCTCCGGCAGGCCCGCCTTCTGAACGCCCTGGACCGGGCCATTGGCTTTGCGTTCGGCCTGGTCCGGGCGACCCTGTTCCTGGGGGTCTGCAACCTGGCGTTCACGGCCGCCACGCCTGCCGGTTATACGCCGTCCTGGCTGACAGGTTCCCTCTTCTACCCTCTGACCGCGCGCTCCGCGGACCTGATCCGAGCCCTGACCCCCAAGGGGCTGAACCTGGCCGGACAGGTCGCCCCCAAGGTCGGGGACGCCGTCGACAGCGCCCTTGGGGAGCGTCACGAGGGTGACATGCAGGCCCCCGGGGGATATGACAGCGCCACCCCCCCTGATCGCGATAAGGCAGCGGAGACGCCCTGGTGAAAACCCCCGCCGATCATTGGTCACCCCGGGATCCTGACGACGACGCTCCGCGTCTGGAATGCGGCGTCTTCGGGGTCTTCGATGTCGAGGACGCCTCGGCGGTCACTGCGCTCGGGCTGCACGCCCTTCAGCACCGCGGACAGGAAGCGTGCGGCATCGCCAGCTTCGACGGGAACGGTTTCCATACCGAACGACACATGGGCTATGTCGGCGACGCCTTCGCCGGCGGGGACCTGACCACGCGCCTGCCGGGATCCTTCGCCATCGGCCACACCCGCTACTCCACGGCCGGGGGCAGCGTCATCCGCAACGTGCAGCCCATGTTCGCCGACCTGGACACGGGGGGCATCGCCCTCGCGCACAATGGCAACCTGACCAATTTCCTGACCCTTCGCCAGCAGCTGGTGGCGGAGGGCCGGATCTTCCAGTCCACCTCGGACTCAGAAGTGATCCTGCACCTGATCGCCCGGTCCCGCCGGCCGCGCCTCGTGGACCGTTTCATCGACGCCCTGCGGGAGATCGAGGGTGGCTACGCCCTTGTGGCCATCACCAACAAGAAGCTGATCGGCGTCCGCGATCCCCTGGGCATCCGCCCCCTCGTCCTCGGCGATCTGGATGGCCATGCGGTCCTCGCTTCGGAGACCTGCGCCCTCGACATGATCGGCGCGCGCTTTGTCCGCGACATCGAGCATGGCGAGATGGTGGTGATCGACCATGACGGTCTCCAGAGCCTCAGGCCCTTCCCCGCCGCCCGCGCCCGTCCCTGCATCTTCGAATACGTCTATTTCGCCCGGCCCGACAGCGTGGTGAACGGCAAGTCGATCTATGATGTCCGCAAGCGGATGGGCCGGCGGCTGGCCCAGGAGCACCCGGCGGATGTTGACGTGGTCGTCCCGGTTCCGGACTCAGGCGTCCCGGCCGCTCTTGGCTTCGCCCAGGAGGCCGGCCTGCCCTTCGAGATGGGCATCATCCGCAATCACTATGTCGGGCGGACCTTCATCCAGCCGACCCAGGGCGCCCGGGAAACCGGGGTGCGGATGAAGTTGTCCCCGAACCGTGCGGTTCTGGCCGGCAAGAAGGTCATGCTGATCGACGACTCCATCGTCCGCGGCACCAATTCCATCCGCGTGGTGCGCATGGTCCGCGAGGCCGGCGCCGCAGAAGTCCACCTGCGGTCAGCCTCTCCGCCCATCCAGTGGCCCGACTTCTACGGCATAGACATGCCCGACCGTGACAAGTTGCTGGCGGCGCAGCACAGCGTCGAGGACATTGCGCGCATCCTCAACGTAGACTCCATGGGTTTCCTGTCGGTAGACGGCCTCTACTGGGCAATGGAGGCGGGCCCGCGCGATGCGGCAAGCCCGCAGTTCACGGACCACTACTTCACGGGCGACTACCCTACCCGCCTGCTGGACCGTGAGATCGCCGAGGGCCGCAACACGATGTCCGAGCGGCAGCTGTCCTTCCTGGTCGACGCGTGACGGCGGGCGGAGGCGCGCGCTGGCTCGCGCTGCTGAAGCCCGATGTCTACATCCTCCTGATCCTTGGCGCGGTGGTCCTGGCCACCCTGCTGCCGGCCCGGGGCGAGGCCCGCCCGATCCTGGACGTCGCCGTCTCGGTCGGCATCGGCCTGGTCTTCTTCCTTCACGGCGCCCGCCTGTCCCGAGAGGCGGTCATCGCCGGCGCGACGCAGTGGCGGCTTCACGCCCTGGTGCTGGCCTTCACCTTCGTGCTGTTCCCCCTCCTGACCCTTGCCGCCGCCGCCCTGCCCGCCTGGATCCTGCCGGCTAGCCTGGCCCCGGGCCTGATCTTCCTGGGCTGTCTGCCCTCGACCATCCAGTCCTCCATCGGCTTCACCGCCATCGCCCGCGGGAACGTGCCGGCGACTGTCGCGGCGGCGACGGCCTCAAACCTCATCGGGATTGTCCTGACGCCTGTGCTGGCAGGTCTCCTCCTTCACCGAACCGGAGGCGGGGTCTCACTGGAGGGCGTACAGACCATCGGGCTCCAGCTGCTCGCCCCCTTCCTGGCCGGACACCTCCTGCGCCCCTGGATCGCGGGCCTCCTCGCCGGGCGCGCGAAGGCCCTGTCCCGGCTGGACAGGGGCTCGATCCTGCTCGTGGTCTACGCCGCCTTCTCTGACGCCGTCACGGGAGGCCTCTGGAGCCGCCTCGGCGCCCTGGACCTGATGAAGCTGGTCGTTGTCTGCGGCGTCCTCCTGGCGCTTGTCCTTTGCCTCACCCTGGCCGCCGCTCGCGCCGCGCGCCTGTCAACCCCGGACGAGATCACCCTGGTCTTCTGCGGATCCAAGAAAAGCCTGGCCAGCGGCGTGCCCATGGCCGGCGCGCTGTTCCCGGGCGACGCCCTGGGGCTGGTCCTGCTCCCCATCATGGTCTTCCACCAGATCCAGCTGATGGTCGTGGCCGTGATCGCCGAAAGGTACGCGGAGAGGCCCGAGATCCCTGCGGAGACCCGGCCGGGAGGGTGACGACCGGCCCGCAACGGGCTAAGGGGGCGCATGACCGCCGACACCCCCCTCGCCGACAAGATCGCTCTCGTCACCGGCGCCTCCCGCGGCATCGGGCGCGCCAGCGCCCTGGCCCTGGCCGACGCTGGCGCCCATATCGTCGCCACCGCCCGGACACAGGGCGCCCTTGAGTCCCTTGACGACGAGATACTCTCCCGGACCGGGCGTCGCGCGACCCTGGTTCCCCTCGACCTGTCCGAGCCCGCCGGGCTGGACGCCCTTGGCCTGGCTCTCCATCAGCGCTTCGGACGGTTGGACATTCTGGTCCACGCCGGCGCCGTTCTGGGGGCCATCACCCCCGTCAGCCATGTGGAGCCAGGACTCTGGGACCGGGTCATGACGGTCAACGCCACGTCCTCCTGGCGGCTCATCCGCTCCATGGAGCCACTCCTGAAGGTCTCCGAAGCCGCCAGAGCTCTGTTTATCACGTCCAGCCGGGCTGCGGCGCCTCGCGCCTTCTGGGGCCCCTACAGCGCCTCCAAGGCGGCGATGGAGGCGATTGTCCGGACCTGGGCGGATGAACTTGAGAACTCCCGCGTCCGGGCGGTCCTCATTGACCCCGGCGCCATGCGGACGCGGATGCGTGCGGAGGCCTATCCGGGGGAGGATCCGACGACGCTGCCCGAGCCTGCCGAGATTGGTCCGATGATCGTGGAGCTCGCCCTCGGGGATCCGGGCCAGCCGACGGCCGTCAGGTCTTTCCGGGCCTGGAAGGCCGACCGCGAGGCGCAGACCCCTTCGGTCTGAGGCTTCGCGCTGCGGCGGGTTTTCCGGACGGACGGCCGATCGGGCCCGCCCGGCCCGACCCGGCCTTGGCCGGCGCCTTGACCCCGGGCTTGGCCGAAGCCTTCCGGGAGACCTTCCCCGACACGGCGGGGCGCTTGGACCCAGAGGACTTCGCACCGCCGCTGCGCCCCCGACCAGGGGCGGAAGAGGCCTGGGGAGACGGTCCATCCACGAAGGGATTGCGGCTCGACCTCACGCTGACCCGGATCGGGACCCCCGGCAGATCGAAGCTCTCACGGAGGGCGTGGACGAGATAGCGACGGTAATGATCCGGAAGCTGATCGGCCCGGGTGGCGAACAGGACGAAGGTCGGCGGCCGCGCCTTGGTCTGGGCCATGTACTTCGGGCGGACCCGACGACCGTTCACGGCCGGGGGCGGGTGCCGCTGGATGGCGAGGGCCAGCCAGTCGTTGAGATCCCGGGTCTTGACCTTGGTCGACCAGTTCTCATGCACCTTGAAGACGGCGGGCATGAGCCGGTCGAGATTGCGTCCGGTTTCAGCGGACAGAGCCACCAAAGGGGCGCCGCGGACCTGCGGCAGTTGCCGGTCCAGGGACTCCCGGATCTCGGCCAGCCGGGCCTGGGGCTCGTCAATGAGATCCCATTTCGCGAGTACGAAAACAATGGCCCGCCCTTCCCGCTCCACCAGGTCCGCGATCTGGAGGTCCTGGATCTCAAGGGGGTGGGTGGCGTCCATCACCAGCAGGACCACCTCGGCGAAGGTGATGGCGCGAATGGTGTCGGCCGTGGAGAGTTTCTCAAGGCCTTCCTGAACCTTCGCCTTCCGGCGGAGCCCGGCGGTGTCCACAAGACGGACCTGCCGCCCTCCCCATGTCCAGTCCACAGGGATGGCGTCACGCGTGATCCCCGCTTCGGGACCTGTCAGCAGGCGATCCTCACCGATCAGGCGGTTGACCAGCGTCGACTTGCCGGCGTTGGGCCTGCCGACGATGGCGATGCGCAGCGGGCGGGCCTCGTCAGAGTCCTCGGCCGCCTCCGCCTCGCTCTCGGCCGCGACGGCCGCCTCGAAGGCCTCCTCACCGGCGTCGTCCGCTTCTTCCTCGGGATCCTCGGCATAGACGGAAAGGGCGGCGTAGAGGTCGGCGAGGCCCTCGCCGTGCTCGGCGGAGAGGGCGATGGGCTCGCCAAGGCCCAGGCGGAAGGCCTCGTTCAACCCTTCGTCGCCCTGCCGGCCCTCCGCCTTGTTCGCCACCAGGATAACGGGCCGGTCATGCCGCCGCAGGACATCGGCGAAGATCTCATCGAGCTGTGTCACGCCCACGCGGGAGTCGATGACGAACAGGGCCACGTCGCATTCCCGGATGGCCGCCTCGGTCTGGGCGCGCATCCGGGCCTCGAGGCTCTCGTCGGTCACGTCCTCGAAGCCTGCGGTGTCTATCAGTTCCAGGTCGAGGTCGCCGATCCGGCCGGTCCCGAACCTGCGGTCACGGGTCACGCCCGGCCGATCGTCGACGATCGCCAGGCGTTTGCCCGCCAGCCGGTTGAACAGGGTGGACTTGCCCACATTGGGCCGGCCGACAATGGCGAGTCGCAAGGTCAAGGCAGGCGCCTATCTGACAGCGATGAGCCGGGCCTCATCGGTTACGAAATAGACGGTCTCTCCGAGGGCGATGGGGCCCACTGTCACGGACTCTCCAAGATTGACCGAGCGCTCGACCTCACCCGTCCGGGCGTTGACCGCCACCATCTCGCCGGTATTCGAGGCCAGAAGGAGCCTGCCGGCGGCGAGGATGGGAGACGACCAGACGGGTTTCACCTTGGCCCTGTTGGCGTCAGATCCGCCCCAGAAGCCCAGGAAGCCCCCCCTCTTCTCGCGACCTTCGCCGAGATCCCTCACCCAGTAGGCGAGGCCGGTCTCCCGCGCGAGGCAGTAGAGCTTTCCCGCCCGGTCGACGACGTAGATCACATCGCCAGCGACCCAGGGCGTCGTGATCCCGGTAATGGGCAGGGTCCACCGGGTCTGTCCTGTGCGAAGGTCGGTGGAGGACAGAACGCCCGAGTGACTGATCGCCACCACATCCCCCTGATAGATCACCGGCCGGCCGGCGATGTCCCGGATTTCAGAAAGGGCGTTGGTGCGGCTGGCCCGAGACAGGGCCTCGCTCCACAAGTCATTTCCGTTGGCGGCGCGCAGGGCGATCAACTCGCCCGAGCCAAAGGCCGCCACCACGGTGTCGCCAGAGACCGCAGGACTCGAGGCCGCCAGGAGGCGGGCCGGTTCTGTCAGGGCCTGGTAGGTCCACCCTTCCTTTCCCGTGGTGAAGTCGAAGGTGAGCAAGGTGTTGTCGATGGCCACCACGAAGATGCGACCGCCCGATATAGTCGGGGCCGCATGGATGGGTTGCTCAGTCTGGGTTCTCCAGAGAACGGCGCCCGTCTCGGCGTCAAGCTGGGTGACGAAACGGTAGCCCGAGGTGACCACCAGCTTGCCCTCGGCAATGGCGAGGCCGCCCCCGAAGGCCACCGTGTCGCGCCGGGCCCGTCCCCGGAGGTCCGACTTCCAGACCTGGGCGCCCGTGCGCGCATCCAGCGCACTGACCGTGGCGTGGCCGTCCATCACGTAGATCTTGCCGTTGACGGCCACTGGCGGCGCCATGACATGAGCGTTCCGGCCCTGGGCGGCGCCGAAGTCCCGTTTCCAGGCCACGGTCAGCGCCTTGGCGGCGTCGGCGTGCGGGGGCGACTGTTCGGGGTTGGCGCCCGGCAGGGCCCACTGATCGATCGTCGACGGATCGGGCAGGTAGAATCCGGCGCCCTTCAATCCTTCCTCGGGCAGGACCTCCTGGTCGAATCCGACAAGGGGGATCCTGTTCTCGGTCTGGGCCGTCTCCCTGGGACCCTGGTCCCCGAAGTTGAAGACGTTCCCGATCTGGGCGCAGCCGGAGACGAACAGCGCCCCGGCGAGGACTATGGATAGGCGGAGGTTGAGGCGGATCATTGGGCAGGCGCCTGCAAGGGAAGGCCCTCTCCCGGCAGGACGCCGGGCGGGAGCGGCCGGGGCGGCGGCAGGGCGGCGGCGGCCTTGACCAGATCGCGGGTGACCTTTGCCGATCCGCTGTCGATCAGGGCCATGGCGGCCGTGGCGCGGCTGCGCGCACCCTCCGCAGCGTCGGGCGAGAGCGAGACGACCACGAAATCGGCCCTGGCGCCCGCAGTATCTCCGGCGAGAAGCTTGGAGAAGGCCGCAGCCTCCCGCGCCTGGATCTGGAAGGGTCGGCCGGGCTTGAGAAGCGGCTCCAGCCGCGTATCGATCTCGGCTCGAGGGGCCGTGTCCAGCAGGGCGTAGACCGACTTCAACCGAGCCGCGTCTGCGATGAGCGGGTCTGGGGCCGCCTTGGCCGCCTTGTCGAAGAAGTCCACCGCACCCGCCGTATCGCGTTCGGAGAGGCGCAGGGCGCCCAGATGCTGCAGAGCGAGGGACTTGTAAGCGCCGCTCCCGGACTTGGCGACGGTCTCCCAGGCGGCCTTGGCCTCAGCGGCCCGACCGGCCTGCATGGCCTCGATGCCCTGGGCGTAGGTCTCCGAGGCCTTCGCAGCCTGCGAGGCGGTCCAGGCGCGGTAGCCCTGCCATCCGCCAACGCCCGCAAGGCTCAGGACGACCAACCCGATGAACCAGGGAAGCACCTTGAGCGCCAGGGCGCGATAGCGGTCGGAGCGGATCTGCTCCTCGACCTCCTCGAAAACATCGACCACTCTGGAGACTCCGCATTGGGCGCCGCGACCCGGCGCGCCGGAAACTATAGCGCCGGCCGGTCCGCCGCAACGGGCGGACAGTGCCTCCGGCGCATGGCGGAAGCGTGGCGCCGCCTTCAGCCGGCCGGAATGTCCACGACGGGCGTGCCCGGACGGCGCTTCGATGCGAAATAGGTCTCGCCCGAGGCCGGAAAACGCCGGCCAGCGACATCCAACGCATACCGCTCGGCCGCACTGGCCACGAGTGCGCGAAGGTCCGCGTAGCGGCGCACAAAGCGGGGGGAAGTTTCGAACAGGCCTAGCATGTCCTCGGTCACCAGGATCTGTCCGTCACAAGCGGCGGACGCGCCGATCCCGATGGTCGGGACCGGGCACTGAGCGGTGAGCTCCGAGCCCAGGGACTCGGCCACGCCTTCGACAACAAGAGCAAAGACACCGGCGGCCACAGCGGCCCTCATCTCTTCAAGGATCTGGCGGCGCTCGGCCTCCTCGCGACCCCGGGCGCGAAAACCCCCCTCGACCAGGACCGCCTGGGGCCGCAGACCGACATGGCCCATGACAGGCACCCCACGCTCGACCAGATATCTGACATTGGGAATGACTGCGGGGGCGCACTCCACCTTCACCGCCTGCGCGCCAGTGTCCTGAAGAATCCGAACGGCGTTGGCGAACGCTGTCTCTGGTGCGCCCTCGCAGGACCCGAAGGGCATGTCCACCACGACCAGGGCGCGCCGGGAACCGCGCATCACCGCCTGGCCATGGAGGATCATCATGTCGAGGGTCACGCCCACCGTGCTGGGCAGGCCGTGGAGCACCATGCCGACGGAATCCCCTACCAGGAGGATGTCGCAGTGCGGGTCCAGGAGTTTGGCCATGGGCGCGCTGTATGCGGTCAGGCAGACCAGGGGCGCGCCGCCCTTGCGGTGACGAATATCCCGGACGCTGATGCGGCTCTCCGCCGCAGACGCATGCGCCGACATGGTTTCAGACCTCCTCGAGGACCCTCGCGAACGCCAGCCCGAGGAGAGCCAGAACGCCGGCGACGGCGACAGGTTCGATCACCCCTGCCCCTAGGGAACCATATAGGAGATCGAGCCGGGAATTCCCAGCGAGCCTGCCAAAGAGCGCCTCGACATGTCGCTCTGGAAACTGGACCTCTGTCAGGCTGCGAAGAGCGATCACCGTCCCGGTGAGCCCGGCCAGGCCGAGCACCATGGCCCGGAAACGTCGCCGGCGGATGATGCGCCTACGGATGCGGGCCTCCAGCTCGAGGGCCTGTAGGCCAGGCGCCGGTGTCTCAAAGAGGCTGTCGAGCCGGCGTGAGAACTCAGAGGTCTCGGTGTCTTGGGTCTCGGTCATCAGGGGGTTCCAAGGTCCTGCCGCAGGCGCTCAAGCCCACGTGCGATATGCGACTTCACAGTCCCCTCCGGCAAGCTCAGGGCCTTTGCGATTTCCGCCCCGGTGTAGCCCGCCCCGTGCTGCAGGCTCACGCAGAGACGCTGGGCTTCGGGAAGTCGCACCAATGCGGCGTCCAGGTCCAGGCGTCTTCCGGTATCCGGCGCCGGCGTATAGGCTTCAGGCGCCTCGTCCAGGGACTCGAACCGGCGGCTGGCGCGCAGGGTGCGCAGATAACGCCGGGCGGCGATCTTGCGCACCCAACCGCCGAAGGCGCCGTCGCCTCGGTAGTCGGCGATGCGTTCGAAGGCGGCGACCATCGCGTCCTGAGCCAGGTCATCCGCCAGGTCTGGAGGAGCCCCGAGCCGTCGCAGGAAGCTACGCAACGAGGCCAGGTTCCGCCGGACGAGGACTGCGAACGCCTCGATGTCGCCGGCTGCGGCGCGGCTGGCGAGAAGCCGGTCCAGAGACTCTTCCGAGGAGAGTGTCGAAGGTACAGACACAGGTCACGAGGATTTGCGACCCAGGAAGTGCAGGAGCACCCCTGCAATGCCGATGCAGCCGGGAATGGCGGCGAAACCGGTAAAGACCGTGCGGGCCTCGGTCTCGACGGCGCCCATGACCTGCCCGAAGATGGCGAGGCCGACCCCTGTGGAAAAAGCGATCAGGCCCCAGCGAAGGTCACTGGGCTTCTGGGAGTCGGGATCCCGGTTGGTGATCAGGTCCACGAGCTCAGGCGGCAGGGGCTGACCCTGCTTCATGGCCATCTCGATGGTCTCGTGAACCCGGGCGCGCCTGCGCATGTTCAGATACTGGCTGCCGAGGACGATCGCCGCGATGAAACCAAAGACAATGAAGGTTTTAAGGACATCTTCGGACACGATGGCGTTCCTTTTGAAATCGGGCCCTCAATGAACCCCACGAATGAAGGAGCCTCCAGCGCCGGCTGCAGATGCAACCCATTCGTTCACGTTTTCGTGAGTATCGATACGCCCAGGGCGCGCGCGCGGACCCGCGGCTTCAACTTGCGTGCCGTTATTATATAACATATGCCGGTCCAGATTTCTTCAGGTAAGGCCCATGCATCCCCAGAGTCTCCTCGCAAGTTCCGCCGTCGGCGCTCTTATCGCTCTCGCCGCCGTCCCCGCGCAGGCGCAATCCGAACCGTCCACGGTCGACGAGCTTGTGGTGACGGCCGCGCCTTACGCGGTCTCCCTGGACACGATCACCACAAGTGTGAACCTCCTCTCCGCCGAGGAGATCAGCCTCGCCCCCCCCGCTGGCATCGGCGACCTTCTCTCCGGCCTTCCAGGCCTGAGGTCTACGGCTTACGGCCCCGGCGCCAGCCGTCCGGTCATCCGCGGCCTTGCCGGGCCCCGGGTTCTCCTGCTGCAGAACGGCGTCGGCATGGTCGACGCCAGTTCCCTGTCGCCCGACCACGCCGTGCCCACTGAGGCCGGTCAGGCAAGCCGGATCGAGGTGCTCCGGGGGCCATCGACCCTCGCCTACGGAGGCTCCGGCATAGGAGGTGTCGTCAATGTCCTGGACGACAGGGTGCCCTCCCGGCGACCTGATGGGCGGATGGAAGGCCGCGGCGCGATCTCCTGGTCATCTGCCGACAACGGCCGGGCTGCTTCCGGCGCTGCGATGGTGGACGCCGGTCCTCTTGTCCTCGTCTTCGACGGATCGACGCGGCGATCCGACGACTACGCCACGCCGGTCAGGCCGGTGTCCGATCGCCTCGCTGCGGAGGAAGGCCTGGTTCGGTCGGCTGACAAGACCCTGAGAAACGTTTCGCTGGAGGCCGACGCCTGGGGCCTGGGAGCTTCCCTGCTCGGGGGTGATGGCGGCTTCCTCGGCCTCTCGGTGAAGAGAACTGACACAGGCTACGGGCTGCCCTTCGAACAGGTCGTCAGCGAGTCCGAGCCCGAATTGATCCGGCTTCACATGAAGCAGACCCGCTGGGACCTGAGAGGCGAGACCCCCGTTCACGACGGCTGGATCGAAAAGGTCCGGCTGGCTGTGGGACGGGCCGACTACGAGCACGCCGAGATCAAGATTGAGGAAGGCAAGGCCGGCACGCGCTTTCTGTCCGACGGAACGGAGGGTCGTGTCGAGCTGGTCATGCGGGGATCGCCGGGCCGCCAGGGAGCCTTTGGCCTGCAGGCGCTGACCCGTAACCTCGAGGCGATCGGAGAAGAGGCCTTCATACCCGGCGTTGAAATCAACGAGATGGGGGCCTTCACCCTTCAGAGGTTCGAGTTCGGCAAGTTCGGGCTGGACACTGGCCTGCGGATTGACGCTCGCGAACTGCGCGCGGAACTGGACGGTCGTGAGACCAGTACACCGGGACTCGAGGCGGGGCTCGACTGGAGCAAGACGCCGGATACCCGCTCCTTCACGAATGTCTCGGCCTCGGCCGGCGCCTTCTGGAGACCATCAGATCCGCTCTTCCTGGCGCTGACGCTGTCCCTCAGCGGCCGTGCGCCAACCGAGTTCGAACTCTTTGCCGACGGCCCCCACGAGGGCACCGGGACCTGGGAGGTCGGCGATCCGACCCTGTCCTCGGAAAGGGCCCTGTCACTGGAGGCCACGTTGCGCTGGACCAGCGACGCAACCCGGATCCAGGCCCACGTCTGGACTGCGCGATATGACGGCTTCATTGAGGAGCGGCCGACAGGAGAGGTCTATGATGACCTGCCGGTCTTCAATTTCCGGCAGACCGATGCGGACTTCATTGGTTTCGAGATCGAAGCGGTGCAAACCCTTCTCACAGGGGCCGAGGGCCGTCTGTTGGGAAGCCTTTCGGGTGATGTCGTTCGAGGCGACACCGATCTCGGGGCGCCGCCCCGCATTCCCGCCTTCGGTGTGACGGGGGAGCTTTCCTGGGAGTCAGAGACCCTAGATGCGTCGGTCGAGCTCCGTCATGTCGGGGATCAGACCCGGACCGCTCCCTTCGAGATCGAAACGGACGGCCATACCGCGATCAACGCCAGCCTGGCCTGGCGGCCGCTGGCCGACACGCCGGTCACGGTCAGCCTTCGCGGACGCAACCTGACCGACGCCGAGATCCGGGAACACGCCTCCTACCTGAAGGACATAGCTCCATCCCCGGGGCGGTCGGTATCGCTGGGACTGGCCTTCACCTTCTGAGGTCACCCCCTCTTGCGGCGCCAGGCGCCCCTCCAGAGAGCGGCGGCCGTCAAGGCGCCGTAGGCGACCATTCCTGCTGCGATGCAGGCGTAAACCCCGGCCAGAGAAGGCTGGGGCGAACGCATGACCATAGCGGCGCCACCAACACAGATGACCAACCTCAAGAGAGTGGCGATGATGGGCCAAAGGACGGCGCCGGCGCCCTGTGAAGCGAAGTAGAGGGCGAGGCCCAATCCCTGGAAGGCGAAGACGGGGCCGACGATGTGAAGATACAGCGCCCCGGCCGACAGGCTGGCGGGATCGCGGGTGAAGAGACCGGTCCAGAGGCCGGGCGCCAGCGCCAGGACAAGTCCCACGGCCCCCGCCAGGGCCGCCGCCGCGCCACCGCCCATCCACCCGATACGCTCGGCGCGCGCGACCTGTCCGGCGCCCATGTTGACCCCTACCAGGGCCGTGAGCGCCGCCCCGATCCCGAAGACCAAGGGGACGAGCAGGAACTCAACCCGCGCCACCACGCCGTAGCCCGCCAAAGTCTCCACGCCGAAGCGACCAATCAGGGTGTTGAGAACAGCGATGGTCAGCACAGTCGAGACCGGGGAGAGGGAGGCCAGCGCCCCCACCCGGAGGATGTCTGCAAAGTACGCCAGCCGGAGGCGGCAGGCCTGGAGGGTCAGCTGGATCGTCTGACCCGGCTTCAGGAGCCGCCAGACCAGTACAAGGGAGCTGCCGGCGGAGACCAGGATCACGGCGACGGCGGACCCCTTCAGTCCCAGGCCAGGCAGGCCAAGTCCCCCCAGCATGAGCGCTCCGGACAGCGGAATCTGCACCAGCGAGCCGATGATCATCAGTCTGGCCGGGAACTGCATATCGCCCGTCCCGCGCACAACCGAGGTCAGAAACGCAGAGATCCAGATCGGCGCCACTCCAAGGAAAAGCACGGCGCCGTACTCATGGGCTTCGGCGACAACCGAATGCGGGGCACCCGTGGCGACGAGAAGAGCATGTCCAAAGCTCGCAAAAAGGCCACCGAAAACCAGGCTCGCGAGGCCTGCGATCACGAGCGCATGCCAGATGAAGGCGTTCGCCGCCGCACCGTCGCCACGGCCAAGCGCGCGCGCGACCGAACTTGAGACCGCACCGCCCAGAGCGCCATTGGCCAGCATCTGCATCAGCATCAGGGCCGGCAGCATCAGGGCGATGGCCGCGAGAGGAACCAGGCCCAGCCGGGCGATGAACCCGGCTTCCGCCATGGAAACCCCTGCCTGGACCAGAAACGCCAGGGCGCTGGGCCCCGCCATCCTGACCAGCAGCCGCATGGGCGGATCGGTCAGGAGCGGAGAGGCGGCGGGGGATGAGGTCATGACAGGGCCTTCCGGACACGGCGGAGGTCGTCCTCCAGGCGCCTCCAGGAGTCCGCGCCAATACGTTCAAGGGTCATGGTCTGGGCGCGACGCCAGGCTTTTCGACCCTCGACCAGCCGACTGCGGCCCGCTTCGGTGATCATCACCCGCCGGACCCGGGCGTCGCCAGGATCCGCCTCTCGGACAACCAGCCCCGCCCTTTCGAGTGGCGAGAGGTTCCGGGTCAGCGTCGTACGGTCCATGTAGAGCCTCTGTGCGAGTGCCGACATGGCGACCCCACCGGCCGATGCCTCCAGTTGCTGGAGGATCGGGAACTGTCCCCGGCTGAGCCCGCAGCTTCGAAGCTCACCCGCGTAGACGCCCGCCACCACACGCGCGGTCTTCTGCAGATTGTGGCTCACGCAGTGGATGGGATTGAGCAGGTCTTCAGCTGGGTCCATCAGGGAGTCCATTATGTGTAATTACACGTTATCGGGGACATCTGGTCCAGGTCAACGCCGTCCCGTCATCCCTTGGCGCTGATTGACAGACCCCTGGCCCTTCGGTTATCTTTACGGCGTAAATGGTTCATGATCATGGCGTCGAGGCTCTCCCCATGTCTGTCATTCGTCGGCACTTCCTGGCCGCCACAGGCCTTCTCCTTCCAACAGCGGCCTGCGCCGCCCCGGCGCCCAGCCTGGCCGGCCTCCTGCCCGAGACGACCTTTCATCCTGGCGGGGTCCTGGTTGCCTACCGCACGCGGGACAGCCAGACCTTTGAAGCGGCCCGGGGCGATCTTGGGGTCGACACCCCCTACTTCGCGGCGTCGACAACCAAGCTCTATGTGACCGCCATTCTGTTGCAGATGGTCCAGGAGGGCCGGATCGATCTGGACTCCCCGTTCCGAAAGCTTCTGCCCGGCCCCGAGACCGCTCAGCTCAACCGCTTTGGCGGCGAGGACCGAACCGACGCCATCACCCTCCGCCATCTCATGTCCCATACCAGCGGCCTCGCGGACTTCTTTGAGCCAGACAACGCCAAGACCGGGCTCTTCGCCGACCTGACCAAGGGCAAGGACCGGGCCCTGACCTTTCCCGAGGCGATGGAGATCACCCGGCGCCTGGGAGCCCGCGCCGCGCCAGGAAGCCTGGACCGCGCCCACTATTCGGACTCGAACTACCAGATCCTCGGCAAGGTCATCGAGCAGGTGGACGGATCGCCCTTCGCCAGGGTCTTCGAGCGACGGATTTCAGAGCCCCTGGGGCTCCAGCGCACATGGATCTACTCGGACCCCGCCGACATGCGGCCCAGGCCGCTCCGCTTCCGGGACAGGGATCTCAGGATCCCGAACGCCATGGTCTTTTCGCAGGCGGACGGCGGTGTCGTCACTACAGCCCGGGAGGCCCTGGTCTTCCTCCGTGGCGTCTTCGAGGGCGCCCTGTTCGACAGGACACGGATCGACGCCCTCCAGGACTTCCGGCCCATGTTCTTCCCGCTGGAGTACGGGACCGGCATGATGCGCTTCCAGCTACCGGCCGCCATGACTGGGTTCCGCAAGCTGGCGCCGCTGATCGGCCATTCCGGCCTGTCCGGCGCGGTAACATTCCACAGCCCGGCCAGCGGCCTCTACCTGGCGGGAACTGTGAACCAGATCGACAAGCGCTCCGCCGTCTTCCAGATGATGGCGAGGGCGGCGCTCCAGTTGAGCACGGACGGCTGACGGCGTCAGACCCGGTCGACTCCAGGGCCGCCCTCAAGCCCCCATCCACGTGGAACGAGAAACCGCGAACCCGGACGTACGGCGCCCATCCTGTCCAGGCGGAACGTCCTCATGTCCCGGCGAAGCTCACACCAGGCGATCAGGTGCACTCCGTTCCGACTCGAAACCAGCTGGAGAGGACGCACCCGGCGGCGTGAAGAGAAACCCGATTGGTCGCTGTAGGAGAAGGAGACCCTGAGACGACGGGCAATCGCCGCTTCCAGTCGCGAAGGCGCCCTGGGCGGAGGCTCGCCACCGGCTCCGGGAAACCATAGCGCGTCGATAGACATCACCCTGACCGTCTCCGAGGCGCCGTGTACGGTCCGGCGCTGTGAGGGGCGCAGGAAAGCACGGGCCACCTGGTGACGGCCAGATTGGAAGCCTCTTCGCCCCGGTTCTTAGACGTCGAAGCTCACCCCCTGGGCCAGCGGCAGGGCCGAGCCATAGTTGATCGTATTGGTCGCCCTGCGCATGTAGGCCTTCCAGCTGTCCGACCCGGACTCCCGTCCGCCGCCGGTTTCCTTCTCGCCTCCGAAGGCGCCGCCGATCTCAGCCCCGGACGGCCCGATGTTGACGTTGGCGATGCCGCAGTCCGAGCCCTCAGGCGACAGGAAGCGCTCCGCCTCCTGGAGATCCCGGGTGAAGATCGAGGAGGACAGGCCCTGGGGCGCGGCGTTCTGGGCGGCGATGGCGGCCTCCAGGTCCTGGTACTTCATCACGTAAAGGATCGGGGCGAATGTCTCTCTGAGGACGATCGGGGACTGGCCCGGCATCTCCACCAGGGCCGGGCGGACATAGGCCCCGGGACGGTCGACCCCCTCGCCGCCATACACCCTCCCCCCGGCCGCAGCGGCCTCGCCAAGCGCCGCCGACATCGCCGAGCGGGCGGCGGGATCGATGAGCGGGCCCACCAGGACGCCGTCCTCTCGGGGGTCGCCTACCGTTACGCGGGCATAGACAGCCCTCAGGCGCGCAACGACTTCATCATACACCGCCTCATGAACGAAGAGCCGGCGGAGCGTGGTGCACCTCTGCCCCGCCGTGCCCATCGCCGAGAAGGCCACGGCCCGGATGGCGAGATCCAGGTCAGCGCTGGGCGTCAGGATGGCGGCGTTGTTTCCACCCAACTCGAGAAGGGCCCGGGCGAAGCGGGCCGCCAGCCGGGGCGCCACCTTGCGTCCCATGGCCGTGGAGCCCGTTGCCGAGACGAGCGGGACGCGGGGATGATCCACCAGCACCTCGCCCACCTCGGCGCCCCCCAGCAGCAGGACCGACAGATCCGGCGGGGCGTCCGGGCCGAACCGGGCCGCCGCCCGCTCGAACAGGGCCTGCACGGCCAGGGCCGTGAGCGGGGTCTTCTCCGAGGGCTTCCAGACCACGGAGTCGCCGCAGACGAAAGCCAGGGCCGCGTTCCAGGCCCAGACGGCTACGGGGAAGTTGAAGGCGGAGATCACGCCCACCACGCCCAGCGGGTGCCAGGTCTCCATCATCCGGTGATCGGGGCGCTCGGTGGCCAGGGTGAGGCCATAGAGCTGGCGAGAAAGGCCGGCGGCGAAGTCGCAGATATCGATCATCTCCTGGACCTCGCCAAGGCCCTCGGATGTGATCTTTCCCGCCTCCAGGGTCACCAGACGGCCAAGGTCCGCCTTCGCCATCCTCAATTCCTCGCCGAACAGACGGACCAGCTCGCCGCGACGGGGCGCCGGGACCTTCCGCCAGGCCAGGAAGGCCCTGTGCGCCCGGTCAATCCCCAGGACGGCGGCCTCAGGCGACGTTTCGACAGGCCTGGCGATCTCCTCACCGGTCACAGGGGTGCGGGCGATCCGATCGCCGCCCGACAAGGCCGCCGCGGGAACGCCAAGTGCGTCAAGAAGGGCCCTGGCCTCCTCTGCGGCCCCGATGGGTTGGCGAGTCATGCGTCTGTCTCCCCTGTGTGCGATCGGGCTCAGGCCACCCGGGCGCCAACCGGCCCGGAGGCTTCTGCGGCGTAGTTCCGGCCGAAACGGTTGGCCAGGAAGGCCGGCAGCGCGATCTGCTCCTGCCGCACGAATCCCTTCCGGGGAAGGTCGCCTGACGCCAGCATGTCCAGAACCGCGCAGATGGCGGAGGCGGTGGTGATCTGGATGCCGCTGCGCAGCACACCCGCCACCGGGGCGGCGTAGACCTTGTTGGCGTAGCTCACCTGCACCAGGGCGTCGTGCTTGCGGCCGCTGACCGTGACGAAGATCACGACAACGTCCTGCAGGGTCGAGGGCACGGCGTTCTCGAGGATGTCCTTCAGCACGTCCCGGCGGTCCCGCAGACCCAGATCGTGCAGCAGGGTCTTCATGATGGCGGCGTGCCCCGGATACCGGATGGTGCGGTAATTCAGGTTTCGAACCCGGCCGGCCAGTGTCTCGCAGAGGGTCCCCAGCCCTCCCGAGGTGTTGAAGGCCTCATAGGTGACGCCATCCAGCGAGAACTCCTCGCGCTCCTCCAGGGCCTGGGTTTCGCGCAGGCGGCCATCGACGATCGCTTCACACGGCTCGCAATACTCGTTGATGACCCCGTCCGTGCTCCAGGTGATGTTGTAGTTCAGCGTGTTGCTGGGGAACTGCGGCAGGGCGCCGACCCGGAGACGGACCTCCTCCAGGCTGTCGAACTGAGACGCCAGATCGTGGGCGACGATGCTGATGAAGCCGGGCGCCAGGCCGCATTGCGGGATGAAGGCGCAAGGGGCGCCCTCCGCCAGAGCCTTGACCTCCCGCGTGCTGGCCACGTCCTCGGTCAGGTCCAGGTAGTGCACTCCGGCCGCACGGGCGGCGCGGGCGACCGCCGTAGTGGCGTGGTAGGGCGCCGCGTTCAGGACGGCAAAGGCGCCCCGCAGGGCCTCCGGGAAGGCCTCGCTGCGGACATCCATCAGGCGCCGGCGCACCGGGCGCTGGGTCACCAGTCGTTCCAGGCTGCTCGCCGAGGCGTCGAAGATTTCGACGTCGTAGTCCCCGGACCCTGCGAGAAGATCGGCGATCACCCCGCCAATTTTACCCGCCCCGACAATCGCCACGTGCTTCATGACCCGACCTCCGGCGCCGCTGCAACAGATTCAGTGGGCCTCGGTTCTCCGACGGTGTACAGGTCCAGATAGACGTTCCGCCGGGATTGTTTCGGCGTAATGACGAGGAAAGTCGGCGTTATGCAACTCGATGAGATCGACCAGGCCCTGCTGGCCGCCTTGCGGGAGAACGCGCGGGAGAGCACGGCGGACCTCGCCCGGCGGGTGGGCCGGTCGCGCACCACCGTGCAGGGGCGCCTGGAGCGCCTTGAGCGCAGGGGCGTGATCCAGGGCTACGCTCTTCGGCTCGCTGAAGACTTCGAGGCCGGGGCGGTCCGCGCCCATGTCCTGATCAAGGTGGCGCCCCGGGAGTCCCGGGCGGTGGAGGCGGCGGCCCGGGCCCTGCCCCAGGTCCGCGAGCTGCATTCCGTCAGCGGCGAGTACGATATGATCGCCATCGCCTTGGCCGCCAACGTGGCCGAGCTGGACGCCGCCATCGACCGGATCGGCCTGATGCCGGGGGTTGAGCGGACCAACTCCGCCATCATCCTGGCGACCAAGTTCCGGCGGTAGCGGGCGTCGGGGGCGGCAGATCCCGGGGGGCGCGGCCTTAACGCACCAGATGCCAGCTCGTCTGCCGTCCCGCGAGGTAGATCACCCGCTCTCCGTCAAAGAGGGCGCTCTGCTCCAGCTTCATCTGGACGAACTGTCCTCCCCACTCCGCAACCGCGTGCCGGATGTTCCCCTCGATGGCGTAGCCGGTGTTCGCATGCAGGGGCCAGTCGCCCTGCACCGCCGTCCGCCCCTGGTTGTCCCACATGCCAATGGTCGGCCCAGGCGCATGACCGAAGAACCCGAGGGGATGGCTATAGACGCTGGCCCTCAGGCCGGCCTTGCGGGAGGCCTCGAGCGCCCTGGCCAGCACCTCGTTGCCGGTCCGGCCGGTGGAGAAGTTCGCGGTCAGCAGGTCCTGCCAGCGATTGCCCGCCTCCATCGCGGCAAGCAGCCCCGCCGGCGGCGCCGTCTCGCCCAGGCGCAGGACATAACCCATTTCCTGGGTGTCCGTGCAGAGCTTCAGGTAGCAGATGCCCACATCGGTGTGGAGGACATCCCCGCGCTGGATCACCCCCTCCTCGCCGCAGAAGGCGCCCTCCGCAGTGCAGGCCGTCCCACGCCTCTGCAGGTTCACGTCCGGGAAGAACCAGACTGGCAGGCCCAGGCCCTCGAAGCGGCTGCGGATGTACCAGGCCACATCCTCGGTCCGGGTGACGCCCGGCGTGATCACCCGCTCGCTGAAGGCCTCAGAGATCACGCCCCGGGCCAGGGCGACGACCTGGGGATAGACCTCAATCTCGGCGGAAGTGCGGGTCTCCAGCCAACGGATCACCAGGGGCTCGGCCGGGGTGAGACGCTCCGCATAGCTGGCGGGCAGGACCTCCACCAGCCGGTCCCGAAGGGCGGCCGTCAGGCCATCCGCCACGGGCCAGTGCCGCGACACATTGATCCCGATGCGCTGGGGATTCCGGCTCACGATCACATCCGCCAGGGCCTTCCACTGGGCGTCCAGGTCGCCTCCGGACCAGGCCGCCGTGTAGGCCCCCCCCAAGGGGTAACGGTTGACGGAAAGGCGCTCCACCGTCCCGTCGGCCTTGCGGAAGAAGACCAGCATGGTCGTCCGGCGGGCGGCGAAGGACGGCTGCGGGACGAGTGTGAAATAGACGGGGTCCTCAGCGTACTCGCGGTTGATGACGACCCACATGTCGAGGCCGGACTCGGCCATCAGGCGCGGCAGAAGCGTATCGAGCCGGTCCGCCAGGATCCGGTTCTCCACCTCGACCCGCGCAGGACCCGCCAGGACATCAAGATGGTCAGCCGAGGCGAAGTCCCGGCCCTGGTCCGGGCGGTAGGGCGCCGCAGCGGCGGGCCCGGCCAGGGCCATCCAGGCCGCAAGGACGAGGCCCGACAGGAAGGGTTTGCGCTGCATGTGAGTCCTCCTCGCATCAGGCCCACCCGGGGCCGGTCAGTCCTTGATCCTCCCTAGCAGGCCCGGCGCGCTGGCGTACACCCGGGACGCCGCCGTCAACCTTCGCCTGCCGACGCTCCGGGATCTGCGACGGCCAGCTCAGATGGCGGGCATCGACCTGTTGCGCCAAGGGAAAGCCTCTGAGAACTGGGCCAGCAACAGCATGCTGTCAGCCCACGACAGGCTACAGCGATCGCAGCTGCAATCGGTCGATCCCAGCCCGACCACTGGTCGCGCCGAGACGGCCTAAAGACCGTTGATGCACAACCCGCGCCGTTGGTGCGGGGCGCCCCTCGACGTTGGTGCAGTCGATCCGCCGTTGATGCAAAGGCCGCCTCGATCCTCTTGGGGTCCTCCTGCCCTGCACATCATCATCTCCACCCAGTCACCTTTGTGAACTGAGGAGCTGAATCGTGAAGATCGTGAAGTGGGTAACCTTGTTATGTGTTTCGCTGCTGGCTGCATGCGGTGGAGGCGGCGGCGGCGGCGGCAGTTCCGGCCCTGAACTGGCTGTCGTCGGCCTGAGCGAGTTTCGCCGGGCTGTCGCCGGCCACCGAGTGGCCGAATTGAAGGTGCCCGGCGCCGACGGCACGCGCCTGTCCACCTATGTCTATCTTCCCGCTCAGGGCAATGGACCCTTTCCCACCCTGGTGATGCGAACGCCCTACGAGATACCGATCACGCCGGTGGGTGGTTTCCCGGAAGAGCATGCGAACGCCGAGATCGAGACCCGACCTGAGGATGTGGGCTGGACCGAGGCCACCGACCGCGGCTACGCCCTGGTGGTCCAGGTGACGCGAGGTCGATTCACGTCGGACGGGGTTTTCAGCCTGTTCGTCCGCGACGAGGTGCGCGACGGTGAGACGCTGATCCGCTGGGTCGAACGGCAGCCCTGGTCGAACGGCAAGATCGGCGTCTTCGGCGACTCGGCGAGCGGTGTGGTCTCGCTGCAGGCGGCCGCCTCCGGGCGGACCTCGATCAAGGCGGTGTTTGTACAGAACACCTCGCCAGATTTTCTGGGCGGGGTGATCTTTCCCGAAGGCCGCGTCAAGTGGGAAGCGCTGTTGCCTTTTGTTCTGGGCCAGTCCTTCGACAACAGCGAGGACCACGACTCCAAGCTGGGCCTCACCGCCCAGCAGATTGGCCAGCTGAAGGGCCAGGCCGGCGCTGCGCTCGGGGAGATGTTCGACGCGCTCGAGGCGGGTGATCCGGCGCAGTCAAGCTGGTGGACGCGCGCAATCGTTCCGGACTTTCCCATCGCCAGCCAGTTGCAGCCGCGCTGGGCCGACCTGCTGGCGGCAGGTCGAAACCCCGCAACGCTCGCTGAACTGGACATGACAGACCGCATTCGCGCGCCGGTTCTGCACGTATCAATGTGGCACGATCTGTTCCAGGAGAGCGCGTTCAAGTCCTTCGGACGCATGCAGGCGGCCCGCGGTGATCAGAAGTTGATCGTTCTGGATGGCACTCACTACGAGATCGATGATCCCGAGCGGTGGCCGACCAAGCCGATGTTCCTCTGGTTCGACCACTGGCTGAAGGGCGATGCAAACGGCGCCCAGAACTGGCCGAGAGTTCAGTATGTCCTGGCAGGGCAGCCCGACGGGCCTCTGCGCAGTTCGCCCGTGTGGCCCTTGGCGAGTGCACCGTCAGTCGTGTCAACGCTGGCGGCGCCGGAGCGTGCATTGACGCTCAACCCCGCCGCTCCCACTCCAACCCTGGGCGGCAACCACCTGAGGGCCCCCGCCGGCATGTTGGATCAGCGACCGCTGCTGGAACGCGCTGACGTTGTGGAGCTGAAGGGCGCCTCGCTGCCTGCAGGCAGGCTGTTGCTGGGCGCGGCCGATGTCGAACTGACCGTACTGCAGGCTGGCGCGGGCGACATCGTGGTCAAGCTGGTCGACCGCCGGCCCGACGGCGAGGTGCGACTGCTGCGCGAGGCAGTGGTCGCACTGTCAGGGGCGGGGACGAAGAAGGTGAACTTCGAACCCCTGGCCTACGCCTTCGACGCCGGCAGCGCGCCGGGGCTGGTGGTCGCTGGGGCCTCGTTCCCGGCCTACCGGTCCTTCTCTCCGCCGCTCTCCGGCTCCGTGCTCCTGGGCAGCGCCAAACTGCAGTTACCACTCACTGCTCAGTGAGGGTCGAAGCCTGCGCCCGGGTTTCATCCCGACCCGGGCGCAGGCTTCAGCTGCTTCAGGGCAACGAATGGCGCCCTGCGTTTCGTCGGAAAGCAGGCATGTCACGCCGGCGGCAGCCTGAGGTTCAACGGCTGGATCTCAGTTTCGCTCGACCCCGGCGTCGGTTTGAACAGCGTATCCTCCAGGCCGTGGCGTCTGCGAGATCCTTCACCTCCCAGACCCGGAAACCGGCGACCAGATCCCCTGAGGGGAGAAGATGGCCTCCCGCCTCATTGTCCACGGTCGCCTTCACCAGCATCATTTCCCGCTTGACGGTAACCCCTCGGCTGCAGCGATCCGGTCGAGAAACCCCGCAACAGCCACCTGGAGCTCTCCGGCGGCGGGAAGTTCCAGAGGCAGATGTGCGCCATTGGACAACTCAATGAACGTTGTCTCACCCGATACTCGCTTCAGGACCTCCAGGCCCTGGCTCGCCGGAGAGGCCGATCCTGGCGTTGCGGCGTGAAGACGGTCCGAGAAGGCGCCGGAGACAGCAAGGGCGATCAGAAGGGCGAGGCGGGGGCGTCTCGATCACCTGGTCGTTCCCGATCTCGAGAGCCTGCAGTGCGCGCTCGATGGGAACCCAGCTATGGCGGACAGTCTCGACTTCGGGCTTAATGCCCCGGGAAGTTCAGCGACCCAAGGGGCGTGAGCGACCACCAGGAAACGGCGTAGAGACCGGCGACCGGTCCAGGAAACCAACCGAATGAGCGACGACAAGTCAGAGCTATTGAGATCCCTGACGCTCGGTCCGGCGACCTCGGCAGGGGCGGCGGAGACCTCTGGAGGCTGGAGGGTTCCGGCCCTGGTCGCCGTCGTTTGCCTCGCCCTGGGTGGTGCGGTCGGATGGCTCGCCCGACCGCAGCCCAAACCTCAGCCCGCAGCCACGCCGGCGGTCGCCGTCACGCCGGGCCCGGTTCGCGCCAGCGGGCTCACCGCTTCGGGATATGTGGTCGCCAGGTCGAGGGCCACCGTGGCCGCCGAAGTCACGGGTCGTGTCGTCGGGGTTCGCGTCGAAGAGGGGCAGGTGGTGCGTAAGGGCGATGTCCTCGCCGTCCTCGACGCCTCCATCGCACAGGCCGACAATGCGACGTCGATGGCCCGCAAGGTCTCGGCAGAGGCTTCCGTCGCGGCCGCTCAGGCCCAGTTCGAAGAGGCGCGCCAGGCCCTTGCCAGGGCTGAGAGCCTTTCGAAGTCAGGATATGTCAGCGAGGCCGTCCTGCAGGCGGCGACCGCGCGCAGCGAGTCCGCCCGGGCCCAGCTCGATCTTTCGAGAGCGCAACTCGCAGCGGCGCGCTCCGACGCCAACCGATCCGGCCTGCAGCTCAGCCGCTATGTGATAAGGGCGCCCTTCTCCGGCGTCGTCATCGACAAGGCTGCGCAGGCGGGGGAGATCATCTCGCCTCTCTCCGCGGGCGGAGGCTTCACGCGCACCGGCATCTGCACCCTCGTGGACATGGACAGCCTTGAGATCGAGGTGGACGTGAACGAGGCGTACATCGGGCGCGTATCCGCCGGCCAGAAGGTCGAGGCCGTCCTCGACGCCTATCCGGAAAGCCGCCTGCCCGCCCGCGTGATCGCGACCATTCCGGCGGCCAGCCGGGACAAGGCCACCGTCCGGGTTCGCATCGCCTTCGAAGGCCGGGATGCGCGCATCATTCCCGACATGGCGGTCAAGGTGACCTTCATCGAGACGAAGACCTGAGCCCCGACAACCCAGAGCGCATCATGACCGACTTCATCAGGCTGACCGACGTCTGCAAGTCCTACACCCGCGGCAAGGAGTCCATCAGCATCTTCGATCGGCTGAACCTGGTCATCCCGAAGGGTGACTTCGTCGCCATCATGGGTCCGTCCGGTTCCGGCAAGACCACGCTGCTCAACCTTCTCGGCGGAACCGATCGCTGCGACAGCGGGCAGATCTCCTTCGACGGCGAGCGGATCGAGGGCTACTCCGAGGGCCAGCTCACGGCCTGGCGCGCCCGGAACGTCGGATTCATCTTCCAGTTCTACAACCTCATGCCGATCCTCACTGCGGCCCAGAACGTAGAGCTGCCCCTCCTCCTGACCTCCCTGCCCGCGCAGCGAAGGAAGGAGAACGTGACCACCGCCCTCAAGATCGTGGATCTGGCGGACCGGGCCCGGCACAAGCCGAAGGAACTCTCTGGCGGTCAGCAGCAGCGGGTCGCCATTGCCCGCGCCATCGTCTCCGACCCCAAGCTCCTGCTCTGCGACGAGCCCACCGGCGACCTCGACCGGTCCACGGCGAATGACATCCTGTCGACGCTGCAGCTTCTGAACCGCGAGCTCGGGAAGACGATCATCATGGTCACGCACGATCCTGAGGCGGCGCGTTTCGCCACCCGCACCCTGCACCTGGACAAGGGCCAGTTCGTGGAGGTGACGGCGTGAATGATCTCTATCTCGTCTGGAAAAACCTGTTCCGGAAGCCGCTGAGGACGGTTCTGCTGATCATCTCCATCTTCATCGCCTTCCTGATCTTCGGCCTGCTGGTGGGGGTGAACGTGGCGCTCAACCGCGCGACGGAGACCGGTTCGGCCAGCAACAGGATGGTCGTCGCCAACAAGATCAACTTCACCGAGTCCCTGCCGATCGCCTACCTCAACCGCATCGCCACCATTCCGGGGGTGACCGCGGCGACCCACCAGAGCTGGTTTGGCGCCTATTTCCGTGACCCGGCGCAGAGCCGGTTCGTGGGCTTCGCCGTAGACCCGGGGTCCTACACGGCCATCTTCGCCGACCAGATCAGGCTGGGCCCGGGAGAGCGCGAGGCCTTCATCCGCGAGCGCACCGGGGTCATTGTCGGACGCTCCCTCGCCAACCAGTACGGCTGGCGGGTCGGTCAGACCATCCCGATCAGCTCGGACATCTATTTCCGGCCTGACGGATCGCGCAGTTGGGACATGAAGGTGGTGGGGATCTTCGACGGCGCCAAGCCCACCGATCCGACCAACGCGCTTTACTTCAACTACGACTACCTCAACGAAATCCGCCCCTTCGGCCGGGATACGGTGGGCACCATCTCCGTTCTGACCGCGTCGCCCGACATCAATGACCAGGTGGCCAAGGCGATTGACGCCGCCTTCGCCAATTCACCCTTCGAGACCTCGACCGTGGATGAGAAGACGTTCTCCAGGGCCTTCCTCAAACAGGCGGGCGATCTGAACTTCATCATCACGATGGTCGTGGCGGCGGCCTTCGCAGCGATCCTGATGATCGTTGGAACAACCCTTGTCTCCGCGGTCAGGGAACGCACCAAGGAGATCGGCGTGATGAAGACGCTGGGCTTCCCGGGCCCCAGGGTCCTGCGGATGGTTCTGGGCGAGTCTCTCCTGCTGTCGGGACTGGGCGGCCTTCTGGGCCTTGGAGCCGCCGCCCTGGCGCTCAACGGTCTTTCCCGATCTCCCATCGGCGAGACCTTTGGCGCCTTGTCCATGACGGCGCCGGTCGCGGCGGCGGGCATGGGCCTTGCCCTGCTCCTGGGTCTTGTGACCGGCCTCGCGCCAGCTCTCTCGGCCCTCAGGATGAACATTATCGACGCCCTCGGGCGACGCTGAGGAGTCCCCCCTGTGAGCCTTCTGAACCAGACGGGATCCGTCATCCTGATGAATATCCGGTCCATTCCCCAGCGGCTCTGGATGTCGCTGGCGACCGTCGTGTCGATTGCACTGGTCGTGGCCGTGCTCCTGGGCTTCCTCGCTCTTGCCAACGGCTTCAGCCAGACCCTCAAGGGCTCGGGCTCTCCTGACGTCGCCATCGTGCTCAGGGATGGATCGCAGTCGGAGATCAACAGCACGCTGTCACGGGAGCAGATCGATCTCCTGGGACAAGGCCCCGGCGTGCGCGCCGCGGCCGATGGCGGCCCCCTGGTCTCGGCCGAGCTGCTTCTCATCGTCGACGGCATCAAACGATCGACAGGCACCAAGGCCAACATGCCCCTGCGCGGTATCGGTCCCAACGGGCTGGCTGTGCGCCAGCAGGTCCGGCTGAAGGAAGGGCGGATGTTCGCACCCGGGTCGAACGAGATCGTGGTGGGCGCAGGCCTCCTGCGGGAGTTTTCCGGCTTCGAGATGGGCAAGACGGTCCGCTTCGGCGCCCAGACCTGGCGCGTGGTCGGGGTCTTCGAGGCGCCCGGCACGGTCTTCGAGTCGGAGCTCTGGGCCGATGCGCCCGTCGTCCAGAGCCTGTTCAACCGCGGCTCGAGCTTCCAGACCGCCCGGGTCGCCCTGAACAGTCCGGCTGACCTCGCCGCCTACACCGCCTATGTCGGGTCCGATCCCAGGCTCCAGCTGCAGGCCCAGAGCGAACTGGCCTATTTCGCCGCCCAGGCGGAGCGGTCGGGGCTGCTGATCCGCTATATCGGCTGGCCGCTTGGGGTCATCATGTCAATTGGCGCCCTGGCTGGGGCCCTGAACACCATGTACGCCTCCGTCTCCGCCCGGGCGACGGAGATCGCGACCCTCAGGGTGATCGGGTTCTCTGGCGTCTCCGCCTTCATGGGCACCATGTGCGAGGCGCTGGTCCTCTCCTTCATCGGCGCCCTTCTGGGAACAGCGGTCTGCGGCCTCCTGTTCAACGGCTTGTCCGCCTCCACCCTGGGTGCGGGGTTCACCCAGGTGGCGTTCCGGCTGCAGATGGGACCGGAGCTGGTGCTCCAGGCTGTCATGCTCGCCCTGGTGATCGGCTTTGTGGGAGGCATGCTGCCCGGGATCCGGGCGGCCCGCCAAAGACCGCTGCTGGCCCTGTGATGGCGTGGCGCCGGAGCGCGGATCAGGGCTCCCGCGCCAGACAGTAAAGCCCATTGTCCAGGTCGGCCGTGAAGCAGACAGAGCCGTCAGCGCGCACCGCCACCCCTGTGGCGGCATAGGGCGGCGGGGTTCCGGGGCTGGCTGCAAGGCCGATCGGGAGGTTGTCGGCCATGACCTTGCGACTACCCTTGCCGAGGTCGATTTCCGTCAACCGGCGGGCGCCGGCCTCGGCGACCACCAGGCTGCCCCAGGGGGTGAAGGCGAGGCCCTCAGGCAAGGCGAGGCCATCCACCGCCAGGGAGACCGCCCCCGTCTTCAGGTCCACCCGGCGGATCGCGCCCGCCGCCTCGCTGACATAGAGAGCGCCGTCCGGCCCGAGGGCCAGCTGGGTCGGCCCCGCCAGGCCCTTCGCCAGGGTGCGGCGAGTGGCGTAGCCCGGGCCGCTGGCCAGGGTGATCTCGCCGGCGGCGATCTCGGTGATGGCGATGGCGCCATCCGGCAGGAACTGGGCGTCCATCGGAGCCCTGAGACCGTGAAGGACCGCGACGGTCTTCATGTCCGGGCGTCCGAGGACCTGAACCGACCCGCTGAACCAGGAGGTCAGCAGGATCCTCTCGGGACCGAGGCCCACGGCGAACGGGTATTCGAGGTCAGAGGCCTGCATCCGGTGAATGTCGCGGACCGCCCCCGTCCTCAGATCCACCCGCCGGAAGGAGAAGATGTCGGCAACCCAGGCGGTGTCGCCTTCGATCTTCAGGCCGGCGGGGACGGCGAGCTTGCCGGACAGCAGGGTGCGCAGGGCGCCCGTCGCCGGGTCGAAGGCCTGGACCGCATTGTCCGCCATGTTCGAGACGTAGATCGTCCCATCCGGGGCGATGGCCAGGTTGTCCAGGGCGCTGGAGAGCTTGCGCACCGTGGTCTTGCGCCCCGTTGCAAGGTCAACGCGGCTCAGGTCCCCCGCCCGGGTGTCCACCACCCAGAGGTTACCCTTGCCGTCGAGGTTGACCGCCGCCGGGACCTGGAACTCGCTGTTCAGGACGGTGACGGCGCCGTTTGCGGGGTTCATCCGGGCCACTGCGCCCTTGAACCACAGGGGTCCGTAGAGCTGACCATCCGGCCCGACCTCGAAACCGTTGAAGCCCCCCAGGTCCTTGGCGATCAGCCGGGGCGCCTTTACCCCCGCCACGTCGATCTCCCACATGGCGTCGCCCAGAAAGACCTGGCTGGCGTAGAGCTGGCCGGTCTTCATGTCGAAAGCCAGAGAGTTGATCCCGGTCAGGTCCTTCGCCAGGACCCGGATGGGCGCGCCTTCCGTCTCCCGGTATCGGATGACGCCCTGCAGGTAGGAGGTCCAGGCCAGTTCGCCCCTCGGCCCGATGGCGATGTCGTCCGCCTGCCCCTCCGGCGCGGGTATGTAGACCTTGGCCGCGCCGGTCGCCCGGTCCACCTGCCACATGTCATTACCCACCACAGTGCCGGCAAGGACGCGCCGGTCGTCGAGGACCGCCAGGCCGTGCACGCCATGGAGGGCGGACGGGGGTACAACGGCTTGCGGCGGAGCCCAGCCCCCGGCTTCAGCCCCGGCGGCGGTCAAGAGGGAAATCAGCCCGAGACCCAGCGCCGCCATCCTAAGCATCGTGTTCATACTCCCCCCTGAGTTTCGGCCACATCGCCCACGGAAGAGGATCACCCCCGGGACCCCATGAGTCTAGCCGCAGGCTGTCAGAATCACCCCGATCCCGGCGCGTGCGGGAAAGACGACGACGTGGGTTCCAGACGCACCCTCTTTCCGACGGGGGACTTCCCCGGCCGGGGCGCTGGGATCGACCCCGGCCTGCGACCAGAGCCGGTTTGAACCGATAGAGAACCTGTCCCTGCGCTATTCGGTAAGCGACCCGACGCCCGGCGCAGGGCGAGCGTCGGACGCAGGAGGTCTGACGCGACCCAGAAGCACCAGGCCTGCACCAGCGAGGCTCAACCCTCCGATGTAGAGCCCGATCGTCAGGGACGAGAGGGCGCCAGGCGTGGCGAGGGCGACCGTTCCGGCGGCGAGACTGGCGACACCAAGGTAGAGGGGAACATGCCCATAGGCCCAGAGCCGCATACGGCGTCCGGTCACCGCATCCTCGATCCGTCGCTCACCGTGTCCCCTGACGTGCTGGAAGTAGGCCATCCATAAGAGGAAGCTGAGCCCGGCCCCGAGACAGGCGGCGATCACAGCTGACAGGTGAAGTGGATCGCCATGGTCCAGGGCATGGACAACTGACGCCATCCCCTCTCCCAGAAGGATGATGGTGAAGAGTCCAAATCTTTCCGGAAGGTGCGTCGGATGGGGTGGAACCGTTGTGGTTTGCCGAGCGACAAGCCAGGGCGACGCCAGGTCCAGAAGGAGGGCCACGCCCCAGACGACAAAGCGCGCAGGCCCAGGAAGCACAATCCCGAGCGCCCAGAGTCCGGCCTGAGCGGCGTAAAGCCCTGAGTAGACCCTGATGAGTCCCGCCGCACCAGACCAGCCGCGCTCGCTCTGATAAGCTACGGCCAGAAGCAGTTTGAAGGCCGCGAGGCCTCCGCCAAAGGCCCAGGCCCGATCTGAAAACGGAGCCGTTGCGCCATAGCCGACCAACGCCACGGCGCTGATTTGAAGGAAGCCCAACATTCTCTGGTAGGGAAGCTCTCTGTCGAACCGTGTGGCGTGGAAGGTATGCCCCAGCCAGCACCACCACATCGCCAGGAAGGCCCCAGTGAACACAGCCGCTCCGGCCAGGTCATAGTGATGTGCATAAGCGCCTGAGAGCTGCGCCACTGACACAACAAAGACCAGGTCAAAGAAGAGTTCGAACCAGGTGGCCTTGCGGTTCTCCTCCTGCGGAGGAAGAGCGCTTCGGATTCCAGTTTCGTTGGGCATCGCCCCCTCGCCCATCTTCTGCTGAAGCGGAAGGTCTCGCCCGAGGGGCTTAACGCTTCAGTGCGGCCCAGACCAGCCCTGGAGAGTGGCCTTGAACGCGGACGAACCGGACCCACAGAAGGGTCATATGTTCCAGATGCAGGGCCTGGTTCAGCCCGCCGATGTCCAGCGGGTCCCAGTCAAGGTCGGTGAGCAAGCCGGAAATGATCTCTTTGGCCTCGACGTCTTCGCCACAGAACATCATGCAGGGTTTCACGTCGTAACCGGGGAAGACGTTATCTTCGAAGTTCTCATACCCGTAGATCGTGAATGCCTTGACGAGACGCGCCTTGGGGACGAGCGCCTGCAAGGTCTCGGAGCCCGAAGTGCGACTGTCGAGCCCATGGGAAAGCCCCGGGCCCACCGGATTTGTGCAATCCACAAGCACCTTGCCTGCGAGGGCGTCCGCCAAGGGGGTGAGGACCTCGCTCGCCGCTGCATACGGCGTTGCCAGAAAGACGATGTCCGCCTCCCGAACAGCCTGTTCCACAGGCGCGGGGGTCAAGCCGGGGTTCCGGGTCCGGGCGTGGCGCACCGCCTCGGAAGCGGCGTCGCGCGCGGCGAGGGTCACCGTATGACCCAATCGCTGCAGCCGGTCAGCCAATGGCGCCCCGACCTTTCCGTATCCAATGAATGCAATCTTCATGATGCGAGAATCCTTTCTCGAGCTCAGCGGCCGAGCGCTTCAATGACGAGCCGCGCCGTTTCGCCGCCCGAAAAGTTCTGCTGGCCTGTAATGAGGTTACCATCGCGGACGGCGAAGCTGCGCCAAAGGCCGGCTTGTACGTAGTTTGCGCCCAAGCTCCGAAGCCGGTCCTCAATACGCCAGGGCATCAAATGCGCGCCGCGCGGCAACTGACCGTAGCTCCAGACGGCTTCATCGGCGACGTCTTCCTCCACATTCGCGAATCCTGTGACTGTGCGGCCTCGCGCAATGAGTTCGCCGGCGCGTGTCCGGGCGTAGGCCAGCACCGCGACCCCATGGCAGAGCGCCGCAGCGATCTTGCCGGCTTCGAAGAACTCAGCGAACTTGACGTGGAGGTCGACCGCATCGGCGAAGGTGAACATCGGGGCCTGTCCGCCCGCCACAACGATCGCATCAAATCCCTCCAGCGCGATCGCGGACACCGGCTTCGTCGCATCGACCTTCGCCCGCAGGTCGGGAGTATGGATGAAGCCCTGGCTGATCAGGTCTGTGGAGCTGTACCCGCTCTCGTCATTGGGATCACTCAGCGCATCGCCGCGACACGCGCCCCCATCAGGACTGAAAATCTCCACCTCGTAGCCAGCCTCCAGAAAAGCCAGATAGGGGTGGGTAAGCTCGCTCCACCAGAACCCGACCGGCCAACCGGTCGTGGTCGAGACAGCCGGATTCGCGATGACGATCGCAATCCGTTTGGGCGCTTTGGCGTTCACAACGTTTGGATCTTGAAGACTCACGGCGGCTCTTCCTCTGGGATTGACCAGACGCAGCTTGCCCATTGCCGAAGACGAGATAAATATCCCGCACAGTTACAGTTTGTTGCTGGTTTTGATAACAATGGAAATCGCAGCCCTTCAGGCCTTCTGCAAAGTCGTGCAGACAGGCAGCTTCACCCGAGCGGCGGAGGCGTTGGGGACCCACAAGGCGCGGCTGTCGCGAACCATCAGCCAGCTCGAACGTGAACTGGGCGCCCGACTGCTGGAGCGCACCACGAGGTCGCTCTCGCTGACAGAAGTCGGACGAGACTTCCATCGCGACGCGCTGGCCATTCTGTCTGCGGTGGAGGACGCCAGACTGACGGTGGCGAAGGCCCAGGCCGAGCCGAGGGGCACATTGAGGCTCACCTGCGGAGTGGAGTTCGGCATGCTGGCGGTGCACGGCTGGATCAACCGGTACCTGGCCCTCTACCCGCAGATGAACGTGGAGGCCGAAATCACCGGGAGATTGGTCGATGTGGTCCACGAGGGTTTTGACCTGGCGATCCGGGTGGGTCCGCTGCGGGACTCCACGCTGGTGTCTCGACGCCTGGGTCAAATGCGTTACGCCATCTACGCGGCGCCCTCCTACCTGAGTAAACACGGCGAGCCCGAGACGCCGGGTGATCTTCATCATCACGAGCATCTCTCGTTTTCGCCCAGCAGCACGAGCACGGCGTGGAGGCTGAGCCGTGATGGGACCCATCACTCTGTGACTTTGCGCGCGCGATATCGTGTCTCAAACATATTTGCGCTTCGCGACGCTGCGGTGGCGGGACTCGGCGTGGCGCTGTTGCCGCGCATCATCGGGGATCCCGAGGTGGCCCAGGAACGGCTGACGTTGATCCTTCCGGGCTGGACCCGGGCCGAAGTTCCGATCAGCGCCGTTTACCCCAGCGCCCGATATCGGGCGCCGAAGGTGAAGGCGTTCATTGACCTCGCTGAGGCGGCCCTGGCCAGCATCGAAGACTGATCGGGGGGCGAACCGCATCGCCACGCTTCAGAGTCGCGCCGGCGCCCCCGCGAGATCCGATACGGACGTCCCTTCGCAACGCCTCAAGGGCGGACCGCGCAGTCCCGGGGCGGAGCTCTTGATAAGCGCGGTCAGCATCCGGTTCCCGCCAAGCCCTACTGCGACGGGACGTAGGACTTGTAGGTGATCTTCCATTCGCCGTTGATGCGCAGGAGCAGGAGCTGCTCATCCAGCGCCTGCGCAGGGCTGAATCGCAGGCGCAGCTGCGCTGTTGCGCTGTCGCCCTGGATCGCGACCCGGGTGATGTTTCGCTCGATCCGCTCCGCCCCGGGGGCGGGGGTCCCGTTGAAGAAGCGGACATACTCGTCGAAGGACCAGGTGACGAGCTGATCCCCTCGCAGCCCCTCGATCCTCGCCGACGGCAGGAAGGCCTCGCGGATCGGCCCTGGCTTGCCGGTCATACCCCCCTCGAAGTACTTGCCCACGACGGCCCGGATCGCGGCTTCATCGGCCGATCCTGCGTCCGGTCCCGCCCCGCCGGGGGGCGGGATCGCCGCCGCCAGGTTCAGAAACGGCGCGCGCTCGAACACCTCGCGGCCCTCGACTATGCGGCCGAGATCGGCCTGTCCGGCGCCGTCGATCCGCACTTCCCGGTGCGCGGCCCGGATCTCGCTCCAGTCCTTCGCAATCCCGTCAAACCCCCGGGCGTCGCGATAGGTCACCATGACGATGGCGTTCCAGGGGCCCTCGTCCGAGCCGGTGTCGAACCAGACATAGCTGACGAACAGGCCCCGCTTCACGGCGATCTCATCCATCGCGAACCAGTTGGCCCGCACATAGCGCTCGAGTTGGCTCAGTTTCCCGGGAGCGGATTTCAGGTAGGTCAGGGTGACCACGCGCGCGTCGGAAGGGCCGGCCTGGAGGGCAGCGGCGGCGGAGTTCGCGCCCGCCAGCGCCAGGGTCGGCCACGCCAGGATCCCCAGCAGGGCGGAAACCACATGCCTTCGCCACAATCCGCCGGTAGATGTCGGTGTCGCGCCGGAAACGGCTGTCTTCCGGGATATCGAGATCATGCTGGGCCCATCGGCTGTTTCGGCAAGGATAGGCGCCCTGCTCGGGGGAGAAAAGCGATGAGAATTGAACACTCTCTTCAGGTAATTTGAACCATGGGATCCCGCCCCGTACTGTCGCTCGACGCGATCCATGTGGTCGACGCCATCGCGCGGCGCGGGTCGTTCGCCAAGGCGGCGGCCGAGCTTCACAAGGTGCCGTCGGCGCTCAGCTACACGGTCAACCAGCTGGAGCGCGAACTGGGCGTCAGGCTCTTCGAACGTAGCCGAAGCCACACCCGCCTCACGCCGGCGGGGCAGGACCTGCTTGAGGAGGGCCGGCGGCTCCTGCAGCTGGCCGCCGCGGCGGAGCGTCGGCTCGGGCGGATCGCCGCCGGCTGGGAAGCCGACCTGCGCCTCGTCGTCGACACCCTGCTGGGTGTGCAACGGCTGTTCCCGGCCCTGATGGACTTCTATGCGCTGGCGTCCGGGACGCGGGTGCGTCTCGCAGAGGAGTCACTGGAGGGGTGCTGGGAGGCCCTTGTCGAGGACAGGGCGGACCTTGTCATCGCCGGGCTCGGCGCCGGGGGCATTCCCTCCGGAGGCGGCTATGTCGTGCTCCCTCTTGGCGAGGTCGCCTTCGACTTCGCCGTTGCGCCCGGCCACCCCCTGGCCCGCCATGCCGGTTCGCAGGGCGCGCCTCTCTCCGAGGCGGAGGTGCGGCCGCATCGCGCGGTCAGCATCGCCGACAGCTCCCGCGCCCGGTCGGCGCGCACCTACGGCCTGCTGGCGGGCCAGGAGACTTTGACGGTGCCCACCATGGCGGCCAAGCTCGAAGCCCAGCGGGCGGGCCTGGGCGTCGGCTTCCTCCCGCGCTTCCTGGCCAGACCCGAGTTCGAGCGGCGAACCCTGCTTCGACTGGAGGTCCAGCAGCCGCGTCCCGAGGCCCGCTTCGCTCTGGCCCACCGCTCCCGTGAACTGGGGCAGGCCGGGCGATGGTTCGCCGAGCGCCTGATGCAGCAACCGATTCTAGAGGAATGGAGCGCGGGATCGGCGTCAGGATAACGGTGACCGGTCCAAGGTTCCCAAACAGGGAACCTCTGCGTCCCCCAAAGCCCTAGCCCACGTCGAAAAGGTCGCCACCCCGCCAACCTGGCGTGGACCGGAGCTCGCCCGGAGCTTTCCTTTTGTATCCCTGGTATGCGCTGATGCCGCCTTGCCCGGAGGTTCAGGGCGGAATAGCTCCGTCCCCTGAGGTTTCGCAGAGGGCGCGGATCATGGGACGACATGTGCTTCTGGGCGGTTCAGGCACGATCGGCCGGGCGGCGCTGCCGCACCTCGTCGCTGCGGGCCACGACGTCAGCATCGTACAGCGTCATCCCGCAGCGGTGACGGGGCGGGAGACGCTGGTGGCCGCCGATGCACTGGACGTCGAAGCTCTCGCCCGGGCTGCGGAGGGCGCCGACGTGCTCTATTGCGTCGTCGGCCTTCCCTACGACTCCCGGATCTGGAGGCGCGACTTTCCGTGCGTCGTGGGCAATGCGGTTGAGGCGGCGCGGCGCACAGGCGCGCGGCTGGTCTATTTCGACAACGTCTACTCCTACGGCCCCGTCGAGGGATGGATGACCGAAGACTGCCCGATCCGCCCCACCACCGAAAAGGGGCTGGCCCGCGCCGAATGCGCCCGGATCGTGATGGAGGCGGTCGAGCGGCAGGGGCTGCGCGCCTGCATCGCGCGCAGCGCCGATTTCTATGGCGCCTACCCGCAGTTCGACATGATCGGCGACTGGGGCGTCCAGCTGAAGCGCGGTAAACCCGCCCTGGCCCTGTACCGCGATGACCGGGTGCACAGCCTGACCTACATCCCCGACAACGGCCGGGCTCTCGCATTCCTGGGCGAAACGCCCGAGGCCGACGGCGAGATCTGGCACATGCCCACCGATCCGGAGCCGCGCACCGCCCGGCAGACGCTGCAGCTGATCGCCGAAATACTGGGGGCGCGGGCGCGCCACATCACCCTGCCAAAGCCACTCGTCCAAGCCATCGCCCTCTTCAATCCGCTGCTCAGGGAGGTCGACAAGATGTCCTACCAGCTGGAGCGGGACTACCGCTTCTCCAGCGAGAAGATCACCCGCCGCTTCGGCCTGAGCGCGACACCCTTTGCCCAGGGCGTGCGGGAGCACCTTGCGGCAAAGGGGCTGATCGAGGCCTGACGCTCCGCCAGGCGCCGGCCTCGCGACCGTCCAGAATGACTGGGTCGTTCAGCAATCGGTTCGGGTCGAATGCGCGCTGCAGTCGGCGCACAGGGCGCAAACTCGTCGTTTACCCGACCAAGCTGCGTTGGCGACTCCTTCAGTGGAGATGATGGCCAGTTACATCACGCCGGTAGAATTCTGTGGACCAATCAAAGAGGTTGACGGCACGCCAAACCCGACGATCCGAAGGATCCTGGAGCCCATCAAGACGAACTGACGGCGACACGGAAGGTGTCGCGCCGCCAGTTCCGAAAGCGACGCCCCGCGGCGCGGAAGTAACGGCCCGAAAGGATGTAGGCGGCGATCGAGGCGTCTGGGTAGCCTTCCGCCAAAGTGTTCGCGAGACCCGGGGGCGGTAGCGGTGCGGGGCGCTCATCCGGCCTCGCATGCCGGAAGATCGCTGTTGTGTCGGTCAGTGGCTCTCCGTCTACTGGCACAAGCCCGTGCCTTGCCGCCGCAGCCTGCAGTGTCGCCGGCACGAAGCCATGCACATGTGCAAAATGAAACCGCTCGAAGGCCGGGCGGTCATTCGGCCGCATGTCGGGAACGGAGAGGAAGAGCGCGCCGCCGGGCGCGAGCCATCGGGCCATGGCGCCAATGGCGTCAACAGGCGCGCGCAAGTGCTCGACGACATGGTTAGACGTGATCAGGTCGAATTGCCCGTCGGGAAGGTCGACGGCCTGCCAGGGCGCATTGATGACATCTATGCCGTGCGTCTCGCGTGCATAGCGCGCGAACACTTCACCGGGCTCAATGCCGAGCACCGAGCATCCCTGCTCGCGGGCCAGCATGAGAAACTCGCCAGACCCACAGCCGAAATCCAGAACCCGTTGGCCCGGCTTGATAAAGGCCGAGAGCTTCGTCAGGCGCGCCCGTGCGTCTCGCAATGAACGCGTGGTGTGAAACTTGGGCGGGGACCCAGACGCCATCTGGTAGTCAGCCCGGTACTCGCTCCGATAGTAGGCCTCGAGCTCGGAATCGCTGGGCATCGGCTGGGTGCGCATGAGACCGCACTCTGCACAGGCGACAGTGCCAAGGGTCTTCCAGCGTCGATCCTTGCGGCAGATGTCGACGGTCGAGTCCGACCCGCAGAGGTTGCAGGCCGCCGCCTCCCCTTTGTAAGGGTAGGCGGTGAAGGGGACGATGTGCGAAAGAAAATGGGCCATGGCGCGCAGCTCCAAGTCTGCAGATTTAGGCTGCTGCTATGCGCCGCTGACCTTGCTGCAGCCTGACAGGCCCCGCCGTTGAGGGTCTTGCTCGTCGAGGACCATGAACGGCTCGGAGAGAGCCTTTGTGAGGCGCTCAAGGCCGCATTGTTCACAGTCGATTGGGTACGGTCGCTTGAAGACGCCGCAGCCTTCGCCAGCCTCAATCCCTATGAATTGGTCCTGCTCGATCTTGGCCTGCCGGACGGTGATGGTCTCGAGCTCATCCGCACCTGGCGGACGGGCGGGCTTGCGATTCCCGTTCTGGTGCTCACGGCGCGGGGAGAGCTCAACGACCGGGTCAGAGGGCTCGATGAGGGCGCAGACGATTACCTGGTGAAGCCGTTTGAGCTACGCGAAATGATCTCGCGGTGTCGCGCCCTGTTGCGCCGCCCCGGCGGCCTTGCGGCGGCGTGCGTCCGCCTGGGCGCACTGGGGGTGGACATGACGACGGGAGCGGCGACATTCCTCGGGAAGCCGCTCGCATTGAATCGACGGGAGCAGCAGTTGCTCCTGGCGCTCGTGCGCCGCCCTGGCCAGGTCTGCTCGCGCGCCTATCTGGAGGGTGCGCTCTATGATCACGCCGCCGATCCGACCCTGAACGCGCTGGAGGTGAGTGTATCGCGCCTTCGCGGAACACTGCGCGCATCGGGGTTGCATGACGCCATCCGGACGGTGCGTGGCGTCGGCTACGTCTTCCAAGGGGCTGGCCCACATGTTGCGCCCTGAGGGTTGGTCCCTCGCGCGCCGACTTCGCATTCGCCTGCTGCTGGCGACCCTGGCCGTAGCGCTCATGACGCTCCTGGCCGTCGGCGCCCACTACGGCTCGGATCACTCCGACTTGCGCCAGCGCAAGGTGTTGGAAATGGCAGAGACGATCCGGTCGATTGCGATACAGACCGATGACCCGGCGCGAGTCCCGGAAGCGGTAGCCGCGGCGCAGCCCGAGTACGCCAATCACCCGACCGCCTATGGGTGGCGGATCGAGAGGGACGCGGGGCGTGTCCTGGCACAGTCAGGTTTCCCCTGGGCCGAGGTGGACCCGCTACTCCCGGGCGATCGTCCGACCGAGTGGACCGAGAGGACTGCGGAAGGCGCCTGGCTTGCAGGCGCAGCCTTCGACAGGGACGGAGAGCGCTGGCATGTCGTGACCGCCGTACGCGGGGATCCGGCGGGCCTCTTCTGGCATCTCGTGCTGAACGAACTCGCCCTGCACGTGATCCTGCCGATCCTCCCGCTCATCCTGCTTGTCTTCTGGATCACCAGCAGCGCAATTGGTCAGACATTACGGCCCCTGGAAGACCTCTCGCAGCAGGCCCGGCGCATACGCGCGCTCCATGACCTGCGCCCATTGAGCGTCGAGGCGGCGCCCGCGGAGGTCAAGGAACTGGTGGCGACGCTCAACGCGGCGATTGCAGCCCTGGCGCAAGCGCGTGACGGGGAGCGCAGCTTCCTGCTCGACGCATCCCATGCCCTGCGGACCCCCCTCGCGGCCGTCAAGGCGCGACTGGAGCTGAGCGCCGAGACAATCCCGAAGTCCTCCATTGAAGCCGACATTGCCGCCCTGATCCGGCTTTCATCCCAGTTGCTGGCGCTCGCCAACTCGGAACGGCTGGTGGTGGATCCCGGTCGGCGGATCGACCTGGAAGAGGTGGCGATCGACGTCGCGTGCAAGCTTGAACCGTTGGCGCATGCGGCGGGCGCGCGCCTCGACGTGGTGCGCCTGGCTGGCGCCGAACTGGTGAACGGCGATCCCGATGCGCTGGCGCACGCGCTCTCCAATCTTGTCGACAACGCCATCCGGCATTCCCCGTCCGGAGGGCGCATCACCATCCGGGTATGTGGCGATCCGATGGGCCTGGAGGTCCTTGATGACGGTCCAGGCATGGAGGTTGTGCAGGAGACATCTCGCCCGGACGCATTTGCTCGGGCGCCCTTCGTCAATGGCGCCGGCGCCGGACTCGGGCTCTCCATCGTCAGCCGGATCATGGCCGCACATGGCGGAGACATGACCATCACGAACCGCGAGCCCGTCGGCCTGTCCGTAAGGCTGAATCTGCCCCGCTCACCTCTATAGGCGACCGGCCCTCAAGCCCTCGACGGATCAGCCTATTCCCACTCGATCGTCCCCGGCGGCTTCGACGTCACGTCATAGACCACCCGGTTGACCCCTCTCACCTCGTTGATGATCCGCGTCGCGCAGCGGCCGAGGACCTCCCAGGGGAATTCGAAAAAGTCGGCGGTCATGCCGTCGGTGGAGGTCACGGCGCGCAGGGCCAGGACGTCCTCGTAGGTGCGGGCGTCGCCCATGACGCCGACGGTCTTGACCGGCAGGAGTACGGCGAAGGCCTGCCAGATGCTGTCGTAGAGACCGGCCTTGCGGATCTCCTCCAGGTAGATGGCGTCGGCCTTCTGCAGGACCGAGACCTTCTCCGGCGTGATCTCGCCGGGGATACGGATGGCGAGGCCAGGCCCCGGGAAGGGATGGCGGCCAACGAACTGCGGCGGCAGGCCCAGCTCCACGCCGAGGGCGCGGACCTCGTCCTTGAAGAGTTCGCGCAGGGGCTCGACCAGCTTGAGCTTCATGTAGTCCGGCAGGCCGCCGACATTGTGGTGGCTCTTGATCACCGCCGAGGGCCCGCCC
>JADCAS010000004.1 GCA_020401865.1 Phenylobacterium sp. | reverse complement strand
TCGGAAAAGGAACCGGAACGGGTGAGCGTCTGTTATCCCGGAAGCGGCTACAGTTTTTGTTTTGTTCCCAGCTTTTCGATCGAGCAAATCTTGCACACGCAAGTCGTTCGATAGGCGGAGTCCATATGCAATAGCCCTGCCATCCACGGGGTTGGTCGCGACGTCCTCCGGCGTCGGCGCGAGGTGGGCGACGATCTGGTGGCCGTGGAAATCGAAGTCCACCCATTCCGGGCTCGACCGGCCTTCGGCACAGCCCAGCAGGCCGCCATAGAAGGCCCGGGCCTCGGCAAGGTCGCGGACGGGGAAGGCGAGGTGGAAACGGGGACTGTCCATGGTTCCGTCCTAGCGCTCCGAGGCCGGAGGCTCCAGACCAAAACCCCTTGACGTCGGCCCCGCCCGACTGTCTATCCCCGGCGGACCGGAGGCCCGGCGCGACCTGCGCCGCCTCGGGTCCGGACATTGCAGAACCTCCCCCCGCCGAGCGCCTGTCGAAGGGCGGGAACGGAGTCGCTGGCAGGCGGCGGACGCATACCTGACAGGATCACATCATGGGCAACGTCACCGTCATCGGCGGCCAGTGGGGCGACGAGGGCAAGGGCAAGGTCATCGACTGGCTGGCCGACCGGGCGGACGTGGTCGTCCGCTTCCAGGGCGGCAACAACGCCGGCCACACCATCGTGGTGGGCGACAAGACCTACAAGCTGTCCCTGCTCCCCTCTGGTGTGGTCCAGGGCAAGCTCAGCATCATCGGTAACGGCGTGGTGGTGGACCCCTGGTCCCTGATGGACGAGATCGGCCGCGCCCGGGCCCAGGGCCTGGAGATCGCGCCGGACGTCCTGGTCCTGGCGGACAACGCCACCGTCATCCTGCCCCTGCACCGCGACCTCGACCAGGCCCGCGAGGCCCGGGCCGGCGCCGGCAAGATCGGCACCACCGGCAGGGGCATCGGCCCGGCCTACGAGGACAAGGTCGGCCGCCGGGCCATCCGCTTCGCCGACCTCTCCGACCGCGAGGCCCTGGAGACCAAGATCGAGCGCCTGCTGGCCCACCACGGCGCCCTGCGCGCAGGCCTCGGCCTGACCCCCGTCACCCCCGCCGACATCCTCGCCCAGCTGGCGGAGATCACGCCCCAGGTCGCGCCCTTCGTGAAGCCCGCCTGGCGAATCCTCAGCGACCAGATCCGCGCCGGCCGGCGGGTCCTGTTCGAGGGGGCCCAGGCCACCCTGCTGGACGTCGACCACGGCACCTATCCCTATGTGACCAGCTCCAACACCGTGGCCGGCCAGGTGGCGGCGGGCTCCGGGGTCGGGCCCCAGGCGGGCGGCTACGTCCTGGGCATCGTCAAGGCCTACACCACCCGGGTCGGCGAGGGTCCCTTCCCCACCGAGCTGCATGACGAGATCGGCGCCCGCCTGGGCGAGCGCGGCCATGAGTTCGGCACGGTCACCGGCCGGCCCCGCCGCTGCGGCTGGTTCGACGCGGCCCTGGTGCGCCAGTCCGTCCGCGTCGGCGGGGTCCAGGGCATTGTCCTGACCAAGCTGGACGTCCTCGACGGGATCGAGACCCTGAAGATCTGCACCGGCTATACCCTCGACGGCCGGCCCGTAGACTACCTGCCCGCCGGCCTGCGCGATCAGGCCCGCCTGGTTCCGGTCTACGAGGAGATCGAAGGCTGGTCAGACAGCACCCAGGGCGCCCGGTCCTGGAAGGACCTGCCCGGCGCGGCGGTGAAGTACGTCCGCCGGATCGAGGAGCTGGTCGGCGCGCCGGTGGCCCTGTTGTCCACCAGCCCCCAGCGGGACGACATCATCATGATGCGGGACCCGTTCCAGGACTGAAGCGGGCGCTTTGGCCGGGAACCGAGGCCTCCGAAGCCGCCGACCTGGGTGACGGCACGCGCAGATGCGTGGTGAAGAACCGGATCACCTCCCGGTCGAAGGTCTCGTGGAAGTCCGCCCTGTCAAAGCCGGGCGTCGGCGCGCAGATCGCCGGCGCAAAGAGCTTCAGCTGGACCGAACAGGGCGGCATGAAGTCGTAATGGCCAGCGCCTTCGACCCGAAAGAACTCCGGCGGCTTCGGCAAGGCGGCTCTCACGGGCTCCACATAGCTCGGCGCCGGCAGGATCTGGTCTGCGCCAGCCTGCCACAATTGGACGGGCTGGGTCACGCCGGCCAGACCCTTGCCGGCGAAGGTGAAGCCAAGGGCAGGCGCAGCGATCACAAGGGCCTTCAGGCGCGGATCCCGATGGATCACCAGGGCGTCCCGGGCGGCCGGACTTCCAGTCGAGGGAGTCTTGGCGACCAGACGGCAGTCGAAATAGTCGGGATGGGAACGGCAGTGTTCGACCATCCGGGTCATGTCCGGCTCGCCGCCAGCTGCCGCCAGCATGGTGAACCCGCCGGCCGAATATCCAAAGGCGCCGATCTGCTTGGCGTCGATCCCGCCCCGGCCCTCCCACGCGGTCAGCATGTAATCGATCAGCACCGAGACCTGGCGCGTCCGCCCGCCCAGGTCGGTCGCCCGGCTCTGGTCGCGCCAGTTGTCGCCCGTGTGGGTCAGGGCGACGACGACAAAGCCCGCCCGGGCCAGGGCCTGGGCAGTGGCGAGGTGGCTACGGAAATCCCCGCCTGTGCCATGAGAGATGACGATCAAGGGGCGAGGAGCCGCCACCGTTCCGGCTGGGCGCCACACACCCGCTTCGATGTTGGGCTGATCGCCGTCAGGGACCAGGAAACGGGTGAAGGCGACGGAGTCTTGGACCGCCGCCCCGGTCTTCTGGGGGGCAGCCGGGGCCATATCCGGAATGGAGCAGGCCGCTGCCGCCAGGGTGGCGGCGGCAAGCGTCGCCAGGGACAGGGCGGAGAGAGGGCGTGTGCGTATGGACATGCTGGGGGCTTTCGAGAAAAAGAAGATATTGGCTTTGGACCGTGCACCCTCCCTCTCCGCCAGCGGTGATGGGCAAACGGGCGAATGGGTTCGCCGGCCGGCGAGCGGTCCCGCCCCCCTGGGCGCTGAGGACAGGAGACTGAGATGACGTGGGCCTGGGGAAGGGCAGCCTTGCAGCGTCCGGCGGTGATCGGCTTCGCCGTGTCCACGGCCTGCGGCCTGGCGCTGGGTGTCCTAGGCCCCTTCGGCAGCTATCTCAGCGGCTCGCTCGGCGTGCGGATCGGCTACTGGCTGGTCTGTGTCTGGGCTGGATCCCTGACCTTCGCGATCGGCGTGCCGGCCCTGGCGCGGTGGGCGCAGACCCGAGGGCTGGCCACCTGGGTCTGGGCGCCCCCCGCCGTCGCCCTCCTGACCCTGCCGCCGGCCGCCCTCAGCCGGCTCCTCGCCCTGAAGCTGTGGCCGGTCGTCGGCCGGGTTTCGGTGGCGGAGTGGTTTGGCCAGTGTCTGGCGATCAGCGCGATCGCCATGGCGGTCATCCTCTGGGTCACCCGAAGGCGGGTCACACCGGCGCCCGCAACGGACCTGACTTCAGCCGACCTGCGGGACCGCCTGTCGCCCCGCCTCGGGCGCACTGTCCTCTGCCTGCAGGTGGAGGACCACTATGTACGGGTGCACACATCACAGGGCTCGACCCTGATTCTGATCTCCCTCTCCCAGGCCATCGCCGGCCTTACGGATGTCGAAGGGGTACAGACTCACCGGTCCTGGTGGGTGGCGCGCGCCGCCATCAAGGGCGTAGTCGAGGATGGCCGCAACCTGCGCCTCCAGCTGGTTGGTGGCCTGGAAGCGCCTGTCTCTCGCTCACGGGTGGGCCTACTGCGGCAGGAGGGCTGGCTGTCGGGGGCCGTGGCGCCCTGAGCCGGCGCGATCCTGCGGTAACCACGGACCCTATCGCTCGGCCCCGATCACCCAGGCCCGATCACCCCGTCGATCACCGCGGTCACGCGCTCGACGAAGGCCGTCCGCTCGGCACCCTCCAGGGCGGCGCCGCGGATCAGGCGCTCGACCAGGAAGCCGATGTAGATGGCGGCCAGCACGCGGGCCCGCTCCTGGCCGGCCGCGTCGCCCAGCCAGTCCCGGATGGGCGCCAGGAAACGCTCCTGCACCGCCCGCCCCAACAGGGGCGCCGTGGTGGGCGAGGTGGCCGCCTGCAGCAGGAACTGGAAGGTCCGGGTCCGGGGATCGGCGATATCGGCGGCGCCGGCCATCATCTCGGCCACGTCCCGGGAAAAGCGGCTGCGGTCCCAGTCGCGCAGGCGGTCGGGGGCTATGGTCGCCTTGAGGGCCTCGGTGAACAGGCCTTCCTTGCCGCCGAAATAGCGCGGGATGAGGGCCACATCCGACCCCGCCAGGGCGGCGATGTCGCGCAGGGAGGTCCGATCGTACCCCGTGACGGCGAAGGCGCGCTTCGCCGCCTCGAGGATGGCCGCCCGGGTCGCCCCGGCGTCGCGACGCCGGGGCGCGACAAGATGCGCCGGTTCGGCCAGGTCGCTCATGCAGTCAGGACCCGGCTCAGTTCCGCGCCGGGATGATGACCGGCAGGGTCTCGAAGCCGTGGACGAAGTTCGAGAAGTTGCGGACCGGCTCGCCTGAGACGCGGATCTCGGGGAAGCGCTTGAGGATCTCTTCCCAGATGATGGTCAGCTGAAGCTCAGCCACCCGGTTGCCCACGCAGCGGTGCACGCCGAAGCCGAAGGACATGTGGTGCCGGGACTGGTCGCGATCGATGATGTAGGCGTTGGGATTGTCGATCTCGTCCTCGTCGCGGTTGCCCGAGAGGTACCACATCACCACGCGCTCGCCGGCCTTGATGGTCTTGCCGCCGAGCTCGAAGTCGGTCTTGGCCACGCGCGACATGTGCGCCAGGGGGGTCTGCCAGCGGATGGTCTCGGAGACCATGGACGGGATCAGGGCCGGGTTGGCCCGCAGCTTGTCGTACTGGGCCGGGAACTGGTTCAGGGCCACGACACTGCCGGAGATGGTGTTGCGGGTGGTGTCGTTGCCGCCGACGATCAGCAGGATGACATTGCCTCGATAGGTGTCGCGGTCCATCTCCCGGGTGGCCGGGTTATGAACCAGCATGGAGATCAGGTCGGCGGACGGCTCGGCGTTGACCTTCTGGTTCCACAGCTCTTCGAAGGCGCCGAAGCATTCGCCCATGGCCTGGAACTTGTGCTCCCAGCTCTTCACGGGGCCATGACCGGGCGGGTTCGTCACGATGTCGGACCAGTAGGTCAGCTTGCGGCGGTCCTCGAAGGGGAAGTCGAACAGCGTCGCCAGGGTCATGGCGGTCAGTTCCTTCGACACCAGGTCGACCCAGTCGAACTCCTTGCCGATGGGCAGGGAGTCGAGGATCAGGCCCGCGCGCTCCCGGACGATGGGCGCCATGCGCTGCAGGTTGGCCGGCGCCACGGTGGGGCTGACCGCCTTGCGCTGCACGCCGTGCTCGGGCTCATCCATGGTGATGAAGCCGGCGCCGCCGCCGGTGCGGGGCCGGGCCAGTTCACCCAGCACCTTCTGCTGTTCAGCCAGGGCCACCAGGTTGGGCAGGGTGATGCCCTGGGCCGAGGAGAAGATCTCGTGGTTGGTGTCCACCGCCATGATGTCCTTCCACCGGGTCACGGACCAGTAGGGCCCGAAGTCGCTTTCGGCGGTGAAGTGGACGGGGTCCTCGCGCCGCAGGCGGGCGAAGACCGGCAGGATGGCGTCCTTCTGGAACCGGTCGGCGCGGCCGGGGTTCAGCAGCTCCAGCGGGGTCTCGTTGGCCTCGCGGATGGCCTCGTCGGTGTCGATCCTGACGGCGATAATCATGGCGGTCTCCCTCGCGGGGCCGCTCTCATCCGGGGCCTCCCGCAGGGCGGAACCTGCGCCTGGCCCAACGCCATGTCAATGCGTGTTGACTTGTGGCGAGCCGCCGCCGGGCGAGCCCGTCAGGACTCGACCAGGTTCTTCTCGCGGGCCGAGGCGATCATGGCCTTCTGCAGCTTCTCGAAGGCCCGCACCTCAATCTGGCGGACCCGCTCGCGGCTGACCCCGTACTGGGAGGCCAGGTCCTCGAGGGTGGTGGGGTCATCCTTCAGCCGGCGCTCGGTCAGAATGTGCCGCTCGCGGTCGGTCAGCTCGGTCATGGCCGCCTCCAGCAGGCTCATCCGCTGGGTGTGCTCCTGGTCCTCGGCGACCTGGGTCTCCTGGCTGACGGCGCCGGTGTCCTCCAGCCAGTCCTGCCACTCGCTCTCGCCGTCCACCCGCATGGGGGCGTTGAGGGAGGCGTCGGGCCCGGACAGCCGGCGGTTCATCGAGACGACTTCGGACTCCTCGACCCCAAGTTTGGTGGCGATCAGCTCGACCTGGTCGGGATGCAGGTCGCCCTCCTGGAAGGCCGAGATGGCGCTCTTGGCCTTGCGCAGGTTGAAGAACAGCTTCTTCTGCGAGGCGGTGGTGCCCATCTTCACGAGGCTCCAGGACCGCAGGATGTATTCCTGGATCGAGGCGCGGATCCACCACATGGCGTAGGTGGCGAGGCGGAAGCCCTTGTCCGGCTCGAACTTCTTGACGGCCTGCATCAGGCCGACATTCCCCTCGGAGATCACCTCCCCGATCGGCAGGCCATAGCCGCGATAGCCCATGGCGATCTTGGCCACGAGCCGGAGGTGGCTGGTCACGAGCCGATGCGCCGCCTTCGGATCCTCGTGCTCACGCCAGCGCTTGGCCAGCATGAACTCCTCGTCCTTGGTGAGCATGGGGAACTTGCGAATCTCGGTCAGGTAGCGCGACAGACCGCCTTCGGGGGTCATCACGGCCAGAGCGTTCGCGGCCATCGGTCGGTTTCCTCCAGACGGGAGGACGGCAAAGACCAACCCCCCAGGTCGGATTTCACCTAGTGAACGAAAGCGGCGGCTTCAAGGCGAAGCCCGGCGGCGGCCGGTTACAAATCCGACAGGCGCGCCTCCAGCGCCGCCATGTCCGGCGGCGGAGCGGACTCGAACCTCAGTCGCGCCCCGGTCACAGGATGGACGAAGCCCAGTACGGCCGCATGCAGGGCCTGCCGGGCGAGGCCGGACTCCCGCAGGGCCTCCCGGACCGAGACGGCCGGAGCGCCAGAGCCATAGACCGGGTCGCCGAGGCAAGGAGAGCCGAGCGAGGCCATGTGGACCCGGATCTGGTGGGTGCGCCCGGTCTCCAGCCGGCAAACGAGTCTCGCGGCCAGTGGTGCGCCCGGCGGGCCGAAGGTGCGCTCGGTCCGGTAGTGGGTCACCGCCTCCCGGCCGCCTGTCTTCAGCACCGCCATCTTCATCCGGTCGTGGGCCGAGCGGCCGATCCGGGTCCGGATCTCCCCGGCCGGAGGTCGCGGGGCGCCCCGCACAAGGGCGATGTAGCTGCGCTCGATGTCATGGGCGGCGAACAGCCCGGCGAGGCCCCGGTGGGCGGCGTCGGTCTTGGCCGCGACCATCACCCCGGAGGTGTCCTTGTCCAGGCGGTGGACGATCCCTGGCCGGGCCACGCCCCCGATCCCCGAGAGGGACGCGCCGCAGTGATGCAGCAGGGCGTTGACGAGGGTGCCGTCCGGAACGCCGGGACCGGGATGGACCGCCATGCCGGCGGGCTTGTCCACCACGATAAGGTCCGCGTCCTCGAACAGGATCTCCAGGGGAATGTCCTGCGGCTCGGGAAGGGCTGCCGCCGGGGCCGGGACCGCGACCCGGTAGGTCCCGGACGCCGCCCGGCCCGAAGGGTCCGTCACCGCCGCGCCATCCCGGGTGACCGCACCAGCCTCCATCAGGGCCCTTAGCCGGGCCCGCGACAGCTGCGGCAGGGCGTCGGCCAGGGCCCGGTCCAGGCGCCCCGCCGCGCCGGCCGCCAGGACAGCCTCCAGGATCTCGCCGCCGGACGCGGCCCCCGGCTCGTCTTCGTCGAATCCATCGGGTGTCCCGGGCGCGGCCATGGGGCATGATCCCGACTCCGGGGAGGCGTGCAAGGCCTGGGCTCTCGACACAGGTTCGTCATCGGGCTTGTCTAGGAGTAGAAATCTGGGGCCGCCGGACCTGGCGGCGGGGGGAGACCAAGACAATGCGCATCGATCGTCGCCGGGCCCTGGCCCTGTTTGGAGCGGGAACCGCCGCCGTCGCGGGGCCGGCCGCGGCCCAGGACCAGAGGGTAAGGTTCGACCACGGGGTGGCCTCCGGCGATCCCACCGCCGACCGGGTCATCCTCTGGACCCGGATCACCCCCATGGACCCCTCCGCCGGATCCATCGCCTACGAGTGGAGTCTCAACCCGGTAGACCGTATGGCCGGCGGGGCGAAGTCGGGCCGGGGAACAACCTCCGCAGCCCGCGACTTCACGGTCAAGGTCGATGTCGGCGGCCTGGACCCGGGCCGGGCCTACACCTTCACCTTCACCTCGAACGGCGTGACCTCGCCCATGGGCCGCACCCGCACCCTGCCCGAGGGCCCGGTCGAGGACACCGTCCTGGCCATCGCCTCCTGCGCCCTCTATCCGGGCGGCTACTTCAACGCCTATCAGGCCATCGCCGACCTGCCCCGGGTCGACGCCGTCCTCCACCTTGGGGACTACATCTACGAGTACGCCGCGGACGGCTACGGCGCCGAGACGGGCCGGAAGCTGAACCGCCTGGTCCGCCCGGCCCATGAGATCGTCAGTCTCGCCGACTACCGCAACCGCCACGCCCAGGTGAAATCTGATCCCCAGCTCCAGGCCGCCCACGCCCGGGCGCCCTGGATCGTCGTCTGGGACGATCACGAGACCGCCAACAACAGCTGGACTGACGGCGCCGAGAACCACAAGCCGGACCAGGGCTCCTGGAACCGGCGCAAGGCCGCCGCCATCAAGGCCTATTATGAATGGATGCCGATCCGCGAGCCGGATGGCGGCGGCTTCTCCATTAACCGGGCCTTCGAGTTCGGCGACCTGGCCACCCTGTTCATGCTGGAGACCCGCCTCACGGCCCGGGACGAGCAGCTGGATTACGCCGTGGACCTGAACGGACCTGACGGCAAGCCCGACGTCGCCCGCTTCCGCAAGCGTCTGGCCGACCCGGACCGTCGCATGATGGGACCGTCCCAGGCCGACTGGCTGCGCCGGGGCCTCGCCAACTCGGTGAAGTCCGGCCGCACCTGGCAGGTGCTGGGCAATGAGGTGGTCATGGCCCGGGTGGGCGTGCCCGACCTCCGCGCCGCCCTGGGCCCGGAAAAGTTCGCGCAGGCCGCCGCGGGACTCGGCCCCGACGGCGTCCGTCGCCTGGACCGCATGTCCGGCATCGCCAAGCTGGGGCTGCCCTACGGTCTCGACATGTGGGACGGCTATCCCGCCGACCGCCAGCGCCTCTACGGCCTGATCCAGAGGGCCAAGGCCAACGCCGTGGTCGTGTCCGGCGACAGCCACGCCTTCTGGGCCAATGAACTGTATGACGCCCCTGAGGGCGGGAACCGGGTGGGGGTGGAGTTCGGCACGACCGCCATCACCAGCCCGGGCGTCGGCGATATCCTGACCGGCGTGCCCGTCGGCCAGGTCATGGCCGACGCCAACCGGGAGGTGGTCTATTCGGACCAGGCCGCCAAGGGCTTCGTCCTCCTGACCCTCGGCCGCACGGAGGGCAAGGCCGAGATGGTCGCCGTCTCCACCATCCTGGAGACGACCTTCACGACGCGCGTCCTGAAGACCTTCACCTTCACGCCGGGCCCGGAGGGGGTGTCGGGTCTGAAGGAGGCCTGAGGCGGCTCAGCCAGCTTCGCGGTCCGGTCCGGCGCCGGGGACGGGAACGAGGCCCGCGCCGTCGGCGGTCACGCTCCGGAAGAAGCAGGTACGGGCGCCCACATGGCAGGCGCCGCCGTCGCCCTGCGGCCGGACCCGGAGGAGGACGGCGTCCTGGTCGCAGTCGATGCGCACCTCCTCCACCCGCTGGACCTGGCCGGAGGTCTCGCCCTTCTTCCAGAGGGCCTGGCGGGAGCGGCTGAAATAGACAGCCTCGCCGGTCGCCAGGGTGGCGCGCAGGGCCTCGGCGTTCATCCAGGCGAGCATCAGCACCTCGCCGGTCTCGGCATGCTGGGCGATGGCGGCGATCAGGCCGTCGGGGCCGAAGCGGGGGGCCAGGACATCGCCGGTCTCCAGCGCCTCGACCGAGGGGGCCGCGGGGAAGTCGGCGGTCATGGCGGCTCCTATCTGCGGTTGGCGAAGTCCAGGAAGCGCTGGCGTAGCCCATCGTCTGTCTTGAAGACCCCGGTGAACTGGGTGGTGATCGTCGAGACGTGTCGGTGGTGCAGGCCGCGGGTGGTCATGCACTGGTGGGCGGCGTCGACCAGGACCGCCACGCCCGCAGGGCGCAGGCTGTCGTTGATGGCGTTGGCGATCTGCTGGGTCAGGGTCTCCTGGTTCTGGAGACGGCGGGCGAAGATGGTCACCACCTTGGCCAGCTTGGAGATGCCCACGACCCGGTTGGTCGGCATGTAGGCCACGTAGGCCTTGCCCAGGAAGGGCGCCATGTGGTGCTCGCAGTGGCTCTCCACCTCGATGTCCCGCAGCATGACGATGTCGTCATAGCCCTGGACGTCCTCGAAGGTCCTGGACAGCTCCTTGGCGGGATCCTGGCGGTAGCCCTCGAACCAGTCCTGGTAGGCGTCGATGACCCGCTTGGGGGTGTCGATCACGCCCTCGCGGCGGGGGTCGTCGCCCGCCCAGGCGATCAGGGTGCGGACGGCCTCCATGGCCTCCTCGCGGGTCGGGCGGCGCAGGGGTTCGAGGCCTGCAGGCACGGAGGCGGCGTTGGAGTCGGCGGGAGCGGCCATGGGATCTTCCTTTACGCGCCGCGCGGCGGGTCGGGGGCGTCCCCAAAGTCCTTGGCCCGCCGGACGGCCAGACTGTATACGGGAGCCGCCCCGCCGGGGGCAACCTCACGACGCATTCCGCCAGGTCCAGCCCGTCCCATGCCGCTTTCGCTCTACGACACCCAGGCCCGCGCCAAGCGGCCCTTCGTCCCCGCCGATCCGGCCCGGGTGACGATGTATGTCTGCGGGCCGACGGTCTACAACTTCGTGCACATCGGGAACCATCGGCCGGTGGTGGTGTTCGACGTGCTGTTCCGCCTGCTGCGCCGCACCTTCGGCGAGGACGCCGTGCTCTACGCCGCGAACATCACGGACGTGGATGACAAGATCAATCGCAGGGCCGCCGAGGACGGCGTCGCCATTGACGTGATCACCGAGCGCTACCTCGCCGCCTACAACGCCGACATGGTGGAGCTGGGGGCCCTGCGGCCGACCTTCCAGCCCCGGGCGACGCGGACCATGGACGCCATCATCGCCCTGATCGGCCGGCTGGTGGGGAACGGCTCGGCCTACGCCGCCGAGGGGCACGTCCTGTTCGACACCCAGGCCTGCGAGGACTACGGCGTCCTGTCGGGACACCCCATGGACGAGATGATCGCCGGCGCCCGGGTCGAGGTGGCCCCCTACAAGCGCCACCCCGCCGACTTCGTCCTGTGGAAGCCGTCCAAGCCCGGCGAGCCGGTCTGGCAGAGCCCCTTCGGCCCCGGCCGGCCGGGCTGGCACATCGAATGCACCGCCATGATCGAACAGTCCCTCGGCCTGCCCATCGACATCCACGGCGGCGGAATCGACCTTCTTTTCCCGCACCACGAGAACGAGCGGGCCCAGGGCGCCTGCGCCCACGGTCACGGCAGGGACCGCACCTACGCCCGGTACTGGATGCACAATGGCTTCCTGACCTTTGGCGAGGAAAAGATGGCCAAGAGCCTGGGCAATGTGGCCCTGGTGAAGGACCTGGTGAAGGTCGCCCCGGGCGAGGCCCTGCGCTGGGCCCTGCTGGTCGGCCACTACCGCGCGCCCCTGGAGTGGACCGGCGAGTTGATCGCCCAGTCGGTCAAGGCGCTTGACCGGCTGTACGGCGCCCTGCGCCGTGCGGCCGGGGTGGAGGCGGCCGATACGGGTCCGGACCCGGCTTTCCTGGCCGCCCTGGAGGACGACCTGAACACGCCGGCCGCCATGGCCGAGCTGTTCGGCCTGGCCACCGCCCTGGAGACGGCGACAGGTCCTGGCCGCGCCGAGGCCAAGGGCCGGCTGCTGGCTTCCGCCCGGTTGATGGGCTTCCTGTTCGGCGATCCTGAGGCCTGGTTCCAGGGTGGCGTCGACGAGGCGTTGAAGGCCCGGATCGACGACCTGGTGGCCCGCCGGTCGCAGGCCCGCGCGGCGAAAGACTGGGCTGCTGCGGACCAGATTCGCGACGAGCTGGCGGCCCTGAACGTCGAGGTCATGGACAGCGCGTCCGGCGCGACCTGGAGACTGAAGGAGAGGACGTGATGGCGATCCGTCCACCGCCCATGTTCGGCATGAAGGGGAGCGCCCCCAAGCCCTCCTGGGGCGCCGTCCCCCTGCGCGTCGAGCACCGGATCGGCGTCCAGGTCCCCCCTGAAGTCCTTTGGGAGCTGCTCAGTAAAGTCGACGGCTGGAGCGCCTGGAACCCCCTCTATCCGGAGGCCCGGGGCCAGATCCGTATCGGCGCCCAGCTGGAGCTGACCGAGGCCCTTCCGGGCCGGACGCCAAGGCAGGCCCGGCCCGTCGTTCTGGAGTGGATGCCCCTGGAGCAGATCCACTGGAGCGACTCCCGGTCGGACGGCTGGGTCAGGTCGGTGCGGTTCATAGAGGTCGACATTGTCAGCCCTACCGGCTGCATCATCTCGAATGGCGAGATCTTCACAGGCTTCCTGGCGAAGCGGCATTACAAGGCGCACCGGAGCGCCCACCTCGAAGGGTTCCGCGCCATGAACGAGGCCCTGGTCGCGCAGGCCGTGAAGATCTGGACGGACAGGGGCGGAACGGCTCCGGGCCCCGCATGATTGACGACATCTATTCCGCCAAGGTCCTGGCCCTTGCGGCCAACCTCCCGCACCTCGGCCGGCTGGAGGCCCCCGACGGCTCGGCGGAGAAGACCTCGCGCCTGTGCGGCAGCCGGGTGACGGTGGACGTGGGGCTCGACGCCTCCGGCCGGATCGACCGATTCGCCCAGGACGTGAAGGCCTGCGCCCTTGGCCAGGCCTCGGCCGCCATTCTCGGTACGGCGATCCTTGGCGCCAGTGAATCGGACCTGGAGTTGGCGACGAGGGCCTTTCGCTCTATGCTGAAACAAGGCGGGTCCCCGCCTGAAGGACGTTTCTCGGATCTCGCCATGCTCGCCCCGGTCAAGGACTATCCCGCCCGGCACGCTTCGACCCTGCTGGCCTTCGAGGCCGCCCTTGAAGCCGTGCGCAAGGCCGGAACGCGAACTAGCCCCGCCGGCGCGGCTTGATCCGGCGGACTCCCCGGGATAAGCGCTAGCTTAATTCGCAAGCCTGCGAGCCGGCATGACCCTTTATGTACGCTGCGTCAGAGGCGCCCATCGCGCCTACAAGCTGACGCTTTCGCCCCTGATCGGGCGCCAGTGCCGGTTCCTTCCGACCTGTTCGGATTACGCGGCAGAGGCCCTGATCACGCACGGTCCCTGGAAAGGCGCCGGACTGGCCGCCAGCCGACTGTGTCGATGCAATCCCTGGGGGGGATCGGGCTACGACCCGGTGCCGCCCCGGATTCCCGCGCCGCCCCTCGAAGGGCCCTCCGGGGGAGTCCGAAACGGACAGACCAAGCCATGATTGAACTCATCTTTCCCGACGGCTCGAAGCGAGCCTTCGACGAAGGCGCAAGCGGCCGCGATGTCGCCGCCGCCATCGCCAAATCGCTGGAAAAGCGCGCCCTGCTGGTGCGCCTGGACGGCGAACTGCTGGACCTGGACCGCCCGCTCCCCGGCGGGGGGACCTTCGAGATCCTGACGCGCGAGAGCCCGGACGCCCTGGAGGTGATCCGCCACGACGCCAGCCACGTTCTGGCCCAGGCGGTCCAGGAGCTCTTCCCCGGAACCCAGGTGACCATCGGGCCGGCCATCGAGGACGGCTTCTACTACGACTTCGCCCGGGACGAGCCCTTCTCGCTGGATGACCTCGGCGCCATCGAGGCCCGGATGGCCGAGATCGTCGACCGCGACGAGAAGATCGTCCGGGAGGTCTGGGACCGCAACGCGGCCATCGCCCACTTCCGCGGGATCGGCGAGGCCTACAAGGCCGAGATCATCTCCGACCTGCCCGAGGACGAGGTCATCACGGTCTATCGCCAGGGAAGCTGGAAGGACCTGTGCCTGGGCCCGCACCTGCCCTCGACGCGGCATGTGGGCAAGGCGTTCAAGCTGACCAAGCTCGCCGGCGCCTACTGGCGCGGCGACCACCGCAACGCCCAGCTCCAGCGTATCTACGGCACGGCCTGGGCCAGCGAGGCCGACCTCGAGGCCTATCTGAAGCGCATCGAGGAGGCCGAGCGCCGCGACCACCGGCGGATCGGCCGGGCCATGGACCTCTTCCACCTGCAGGAAGAAGCCCGGGGCATGATCTTCTGGCATCCTAAGGGCTGGACCCTTTACCGCACGGTGGAGGCCTACATGCGCCGCCGCCTGGAAACCGACGGCTATGTCGAGGTCAAGGCGCCCCAGATCATGGACCGGGGACTTTGGGAAAAGTCCGGACACTGGGAGAAGTTCGGCCAGCACATGTTCACGTGCGAAACGACGGAGGGCGAGGAGCTCGCCGTTAAGCCCATGAACTGCCCGGGGCACGTCCAGATCTTCAACTTCGGCCAGAAGAGCTATCGCGACCTGCCCCTGCGCATGGCCGAGTTCGGCGCCTGCCACAGGTACGAGCCGTCCGGCGCCCTGCACGGCATCATGCGCCTGCGCGCCTTCACCCAGGACGACGCCCACATCTTCTGCCGCGAGGACCAGATCGAGGCCGAGACGACGAAGTTCGTGAAGCTGCTGAACTCGGTCTATTCCGACTTCGGGCTCGACCTGCACAGCGTCAAGCTGGCCCTGCGGCCGGAGATCCGCGCCGGCTCCGACGAGGTCTGGGACATCGCCGAGGCCAAGCTCGACCGGGCCGCCCGCCGGGCGGTGAACATGGAGGTGGAGCCCCTGCCCGGCGAGGGCGCCTTCTACGGCCCCAAGCTGGAGTTCCACCTGCGCGACGCCATCGGCCGGACCTGGCAGTGCGGCACCCTGCAGCTGGACTTCGTCCTACCCGAGCGCCTCGACGCCGAGTATGTGGCCGAGGACGGCTCCAAGCAGAGGCCGGTCATGCTGCACCGGGCGATCTGCGGGTCCATGGAGCGTTTCCTGGGGGTGACCATCGAGAACTACGCCGGCGCCTTCCCCCTCTGGCTGGCGCCGACCCAGGCGGTGGTGGCCTCGATCACATCGGACGCCGACGACTATGCCCGCGAGGTCGCTGCAGCCCTGAGGGCGGCCGGCCTGAGGGTGGAGCTCGACCTGCGAAACGAGAAGATCAACTACAAGGTGCGCGAGCACAGCCTGGCCAAGACCCCGGTGATCGCCGCGGTCGGCCGCCGGGAGGCCGAAAGCCGGGCGGTGGCGATCCGCCGCCTCGGCGCCGAGGGTCAGACTGTCCTGTCCCTGGACGAGGCGGTGGCCGCCCTGGCCTCAGAAGCGGTCCCGCCGGACCTGGCCCGCGCGGCGCTGAGAGGCTGATGCTCAGGCGCTCCCGCCCCGAGGTGTGGATGGCCCCAGCCCCCGCAGACGCCGCGGGGGCTTCGGTCGTGCTCGTGGTCTTCATGACCGGGGAGTCCCTCTTCCCGTCGGTCGACAGCGCCCTGGCGCAGCCGGAGGTGGGTGAGGTCATCGTGGTCGACAACGGCTCCCTGCCCGAGGACGCCGCCCGCCTCGCGGAGCTGGCGGCCCTCAATCCCCGGGTCCGCCTGTTGACCGGGCAGGGAAACGTGGGCTTCGCCCGCGGCGCCAACCTCGGTGCGGGCATCGCCCAGGGCGACCTGCTGGTGTTCCTGAACCCCGACGCCTTTCTTGGCGAAGGCGGCGTCACCGCCCTGGCTGAAGCGCTCTGCGGCCGGCCGTCGCCCAGCCTTGTGGGCGCCCGCATCATCAACAGCGACGGAACCGAGCAGAGGGGCGGTCGGCGAGGGGAGATCACCCCCCTGTCCACCCTCTTGAGCCTGTCGACCCTGGCCCGGAGGGCGCCGGCGCTGCGGCGGTTCGAGGTCCACCTCGAGGACGAACCGACCCCGACCGGGGTGGTCGAGACGCCGACCATATCGGGCGCCTGCTTCGCCATGCGTCGGACGGACTTCGAGGCCCTGGGCGGGTTCGACGAGGGTTATTTCCTGCATGTCGAGGACATCGACCTCTGCTGGCGGGTCCGCCGGGCCGGCGGCCAGGTCGTCTTCCAGCCGGCGGCCCGGGTGATTCATGTGGGTCACACCAGCCGGGCGAATCCCCTGCGTGTGGAGTTCGCCAAGGGCCGAGGCCTCGCCCGATTCTTCCGGAAGCGCGCTGTCACGCCGCTGGAGTCCCTTGCGGCCTGGGCGCTGGGGCCGTTCATCGTCGCCCTGGCGGTCGTCCGGCCAGTCCTCTGGCGCCTGAAGGGCCCGCCCCGCTGAGGCTCAGGCCGGAATCGGAAACAGCCCCGCCCGGGTAACCGATGCCGTCGGGGTCTTGCCCAGGAGGCCGCAGACCCACTCGGCCGTGGAGATCAGGGCCGGCAGGTCATAGCCGGTCTCGAAGCCCGCCCGCTCCAGCATGTAGACCAGGTCCTCGGCGCCGATGTTGCCCGTAGCGTTGGGCGCGAAGGGACAGCCGCCCAGCCCGCCGCAGCTGGCGTCGAGGACGTCCACCCCCGCCTCGATCCCGGCGAAGGCGTTGGCGAGGCCGGTGTTGCGGGTGTCATGGAAGTGAAGGCGCAGGCGCTTGCCCGCGGACACCGAGCGACAGGCCTCGACCAGGCGGCGCACCGCCCAGGGATCCGCCACGCCGATGGTGTCGGCCAGGGCGATCTCGTCGAGGGGGAGCTGCGCCGCCTCGCGGACCAGCCCGGTCACCCGGGCGGGGTCCACCTCGCCCTCGAAGGGACATCCGAAGGCCACCGAGAAGGTCACGGAGAGTTGGGGACCGCCTTCCGCCGCGCGACGGCCGGCGATGGCGGCCAGGGTGTCCATCTGGGCCCGGGTCTCCGCGCCCTGGTTGCGGATCCCGAAGGTATCGGAGGCGCAGACCACCACATTGGCTTCATCACATCCGGTGGAGATGGCGCGGTCCCAACCCCGCATGTTGAGCACCAGGCCGATCCGGGAGCGCGACGGATCGGCGGGAAGGGCGGCGCAGACCTCCTCGGCGCCGGCCATCTGGGGAACGCGCGCAGGGTTGACGAAGGAGACGGTCTCGATCCGGCGGGCGCCGGCGGCCTCCAGCCGGCGGATGAACTCGACCCTCTGGTCCGGGGTGAGGGTGAGGTTCTCGTTCTGCAGGCCGTCGCGGGGTCCGACCTCGACAATCTCGATGAAGCGACTCATGGACGGGCCTCCGGTGGGGGGCGGGGAGCGGGGGCGTAGACCGTGAGTTCGGTCTCGTCGCCGTTGGAATAGTTCAGGCCCGCCACCCGGCCCACCTCGACCGGCTGGAGTCCGGCCCGGGCCAGGGCCTGGCGGAATGCGGGCTGCTCCCGAGACTCCACCACAGCCGCACGACCGGAGGCCAGGGCGGCTGCAGCATCGGCGGCATCGCCCAGCCCGGTGTCGGTGCCCACCAGGAAGACCAGGCTGGGTTCGGCATAGCCCGCAACGGCCACAGGGCCGGGCACCACGCCCTGGGCGGGCAGGAGGCGCGCGCCGGCGAGGAGGTCGACGGTCCGGCTGGAGAGCAGGAGGGGTTGCAGGCTGGGGACCAGGAGGGCGGTCAGGGCGGCGTGGGCGAGGACGCCCGCCGGCAGGGCCCAGATCAAGGCCCGCCGGGGTTGACCGCGCAGCAGAAGCAGGGCTCCCGCACCTCCGGCGAGGAGGAAGAGCCCGGCGGTCAGGCCGGCGGCGGGCGCGTCCCTCGCGTCTCCGTAGGTCAGGGTCAGGCCGACGGCGACACCGGCCAGAAGGATGCCCGCGAGCACCTGCAACGCCGCGCCCGCCCGCCGGACGATGGGACCCGTCGCTTCCGCGAGGCCCGCAGCGCAGAGCCAGGCCAGGGCCGCGTAGCAGGGCAGGACGTAATGCGGCAGCTTGGTGGGCGTCGCCTCGAAGACGATCCAGGCGGGTATGAGCCAGGCCAGGGCGAACCGGACGCCAGGCTCGGCCCGCCGGCGCCAGGCGACGACCGCTGCGGCGGGAAGCAGGAGGGTGGCGGGGAAGGCGAGCAGGGGCGCGGCCAGGGCGTGCATGCCGGGGGGCGCGCCATGGCTCTCGTGGCCGCCGGCGAGCTTGGGCGCCAGGTCGCCGCCGATCGCCACCGACCAGAAGGCGCCATCCGTGGCGATGGTCACCGCCCAGGCCCAGGGCCCGACGATGGCGGCGAAGAGGATCAAGCCCCAGGTCCAGCCGATGGGTCGGGCGGTCAGGGGCCGGCGGTCTGCTAAACGCAGGGTGAGGGCGGCGAGACCGGCCACCAGCAGGGCGATAGGGCCCTTGACCAGCACCGCCAGGGCCAGGGCCGCCCAGAAGACCGGCGCCGCCAGGCGACCCGCCGGAGGACCGCCCCTCGCCTCGGCGTACAGGCGCGCCAGCGCCGCCATGGCCAGCACGATCAGGCCGGTCAGCATGGCGTCGGTCTTGGCGATGAAGGCCTCTGTGGAGAGCAGAAGACTCCCGCCCAGAATCAGGCCGGACAGGAGGGCGGCGCCCCGGCTGAAGAAGCCTGCAGCCCCCCAGACACAGGCGGCGGCGGCCAGCATGGCCCCGATCAGGGAGGGAAGGCGATAGAGCCGGATGTCTCTCTGTCCGGCGTCGCCAAAGGTCGCGACCACCGCGGCCTGCATCCAGTGAATGCCCACGGGCTTCTTGAAACGGGGCTGGTCCTGGAAGCGGATGACCACATAGTCGTCCTGCTCCAGCATCTGAGCCGTGGCCTGGGCGAACCGGGCCTCGTCGCGGTCAAGGGGGGGAAGGGCGAGGAGGCCGGGCAGCCCCGCCAGGAAGGCAAAAATGGCCGCTACCGCCGGACCGCGCCAGCCGCCGGGCCGCCGGAAGGCGTTTATGATGTCAGCTCGCCACATGAAGGGCTGGTTAGCACGATCCGAAGGCGGCGTCGTTTCCCTTCAGCCCCGAAAGATCGTAGGATGCTCCATGGTCTCCGATCCCTCCCAGACCCCGCCGGCGGGCCCTGCGCCCGGGCCCAGTCCCGAGGTCTCTGTGGTGGTCCCCGTGTTCAACGAGTCCGGCGCGGCTCCGGATCTGGCCCGGGAGATCGCCGCCGCCTTCGCCGGTTGGCCTGTCGAGATCCTGTTCGTGGACGATTGCAGCCGGGACGATACCCGCGAGCGCCTGGCGGCGCTGAAGGCCGAGATTCCGGTCCTGCGTCTCCTTGCCCACAGCGTGAATTCAGGGCAGAGCCGGGCGGTGCGGACCGGGGTCCTGGCGGCCCGGGGCGAGATTATCGTCACCCTCGACGGGGATGGCCAGAACGACCCGGCCGATGCGCCAAAACTGGTCGACGCCCTCAGGGCCGGACCCCCCGACCTGGCTCTGGTGGGGGGTGAGCGGGTTCGCCGGCAGGACAGCGCCGCCAAGAAAATCGCTTCCCGGATCGGTAACGGCGTCCGGCGCCGCCTCCTGAGGGACACCGCCAACGACACCGGCTGCGGCCTGAAGGCGTTTCGCCGGGACGCCTTCCTGCGCCTGCCCTATTTCGATCACATCCACCGCTACCTGCCGGCCCTGATGCTGCGGGAGGGCTATTCGACCCTCTTCCTGCCGGTCGGTCACCGCCCGAGGACCAGCGGCGCCTCGAAGTACACCAACCTCGGCCGTCTCTGGGCTTCGACCTCGGACCTTCTCGGGGTGATGTGGCTTCAGTCCCGGGCGCGCCGCCCGGGACCGGTCGCGGAACTCTGAGCCGACCCGGACCCCGCCCTCAGGTGAAGGCGGTGAAGATGGCGACAACCAGGGCGATGTCAAAGACGCGGGCGGCGAAGGCGGGCATGGCGGATCTCCGGCGAGGGGTTGCGCCGGGAGCCCAGCAAGGGCTGCGCCATGACCATACCTATTGAAAAGAAAGAGAAAACTCTCGTCTGGATCCGGCGGGCCCGGGCAATCCCGTCCGGGCGGCGGAATTGACCCGGCGCCCGCTCAGGTCTTGATGCGCGCCTTTCGGCCTGACTTCTTGCGTCGGTCGGCGCCGCCCGACCACTCTGCGCTCTCGTAGGCCGAACGAGCGGCGTCGAGGACAGGCGGGCCGCCGCGCAGGCCGCGCTTGGCGCCATCCTGACCGATCAGGTGGGCGCTCAGGGCGGCGGCGCCCTCGGCGAGGGGCGCCTCCGGCGGCGGCTTGATGCGATCGCGCCGCCCGGCGCCGGAATTCGGCGTTGGAGCCTCGGGAACCGGCTCCGTGGAAAGGCTCCGCGCCTCCCGGGTGCGTCGTGTGCGGCGGATGGGATCGATCGGCTTGGTCATCGCCCAGAGGCCAGCCTGTCGATCTGGGCGGCCATCTCCTCCATGCGGCGCTTGAGCTCCGCAATGGCCTCATCGGAGGCCTTCCCGGCGGGCGCGGCGGCGGGATCCGGCGCACCGGCGACCGGGACGCCTTGTTCCGCCTGAGCGCCTTCAGGCCGTCCATAGGCGAAGGGCGAGAACATCTGCATGGCCTGGCTGAAGAGGGCCATGTTCTTCTTCACCTGATCCTCGTAGGCGGCGAGGCCCGCAGGCGGGCTCATGCCCGAGAACTGCTGGCGCAGGCGCTCCTGCTGTTCTGCGAAGGAGGCCAGGGACATTTCCAGGTAGGAGGGCAGGAAGGCCTGCATGGAATTGCCATAGAAGCCGATGAGCTGGCGCAGGAACTGGATCGGCAGCAGGCTTTCCGAGCGGCTCTCCTCATCGAAGATGATCTGGGCCAGCACCGAGCGGGTGATGTCATCATTCGTCTTGGCGTCGTAGACCACGAAGTCGACGCCCTTGCGGACCATGTCGGCCAGGTGTTCGAGCGTGACGTAGGTGCTCGAAGCCGTGTTGTAGAGGCGGCGGTTGGCGTATTTCTTGATGACGACCGGGCCATCGCCCGTCTTGGCGCCCTTCGTTTCGGCCATTCCGGTTCCTTCCTGCGCGATCCCGCGCGAGAGGCTGCATTATTGCATTGCAGTATTGCCGATGCGAGCGTCTTCTGGAAGGTGACGGAAGCGGCCGCCGGGTCAGGCGCCGCCGCACCCCTAAAGGAGCCTCCCGCCATGACCGACGTCGTGATCGTCTCCGCCGCCCGAACCCCCGTCGGGTCCTTCAACGGCGCCCTTTCGGGCCTTCCCGCCCATGAGCTGGGCCGCACGGCCATCGCCGGCGCCCTGGAGCGGGCGGGCGTGGCCGCCGCCGACGTCAGCGAGGTCATCCTCGGCCAGGTGCTTCAGGCGGGCGCCGGCCAGGGCCCCGCCCGCCAGGCGGCGATCAACGCCGGGATCCCGGTGGAGGCGCCGGCCTGGAGCCTGAACCAGCTCTGTGGCTCCGGCCTGCGGGCCGTGGCGCTCGGCGCCCAGCAGATCGCCGATGGCGCCGCCCGCGTGGTGGTGGCCGGGGGCCAGGAGAGCATGAGCCAGGCCCCCCACGCCCAGCATCTGCGCGGCGGCCAGAAGATGGGCGACCTGGCCCTCGTGGACACCATGATCAAGGACGGTCTCTGGGACGCCTTTCACGGCTACCATATGGGCCAGACCGCCGAGAACATCGCCGCCCGCTGGCAGATCACCCGGGAGGACCAGGACAGGTTCGCCGTGACCTCCCAGAACCGCGCCGAGGCGGCGCAAAAGGCGGGCCGCTTCGCCGCCGAGATCGTCCCGGTCACCTTGAAGGGCCGCAAGGGCGACACTGTGGTCGACCAGGACGAGTACATCCGCCATGGGGCGACCCTGGACAGCGTTTCAGGCTTGCGTCCGGCCTTCACAAAGGATGGGTCGGTGACGGCGGCCAACGCCTCCGGGCTCAACGACGGGGCCGCGGCGCTGGTGCTGATGTCGGCCGCCGAGGCCAGAGCTCGGGGCCTGACCCCCCTGGCGCGCATCGCCTCCTGGGCGCAGGCGGGCGTGGAGCCGGAGATCATGGGAACGGGACCTATCCCCGCAACCCGCCGGGCCCTCGAGCGGGCGGGCTGGAGCGTGGCCGACCTCGACCGTGTGGAGTCGAACGAGGCCTTCGCCGCACAGGCTCTTTGCGTCGTGCGCGAGCTGGGCCTGGATCCCGAAAAGGTGAACGTCAATGGCGGCGCCATCGCGATCGGACATCCCATTGGCGCCTCCGGTGCGCGCATCCTGACCACCCTGCTGCACGAGATGAAGCGTTCCGGCTCGGCCCGCGGCCTGGCCACTCTTTGTGTCGGCGGCGGAATGGGCGTGGCCCTCTGCGTCGAGCAGGTCTGAGATTCTGAACCCCCAACGGAGGCGGCGATGGCGAGAGTGGCGTTTGTGACGGGCGGGACCCGCGGCATTGGCCGGGCGATCTGTGAGCGCCTGAAGTCCGACGGCATGAAGGTGGCGGCGGGCTACTCCGGAAATGAGGAGGCCGCTCAGGCCTGCGCCCGCGAGCTTGGCGTGATGGTCGTCAAGGGAAATGTCGGATCCTTCGAGGACTGCGACAGGGCCGTGCGGGCGGTCGAGGCCGAGCTTGGGCCTGTGGACGTGCTGGTCAACAACGCCGGCATCACCCGCGACGGGGTCTTCCACAAGATGTCGCCCGCCCAGTGGTCGGACGTCATCCGCGTGAACATGGACTCCGTCTTCAACATGACCCGGCAGGTCATCGAGGGCATGCGGGAGCGCGAGTGGGGCCGGATCGTCAACATCTCGTCCATCAACGGCCAGAAGGGCCAGATGGGCCAGACCAACTACGCCGCCGCCAAGGCGGGCATGATCGGCTTCACCAAGGCCCTGGCCCTGGAGAATGCCCGTAAGGGCGTGACCGTAAACTGCATCTGCCCCGGCTATATCGACACCGAGATGGTGCAGGCCGTACCCGAGACCGTTTTGGCCTCGATCATCGCCCAGATTCCCGTGGGCCGGCTCGGCCGGGGCGAGGAGATCGCCGACATGGTCGCCTTCCTGTCGGGGGAGCACGCCGGCTTCGTCACCGGGTCCACCCTGTCTCTGAACGGCGGCCAGTACATGGCGGGATGAGGAGGGCGTCCAAAATCCGCCCCAGTCGTTGTGCAAAGAATGTCCGTGATGCCTTCCGCCGGACACCCTGAGCGAACATCCCGAAGCCGATTCGGCCTCCTTCCCGCCTTCCTGGCGGCGGGCGTCGCCCTCGCGGGTGCGGTGGAGTCCCTCGCCCAGTCGACAACGGGGACCGGAGGCGTCCTGTTCAGCCCTTCCGCAGGGCAGTCGGGGGCGCCGCCGGTGGCGCGCTACATCAGCGAGACGGGGGTCCGCCTCACCTTCGACCGCAGCCAGGGTCTGCCCCTGGTCAAGTTCGACCGCAGCCCCGAGGTCTGGGTCCTGAGGCCCCAGCCGGCGCCACGGGGCGACATTCTCTACCTCAATGACCTGGGCGAGCCGATCCTGCGGGCCAGCCGGACCGGGGGCCTGACCGTCTTCACCACCGACCGGCCGGACGGCCTGGCCGTGGCCCTGTCCGGCGGCGGACCGGCCCTCCGCATGACGCCCCTCGGCCCCCAGCAGCTTCTCGAGCGTCTGGCCCTGGCCAGCACCCGGGCCACGCGGGCCGCGCGGAGACTCATCCCCTTCGAGGCCGACGCCTCACCGGCCTCCTCCGCCCTCACCGCCGACGCCGCCATGGTCGCCGCCGAGGCCATCATCCGCATGACGAGGCTGCCGGACGGGCGCGTTGTCCTGGGCGGTGTGGAGAGGGTGCGGCTGGTCGAGGGACGCCAAGCCCGGGCTCTGGTGCGCGAGGGCGTGATCGAGATCACCGTGGCGCCGGGCCAGGGTATGTCGGGCAGGCCCTCCTCTGACCGGATCCTGGCGGCGGCGGGAGTCCGCTAGCCCCGGAAGACATCCTTCTCGGACCGCAGGGCGGCGAAGGCCTCGTGCGGGGGAAGCCCCGGGCGCAGCCGCGGCGCCCGCAGGAAGGGGTTGGTGGCCTTTTCCTCCCCCAGGGTGCTGGGCACGGTGGGCTCGCCCCGCTCGCGGGCCGCGAAGACCGCCTCGGCCCGGGCCTTCACGGCGGGATCGGCGTCGACCGACAGGGCGAAACGGGCGTTGGAGGCGGTGTACTCGTGGGCGCAGTAAATCCGGGTGGCGTCCGGCAGCGCGGCCAGGCGCTGAAGGCTGGCCCACATCTGCGCCGGCGAGCCCTCGAACATGCGACCGCAGCCCAGGGCGAAGAGGGTGTCGCCGACAAAGGCCGCTCCCGCCGAAGGTGCGAAGTAGGCGATATGTCCCAGGGTGTGTCCGCCGGACTCCAGGACCTGGAATTCGGTCTCGCCAAGGATCACCGTCTCGCCGGGCGAGAGCACCCGGTCGACGGGAAACCGGCCAGAGACCTCGGCGGGGCCCAGGAGATCGCAGCCGGTGGCGGCCTTGACCTCTGCGTTCCCGCCGGCGTGGTCCGCATGCCAGTGGGTGTTGAGCACAAGGTCCAGTCCCCAGCCCAGCCGGTCCAGCTCGGCCAGGATGGCGGCGGCGTCCGGGGTGTCGATGCAGGCCGTGCGGCCCGAGGCCTCATCCCGCACCAGGTAGCCATAATTGTCGGACAGGCAGGGAAACTGGTGAACGGTCAGGGTCATGGCGTCCTTCCTTCTGCGCACCTTCCGGACCTTCCGGGGCTCGCGGTCGGGCGCGACTAGGCCTAAATCCGCGTCATGCGGCAAGACATCTCTGATCTGGCGGCCTTCTACGCCTCGCCTCTCGGCCAGGCCGCCCGGGACATGACCCTTCGCAAGGTGCGAGAGAACTGGGGCGACTGCGGGGGGCTGGAAGTGCTGGGCGCCGGTTACGCCATGCCGGTCCTGGAGGCCCTGTCGGACCGCGCGATCCGGGCGGTGGCCGTAATGCCTCCGGAGCAGGGCGCCGAGGCCTGGCCCATCGGCCGTTTGAATCGCGTGACACTCGCCGCCGAGGACGCCCTGCCCTTCCCCAACGCCCGCTTCGACCGGATCGTCCTGGTCCACGCCCTCGAGGAAAGCCCGGAGCCTGAAGCCCTCCTGCGGGAGATGACCCGGGTGCTGGCGCCCGCCGGACGGCTGATCGCCGTCGCCGCCGCGCGGAACGGGCCCTGGGCGCCGTTCGAGTCCACGCCCTTCGGCCACGGCCGGCCCTTCAGCCGACGGCAGCTGGCCGGACGGTTGCGGGAAGCCGGGCTGGAACCTACCGGCTGGACCCGGGCTCTCTACGTTCCGCCCCTTCCCTGGCTGTCCGCTTGGGCCGAAGGCTTCGAGCGGGTCGGCTCCAGACTCTGGCCGCCGCTTTCGGGGCTGATCCTGATGGAAGCCGTGAAGCAGACCCTGGCCCTCCAGCCCCGGACCGAACGTGTCAGCGTCCGCCGACGCCCGGTCCGGAGGGCGACAGTGGTCGGCCCCCGGCCGCAACCGGCGGGTCGCCGGCCGGCGGGGGCTTGAACAGGAAGGGTCCCTTCGCCACCCTTGGAAGGATCGCGACAGGAGACGGCATGGACCGAAGACTCGCCCTGGTGACCGGCGCCTCCGCCGGAATCGGCGCCGCCCTGGCGCGAAGCCTCGCCGCGCGCGGTTACGACCTTGCGCTCACCGCCCGCCGCCGGGAGCGCCTGGACGCCTTGGCCGACGAGGTGCGCCTGCGCTTTGGAGTCGAGGCCCTGGTTCTGCCCGACGACCTCGCCGACCCAGCGGCGCCCGGCCGGATTCTGGCGGCGGTGGACGCTGCGGGTCGCGATGTGGACGCCCTGATCAATAACGCCGGGTACGGCCTTCCGGGGGTGTTTGTCGAGACGGGGTGGCAGGAGCAGGCCGACTTCCTGCAGGTGATGCTGCACGCCCCCACCGAGCTGTCCCACCGGGTCCTTGCCGGGATGACCGAACGCCGGTTCGGGCGCATCCTCAACGTCGCCTCCCTCGCTGGTCTCCTGCCGGGGACCCGGGGACACACCCTCTACGCGGCGACCAAGGCCTATCTGGTGCGCTTCTCACAGAGCCTGCACCTGGAGACCCGACCCCTCGGCGTCCATGTCAGCGCCCTCTGCCCGGGGTTCACATGGTCTGAGTTCCATGACGTGAACGGGACCCGGGACCTGACCCGGCAGTCCACGCCCGCCTGGCTCTGGATGGGCGCCGACGAGGTGGCCGAGGTCGGCGTCGAGGCGCTGGAGGCCAACCGCCCGGTCTGTGTGCCGGGGGCGCCGAACAAGGCCATCGCCGCCCTCGCAAAACTCCTCCCGGAAGACTGGGCCCTGGCTCTGGTGGAGGCCCAAAGCGGACGCTTCCGAAAGCCCTGAAGGCGGTCAGGACTTATAGGGCTGTGAGGCCTCCTCCAGGATCAGTCCGGTGGTGGAGTCGGCGATCCCGGAGAGGATGAACTGCACCGCCATGGCGCAGAGGATCAGCCCCAGCACGCGGACCACGATGGCGAGCCCAATCCGGCCCAACAGGCGGGAGATCAGCGGGGTCGCCCAGAAGGACAGCATGGTCGAGATGGCGACCAGGACGATCACCCCCACCCCCGTGATGACGCCGGCAAAGCCGTATTCGCGCGCCTCGCTGGCGTAGATGATCACTGTAGAGATGGCGCCTGGACCGATCAGCAGCGGCATGGCGAAGGGCACGATCATGGACTCGAAGCGCTTCCTCGCCTGGGCTGTGCGGCCGCCCTCCTGAGGCTCGTCGGGCCCGGTCGCCATCGACTCGGCAAAATCGTTTCGGGTCATGTCGAGGCCGAGGAGAAGGAGCAGGATGCCGCCTGCAATCCGGAAGGCGGGCAGGGAGATTCCGAAGAAGGCCAGAAGGCTCAGGCCCGTGAAAAAGAAGAAGATCAGGAAGCCCATGACGAACAGGGCGACAAAGACAGCGATGAGCCGCGCCGTACTGTTCTTCACCCCCCGGGTCGCTGCGGCGAACAGGGGGACATTGCCCACCGGATCGATCAGGGCGAAGAGGGCGATGAAGAAGTTGACGGCGAAAATATCGGGGACCATAGGCGTCTCTTACCCCATTTTGGCGCCCTCGCCGACCCTGGAGACCGCAGGATGACGACTCTCGCCGCCGACCCTCGCCTGATCGTTCCCCTGGACCAGCCGGGTCTCGCCGAGGCGCGAGCCCTGGTGGCGACCCTGGGCGACCGGGTCAGCTTCTACAAGGTGGGACTGGAGCTCTTCGCCCGGGGCGGCATGGAGCTGGCGCGGGAGCTGAAGGGGAAGGGCAAGCAGGTCTTCCTGGACTGGAAGCTGCATGACATCGGCGCCACGGTGGAGCGTGCGGCGGCGGCGCTCTCCGACTCCGGCTGCGATCTCCTGACGGTGCACGCCGAGCCCCAGGTGATGGCCGCCGCGGTTCGGGGCGTGGGCCGGTCGGGCCTGAAGGTCCTGGCCGTCACCGTCCTGACCAGCCTGTCCGACGATGACCTGAAGGCGATCGGCTACGCCTCCGGCGCGCGAAGCCTTGTGGAGCGACGCATCCACCAGGCCCTGGCGACGGGCTGCGCCGGCGTCGTGGCCAGCCCCCAGGAGGCCGAGCTGGCGCGCAGAATCGGGGGCAAGGACTTCCTGGTGGTCACACCGGGGGTCCGGCCGGGGTGGTCGGCCAAGAACGATCAGGTTCGCGCGGCGACCCCGGCCGAGGCCCTGCGCGCCGGCGCCTCGCACCTGGTGTGCGGTCGGCCGATCTCGGCGGCGAATGACCCGGCCGAGGCGGCCCTGAAGGTGATCGCCGAGATGGCGGCGGTTCCCGCCTAGAAGTCGACGGCGATGCCCTTGCGCTCCCAGTCGCCGAAACGGGTGGGTTCAAGGCCGGCGGGACCGCCCTGCTCGGCCAGACGTTCGGCCTCTGCGGCCTCTGCGGCCTTTCGGGCTGCAGCTTCCTCAAGGGCCCGGCGGGCAGCGGGGCTGAGGGCCTTGCCGGGGGCGGCGTTGGGGGGGGCGTCGTCTTCCATGGGTCTCATCTAGGCGTCCGGGACGCGAAACGCCAGTTGCCATGGCCGCCGGAACCGGGCAGGCGGCTCTGCGTGACCGAGCCCCGACTTCCCACCGGACTTCCCGCCCGCCGCGCCGCCCTCGATCTCCTGGCCGCCGCCCTCTCCCGGCGCGCTGGACTGGAGGACGACGCCAGCGCTTCCAGCCTCGAGGGCCTGGAGCCCCGCGACAGGGCCTTCGCCCGCAGGCTTGTCCTGACAGCCCTGAGGCGACTTGGGCCCCTCGACCCGGCCCTGGACGCCCGGATCCCGCGCCCGCCGCCAGAGATCGTCCGCAACATACTGAGGCTGGGCGCTGTCCAGGCCCTGGTCCTCGGCGCCCCGCCCCACGCCGCGGTCAGCGCCAGCGTCGACCTTGCGGAGTCCCTCCCCGCCGCCCGCCGCTTCAAGGGCCTGGTCAACGCTGTGCTGAGGGGTCTCATCCGCGAGCCGCCCGACCTCGCCGACCCGCAAGCCCTCGCCCCGTCCTGGCTCCTGGCCCGCTGGAGCGCCGCCTGGGGTCGCCCCGCGGCCCTCGCCATCGCCTCGGTGATCGCCGCCGAGCCGGAGACCGACCTGACCCTGAAGGATGACCCGGGAGCGCTGGCCGACGCCCTCGAGCTGACCCGGGTCGCCGCCGACACCTGGCGCACCGCCCGACGGGGGGAGGTCTCGGCCTGGGAGGGATTCGCCGAGGGCCGCTGGTGGGTCCAGGACGCCAGCGCCGCCATCCCCGCCCGCCTCCTGAACCCGCGGCCGGGCCTCACCGCCCTGGACCTGTGCGCGGCGCCCGGCGGCAAGACCCTGCAGCTGGCGTCCGCCGGCGCGGTGGTCACCGCCCTGGACCGCTCGCCGGCCCGGCTCCGCCGCTTGCGGGAGAACCTGGAGCGGACCGGCCTTGCCGCCGAGATCATCGCCGCCGACGCGGGGAGCTGGGACGACGGGCGGACCTTCGACGCCGTCCTGCTCGACGCCCCCTGCAGCGCCACCGGGACCTTCCGCCGAAATCCGGACGTCCTGTGGGCGGTGAAGCCGGGTGATATCGCCGCCCTGGCCGGCGCCCAGGCCCGCCTGCTGGACGCCGCCGCCCGGCGAGTGCGACCTGGCGGGCGGCTTGTCTACGGCGTCTGCTCGCTGGAGACCGAGGAGGGCGAGGCCCAGGTCGCCGGCTTCCTGAAGAGATGCGCCGACTTCACCCTGGATCCCATCGCCGCCGGCGAAGGCGGGTCGCCGGTCGAGAGCCGCCGGGAGGACGGGACCCTGCGCATCCTGCCGACCCACCGGCCAGGCGGGACGGACGGTTTCTTCGTCGCCCGCTTCGCCCGCCGGCCAAACCGCCGGGCCCGCCGGGACTTGGCGCAGAGCGCGGCGGCGGCTAAGTCCGGGGCATGAGCCCACGCCCGATCATCGCCCCCTCGCTCCTCGCCGCCGACTTCGCCCGGCTGGGCGAGGAGGTCCGCGCCGTCCAGGCCGCCGGCGCCGACTGGCTGCACATTGACGTGATGGACGGCCACTTCGTGCCGAACATTACCCTGGGGCCGGACATCGTGAAGGCGCTGAAGCCGCACGCGACCGTCCCGATGGACGTCCACCTGATGATCGCCCCCGTGGACCCCTTCCTCGAGGCCTTCATCGAGGCGGGCGCGGACATCGTCTCGGTACATCCCGAGAGCGGGCCGCACCTCAACCGGACCCTGAAGCGCATCCGCCAGCTGGGCGCCCGGGCCGGTGTGGTCTTCAACCCCTCAACCTCGCCCTCGGTGATCGAGTGGATGATGGACGAGGTGGACCTGATCCTCGTCATGTCGATCAATCCCGGCTTCGGCGGGCAGACCTTCATGCATTCCCAGCTGGCCAAGATCGAGGCCCTTCGACGGATGATCGACGCCAGCGGCCGGGACATCGTGCTGGAGGTGGACGGCGGAGTGACGCCGGAGACCGCGCGGCTGTGCGTGGACGCCGGCGCCACCGCCCTGGTGGCGGGCACGGCGGTCTTCCGCGGCGGGCCCGACGCCTACGCCGCCAACATCGCCGCCCTGCGGGGCTGACCCGCCGCCGGCGGTTTCCGGGAATCGCCGGAGGCGCTAGAAGCGTTCCGTCCTGCGTGACTGGCGACACAGGTGGGCCACCACCGGGGAGCGCAAGGACGTCAAAGCGCCGCTCGCCTGGGCCGACCTTCCGAACCGCCACGGAGAGCGCGATGCCTGTCGCACCCGACTTCCCGCCTGCACCTGACCGCGCCCCTGTCCGCCGCGCCCTGATCTCGGTCTCGGACAAGACCGGACTGGTGGAAGCGGCCCGCGCCCTGGCGGATCGGGGCGTCGAGCTGGTCTCGACGGGGGGCACCCGCGCGGCCATCGCCGCCGCCGGCCTTCCGGTGAAGGACGTCTCGGACCTGACCGGCTTCCCTGAGATGATGGATGGCCGCGTGAAGACCCTGCACCCGGTGGTGCACGGGGGCCTTCTCGGCGTCCGCGACGCCCCCGCCCACGCCGCGGCCATGGCTGAGCACGGCATCGGCGGGATCGACCTCGTCTACGTGAACCTCTACCCCTTCGAGACGACTGTGGCGGCCGGGGGCGACTTCGCCAGCGCCATCGAGAACATCGACATCGGCGGCCCGGCCATGATCCGGTCGGCGGCCAAGAACCACGACTACGTGGCCGTCTGCACCGAGCTGGAGGACCTTAAGGAGGTGCTGGCCGAGCTGGCGGCGGACGGAACGACCTCCCTGGCCCTTCGAAAGGCCCTGGCGGCCCGGGCCTACGCCCGAACGGCGGCCTACGACGCGGCCATCTCCACCTGGTTCGCCCGCGAGCTGGGCGAGACGGCGCCGAGGCGGCGGACCTTCTCCGGAAAGCTGGCCCAGACCCTGCGCTACGGCGAGAACCCGCACCAGGCCGCCGCATTCTATGTCGAGGAGGCGCCGCGGACCGGGGTCGCCACCGCCCGCCAGGTGCAGGGCAAGGCCCTCAGCTACAACAATATCGCCGACACTGACGCGGCGATCGAGCTGGTCGCCGAGTTCGATCCCCAGGCCTCGGCCGCCGTGGCCATCATCAAGCACGCCAATCCTTGCGGCGTCGCCCTGGGGGCGGACCTCACGACCGCCTACGCCCGCGCCCTGCAGTGCGACCCGGTCTCGGCCTTCGGCGGCATTGTGGCGGTGAACCGACGCCTGGACGCGGCGGCGGCCAGGGAGATCATCAAGATCTTCACCGAGGTGGTGGTGGCCCCCGAGGCCGACGAGGACGCCATCGCCCTGTTCGCCAAGAAGAAGGACCTGCGCCTTCTGCTGACCGGCGGCATGCCCGACCCCCTGGCGCCGGGCGAGGTCTTCAAGCAGGTGGCCGGAGGATTCCTGGTGCAGAGCCGCGACGCCTCGCGGCTGACGGCGGCGGACCTGAAGATCGTCACCAAGCGCAAGCCCACCCCCCGGGAGGTGGAGGACATGCTGTTCGCCTTCACCGTGGCCAAGCACGTCAAGTCCAACGCCATCGTCTTCGCCAGGGAGGGCCAGACCGCAGGCATAGGCGCAGGCCAGATGAACCGTCGCGACTCCGCCCGGATCGCCGCGATCCGCGCCGGCGAGGCCGCCGAGCAGGCGGGTATGCCGGAGAGCCTCGCCAAGGGATCCGCCTGCGCCTCGGAAGCCTTCTTCCCCTTCGCCGACGGCCTCATCCAGGCGGCGGAGGCGGGCGCCACGGCGGTGATCCAGCCGGGTGGGTCGATCCGCGACGAGGAGGTGATCGCTGCGGCGGACGCCGCCGACGTGACGATGGCCTTTACGGGCGTACGCGTTTTCCGGCACTAGTCTGCGGTGACGCCTTCCCTTCTCTCCAAACTCAGGGCCCCCTCCATGACCCCGTTCCGTCCCCTCGCCCTGGCCGGCCTGAGCCTCGCCCTGGTCGTCCCGGTCCTTGCACCCGCCCCCGCCCTCGCTGCGCCCAAGGCTTCGGCGTCGTCGGCGGAGACCGCCAACTGGTCCTCGGCCACCTTCCGACGGCCGGTAAGCTTCGCCGAGACGGCCGCGCCGAAATCCGGCGTCCTCGTGATCGCCGCCGGCTCCGCCGCAGAGGCCTCGGAGCGAGCCTCTGTCCTCCTGACGCCGGACGCGGGCGCCGGCCTCCGCCGGGCGGTCGAGTCGGCGGCGTTTGACTTCTCCAGCGGAGACATGCTGGCCCTGAGGGCCTTTAGCGGGCTTGAGCAGGTCGTCGTCCTGGGACTGGGCAAGTCGCCGCAAGGCGCCAGCCTGCAGGGCGCCGGCGAGGCTCTGGGTCGGTCCTTGGCCAAGGTGAAGTCGCCGGTCACGGTGTCAGCCGGATCGCTTTCCGCGGAAGGCCTCGCCGCCCTGGCCGTGGGCTTTGGCATCGGCGAGTATCGTTCGGACCTCCTGAGCTCAGACCGTCCGACGACCGCGCCCGGGGGCGTCGTCTACACGGGCGCCGGGGCGTCGGGAGCGGAGGCGATCTTCCGGGGTCGCGGCCAGGCATTGGTCGAGGCGGTCCAGTGGGCCCGGGACGTCTCCAACCTTCCCGCCAACCTGATGTATCCCCAGGCCTTCGTCGACAGCGCCCGGGCGGCCTTCGCCGGCGTTCCGGGGGTGACGATCGAGGTCCTGGATGAGACGGCCATGCGTCGCCTAGGCATGGGCGCCCTGACTGGCGTGGGCATGGGCTCGGCCCGGCCGCCTCGGCTCCTGGTCGTGCGCTACCGGGGCGCCAGCGCCCCCGCAGGCGGCCCCCTGGTCCTGGCGGGCAAGGGCATCACCTTCGACAGCGGGGGCATTTCCATCAAGCCCGGCGCCGGCATGGGCGACATGAAGATGGACATGTCCGGCGCCGCCTCGGTGACCGGGGCGGTCCTGTCCCTGGCGAAGTCGGGCGCGCCCGTGAACGTGGTCGCCGTCTCCGCCCTGGCCGAGAACATGCCCGACGGCGCCGCGATCCGCCCGGGCGACGTGCTGACGGCCATGAACGGCAAGACCATCGAGATCATCTCCACCGACGCCGAGGGGCGGCTGGTCCTGGCCGACGCCCTGGTCTGGGCCGAGCGCAACCTGAAGCCTTCAGCCATCGTCGACCTGGCCACCCTGACGGGCGCGGTCCGGACGGCCCTGGGCGACGACTACGCCGGCCTGTTCGGCCGCGGGGACGCCCTGCTCGACCGTGTGATGGCGGCGGGCGAGCAGACGGGCGAGGGCCTGTGGAAGCTGCCGCTCCATCCCAGCTATGTAAAGGATACGGCCTCCAACATCGCCGACATCAAGAACACCGGAGACGGTGGAGCGGGGGCCGGAACCGGGGCCTGGTTCATCGGCGAGTTCGTCAGCCGCGACATTCCCTGGGCCCACCTCGACATCGCCGGCGTCGCCTATGGCGCAGCAAACGCCGTCAAGCCCGCAGGATCGGCTGGCTTTGGGGTCCGTCTGCTCGATCGCCTGGCTCGGGACTGGGGGCGGTAGTCCAGCGGGTTCAGGCCGTATCGACCATCACCAACTCGGCGTCCTCCAGGGCGGTGATCCGCAGGCGGGGCTCGTCGGCGATGGCCGCCCCGTCCCGGGTCCCGATCCGGACGCCATTGACCTCCACAGCGCCCCGGGCCGGCACCAGGTAGGCCCTGCGGCCGGTCGCAAGGTCATAGTCCAGGGTTTCGCCGGCGCCGAGCGTGGCTCCGAGGACGCGACCGAGGGTGCGGATGGGCAGGGCCTCGGCGTCCTCCGCGAAGCCGGAGGCCAGGGCGACGAACCGGCCCGCCCGGTCGCCCCGGGGAAAGGGCCGGGCGCCCCAGGAGGGCGCGCCGCCTGAATGGGCCGGTAGAATCCAGATCTGGAAGAGGCGGGTGACGCCGGGCTCGAGGTTGTACTCAGCGTGGCGGATGCCCGAGCCGGCGCTCATCACCTGGACGTCGCCGGCTTCGGTCCGGCCCTGGTTGCCCAGGCTGTCCTGGTGGCTGATGGCGCCCTCGAGGACATAGGTGATGATCTCCATGTCCTGGTGCGGGTGCGGCGGGAAGCCGGTGTTCGGCTGGATGGCGTCGTCGTTCCAGACCCGCAGGGCGCCCCAGTTCATCCGGGCCGGGTCCTGGTATCCCGAGAAGGAGAAGTGGTGGCGGGCGTGCAGCCAGCCATGGTCGGCGCCGCCAAGGGTGTCGAAGGGGCGAAGATCGATCATGGACGGTTTCCATCAACGCGAGCTCTCAGGACCGCAAGATAGGGAGCCGGAAACGGGATTGGAAACGGCAGGCCGCAGGATGCCCCCAAAGTCCGGCTGGACGCCGGACCCGGCGACAGGTGAGGACGGACTGAAGGATGACAAGGGTTCCGACTGCATACGGCCGACCTGGCCACCGCCAGTGTCCGCTTAGAAGGGCCGGGGCCGGACCCCGTTGGCGGCGAAGTGCGCCAGCATCCGGGCCCAGGCGTCCCGGGCCGCGACCGGATCGTAGCTTGTTCGGTAGTCGGCGTGGAAACCGTGCTGGCTGTCCGGATAGACGATGATCTGGCTGCCGGTCTTGCGCGCGGCGACAAGGGCGCTGCGCATGGCCTCGACATCGGTCAGGGGGATGCCCTGATCCTTGCCGGCGTAGAGGCCGATCACCGGGGCGCGGAGCTGGGCGACGCCCTCGAGGGGCCAGGGCCGGTTTGGCTCGCCCAGGAACTCCCCGGGCTTCGGCGCTGTCAGCCGGCCGTACCAAGCCGCTCCCGCCCGGAAGTCCGGCATGCGCTGGCAGGCCAGCCAGACGATGGCGCCGCCCCAGCAGAAACCAGTGACCGCCATCCTGGACTTGTCGACGAAGGGCTGGGCCTTGAGGAAGCGGACGGTTCCCGACAGGTCGTTGAAGATCTGTTTGTCGGTAGCAGCGCTGACGATACGGCGGATTTGATTGAAATCGTTGGTCTTTGACGGATCACCGGAGCGCGCGAACAGGTCCGGGGCAATGGCCACGTATCCCACGCGGGCCAGGCGTCGGCAGATGTCACGGATGTACTCATGGATTCCGAAGACCTCGGAGATGACGAGGACGGCGGGGAAGCGCCCCCGGGCGTCCGGGCGCGCCATGTAAGCCGGCGCCATGCGATCCCCGACATCGACCTCTACATCCCCGGCGACGAGGCCCGTAGCGTCTGTGGTGATGGTCTGGGCCTCAGCCGAGTAGGCGTAGAGGGCGTAGCCGCCCAGGGCGGCGAGGGCCAGGCGCCGACGGGTCAGGGCGAGATCGCCGGGGTTTGTTCCCTCAGGTCGGGTCAGGGTCTTCATGGTTCCAGCCTCCCTCACCGGCCGCCGCCGGACCAGGTTCATTTGGCGATCCCGGGGCCGACTGTCAAAGCCTCCCCCGGCATTGGAGTTCTTGTTGACTTCCGAACCGGCCGCGCGGGGGCGTATCCTCGCGATCTGCGCCGCGAGCCCATGCGACCCGTCGCCCTGCGCCGCCTCTCCGAAGGAAAAACCGCCGTGCCGGCCTGTCCGCGCGCCCTCGTGGCGGGCGCTGAGGGACTTCAGCGGGGCGGACGTGTGGCTTCAAGCCTCCCGGGTCCCGCGAGACGGCGTTGCGCGCCCGTCCGGGGAGGGTTACGCCGACCGCCTGTTCGGAACCCTCGTCTTCTAGGCCCTAAAGCCCTTCCCCGTTTAGGGACTTTGCCCTTGCAGAGTGGCGGTTCCGCACCATATCGCACGGCGAAGGCGTGGTTCCGAAAAGGCCCGCCGACGACCCCGGACTGTTCAAGGGGGCCGCAGGAACGAGGAGTGCTTGGCGACGAGGCTCCTCAGGCGCGGCCCGCCAAATAGGAGCGTTTGAGACTCATCATGAGCAAGATCATCGGTATCGACCTCGGGACGACCAATTCCTGCGTTGCGATCATGGACGGCAAGACGCCGAAGGTGATCGAGAATGCGGAGGGCGTTCGTACGACCCCTTCGGTAGTGGCCTTCCTTGAGGACGGCGAGCGCCTCGTCGGCCAGCCCGCCAAGCGCCAGGCGGTGACCAACCCCGCCAACACCCTCTTCGCCATCAAGCGTCTGATCGGACGGAACTACAAAGATCCGCTGGTGGAGAAGGACAAGGGCATGGTGCCCTATGATATCGTCAAGGGCCCGACCGGCGACGCCTGGGTCAAGGCCCAGGGCAGGGACTACTCTCCGCAGCAGGTCTCCGCCTTCATCCTCCAGAAGATGAAGGAGGCCGCCGAGCAGCATCTCGGAGAGAAGGTCGACAAGGCGGTGATCACCGTCCCGGCCTACTTCAACGACGCCCAGCGCCAGGCCACCAAGGACGCGGGCAAGATCGCCGGCCTGGAGGTCCTGCGGATCATCAACGAGCCCACCGCCGCGGCCCTCGCCTATGGCCTGGAAAAGAACGACGGCAAGAAGATCGTGGTCTATGACCTCGGCGGCGGCACCTTCGACGTCTCCGTCCTGGAGATCGGCGACGGCGTCTTCGAGGTGAAGGCGACCAACGGCGACACCTTCCTGGGCGGCGAGGACTTCGACCTTCGTGTGGTCGACTTCCTGGCTGAGGAGTTCAAGAAGGAGACCGGGGTCGACCTGCGCAACGACAAACTGGCTCTTCAGCGCCTGAAGGAAGAAGGCGAAAAGGCCAAGAAGGAACTGTCCTTTACGGCCCAGTACGAGGTGAACCTGCCCTTCATCTCGATGAACGCCTCGGGTCCCCTGCACCTGAACATCAAGCTCTCGCGCGCCAAGCTCGAAGCCCTGGTCGAGGACCTGGTCGCCAAGACCCTCGGGCCCTGCGAGCAGGCCTTGAAGGACGCCGGCCTGAAGAAGGGCGATATCGACGAGGTCATACTTGTCGGCGGCATGACCCGCATGCCGAAGGTCGTGGAGACGGTGAAGGCCTTCTTCGGTCGCGAACCTCACACCGGAGTGAATCCGGACGAGGTGGTGGCCTTGGGCGCCGCCATCCAGGCCGGGGTCCTGCAGGGCGACGTCAAGGACGTCCTCTTGCTGGACGTGACCCCGCTGACCCTCGGCATCGAGACCCTCGGCGGCGTCTTCACGTCTCTGATCGAGCGCAACACCACCATCCCGACCAAGCGTTCCCAGACCTTCTCCACGGCCGATGACAACCAGTCGGCGGTGACCATCCGGGTCTTCCAGGGCGAGCGTCCCATGGCGGCGGACAACAAGATGCTGGGCCAGTTCGACCTGGTCGGCATCCCGCCGGCGCCGCGCGGGGTGCCGCAGGTGGAGGTGACCTTCGACATCGACGCCAATGGCATCGTCAACGTCTCGGCCCGGGACAAGGCGACCAGCAAGGAGCAGTCGATCCGGATCCAGGCCAATGGCGGACTTTCGGACGCCGACATCGAGGCGATGGTCCGCGAGGCCGAGGCCAACCGGGCCGAGGACGAGAAGCGCAAGGCTGTCGTCGAGGCCCGTAACCAGGCGGAAGCGCTGATCCACTCCACGGAGAAGGCGCTGGGCGAGCATGGCGACAAGGTCGGCGAGGCCGAGAAGTCAGCCATCACCTCCGCCATTGAGGACCTGAAGTCGGTGCTGGACGGCGGCGACGCCGACGCCATCACCGCCAAGACACAGGCCCTGGCGCAGGCTTCGATGAAGCTTGGGGAGGCCATGTACGCGGCTCAGCAGTCCGGGGAGGGCGACGCCGCCCCCGGCGGCGCCGACGACGTGGTCGACGCCGAGTTCGAGGAAGTCACCGAAGACGGCAAGAAGGCCTGAACCTGTCCGGGACCCGGCCCCGCCTCGCCCTGAGGCGGGGCCGGCGTCCTTTCGGAAAGACGCATCGGAACGCCTGACGCCTCATGCGCGACTATTACGAAATTCTGGGCGTCCCCCGCGGCAGCGACGAGGCCGCCCTCAAGTCGGCCTTCCGCAAGCTGGCCATGGAGCACCACCCTGACCGCAACGGCGGCTCGGAGGAGGCCTCCGCCCGCTTCAAGGAGATCAACGAGGCCTACTCGGTCCTCTCCGACCCGAAGAAGCGGGCGGCCTATGACCAGTTCGGCCACGCCGGCGTCAACGGCGCCCAGGGCGGCGGCGGACCCGGGTTCACGGACATCAACGACATCTTCTCCGAAGTGTTCGGCTCGGCCTTCGGGGACATGTTCGGAGGGGGGCAGAGACGCAGCGGCCCTGCCCGCGGGCAAGACCTCCGCTACGACCTGGAGATCACCCTCGAGCAGGCCTACGCGGGCGCGGAGGTGGAGATCACCGCCGCCACGGCCATGACCTGCGAGGTCTGCGAGGGCAGCGGCGCCAAGCCGGGAACCAGCGCGACAACCTGCCCGACCTGCGGCGGCGCCGGCCGGGTCCGGGCTTCCCAGGGCTTCTTCGCCATCGAACGCACCTGTCCGCGCTGCGGCGGCGAGGGCCGTATCATCAGCGACCCTTGCGCCACCTGCCGCGGGCATGGCCAGGTCCGGCGCAACCGCACCCTGCAGGTCCGCATCCCCGCCGGCGTCGACGACGGCGCCCGGATCCGCCTCGCAGGCGAAGGCGACGCCGGCGCCCGGGGCGGGCCGAGGGGCGACCTCTACATCTTTGTCTCCATGAGGCCCCACGACCTCTTCGAGCGCGACGGCCTGGACCTGCTCTGCACCGTCCCCGTCCCGATGACCACGGCGGCCCTGGGTGGGGAGATCGAGGCGCCATGCCTGTCCGATGGAGACGCCGGCGAAGGCCAGGCCAACCGGCAGAGCGTGAAGGTCCCCGAGGGAACGCAGACCGGGCGTACGGTCCGGATCCGCGGACGCGGCATGCCCTCCCTGCGCAGCCGGGAGCGCGGCGACCTTGTGGTGGAGCTGTTCGTGGAAACCCCCACCCGGCTCAACGCCCGCCAGAAGGCGCTGATGCAGGAGCTCGCGGACCTCTGCGGCGAACAGCAGCATCCTGAGTCCAGCGGCTTCCTCAACAAGGCGCGAAGGTTCTGGGAAGACGTCACCGGCGGCTGACTTCGGCCCTTTCCCGGGCGCCCCGCCGACCCTAGACTTGCCCCTGCCCGGGCTGGATCCGGGCCCGGGGAGGACGCCATGATTTCCGCAGCATTCCGCCTGGCCGCCGCCGGCCTGGCCGCGGCCGTGGCCTGGACCGCCGCGCCCGCCCTTGCGTCAGGCGACGCCGGCAGCCGGGTCCCGGAGTATCCAGGCGTCATCGCCGAGTATATCCAGGTCCCAGGCGGCAATGCGCCCGGCACGCCGTCCGCCCTTAACACCGCCGCTTTCCTGCGTCTTCGCCCGGCTGCGGACGGAGACAGGCCGCGGCCCGCCAACGCCGTCATCGTCGGCCTGCCGGGCTTCTCCTCGACCCCGCCCCACTGGCTCTACCTGGCCAGCCAGATGGTCTCCCGCGCATCGGGCCAGACCTGCGGCGACCAGCCCTGCCGGCTTGAGGTCTGGGTGCTCCAGCGCCGGGGCGCCAACCTCGCCGAGACCGAGGCCCTGACCGAGGCCCGCCGGAAGGGCGACCCCGCCATCGCCCTGAAGCATTACCTGGGGGCGGACGCGATCGGTCCCGATGGCCGGGTCGGCCCGCCGACGGCCTCGGCGGCCTGGAAGCCCCTGACCCAGACCGATCTCGCCTTCATGGCCGACTGGGGATTCGAGACCTACGCGGCGGATGTCGACGCGATGATCGGGCGCATCCGCGAGCGATCCGGCGCCCGCAACATCTTTCTGGCGGGCCACAGCCAGGGCGGCGGCTTCGTGTCCAACTACGCGGCCCGCAAGGGCGCCGACGGGCGGCGCGGCGTGGAAAAGCTGGCGGGCCTGATCTTCCTGGACGGCGGTCCCTCCGCCGGGGTCCAGCCCGAGCCGACCGTCGCCGAGCTGGACGCCTATTTCGCCAGGGTCGCGGCGCTGAGGAGCGGCAAGGACCGGGTCTACACCGACGCCAGCGGCCTCCTCGGCGCCATCGCCGGACCGGCCTCCGCCGCCAGCCAGTCGGTGACCGGGGTCTATTACGCCCTCTCGGATCCCAACTCGGAAGCGATCTTCCCCCTTCGGGTCGTCGGCATGGCCCCGGCCCCGGGCGATGACTTCCTGAAGACCATCCGCCTGACCTGGCTGGCCCGCGCCGGCGCCAGCTTTGACACCGACCCGGTCCCGGGCGGCGGGGTGCAGATGCAGATTCTGCAGTTCCTGGGCCAGGGCCTCGGGCGGATCGACTTCACCCCCCTCCCGGGGACGGAGGCGACCTGCGACCGCACGCCCCCGCCGACGGCGGTGGGGCCCATGCGCGCCATGGGCCCGCCCCCCAAGTGCGTTCCCTCCGGGGCCATGGTCGACCCGAACCGCGTTCACGGCTGGATTGAGCCCGGGGGCGCCGGCCCCCGGGAGGCTGGGCGCGCCGCCCTCTGGCTGAACGCCCAGGCCTTTGCGCCCACCCGGTCCAATATCCGGCCGGTGACCGTGCAGTTCGCAGAGTCGGGCCGGCGGACGATAGACGCCTCCGACCTGATCGCCTCGAACTGGTACCCCTCCGAGCGCTGGGACTTCGATGCCGGCTTCGTCGGCCGCTACCGCACCCTGAAGATCGACCGGGACGGGGTGAAGCTTGACGTGGACAAGGCCGCCATCGCCGGGGTCCCGGTCTATGTGGCCCGGCAGGGCTTTACGCAGGGGGTGTCGGGAAACCCCTTCCCGGGTGTGACGGACTATACCGAGGTCAACAAGACCGGGACCTGGCAGACTCCTGAGGCGAAAGCCGTCAGCCCCCTGGACCCCGCCATCAATGCGGCCTTCTACTTCCACACCGACTTCGTGGGCGCCGACGATTCCCGGGCGGGACAGGAGCGGCCCGGCGAGCCCAGGGTCTCCGCCGTCTCCGGGACCGTGGTCGACTGGGTCCTGAAGCGGGCGAAGGGGCTCTCTGACACGCCCTCGCCGGCGAGCCTGGGGGTGAGGACCCGGTACTGAGCGGGGCGCCGCGGCGCGCCCTTGACCTTCTCGCGGGCGCTGGTGACGCCGCCCGTCGCGGCGGCTAGGTTGCCGCCCGAGATGAACGCGCCTTCTTCGCCCCAGTTCGATTCGGCCGGCGCCACGCCGGTCATGGCCCAGTTTTTCGAGGCCAAGGCGCGGCAGCCTGACGCCCTGGTCTTCTTCCGGATGGGCGACTTCTACGAGCTCTTCTTCGACGACGCCCGACAGGCGGCGGCGGCCCTGGGCATCGCCCTGACGGCGCGGGGCCAGCACGCCGGCGAACCCATCCCCATGTGCGGCGTGCCGGTCCACGCCGCCGAGGCCTATCTCTCCAAGCTCATCCGCGCCGGATTCAAGGTGGCGGTCTGCGAGCAGATGGAGGACCCGGCCGAGGCGAAGCGTCGGGGCTCCAAGGCCATCGTCCGGCGTGACATCGTCCGCGTCGTCACCCCCGGGACCCTGACGGAGGACGGCCTCCTCGACGCGCGCGGCGCCAACCGGCTGGCGGCCGTGGCGGTCCGGGCCGGCGCCGCCGCCATCGCCAGCGTCGAGCTGTCCACCGGCGAGGTGGAGGTCTGGGCTCCCGGCAAGGCCGCCCTCGCCTCCGCCCTCGCCGCCCTCGGTCCTTCGGAGATCCTGGTCCCGGACCGGCTGTTCGCCGACGAGACGGTGAGCGCCGCCCTGAAGGCTGCAGGCGGCCGGGTCCAGCCCCTGCCCTCGGCGCTCGCCGAGCCCGGCGCAGCGGAGGCCCGGCTGAAGCGCCTCTACGGGGTGGAGACCCTGGACGGCTTCGGCGCCCTTTCGGGGGCGGAAGTCTCGGCCCTGGGACTGATCGCCGCCCACCTGGAGACGACCCAGGCCGGACGGACCCCGTCCCTCGCGGCGCCCCGGCGGGCGGGCGAGGCGGACGTCATGGCCATCGACCCCGCCACCCGGGCCAGCCTTGAGATCGAGCGCAGCCTGTCGGGCGGGCGTGAGGGCTCCCTGCTGGCGGCCATCGACAGGACGGTGACGGCGCCGGGCGCCCGGCTCCTGGCGTCACGCCTCGCCCGCCCCCTGCTGGACCCGGACCGGATCGAGACCCGTCTGGACGCCATCGACTGGCTCCGCGCCCGCCGCGACCTTCGCTGGCGGCTGCGCGAGATCCTGAAGGGGCAGGGTGACATGGCCCGGGCCCTGTCGCGCCTGGCCCTGGGGCGGGGCGGTCCCCGGGACCTGGGCGGCCTGCGCGACGGCCTGGCCGCGGGCGCGGATCTCCGCGACCTGTTCGACGCCGGTGAAGGCCCCCTCGACGCCCCCCTGCCTGTAGAGCTGGCCGAGGACCTCGCCGCCCTGGACCTGTCGCAGCATCCCGGACTGGCCGACCTCCACGCCAGCCTGGCCGCGGGCTTGGGACCGGACCTTCCCCTGCAGGTGCGGGATGGAGGCTTCGTCGCCTCCGGCGTCCGGCCTGAGCTCGACGAGGCGAGACGGCTTCGCGACGACAGCCGAAGGGTCATACTTTCCCTTGAGGCCGAACTGGCCGCAGAGAGCGGGGTGGCCCTGAAGATCCGTCACAACGGGGTCCTGGGCTATTTCATCGAGGCCACCGCCAAGGCGGCCGAACCCCTGCTGAAGGCGCCGCTGAACGCCACCTTCATCCACCGTCAGACCCTGGCCAGTCAGATGCGCTTCACCACGGTGGCCCTGGCCGAGCTCGACGCCCGGATCGCCCAGGCGGGCGAGCGCGCCCTGGCGATCGAGATGTCCGCCTTCGAGGCCTGGCGGGACCTGGTCTGCGCCGCCGCCGAGCCCCTGCGGGGGGCCGCCCAGGCCTGCGCGCGGCTGGATGTCGCCGCGGCCCTGGCCGAGTGGGCCGACGAAGTGGACGCCGTCCGGCCAGAAATCGACCGCAGTACAATCCTGGAGGCCGACGGGGCCCGGCACCCGGTGGTGGAGGCGGCGGTCCGGCGGACAGGCGGCGCCTTCACCCCCAATGACTGCCGGCTGGACGGACAGGGCGTGGCCGCGCCCCGGCTGGCCATCGTCACGGGCCCCAACATGGCCGGCAAGTCGACCTTCCTGCGCCAGAACGCCCTTCTGGCTGTCCTCGCCCAGGCGGGCTGCCCGGTCCCGGCGCGGCGGCTGCGCCTGGGTGTGGTCGATCGCCTGTTCAGCCGGGTCGGAGCGGGGGATGACCTTGCCCGGGGCCGGTCGACCTTCATGGCCGAGATGGTCGAGACGGCCGCCATCCTCACCCAGGCCACTCCGCGCTCCCTGGTCATCCTGGACGAGATCGGACGGGGTACGGCGACCTGGGACGGGCTGGCCATCGCCTGGGCCTCCGCCGAGGCCCTGCACGAGACCAACCGGTGCCGCGGCCTCTTCGCGACGCACTATCATGAACTGGCCGAGTTGGAGCGACGGCTTCCCGGCGTCGCCAACCTGTCCATGCGCGCCCGGGAGTGGAACGGCGAGCTGGTCTTCCTGCACGAGGCCGGTCCGGGGCCTGCGGACCGGTCCTATGGCGTCCAGGTGGCGCGCCTGGCCGGCGTGCCGGCTGCCGTCGTGGCGCGGGCGCATGAGGTCCTGGCCCGGCTTGAGCGCGAGACCGGCGCCCCGGCCCAGCTCGGCGACCTGCCCCTGTTCGCCGCTCAGGCCCCAGGGCTCGCAGAACCCTCGGGCCCCTCGCCCGTGGACAGCGCCCTGGCGGACCTGGATCCGGACAGCATGAGCCCGCGCGAGGCCCTCGAGGCGCTCTACCGGCTAAAGGGCCTCGCCTCCCCCGGCTAGAACCAGCCCTTGTGACGGAACCAGAGCAGCGGAGCCACGCCGCTCACCACCATGAGTCCAAGGGCGAGCGGATACCCCCAAGGCCAGGAAAGCTCGGGCATGACCTCGAAGTTCATGCCGTAGATCGCCCCGATCAGGGTGGGCGGCATGAGCAGGACGGTGAAGACCGAGAAGGTCTTGATGCTGACGTTCTGCTCGATGTTGATCAGGCCAAGCGCCGCATCGAGCAGGAAGGAGATGTGGGCCGACTGGGCTGCGGCGTGCTCGGTCAGAGACTGGATGTCCTGCTGCACCGAGACCAGGTGCGCCTGGGCCGTGGGCTTGCCGGCGATCTCGGGGGCAAGGGCGGCGAAACTGGCGAGGCGGGCAAGGCTGGCGAGGCTCGTCCGGGCCAGGGCGGCGAGGGACTGGGTCCGCGCCAGACTGGTCAGGAGAGGTTCGAAGGCTGCGCCGCGCGGGCGATCGAAGATGGCGTTGGAGGAGGCCTGGACCCGAGCCGATCCGCGCTCCAGCACCTCGGCCAGCCTTTCAATGACGGCGTCCAGAAGGTCGAGGAAGAGATCGGCGCCGGCGGCCTCGGCATAGTCCGGGCCCGAGAGTCTCTGTGAGAAGGCGCTGAAGGCGCGGAGGGGCTCGTAACGAAGGGTGATGAGCCGACCGTTCGTCAGGACAAAGGTGACCGGGGTCAGGACCGGATGCTCTTCCTCGCTGCGGCTGAGAAGACTGGCGGTCATGAAGGTGGCTCCGCCCTCCATGTAGAGCCGACTGGACGGCTCGATCTGGGCCATCTCCCGGGACGTAGGCAGGTCGAGGCGCAGGGCGCTTTCGATGACCGCCTCCTCATGCCGTTCCGGGCTGATGAGTTCGATCCAGATGACATCGTCGGGCGCCTGCCAGTCGGTGGGCAGGTCGAGGGCGTGCACCGCCCGGAAGGTGCGGGTCTCTCGGGGGAGAAGGTTCAGCATGGGGAACGGGCCGGAGGCCGGGCCGGCGTCCTTAGCGCTGCGGCGGGGCGGTGACGGCCTGGATAAGGGCGGCGATACGGTCGCCAGCGTCGGCCGCCTGGCCGAGGATCGACAGGGGCGAGGCCCCTGGGCGGACTGTGGAGGCCACCTGGCTCGCGGCGCTCTGGGCCACCGTCAGGGCCGCGTTCTGTGCGATGTTGAACTGGCTGGAGGCGAGCCGCACGGCCTGGGCGTCTTGGTGGATGAAGCCGTAGGTCGGATAGGTGCTCGAGCCAATGTCCCGGGCGGGATCATACCAGACCTTCACCCGAGACCAGTCGCCGGCCGGAGACACGTCAATCACCGTGACGTCGCGCTCAATCTGGCCCCGGGAGCCGCCAATTCTTGACCAGTTGGCATGGGTGATCTGGATGACGCGATCGGTCAATACCTGACTGACGACCGCCACATGGCCCAGTGACATGGAGCCCGTCGGCTTGAAGCACAGGACAGACCCGGCGCGGGGCGCAACCCCGGTCTCATACCGACCTGTCGCCTGGCGCCACCAGGTGTGAGCGTCGCCAAAAATCTGGATGCCGGAGACAAGCCGGGCGAAGGGCGCGCACTGCCAGTAGCGGTCCGCAATGGCGCTGGAGATCGGGGCGAAGGCCACGACCCCGGCCACGAAGACCCCAACGGCGAAGTGAACGGCGCGCCTGAACATCGAGCCCCTGCCTGTGACAGTTCTAGAGGTTATCTAACCTCTCAGCGCGACAGGTGCAAGTCTGACGATCTTGGCGACCAGACCATCGTGTGGATCATCAAAGGACGCTGGAGGGCGCTCCAGACATAAATCAAATGTAAACGCGAAACGATTCTCAAGAAATGGGATATCTATTGTCATTAAGTTTTCAAAATTCAGTTATTAATTTCGAAATTTGATCAAATTATCGACTACGTGATGCAAGATCACATCTCTCTCGTTTCGTTCAATTCAAGAGCGCGAGCAAGAAACGCCCAGCAGAAGTGGACTCCTGAAAAGCCGTTCGGCGGACCACAGCATGAATCAAAGGGGGCGGGGTGCGGGAGCCGGCGGCCCATGTCCGAGGATGGGCGCCGTCTCATCAGGCGCCTGGCGCCGCAAACCCGGGCGCCTGCGCCGAAAAAATCCGGGGCTAGTTCGACCTTTTCGCGACTCACCGTCTGGCGAAAGGCCAAAAAACGCCTTAATCCGGCCCGATGGACGCCATACTCTCCCTCCTGACCGACCCCGCCGCCTGGGCGGCCCTCATCACCCTGATCGCGATGGAGGTGGTGCTCGGCATCGACAACCTCATCTTCATCTCGATCCTGTCGAACAAGCTGCCCGAGGGGCAGAGGCAGAAGGCGCGGAGGCTGGGCATCACCCTGGCCCTGGTCATGCGCCTGGCGCTGTTGTCGACCCTGGCCTGGCTGGTCCACCTGACCGAACCGATCTTCTCTCTCGGGGAGTCGGTGGGCGCCCTGGACCTGACCTTCTCCTGGCGCGACCTGATCCTGATCGCCGGCGGCCTCTTCCTGCTGTGGAAGGCCACCAAGGAGATCCACGGCGCGGTCGACCCCAAGCCTGCGGATTTCCTCGACAAGACAGGCATAGTCGCCACGAATTTCGGGGCGGTGATTTTCCAGATCATCCTGATCGACATGGTGTTCTCCATCGACTCCATCCTGACCGCCGTCGGGATGACGGATCACCTGCCCATCATGGTGACCGCCGTGATCATCACCGTGATCGTCATGCTGCTGGCCGCCGACCCGCTCGCCAACTTCATCAACAACAACCCCAGCGTGGTCATGCTGGCCCTGGGCTTCCTGCTGATGATCGGCATGATCCTGGTGGCCGACGGCTTCGGGGTTCACATCCCCAAGGGCTACATCTACGCCGCCATGGCCTTCTCAGTAGGGGTAGAGGCGCTCAACATCATTGCCCGGAACGCCAAAACCAAGAAGGAAAGCCAGGCGGGTCACTGATCCGCCGGGCCTCTCCCGGCCTCAGAAGAAGCTGTAGGGATCGATATCGATCGTCACCCGGATGGAGCCCCTTGGCTTCAGCCGGGCCCGCCAGGCGCCCATGTAGGCCGACAGATCCACCTGCCGGTCAGCGCGCACCAGGAAGCGCTTGCGCCGGCGGCCCCGCACAAGGGCCAGCGGCGCATCGGCGGGGCCATAGATCTCCACGCCCTCGGCGTTGGGCGCCGCCGCCGCCGCCTCCCGGACAAAGGCCTCCAGCGCCGCCGGGTCGCGTCCGGACACCACCACCGCCGCCAGACGTCCGAAGGGCGGCAGGCCCGCCAGTTCCCGCTCATCCAGTTCGGTCCGGACGAAGGCGTCGCGGTCCTGGGCCCTGAGGGCCTGCATGACGGGATGATCCGGCGCCCAGGTCTGGACCAGGGCGCGTCCGGGCCGGTCCCGTCGTCCCGCCCGGCCGGTCGCCTGGGCCAGAAGCTGGAAGGTCCGCTCGGCGGCCCGCAGGTCCCCGCCCCTGAGGCCGAGGTCCGCGTCAATCACCCCGACCAGGGTCAGATTGGGGAAGTTATGCCCCTTGGCTGCGGCCTGGGTGGCCACGAGGATGTCGATCTCACCGGCCGCCATGGTCTCGACCAGCGACCGGGCGTCGGCGGCGCTGCGCACCGTGTCGGAGGAGAAGACCGCGATGCGGGCTTCCGGGAAAAGGGCCCGGGCCTCCTCCTCGAGACGCTCGACCCCCGGGCCGATCGAGACCAGGGACTCTGCGGCCCCGCAGTGCGGACAGGTTGCCGGACGCGGCATGGAGAACCCGGTCAGGTGGCAGACTAGCCGGTTGGTGTAGCGATGCTCCACCAGCCAGGAGTCGGTGTCCGGCGCCGTGAGTTTCTGGCCGCAGGCCCGGCAGAGGACCAGGGGCGCATATCCCCGCCGGTTGAGGAACAGCAGGGTCTGCTCCCCGGCCGCCAGGGTCTCGGCCATGGCCTCGGCGAGGGGCGGTGAGATCCACCGGCCCGTCTCCGGCGGCGACTCCCGCAGGTCCACCAGCCGGATGTCTGGTAGTCTCGCTTCGCCGTGTCTGTCCGCGAGCCGCAGCCAACGATAACGGCCCGTCTCGGCGTTCCGAAGGGTCTCCAGCGAGGGCGTGGCCGAGGCGAGGATGACCGCTGCGCCCTCAAGCTTGGCCCGGACGACGGCCAGGTCACGCGCCTGGTAGATGAAACCCTCCTCCTGCTTGAAGGAGGTGTCGTGCTCCTCGTCGACCACGATCAGCCGAAGGCGGCGGAAGGGCAGGAAGAGGGCGGACCGGGCGCCGACGACGATCCGGCAGCGGCCCTCGGCCACGGCGTCCCAGACCTGCCGACGGGCGGGCGGAGCGACCCCCGAGTGCCATTCCCCCGGCGGCGCGCCGAAGCGGTCCGTCACCCTGGAGATCAGGGCCTGGGTCAGGGCGATCTCCGGCAGGAGGATCAGGACCTGTCCGTCCGGGTCCGCCCCCAGGGCGGCCCGGATCGCCTCCAGGTAGACCTCCGTCTTGCCGGACCCTGTGACCCCGTCGAGGAGGGCGGCCTGGAATCCCCCCTCCTCAAGCATCGCCCGCAGGCCTGCGGCGGCGGCGGCCTGGCTGTCATTGAGGGGCGGCGCCGGCAGGTCGAGGTCCGGAGCGCCGAAGCTATCCGGGCGTGGGGCGAGCCTCATCTCCAGGGCGCCATCATCGATCAGGCCGCGGACGACGGCGGCCGAGACCCCGGCGCGACGGGCCAGGTCGGCGGGTGTCGAGGGGCCCTCCCGGGCGGCCTCCAGCACCCGGGTCCGCGCCGGCGTGAGCCGGGACGGGGGGTGACCCGAGAGAACCGCGAGGCGCTCGGGGCGCGGCAGGGGCGCCCGGGCGCCGCGCAAGGCGATGGCCAGGGGCAGGCCGGGAAGCTCGGCGGCGTAGCGAGCCGCCCACTGAATGAAGTCCACTGTGGCCGGACTGAGCGGGAGGGCCTCGAGCCGGCCAGACACCGGCTTGAGCGGACGGTTGCCGCCAGCGCCCTCCCGGACCGCCGTCACCACCCCGGGGGCGAGGCGAGCGCCCAGGGGGACGGCGACCTGCTCGCCCACGGACAGGCCGAGACCCTCCGGCTCTTCGTAGTCGAAGGCTTCCGGTAGGGGCAGGGGCAGGAGGACAGAGACGATACGGGCCATGTCGCGCCTTCATAGACTGGTCCGTCCCGGACCGGGAGCCGTCAGGGCTTCCGGGGCGGCCCCGGGAGTCCTACAAGACCTCTTCAACAAAAGCGGACGCAGCCAGATGCAACTTTTCCTCGACACCACCGACGTGGCGATCCTGAAGGACCTCGCCGCCACGGGCCTCGTCGATGGGGTGACGACCAATCCCACCCTGATCGCCAAGTCGGGCCGGCCCATGTTCGACGTCATCGCCCAGATCTGCGAACTGGTGGAGGGGCCTGTCAGCGCCGAGGTCGCCGCCACGGACACGGCGGGCATGCTCGCCGAGGGCGTGAAGCTGGCTGCGATCGCGCCGAACGTGGTGGTCAAGGTGCCGCTGACGCGGGAGGGCCTGGTGGCGACATCGGAGTTCACGGTGCAGGGAATCCAGACCAACGTCACCCTGTGCTTCTCGGCGGCCCAGGCCCTGCTCGCGGCCAAGGCGGGCGCCACCTATGTCTCGCCCTTCATCGGACGCCTGGACGACCATGGCGCGGAGGGCATGGACCTGATCACCGAGATCCGGGCCATCTACGACAACTACGATTTTGACACTGAGATTCTCGCGGCCTCCATCCGGAGTCCGGCGCACGTCACCGCCGCCGCCCTGCGTGGCGCGGACTGTGCGACGATCCCGCCTGACGTCTTCGCCGCCCTCTTCAAGCACCCGTTAACCGAACGGGGGCTTTCTCAGTTCCTGAGCGACTGGGCCGCCACGGGACAGTCGATTCTCTGAACCGGGGGCGAAGGGGCGATGAGCGGTGTGGGCGAAGCGGACTTCACGGATGAGCCCGGGCCCGAAACAGTGCGCGCGGTCCTGCTCCGCCGTCCCGACATCCTGACCGGGGATCCTGAGACCCTCCAGGCCCTGGGCCTGGCCCTGAGGCCAGACGCCCGCGTGGTGGAGTTCGGTCCCGCCGCCCTCGCCCGGGTCAGCGAGACCGCCCGCCTCGAGAGTGAGGCCCGGGCCCGGCTCGAGGCGGTCGCCCGGGCCAATTTCGCCGCCCAGGCCCAGACCCGGGAGGCAGTGGTGGATCTCCTTGACGCGGCGGACGCCGCCGACCTCGCCCTTCGCCTGGATGAGATCGCCCGGGCCCGTTTCGGCCTTCAAGCGGGCGCCCTGGGCCTCGAGGGCCCTGCGACTCCGGATGGCTGGCGCCGCCTGCCGGACGGCGGCGTGGATCGTGTGCTGGACGATGGGGCCAACCTCCTTCTGGGCTTCCGGGCCACGGCGCTCGGCCTGTTCGGCGATGAGGCCCCCTTCATCCGCTCCATGGCCCTGGCCCGACTGGACCTGCCCGCTGGCCCGGGCCTGATCGGCTTCGGGTCCGGCGATCCCGAGGGCTTCACGCCGGACATGGGGCCGGAGCTTGTCGCCTTCATGGCCCGGGTCGCCGAACGGATGGCCCGGCGGCTCATGGACGCGGAGCCGGCCGGAGACGCCTGATGGACGCCCGCGCGGCCCTGGCCCTGTGGCTGGAGCACCTGGAGCAGGAGCGGAGGCTCTCGCCCCGCACCCTGGCCGCCTACGGCTTCATCGGCCGGCGTTACCTGACCTTCCTGGAGGGACACCGCGGCGGTCCTCTCGCAGCAGGGGATCTCGGCCAGGTCAGCGCTGCGGACATCCGCGCCTGGCTGGCGGTGTTGCGGCAGGGAGATGCGCCCCTGTCCCCCCGCTCGCTCTCCCAGTCCCTCTCGGCGATCCGGACCCTGCACCGCTTCCTGGATCGGCGGCTGGACATTCCCAACCCCGCGCTCGGGCTTGTTCGCGGCCCCAGGGTCAGGCCCTCGGCGCCCCGCCCGGTCTCCGAGGACCAGGCTCTTGAGCTCCTCGCCGAGTCCGCACTCGATGCAGACCTCGACCCCTGGGAGGCGGCCCGGGACGAGGCGGTGCTGACCCTGCTCTACGGTTGCGGCCTGCGCATCTCCGAGGCCCTGTCCCTGCGCCGCCGGGACGCCCCCCTGGGCGAGAGCCTGCGCATCACCGGCAAGGGCGCGAAGACGCGGATGGTCCCGGTCCTGCCCCGGGTAGCTCAGGCGGTGGAGGCCTACCTGGCCGCCCTGCCCTTTCCCCTGGGGCCGGACGAGCCCCTCTTTCGCGCCCGCCGTGGGGGGCTGTTGTCCCCCCGGCATGTCCAGGCGGCGGTACAGAGAATGCGCGGACGGCTGGGCCTCCCGGACAGCGCCACGCCCCACGCCCTGCGGCATGCCTTCGCCACCCATCTCCTGGGCGCGGGCGCCGACCTCAGATCCATCCAGGAACTGCTGGGCCACGCCTCGCTCTCCACCACCCAGCGCTACACCCAGGTCGATTCCGCCGCCTTGCTCAGGGCCTATGCAGCCGCTCACCCGAGATGCTAAGAATCGACGACCCTGATGATCGGTTCTTGCCGGCGTTCAGAAGATTTTCACCATCATGAGGTTTCCGCATGCGACCGGTGAACGTTTTCGCCTCCGCCGCAGCCCTTCTTCTCTTGGCGGCGTCTGGCGCCCATGGTGAGAACGCCCCCGACAACGGCACGGACCCGACAAAGCTGAACAGACAGGTCCAGACGACCTGGGAGCGCCTGGACCTGAAGGGCGGTTTCAGGAGCGATACCCTGAAGGTGAACTATACGCTCCCGTTTGGCGAGAAGAGCGACTGGAACGTCCGCTACCGGGTCCCCATCGCCTCTGTCGACGTCCTGGGAAACGACAGCTATGGCCTGGGCGACGCCTCGGTGCAGGTCGGCCATGTATTTGGCCTGAACCGCCAGGGCGGCTGGGTCGCCCAAGGCGAGTTGATCCTCGACACGGCCTCCCGGGACGAACTGGGGACAGGCAAGAACGTCCTCAAGGGAACGCTCATCAGGGCCTGGTTCCTTGAGAACGGCGCGATCTTCGCCCCGGCCCTCGTCCATTCGGAGTCGCTCTGGGGCGACGACCGCAGGCGGGACGTCCGCGCCACGACCATGGACCTTTACTACGTGCCCAAGCTGAAGGACTCGCGGAACCTGATCACGATCGACCCCTCGATCAAACAGGACTGGGAGAACGACAAGACCTTCTTTGGCATGGCGGTGACCTACGGTCGGGTGGTCGGGCCCGCCTTTGGCGGCACGGGCATCGTGACGATCAAGCCCTCGGTCTTCGCCGGCGACGGCCGCCCCGGGGACTGGGGTCTGGAGGTCGGCTACAAGGTGCTCGGCTTCTGATCCTGCCCTGCTGACAGGCCGTCAGGCCTGCATGGTCCAGCCTTCGACGCCCATGGCGGCCTGCCGGCCGGCCTCCGAGCGCGTCGGGTGCGGATGGCAGACGCGGGCGATGTCCTCGCTGGCGGCGCGGAAGGCCATGGCGACGCAGTATTCGCCGATGAGCTCCCCCGCCTGCGGCCCCAGGATGTGCACGCCCAGGATTTCATCGGTGGCGGCGTCGGCCAGGACCTTCACGAAGCCGTCGGTCTCATGGTTGATCTTGGCCCGGCTGTTGGCGGCGAAGGGGAACTTGCCGGCCTTGTAGCTGCGGCCCTCGGTCTTCAGCTGCTCCTCATTGCGGCCGACCCAGGCCACTTCCGGTGTCGTGTAGACTACGCTGGGCACCAGGTTGTAGTCCACGTGCCCCGCCTTTCCGGCGATGAGCTCGATGCAGGCGACTCCATCCTCCTCGGCCTTGTGAGCCAGCATGGGACCGTGGATCACGTCACCGACCGCCCAGACGCCCGCCGCCGAGGTCCGGAAATGGTCGGTCTCGATGAAGCCCCGGGCGTCGGGGACGATCCCCACGGTCTCCAGGCCGAGGCCGGTGGTGTAGGGCCGGCGGCCGATCGCCAGCAGGACGCGGTCCGCCGACAGGGTCTCGGCGGCGCCGCCGGCGGCGGGCTCCACCGTCAGGTCGACCCTGGACTTGCCGGCCTTGGCCCCGGTCACCTTGGACCCAAGCCGGAAGTTGACGCCCTGTTTTGTCAGGATTCTCTGGAAGGTCTTCGCCACCTCGGCGTCCATGCCGGGACAGATTCGGTCGAGGTACTCGATCACCGTCACCTCGGCGCCCAGCCGCCGCCAGACCGAACCGAGCTCGAGCCCGATGATGCCGGCGCCAATGACGATCATGGTCTTCGGGACCTCGGACAGGGACAGGGCCCCCGTAGAGTCGACGATCCGGTCCCCGTCCACCGCCACGCCCGGCAGGCCGGAAGGCTCAGAGCCTGTGGCGATGACGATGTTGCGGGCCTCCAGGGTCACGGTCTTGCCGTCGGCGCCGTCGACCTCGACCCTGCCGGGCCCGGCGATCCGTCCCCTGCCGAGCAGGCGCTCGACCTTGTTCTTCTTCATCAGGAAGTCGACGCCCTTGGTCAGGGCGGCCACCGACTCGTCCTTCTGGCCCATCATCTGAGGAAGGTTCAGGCGCGGGGAGACCTCTATCCCCAGATGCTCGAACTCCCGGTTCGCGGCCTCGTAGAGTTCGGAGGCGTGCAGGAGGGCCTTTGACGGCATGCAGCCGACATTGAGGCAGGTGCCGCCGAGGGTCTCTCGCATTTCAATGATGGCGGCCTTCAGGCCGAGCTGGCCGGCGCGGATGGCGGCGTTGTAGCCGCCGGGGCCGCCCCCGATGATGACGACGTCGTACTGGGACATGGCGCTTCCTTACCCGGTCGGGCCTGAAGGGTTCAGATGTCGAGCAGCAGGCGCTGCGGATCCTCGATGGCTTCCTTGACTCGCACCAGGAAGGTGACGGCGCCCTGGCCGTCGACGATCCTGTGGTCATAGGACAGGGCAAGATACATCATCGGACGGATCACCACCTGGCCATTCACGGCCACCGGGCGCTCCTGGATCTTGTGCATGCCCAGGATGCCCGATTGAGGCGCGTTGAGGATCGGCGTCGACATCAGCGAGCCATAGACCCCGCCGTTCGAGATGGTGAAGGTGCCGCCCTGCAGGTCGTCCAGGGCCAGGGCGCCGTCGCGGGCCTTCTTGCCGAGGTCGCCGATGGCCTTCTCGATCCCCGCCAGGGACAGGAGGTCAGCGTCGCGCACCACCGGCACGACCAGGCCGCGCTCGGTGCCGACGGCGACGCCGATATCGTAGTGGTTCTTGTAGATCAGGTCCTGACCGTCGATCTCGGCGTTGACCTCGGGCACGGACTTCAGGGCGTGGATGCAGGCCCGGACGAAGAAGCCCATGAAGCCGAGCTTCACGCCGTGGGTCTTCTCGAAGGCGTCCTTGTAGGTGCCCCGCAGGGCCATGACAGCGCTCATGTCGACCTCGTTGAAGGTCGTGAGCATGGCGGCGGTCTGCTGGGCCTCCTTGAGGCGGCGGGCGATGGTCTGCCGCAGCCGGGTCATCCGGATGCGCTCCTCCCGGGCGTGGGCCTCCCGCGGGGCGGCGGGCGCAGGCGCAGGCGGCGGGGCGGCGGCCCGGGCCTCGAGGGCGGCAAGGGCGTCGGCCTTGGTCACGCGGCCCCCCTTGCCCGTGCCGGCGATGGCGGCCGGGTCGAGCCTGCCCTCGGTAGCGATTCGCTGAGCCGAGGGGGCCAGGACCGGTGCAGCGGAAGCTGCTGCGGCGGGGGCCGGGGCCGCAGGCGCAGGCGCAGGCGCAGGCGCAGGCTTGGCGACCTTGGGGGCAGAGGGCGCAGGGGCGGCGGCGGGTGTGGAAGCGGCGGCGCCCTCCCTCACCCGACCCAGCACGGCGCCCGGCTCGACCGTGGCGCCCTCCTCGGCGGAAATGGACTCCAGCACGCCGTCGGCAGGCGCGGCCACCTCGAGGCTGACCTTGTCGGTCTCCAGTTCGACGAGGATTTCATCCTTGCGGACCGACTCTCCGGGCTTCTTGGTCCAGCGCGCCACGGTGGCCTCGGAGACGGATTCTCCGAGGGCGGGGGTCATGATGTCGGCCATGATCGTGTCCTCTTCTTTACGCGAGGGCTTCGGTGAGGAAGGCCTGGAGTTCGCGGTTGTGCCGGCTCATCTGGCCGGCGGCGGTGGAGGCGGAGGCGGGCCGGCCCACATAGCGGGCGCGCCTGGCCTTCACCTTCAGGCGTTCCAGGGTCAGCTCGAGCCAGGGATCGACAAAGGTCCAGCCGCCCATATTCTTCGGCTCTTCCTGGCACCAGACCAGTTCGGCGTTGGGGAACCGCGACAGCTCGGTCGACAGGGACTTCATCGGCCAGGGATAGAACTGCTCGAGCCGCATCAGGTAGATGTCGGTCAGGCCGCGCTCCTCCCGGGCTTCAAGGAGGTCGAAATAGACCTTGCCCGAGCACAGGACGACACGACGGATCTTCTCCGGCGGGTCGAGGGTCAGCGCGGTGTGGCGGCCGCGTTCGGCGTCGTCATGCAGGACCCGGTGGAAGGACGAGCCTTCTGCCAGTTCGGACAGGAGCGACACCGCCTTCTTGTGCCGAAGGAGCGACTTGGGCGTCATGACCACCAGGGGCTTGCGGAACTCCCGGCGCATTTGCCGGCGCAGCACGTGGAAGTAGTTGGCCGGGGTGGTGCAGTTGACGACCTGGAGGTTGTCCTCCGCGCAGAGCTGGAGAAAGCGCTCCAGGCGGGCGGAAGAGTGCTCGGGGCCCTGGCCCTCGTAGCCGTGCGGCAGCAGCAGGACCAGGCCGCTCATCCGCAGCCACTTGCGCTCGCCGGACGAGATGAACTGGTCGATCACCACCTGGGCGCCGTTGGCGAAGTCGCCGAACTGGCCTTCCCAGAGCACCAGGGTCTTGGGGTCCGCCAGGGAGAAGCCGTACTCGAAGCCCAGCACCGCCTCCTCGGAGAGAGGTGAGTCGATGACCTCGAAGTGCGCCTGGCCGGGGCCGATATTGTTGAGAGGCGTGTAGTGAGCCTCGGTCGTCTGGTCGACGATGTCGCTGTGGCGCTGGGTGAAGGTTCCGCGAACGCTGTCCTGCCCCGCCAGGCGGACCGGGAAGCCCTCCTGAAGCAGGCTGCCGAAGGCGAGATGCTCGCCGGTGGCCCAGTCGATTCCCTCGCCAGTCTCAATCGCAGACTTCCGCGCCTCTATCACCCGGCGAACATTCTTGTGAACATCGACCCCCTCGGGGACGACCGTGATCCGCTCGCCGATCGCTTTGAGGCGGGACAGAGGCACCGAGGTGTTCCCCCGCCTGTCTTCGCCCTCCGGCAGGGCGAGCCCCGCCCACTTGCCATCCAGCCAGTCCGCCTTGTCCGCCTTGTAGGCCTTGCCGGCGTCGAACTCCGCGTCGAGGAAGGCCTCGAACTCGGACATCCACTGCGCGACCTCGGGCTCAGTGACGACGCCTTCCGCGATCAGCTGACGGGCGTAGATTTCGCGGGTGCTGGGGTGGTCCTTGATCCGCGCGTACATCAGCGGCGAGGTCATGGTCGGGTCATCGCCCTCGTTGTGACCGAACCGTCGGTAGCAGAACATGTCGATGACCACGTCCTTGCCGAATTTCTGGCGGAACTCGGTGGCCACCTTCGCGGCGTAGACCGTCGCCTCGGGGTCGTCGCCGTTGACGTGGAAGATCGGCGCCTCGACCATCAGCGCCACGTCCGAGGGGTAGGGCGAGGAGCGGCTGTACTTGGGCGCGGTCGTGAAGCCGATCTGGTTGTTCACGATGAAGTGGACGCAGCCGCCGGTGCGGTAGCCCCGCGTCCCGGAGATGGCGAAGCACTCGGCCACCACCCCCTGGCCCGCAAAGGCGGCGTCGCCATGCAGCAGCAGGGGCAGGACGTGACTGCGCCCGGCGTCAGGGGTCTCCCGGAGTACGAAGGCCTGCTTGGCGCGCGCCTTGCCCAGCACCACCGGATTGACGATCTCCAGGTGCGAGGGATTGGCCGTCAGGGACAGGTGGACGGTATTCCCGTCGAAGGCGCGGTCGGACGAGGCGCCCATGTGATACTTGACGTCGCCCGATCCCTCGACGTCGGAGGGCAGGCTCGAGCCGCCCTGGAACTCGTGGAAGATCACGTGGTACGGCTTGCCCATCACCGCGGCCAGAACGTTCAGCCGCCCACGGTGCGGCATGCCGATGACGATGTCCTGGACTCCAAGGGCGCCGCCGCGCTTGATGATCTGCTCCAGGGCCGGGACCATGGACTCGCCGCCGTCCAGGCCGAAGCGCTTGGTGCCCGGGAAGCGCTTGTGCAGGAAGCGTTCGAAGCCTTCGGTCTCGATCAGCTTCTTGAGGATGGCGATCTTGCCCTCGCGGGTGAAAACGATCTCCTTGTCGCGGCCCTCGATCCGCTCCTGCAGCCAGGCCTTCTGGGCCGGATCGGAGATATGCATGTACTGCACGCCGATGTCCGAGCAGTAGGTGCGCTTGAGGATGGCCAGGATCTCGCGGAGGGTCCCGGTCTCCAGACCCAGAACGTAGTCCAGGAAGATGGGGCGGTCGTAGTCGGCCTCGCTGAAGCCGTAGGAGGCGGGATCCAGCTCCGAGGCGTCGCCCTCGGGCATGGCGATGCCCAGGGGGTCGAGGTTGGCCCGCAGGTGTCCCCGCATCCGGTAGGCCCGGATCATCATGATGGCGCGGAGGGAATCGAGGGTGGCCGCGCGAACGTCCTGGGCGGGGGCGGCGGGGGTCCGGTCGGCGATCTTCGAGGCGAGCTTGGCCTCCACGGCCGGCCAGAGCCCGTCGATGGCCGAGAGCCAGTCGGGCCGGGCGGCGGGCGCGGCCCTCGCCGTCCAGGACGGCGGCGACAGGGGCTGGCCCACGCCGGCCCGGTCATGGACGGAGGCGAAGAAGCTTCGCCAGGAGGGCTCGACGGAGTCCGGCGCCTTCAGCCAGCGGGCGTAGAGGTCCTCGATGAAGGCGGCGTTCCCGCCATAGAGGAAGGAGGTTTCAGCCAGCAGCTCGTTGATCCGTCCAGCGTCGTCCGCCATGTCGTCCGCCTGTCGCCGGCGGCCCGCGACGCCTTCTGGAGGAGAGTCGATCTGGACCGCTCAAGGTTGAATTGTCAGGCCCCGTCAGGCGCCTTTCAGCACCTCGAGCAGGGTTTCTCCCAGCTTCGCCGGAGACGGCGCCACGCGGATTCCCGCGGACTCCATCGCCGCAATCTTGTCTTCCGCGCCGCCCTTGCCGCCCGAGATGATGGCGCCGGCATGGCCCATCCTGCGTCCGGGCGGGGCGGTGCGACCCGCAATGAACCCGACCATAGGCTTCCGAATGGCTGAATTCTTTATGAATTCCGCAGCATCTTCTTCAGCCGAACCGCCGATTTCGCCGATCATGATGATCGACTCGGTTTCGGGATCCTTCAGGAACATGTCGAGCACGTCGATGAACTCCGTGCCCTTCACGGGGTCCCCGCCAATGCCCACGGCCGTGGTCTGGCCAAGGCCGACCTGGCTGGTCTGGAACACCGCCTCGTAGGTAAGCGTACCCGACCGGGAAACAACACCCACCGAACCCTTGCGGAAGATATTCCCGGGCATGATGCCGATCTTGCAGGCTTCCGGCGTCAGGACGCCGGGGCAGTTCGGGCCGATCAGGCGGGACCTCGAGCCCGACAGGGCGCGCTTGACCTTGACCATGTCCGCGACAGGAATGCCTTCAGTGATGCAGACGATCAGGGGAATCTCGGCTTCGATCGCTTCGAGGATCGAATCCGCAGCGAAGGGCGGCGGCACATAGATCACGCTGGCGTCCGCGCCCGTCTGCCGCACGGCTTCATCCACCGTATTGAATACCGGCAGACCCACATGGGTGGTCCCGCCCTTGCCGGGGGTCACGCCGCCAACCATCCTGGTCCCGTAGGCGATGGCCTGCTCGGAGTGGAAGGTGCCCTGGGCGCCGGTAATGCCCTGACAGATGACCCGGGTTTCTTTGCCGATCAGAATGGACATTAGGCGAGCCCCCGCACGGCTTTCACAATCTTCTCGGCGCCATCGCTGAGGTCGTTGGCCGCAATGACGTTGAGGCCGCTCTCATTGATGATCTTCTTGCCCAGCTCGGCGTTTGTGCCTTCCAGGCGTACCACCAGGGGCACAGTCAGGCCGACCTGCTTGACGGCGTTGACCACGCCGTTGGCCAGGATATCGCACCGGGCGATCCCGCCGAAGATGTTGACCAGGATCCCCTTCACATTGGGATCGGCCATGATGATCTTGAAGGCGGCCGTCACCTTGGCTTCGTCCGCGCCGCCGCCGACGTCCAGGAAATTGGCGGGCTCGGCGCCGTAGAGCTTGATGATGTCCATGGTCGCCATGGCCAGGCCCGCGCCGTTGACCATGCAGCCGATCTCGCCGTCGAGGGCGATGTAGGAGAGGTCGAACTTGGAGGCTTCGATCTCCTTGGGGTCTTCTTCGCTCTCGTCGCGCAGAGCGACAATTTCCGGATGCCGGTAGAGGGCGTTGGAGTCGAAGGACACCTTGGCGTCCAGGACCCGCAGCTGGTCATCGGCGGTCACGATCAGCGGGTTGATCTCGAGCATCGACATGTCTTTGGCGACGAAGGCTGTGTAAAGCTGCCCCAGAAGCTTGGCCGCCTGCTTGGCGAGGTCGCCGCTGAGGCCCAGGGCCTTGGACAGGGTGCGCCCGTGGAAGGGCCAGACGCCGGTCGCTGGGTCGATTCCGAAGGTGATGATCTTTTCCGGCGTGTCGTGGGCCACGGTCTCGATGTCCATCCCGCCCTCGGTGGAGGCCACCACCGACACCCGGCTCGTCTCGCGGTCCACCAGGAGCGAGAGGTAGAATTCCCTTGAGATGGCCGCGCCTTCTTCGATGTAGAGGCGGTTGACCTGCTTGCCCTTGGGACCGGTCTGGTGGGTCACCAGGACCCGGCCGAGCATTTCCTGGGCGTTGGCGCGGACGTCATCGACGCTCTTGACCACCCGGACGCCGCCCTTGGCGTCGGGGCCCAGGCCCTCGAAGCGGCCCTTGCCGCGACCGCCGGCGTGGATCTGGGACTTCACCACATAGACCGGGCCGCCCAGCTGCTCGGCGGCCTTGACGGCCTCGTCGACGGAAAAGGCGGGAAACCCGCGCGGGACCGCCACGCCGAACTCGGACAGGACGGCCTTGGCTTGATGTTCGTGGATGTTCATGAGGCCCAGAAACGCTGTTCTGCAGGCTCGCCCGATTGGCGAGTGGCCGGTTTATAGGCGCCCCCCGGAATTGAGGCAACCGCCGTGCGATCCTCCTGCAGACGCAGAGAGGTCCCGGACGATCCGGGTCAACCCAGGAAGAGGTTCCAGAAGAAGCGCCCCGGAAGAAGAACGAAGATCAGATTGACCGCGAAGCCGCCGATGAAGAGGCCGGTCATGTAGCGGCGATGGCGTTCCACATCATGCCGGCGGGCGGCGGCCACGGCCAGGGGCAGAGCGATGATTACATATCCGCTGAGAAGATGGATGAGGGAGAAATGGCCCGGGTTCAGAGTCTTGATGAACAGGGAGGTGGAGGCCACGATCCCGACGGCGACCACCCAGCCCCACCCGAGGATCCGGTGCATCCGGGCCCCCTTGCGGCCGGTCATCAGTATGGCGCCGACCAGCAGGGCCAGGAGCCCGAAGGCGAGGTGGACCAGGATCACCGGAGAGGTCGCAGCCAGGAACTCCGGATCCGGGGCGTGGGGACGGAAGGCGGGCAGGGCAAGCCCGGTCGAGAGGCCTGAGAAGAGGCCCGGGAGGATGGCCGCGACCACGATCAGGGGTCCCACGGTCAGAGCAAGGGCCAGCGTCATCTTGCGCGAGGGGGGGCGGATTTGGGACATAAGGCTTATCTTGAGTCTCCGTTCGCCGGGTGGACCTGGCCGCCGGCTGTCGAGCAGACCCTTGCAGCCCCGGCCGCAGGCGACAAACGAGGATGCGCCAGATGACGCCGCCGCTACGCAGGTCGCCAGCCGCCCCCATTCACGAAGCGTGGACGGCGGCGGACTTCCGGCGGGTTGTCGTCATCACGGTCGGCCTCGCCGCCGCCGTCGGCGCCTTCCTCGGGTTCGCGGGCGCCTTCGGCCTGACGGACTATCCCCTGGGCATAAGGTTCAGCTTCATGGTGCCGGTGGCGGTTCTGACCAGCATCATCGGCCTGGGAGGATTTCTGCTGGCCAGCCGGCTTGCGCCCGGGCTGAGCCGTTGGCTCCACGCGATCCTCGGCGGCCTCCTGATCTTCGCCCCGATCGGCGTGATCGTGTGGTTCGCGGTGGGCCTGATCCCGGGCGCGGACATCGGCCCTTCGGCGCTGCCCGGCTATATCGGCACCTCTCTGGTGGTGTCCGTGGCCATGTCGCTGCTCTCGGTCGCGGTGAACCCTGTCCCGCAGGACAGGGCGCAGCCCGGCCCGGCCCCGGTCCCCTCGCGCTTCCTGGAGCGGCTTCCCGTGCGACTGCGCGGCGCCGAGATCTGGGCGGTCGAGGCCGAGGACCACTACCTTCGGGTCCACACCAGCGCGGGCCAGGACCTGATCCTGCTGCGCATGGCCGACGCCATCGCCGAGCTGGAGGGCCAGGAGGGCATGCAGGTGCACCGCTCCTGGTGGGTGGCCCGGGCGGCCATCGCGGATGCGCGCCGGGGCGACGGCCGGGCGACCCTGACCCTGAAGGACGGGTCGGAGGCCCCGGTCAGCCGCACCTACGCCGCCGAACTCCGGCGGCGCGGGTGGATCTGAGGATCAGGCCAGAAGGTCCTTGATGGTCTCGCGCTCACCGACCAGCTCGTCGTTGGTCAGGGCGATCTTCGACTTGGCGAAGTCGTCCATGGCGAAGGTCTCGATGACCTCGTAGCCGGTCGCCGTGGTGCGCACCGGCATGCCGGCCCAGACGCCGGGCGAAAAGCCGTATCGGCCCTCGCTGCTGACGGCTACGGAGTGGACCTTGCCGGGGGTGACCAGGTCGCGGACGTGGTCCACCAGGGCGTTGGCGGCCGAGGCGGCGGAGGACAGGCCGCGGGCCTCGATGATGGCCGCGCCGCGCTTGCCGACGGCGGGCAGGAAGTCGTTCCTGAGCCAGGCCTCGTCGCCGATCACCTGGGCCGCATCCTTGCCGCCGATCTTGGCGTGGGTGAAGTCGGCGAACATGGTCGGCGAGTGGTTGCCGTAGATGTAGAGGTCGGTCACCTCGTCGATGGCCACCCCGGCCTTCTGCGCCAGCTGGGCCCGGGCGCGGTTCTCGTCCAGGCGCACCATGGCGGTGAAGCGGTCAGCCGGCAGGCGGCGGGCCTGGGCGGCGGCGATCATCACGTTGGTGTTGCAGGGGTTGCCCACCACCGCCACCCGGGCGTCGTCGGCGGCCACGGCGTCGATAGCCTTGCCCTGGGCGATGAAGATCTTGCCGTTGTCCTTCAGAAGATCGGCGCGCTCCATACCGGGACCGCGCGGCTTGGAGCCCACCAGGAGGCACCAGTTGGCGTCCTTGAACGCGACCTCGGCCTCACCGGTCAGGATCATGCCGGCCAGCAGCGGAAAGGCGCAGTCGTCGAGCTCCATGGCCACGCCCTTGAGGGCCTTCTGCGGCCCTTCCACCGGGATTTCCAGCAGCTGGAGGATGACCGGCTGGTCGGGGCCGAACATGGCGCCCGAGGCAATGCGGAACAGGAGGGCGTAGCCGATGTTGCCGGCCGCGCCGGTAACCGCCACGCGGATGGGTTTCCTGGAAGCCATGGTTCGTCTCCTGGATGTGCGCTTCGCGGTCGCCCCGCGTCGCTGCGCTCCCTAACCGGAAGCGGCGGGGCCTGCAACGCCGCTTGCGCTTGTGAAGCCCGGCGGGCCCGGCCAATCTGGCGCCATGCCCGAGATCGATCCCGCCTTCCTCGCCGGCTCGCACGCCCTGGACGAGTTGCCCCTCTGCCACGTGCGGCTCCAGGACGACGCCCGCTGGCCCTGGCTGATTCTCATTCCCCAGGTCGCCGGGGCGCGGGAGATCGAGGACCTGACCGCCGCGGAGCGCAGGCTGCTGGTCGAGGAGATCGTGGCGGCGGGAAACGCCGTCCGGGCCCTGGGCGCCGCCCTGGGCCTTGCGGTGGAGAAGCTCAACGTCGGCGCCCTCGGGAACATCACCCCGCAGCTCCATGTGCATGTGGTCGGGCGACGACACGGGGATCCGGCCTGGCCGGGTCCGGTCTGGGGCTTCGGCGAGGCCGAGCGGATGGACGCGGGGGCCCTGTCCCGGGCGATGACGGCGGCGCGTCCGGCCCTGGCGCCCGGCGCCCAGCCCTATCCGCCCTTCCCGGGCCGGGGTCCGGGCTGACCGGCGTCAGTCGCGCTGCATCCGGACTGCGACCTCGACCCCGTCCTCGGTCAGGGTTCCCGTCCATTGGCCCGGACCTTCCGGCCGGAGCTGAAGCTGGACAGGTCCCCGGCGCGGCGGCGCTTCAAGACTGAGGACCAGGCGCCCGCCAGCGCGGCTCGCGGAACTCAGGTATCCTGAGCCCGTCAGCGCGCCGGGGCGGCGGGGATCGCTCCAGGCCCCGTCGAGGGTCCCGGCGCCGGAATCGATGAACTGGAAGGCGTAGAGGGGTCCGGCCTGGCTGCGGACGAGCCACCGCCCCTCCAGCTCGCCCAGCCGCGCCTGGGCGGCCGCATACCCGGCCCGGAGCCGCGCCTCATAGGTCCGTTCGGCGGAATTCAGGGGGGACTCGGGCGTGCGGCTGTGGTCATCCACCCCCACCCTCTGGCCCGGAACGGAGGTCGGACCTGTGCGGGTGGAGGGCGCCTCAACGACCTCGGGCAGGTCCAGGTCGCCCCCGTCAGCCTCTTCTTCCTCTTGGGCGTCGGGGGTCGGGACGGCTCTCAGGAGATCGCCGATCAGGTCCGGGTCCTGGGCATGCGCGGCCGGCGCCGCCACCGCCAGGGACAGTGAGGCCAGGACCAGAAGAGCAGCGGGTCGGGTCCGCATCATGCCTCCTCAAGGGCTGCGGCGATCTCCAGGAGGCGGAGGGCCTGGTCCAGGTGCAGGCGCTCGACCATCCGGCCCTCGACCCGCAGGACCCCCTTGCCGCGATTTTCGGGCGAATCAAAGGCGGCGGCTACAATCTGCGCCCAGGCGATCTCCTCTGGTTCGGGGGAGAAGGCGCTGTTGGCCGCAGCGACCTGGTCGGGGTGGATCAGGGTCTTGCCGTCGAAGCCGAACTCCACGCCCTGCCGGCACTGGCGTTCGAGTCCTTCCAGGTCGGCGATGTCGTTCCAGACCCCGTCCAGCACGGTCAGTCCGCAGGCGCGGCCGGCGGCGACGGTCAGGGACAGGGCCGCCTGAAGGGGCCTGCGGTCGGCGTCGACCCGGCAGCGCATCTCCTTCACCAGGTCGTTCGACCCCACGACTATGGCCGACAGGGGTCCGCCCGCCGAGGCCAGACGGTCGAGGGCGAAGAGGCTGGCGCAGGTTTCGACCATGATCCACAGGGCGACGTCGGCGGGCAGGCGCGCGGCGTAGGCGGCGACGTCCTCCGGGGTCGACACCTTGGGCGCAAGCACCGCGTCGGGACGGACGGGACCGGACCCCACCGCGGAGAGATCCGTCTCGCCCCAGGGCGTATCGAGGCCGTTGACCCTCACGACAACCTCCCGGCGCCCGAAGCCGCCCTCGGCCAGGGCCGCCATGGCGAGGTCCCGGGCGGCGGGCTTGGCGTCCGGCGCGACGGAGTCCTCAAGATCAAGGATCACCACGTCGCAGGCCAATTCCCGGGCCTTCGCGATGGCGCGGGGGTTTCCGGCGGGCATGTAGAGGGCGCTGCGTCGGGGACGGGCGGACGGCATTTCCGGACTCCATGGCCTCAAAGCGGGGTCGCCGCAGGCCCTGGTGATAGACTATGATGACCGCATGATCACCCGTTACGAACCTGACGCCCGCAACGTGCAGGGCGGTCCGCTGGAGCCTTGCGGCCTTGACCCCGTCACCGGATTCTACCGGAATGGCTGCTGCGAGACCGGTGCTGAGGACGTCGGCATGCACACGGTCTGCGCCATCATGACCGCCGAGTTCCTCGCCTTCTCGAAGTCGGTGGGCAACGACCTGTCGACCCCGGTCCCGGCCTATGGCTTTGCGGGGCTGAAGCCTGGGGATCGCTGGTGTCTGTGCGCGCCCCGCTGGCGCGAAGCCCTCGACGCGGGCGCGGCGCCGAAGATCGTGCTGGCCGCGACCCATGAGGAGGCCCTGGCCGTCGCGCCTCTCGAAGTCCTGAAGGCCTACGCCGCAGGGTCCTGATCGAAAATGTCCCCGGTGTAGCGCGCCCGCGGCCGGATCAGCCCGCCGTCCTGAATCTGCTCCAGGGCGTGGGCCAGCCAGCCGGCGCATCGTGCGGCGGCGAACAGCGACAGGGCTGAACCCTCGGGCGCACCCAGGTGGTCACAGAGCGCGACCAGGGCGAAATCGATGTTCGGCGCCTGCCCCGTGGTCGCTCGGACCTGGTCCGCCAAGGCCTCGAGGTCCGCCGCCGCCTGGAACCGGACACACAGAGCCGACGCCCGCGGGTCCCCGTCCGGATAGAGGGGGTGGCCGAAGCCCGGCAGGCTGCGATCCTCGGAAAGGCGCGCCGAAACGGCTGCGGCGGGCCCCAGGCGCCTGGCCTCCTCCCGGAACAGCGCCAGGGCGGCGGGCGCGCCCCCGTGCCGGGGACCGGACAGGGCGGCGAGGCCCGCCAGCGCCGAGGCGGCGAGGGAGGCGCCCGTCGAGGCGGCCACCCGGGCGGCGAAGGCCGAGGGATTCAGTTCGTGGTCCGCCAGAAGCACCAGGGTCCGGCGGATCAGGTCGGCGCCCGGGCCGCCGGGTCCGAGCCGCCAGGCCTTGGCGAGGCGCAGATGGATGGGCCCAGGCTCGGTCTCCGCGGCGAGGGCGTCGGCGAAGACGTCAAGAAGGACCGCCGCCTCGGCCGAGCGAGCGAGGGTCGGTTGGCCAAGGGCCGGAGGCGCCGCCGCCGCCCGCGCCGCCAGGGCCAGGAAGGCGCGGGCCAGGGGAGGGCCCTCCGTCGGCGGCGCGGGCCGGTCCGAACGCTTGAGGGTGACCCCGTCCCCGCCCCGCAGCAGACGGGCGACCGACTCCAGGGTCTCGGTCTCCGCCAGAACTATGGCGTCGCGCCCACGGTACCAGTGCCGGCCGGCATGCACGGTGGTGATGGCCGAGGCCAGGACCGGCTCGCCAAAGGTCATAGCCCCCGCGGCGACGTCCGAGGGCCGCCGGCTGCGGCGGCGACGCTCGGCCAGCACCTCCACTTCCCGCGAACGGTAGAGGCTGCGGCGGGAGTCGGCCGGATCCGGCCGGGCCGCAATCAGGCCCCGGCTGACATAGGCGTAGAGGGTCTGGGGCTTGAGGCCGAGGCGGTCCAGGGCCTCGGCGGCCGAGAGCCATTCGGTCACGACGACCTCCTCGGATGCTTTGATATTGATTAGATTGATCAAGATTGACGAGTCAATCCCCAAGGCGTTGGGTTCGTTTCACATGACCTGCCAAGGAAAGGGGATTGTCATGGAAGCCGGACTGGAATCGGTCGTCGCTGCGCACACCGTGCTCTCGGATGTCGACGGGGAGGCAGGCCGCCTGGTCCTGCGGGGCGCGGCCCTGGAGGACCTGGCGGGCGTTGCGGACTTCGAGACGGTCTGCGCCCGCCTCTGGTCGGACCTGGGGCCGGACCTGCCATCCGACCTGAGGGCCGCCCTCGGCGCCGCCCGCGCGGAGGTCTGGGCCGAGGTCGCGCACCTCGATCACGGCCTCGTCGCCTTGTCTCCGGTGGAGGGGCTGAGGGCCCTGATGGCCCGGCTGGCGGACGGCGAGGGCATGGACGCCGCCCTTCGCGTGACGGCGGCGCCTGCGGTCTTCACCGGCGCCCTCCTCCGGCGGCGGGAAGGTCTGACCCCCCTGGCCCCGGACCCTGAAGCCCCCCATGCCGCGGACCTCCTGAGGATGATCCTGGGACGGTCGCCGACCGCCGCGCAGGCCGCGGCCCTCGACGCCTATCTCGTGACGGTGATCGACCACGGCCTCAACGCCTCGACCTTCGCGGCCCGGGTGACCGCCTCAACCCGGGCGGGCCTTGTCTCCGCCGCCCTGGCCGGGATCAGCGCCCTGAAGGGGCCGCTGCATGGCGGCGCGCCCGGCCCCGTGATCGACATGCTGGACGGGATCGGCTCGCCCGGGAACGCCCGGCCCTGGCTGGAGGCGGCCCTCGACCGCGGCGACCGGCTGATGGGCTTCGGCCACCGGGTCTACCGCGTGCGCGACCCCCGCGCCGACGCCCTCAAGGCGGCGATCCGGCGCCTGGGCGTGGATGAGGGACGTCTCGCCCTCGGCGAAGCGGTGGAGGCTGCGGCCCTGGAAATCCTGCGCACCCGCAAGCCCGACCGGCCCCTGGAGACCAATGTCGAGTTCTACACCGCCCTTCTCCTCGAGGCCCTCGGCATTCCCTCCTCCGCCTTCACCTGCATCTTCGCGGCGGGGCGGGCCGCAGGCTGGGTCGCCCATGCCTGGGAGCAGGTGGCCACGGGCCGGCTGATCCGGCCCCGGTCGGTCTATGTGGGACCGCAGCCTTCCGCCCTCCGGGCAGCGGAATGATTTGGCCGCGGGGAGCCCGGGCGCTAGAACGGGGCCATGTCGTCTGACGTCCGCCTCTCCCCGGATCGCGCCGCCGCCCTGACAAGGGGGATCACCCTGATGTCCGTCGGTGTGGCGACCCTGCTGGTGACGGCCAAGGCGGCCGCCTGGATGGCCTCCGGCTCCGTGGCCCTGCTGGCCTCCCTGGCGGACTCCACCCTGGACCTGGTGGCCTCCACCATCACCTTCTTCGCCGTCCGGTACGCCGCGGCCCCGCCGGACGATGATCACCGTTTCGGCCATGGAAAGGCCGAGGCCTTCGCCAGCCTGATGCAGGCGGGCCTTGTCTTCGCCTCGGCGGCGCTTGTCGGCCAGGAGGCGATCCGCAGCCTTCTCGATCCCCAGCCCCTCGAGGCCGGATCCTGGGCCCTTGCGGTCATGGTCCTGTCCACCGTCATGACCTTCGTCCTCATCTCGGCCCAGACCTGGGTCCTTCGCCGAACGGCCTCGGTGGCGGTCAGCGGGGACCGGGCGCACTACGCCTCGGACCTGGCCTCCAACCTGGCGGCCCTGGCGGGGATCGGCGCCTCGGCCTGGCTGGGCGTGGCGGGCCTGGACGGCGCCGCCGCCCTGGTGATCGCCGCCCTCCTCCTGTGGGGCGCCATTGGCGTCTTCCGCGAGGCCGCCGTCCAGCTGATGGACCAGGAACTGCCGGCCTCGGAGCGCGCCCGGATCGTCGAACTGGTCACCCGGGACCCGCGCCTGACCGACGTCCATCAGCTGCGCACCCGCGCCTCCGGGCCCTATGTCCACATGCAGATGCACGTCGACCTGGACCCCCTTCTGACCCTCGAGGACGCCCACCGGGTCATCGTGGAGGCCGAGCGTCGCCTGCTCGAGGCCTTCCCCATGGCCGACATTCTGATCCATCCGGATCCCAGGGGCCTGGCCGAACCCCATGGCGGGGCCTTCGCGGAAGCCACGGCCGCAGAGTAAACCGCCCCTTAAGGTCTGATCGTCCTTAGTGGGCTCGACACAGAACGTCTCGCCGGCCGGGCATGACCGAACGCATCCTTCACCATTTCCCGCTGGACCCCGCCTCACGCCAGGTCCGTCTGGCGCTGGGGGAGAAGCGCCTGGCCTTCACCGAGCAGACGGTCCGCTACTGGGAACAGCCCGACGCCTTCCTGGACCTCAACCCCTCCGGCGTGACGCCAGTGATGGTCGAGGACGGACTGGTCCTCTGCGAGTCCCGGACCATCCTTGATCACCTGGAGGAGACTTGCCCGGAGCCGCCCCTTCTGGGCCGGTCGGCGGAGGAACGGGCGGAGGCTCGGCGGCTGGTCCTGTGGTTCGACCGGAAGTTCGACCTGGAGGTCGCCGGTTTTCTGCTGCACGAGAAGATGGAGAAGCGGCTTCTCGGGCTCGGCGCGCCGGACCTGGCGGCCCTGAGGCAGGGGCGGGAATCCCTACGCCACCACATGGCCTATCTTGAGGCCCTCCTGGCCGCGCGGGACTGGCTGGCGGGCCGGCGCATGTCCCTGGCCGACTTCGCCGCCGCCGCCTACCTGTCGGTGATCGACTACCTGGGCGATGTGCCCTGGGACGGCTATCCGGCGGTGAAGACCTGGTACATGCGGCTGAAGTCCCGTCCGGCCTTCCGCCCCCTCCTCGCCGACCGCTGGCCCGGACTGGCGCCGGCGGCGCACTATGACGACCTCGACTTCTGATCCGCGCGATCCCATCCGCCGGCGGGCGGCCGACCTCGGATTCGACGTCTGCAGGTTCACGGGGATCGGGGCGTCCTGGCCGGCGACGGCGAGGCTCCAGGCCTTCCTCCAGGCCGGCCGCCATGGCGACATGGAATGGATGGCCGCCACGGCGGAGCGGCGCGGGCATCCCCTGGCCCTTTGGCCGCAGGCCCGCAGCGCCGTCGTCCTGGGCCTGAACTACGGACCGGAGACTAACCCCCTCGACGGCCTGGCCCTGCGCGAGCGGGGCCTCCTCTCCGTCTACGCCCGGGGCGACGATTATCACGAGGTGCTCAAGGGCCGGCTGAAGCAGCTGGGGGGCTGGATGGCCGCACGGCTGGGCGGGGACCTCAAGGTCTTCGTCGATACCGCCCCCCTGATGGAGAAGCCCCTGGCCCAGCAGGCGGGCCTGGGCTGGCAGGGCAAGCACACCAACCTGGTCAGCCGGGACTTCGGCTCCTGGCTGTTCCTCGGCGTGATCCTGACGACGGCGGACCTGCCGCCGGATCCGGAGGAAGCCGACCACTGCGGCCAATGCCGGGCCTGCCTCGACGCCTGTCCCACCGCCGCCTTCCCGGCGCCCTACCAGCTCGACGCCCGGCGCTGCGTCTCCTACCTGACCATCGAGCACAAGGGTCCCGTGGATCCGGACCTGAGGCCCGGCCTTGGCAATCGCATCTATGGCTGCGACGATTGCCTGGCGGTCTGCCCGTGGAACAAGTTCGCCCGGGCCGGACGTGAACAGAGGCTGGCGGCCCGCCACGACCTGGCGGCCCCGCCCCTGGCGGAGCTGGCGGCCCTGGACCAGGAGGCCTTCCGGGCCCGGTTCGCCCGCTCGCCGGTCAAGCGCACGGGCCGGGACCGGTTCCTGCGCAATGTCCTCTACGCGATCGGCAATTCCGACAATCCGGCCCTGGTCCCGGCCGCGACGGCGCGGCTGGATGACGCCTCACCCCTGGTGCGGGGCGCCGCGGTCTGGGCGCTGGGCCGGCTCCTGCCCCGACCGGAACTGCTGGAGCTGGCCCGCGCCCACGCCGGGGCCGAGACCGATCCCGACGTCCGGGTCGAGTGGGAGAGGGTTCAGTCGGCGTAGACGCCGGGCCGGTTCTCCATCGCCGCCTTCACGGCTTCGACCTGGTTGGGCGAGCCGATAAGGGCGCCCTGCTCCCGGCTCTCGGCGAGGAGGATGGCGTGCTGGTCGGCGTCCGGCGCCAGGTCCAGGAGCCGCTTGCCCGCCCGGATGGCGTCAGGGTTCTTGGAGGCGATATCCGCCGCCAGGGCCAGGGCGTCGGCGCGGGGGTCGGCGCAGACCCGTGTGGCGAGGCCCATGCGGTGGGCCTCCTCGCCGTTGAAGATCCGGCCCGTATAGGTCAGCTCCCGGGCGACGTCGTCGCGCACCAGCCGCTTCATCAGGACCAGGCCCGCCATGTCGGGCACCAGGCCCCACTTGATCTCCAGCACCGCCATCCGCACGTCGGGGGTCACGAAGCGGATGTCGGCGCCCAGGGCCAGCTGGAAGCCGCCGCCGAAGGCGACGCCGTGGATGGCGGCGATCACCGGGACCGTCTGCTCGCGCCAGACCATGACCGCGTGCTGGGCATGGTTCGACCCGCCCGCGGTGCGCTCCGGCGTGAGAAGGCCCGCCCCGCCGCGGCGCTCGCCCGAGGCCATCTTGGCGAAGTTGCCCATGTCGAGGCCGGCGCAGAAGGCCCGACCGTCGCCCGACAGCACGATGGCCCGCACGCCCTTCTCGGTCTTCAGGCGCTCGCCGGTGTCCACGAGGGCCTGGAACATGCGGTCGTCGAGGGCGTTCATCTTGTCGGTGCGGACCAGACGGACGTCGGCGACGCCGTTTTCAAGGGTCACCTGGATGCGATCGTCCATGGAAGTCTCCTTCAGGTCTTGCCGGGAACGGCGATGTAGCCGACCCGGGGGAAATGCAGGTGCAGGCGGCCGAGGTCCGGGGTCTCCCGGGCCAGGATGAGGCGGGAATGGCGGGCGGCCACCAGGGTCCCGGAAATGGGGTCGCGGCCATAGTCGTCTGCCATGACCACCACCGGATCGCCCGGCGACAGACCAAGGGCGTCATTCGGGTCATGAGAGGGCGGCTCGGCGGGCTGGACGCTGCGGGCCAGATCGAGGGCCTGCGTTCCGGTGATCTCGGTCCGCGCGCCATGGCCGATCCTGGCCATCCGCCGCCGCCAGGCCTCCAGCCGGTCCAGGCCGGCGGTGAGACGGTCGTAGGTCTCCGGAAGGGCGCCCTTCAGCCACCAGATGTTCATCCAGGCCGAGGCGTCCGCCAGCCCGGGCCTGCCGCCGGCGAGGAAGGGTGCGTCCGCCAGGGCGTGGTCCAGCCAGGACGCATGCCCCCGCCACTGGACGCGCATGGGCCCCGCGGCCTGGGCCATGGCCTCGACGTCGAAGGGCCGGCCGGACAGCTTCTCGCGGTCGGCGATGAAGGCCTTCGGGGTCAGGTGGCCCAGCTCGCCGAAGATCACCGGCACGGTGGCCTGGAAGAAGAGCCGGTCCGCCCAGAGGCCGATCCCCCTCAGACCCGCCAGGCCCCGGTCTCCGGGCAGGGGCGCCCGCCTCTGCAGTTCGTCGAGGATGACCATGGAGTCGCAGTAGATATCTGCGCCGATCTGAAGGACCGGCGCGCGCCGGTAGCCGCCGGTCAGGGGCGTCAGGTCCGGTTTGGGCATCATGTTCGGCGTGATCACCGAGGACCAGGCCTGGCCGGTCATGCCGAAGACGATCCGCACCTTCTCCGAGAAGGGTGAGGCGTCGTAATGGTGAAGGATCAGATCCATGGGCCCTCCCTGCCGGACGCCGCGTCAGGTTGTCACGGATTTCGCCGCCGGGCCACCGTGACGCCGCGTCAGCGCCAGCGGATCAGGGCTTCCTGGGCCGCCTCGGCCACCAGCCGGCCATCCCGGGCGTAGATCTGGCCACGGTTGAAGCCCCGCCCTCCGGACGCCGAGGGGCTGTCCTGGACGAACAGGTGCCAGTCGTGGAAGTCCGAGGGCTGGTGGAACCACATGGCGTGATCGAGGCTGGCGCCCTGCAGTCTTCCACTGTCCCAGTCCACCCCGTGCGGGCGCAGGGAAGCATCCATCAGGGTCATGTCCGAACCATAGGCCAGGGCGCACTGGTTGACGGCCACGTCATCTCCCAGCGGCATGCGGGTGCGGAACCAGCACATATCCACCGGCTCGCGCACCCCGACGAAGCCATGGGGAACCGGCTCGCAGGGCTTGAGCTCCACGGGCCAGATCCGCCGCGAGGCAGGGTCGAGGCCGGCCTCGGCCCGCAGCTCCTCCTCGTTCTTCAGGGCCTCCGGAGCCGGGGCCTCGGGCATGGGCAGCTGGTGCTCGAACCCTGTCTCGGGGACCTGGAAGGAGGCCGCCAGGTTGAAGATCTGCTTGCCGTTCTGGATCGCCACCACGCGGCGCACACTGAACGAGCCGCCGTCCCGCGCCCGGTCCACCTGGAACAGGATCGGGATTTTCGGATCGCCAGGGCGGATGAAATAGCAGTGCAGGGAGTGGCAGACCCGGTCCTCGATGGTCCGGTAGGCCGCCGCCAGGGCCTGGGCCACGACCTGGCCGCCATAGATCCGGCGGGTCTCGTGGGGCGGGTTGAAGCCCCGGAAGAGGTCGGTGTCCAAGGTCTCCAGGTCGAGGAGGGTGAGCAGCTCGTGGTCTTGGGACATGGCGGGATGCGGGCCTCAGAAGACGGGGTCGGGAAGATCGGCGAGGCGAGGCAGGATGCGGTCCTTGTCGGAAAGGACGGCGTCGTCGGCGTCGACAGGCCAGGCGATGGCGAGGTCCGGATCGTTCCACACCACCCCGCCCTCGGTCTGGGGGGCGTAGTCGCTGTCGACCTTGTAGGCCAGCATGACGTTGTCGCAGAGGGTGCAATAGCCATGGGCGAACCCGCGCGGCACGAAGAGCTGCTCGCCGCCTTCGGCGGTCAGCTGGGCAGAGACCCAGCGTCCCCGGGTGGGCGATCCGGGGCGGATGTCCACCGCCACGTCCAGTATGGCGCCCGCCAGCACCCGCACCAGCTTGGCCTGGGCGTGCGGCGCTGTCTGGAAGTGCAGGCCGCGGATCGTCCCCGACCTGGCGCTGAAGGCCTGATTGTCCTGGACGAAGTGGGCGTCGATCCCGAGGGCGGACAGGGTGCGGCGGCTCCAGGTCTCGGAGAACCAGCCTCGTGCATCGCCATGGCGGCGGGGCGTGATAAGGGTGACCTCGGGAAGGGCCAGTGGCGTCAGGGTCGTCATCAGAGTCCCGGATACGGGCGGCGGGGCCGCGAAGGGTGCGAGGCATGGCGCGGGACGCGCGGAAAAACAACCCTGACACGCCGACAGAGGGCTCGGTCAGCGTGATTGTCGTCGCCTGGCAGTCGGGCGACGACCTGGCGCGGTGCCTGTCCGCCCTGACGGCGCAGACCCGTCCGCCCCTCGAGATCCTGCTGGTGGACAACGCTTCCACGGACGGTTCGCCCCAGGCGGCGGTCCGGACAGTCGCGGGGATCACCCTGGTTTCCGCCGGCGCCAACCTCGGTTTCGCCGCAGGGGTGAACCTGGGCGCCCGGCGGGCCAGGGGCGACTGGCTGGCCCTCGTCAATCCCGACGCCTTCGCCGCGCCTGACTGGCTGGAATGCCTGCTTGCGGGCGCCGCGCGCCATCCCGACGTGCAGTGCTTTGGCTGCCGCCAGACCATGGCGGGCGCCGAGGGCCGGCTTGACGGCCTGGGGGATGTGATGAGCCTGCCGGGCATCCCCTACCGTGGCGGCTACGGTCTGGCCGATCCTGGTCCGGTGGACGACGGCGAGTGCTTTTCGGCCTGCGGCGGCGCCATGCTCATCCGGCGGAACCTGTTTGAGGCGCTCTGCGGCTTTGACGAGGACCTCTTCATGTACTGCGAGGACGTCGACCTGGGCTACCGGATCCGGCTGGCCGGCGGCGCCTGCGGTGTCATCCCCGACGCTGTCGTCGCCCACGTCGGCTCGGCCTCCACCGGCGGGGCGGGCTCGGACTTCGCCAGTTTCCACGGCGCCCGGAACCGGATCCGGGTCTTCATCAAGAATACGCCGCCCGTCCTCTTCTGGCTGACCCTGCCCCTGCATGTGATCGCCACCCTCGTCCTGTTTCTGAGACTGTCAGGCCAGGGACGGCTGGCCCCGAACCTGAAGGGGGCCCGGGCGGCGCTGGCGGACCTGCCGGCGGCCCTTGCCGCGCGGAGACGCACCCAGGCGACTCGCACGGTCACGTCCTGGGAGATCGCCCGGGCCATGACCTGGAATCCCCTTGACCTCCTGGGCCGGCGGGTAGTGATCCGTCGCCCCCAGCAACGGGGCGGGAGCGCATCAGCCGGCTGACTTGTGTCGTGGGCCAGGCAGGACGTCGATCAGCTGGATCCGGAAGACCAGGGTGGCGCCCGGCGGGATCGGACCGCCGCCTTCATCGCCGTAGCCCAGCGTCGCCGGGACGAAGATTCGCCACTCGTCGCCCGGGCGCATCAGCTGAAGGGCCTCCACCCAACCGGGAATCAGGCCGTCCAGGGGCATGACCGCCGGAACACCGCGGTCATAGGAGCTGTCGAAGACCTCGCCGGACAGGAGCTTGCCTTCGTAGTGGACCTTGATCTGGTCGCCGGGCAGCGGCCGCACGCCATCGGCAGGACCCGACTTCATAACCTGGTACTGCAGGCCGGACGGCAGGGTGCGCACACCGGGCTCGGAGGCGTTCTTCGCCAGAAAGGCCTTGCCGGCCTCGGCGTTGGCGGCCAGGACCTGGGGGTCGGGGCCCCTCTGGCAGGCGCCCAGGAGGGCCAGGCTGGCGGCGAGGGCAAGAGCGGTGAGACGCATGCGGGACTCCTTCAGACCGCGCGGGGCGGATAGCCCCGGGCCCTGAGGGCCTCCATGATTTCCTCAGTGTGCCTGGCGTCGCGGGTCTCGATCATGATGTCGAACTCCGCGCCCTTGGCCGGCACGTCCAGGGCGAGGCGGTTGTGAGCCACCTCGATGATGTTGGCGCCCATTTGTCCGATCAGGGCCGAGACATTGGCCAGCAGGCCGGGACGGTCGTCGCCGATGATGCGCAGGGAGACCAGCCGCTGGTCGCGGACCAGCTCGCGGGTGAGCACCGAGGCCAGCAGGCGGGTGTCGATGTTCCCGCCCGAGATGATGACGCCGACCTTCTTGCCCTGGAACCGGTCCGGGTAGGCCAGCAGGGCGGCCAGGGCCGCCGCTCCGGCGCCCTCGGCAACGGTCTTCTCCACGTTGCAGAACAGGGCCACGGCGCGCTCGAGGTAGGGCTCCTCGAGCAGCAGCACCTCGTCGATCAGCGGGCGGGCGATCCCGTAGGTCAGGTCGCCGACCCGTTTGACGGCGATGCCCTCGGCGATGGTCGCCCCGCCGGTGGAGGCTTCGACCCCCCGGATCCGGGCCGTGAAGGACGGGTACATGGCCGGCTCGACGCCGATCACCCGGCAGTTGGGGTTGATGGACTTGGCCACAGTCGCGCAACCGGCGATCAGGCCGCCGCCGCCCACGGGCACGGGCAGGACCTCGATATCGGGCTGCTCCTCGAACATCTCCAGGGCCACCGTGCCCTGTCCCGCCATGACCTTCAGGTCGTCGAAGGGATGAACGAAGGTCAGCTCCCGCTCGTCGCAGAGCTTGCGCGCGATGGCGGCGGACTCGTCGTAGGTATCCCCGTCCTGCACCACCTCGGCGCCGAAGGCCCGGGTCTGCTGGACCTTCACGAAGGGCGTGCTGCGAGGCATGACGATGGTCACGGGGATGCCCAACCGGGCGGCGTGATAGGCCAGTCCCTGGCTATGGTTGCCAGCCGAAGCGGCGATGACGCCCCGGCGGGCCTCGTTGTCCGAGAGCTGCAGGAGGGTGTTGAGGGCGCCGCGCTCCTTGTAGGCGGCGGTGAACTGCAGGTTCTCGAACTTCACCCAGACCTCGGCCCCGGTGATCTCGGAAAGCGTCTGCGACCGGCGCATGGGCGTGCGCTCGACCCTGCCGGCGATGCGCTCGGCGGCGGCGCGGACATCGGCGAGGGTGAAGCTCATGGCGGACCTGCGACTTTCAGGGGGTCTTCCCTAGTCGCTCCGCCGGAAAAGGGAAAGCGTCCCGGCGTCAGGCGGGGGGATCGAATTCGCTGACCCAGTGGCCTGGGGCCACTTCCGTCAGCTGGGGCCGGTACGGGGGGGACTCCCCCCGGCGGGAGGGCAGGAAGCGCAGGGCGCCCTCGGGGTCCAGGGGGCTGGGAAGCTCCCCGGTGAGGCGCACCCGGGGCCGTCGCCGCTCAACGGCCGGGTCGGGGATCAGGGCCGCGGACAGGAGGGCCTGGGTGTAGGGGTGCCGCGCGTCGGCGAAGATCCGGTCCGCCGGCGCTTGCTCCACCACGCGGCCCAGGTACAGGACCATGACCCGGTGGCTGATCTCCCGCACCACGGCCAGGTCGTGGCTGATGAACATCATCGCCATGCCGAACTCGTGCTGAAGGTCAATCAGCAGGTCGATGATCTGGGCGCGGATCGACACGTCGAGGGCCGAGACCGCCTCGTCGCAGACCACCACCCTGGGCCGCAGGATCATGGCCCGGGCGATGCCGACCCTCTGGTTCTGCCCCCCGGACAGCTCGTGGGGGTAGCGGTTGATCAGGTCTCCGGACAGGCCGACCCGCGTCATCATGGCGCGGACCTCGGCTTCCCGGGCGCGCCGGTCGAGGTCGGGACGGAACACCCCCAGGGGCTCGGCGATGGAGTCGCCTACCGGCATGCGGGGGTCGAGGCTGGCCAGGGGGTCCTGGAAGACGATCTGCAGGTCCCGTCGGGCGGCGCGCAGGGCCTCCCGGTCGGTCTCGGGAATGTCCCGGCCCAGCACGGTGACCGCGCCGCCGGTTCGCGGGATCAGCCTCAGCACCGCCCGCGAGAGGGTCGACTTGCCGCAGCCGCTCTCGCCGACGACGCCCAGGGTCTCGCCCTGCCGAATCTCCAGGCTGACCCCGTCCACGGCCCGCAGGTCAGCCCGCCGGCCGAACAGGCCCCGGCGCACGGGGAACCAGACCTTCACCTCCTCCCCGCGGACCACCAGGGCCGCATCGGGGGCGACGGGCGCCGGGGTGGGGCGGCCCCGGCGATCGGGCCGGTCCAGCCTGGGCGCGGCCTCCAGCAGGTTCCGGGCGTAGTCTGTCTGCGGCCTGGCGAAGACCTCGGCGGCGGATCCAGCTTCTACGTAGGCGCCGTCCTTCATCACGCAGACCCGGTCGGCGAGGCGCGCCACCACGCCCATGTCATGGGTAATCAGGACGAGCCCTGTCCCACTCTCCCGGGTCAGTTCCTCCATCAGGTCGAGGATCTCGGCCTGGACGGTCACGTCGAGGGCCGTGGTGGGCTCGTCAGCGATCAGCAGCCGGGGCGCGCAGGCCATGGCGCCGGCGATCATCACCCTCTGGCGCATGCCTCCGGACAGTTCGTGCGGGTACTGGTCCATCCGCCGGGCGGCGTCCGGTATCCGCACCCGCTCCAGCCAGCGCAGGGCCTCGGCGCGCGCGTCGCGGGCCGACAGGCCGCGGGCCCGACGCAGGGGCTCGCCCAGCTGGTCGCCGATCCGCAGGTGAGGGGTCAGGGCGGTCAGGGGGTCCTGGAAGATCATCCCCATGCCGGCGCCCCGGACACTGTTGAGCACGGTTTTGGGGGCGCCGAGGATCTCTCGCCCCTCGAAGCAGACCGACCCGGTCGCCCGGCCGTTGGCCGCCAGCAGGCCCATGACCGCCATGAAGGTCTGGCTCTTGCCCGAGCCGCTTTCGCCGACCACGCCCAGCGTCTCCCCGGGGCGGACTTCAAGTGAGACCCCGCGCACCGCCGGCACGGACCCGTCCCGGGTCTGGAAATCGATGCGCAGGTCCTTGATCGTCAGGACGGGGCTCGGGGGCGTGTGCGTCACTGGGGGCTCCGCTGGGGTTCGACCGAACATAGGACGGCGGACGCAGAAGGGAAATCGCCAGACGCCAGGAAGGCCGCTAGACTGCCCCGCGTGACCCGACTGCCCCGGCCCGCCCTGTTCCTAGACCGCGACGGCGTCCTCAACGAGGACCGCGGCTATGTCTACCGGTGGGAGGACTTCTGCTGGATCCCCGGCGCCCGGGAGGCGGTGGCCGCCTTCAACGCCCGCGACTGGTGGGTCTTTGTGGTGACCAACCAGTCCGGCGTCGGGCGGGGCTACTATTCGGAGGACGACGTCCACGCCTTGCACGCCCGGATGACCGAGGAGCTGGCGGCGGCGGGTGCGCGGATCGACGCCTTCTATCACTGCCCCCTCCATCCCGAGGCCCTCCAGGACCGCTATCGTCACCCCGACCCGCCGGACCGCAAGCCCAACCCCGGCATGCTTCTGCGCGCCATGGCCGACTGGCCTGTGGACGCCACCCGCTCGGTCATGGTCGGGGACAAGGCCATCGACCTGGAGGCCGGCCGCCGGGCGGGGGTGCGCAGCCTCCTCTTCCCGGGCGGCGACCTTTTCGCCTTCCTCACCGCCGAGGTCGCAGCGGACTGACAGCGCATTGACCCGTTCCTTCCGTCACTGCAAACGGAAGGTATGAGCGATCCCAATCCCAATCTTGAAGCCGCCGCCGCCATGGCGACCACAGTCCCGCAGGCCGCGGCCCTCGGCTTCAGCATGGTCTCCGCCGGCGACGCCCGCGGAGTGATGCACGTGCCCTGGCGCGAGGACCTCACGGCGGATGTGGAAGGGGGATCGCTCGCCTCCGGCGTGGTCACCTCGATCATCGACCACTGCTGCGGCATGGCCATTACCGCCGCCCGGCAGCAGCGCCTGCCGACCGCCACCCTGGACCTGCGGATCGACTTCCTGCGGCCCCCCGCACCCCGCTCGGGGGTCAGCGTGGAGGCCCACTGCTACGCCATGACCGGCGCGGTGGCCTTCGTCCGGGCCCACGCCTGGGACAACGACCCGGCGGACCCCATCGCCACCGCCCAGGCGGCCTTCATGCTGTCTGGCGCGCCGGCGCCCGGGACGGGAGCCGCCGGATGACCCGCGAGGATCAGCTCCAGGCCTTCCTGGCCCGTTCGCCCTACCTGCGGTTCCTCGGCATGACCGCCGAGCTGGCCGGCGACGAGGTGACCGGCGTCCTGCCCTTCTCGCCCCACCTCATCGGCAACACCCTCCTGCCGTCCCTGCACGGAGGGGTCCTCGGCGCTTTCCTGGAAACCACCGCCCTGGCGCAGCTGACCCTGACCCAGCCCGCGGACCGCAAACCCAGGACCCTGGACATCACCATCGAGTACCTGCGTCCGGGCCGGCCCATGACCACCTTCGCCCGCGCCGACCTGCGCAAGGTCGGCCGGCGCGTCGCCAACGTCCAGGTCGAGGCCTGGCAGGAGGCCCGCAGCCAGCCCGTCGCCGCCCTGCGCGGACACTTCACCCTGGCCGAGGATTAGGCCGGGGCGCCAGCCCCGGGCCGGAGGGGTCGGCCGTCTTTCCGCGCCACCAGGGCCTTCTGCTCGGCGTGGACCTGGCCGAGGTCGGCCTTCGCCTTCGCCTCCGCGGCGGCGTCCTTGCGGTTGCGCGCGTCGATGAGGGCCGCCGAGGCCTCCATCTCGCGCACGGGCAGGAGGTGGGTGTCGTCGGCGGGCTTGAAGGGGCCGGTCTGGATGGCGCGCATGACCTCCCGCTGCCGCTTCGCCTCGTCGCTGTCGCCCACACCGTAGGCCAGGACGAAGTCGCGGATCTTGGCCTTCAGGGCCGGGTCCAGGTCCTTGCGCCAGATCATCGGGTCCTCGGGCAGGGTGGGCGAGCGCCAGACCACCTCGATGGCCGCCACGGTCTTCTGCGCCGCTTCGGTCTTCTGGTCCGCGAGCCGGGCGATGGACTGGGAGTTGTTGGTGGCCGCATCCAGCTGGCCCATGGCCACGGCGAAGAGATTGGCCTCGTGGTTGGCGCTGCGGACGGTCTTGAAGCAGGTCTCCGGGCGGATGTTGCGCGGACCGAACAGCCAGGTCATGGGGGCGAGCGTCCCCGAGGTCGACTTGGCGTCGCCCATGGCGAAGTCCAGCGTCCGGTCGCAGGCGAGGATGCGGTCCAGGGTCAGACCCGATCCCTTCTTCACCACGATCAGGGCCTGGTAGCCGTCGGGGCCCTCGGGCTTGGTGGTCCGGGCGAAGACCTCGCCGCCGGACCGGCGCACGGCCTCCAGGCCCGACTGGTTGGTGAACCAGCCCACGTCGGTCTGCTTGAAGCGCATCGCTTCGATCAGGGCGGTGTAGTTGGTCCCGTAGAAGGGCTCGATCTTCAGGCCCGTGGCCTTCTCCATGTCGGCCAGGAAGGGGGTCCAGGCGCCCTGGGCGGCCTGGATGTTCTCTGTGGACATGATGGAGAAGCGCACCGTCCCCGGCGGCGGGCCCTCGGGCGCCTGGGGCTGGCAGGCGGCCAGGATGAGACCGGCGGCGAGAACAAGGGCGAGGCGGGCGGATGGCATGGGCGGGCTCCGGACGCGCGGGACTCTGGCGCGCTGAGGGTCGACTTCATGCCCGTTTCGGCGCGCTCCGCAAGGCGCCTCCGGCGCGCTGCAGGCTTGAGGCCGCCGCCAAGGAAGGCTAACGCCCCCTCATGTCCGTTCGCACCGACCTGTCCCGGCTCGCCCTGCCCGCCCGCGAGGCCCGCTCCTGGCCCTTCGAGCAGGCCCGCCTCCTGCTGGACCGCATCCTGCGCCTGCGCCTCGACGACGCCGGCCGGGACCTCGCCGCCGCCCTGCTGGCCCAGGGCCGCCCCGACGAGGCCGTCGCCGCCCTGCCTTCCCTGCGCGACCCCGTCATCTTCCAGTGCGGCTACGGCGCCTCGGGACTGCCGCACATGGGCACCTTCGGCGAGGCCGCCCGGCCGACCATGGTGCGCACCGCCTTCCGCGCCCTGACGGGCGAGGCCATCCCCACCCGCTTGATCGTCTTCTCCGACGACATGGACGGCTTCCGGAAGATCCCCGACAACGTCCCCAACCGCGACCAGCTTGAGCTGGACCGCGACAAGCCGGTGACCAGCGTCCGCGACCCCTTCGGCCTCTACGAGAGCTTCGGCGCCCACAACAACGCCCGCCTGCGCGCCTTCCTCGATGGCTTCGGCTTCGACTATGACTTCATGTCGTCCACCGAGACCTACAGGTCCGGCCGGCTGGACGCCGTGCTCCTGAAGGTGCTGGAGCGCTTCGACGCCATCCAGGGGGTCATGCTGCCCACCCTGGGCGAGGAGCGGCGGGCCACCTACTCGCCCTTCCTGCCCATCAGCCCCAAGACCGGCCGGGTCCTGCAGGTCCCCACTCTGGAGCGCCATGTCGAGGCCGGGACCATCGTCTTCCGCGACGAGGACGGGACCCTGACCGAGACCCCGGTGACCGGCGGCCGGGTGAAGCTGCAGTGGCGGCCGGACTGGGCGGCCCGCTGGGTGGCCCTGGGGGTGGACTACGAGATGTCCGGCAAGGACCTGGTGGACTCCGTGCGGGTGTCCAACAAGGTGGCGAAGATCCTCGGCGGCGAGCCGCCGGAGGCCTTCCACTACGAGCTCTTCATGGACGAGAACAACCAGAAGATCTCGAAGTCCAAGGGTAATGGCCTGACCATGGAGGAGTGGCTGCGCTACGGCGCGCCCGAGAGCCTCGCCTATTACATGTACCAGTCGCCCAAGTCGGCCAAGCGGCTCTATTTCGACGTCATCCCGAAGGCGACGGACGAGTACCTCCAGCAGCTGGACGCCTACAACCGGGTCAGCGCCGAGGCCAACGCCCCGGCCATCGACAACCCGGCCTGGCACGTCCACACCGGCGCGCCGCCGGCGGCGGGCTCGCCCCTGTCCTTCTCCCTGCTCCTGAACCTGGTCTCGGCGGCCGACGCCTCGACCAAGGAGATCCTGTGGGGCTTCATCGCCCGCTACATGCCGGGGGCGGATGCCGCCAGCCAGCCCCTGCTGGACCGGCTGGCCGACTATGCGATCCACTACTACGAGGACTTCGTGAAGCCCGCCAAGCGGTTCCGGGCGCCGGACGCGCGCGAGCGCGCCGCCATGGCCGACCTCGCCGCCCGCCTGCGCGCCCTGCCCGCAGGCTGCCAGGACGCCGAACTCATCCAGGCCGAGGTCTACGAGGCGGGCAAGGCGGCGGGCTTCGAGCCCCTGCGCCTGTGGTTCAGCGCCCTCTACGAGGTCCTGCTCGGGCAGAGCCAGGGCCCGCGCTTCGGCTCCTTCGCCGCCATCTTCGGCCTCGACCGGACGGTGGGCCTGATCGACCGGGCCCTGGCTGGCGAACTGGCCGGCTGAGCCCCGCTCAGGGCTTGCGCGCCACGCCCTCGCGGCGGGGATCGGCGCCGCCGGACAGGCCCTGCGGCGTCACCATCACCCCGTGCAGGCCTGAGCCCTCGGCACCGCCGGCGCCCACCAGGACCACGCCCCGGGCCGCCAGGCCCTCGACCACGCCGGGAGGGAACTTGGCCGCTTCCGACATGTAGGGAGCGCCCCGGGCGATCAGGTTGGGCAGGGCCACCGCCTCCTGCATGGAGAGCTTCCAGTCCAGCACGCCCACAAGGGCCTTGAGGTTGTAGGCCAGGATGGAGTTCCCGCCGGGTGATCCCACCGCGGCCACGAACCGGCCCTTGCGGTCCAGCACCACGGCCGGGGCCATGGAGGAGCGCGGCCGCTTGCCGGGCGCCACGGCGTTGGCCGCCGGGACCCCGTCCTTCTCGGTGGGCGAGAAGGAAAAGTCGGTCAGCTGGTTGTTCAGGAAGAAGCCGTGGACCATGCGACCCGAGCCGAAGAGGCTTTCCACGGTGGTAGTCATGGAGACGACATTGCCCTCGCCGTCGACAATGACGAAGTGGGTGGTGCCACCGGGCTCCTGCGTGGCGTCGGGCGCGCGTACGCCAGCCCCGCGGGGCTTGCCCGGCGCTGGGGGCGCGCCGGCGACACCCTGGGGGATCAGGGCCGCCCGGGCCTTGAGGTAGGCGGGATCCAGAAGGCCCTGCACCGGCACGTCGACGAAGTCCGGGTCGCCGAAATAGCGGTCGCGGTCGGCGTACATCAGCCGGCTGGCCTGCGAGAAGAGGTACCAGCCCTGCACCGTCTCCGGGCCGTGGGCGGCGATTTCGGTGTTGGCGAGGATGCCGAGGCCGATCAGCACGGCGGGTCCGCCCGAGGGCGCCGGCGGGACGCAGACCACATAGACGCGATAGGGGCGGCAGACCGGCTCGGAGACCTTGGGCTTGTAGGCCTTCAGATCAGCGAGGGTCAGAGTTCCCGGCAGAGGGCCTTCGGTCGTACGCTTCACGATGGCCTCGGCGATCTCGCCTTCCAGCAGGGCGGCGGGGCCCTCGGCGGCGATCTTGCGCAGGGTGGCGGCGTAGGCCGGGTTCTTGAGGATGTCGCCGGCCTGGATCAGCTGGCCGTCAGGCTTGGTGAAATAGGCCATGGCGTCGGGCTGGCGCCCCCAGGCGGCGGACCGGGCGGCGAGGGCGGCGAGGCGCGGGGTGACGGCGAAGCCCTGATCGGCCAAGGCTTCAGCCTCGGTGAAGAGGTCCTTCCAGGCCAGGCGCCCGTGGGCCTTCTGGGCCATGTGCAGCATGGCCACGGCGCCGGGCACGCCGGTGGACCGTCCGCTGGTCACGGCGTCGACAAAGGACAGGGGCTTGCCCTCAGGGCCCAGGAACATGGCGGGCGAGGCGCCCATGGGCGCGGTCTCGCGACCGTTGTAGGCGGTGACCTTGCGGGTCCTGGCGTCGTAATAGGTGATGAAGGCCCCGCCGCCGATCCCCGAGCTCTGCGGTTCCACCAGGCCCAGGGCGGCCTGCACGGCCACCGCCGCATCCACCGCCGAGCCGCCGCGCCGCAGCACCGAGACGCCCGCCTCCACCGCCAGGGGATGGGCGGCGGCGACCATGCCGGTCTCCTTCGCCTTGGCCGCCGGAGCGGCCGCCGGAGCTTTCGCCTCCCGCGCCAAGGCCGGAGCGGCCGGCAGGGCCAGGGCCAGCACGGCGGCGGACAGGAGGGCGGACTTCAGCAGGAGGAAGGGACGCATGGGGGGCCTCACGACGCAGGAACCAATTGACCTATAGACCCGACCGCGTGGACAAGGAACGCCATCCGGTGTTCTAGGAGCGCCATGAGCCTGCCCGTCCCCGGCCCCCGCAACCTCATCACTGACGTTCCCGGCCTCGCCGTCGGCCAGGCGCAGGACGTCGCGGTCCGCACAGGCGTGACGGTGATCCTGCCCGACGACCGGGCGGTCTGCGCCGTGGATGTGCGCGGCGGCGGCCCCGGCACCCGGGAAACCGACGCCCTGGCGCCCGAAAACCTGGTGGAGGCGGTGGACGCCGTGGTCCTGTCCGGCGGCTCGGTCTGGGGCCTCGCCGCCGCCGACGGCGCCGTCGCCTGGCTGGGGGCCCGGGGCCGGGGCTTCCGCCTCGCCGACCGGCCGGGCGTCCCGCCTTCGCCCGTCGTGCCCGCGGCCATCCTCTTCGACCTCGCCAATGGCGGCGACAAGGCCTGGGGCGAGGACCCGCCCTATCGCGAGCTGGGCCGCCGGGCCTGCGCCGGCGCAGGGCCGGACTTCGACCTCGGCACGGCCGGCGCCGGCTATGGCGCGGCGGCGGGGGGCCTGAAGGGCGGGACCGGCTCGGCCTCCCTCCTCTCGGCGGACGGCGCCGTGGGGGCCCTGGTCTGCGTCAACAGCTGGGGCTCGGTCACCGCCCCGGACGGCCGCACCTTCTGGGCCGCCCCCTTCGAGATCGACGGGGAGTTCGGGGGCCTGCCCCTCGACGGCCTGCGCGCCGGCCCCGGCCAGTGGGGCCCCTCCAAGGCCCCGCCCCCGGCGGGCGCCCGCCAGAACACCACCATCGCCTGCGTCGCCACCGACGTCGCCCTCACCCCGGCCCAGGCCAGGCGCCTCGCCGTCATGGCCCAGGATGGCCTGGCCCGCGCCATCCGGCCCGTCCACGCCCCCTTCGACGGCGACGTGGTCTTCGCGCTCTCTACCGCCCGCCGCCCCTTGATCGGCGGCGACGCCGCCCTCGCCCGGCTGGGCGCCCTGGCCGCCGACACCCTGGCCCGCGCCGTCGCCCGGGGCGTCTTCGAGGCGACGGCCTGGCCCGACGCCCGCGGCGGCGAAGGCCCCCCCGCCTGGCGCGACCGCCGCTGAGCGTCCGAGGAATCTCCCGCCCCCCGCTTGCGCTTTCCCGCCCGTGCGACTAATTCTCGCGCCCTCGCCGCAAGGCGGTGCGCGCCCGTAGCTCAGCTGGATAGAGCATCAGACTACGAATCTGAGGGTCGGACGTTCGAATCGTTCCGGGCGCGCCATTTTCTTCCCAAGATCTTGGAAAACATTGGGGTTTCACCGTCGGTGGAACCGTGTCCCGCCGAGTCTACAACACCTATCATGTGGGCCGGTTCGGTTTCGCTTGGCCGAGGCCCTAAAGGTCTCCGAAGAGAGCGGTGTAAGGAGCGTATTCGAACGCCTTGTTGCGCTCGTAGCCGGTGATCTCGATCAGGATGCCTAACTCCACAAACCGGTTGATGAGATTGCGCGCGCCGCCGCCCGAAATGCCCAGACTGTCGCGCACCTCGTTTGCCGTGACCACAGGCCGCTTGAACAGCAAATCGAGCAAGGCAAAGGCGTGCTTGCTTCCCCGGTCGTAGGCATCGCCGATCATCGTGCGGTGGCCCTCACGGAGGTCGATGATCTGGGCCGCCACATCGGCCGCTTGCCGTGCAACCTCGGCGACACCGGTAAGAAAGAACCTGATCCAACCCTCGTAGTCGCCACGATCACGCGTCGCCTGGAGGGCCTCGTAGTATTCCGCTCGATGGGCGCGAAGAAAGTAGGAGAGATAGAGCACGGGCTTATCGAGCAACCCTTCCGCGCAAAGGAGGAAGGTGATGAGCAAGCGCCCTGTTCTGCCATTGCCGTCGTGGAACGGGTGGACCGTTTCGAACTGAGCATGCGCGAGGCCAATCCTGACCAGCGGCGGCAATTCACGCTCCTCGTGGATGAAGCGTTCGAGATCATGGATAGCGGTCGGGACGTGTTCAGGAGGCGGGGGCACAAAGGTGGCGTCCCGCACCGAGGCCCCCATGGGGCCGATATGCACTTGCCCCGTCCGAAACTCGCCGGGACTTTTCTCCCCGCCGCGCACACCGCGCATCAGCCGCTCGTGAATCTCTTTGATGAGCCTGCCAGACACCGGGAGTTCTTTTAGGCGAGCGAGTCCGTAGTTCAGGGCGGCGATGTAGTTCAGAACCTCGCCCACATCTCGCGGGGCGCCGGGTGAGTTCAGTTCGGCTTCGGCCCGCAGAACGTCGTCCAGCGATGACTGGGTTCCCTCGATCTGGCTTGAGAGAACAGCTTCCTTACGCACATACATGGCGACGAAAAGGTCGGCGTTCGGCAGGGTGCGGGTGGAGCCTTTCAGTTCCGCCAAAGCCCGGTCGGCCTCTGACAGAAGCAGCGCGATCTCGCCCGTAAGATTGAAGGGTGGGTCAACGGGCGGAAGCGGAGCGGGGACGAACGCCTTGTAGCCAGCAAGCTGGGCTTCATACCTTCCGCCCCGGTCGCTCATGTTCGTCCCTTTGGAATCCTAAGAAGCGTATGGGAGTGAATTGGCTCCATGCGATAACTGTCTATCACATGTGGAAGATTCTTCCACATAGGCAAGCTGGCTTCCATATGGAGAGGGCGTAATAATTTTGGACCTGCCGGCCTCCTCATGCACCACGAGGGTCAGGCGACGCCGGTCGACCATGAGACGGAGATGAAGTGGTTCCGCCGGGCCGCCGAGGTGGGAAGCGGCCTGGTCCAGTACCAGCTGGGCGCCGCCTACGCCAATGAGTACGGCCAGCCGCGGGACTATGTCCGCGCCTACATGTGGATCAACCTCGCCGGGACGCGGGGGTACGGGCTCGGCTCCAAGGGGCAGGTGGCGGTGGCCAAGCAGACCCTCGCGGAGTTCATGACCCCCGAGGACATCGCCCGGGCCCAGAAGCTCTCGACCGCCTGCTTCATGGCCGGCTTCAAGGGCTACTGAGCGGCCTCACCCCCCCCCGCAGGAACCGCAAGGTCGTCATCGCCCGCGGCTCAGGCGAGGCGTTTGGCGCGGCAGTGTGCGGGGCGCCTATGGCCATTACCCGCGGTCATAGGGGCGCCGCCCCGGGATCGATGCGCTGGTCGCCGTCGCAGAACAGGATACAGTGTCGGCATGGATTGGACCGAGGCGCCGAAGCTCGTTCCTGAACTGGATGTCTCCGACCTGGAGACGTCCCTGGTTTTCTACACGCGGATCCTCGGCTTCACGGTGCTCTATCAGCGGCCGGAGGAGGCCTTCGCCTGTCTTGAACTTGAGGGCGCCTGGTTGATGCTGGAGGCGGCGGACGGGCCGGGGCGGCGGTTTCGGACCGCGCCCCTGGTCAAGCCCTTCGGGCGCGGCGCGAACCTGCAGATTCAGGTGCGTGACGTAAGGGCGGCGCATCGTCGATACCTAACCGCCGGCTACGAGCCTCTGATCCCGCTTGAAGCCCGGACCTACCGGGTCGAGGCCACTGAGCGCCGCCTCCTCCAGTTTGTCGCCGTAGACCCGGACGGCTACCTCCTGCGGCTTTGCAGCGAAGGGGAGGACCGGGATCCGGACCTTCTCGGTGGTCAATCCGCTCTGTGACCGCCGCCGAAGTCACATCCCGGCTAGACGCCCTCGAGGCCGCCGGCATCCGCGCCTGGGTAGACGCCGTGCTGGGGCGGCAGACCCGGGATCACGCCGACCGCCGCGACGGCAATAGTGCTGAGACGCACGTTTGATCCTGGGTTCGTTTCCGCAAGCGTCACCTTAGCGCCCACGCCCTGATGGCAGCTATGGGTCGAAAGCGGGCGTTGGCTCTGCGCTCAGAAGCGGATTCTCAGCCTCTCGGTTTAGCTCCCCTTTTAGCCAAGCCAGTGCGCGACCGAGCCCGTTCTCTTCGGGCGGCAAGTCCTTCGTTCCTAGATCGTGCTCAGTTGGTAGTTCGATATCAGATACCTCTACGCCACGAGCCTCCAAACCACGAACCAGCGTGCGAGCACTCTCGATCGGAGTGGAGGTGTCCTTCACGCCATGGACAACAAGGACGGCCCCCCGATAGCCGTCGAGAAGCGGTAGGCACCGCTTGCCGAGCACCGACCACCACCAGATCTCCGGATTCGTTTGGCCCATCCACGTCTTGCCGAGGCGTGGATCGGACTGGATCCTGAGGCGCTGCTCCGCGAACTTTGGATCGCCCTTCGTGAGGATCTCAAGCTCGTCCCTGAAGGTGAGGCCGCCACCCGTACTCAGCAGGGCGAGTGCGCTCACGTCTTCCGAGGCGCCGGCCATGGCGCAGGCGGTGAGCCCACCCGCCGACACCGCCAGTAGCTGGAAGGCTCCGTGGTCTCGCAGTTTGAGCACCTCCTTCAACCGGCGAGCAGCGGAGAGATGGTCGAACCAGCGCGCTTCTTCCGTTGCATGCGCTTCATACGCCGGGCCGCAGGCGCCGGCGTCTGAGGATGCGTCCTTGGCAACCACGACCACCCATCGAGTGGAGGCTTCCCGCAGCACCTGGTCGAACCAAGCGAGGGATTGCGTCGTGTTGCAGGTCGAGCCTTGGAGCACCATCAGAGCCTGATCCGGTGACCCCGTTTTCCGGTCATAGATTTCGACTGTCAGAAGACTGTCGTCAGCCCTTCGGATCTGCAGGTCGCGTCTCGCCGGCTCGGCCCCGGCCGGACTGTTCAGAAGGCCGAGCCATAGGATGATCACTGGAGCTAGATGTCGGAGCATGTGCCGACGTTGCCGTGCACCGGCCTACCCGTCAAATGTGCGGGCGCCGCCGGCGGGCGGCGGTACGCGGATCCTTTCGGCGCCTTCCGCGCGGGAACGAGGGGCTCCAAAATCTCGACGCAGGCCGGCGGTCAAGCTCGCGAAAATCGTCCAAAGGGATGCCGACCTTGCGCCACCGTCGCTTAATGCTTTGCCTCAGCGCTGCATAAATTGCTTCCGCACACGCAATCGCTCAGCCCTCCGGCAATATACCGAGCGTGGAACAGCTGAAGGTCGACGCCGAGGAGATGACGCCGGAGGCGGCGTCCCGGGCCCGCGCGACGGCGTCCGCAGGGAGGGCGCCGGGCAGGCGGAGGGGCCCCCGGTCGCGGAAGTTGGCGACGTGGGCGTCGGTGATGAGACGGGCGGCCGCCCGGCCTAAAGGTCCGGGCCCCGTGGCGCTTAGCGGATGAACTCCGGCTCGGGGTCGACCTCGAACCGGACGGCGTCGATCTCCGTGCGGCCCTCGATCCAGGCCCGGGCGATGCGGTGTCCGCCGTCCATCAGCCGTCCGTCGGCGGAGAGGATGATGGGGTAGGACAGGTCCGCCGACTGGATGCGCGCCGCATGGGCCGCCACCTGGCGCAGGCTGGGCGCCCGGCCCCGGAACCAGCAGTCCTGGTCGAACTCGGAGATGTCGGCGATGGCGATCCGGAAGACGGGCAGGCCAGCGGCGGCGGCCCAGAGCTTTTCCGTCAGCCAGTGGCCGCGTCCGCCGGGAACAGTGTGGGAGTGGGTCTCGGGCGAGGACATGGGTGGAAGTCTGGCGCCGGCCTCCGCCGGCGGCAAGGCGTCGTAAAACCGGGGTCGAACCGCCGGGCGCGCGCGCCGCTTGACCCCTCGGTACGGGTGTTCACGCCTGGATTTGTTCGCTTTTCACGCGTTTTTCACGCCCGCCGACCGTCAGGCGTCACGGTGCCCGCACGCACAACCGGGAGTATGCCCCTGTTGGTGACGCCGGATTGTCCGGGCGCACCGATCGGCCGGGTGCCAGACGATGACCAGAATGATCGACCGGCGAGCGGGTGGAGAAGCTCGGAGGCTGCAGATCTCCCTTGACGCTCACCTCGCCCGCCCGCCGCGGATCATTCCTGCGGGGCGCCCCGCGCTGTGCAGATCCTACCGGCCCTCGCCCCGGCGCGCCGTCATCGCCTTTGGAGCCTGATCATGCTCAAGCTGACCCTTCAGACCGCCACCGTCCGGATCGCTGACTTTCCTGGCGCCGGCCGGCTCCTGACCGTCGAGGCGACCTGCTTCGGGTCGCCTGAGGCCTGCGCCACGGCCCGCCTGTCGCCGCGCCGTCACGCGTCTGTTCCGGAAGACGGCCTCTGGGACATCGACCTGGTCTGTGAGGACTCGGCGGCCAGCGAGGGCGCGATCTGCCGCCGCGACGTAGTGTTCACCGGTGAGGCTGACTGGTGCGAGGGCGTTCGCCTGCATGGCCCGGGCGGCGTGCTCGAGCATCGGACGGACGTGTTCTCGCGGAACCGGTCGATCCCGAACCGCTCTGTCGTACACCTCCCCGAAGACTCTCCTGTCCTGCCGGTGCGGCGGCCGATGGCGCTGCCCCCCAGCGCCTCCGAGCCGGCCCGTCAAGCAGCGATCCTGGCGACGGACGGGCCGGCGTAGTCCGATAAGCCGCACCCCGGCCCTCATCATCGCCAGCCTGGACCCGGAGTTGCGCGATCCCCTTCTGAGCGCCCTTGCAGGACGACACGGTCAGGAGGAGGGTGCGGGCTGGAGAGCGGAGGCCCCCATGACCCGACTGAAGCTTCACGATGAACGCCACCGTGTCACCCGGGTGGGATGGCTGAGGGCGGCGGTGCTTGGCGCCAATGACGGCATCGTCTCCACCGCCAGCCTGATCGTCGGGGTCGCCGCCGCGTCCGCCGGACGCTCCGAGGTGCTGGTGGCCGGCGTTGCAGGGCTCGTGGCCGGGGCCATGTCTATGGCGGCCGGAGAATACGTCTCGGTCAGCTCTCAATCGGACACGGAGAGCGCCGACCTCGCCCGAGAGCGCGGCGAACTCTCCGCCCAGCCTGAGTCCGAGCGGGAGGAGCTGGCGGGCCTCTATCGCAGCCGGGGTCTCGACGCCGAGACCGCGCTGAAGGTCACCGACCAGCTGATGGCCCACGACGCCCTGGGCGCTCACGCCCGTGACGAGCTGGGGATTTCCGAGATCACCGCCGCCAGGCCCGTGCAGGCCGCCTTCACCTCTGCGGCCACCTTCACCGCCGGCGCCGCCGCGCCCCTGATCCTGGTCGCCATCACGCCCGCAGGGGCCCTGGCGGTGGTGGTCTCGGCCGGCTCCCTCGCCGGGCTCGCCATCCTCGGCGCCGTGGGCGCGCAGGCCGGTGGGGCCCCGCCGCTGCGGGCGGCGGTTCGCGTCACCTTCTGGGGCGCCCTGGCCATGGCCCTGACCGCCGGCATCGGCCGGCTGGTAGGCGCCGCCGTCTGAGCCCTCAGAGGGGCCGGTCCTCAGGATCCTCGATCAGGATGCGGCTGGCGTCGCCCTGCGGGTCCTCGTACTGGTCGTGGCGCAGGGTCCACCAGAAGCCGGCCAGGCCGATGAGGGCCAGGGCCAGGGAAAAGGGCGCCAGGATGACGACAATGCTCATCTTCCGCCTCCATTCAGCAGCCTGAGGGCGTTGAGGGTCACCACCAGGGAGGAGCCTGACATCGCCAGGGCCGCCACGAAGGGGTTGACCAGCCCCATCATCGCCGCCGGCCCCGCCACAAGGTTATAGAGGGCGGCGAAGGCGAAGTTCTCCATCGCCCTGCGACGGGCCGCCCGCGCCGTGTCGATCGCCTCGGCGATGCGCCCGGGATGGTCGGCGGGATAGACCAGGTCCGCCGCGGACTGGCTGGCGTCCAGGGCCGTCCCCGGCGCCATGGCCACGTGGGCGTGGCTGAGGGCGGCCACGTCGTTCAGGCCGTCGCCCACCATCAGGACCCGGTGGCCAGCCCCCTTCAGGCCCTCAAGCGCCTCGACCTTGCCCTGCGGCGTCAGGCCAGAGCGCCAGTCCGGGATGCCCATCCGCCCGGCGACCCGGAGGGTGGCGGCCTCCACGTCCCCGGACAGGATGGAGGCGGAAAGACCCCGGCGGGCCAGGGCCCCCGCCAGGCCCACCGCCTCAGGCCTAAGGGCGTCAGCGAAGGAAAAGCGGAAGAGGGCGCCGTCAGCGTCCCGGAACCAGAGTTCGGTCTGGTTCCCCGACAGGGGGGCGCCGACGAAGGCCGCCCGGCCCAGGCGCATCAGGCCCGTCCCTGTGCGCGCCTCGATCCCCTGGCCGGCGACTTCGAGGGCCCCGGGCGCAACCGGACCCTCCCCAGCGGCCTCCGCCAGAGCGCGGGCGAGGGGATGCGAGGAGGCCCGGGCCAGGGGCGCGGCCCGGGCGATGTCGGCGGGGTCGGCGTTCAGCAGGCGGGGCCGGCCCTCGGTGAGAACGCCGGTCTTGTCGAAGGCGACGTGGTCGGCCTCCGCCAGGCGCTCCAGGCCGGCGCCGGACTTCACCAGCACCCCCCGGCGGAACAGGCGCGAGGCGGCGGCCACCTGCACCGCCGGGACGGCCAGGCCCAGGGCGCAGGGGCAGGTGACGATCAGCACCGTCGCGGCCCGCAGCACCGCCTCGCGCGCCGGAATCCCCAGCATCCAGGCGACGAGGAAGGTCAGAGCCGCGGCGGTATGGACCACGGGCACGTAGAGGGCGGCGGCCTTGTCCGCCAACTGGACGTAGGTCGACCGGGACTGGGCGCCGGACTCCACGAGGCGGGCGATCCGCGCCAGGGTCGAATCCTCGGAAGCCGCCTCGGCCTTCAGGGTGAGCAGGCCCGAGAGGTTCAGGGCGCCCGCCCGGCAGGCGACGCCGGGATGGACGGCCTGGGGCGTCGTCTCGCCGGTCAGGATGGCGTAGTCGATCTCGGACTCCCCGGTCTCCACCACCCCGTCCACGGGGATGCGCTCGCCCGGGCGCACCCTCAGCCGGTTTCCGGGGCGGACCAGGCGCAGGGGCGACCGGCGCTCCGCCCCGTCCTCGCCGAGGATGGAGGCGGAGGGCGCCTGCAGGGCCAGGAGGTCCGCAGCGGCGCTGCGGGCCCTGCGGCGCAGGGCGTGGTCCATCCATCGGCCGATCAACAGGAGGAAGAGCAGGGTGACGGCGGCGTCGAAATAGGTGTCACGCCCCATCAGGAGGGTCTCCTGGAAGCTGACCAGGAGAGTCAGGATCACGCCGATGGAGATCGGCACGTCCATGTTGGCCCGACCCGCGCGCAGGGCCTTCCAGGCCGACCGGAAGAAGACCATTCCGGCGAAGACGGCGCAGGGGGCGCCGACCCCGGCGCTGGCCCACTGCATGAAGGTGCGCGTGGCGGGGCCCAGCTCCTGGCCGAAGAGACCGGCCCAGACGGGCACCGAGAAGATCATCGCATTGCCGGCCCCGAAGCCGGCGACGGCCAGGGCCATGGCCAGCTCCCGACCCTCCCGGTCCTGGGCCTCCCGGACCGAGCCGGGATCGTAGGGGGATGCGGGGTAACCGATGCGCTCGAGGACCCGGAGGACCCGTCGGGGATCGCCGTCCGGGTGCAGACTCACCGCCAATCGTCCGGTGCTGAGGTTCAGCCGGGCCGACGCCACGCCGGGCGTGTCGGCCAGCTCGCCCTCGATCCGGGAGATGCAGGCGGCGCAGTGAGCGCCGCTGACCAGGAGATCCAGCCGGGACAGACCGGACGCACCGGGGGTCAGGTAGGCGGACAGGTCGGCGCCGTCAGCAGCGTCATCAGAGATAGGATCGCTCGCCGGAGGGTCGCGGTGGGTCAGGGCCATGTCAGCCTCCGTCTCCCCTCGAAGGCGCGGCCCTTAGGGTCGACCGCCCGGAAGGAGAGGTCCCAGGCGCCTGTCAGGCCGTCAGCGGGCGCTTCATAGCGTCCGGGCGACGTCTCCCGGAAGGTCAGAAGCCTGTGGCCCGCCTCGGTCGCGGGGCGTTCCAGCCGGCCGGTCACCGTCAGGCCGCGCAGGGGCCCACCCTCGGCGTCGCTGAGCTCCACCCAGGGTCCACGGGAATCGGCGGCGGCCGCCGCCTCCCAGCCCAGGCGCGCCTGGGCTGCCTGCGCCGCGAGCCTTTGGTTGAAGGCCAGGCCGTCCTCGTAGGGGGTGTCCGAGACCTGACCGGGAAAGGTGCGGTAGGCGAGGGTCAGGAACCAGATGTTCAGGGCGATGATAATGGCGAAGAAGCCGACGACCACGCCCAGGACATGCCGGCCCGTCAGGGTCCAGCCGCCGCTGGAACCCTCGGCAGGAGTGGAGGGAGTTGAAGTCATGGGCGGGCTCCGGGGTCGGTGATGAAGGTCGACTTCACGGTCATGACCCCCTCTGGGAGGGTGACGGTGAAGGCGACCGGCAGGCTCGTCTCGGCCCCCGTCTGCTCGGGCAGGGTCACAAAGACCCGCACGGCGCGAAGGGTGTTGGTCTCGATCCGGGCCCTGACGTGGTCGGCTGCGGGCTCAGCCGGGGTCTTCAGGATGGCGCCGGCGGGCCCGGAGAAGGCGATGCGGGCGTCAGCGTCGGCGAAGCTCCGGTTGGCGATCTTCAGGGTATAGCCGTTGCGGACCGAGCCGTCCGCAAGCCTCACGGCGATAGGGTTCCGGTCTCTCAGGACGTGGACGTCAAAGGCTTGTCTGTGGGCCAGGCCCCAGAACATGAGACCGGAGACGAGGACCAGCGCCCCGGCGTAGACAAGGGTCCGGGGCCGGACGAGCCGGTAGACGGCGGGCTGTCCCGCCGCCCGGGCCGCCACCGCCTTGTCGGTGTCGTAGCCGATCAGCCCCCGGGGCCGGTCGATCCGGTCCATCATCTCGTCGCAGGCGTCGGCGCACAGGCCGCAGTTGATGCACTCCAGCTGGGCGCCGTCGCGGATGTCGATGCCCATGGGGCAGACCACGACGCACTGGTCGCAGTCGATGCATCCGCCCCGGCCCTCCCAGGAGGCGCCCTTCTTGTGCGGACCGCGCGGCTCGCCCCGGTCGATCCGGTAGGTGACCTGGAGGGTGTCCTGGTCGATCAGGGCGCCCTGGATGCGCGGCCAGGGGCACATATAGGTGCACACCTGCTCGCGCAGGGTCCCGGCGAAGACATAGGTGGTGAAGGTCAGGAGGGCGCAGAAGACATAGGCCGTGGCGGGCGCCTGGCCGGCCCAGAACTGGACCAGGACGGTCGGGGCGTCGTGGAAGTAGAAGATCCAGGCGCCGCCCGTTCCGAAGGCTATGCCCAGCCAGACCAGGTGTTTGCCAGCCTTCCGCCAGAGCTTGTCGAGCGACCAGGGGGCGGCGTCCCGCCGCATCCGCGCGTTGCGGTCGCCTTCGAACATCCGTTCGACCTGGAGGAAGAGGTCCGTCCAGATGGTCTGCGGACAGGCATAGCCACACCAGAGTCGCCCGAACAGCGAACTGGCCAGGAAAAGGGCCAGGGCGGCCATCACCAGAAGGCCCGTAATGAAGTAGACCTCCTGCGGCCAGAACTGGAGACCGAACATGTAGAAGCGACGTCCCTCGAAATCGACGAGGACGGCCTGGTCGGGCAGGGCGCCGGGGCGGTCCCAGCGGATCCAGGGGGTGATGTAGTAGATGGCCAGGGTCGCGACCATCAGGCCCCACTTCAGGCTCCGCCACCGGCCACGGACATGTTTGGGGTAGATCGGCGTGCGGGGCTTGTAGAGACCGCCTCCGGAGTCCCCGCGACGCCTCGCCTTTTCGGCCGCCGAGGCGGGCCCTTTATCCCGTCCTTCGGCTCGCGTCCGATCGATGACGACGGTCATGACCCTGGCTCACTGCCCGGCGGCGTTCGCGTGAACGTAGACGGCAAGGGCCTTGACCGTCTCGGGGTCCAGGCGTCCGGACCAGGCGGGCATCACCCCGCCCCGGCCATTGTGGATCTGAGCTTTGATGTCGCTCCGGGTCGACCCGTATAGCCATTCCCGGTCGGTGAGGTTGGGCGCTCCCTGCAGGGGATCGCCCAGGCCCGCAGGCCCATGGCAGGCGACGCAGTTGGCGGCATACACCGGCGCCGCCCTCTGGACCGCGGCGGTGTTCGCCGGGCGACCTGAGAGCGCCACGACATATTCCGTCAGGTCCCCGACCTGGGCGGGCGTCAGGAGCTGGTCCCGACCGAAGGCCGGCATCTGGGAGAACCGGGCCTGGGGGTGTCCGGAGCGGATGCCGTACTGCAGGGTCCGGTGGATGTCCTCCAGCGTGCCGCCCCACAGCCAGACGTCGTCCCGCAGGTTGGCGTAACCCTTGCCGCCGACGCCGCCGACGCCATGGCAGGTGGCGCAGTTGTCACCGAAGACCGACTGGCCGACCGCGAGGGCATGGGCCTGGAGTTCCGGGTCGCTCTCGATCTCCTGGAGGGAGGCGTCGGTCAGGCGGGCGTTCTGTTCGCCCCTGAGGGCTTTCAGTTTCGCCAGCTGCCCGACGAGTTCGGCCCTGTCGGACTTGCCGAGCATCCCCGGTGTATAGCCGGTCAGGCCAGGCCAGGCGGGCATCAGAATCCAATATCCGATGGCGACGACGACGCTGGCGTAGAAGATCCAGAGCCACCAGCGCGGGAGGGGGTTGTCCAGCTCACGGATGCCATCCCACTCGTGGCCGGTTGTGGCGACGGGCCCTTGGTCGTCTTGAGTTTCAGGAGCCGACATGCTCGTCCTCGTCATCTCTCAGGGGCAGGTGGGCCATATCCCGGAAGGCTTCGCGGTTCTTGGGCCACAGGGCGTAGGCCAGGCCCGCGAGGAAGATCACCACGAAGTAGACGGTTCCTCCCTGCTGGGCGAAACGGGCGACTTGCTCGTAGGTCAGGAAGCTCATCGCAGGTTCTCCGGGGCGTCCGCCTCGTAGGTCCTGAAGTCGACCAGGGTTCCCAGCATCTGGAGGTAGGCCACAAGGGCGTCCATTTCGGTCAGCCGGTCGGGATCGCCGTCGAAGTCGCGGCGGTTGACCTTGTCGCCATAGTAGCGGGCCAGACTGGCCCCCGACGCCGTGGGATCGACCTGGGCCTCCAGGTCCGCCCGGGCGTTCTTCAGGGCGGTCTCCGTGTAGGGAACGCCGACCCGGGTGAGGGTGCGCAGGCGAGCCTCGATGTCCTCCGTCTTCAGGTCCTTGTCCGCCAGGAAGGCGTAGGGCGGCATGAGGGACTCCGGCACGACCGACCTGGGATCGACCAGGTGCTGGACGTGCCAGGCGTCGGAGTACTTGCCGCCGACCCGGGCCAGGTCCGGGCCTGTCCGCTTGGAGCCCCACTGGAAGGGGTGGTCGTACATGCTCTCCGCCGCCAGGCTGTAAGGGCCGTAACGCTCCACTTCGTCACGCAGCGGGCGGATCATCTGGGAATGGCAGACATAGCAGCCCTCCCGGACGTAGATGTCCCGGCCCGCCTGCTCGAGGGGGGTGTAGGGGCGGACCCCCTTCACCTTCTCGATGGTGCTCTCAAGGAAGAAGAGGGGAGCGATCTCGACCAGGCCGCCCACCGACACCACGAGAAGGATGCCGAGGACCAGGAGGAGCGAGTGGCGTTCAAGCTTGGAGTGGTTCTTCCACATGTTCCCGTTCCCTTCAGGCCGCAGCTGCGACGATGGGTCCGGAGGCCGCAGGCAGGACGGCGGGGGCCGGCTGCCGGATGGTCCGGTAGATGTTGTAAGCCATGATCAGGGCGCCGGAGAGGTACATCAGGCCGCCCAGGGCGCGGATGATGTTGGCGATATGCTTCGCCGAGACCGTCTCCACGAAGCTGTTCGCCAGGAAGCCCTGCGGGGTGTATTCGCGCCACAGGAGACCCTCGCCGATCCCTGACACCCACATCGCGGCGATGTAGAGGAGCAGGCCCAGGGTCGCGATCCAGAAGTGCCACTCCACCAGGGCGTTGGAGTAAAGCCGGTCCTTCTTCCACAGCCAGGGAACGAGGCAGTAGATCGCCCCGAAGCTGATGAAGCCCACCCAGCCCAGGGCGCCGGAATGCACGTGGCCGATGGTCCAGTCCGTGTAGTGGCTGAGGGCGTTCACCGCCCGGATGGACATCAGCGGGCCCTCAAAGGTGGACATGCCGTAGAAGCCGACGGCCACGGCCATCATCCTCAGGACCGGATCGGTCCTCAGCTTGTCCCAGGCCCCTGAGAGGGTCATCAGGCCGTTGATCATGCCGCCCCAGGACGGCATCCAAAGCATGATCGAGAAGGTCATCCCGAGGGTCTGCGCCCACTGGGGCAGGGCCGTGTAGTGCAGGTGGTGAGGGCCGGCCCAGATGTAGATGAAGATCAGCGACCAGAAGTGCACGATGGACAGCCGGTAGGAGTAGACCGGCTTCTTCGCCCGCTTGGGGACGAAGTAGTACATGATGGCCAGGAAGCCGGCGGTCAGGAAAAATCCCACCGCATTGTGGCCGTACCACCACTGGGTCAGGGCGTCCTGGACGCCTGCGAAGAGCGAGTAGCTCTTGGCCCCGAGCAGGCTGACCGGCAGGGACAGGTTGTTGACGATGTGCAGCAGGGCCACCGTCACGATGAAGGCCAGGTAGAACCAGTTAGCCACGTAGATGTGGGGCTCCTTGCGCTTCCAGAGGGTGCCCAGGAAGACCAGCAGGTAGACGACCCAGACAATCGTCAGCCACAGGTCCACGAACCATTCGGGCTCGGCGTATTCCCGGCCCTCGGTGATCCCGGCCAGATAGCCCACCGCCGCCATGACGATGAAGAGCTGGTAGCCCCAGAAGACGAACCAGCCGGCCATGCCGCCCGCGAGCCGGGCCCGGCAGGTGCGCTGGACGACATAGAAGGAGGTGGCGATCAGGGCGTTGCCGCCGAAGGCGAAGATCACCCCGGAGGTATGGAGGGGGCGCAGGCGGCCGAAGTTCAACCACCCGGCTTCGGGAAAGTAGAAGATCCGGGGCCAGGCCAGCTGCAGGGCGATGACCACGCCCACCAGCATGCCGACGATGGCCCAGAAGACGGTGGCGATGGCGCCGGCCCGGATGACCCCGTCCTCATACCGCCCGGGATCGGCCTGGTAGCGCCCGTTGGCCACGCCGACGGTCAGGGCTGCGGCCGAAGCCAGCGCCGCAAAGGTGAAGACCCAGCCTTCAAGCCGGAACAGGGGATCGGGCGAAAGCCCTGTCGCCATCAGCGCCAGGAAGGCGCCTACCGCCGAGAGGATCAGCAGGGCCACCGCGCCGGGCGGCGAGTCCTGCTGGGCAGTGGTGTCTGTCATGACCCGCGGTCCCCGTTGTGGTTCGGCCAAGCCATGCCGCGGTGCGGGAAACACAACCTTGATCTGGCGCAAACCCGGTTGGCGGCTGCGACCGGGGCTGCCTGGTCTTGCGCTCGGCGGCGCGACCGAAGGTCGAACAAGGGCTTGCGCGTCCGTCGATCGGCCTGAAACCAGGCGCTGGGTCAGATTCGCTGGTCGCGAACCCTGGGAGTCGGCCTCCCGCTTTCCAACTCTGGGTTTCCTCTGTAGCTTCAGCCGGGATCAATCCGCTGGGTCTTCAACTTCCGGAGTGCATCATGTCCGCTCACCGCCTTCTCGCCTCTCTCGTCCTTGCGTTCAGCCTGTCCGCAGGGTTCGCCATCGCTCAATCCGCCGCCACGCCGGCAGGGCTGACGGCCCGGGACTTCGCCCGCGAACCGGCCATCCAGGGCCTGTCCATCTCTCCAAACGGGAAACACCTGGTGGGCATCGTGTCCCCGGACGGCGACACGCGTTACATTGCCATCTGGGAGACGGCCAATCCCGGCAAGGCGCCTGTTATTCTGGGCGCACAGAAGATGCGGCTGATGGCCGCCCGGTTCGTCAAGGACGATCGCCTGGGGGTCTTCGCGCAGCAACTGTTCACAGCCGGTACCTTCGCCGGACATATCAGCAAGATTTTCTTGACCGACCTGAAGGGTGAAAAATGGATCCCTGCTTTACCAGAGCAGAAGTCGAGTTCTGAGGTCGAAGATTTCGTCAACAGGACCAGCAATCCAACGTTTCTGAGTCTGCTACCGAACGATCCCAATCATGTCCTGGTGATTGATAACCGCCTGGACGGTGAAGGCGACATCTACAAGGTCGATGTCTACAAGGGTAGCGCAGAGCGTCTCTACCGCGGATCCGACAAGTACGGCGATTATCGGGCCGACTTGAATGGAAACCTGCGCACCCGCAGCTATATCGACTTCGACAACGGGGCGCTCTTCGTCGGCCAGCAGTTCCTCAATACGGCGACGGGACAGTGGGAAGACCACTTTCTGTCGTATGCCCGGGACCGCAACCTGACCGAGGTGAGTAGTTTCTCTGAGGACCCCAATATTGTCTATCTGTCCAAGCGTGAAAAGGACAAACAGGGCATCTACGAGTATGACCTGACCGAAAGAAAAATCATCGGGCCCGCCTTCGAGCATAAACTCTTCGAAGCGGGTGGAGTCTTGCAGAACGGGGCCGGCAAGGTGCTCGGTTTTGCGTACCGGGCCGAGGCGCCGCGGGTCTACTGGACCGATGAGAAACTCGCCGCGATCGCGAAGGGTATCGGACCTGCGCTCGGCGTCACCAATGTTTCTGTGGAGTGGATCGATCCGGCGAGCGGAACCGCAGCGAAGATCTCCTACCCTGACAACGCTGGAGCCTACATCCGGGATTGGTCTACTGACCTCAAGTATGTCCTGGTCGAGAAGTCCGGCCCCAACCTGGCCCCTGAGTACTACCTCCTGACCGACGGGACTAAGCTCACCCTGCTGGGCAAGTCCCGGCCGCAGATCCCTGCAGCCGCCCTCGGGGACTCCCGTCTGATACAGTACACGGCCCGTGACGGCCTGATTCTGCCGGCCTTCCTTCACACTCCCTCCAAGGCCCGTTTCGGGCCCGGGCCCTATCCGGCCATCGTCCTTCCGCACGGCGGTCCGACCGCCCGGGACGATCTGGAGTGGGACCCGGCAGGCTGGACCAAGTATTTCACAGCCCGGGGGTATGTGGTGATCCAGCCCCAGTTCCGCGGCTCGGCCGGCTGGGGCGACAAGATCTATCGCGCTGGCGACCAGCAGTGGGGCCTGGCCATGCAGGATGACAATGATGACGCCGCCAAGTACCTGATCTCCCAGGGGCTGGCCGCCCCGGACCGCATCACCCTGTTCGGGTACTCCTATGGGGGATATGCCGCCATGGCGGCCACGATTCGCCCCAACGGGCTCTACCAGTGCGCTGTCTCCGGCGCCGGCGCTCCTGAGATCAAGAGATTCCGGAACGAGACCTACGAGAACCGCTTCCTGCGCGAATTCCAGCGGCCAACCATCGGCGGTCTGGACCTTCTGGAAAACGCTGCAAAGGCGTCGATCCCTATCTTCATCTACCATGGCGACCGCGATACGACGGTTGAGATCGCGCAGTCCGAGCGGTTCGCAGCCGCCCTCCAGGCGGCGGGCCGGCCCTTCCGATATCTCGCCTTGAAGGACATGGGCCACCAATACAACTTGATGACCGCGGCCCATCTGGAGACCCAGCTGGTGGAGATCGAGAAGTATCTCGCCACCGAGTGCGGTCCCGGCGGGCTGTAGGGGCCTGCGGTGAACGAGGCGGGCCTATCGGGCCCGGGGCTCCTGCGCCAGGCCGCCTGGATCGGCGGCGTCGAACGGACTTCGAACCTCTGGATCGAGGTGTTCAACCCGGCCACGGGTGAGGTCCTGGGCCGGGTTCCGGATCTGGGTCGCGACAGTGCTGCCGAGGCGGTGGCCGCCGCCAGGGAGGCTTTGCCCGCCTGGCGGGGCCGGACGGCGAAGGAACGCTCGGTCCTGCTCCGGGGCTGGTATGACCGTGTCATGGCCGCCCGGTCGGACCTGGCCCGGCTGCTGACGGCCGAGCAGGGCAAGCCCCTGGCCGAGGCGGAGGGCGAGATCGCCTACGCCGCCGCCTTCATCGAATGGTTCGCCGAGGAGGCCCGCCGAGCTTATGGCGACGTCATCCCCGGCCACCAGGCGGACAAGCGCCTCCTGGTTCTGAAGCAGGCGGTCGGCGTGGTCGCGGCCGTGACCCCCTGGAACTTCCCCGCCGCGATGGTCACCCGCAAGGTCGCGCCGGCCCTGGCCGCGGGCTGTACGGTCGTCCTGAAGCCCTCGGAGCTGACCCCCTTCATCGCCCTGGCCCTGGCCCGGCTGGGCGCCGAGGCCGGCCTTCCCGCCGGGGTCTTCAACATCGTGACCGGGGCGCCGGAGCCGATCGGCGAGGTGCTGACCGGGTCGCCGGACGTGGCCAAGTTTACCTTCACCGGCTCCACCGCCGTGGGAAAGCGCCTGGCGGCGGCCTGCATGGGCACAGTGAAACGAGTCTCCCTGGAGCTCGGCGGCAACGCCCCCTTCATCGTCTTCGACGACGCCGACCTCGAAGCCGCGGTCGACGGCGTCATGGCTTCCAAGTTCCGCAACACCGGTCAGACCTGCGTGTGCGCCAACCGCATCTATGTCCAGTCGGGGGTCTACGAAGCCTTCTCGGGCGCGCTGGCGGCGCGGGCTGCGGCTCTTCGGCCCGGTGACGGCCTCGCCGGCCCGACCGACCAGGGCCCGCTGATCAACGCCGCCGCCCTCGCCAAGGTCGAGCGTCACGTGGCCGACGCCCTGGAGGGCGGCGCCCGGGTGCTGACGGGCGCCCGCCGCCTGCCCGGAAAGGGGCTCTTCTACGCCCCGACGGTTCTGGCCGATGTCCCGGCGGGGGCCCTGATCAACCGCGAGGAGACCTTCGGCCCGGTGGCTGGTCTCGTCCGCTTCACCACCGAAGCAGAGGTTCTGGACCTGGCGAACGCCTCCCGGGCGGGACTGGCCGCCTACGTCTTCACTCGCGACGGGGCCCGCTCCTGGCGGATGAGCGAGGGGCTGGAGACCGGCATGGTCGGGATCAACACCGGCCTCATCTCCACCGAGGTCGCGCCCTTCGGCGGGGTCAAGGAGTCTGGCCTCGGCCGCGAGGGGTCGCGGTATGGCCTCGAGGAATACCTCGAGACCAAAATGGTCTGCCTGTCGGTCTGACCGGGCCGGCGGGGCGCACTTGCCGAACCTGCGCGGGGCTGATGCTCTAGCAGGCGCGATTCGGCGGACGCGCGGGGGTTCGGAGGCGGAGACCGAGGTGAAGTCAGGGTCAAGGCTCGCAATCTACCATCCGCCCGGCCGGATCGGCCTGAAGGCCAACCCTTTCGGCAAGGACGTGGCCAATCTGCAGCTCTACCGGGCGCTGGCGACCCATGGCGGGTTCTCCCGGGTCGACCTGTTGTCCAACCTTCCCGTCGCCGACGCGGACGTGGCCGCCGACCTCTTCCCCGACGGACGCCCGCCCTGCCAGGTCGCCGGCGGCAGCGTGCTCTCCGCCGAGGCTGCGGCGGAGGGCGGGGTGCTGTTCCGGGGCCAGCCCGAGCTTGACGCCCTGGCCTGGCTCCGCCGTAAGGCGACGGGCGACCGGGGCTACAGCCTGGTGGGCCTGATCCACACCCTGGCGCCGCCGGCCATGCGCCTGATGATCGCCAGCGCCCTGACGGCGCCCGTCCAGCCCTGGGACGCGGTCATCTGCACCTCGCCTTCGGTGCGTGACGCGGTCTCGCGCATGTTCGACGGCTGGGGCGACTTCCTCGGCGAGCGCTATGGGGGCGAGGCCCGGCCACGTCCGCAGCTGCCCGTCATCCCCCTCGGAGTCCACGCCCAGGAGATCCGTGACAAGGCCGACCGCCCCGGCGCCCGGGCCCGGGTCCGCTCCGACCTCGGCGTCGAGGGCGACGAGGTCCTGGTGGTCTGGATCGGCCGCCTGTCCTTCTTCGAGAAGGCCTTCCCCCAGCCCATGTTCCGGGCGGTGGAAGAGGCCGGGCGGCTGACGGGCCGGCGAATGCACTTCGCCCTGGCCGGCTGGTTCCCCGGCGGCGAGACGGACCGGGCCCGCTACGAGCAGGCCGCCGCCGCCTACGCCCCGTCGGTGCAGGTGGACTTCCAGGACGGCAACGATCCCGAGGTGGTGGCCGACCTCTGGGCGGCGGGAGACATCTTCCTGTCCCTGGTCGACAACATCCAGGAGACCTTCGGCATCACCCCGATCGAGGCCATGGCGGCGGGCCTTCCGGTGGTGGCCAGCGACTGGGACGGCTACCGGTTCACTGTCCGCGACCGCAGCGAGGGATTCCTGATCCCGACCCTTGGCGGCCCGCCGGGCGGCCTGGGCGAGGCCCTCGCCGCCCGCCACGCCATCGGGCTGGACTCCTACCAGGCTTTCGTGGGCGCCGTGGCCCAGCACACAGCGGTGCATGTCGGCCGGGCGGCGGAGGCCATCGCCGAACTGACCCGGAATCCCGACCAGCGGCGGCGCATGGGCGCAGCGGGCCGGGCCCGGGCGCGGGAGACTTTCGACTGGCCCGTCGTCGTGCGCCAGCTCACCGGCCTCTTCGAGGAGCTGGCCGCCCTGCGCGCCGCGACCCCGGCCGGTCCGCGGACCCACCGACTGCATCCCCTGGGGGGCGACCCCTTCGCCGACTTCGCCGGCTTCGCAACGCATGACCTGGGTCTGGAGCGGCGGCTGCGCCTGCGCCCGGGCGCCGGAACGTCGGACCTGGCCCGCTCGGCCGGGGTGGAGCTGGACGGCGCCTTCCGGATGTGGCGCGCCCCCCCCGAGGACGTCGCCCGGATCGTCGAACTCCTGTCCCAGGCCGGCGAGCTGGGTGTCCGGGACATCCTCCTGGCCTTCCCGATGGAGCGCCGGCGCGCCATCCAGATGTCCCTGGTCTGGCTGGCCAAGATCGGTGTTCTCGACTGGCTGCCGCCGGTCGCCTGAGCCTCAGGCCTCCATCGGCTCCAGCCAGATCTCGCGAAGCCGACCCGCCGCGCGAGGATCGACCCCAAGCCGGGCAAGGTAGGCCTCGATGGAGCCGTGTTCCGCCGTGATGGCGTCGAAGGCCGCCGCAAGATAGTCGCCGTCCACACCCAGGAAGGCCCGGACGGCGGTCTCGGAGGGCGTCCGGCCCAGGCTCTCGGCCAGGGACTGCGTTACCTGCGGCAGGCGGGCCTCGATCCGCGCCGCCCGGTTCGTGAGCTCAAAGTCCGCGGCCGCGTCGTCCGGGTGCACGCCGAGCAGGCTGTGGGTGAGGGCCGCGAGCAGGCCCGTCCGGTCCTTTCCCGCCGTGCAGTGAATCAGCACCGGGGCGCCCTCGCCCAGAGCTTCGAAATAGCGGGTGAAGAGCTCGATGTGCCGCGGCTCGAAGGGCGCGCGGCGGTAGTAGTCGAGAAAGAAGGCCCGGGCGCTCTGCGCAGACAGGTCGGTCTCGCGCAGGAAGGCCACGTGCGGCGGCTCGGCCTGGTCGCCCTGGTCACAGTCGATGATCCGGCCCCCAAAGCCCTCGGGCCGGCGGGAGGGCTGGTTGGCCCGCTCGGTCGGCCGGCGCAGGTCCACCACGGCGGTGAGGCCGAGGCCGGCGATCCGCGCCAGGTCGGCATCCGTCGCCGAGCCGTGATGGGCCGAGCGCCAGAGCCGTCCGCGCCGGACCCGCAACCCGCCGGGCACGGCATAGCCGCCATAGTCGCGAAAGTTCTCGACGCCCTCCAGGGGCAACAGGCGTTCATCCGGGGTCATGGGAGGCCTTTTCGCTCGGGTCTGTGACGGTTTCGGGACGGCCCGCGCCCATTGCGGCGAGGAAGGCCTCCACTCCCGGCGTCACCGCGTCCAGGCCCTTGTAGCGGCGGAAGTCTTCGGGCGCCGAGGTCCAGGCGCGGGCGAAGACAGCTACGGCCCCAGGGTCGCCCGCCAGGGCCCTCAGGGGCGTGAGATGGATCCGGATGGTGAACAGGATCCCGCCGGTCAGGGGCAGGCGGCGCAGGGTCTGGCGCTCGCAGCGAAGGTAGAGGCCAGACCCGGGCCGCCGGGGCTGCAGAGCCCGGGCCCGTCGCCGGGCGGCGGCGGCCTCGGGGGCATACAGGCCGCGCCAGGCTGTGACCGACCAGTTTCTTCGCTCCAGGATCTGCTCGTCCGGGAGGTTATCGAATATTCTCCGTACACGGACGAGAAGCTGATCGGCGAAACCGGGGACGGGTCGGTGTAGCGCAGCCAGGCTTCGTCCGAGGGCCTCGTCAGCGGTGAAGAAGGAGCCGGCGCTCAGGCTCAGGGCGGAGACCGTCCAATCGCTCCCCCGCCGCTCCATGAGGACCAGGTCATCCGGAACCCTCCTGGCGGCGACCAGGAGGGGCGGGCGATCCACGCGGCCCATGCGCAGCCCCAGGGCGCGGGCGACCAGGCCGGCGACCTCGGCCTGGCCGGGGCGGGAGCCTTCGGTCTCGCCCCAGACCTTCTCCGGGACGGCGCGCAAGAGCCGGTCCTTGCGCGCCCAGGGTCGCGCCTCCCCGCCCTCCAGCCAGGCCTCGGGCGCCAGCCGCCGCAGACCGATGGCGAATCCCGGGGGCGCGGCCCAGGGCGGATCGGACAGGTGGGGGTCAGGCGTCTGCGGCATGGCCGTGCATGCTAGCACCGCGAGACCTGTTCCCCTCAAGCCGGAAACGCCCTAGCTTCGCCGCCGCTCACAGCAGGAGGATGGCGCATGGGCGTGGAAGCCGTGATCTGGGACTTCGGCGGGGTTTTCACCTCCTCGCCCTTCGAGGCCTTCAACCGCTACGAGGCCGAAAAGGGGCTGCCCCGGGACCTGATCCGGACGGTCAACGCCACCAACCCGGACACCAACGCCTGGGCCCTGTTCGAGCGCGCCGAAATCGACGCCGAGGGATTCGACCGACTGTTCCGCGAGGAGAGCGCGGCCCTCGGCCATCCGGTCCCCGGCCGCGACGTCCTGCCCCTCCTGTCCGGCCAGCTGCGGCCCGCCATGGTCGACGCCCTCCTGGCCTGCAAGGCGGTGTTCAAGGTGGGCTGCATCACCAACAACATGGCCACCAGCCATTCGCCGGGCTCGGAGTCCTCCATGGTGACGGCCATGGGCCGGGTCATGCCCCACTTCCACGCCATCATCGAGAGCTCAAAGGCCGGGGTCCGCAAGCCCGACCCGAGAATCTACCTCATGATGTGCGAGCAGCTGGGCGTCGCGCCTTCGGCCTGCGTCTACCTCGACGATCTCGGGATCAACTGCAAGCCGGCGGCGGCCCTCGGCATGAAGGCCATCAAGGTCGTCGGCGAGGCCCAGGCGCTGGCCGATCTCGCCGGGGTGACCGGCCTGGCCTTCGGAGACGTCGCATGACCCGCCCGGTCCGGATCGGGGCTATCGACGCCTTGGAAAAGCTGCCCCTCTGGAGCGACCTTCCCGGTGGCCGCGACGCCATCTCCCGGACCTTCGTCTTCCCGGACTTCAACGCCGCCTTCGCCTTCATGAGCCGGGTCGCGCTCAAGGCCGAGCGCATGGACCATCATCCGGAGTGGTCGAATGTCTGGAACCGGGTTGAGGTCACCCTGACCACCCACGACGCCGGCGGGGTCACCAGCCTGGACGTCGAGATGGCCGCCTTCATGGATGCAGTGGCCTCGGGCCTGGGCGCCGGCTGATGCCGGTCAGTTGATCAGCACGTTGAGGATTACGAACCGGGCGCCGGCCTGTCCAACCGTCACATCGACCTGCTTCTGCAGGAGGGGGGATAGGATGTCGAGGTCGGGCCGGGCGCCGGGCGCCAGGTTGGACGTGTAATGGGACAGGCGCCGGCCCAGGTCCGACCGGAGGCGCGGGAAGAGCAGCGGAATCCGGGCCCTCAGCTTGGGGTCAGGAACGTCCAGCCCGCTCTCCAGAGAGATCACTCCCCGGGTCCGGTTCGAGCGTATGATGTTGGCCGAGAAAACGGGCAGGCTGATGAACCTGGGCTGCTGTTCGCCACTCTTCGCTGGCGGCGGGGCGGCGGCCAGCGCTGGCCCGGCCAGGAGAAGAGCGGGCGGGAGAGCAAGGAAGGCGCGCCGGAGCATGCGCCGGTTGTCCCCGATTATGGTTAGCAATCTCTTTACGCTCACACGTCCAGAGTCCGGAACGATTCGCAGACCCGGAGAGACCGGTTGAACCGCTTTCGAACAGACTCTGGCGCACTGGACGGCAAGACCGTTCTTGTGACCGGGGGCACGGGCTCCTTTGGACGGCGATTTGTCGATACCGTCCTGTCGACCGAGAGGCCGCGTAAGCTCATCGTCTTCTCCCGGGACGAACTGAAGCAGCACGAGATGCAGGTCGACATGGCCGCACGGTTCTCTTCTGAGCAGATGAGCCGGATGCGTTTCTTCCTGGGTGACGTCCGTGATCGCCAGCGGTTGACCCTGGCCCTGCGCGGGGTCGAGGTGGTGGTCCACGCCGCGGCCCTCAAGCAGGTGCCCGCCGCTGAGTACAACCCCTCCGAGTTCATCCAGACCAATGTCCTGGGTGCGGAAAACATCGTCTGGGCCGCCCTCGCCAACCGGGTCCAGAAGGTCATCGCCCTGTCCACCGATAAGGCCTGCAACCCGGCCAACCTGTACGGCGCGACCAAGCTGGCCTCCGACAAGACCTTTGTGGCCGCCAACAACCTGTCCGGCGACATCGGCGCCCGGTTCGCCGTCGTCCGGTACGGAAATGTGGTGGGATCCCGAGGCTCGGTGGCGCCGCTCTTTCAGAAGCTGATCGCTCAGGGCGCCCGGGACCTGCCCATCACCGACCCCCGGATGACCCGCTTCTGGATCACCCTGAACCAGGGTGTAGGCTTCGTGCTTTCCTGCCTCTCTCTGATGCGGGGCGGAGAGATCTTCGTTCCCAAGATTCCTTCCATGACCATGACCGACCTGGCGGCGGCCATGGCGCCGGACCTGCCCATCCGGGTCATCGGCATCCGCCCGGGGGAGAAGCTGCACGAGATGATGATCTCGGTGGACGACGCCCGCCATGTGGTCGACCTCGGCGACCGCTACGCCATTGAGCCGGCCTTCGTGGAATTCTCCCGGGAGTCCTTCTCGAGCACCCATCCCCTGGTGGAGGACGGCTTCTCCTACGCCAGCAACACGAATGACGAGTGGCTGTCCCATGAGGGACTCCTGGCCCTTCTGAACGACTCCTCGACGGGACTGCCGACGTCAGCGGCCGGGGCCTGATGTGACCGGACGGCCCTTCCTTCCCTATGGTCGGCAGGACATCGACGAGACCGACATCGCCGCCGTCGCCGAGGCTCTGAGGTCGGACTTCCTCACCACCGGTCCGCGGGTCGAGGCCTTCGAGACGGAGTTCGCCGCCGCGGTCGGGGCGCCCTTCGCCGTCGCCTGCTCCAACGGCACCGCCGCCCTGCACCTGGCCATGCTCGCCCTGGATATCGGACCCGGCGACCGGGTCGCCGTCCCTTCCGTGACCTTCCTGGCCACAGCCAATTGCGCCCGCTTCGTCGGCGCCGAGGTGATCTTCACCGACGTCGATCCCGCAACGGGACTGATGACCCCGGATACCCTCAGGGACGCCCTCGATCAGGCGTCGCCCGGTCCGCTCAAGGCGGTCCTTCCGGTCCATCTGCGGGGCGACGCCGCAGACCTGCCCGGCCTGTCCCGGGTCGCGCGCGGGGCCGGCGCCGTGCTGGTCGAGGACGCCCCCCACGCCCTGGGCTCGGAGGTCGATTTCGGGGATGGACCCCGTCGGATCGGCGACGGGCGCTGGTCGGCGGCGGCAACCTTCTCCTTCCATCCGGTCAAGACCATCGCCACGGGCGAGGGCGGCATGATCACCACTGCAGACGAGGGCCTCGCCGCCCGCATGCGCCGACTGCGCAGCCACGGCATGGAGCGTCCCATTGGGGCCGATCCTTGGCTCTATGAGATGCGCGAGCCAGGCTTCAACTACCGGCTGCCGGACATCCTCTGCGCCCTTGGCCAGTCCCAGTTGAAGCGCCTGCCCGCCTTTGCAGCCCGCCGCCGCGACCTGGCGGCCCGCTATGCCGTCGCCCTCGCGCCCCTGGCCCCGCATGTGCGGCTCGCCTCGACCCCGGACTGGAGCCGGCCGGTCCTGCACCTCCTGACCGTTCTCATCGACTTCGAGGCCGTCGGCCGACGTCGCCGGCAGGTGGTCGAGGCCCTGGCGGCGGAGGGGATCGGGTCCCAGGTCCACTACATCCCGGTCCATGCCCAGCCCTATTATGTGCAGCGTTACGGTCCCCTGGACCTGCCCGGTGCTGCGGCCTGGTACCGCCGGTGCCTCAGCCTGCCCCTGTTTCCCGCCATGGCCGACGCCGACGTCGATCGGACCGTGGAGGCCCTTTCCCGAGCTCTGGGACTGGAATAGCCGCCTGCGAGGTCCAGCCCATCCAGAGGCTTCTCTCGGGGGGAACTCCCGGCGAAGCGGCCTCAGAGGCTTAGGAAGTTGCGACCTGGGCTCCGATCCGGTCGAGTGATCGGCTCAGATCGCCAGGGCCTCCAGCCTTTCCGGGCGAGAGAGGAGCCGTTCTGTCCCATGCCGGGCCCCCCAGAGTGCGCCGCTTTGCGGGCCTCACAGGCCTCCGCAAAAGTGCAAACCCGCGAACCCTGGATCTCGATCGAACCTAATCTTCCGCCGCCGCTTCCCCAAGGTCATCGACCAGGGCGGGTTCGGGCGGGGGCAGGTGGCGGATGTGGACGACCTCGGACCCGGGGAAGGCCTCGAGGAGGGACAGGACGAAGGGGTCCTGGGCGATCTCCGCCCGGGTCTCGCGCGTCTCTCGGGTCTGGCGCTCCCAGAGGCTCTCGGCCCCGCCGCCGCCCTGTGCGGCCACCAGCCAGGGCTGACCGGTCCAGGCCTTGAGGCGGCTCACCAGACGCTGGGCCAGGTTGGCGGGCGCGCCGGGCGCTGGTTCGAACTCCAGAACGCCGGGACGGAAGCTGATCGGCCTGACAAACCGCTCGACGTCCAGTTTCAGGGCGATGTCCCGCTCGGCGTCGATGAGGCCGACCAGGTCCTCGAAGGTCTGCAGGACCGCACCGGGGCGGGCCTCGGCCTGGGGCTCCCCCTGTGGGGCGCCCTGGGGCGCCAGGGCCCGGGCTGCACCGCCGGAGGCCGCGCTCGCGCCGCCGCCGCCCGTGACCCCCCCGACGCCGGGGGTCTCCCCGGACCTCAGGAGCTTCAGCGCCTCCTCGGGACCCGGCAGGTCGGCCGCGTGGGCCAGGCGGATGAGGGCCATGTCGGTCGCCGCTGCGGGATCCGGCGCTCGCCCGACCTCCTCATGCGCCCTCAGAAGCATCTGCCAGAGGCGGGCCAGGATGGGGGCGGAGACCGCTGCGCCGGCGGCGGCCAGCCGGGCGGCCTGATCCTTCGGCAGGATCAGGGCCTGGGGCCCCACCGCCCTGGCGACGGAGGCGCCATGGACATGCTCCATCAGGTCGAGGACCACCTGCGCCGGATCGGCGCCGAGGGCGTAGAGGTGACGAAAGGCGCCGACCGCCCCGCCGGGATCGCCCTTGAGCACAAGCTCGAAGAGGTCGAGGGTCCCGGCCCTGTCGGCAAGGCCCAGCATCTCGCGGATCAGGGCGGCGGGGACCGTCTGCCCGGGATCGGCCTGGACAATGGCCTGGTCCAGCAGGGACTGAGCGTCGCGGACCGAACCCTCCGCGGCCCGGGCGATCAGGGTCAGGCCCTCGGCCTCCACCCGCACGCCCTCGGCTTCCAGGATCATCTGCAGGTTGCGGATGATGTCCTCGGGCTCCACGCGGCGCAGGTCGAACCTCTGGCAGCGCGAGAGGATGGTGACGGGCACCTTCCGGATTTCGGTGGTGGCGAAGATGAATTTGGCGTGGGGCGGCGGCTCTTCGAGGGTCTTCAGGAGGGCGTTGAACGCCCCCGTCGAGAGCATGTGCACTTCGTCGATGATGTAGACCTTGTAGCGCGCTTCCACCGGGGCGTAGCGCACGCCGTCCAGGAGGTCGCGCATGTCGCCCACGCCGGTCCGGCTGGCGGCGTCCAGCTCCAGCACGTCCATGTGCCTGCCCTCGATGATGGCGCGGCAGTGCCGGCCCTCGACAGACAGGTCGAGGCTGGGGGCGTCGATGGCGTCGGTCTGAAAGTTCAGAGCCCGGGCCAGGAGCCGTGCGGTTGTCGTCTTCCCCACCCCCCTCACGCCGGTGAGCATGAAGGCGTGGGCGATGCGTCCCGCCGCGAAGGCGTTGCGCAGGGTCCGGACCATGGCCTCCTGGCCATAGAGGTCCTCGAAGGTCCGCGGGCGGTACTTGCGGGCGATGACGGTGTAGGCGGCGCCGGTCTGGACCGGGGCCGGCGCGGGGGTCTGCGAAGGCGCCGGACCGCCGAACATGTCCGCGGTGTCGGGATCACGCTCCGGCGCTTCGGGTTCGGGCGTGAAATCTTCTTCGGCCATGGTCGCCATGCGGGCTGGGTGGAGATCGGACAACGACCCGGAACGGGACTCGTTACGGCTGCTTCCTTCCGGACCTGACCGGGTTGGCGAGGCGTCCGCCCATCGCCGATCTCCACCCCCTATATCGCGGTCCCTCGCCCCGCATGCAAGCGTGTGCAGATCGCCGCCTGTGGGATAAAAGACGAGTCATGCCCCTGACTGCCTTCCAGAACACCTTCGCCGGCAACCCCCTGGACCGCGCCAGCGAGCGCCGGAAGGACTCCGCCTGGCTCGCCGAGCGCCTCTCCTCCGACCAGTCCCTGGGTCTCGTCCTCTGGAACGGCAAGGCCCTCGTGGAGCGGTCCGGCTCCGGCGGGACCCAGATCGCCTATATGCCTTCGCGGCTTATCGAGGACCTCGCTGGCGGCCCAGAGCGCCTGCTTTTCATGGGTCTGTGGCAGGACACGGCGGTCTTCGCCGTCGACCTGGAAGGCCCGGCGGATCCCACGGACGGCCCGCTCCAGGGCATGGGACGATTCGAGGACGCCCGGGCCCTGGCGTCCAGCCTGCCAGGGGGCGAGATCGCCATCGTCGGCACCGCCAAGGGCGTCTTCGAATGGCGGCGCAAGCACAGGGCCTGCTCGGTCTGTGGCGAGCCCACACGCTCCGCCGAGGGCGGCTGGAAGCGGGAGTGCCCGGCCTGCGGCGCCGAACACTTCCCCCGGACGGACCCGGTTGTGATCATGCTGGCGGTCCATGGTGACCGCTGCATGCTCGGACGCCAGGAGATCTGGCCCCCGGGCATGTTCTCGGCCCTGGCCGGCTTCCTGGAGCCCGGCGAGAGCATCGAGGAGGCCTGCGCCCGCGAACTCTTCGAGGAGGCGGGACTGAGGACGACCTCGGTGACCTACCACTCCACCCAGCCCTGGCCCTTCCCGAATTCCCTGATGATCGGCCTGATCGCAGAGGTCGACAGCGACGACGCCCGTCCTGACCAGACGGAGCTGTCGGAGGTGCGCTGGTACACTCGAGAGGAGGCCCGGGCCCTGCTGGCCGGAGAGATCAAGGGCAGTTTCGCCCCTGGCGGCATGGCCATCGCCCACCAGCTGATCAAGGCCTGGGCGGAGGGGGGCTAAGGCTTCAGCCGACCCCCCAGATCTTCATTCCGCCGGCGCTTGTGCGCTAGACGACCTGGGCCCGGTAGGGGGCAGCGGGGTAGACGCCGAGGATCTCGAACCGCTCCGAGAAGAACTGCAGTTCCTCGAAGGCCCGAGCGACGGGAGCATCTTCCGGGCGACCGTCGATCTCGGAATAGAAGAAGGTCGCGGTGAAGGCGGCGTTCTCCATGTAGCTCTCGAGCTTGGTCATGTTCACGCCATTCGTGGCGAAGCCCCCGAGGGCCTTGTAGAGAGCCGCCGGCAGGTTCCGGACGCGGAAGACGAAGCTGGTGACGCACTTCACGCCGGCCGCCGGCGCCGGGGCGTTGGCGTCGGCGGTCATGATCAGGAAGCGGGTCGTGTTGTTGTGGGTGTCCTCGATATCCCTCTCCAGGATCTCGAGGCCATAGAGCCGCGCCGCCAGGGCCGGGGCGATCGCCGCCTGGGTCCGGTCCGGGTGCTCGGAGAGCCGGCGGGCCGCCAGGGCGGTGTCGCTGACCGACTCGCGCGTCAGGCCCAGGCGCGTGATGACGCCTCGGCACTGGGCGAGGGCGATCGGCATCGAGGCGACGGACTTCAGGTCCTCTATCCGCACCCCTGGATTGGCCATCAGCTGGAAGTGAATGGGTTTGAAGTGCTCGCCGATAATCCGCAAGCCGGAAGATGGCAGGAGGTGGTGGACGTCCGCCACCCGCCCGGCGATGGAGTTCTCCACCGGGATCATGCCCAGCTGACAGTCCCCCGATCGGACCGCCTCGAAGGCGTCCTCGAAGGTGGCGCAGGGCACGGGGTCCATATCCGGGAAGGCGGCCTGGCAGGCCTCATGGCTGTTGGCCCCCAGCTCACCCTGAAAGGCGATCCGGTTTCGGTTCATGCCCGACCTCCGATTCGGCGGGCGTGGGCGCGGGCGCGCTCCAGGTCCGCTGGGTTGTCCACCGAGATCGGCGCCTCGTCCAGTACGGCCGACCAGATCGTCATGCCCAGCTCCAGCGCCCGAAGCTGCTCCAGCCGCTCGCGCTGCTCGAGAGGCGAGGGCGGGGCGGCGGTGAATTGCTCCAGCGCCCGGCGCCGGTAGCCGTAGATCCCGTGGTGGATCCAGACCGGACCCTCGCCAAAGAGGACGGAGCGGGTGAAGTAGAGAGCCCTGCCCGAGCGCCGATCCGGCGCCATGGCGGCCACCACCTTGGGCATGTCGGGGTTGGACCGGTCCGCCGGACTGGCCTCCGCCACCATCACCGTCGAGATGTCGGCGGCCGGCTGATCGGCCAGCAGCCCGACACAGGCGCGGATCGCCTCCGGGGCGATGAAGGGGATATCGCCCTGGAGGTTGATCACCACGTCGTGGCGGCCTTCCGGGTCGAGGGTGTGCAGGGCGGCGACAATCCGGTCCGAGCCCGAGGGCAGCCCCGGATCCGTCAGGACCGCCCGCCCGCCCGCCGCCTCGACGGCCTCCACGATCTCCGCATCCCCGGCCGCCACCGCAACAGGCCCGACGCCCGCGGCCTCCGCCTGGCGCAGGACGCGCACGATCATGGGCAGCCCGCCGATCTCCGCCAGAGGCTTTCCGGGGAGTCGCGTTGCAGCCATTCGGGCGGGGATAAGGAGGATCGGAGTCATGAACCTGGGCCGCGGGGCCATCTGCCCGGTTGCGCGAGCGCCGGTAGCGTGTAAGAGACGCCAACGCAATAAGGGGCGGAGAATCTCCTGTCCCTGGGGCCCTCATTCGGCCCTGCAGGTTCTGGGTGACGGGGCTGTGGTCCCGGGAAAAATCGGTTTCGGGACGATGAGCAATCTGACCTTCAACAAGATCGCAGGCGCCGGCTTGGCGACGGCTCTGGCCATCGTCGGGCTTCGGGAAATCACGACGGGGCTCTTCAACGTCGAGGCGCCGGAAAAGCCTGGCTATCTCATCGAGGCGACCGTAGAGGGCGGCGGCGATGCGCCCGTCGCCGAGGTGATTCCTGATTTCGGGACCGTTCTTCCTGTCGCCGACGTGAAGGCCGGTGAGGCTGTCTTCGCCAAGTGCCAAGCCTGCCACAATATCGCCAACGGCGGCGCAAATGGCACAGGTCCCAACCTTTGGGGTGTTGTCGGCATGAAGCCGGGAGTGCACGCGGGTTTCGCCTACTCGACGGCCATGATCGAGTTCGGGGCCAAGCAGCCTGTCTGGGATGACCTACACCTCTACGAATACCTGAGGGCCCCCCAGAAGTATATTCCGGGCACCAAGATGTCCTTTGTCGGCCTCAAGAAGTCCGAAGACCGGGTCAACATTATCGCCTATCTGCGCGCCCAGGGCGGAACCCTGCCCCTCCCGGCGCCGAATCCGGCCGCCGCGGCGGCGCCAGCGGTCCCGACCGAGGGCGCAGCGCCCGCCGGTGCGGCTTCCGCCGCTGGTGCGGTTCCCGCCGCCGGTGCGGCTCCAGCCGCCGCCACCAAGCCCGCGGCCTGAGTTTCGTCGTCCGACGGGGTCAGTTGGGTCCTGGCCGGGTCCGGGCCAGGGGGCGCCTGAAGGCCGTGGGCTCGCCGCCGCCGGACTCGCGAATTCTCTTGATCGCCTCCCGCAGGGGCTCCTGCGCCACCGCCATGTGATGGGCGTTGGCGTGGATGATCCGGGCGCCGTCCAGGAGGATGGCGACGTGACCTTTCCAGAAGACGAGGTCCCCCCGATCCAGATCCGCCGCCGCCACGGATGCGCCCAGGGCCTGCTGCAGGTCTGAGTCCCGCGGGCAGGCGCGCCCGCAGGCAAGGAGGGACTGGAGGACGAGGCCCGAGCAGTCGATCCCGCACCCTTCCCGACCGCCCCAGAGATAAGCGGCGCCGAGGTGCGCCTCGGCGATGGCGGCGGGGTCATCCGCGACGTCGCCCAAAGACGCCAGGTGGGACTCCGGAACCCAGAAGCCGGCCTCGCAGAGCGCCAGCCGTCCCTCCCTGGCGGTGACGGTCACCAGGCTGTTGAGGGAGATCGGGCCTGTCGGACGCGACTTGATGGAGGGGGCTTCGAACCCGTAGGTCAGGGGAACCCGCACCCAGTGCGTCGGCGGGGGGCCTTCCGGCGCCAGGGCGCCGAAGGCCACATGACCGACATACCCGTCCCGGACCGCCTGGCCCCAGGCGAAGCCGTCGCGGGTCTCAAGGACATCGAAGCGCTCGCCCAGCAGGATCTGGTCCAGCTGCTCGGCGTCCGGTCGCGGTGCGCGGCGGATAGACGCCGCCGGGACCGCGACCTGCATCCGCCTGGGCCGCTCGAACCGCCGGGCGTCCAGGCGGCCCTCAAGGACGCCGGCGGCGAGGTCCGGCCGGGCGAGGGTGAGGCGGGGGTCGGGCTTCACGCGTAGCGGGCCTTCAGCATGGCGAACAGCCCCAGGATGGCCTGAGCCTCTCCGCCCACCGGGTATCCGGGCTGGGCCCGGGGGTTCCAGGCGAAGATGTCGAAATGGGCCCAGGCGCCAGCGGGGGCGAACTTCTGAAGGAAGAGGGCCGCGGTCATGGCGCCGGCCTGGGCCCAGGCGTCCGGATCGTTTTTCAGATCGGCGATCTCGGTCTCCAGGGAGGCCAGGTATCCCTTCCAGAGCGGCAGGCGCCAGACGGGATCGGACGCCTTGCGCGCACCCGCCTCGATGGCGGCGGCCAGGTCTTCGTCGTCCGTGAAGAAGGGCGGCAGCTGGGGCCCAAGGGCGACCCGGGCGGCGCCGGTCAGGGTGGCGAGGTCCAGGGTAAGGTCAGGGGAGAGCTCCGACGCACGGGTGAGGGCGTCGGCCAAGATCAGTCGCCCCTCGGCGTCGGTGTTTCCGACCTCCACGCTCAGCCCCTTGCGCGTGGCCAGGACATCGCCGGGACGCATGGCGTCCCCGCTCACGGCGTTCTCAACAGCCGGGATGAGGACGGACAGCCGCACTGGCAGGCAGGCCTCCATGACCATGGCGCCCAGGGCCAGGACATGGGCCGCGCCGCCCATGTCCTTCTTCATGAGCCGCATACCGGCGGAGGGCTTGAGGTCAAGGCCGCCGGTGTCGAACACCACGCCCTTGCCGACCAGGGCGACCCCGGGCCGCCCCGCCTCACCCCAGGTGATCTCGATCATCCGCGGCTCACGGCCGGGGGCCGCCGCCCGACCCACGGCATGGACGGCGGGATATCCCTTCGTGAGGAGCTCATCCCCAGTGATCACCTCGATCTGCGCGCCGAAGCGTCCCGCAAGTTCGCGAGCCGCGCCCTCGAGCTCGGCGGGCCCAAGGTCATTGGCGGGTGTGTTGATCAGGTCTTTGGCGAGGGCGCAGGCCCCGGCCAGGTTCGCGACCTGGGCCTCGTCGGCGCCTGGAGTGACCAGACGGGGCGGGGCGGCGTCGCGGCGCCGGTAACGCTCGAAGCGGTAGAGGCCCAGGGCGAAGGCCAGGGCGGCCTCGGTAGGCTCCATGTCGCCGGGCTTGCCTTCCAGCCGGAAGTCGCCCGGGGGCAGGCGCCCGGCCAGGGTCCGGAAGGCGGTAGCCTCGCCGGGCGAGGCGCCCAGTCCGAGCAGGACCCGGGCCGGCTTCCCATCAGGCCCCGGGACGACCACCATCTGACCTGGCCGGGCCCTGAACTCCGGGCCGGCAAGACCCTGTTCCAGGGGCGAGGCGCCCTCGCGCCAGGCCGAAAGGTCCTCCTCGCGGAGGGCGACGACCGGAACGGGCGTTGCGCCGGCTTCAGGCGTGACGGTGACGGGCATGATCGTGTTTCCGGATGCGCCCCGCGCGGGCCCTCCGGTTCATTTGGGCCAAAGCGCTGCCCGCCGCAACGGCGGTCGGCAGGATAAGGATCAGCGAGGATCGGAACGGAGGGCCGGCGGCGCATCCAGGTTCGGCTGCCGACTGGGGCCGAGGCTGGCCGCTGTCAGCAGCACAGCCGTAATCAGGGCCGCGACGACCCCGAACTCGACAATGGGCGCGGAGGCCTCCTGCCGGAGGACCCTGGCGAGCAACCTGGACATTCTGTTCTCCCGTGCCGCGGGAGGGCGGGAGTCCCCACGCCCCGGCTGAGCCTTTCGGCTTCCCCACGCACTCGGAGATACCCTTGGCCGGTCCACATTAACGCAAAGTAAATCCGAAAGACAATGAGTTGAAACCGACCCACTGAATTTGGTTTACAGATATAGTTAACAGTAAGTCAGATCAGGAGATCTGCATTCAGGTCTCGAGATTTCTTCCGCCTCCGCGCACAAATCCGAGACCGATAAGGCCGGCGACCAAGAGAATGATGACCATCGCAAAGCCGCCCTGCTGGGTACGGGTCACGTTGGTGCCGAAGTTCACCATCATGGGCCCCAGCCAGCCGGTGGCCACGCCGGAGAGGGCGTAGACGCCGAAGAAGGCCCCCGTCTTCTCTGGGGGCGTCAGCCGGGTCAGCATGGTGCGGGCCGAGGCGTATTGGGCGGTGATGAAGACCGCGTTCACGAAGCCGATCAGCAGAAAGATCACTTCGGGCAGGGTGCGGAAGACCGGCCCCTCCCAGACGGGCGGATAGGCTGCGGGATCGAAGGTCCAGAAGTAGAGGATGCGGCTGGGCGACATGCCGAGCATGGCGACGATGCCCAGGATGGAGATGAAGATGGCCACCCGCAGGGCGTTCTTGGGGCCGAAGGCGGCGTCCATCCAACGCCCGACAAAGCCCCCAAGCACGGCCAGGATGGACAGGAGGATTCCATAGGCGAGCATTTCGAGGGCCTGCCACTTCATCACGCCCACGGCGTAGACCCCGGCGTAGATCAGGATCGCGTTCATACCGTCGACGAAGGCCATGCGGCTCAGGAGGTAGATGGCCGCGTCGCGGTAGTTCCGGACGGTGGCCAGCATCTCCCAGAGCTGGCGCGCTCCGTTCCGGAAGGCCTTGAGGACGGGCGTCCCTGTCGCGGGCGCGTCCGGCGTGAACAGGAACAGGGGCAGGGCGCCGATGGCGAAGATGCCGGCGGCGAGCAGGGCGACGATCCGCTCGTGCTCGTGGGCGGCCGTGTCGAGGCCGAAGAGGGGGGCGTCCGGCACCCAGGCCCAGTCGACCCGCCCCGGCAGGGCGAAGGCCCAGGCCGTGAAGCCGAGGGCGAGGACCGAGAAGCCGTTGCCCAAGGCGAGCGCCAGGCCTGACGCCTTGTGCGCAGCTCGCATGCCCGCCGCACGGATGAGCAGGGAGTTGTGCAGCACCTCGGAGAAGGCGAAACCCAGGCCGATCAGGGTGATGAGCAGCATGGTGACCGTAACCGACAGGCCAGAGCCGTCCGGCTTGGCCCACCAGAGCGCCGCCATCATCGGGACCATGGCCGCGACCACCAGGCCCAGCCAGATCTTCCGGCGACCCAGCTGGTCTATGGAGGCTCCGAGGAAGGGCGCCGTGGCCATGATGATCCAGCCCGCATACTGGCTCCACTGGGAGATCACCGCCTGCCCTCGAACAGGGTCGCCGATCATGACCGAGGCCACGTAGGGGGCGAAGATGTAGATGGTGATCAGCACAACATAGGGGTTGCGGGCGCCCTCGAAGAGCGACCAGGCCACCGCGCCCCGGCTCATCCGGCCGTCCCCCGCCAGCTCGGCGGCCATGGGCGGATCGACGATGGCGCCGGGCCCGTGGGCCTCGCCGGTAGGTATGGATTCCGGCACGCCGCTTCCCCCGACCCGCCGGCGTCTGGTGCGCCGGCCCGGCCTCGACCCTACTCCAACTGACCGGCTTGTGGAGTCTGAAAGGACTTAGGCCGTGTCTTGGGCCATGGACTCGACTCCCTTGCGGGCCGGTTGGAAGATGCGGCCCGCAACACGGCATTGGGGAGATGCACCATGGGACTTCTCGACGGTAAGGTCGCCATCATAACGGGCGCCGGCGGCGGCCTCGGCGAGGCTTACGCACGCCTCTTCGCCCGCGAAGGCGCGGCGGTCGTGGTCAATGACCTGGGCGGCGCCCGGGACGGCTCGGGGGATGGCTCCGTCAGCGCGGCGCAGAAGGTGGTCAACGACATCCTCGCCGAAGGCGGCCGGGCCGTGGCGAACGGCGATGACGTTTCGACCATGGAAGGCGGCGAGAACATACTGAAGACCGCACTCGACGCCTTCGGCCAGGTCGACATCCTGGTCTGCAACGCCGGAATCCTCCGCGACAAGTCCTTCGCCAACACCAGCGAGGCGGACTGGGATCTGGTGGTCAAGGTCCACCTGAAGGGAACCTATTGCTGCACCATGCCGGTCTGGAAGTGGCTGAAGGACAACGGTCGCCCTGGGGTCATCGTCATGACCAGCTCCACCTCGGGCCTCTACGGCAATTTCGGCCAGTCGAACTACGGGGCGGCCAAGGCGGGAATTTATGGCTTCATGCGGGTTCTGGCCATCGAGGGCCGCAAGTACGGCATACGCGTTATGGGCTTGGCGCCCGGCGCCTACACCCGCATGACCGCCGACCTGCCTGGCCGGGCCGGCCGCGAGCCGGACCCGTTGAGCCTGCCGGAGAACGTGGCGCCGGGCGTACTCTACATGGTCTCGGACCTGGCGGCCGACCATACCGGCAAGGTCCTGGGCGTCTCCTCCCGCGGCGTCCGCGAGATCAAGATGCTGGAGACCGAGGGCTTCCAGCCTGGCCGGCCCTATACCGCCCAGGAAGTGGCTGAGCACGCCGGTCAGGTCTTCTTCGCCGAGAGCCAGACCCGGACCGCGCCCGTGCGTTGAGGCCGGGTCATCGGCGTCAGGGGCTGAAGGCGGCGAGCCGCTGGTCCAACGCCGCCCGGACGGCGGGCCATTCGGTGGCGATGATCGAATAGATCGCAGTGCTGCGCCGGCGGCCCGTCCAGACGATCCGGTCCCAGCGCTGGACGCCCTCGAAGGTCGCCCCGAGCTTCAGGACGGCGGCACGCGAGCGGGCGTTGGTCTCGTCCACATGGAACTGGACGCGGCCAAAGCCCGCCTCGAACGCCTCGCCGAGGAGAAGCCGCTTGGCGGAGGGGTTGACGGGGCCGCCCCTGGCCTCCGGCGCGTAGTAGGTCAGGCCGATCTCCAGCCCGGCGTTGGCCCGGTCTATCTTCAGGAAGGCCGTCAGGCCGACGCAGCGGTCGCCGATCATCACCGCGAAGTGCCTCCAGGCGCCCGAGGCGGCGTCGGCCGGCCGCTTCTCCATCCAGAATCGGTCGAAGTGCTCGCCCAGGAGAGAGAGCGAGTATTGCGCCTCCCAGATGTCCGGGTCGGCGGCGCAGGCGGCGCGCAGCGGCTCGCGGTGGGCTTCTGACAGAGGTTCAAGGGTCACGAAGGCGTTGGAGAGCGCGCGGTGGGGAAGTTCCAGGGCCATGCCTCATGCTGGCGCGCCTCGATCGAATTGGCCAGTCCCGGTTGAGCCAGATCAAGGACGGGCGGGACCCGGGCCTGGACACTCCGCAGCGCGCGACCCCCGGCGCCCCGGTGGGCGCTTGAAGGAAAGGCGACCGTCATGGATTTCGAGTATTCGCCCCGCCAGAAGGAACTCATCCGCCGCGTCAGCAACTTCATGGATGAGCACATCCATCCCGCTGTTGCGATCTACGAGGCCCAGCAGGCCGAGGGCGATCCCTGGAAGGTGATCCCGGTCGTGGAGACCCTCAAGGCCAAGGCCCGGGCCGCTGGCCTCTGGAACATGTTCATGCCGCCGGACTCCGGCCACCCCCACGTGGACGACACCTTCGTCTTCGAGGGGGTGCAGCTGTCCAACCTTGAGTATGCCCCGATCGCAGAGATCATGGGCCGGGTCGGCTTCGCCTCGGAGGTGTTCAACTGCTCGGCGCCGGACACCGGCAACATGGAAGTGCTGAACCGCTTCGGAACCCGTGAGCAGAAGGATCAGTGGTTGACCCCCCTGATGCGCGGCGAGATTCGCTCGGCCTTCCTGATGACCGAGCCTCTGGTGGCCTCCTCCGACGCCACCAACATCGAGACTCGCATTGACCGGGACGGCGATCACTACGTGATCAATGGGCGAAAGTGGTGGTCCTCGGGCGTGGGAGACCCCCGCTGCAAGGTCGCGATCGTCATGGGCAAGACCAATACCGACGCCGCTCTGCACGCCCAGCAATCGCAGGTCCTCGTGCCCCTCGACGCGCCTGGGATCAAGGTCCTGCGCATGCTGCCGGTCTTTGGCTATGACGACGCCCCGCACGGTCACGCCGAGGTCCTGCTGGAGAATGTCCGGGTGCCGGTGGCGGAGTCCCTGGTCCTGGGCGAGGGCCGCGGCTTCGAGATCAGCCAGGCCCGCCTGGGGCCGGGGCGTATTCATCACTGCATGCGCACCATCGGCGCCGCCGAGGTGGCCCTGGAGAAGATGTGCCGTCGGCTCATGACCCGGAAGGCCTTCGGCAAGTACATCTCCGAACACTCTGTCTGGGAGGAGCGCATCGCCCGGGCCCGCATCGACATCGAGATGACCCGCCTGCTGTGTCTCAAGGCCGCCGACATGATGGACAAGGCCGGGAACAAGGTCGCCCGGATGGAGATCGCCATGATCAAGGTCCAGGCGCCGACCATGGCCATCAAGGTCATTGACGACGCCATACAGGCCCATGGAGGCGGCGGCGTGACGAGCGACTTCGGACTGGCCAAGGCCTATGCCAGCCAGCGCACCCTGCGCCTGGCCGATGGCCCGGACGAAGTTCACAACCGCACCATCGCCCGAATGGAGCTGGCGAAACATGGCGACCTTCAGATGAAGATCCGCGCAGAGCGCGACGCCGAACGGGTCCCTGTCGGCATGAGGTGAAATCCGGCTCAAAGAAAAGGGCGGCCCCTGTGGGCCGCCCGAAGGCGCCGTCAGATCCCGGCTACTTTGTGGGCAGGGAGGCGGAGGCGTCACAGACCTGGCGCATCAGGGCCGCGTCGTCGGCCCCGTCCGCCTTCTTGGGCGCGGAGTCGCGCCAGCCGCCGGCGATCTCCAGAGGCTTCTTCGGCGAATAGCTGCCCATGGGGATGAGGTTCTTGGCCTTGCAGTCGAGGGCGTAGACAAAGCCCACGCCGTCGGCGGCGCCAGGCGCGGAGGGGCCCATCCGGGGCGTCGCGCCCACCTTGCCGATGGCGGTCATCACCACGATCCGGCCCGAAGCGGCGTCGCGGTAGGAATAGTCGGCGTCGAAGGACCACTGCAGGCCCTTGTCGGTCGGTTGGGTGTACGCCGTCCAGGTCTCGGCGACGGCAGGCAAGGCGAGGACGAGGACCGAGAGGGCGGCGATCGCGGGGGCGCGGCGCATGGGCGTTTCCTTGTTGTGGCGTCACAGCTTGGCGGGACCTTAGCGGCGGCGAAGGCTCGGGTCCAACCGGAACTGCGTCCCTGATTTCGAGGTCCTGCGCTTGACTCCGAACCGGCCCCACCCTAACTCCCCCACGCGTTAGCACTCGGGTGCATCGGCTGCCAACAGCAGCTTCGGCCCGGGCGTTCCGAAAACCCTCGTCCTGAACGGAGAGACCTAGACATGGCGTTTCGTCCCCTCGGTGACCGCGTCCTCGTGAAGCGCGTCGAAGAAGAACAGAAGACCAAGGGCGGGATCATCATCCCCGACACCGCTAAGGAAAAGCCCCAGGAAGGCGAAGTCATCGCCGTCGGCCCTGGAGCTCGCGATGAAGCCGGCAAGATCCAGCCCCTCGACCTGAAGAAGGGTGACCGCATCCTGTTCGGCAAGTGGTCCGGCACCGAAGTCAAGATCGACGGCGCCGACCTTCTCATCATGAAGGAAAGCGACGTCCTCGGCGTGATCGAATAGATCCCCCGACCGCCTTCCAGACCCAACAATCCCTTTCGAAAAGAGTACGCCAATGGCTGCTAAAGACGTCTATTTCGGTTCCGACGCCCGCGACAGGATGCTGCGCGGCGTCAACACCCTCGCCAACGCCGTAAAGGTGACCCTCGGCCCCAAGGGCCGGAACGTGGTCATCGAGAAGTCCTTCGGCGCGCCGCGCTCGACCAAGGACGGCGTGTCCGTCGCCAAGGAAATCGAGCTGGCCGACCGCTTCGAGAACCTCGGCGCCCAATTGATCCGTGAAGTCGCCTCCAAGACTAACGACAAGGCGGGCGACGGCACCACCACCGCCACCGTCCTGGCCCAGGCCATCGTGGTCGAGGGCATGAAGTCGGTCGCCGCGGGGATGAATCCGATGGACCTGAAGCGCGGCGTCGACAAGGCCGTGGCCAAGGTCGTGGAGTCCATCAAGGAATCCTCGCGCAAGGTCACCACAAACGCCGAGATCGCGCAGGTCGGCACCATCTCCGCCAACGGCGACACCGAGGTCGGCGAGATGATCGCCAAGGCCATGGACAAGGTCGGCAACGAAGGCGTGATCACGGTCGAGGAGGCCAAGACCGCCGAGACGGAACTCGACGTCGTCGAGGGCATGCAGTTCGACCGCGGCTACCTGTCGCCCTACTTCATCACGAATGCCGACAAGATGGAGGCCGAACTCGACGAGCCGCTCATTCTGCTCTTCGAGAAGAAGCTGACCTCCCTTCAGCCCCTGCTGCCGGTCCTCGAGGCCGTCGTGCAGTCCGGCCGTCCCCTGCTGATCATCGCCGAAGACGTCGAGGGCGAAGCCCTGGCCACCCTGGTGGTCAACAAGCTGCGCGGCGGCCTGCGGGTCGCGGCTGTCAAGGCTCCGGGCTTCGGCGACCGCCGCAAGGCCATGCTGGAGGACATCGCCATCCTGACCGGCGGCGAGCTGATCTCCGAGGACCTCGGCATCAAGCTTGAGAACGTGACCCTCGACATGCTGGGCCGCGCCAAGAAGGTGTCGATCACCAAGGACGACACCACCATCGTCGACGGCGCCGGCGCCAAGGACGGCATCGAGGCCCGCATCGGCCAGATCAAGCGCCAGATCGAGGACACCACCTCGGACTATGACAAGGAAAAGCTGCAGGAGCGGCTGGCCAAGCTGGCCGGCGGCGTCGCCGTCATCCGCGTCGGCGGTTCGACCGAGGTCGAGGTGAAGGAAAAGAAGGACCGCGTCGACGACGCCCTCAACGCGACCCGCGCGGCCGTGGAAGAAGGCATCGTGCCCGGCGGCGGCGTGGCCCTCCTGAAGGCCTCCAAGGCCCTCGACGGCCTGAAGGGTGACAATGACGACCAGGAGGCTGGCGTCGCCATCGTGCGCCGCGCCCTTCAGGCCCCGATCCGGCAAATCGTTGAAAACGCCGGCGTCGAAGGCTCCATCGTGGTCGGCAAGGTGCTCGAGAACAGCTCGGCCACCTTCGGCTTCAACGCCCAGACCGAAGAGTACGTCGACATGGTCAAGGCCGGGGTCATCGATCCGGCCAAGGTGGTCCGCACCGCCCTGCAGGACGCCGCCTCGGTGGCCGGCCTGCTGATCACCACGGAAGCCGCCATCGTCGAGGCCCCCAAGAAGGGCGGCGCCGGCGGCGCTCCGGGCATGCCCGGCGGCATGGGCGGCATGGGCGACATGGACTTCTGATCCAGGTCGTTTCCCGAAAGTCAGGGGGGCGGGGCTTCAGGCTCCGCCCCCTTTTTTCGTGGGCCGTGAGTCGCCCCGGGGTCAGCCGTTGCGGGCGGTCAGGCGATTGATATCGCCCAGCAGCATGTATGCAGCCCAGCTGGTCACTCCAGTGATCAGGGCGGCGAGCAGGGCCGGGGTGAAGCCTGCGACCTGGAAGCCTGGGATGATCCGGGACACCAGCAGGATCATCGCCGCGTTGATCACCAGCAGAAAGAGCCCGAAGGTCAGCACGGTCAGGGGCAGGGTCAACAGGATGAGCAGAGGCCGGAGCAGGGCGTTCACCAGTCCCAGCAGGAGCGCCGCCAGGAAGAGCGTCATCGGCGCGTCGTAGGTGATTCCGCCGACCAACCGGGCGGCGATGGCCAGGCCAAAGGCCGCGAAGGCGGCGCGGATGAGAAAGTGCAGCATGTCGGACCTCTTTTCCCTGTTCCGGAGCGGGCGCACCTTCCTCGCCCATGCCGCAGGATGCGGGGACGCCGGAGGCGATGACAAGTCCGCTGTAATGCGAAATGTAGGCTCGCCGCATTGACGCCGCAGGCGAGGCGTTCTGTCTTCTTCCCTGCCCGGGAGTCCGCATCATGAGTCCTTGCCCCTCGCCCCGCCGCCGCCCGACTGGCCGCGCCGCGTCCGGCTTCGTCCTGCTGCTGCTGACAGCCGGGGCAGCCCAGGCGGCCCCGCCGACGCCGGGAGACGGTCTCTTCATCAGCCCTTTCGGCGAACCCTTCCGTTCCCGGGCCGGGCTGGCGGACTGGTTCTCCGGCGCCGACTCTGACCGTGACGGCTCTGTGAGTCCCGCGGAGTTCAGGGCGGACGGACTGCGATTCCTCGCCCGGCTCGATACCAATCGCGACGGTCGCGTCGATGGCTTCGAGAACACCGCCTACGAGAATGAGGTCGCGCCGGAGATCCTGCCCCAGTCGGCGGTGTTCCGGAGCGACCGCCCCGACGGCGGCGGACCGGCGCCGCGCGCCCGGGGCCTGGAAGGCGCCGCCTCCTTCGGTCTCCTGGATGAGCCCCAGCCCGTCCGGGGCGCGGACCTGAACTATGACGGCAAGATCACCGTGGACGAGCAGTCGAAGGCCGCTACGCGTCGGTTCGCCCTTCTCGATCCCGAGGCGACCGGGCGCCTCAGCCTGTCGGTGCTGCAGGCCCGGTTGCAGGCCCGGGAAGAGCCGCCCTCCGGGTTCGTACGCTTCTTCAGGCGACGGCCGGACTGAGGTCCGGCACGGTCTCGGTCAGCCGGCCGCCGATCCGGATCGGGGCGATCCGCCGGGCGAGGCCCGTGGCGTCGTCGGTCTCCACGAAGACCCCGCACACCGTGGCCGGGCCCTCGGCCGGCTTGAACCGGCCGCCGGAGATCCGGGTGGTGAAACGACGGAGCGGCTCCTCCTTCATATTGCCGATGACGCTGTCATAGTCGGCGCAGGCGCCGGCGTCGGTCTGGTAGGCGGTGCCGCCGGGGAGGATCTGGGCGTCGGCGGTGGGCACGTGGGTGTGGGTGCCGACCACGAGACTGGCGCGCCCGTCGCAGAAGTGGCCCATGGCCATCTTCTCCGAGGTCACCTCGGCATGCATGTCGACCACGATGGCGTCCGCCACCATGCCCAGGGGCGCCTTGTCCAGCTCGCGATCTACAGCCGCGAAGGGATCGTCCAGGCTGTCCATGTGGACCCGGCCCAGCAGGTTGATCACCAGAATCCGGCGGCCGCCGCGGGTCTCGAAGAGGTTGGCGCCCAGTCCGGGCGCGTCGGCCAGGACGGGATAGTTCAGCGGCCGGATCAGCCGTGGCTCCCGGACGATGTAGGTCAGGGCCTCCTTCTGGTCCCAGGCATGGTTGCCCAGGGTGAGGCAGTCAGCGCCGGCGTCGAACAGGTCCCGGGCGGTCCGCTCGGTGATGCCGAATCCCGCCGCCGCGTTCTCGGCGTTGACGATGACGAACTCCAGGTCGAGGCGCCGGCGCAGGCCCGGCAGGTGGTCGGCGAGGCCGTCCCGGCCGGACTTGCCGACCACGTCTCCGAAAAAGGCGAAGCGCATTCTGTTCCTTCAGGCCTGCGGGAGGCGGCGGTATCCGGCCTCGGTGAGGACGGCGTCAAGGGGCTGATCGTGGGCCTCGAGGTCCAGCCTGTCCACCTCCTGGCCCGCAAAGGCCAGTCCAAGGACGAAGACGGGACCTGTGCGGCGGAGTTTCGCCAGCGCCTGGTCGTAGTGTCCGCCCCCCTGGCCCAGCCGTCCGCCGAAGCGGTCGAAGGCCAGGAGCGGGGCGATCACCAGGTCCGGACGCCGCTCGGGCGCGCCGGGCGGCGGCGCCGGCTGCCCTGCGGCGTCGGGCTCCAGCGCGCAGTCTGGCGGGGCGAGGACGAATTGCATCGACCCCTCCTGCGGGACCCGCGGCAGCACCTGCTCTGCGCCCAGGGCGAGCAGACGCTGGGCCAGGGGACCCGGATCGAACTCCCCGCCCGTGGGCAGGTAGGCGGCGAAGACGCGGATGGGGGGCAGGGCGTCGTCCGGCAGGCGCCGGGCCGCCTCGGCGCCCGCCTCGGGCGTCGCCGCCGCAAGGGCCCGCCGCCGTCGTCTCATGCGGCGTCGCAGGTCGTCTCGGGACATCCGGTCGGAATCAGGGGATGGCAAGGAAGGTCCGGGAAGAAAGGGTGGCGGCGCCGCGGGGACCGTGAAGGACTGTTCAATCCCCTCGACCTGGATGACCAGGTGGGCGCCATGTATCCGGGTCCACGGACCCGGACAGGGACAGCTCCCTTCGAGTGAATTAAGGTCGCTGGGATTAGTCGCCTTCGACGAGAGCCGCAGCAGGACCCGCCGCCCTCCAATCTAGGCCTCGCGGGGCCCCGCGGCAAGGCGGACGCCCGCCGGGGGGTTTAGGCCCCCGCCAGCTTCTCGATCCGGCGCGCGGCGGCCTCCAGGGCGGCGGTGGCGCGGCCCTCGATCCCGCCGGCCTCAGCCTGCAGGCGGGCATGGTCGGACTGCAGTCCAGCATGGCGCGCCCGAAGATCGGAAAGCTCGTCCGCCAGCAGGAGCGCGGCCATCAGGAAGAGCCGGGTCTCGCCCAGCTGCCCGACATCCTGCGAGACCTGGCGGACCTGGGCGTCGAACAGGCGGGCGAGTTCCCTGAGGTGGGCCTCCTGGCCGTCCTCGCAGCCGACCACATAGGGCCGGCCGTTCACGCTGAGGGTCACCTGGGCCATGGATCAGTCTCCCCTGCCGCCGCCCAGGACCGCCTCGATCTCGGCAATGGCCTGGCCGAGGGCGCGGGAGGCCTCAGTCCCGGCGGCCTGGAGCTCCCGCTCCCGGGCGCGGCTGCGCTCAAGCTCGGCGGCCAGGGTGTTGCGGGCCGGATCGAAGAGTTCGCCCTCGCCGCCGGCCCGACGTCCGGCCAGCTCCTGCTCGAGCAGGGAAAGGGCCCGGTCGAGCCGCCGGGCGGCCTGGTCAAGGGCGGTTTCGTCCTGGGTCATGAGGGACTCCGGAGTTTGCCAGACCTCTATAGCGCCATCCGCCGCGCCGTCGGAACACTTACCTTTCTTGACCCTTCCGGTCCCCTGTGCGAGGCCGATCTTCCCCCGCCCGCAACCGGATTCCCGCCATGCCTGTCTCGCCCATCAAAATGGCCGACGCCATCCGCGTGCTCTCCATGGACGCCGTGCACCGGGCCAAGTCTGGGCATCAGGGCATGCCCATGGGCATGGCCGACGTGGCCACCGTGCTCTGGACGAAGTTCCTGAAGTTCGACGCCTCGCGGCCGGAATGGGCGGACCGCGACCGCTTCGTCCTGTCGGCAGGGCACGGCTCCATGCTGATCTACGCCCTCCTGCACCTGACCGGCTTCAAGGCCGTGACGATGGACCAGATCCGCAACTTTCGGCAGTGGGGCTCCAACACGCCCGGGCACCCGGAATACGGCCATACGCCGGGGGTGGAGACCACCACAGGCCCCCTCGGCCAGGGCCTCGCCACCGCCGTCGGCATGGCCATGGCCGAGCGCCACCTGGCCGCCCGCTTCGGCGAGGACCTTGTGGATCACCGCACCTGGGTGATCGCCGGCGACGGCTGCCTGATGGAGGGCGTCAGCCACGAGGCCGCCTCCATTGCCGGCCGGTTCCGCCTGAACCGGCTGACCGTCCTGTTCGACGACAACAACACCACCATCGACGGCGAGGCGACCATCGCCGAGACCGGCGACCAGCTGGCCCGCTTCAAGGCCTATGGTTGGGCGGTCAAGGCGGTCGACGGTCACCACCACGGCAAGATCGCCGCCGCCCTGCGCTGGGCGACCCGGCAGGACCGCCCCACCCTGATCGCCTGCCGGACGAAGATCTCGAAGGGCGCCGGGCCCAAGGAGGGCGACCCTCACAGCCACGGCTACACCCTCTTCGACGGTGAGATCGCCGAGGCGCGCAAGGCCATGGGCTGGGACCTGCCGCCGTTCGAGCTGCCGGAAGACCTGGTGAAGGCCTGGCGCCGGGCCGGCCGGCGGGGCGGGCGCACCCGCAAGGCCTGGCAGGCCCGGCTCGCGGCGTCGCCGCAGGCGGCGGATTTCCAGCGCGCCATGTCCGGCGAGCTTCCGGCCGGCGCGTTCGAGGCCATCGACGCCCACATCGCCACAGCGGCGGAGGCCCGGCCCGCGGCGGCCACCCGCCAGCACTCCGGCTCGGCCCTCGACCACCTCTTCCCGGCCATCCCGGAGATGATCGGCGGCTCGGCCGACCTGACCGGCTCGAACAACACCTTCGTCAAGGGTACGCCCGCCTTCGACGTCCCCGACTATTCGGGCCGATACGTCCACTGGGGCGTGCGCGAACACGGCATGGCGGCGGCGATGAACGGCATGGCCCTGCATGGTGGGGTGATCCCCTTCTCGGGCACCTTCCTGGTCTTCTCGGACTATTCCCGCCCGGCCATCCGGCTTGGCGCTCTGATGGGCGCGCGGGTCGTCCATGTCATGACCCACGACTCCATCGGCGTGGGCGAGGACGGGCCGACCCACCAGCCCGTCGAGCATGTGGCCTCGCTCCGGGCCATGCCCAACCTCCTGGTCTTCCGCCCGGCCGACGCGGTTGAGACCGCCGAGTGCTGGAAGCTGGCCGTGTCGGCGAAGACCACGCCGTCTGTCATGGCCCTGTCCCGGCAGAAGACCCCCGCCGTGCGCACCACCGCCTCGGGCGAGAACCTGTCGGCCCACGGCGCCTACCAGCTGGCCGCCGCCGGCTCGCCCGCCCGGGTCACCCTTTTCGCCTCGGGCACCGAGGTGGCCGTGGCCCTGGCCGCCCGTGACCTGCTCGAGGCTGACGGCATCGGGACCCGCGTGGTCTCCACCCCCTGCTGGGAGCTCTTCGAGGCCCAGACCGACCGCTACAAGGCCGCCGTCATCGGCGAGACCGAGGTGAAGGCCGCAGTGGAGGCGGGCGTGCGCATGGGCTGGGACCGGTTCATCGGCGCGGGCGGTGTCTTCGTCGGCATGGAGGGCTTCGGGGCCTCGGCGCCCGCTGAGCGTCTCTACGAGGGCTTCGGCATCACGGCGCGGGCGGTGGCGGACGCCGTCCGCCAGAAGCTGGGCTGAGCCATGGCCGCCGCCCGTCGGCTCGGGACCCCCCTGTCCCCCTCCGCCGTCCGCGTCCTGCTGCTGGGCTCGGGCGAGCTGGGCAAGGAGGTGGTCATCGAGCTGCAGCGCCTGGGCTGCGAGGTCATCGCCGCAGACCGTTACGCCGACGCCCCCGCCATGCAGGTCGCCCACCGCAGCCACGTGCTGGCTATGACCGACGCGGGCGCTCTGCGCGCCCTCATCGAGGCCGAGCGGCCGCACCTGATCGTGCCCGAGATCGAGGCCATCGCTACGGACGAGCTGGTGCGGATCGAAACCGAGGGCCTGGCGACCGTCATCCCCACCGCCCGGGCCGCTCAGCTGACCATGAACCGTGAAGGCATCCGCCGGCTGGCCGCCGAGACCCTCGGTCTGCCCACCTCCTCCTACGCCTTCGCCAGCTCCGAGGCCGAGCTGGCCGAGGCGGCGGCGAAGGTCACGGGCTTTCCCTGCTTCGTGAAGCCGGTGATGAGTTCCTCCGGCAAGGGCCAGTCCTTCGTCGAGGGACCGGAAGGGATCGCCGCCGCCTGGCGCTACGCCCTGGAGGCGGGCCGGGTGGAACAGGCCCGGGTCATCGTCGAAGGGCGCGTCGACTTCGACTTCGAGATCACCCAGCTGACCGTGCGCAGCCTGGGCGCCGACGGGGCGGTGCGCACCGACTTCTGCGCTCCCATCGGCCACCGCCAGGTCAAGGGCGACTATGTGGAGAGCTGGCAGCCCCAGGCCATGTCCTCCGCCGCCCTCGCCCGGGCGCGGGAGATCGCCGGCGCCGTGACCGCCGACCTCGGGGGCCTGGGCGTCTTCGGTGTGGAGCTCTTCGTGAAGGGCGATGCGGTCTGGTTCTCCGAGGTCAGCCCGCGGCCGCACGATACGGGCCTCGTGACCCTGGCCACCCAGGTCCAGAGCGAGTTCGCCCTGCATGCCCGCGCCATCCTCGGCCTGCCTGTGGATGTGACCCTGCGCGAGACCGGCGCCAGCGCGGTGATTTACGGCGGCCTTGAGGGGCGGGGCGTGGCCTTCGAGGGGGTGGCCGCGGCCCTGTCCGTCCCCGGGGCGGACCTGCGCCTCTTCGGCAAACCCGAGGCCTTCGAGCGGCGCCGGATGGGGGTCGCCCTGGCCCGCGCCGACGATGTCGAGACCGCCCGCACCCGGGCGGTGGAGGCCGCCGGGAAGGTGCGGGTCGTCGCGGGCTGACCGCAGGATTCGGCGGGAGGGAGCCTGTCGCTCCCGAAACCGTGATCGTCAGGGTTGACTTCCCCGCCCCGGACCTAAAAAACCGCCGCCAACCAGCGAGATTAAAGGTTCGGAGACCGATTCATGACTGTGCGTGTCGCCATCAACGGATTCGGCCGGATCGGCCGCAACATCCTGCGCTCCCTGGTCGAGCATGGCCGGACCGACATCGAGGTCGTCGCCATCAACGACCTGGGCCCGGTGGAGACCAACGCCCACCTGTTCCGCTATGACAGCGTCCATGGCCGCTTCGCCGGCGAGGTCAAGGTGGACGGCGACACGATCGATGTCGGGCGCGGCAGGATCAAGGTCACCGCCGTGCGCGACCCCGCCGAGCTGCCGCACCGGGAATTGGGCGTCGACATCGCCTTCGAGTGCACCGGCATCTTCACCTCCAAGGACAAGGCCAGCGCCCACCTGACCGCCGGGGCCAAGCGCGTCCTGGTCAGCGCGCCCTGCGACAACGCCGACAAGACCATCGTCTACGGGGTCAACCACGACACCCTGACCGCCGCGGACCTGGTCGTCTCCAACGCCTCGTGCACCACCAACTGCCTCGCCCCGGTGGCCAAGGTCCTGCAGGAGCTGGCCGGCATCGAGCGCGGCTACATGACCACCATCCACTCCTACACCGGGGACCAGCCGACCCTGGACACCATGCACAAGGACCTCTACCGCGCCCGCGCGGCGGCCATGTCCATGATCCCGACCTCCACCGGCGCGGCCAAGGCCCTGGGCCTGGTCATCCCCGCCCTGCAGGGCAAGCTGGACGGCTCGTCCATCCGCGTGCCGACCCCGAACGTCTCGGTGGTGGACCTGGTCTGGACCCCGGGCCGGACCCTGACCGTCAAGGAGATCAACGACGCCCTGCGCGCCGCCGCCGAAGGCCCCCTGAAGGGGGTGCTCGCGGTGACCGACGAGGCCCTGGTCTCCACCGACTTCAACCACGTGGCCGCCTCCTCCACCGTCGCCCTGGCCCAGACCCAGGTCATCGACGGCGGCCTCGGGCGGATCCTGTCCTGGTATGACAACGAGTGGGGCTTCTCCACGCGGATGGCCGACACCGCCGCGGCCATGGCCCGACTGATCTGAGCCCATGGCCTTCCGGACCCTCGACGATGTCGCCCTTTCCGGCGTCCGGGCCCTGGTCCGGGTGGACTTCAACGTCCCCATGGCCGATGGCGCGGTTACCGACGACACCCGGCTGAGGGCGGCGGTCCCGACGATCGAGAAGCTGCGTGCTGGCGGGGCGAAGGTCATCCTCCTGGCCCACTTCGACCGTCCCAAGGGCAAGTGGGTGCCCGAGATGAGCCTCGCCCCCATCGCTCCGGCCCTTTCGGCGGTGCTGGGACGTCCGGTGACCTTCGTATCCGATTGCGCAGGCAAGGACGTGGCCGACGCCGTCGCCGCCATGGCGCCCGGCGACGTGGTCCTTCTCGAGAACGTCCGCTTCTATCCCGGGGAGGAGGCCAATGACCCGGCCTTCGCCCGCGCCCTCGCCGCCAATGGCGACCTCTACGTCAATGACGCCTTCTCCGCCGCCCACCGGGCCCACGCCTCGACGGAAGGCCTGGCCCATGTCCTGCCGGCCTGCGCCGGCGAGCAGATGCGCCTGGAGCTGACGGCTCTCGACCGCGCCCTCGGCCGGCCCGAGCGCCCGGTCATGGGCATTGTCGGCGGATCCAAGGTCTCCACCAAGCTGGATCTCCTCTCCAACCTCGTGACCCGGCTGGACAAGCTGGCCATCGGCGGAGGGATGGCCAACACCTTCCTCTACGCCCAAGGCCATGAGGTCGGCGCCTCCTACTGCGAGAAGGACCTGGCGGAAACGGCGCGCGAGATCATCCGCCTGGCCGGACAGCACAACTGCAAGCTCTTCCTGCCCATCGACATCGTCGTCGCCGAGAAGCTGGCCCCCGGCGCCCCGGTCCGTGTGCGCGAGCTGGGCGCCATGGACGACGAGGAGCGCATCCTCGACGCCGGCCCCAAGACCGTGGAGCGACTGAAGCGGGCCATGGGCAATTCCAGGACACTGATCTGGAACGGCCCGCTCGGCGTCTTCGAGATGCCGCCCTTCGACCGCGGCACGGTGGAGGCCGCCCGCGCCGCCGCCGACCTGGTCAAGGCCGGCAAGCTCGTGGCGGTGGCCGGCGGGGGCGATACGGTGGCCGCCCTGCACCATGCGGGCTGCGCCGATGGCTTCACCTTTGTCTCGACCGCCGGGGGCGCCTTCCTGGAATGGATGGAGGGCAAGACCCTGCCCGGCGTCGCGGCCCTGACGAAACAGACCCAACGCTAACGGAGACGCCACATGGCCCGGATCACCCTGCGACAGCTCCTCGACCACGCCGCCGAGCACGGCTACGGCGTTCCGGCCTTCAACATCAACAACATGGAGCAGGGCCTCGCCATCCTGGAGGCGGCCGATGCGACGGACTCGCCGGTCATCATCCAGGCCAGCCGCGGCGCCCGCTCCTACGCCAACGACATCGTCCTGAAGCACCTGATCGACGCCCTGGCCGAGATGTACCCGCACATCCCGATCTGCATGCACCAGGACCACGGGAACAACGAGGCCACTTGCGCCACCGCCATCCAGTACGGCTTCACCTCGGTGATGATGGACGGCTCGCTGATGGCCGACGGCAAGACGCCCGCCGACTATGACTACAATGTCCGCGTCACCCGCAATGTGGTGGACATGGCCCACTGGGTCGGCGCTTCGGTGGAGGGCGAACTCGGCGTGCTGGGCAGCCTGGAGACTGGCATGGGGGAGAAGGAGGACGGCCACGGCTTCGAGGGCAAGCTCGACCATGACCAGCTCCTCACCGACCCTGACCAGGCCGTGGCCTTCGTGAAGGCCACCCAGGTGGACGCCCTGGCCATCGCCATGGGCACCAGCCACGGCGCCTACAAGTTCACCCGCAAGCCGGACGGCGACGTCCTGGCCATGCATGTGATCGAGGAGATCCACCGCCGCCTGCCCAACACCCACCTGGTCATGCACGGCTCCTCCAGCGTACCCCAGGACCTCCAGGACATCATCAACCAGTACGGCGGCGAGATGCCCCAGACCTGGGGCGTGCCGGTGGAGGAGATCCAGCGCGGCATCAAGAACGGCGTGCGCAAGATCAACATCGACACCGACAACCGGATGGCCATGACCGGCGCCATCCGCAAGGTCTTCGCCGAGCAGCCGGGCGAGTTCGACCCGCGCAAGTACCTAAAGCCCGCCATGGAGGCCATGCGCGCGGTTTGCCGCCAGCGGTTCGAAGAGTTCGGAACCGCCGGCCACGCCTCGCGGATCCGGCCCATCCCCTTGTCCGCCATGGCCAAGCGCTACGCCGCCGGCGAACTCAACCCGAAGATCGGCTGAAGCGCCGGGTCCTGTCCGCCAGATAGTAGAGCGCCGACCGGCTGGGCATGAAGAAGTAGCCGCCGCCCCGCACCGTCACGAAGTCCGGGATTCCCCGGATCCGCCGGACCGTGCGTCCGTCGGGCAGGGACAGGTCCTGGAGTCTGCCATCGGTGTCCACTGCAGGGTCGGCTTCCCCGGTCAGGCCGTGGAAGGAGGGTTCCCCCAGCCAGCTCTGCTGGATGAACTCGAACTGCCGTTCGAGGTCGGAGCAGGCGGCCAGGAAGATCAGGCCCTCGGCCGCCGGAGCTCCCGCCGGCGCTGGCTCAAGATAGACCCGGCCGCGGCGCAGGATCCGATGACTGCTGACATGGTTCGGCGCCCTGAGATTGTCGGACATCAGGCTGTCACGGGGATTCGCACGCCGCACATGCGAGCCCAGCGGACAGGCGAACCCGCGGGGGTCGAACGCGGCGTAGCCAAAGTCATTCGTGGGATTGGGCGTACGGGGGCTCGCATGAGGGTAGAGGACGACCGGGGAGCCATCCTTCCAGCGCCCAATCATCTTTGCGCCGACCCAGTGCGGGTCCACCGATGACATGCCGGGGCAGGCGGCCAGGTCGGCGGCGGCTCTGGCCGTATAGTCCTGGAAACCCGCCACATCCTGCTCCAGTTGCCGAACCACGAGGAAGGTCCCGTTCCGGCCAAAGTCGCGGTCCGCCCCGGCGCCGGACTCCAGGCCGAAGGCCGGATACCGACGGTAGAGCGAGTTCGAGACCGCCGGCAGGATGTCCAGCGGGTCCAGTTCAGCGGGCACGGCGCAGGTCGGAACCCGCCCGTCCCGGTTGTGCGGATAGCCGAGCAGGATCTCGCCCGGCGCCACCTGGTCTCCGGCAAGGCCGGGATCGCCCCTCAGTCCCTTCATCACCGGATTGGAGATTCCGTCGGCGAAGCCAAAGGGTTCGGCGCGCAGGCCGCCTGGCAGGACCGGACGCGCGGGGGAGGACAGCGTCTTTCTGAGGGTCAAGCCAAAGGCGGCGGCCTGCGCGCCGATGGCGGTGCTGCAGTCGTCGGGGGTCATCCCGTAGACGAGCAGCACCGCGTCGACTCCGGCCTTTCCGGGCGAGAGGCCCGTCCAGGCGGAGTCAGACCAGGACCAGTTGGAGGGGGCGGACGGCCCGGCGTCGCGGAGGATCCGCTCGCGGCTGCTCATCCCCTGGTAGAAGGGCGCCAGGAGGCCGGTGAGCCCAGTGCCCGTATCCGGCCCGGGCAGGCCCAGCTTCACCAGACCCGAGGCGGTGAAGCCGACGAAGGCCACCTCGTGCGGCCTTTCGGGCAGGGGGCCAGTCTCCTGCCTGAAGATCCTCGCCACAAGCCTGGAGTGCCAACGTTGCGGGTCGGGATCCTCGTTCCCGAAGGCGATGGTGCGCGACAGATAGGCGGTCCACCCGGGCAGATTGGCGTCCGGCGGGATATGGATCAGCCCGCAGGCCATGGCGGGCAGGGAGCCCAGGCCCCGAAGCACGAGGGTCTGCACCTCTTCTGTCTGGATCTCGCGTTCAGGCCGCTTCACGGAGGCCAGCATATCCAGCCAGTCCTGGGCCTCGGTGGCGTTCGCCGCCCGCATCAGGCCGTCGTGGATCAGGGCGTTCCGGCGGATGTTCTCCAAGGTCACGCCGGGATAGGCCGAGTACCAGAAGTTGGTCCGCCGGAGTGAGCGCTTTGCGAACCGCTTGAAGGCGTCGGAGTCCGCGGCGCCGCCGAAGAACATCAGCCGGGCCGTCGGCGCGCCGCGGCTATGTCCCCAGGCGGCGTTGAGACCCAGGGAGGCGAGCGCCGTGAAGTCCTCCAGATAGCTCAGCCAGGAGCCGTCGTAGTTGGACATGAAGATCAGGGCGTCCGTGCCCGGTGGCTTGACCCAACGTGCGAAGTGGATGGTGCCCATCCGCGCCAGGTTGCCTTGCCGGAAGACGAAGAGCGCCAGAAGGCGGATCACCCACATGCCCAGGGCCAGGGTGTAACGGCGGAAGGGGCCAGGCTTCAGGCGCGTGACCGAGATCATGTGATTCTGGGCATAGCCCTCAGGATTCTCGAAGGCCTCCACATTTGCGACCGCCTGCGGCGCAGGCGGACTCGGATCCGCCCTGTCGGCGGCCTCGTGGGCGATGATCAGGCCGAAGAAGGTTCCTGCCGCCGCAATAACCCCCAGGACACAGGCCGCCAGGACCCAGACCAGACTTGTGAAGGCGATCTCCAGAAGCCCCGCGAGGTCATCAGCGCCGGTTCCCGGGATCAGGACCGCCCGGACCGAGGTCATCCCCGCCACCGCCAGAGCCAGCAGGACAGCAAGGACTGCAGCGCGGTTCCTGTCCTTCAGCACCTGTCCCAGTACGGTCAGGAGCGGCGGGTTGTCACTTCCGGGCGGTGACGTGAAATCGGTGAAGGCGAGGCGACGGCTGAGGGGGCGGGTGAGGAAGTCCCGATACGCCTCGCCCTTCAGGATCAGCTGCTTCAGGTTCGGATCGGCCGCCGCCGCCAGCAACAGGTCGGGATCCCTGCGGATCAGGCGGCGGACGGTGTCCAGGGTCTGGACGGCGTCAGGAGGGCCGCCAGCCCGCCGGACCGTGTCCCTGTCCTCGGGCGCGCCGCGGGCGTTGAGGTGGTCGAGCACCTCGCGGACGTAGTCGGCGAGGTCCTGCTGGCGGCGAACATCGGTGACCGGCAAGCCGATGGCGCCCGGATACTGCAGGCCGGTGGCGCCCCAGGGGGTGCAGCGGATGTCCAGCACATGGGTCTTGAAGAACCGGGCGAGGTCGATGGTCGTCCGCAGGGTCGGATCAGCGATACGGAAGAGGTTCAGCCACTGACCCATGCAGGCGGCGGTGCGATCTATGCCCGTTGGGCCGTCACCGTCGACGTTGAGCTCCCCGACCAGCCAGGGCTGCGGAGCCCCTTCATGTCCCAGGTCGAGCACGCTGAAGGAGGCGAAGTGAACGACGCCGGCCTTGTCGAGGTCGCTCTTCCCGCCGCCGTTCCGAAGGCCTTCCAGTCCCTGTGCGAGAGACGCCGCGTCAGCCCCTGCCGGCAGCTGGGCGGCGATCACCATCAGCGTTTGTCCGGACACGGGCCCGTCTGGGCGCCAGGTCATCTCCATGTGACGGGGAAAGGGTCCCGCGGACCGCACCCTTCCGGCGTCTCCTGACGCGGGCAGGAGGCCTTCTCGGGAGAAGAGCGCGAGGCCGATCTCGACCATCACCGCGATGGCAAGGTGGGCGCCGACACACTCGTGGACGCCATGGCCGAAGATCAGGCGCGCAGCGGCCTTCTCCTCCTGCGGGCGGTCAGGATTGAAGGCGTGCGGCTTGCGGAAGCGACGCCTGTCGCGAAGAGCCGCGCCGGTAGAGACCATGATCAGGTCCCCGGCGCGGACACGGGCGCCTCTCAGGGTTCGGGGGGCTATCGCCCCATCCTTGGCCACAATGCGCCACTGACCCGGGTAAAGGGTTGGTGAGAGACGGGCGGCCTCGAGGAGGATGTCCTGGAACCGCGCCCGGTCTTCAGGCGCTCCCTCGGATCCCGCCGCCTGAATCTTCGCTGCCTGAATCTTCGCCGCCAGGCGTCGGGCCTCCGCCCACCACAGCGGTCGGGACATCAACTCCGTGATGATGTTGGTCATGCCGATGGTGGTGGTCGGAATCATCCCGGTGGCGTTGCCCGCCAGGAAGGAAGGAATCTCCGATCTCTGGATCTTGCCAGCCTTCTCGAGCGCCAGCAGTCGGGTGACCAGAGTGTCCCCGGACGTCCGGCGCGCGCCGACTTCGAGACTTTTTTCCACGACGCCGCTGAACAGTCGGGCGGCCTGCAGGGCGCGGGCTCTGACGTCTGGTGATCCAAAAGGATCAGAGAACACCAAGGCCGACATGGCGATTGTCCAGTCCGCGAGGGCGTCAGGATCCGGCGCCTCAAGCCCGAAATAGTCGATGCAGGTTTCGGCGGCGGTCCTTCGGATAAGGTCGGCCACCACATCCATTCGGCCCTGCGCCTGATCCACCAGGGCTCCGGCGGCCTGAGCCGCCCGCCGAGAGACCCGGCTTCGGTCTCCAGGATTTGCGAGGCTGCCGATGACTTCGTCCAGCTGGCTCCGAGCGGGCTCGTGCGCCGGGCCGTTCACGCCAAGGACAAAGTTCACGCCCCCGCCCATATCCTCCATTTCTGCGCCGAAGGGCGTGAAGAAGTGCTCGGTGTCTTGAAGAACTGCGCGCACATCAGAGAACCGAGTGACCAACCGGATCGGCAGCGGCCAGATTCGGATGTTGGGCGAGGCAAACCGGAAGAGACGCAGCCCGCCCCCGACCAGCGCCTTTGACACCCCTCCAAGGACCTGCCGCAAGAGACCAGGCTCCTGCTCCGGGTCCAGCCTGAAGGGGGGCGTCTTCTGATAGGGATCAGCCTTCTCACGCGCTCTGGCCTGCCGGATCTTCTCCCAGTACTTGGGCGTGATCGCCTCTCGGATCCTGATCCAGGGACGCTTCCGTAGCCACAGGAGAAAGAGGCCGGTCAGAAGAACGCCGGCAAAACCCGCTAACAGGGGCGAGGGATTCGGCCAGAGGAGAAGCAAGACCGTCAGGGCGGCGGCGATCACTCCGGCGAGGAGGGCTGCGATCACAGACCACAGCACGCTGATCATGATCGCTCCCCGAAGATGACCCATCCACATCTTCACCCTCCCTGTCTGTCTTCGCCGGCTTTATCGGAAGGATTGGACGGAGAGTCGGGAGCGGCGCTCAGCCCCGCCCAGGTCCCTCTGTCTGCAGGGCCTTTCGAAGTCCGTCTTTCAAGTTTGAGTTCCAACTCGAGTCCACGAAGGGGAGCCAGTCGATGTCTCCCTTCCGGAACCCGGGGCAATGTGCCCTCATGGCCTGAGCGGCGGCGGTCGCTTGGGACACGTCCCCTCCCGCCAGCAGGGCGTTCACCTTGACCAGGTGGGCCAGCCAGTACGCTGGGCGTCGGATCAGGGACTGTTCGGCAAGGTCCACGGCATCCCGCCAGCGATCGGCCATCCAGTAGGCGGTGGCCAGTTCCCCGAGCGTATGGAAGGCGAAGGGGTCATTGGGGCTGAGGCGCATGGCGGTCAGAAGACCTTGGATAGCCTCGTCAGGACGGCCCGCCAAACTCAGGCCGGAACCCAGCATGGCATGACCTAGAGGAAGGCTGGGATTGAGCCCGATCGCCTGCTGGCAGAGGGAGCGAGACCTTTCATTGTTCCTGGCCAGCAACTCGTACGCCCCGAGAATGGCGTAGGCTCTTCCATCCTCAGGGTCGGCGCGCATGGCCTCCCGCGCCAGCCGCGACCAGGCCTGCATGTCCGCGGGTTGCACCCGCTCCGCCCAGTGGCTCCAGCCAATCCGCCAGGCGGCCTGCACCAGGACCTCGGGGTTCTCCGGTTCCAGCCGCAGGGCCTCCTCGATGAAGTCCCGCGCGATCTCGGAGTCGCGTCGGGTCATCCGGTTCAGATGCCAGCGGCACTTCCAGATCAGCGTGTTCACATCCCGGCTTGTCGCCGGTCGAGCTACGGCCCGGGACTGCTCGGCATGGTCGATCTTCGCCGCCAGGATGGCGGTCAGGTCGTCAAGGAGCGGCGCCAGGCTCGTATTCGACAGGCTGCCCGGAAGGTCGAGCCGCTTTGTCCAGACAACCTGGGCGGATTCTGTGTCGATGGCGGAGACCGTCAGCCGGAAGTTCTCTCCGATACTGCGAAGGCGACCCTCCACGAGGTATCGGGCGCCCAGGCTCTGGCCAACAGATTTCGGGTCGAGGTCTTCAGGCCGGAAGATGAAGCTGGAGTTCCGGGCGATGACGGGGAGCCAGCGAAGGCGGCACAACTGGTCGATCAGGTCCTCGCTGATGCCTTCGGCGGCGAAGTCCAGGGCGGGGTCGCCAGTCAGGTTCTGGAATTTCAGCACTGCTACAGCTGGCCGGCCCTCGAACCCCGGTGCGGGCTGGCTCAGGTCGAGGACATGGCGCGGCAGCGGCAGATAGCTCTGCGGCGCAGCCTCCCAGTCGACGGACTCGGTATGGATCAGCGTCCTCTGTTCTCGAAGCCAATCCTCGAAGCCCTCCTCTCCGGGAATGTCCAGACCCTCGAGGAAGTCCGACACCCCCCTCGGCGGTGGCGGATCGTTCTCGTTCGCCGCCCCGGGCACCGGAATGTCGAACCGGATCACGGGCAGGTTCAGGCGCACACGGGCCCCGACGGCGATCAGGAAGGGCTCTGGCTGGTCGGCCAGCAGCTTTCGGAGGTTCGCCAGTTCGCGCCGGAGACTGGTCTGGGCCTGGCTGGACTCTCGGGATCCCCAAAGCTTGTCCTGCAGGAACTGCCGCGTTCTCTCTCCGTCCCGTCCCGTGGCGAGAAGGGCGATGAGGCCAATTGATTTCCTGCTCGCGACTTCCACCCGCGCCCCGTCCTTGCCCTCGAGTCGGAAGGCCCCCATCAGCCGGACAGAGTAAATTCCGGATTGCTTCGTCATTCAAACAGCCCCGCCAGCGCCCCGGGAACGCCCGGAATGGCGCTGTTCACACATTATTCACGCTGAGCCGCCGGGGGAACCCTGTCCCCTGAGGCGACCGAATGGCTTCGCCACAAGGCCCCTTGCGGAGCGCGCGATCACATACAGCGATCCTTGCGACTCGCCCAACCGACCCTGTCAGCCGGGCGCATGGCGCGGAGGAATTCACGAACTTTTCACGATGAATTCACGCTGGATCAGTCCATCGGAGCGCCCCTCATCTCCCGCACGAGCCATCCCCCGACAATGAGCGTCACTCCGGCGACCACGATCGGGTACCAGAGGCCCCGGTAGATGTCCCCTGAGGCGGCCACCATGGCGAAGGCGGTGGCCGGCAGGAAGCCGCCGAACCAGCCGTTGCCGATGTGGTAGGGCAGGGACATGGAGGTGTAGCGGATCCGGGCGGGGAACATCTCCACCAGGGCCGCGGCGATCGGTCCGTAGACCATGGTCACATACAACACGAGGAGGGTCAGGAGACCCACGACCAGGGGCTTGTTGATCCGGGCCGGGTCGGCCTTTGCCGGATATCCCGCCTCCGACAGGGCCGCCCCCAGGGTTTTCGACCAGGCCGCGCGCGCGTCAGCCAGGTCCTTGCGGGACAGCGCCCGGCCGTCGATCCCGGCGATCTCCGCCTGACCGATCCGCACCCGAGCCAGGGTTCCGGCCGGCGCCGCCTCGTTGCGATAGCTGACCCCGGCAGAGGCCAGGGCCGACTTGGCGATGTCGCAGGACGAGGCGAATGCGCTCCGGCCGATGGGATCGAACTGGAAGGCGCACTCAGCAGGATCGGCGATGACCGTGACCGGCGCCGAGGCGCTCGCCGCCGCCAGGGCGGGGTTCGCGGCTACGGTCAGGGCCTTGAAGATCGGGAAATAGGTCAGCACCGCCAGCAGGCAGCCCGCCAGGATAATCGGCTTGCGACCGATCTTGTCCGACAGCCAGCCGAAAACGATGAAGAAGGGCGTGCCGATCAACAGGGCGGTCGCCACTAGGGCGTTGGTGGTCAGGCCGTCGACCTTGAGCGTCTTTTCCAGGAAGAAGAGGCTGTAGAACTGGCCTGTATACCAGACCACCGCCTGTCCGGCTGTGAGTCCGACAAGGGCCAGCACCACCAGCTTCAGGTTCGCCCGATCGGCGAAGGCTTCCGCCAGCGGCTTCTTGGAGGTGGTGCCCTCGTCGACCATCTTCTGGAAGACCGGGCTCTCGTTCAGCTTCAGGCGGATCCACATGGACAGGACCAGGAGGACGGCCGAGACCAGGAAGGGGATCCGCCAGCCCCAGGCCTTGAAGGCCTCCTCGCCCACCTGGGTGCGGACCAGGATGATCACGACCAGCGAGAGGAAGAGGCCGAGGGTCGCCGTGGTCTGGATCCAGCTGGTGTAGAGGCCGCGTTTGCCGTCCGGCGCGTGCTCGGCAACGTAGGTGGCCGCGCCGCCGTACTCGCCGCCGAGGGCCAGGCCCTGGAGCAGGCGCAGGAACACCAGGATGATGGGCGCAGCGACCCCGATCTGGCTGTAGTCCGGCAGGAGGCCCACCGCGAAGGTCGACAGGCCCATCAGCAGCATGGTGACCAGGAAGGTGTTCTTGCGCCCCCACAGATCGCCGAGGCGGCCGAAGACCAGGGCCCCGAATGGTCGCACCGCGAATCCGGCGGCGAAGGCCATCAGGGCCAGGATGAACCCCGTGGTCTCGTTCACGCCCGAGAAGAAGTGGAGACTGATGAAGGCGGTCAGCGAACCGTAGAGGTAGAAGTCGTACCACTCGAAGACCGTGCCGGCCGAGGCCGCCCCCACGATCATCCGGTCATTCCGCGTCTTCTCCGCCATGCTCGCCTCCCCCGGTCAAAGCCCAGGGGTGAGGATAGGCCCCGTTCGCGCACCGAATCCAGAGTGCGATCAGGCGCCCGGACCGGCGCATTGCCGGCCCGGGGCCCGAGGGTTCAGAGGTCGGAGAACTTCTTGCCGTCGGCCACCAGCTTTTCGAGCAGGGGGGCCGGCTTGAAGTCGTCGCCCATCTTGGCCTGGAATTCCTTCATCTTCTCCAGGACCTTGGCCGGTCCGATCTGGTCGCCGTACCACATCGGTCCGCCACGATAGACGGGCCAGCCGTAGCCGTTCTGCCAGACCACGTCGATGTCGGAGGACCGGATGGCCTTGCCCTCCTCCAGGATCTTCACGCCTTCGTTGATCATCGGATAGATGCAGCGCTCGAGGATCTCCTCGTCGCTGACCGTCCGTGGGTTGGAGCCGGTCTTGACGATGAAGTCGTTGATGATCTTCTCGGTCACCGGGCTCGGCTTGGCGTTCCGATTCTCGTCGTAGTCATAATAGCCCGCGCCGGTCTTCTGGCCGCGACGGTCCATCTCGCACAGCACGTCGCGAATGCTCTCGCCCTTCGAGCGTTCCTTCACCCAGCCGATGTCCAGGCCGGCCAGGTCGCTCATCGCGAAGGGACCCATGGGGAAGCCGAAGTCATAGAGCACCCGGTCGACGTCCCAGGGCATGGCGCCTTCCATGACCAGCTTCTGGGCCTCGCGCTGGCGTTGCGCCAGGATGCGGTTCCCCACGAAGCCGGGGCAGACGCCGACCAGGGCGGCGATCTTGCCGATCTGCTTGGCCAGCTTCATCGAGGTGGCGATGACCGACTTGGAGGTGTGGTCGGCGCGGACGATCTCCAGCAGCTTCATCACGTTGGCGGGTGAGAAGAAGTGCAGGCCGATGACCGCCTCCGGGCGCTTGGTCACCGAGGCGATCTCGTCGATGTTCAGGCCCGACGTGTTGGTGGCCAGGATGGCGCCCGGCTTGCAGATGGCGTCCAGCTTCGTGAAGATGTCCTTCTTCACGTCCATCCGCTCGAACACCGCCTCGATGACCAGGTCCACCGGGGCCAGGGCGTTCATGTCCAGCGAGCCGTTGATCAGGGCCATGCGCTCCTCGACCTGGGCGGCGGTGATGCCGCCGCGCGAGGCCGTGCGCTCATAGTTGCCGCGGATCACCTTCAGGCCGCGCTCCAGCGCTTCCTTCTGGACCTCGACGATGGTCACCGGGATGCCGACATTGGCGAAGTTCATCGCGATGCCGCCGCCCATGGTGCCGGCGCCGATGATGCCCACCGACTTGACCGGGATCAGGGGGGTGTCGTCCGGCACGTCGGGGATCTTCTGGGCCTGGCGCTCGGCGAAGAACGAGTAGCGCTGGGCCGCCGACTGCGAGCCGGTGACCAGTTCGCCAAACAGCTTGCGCTCGACGGCCAGGCCTTCGTCGAAGGGCAGGTTCACCGCCGCCTCGATGCAGCGGATGTTGTACTCGGGGGCCAGGAAGCCGCGGAACTTGCGGGCGTTGGCCTTGCGGAAGGCCTCGAAGATCTCCGGCTTGCCGCGGGCGGCCTCGACCTTGGCGTTGTTGTCGCGGACCTTCACCAGGGGCTTGTTCTCGGCCACGCAGCGGCGCGCGAAGGCCACCGCAGCCTCGCGCAGCTTGCCTTCCTCGGCCAGCTCGTCGACCAGGCCCATCTCCAGGGCCTCCTTCGCGGGGGCGTGGCGGCCGGACGTCATCATCTCCAGGGCCTTCTCGGGCCCCGCCACCCGGGGCAGGCGCTGGGTTCCGCCAGCGCCCGGCAGCAGGCCGAGATTCACTTCCGGCAGGCCCAGGCGGGCGGAGGGAACTGCGACGCGGTAGTGGGCGACCAGGGCGACCTCAAGGCCGCCGCCCAGGGCGGTGCCGTGGATGGCGGCGATCACCGGCTTGGGCGCGTTCTCCATCATTTCCTGGACATCGAACAGGGACGGTCCGCGCGAGGCGCCGCCGAACTCGGTGATATCGGCGCCGGCGATGAAGGTCCGGCCTTCGCAGATCAGGACGATCGCCTTGGCCGCGGGATCGGCCGTGGCGGCCTTGAAGCCCTCGAACAGCCCCTCGCGCACGTTGGCCGAAAGGGCATTCACCGGCGGCGAGTTGAGGGTGATGACGGCGACGTCGCCGTCCATCGAAAGGTCGGTCACGGAGTTGATGGCGGTCATGCGTTTCCTCGCTCTGCGGTTTCCGGACCGGCCGTTCAGGGGACCGGTTCCGACATCGGATTCCCCGGGCGGTTTATACGCCGCACCGGAGACGGGCGAGTCAAAACTGCGCCGCTGGGGGTCATCAGCTTGACCGTCCGGAGCAACTGTGAGACCGCCTGTCGGGACACGGACGCCCGCTTGAGGCGCCGTTCGGGAAGCGCGCCGCGGGGGACTGGCGGGCGCGGGGGGAAACGGGGTGGACGCATGCGTCTGAAGGTCTCTGGCGTGGGTCTGGCGGCGTTCTTCGCCGCCGTTTCGTTCAGCTTGGCGATTGCGGCCCCGGCCAAGATTCCCCGAACGCCAGACAAGCGGCCCGACCTCAACGGCGTCTGGCAGGTCCTCAACACCGCCAACTGGGACATCGAGCCCCACGCCGCCCGCGCCGCCCTGGCCTTCCGCCCTGGGCCCGTCGTGCCGGTTCCGGCCAAGGAAGTGGTCGCCCTCGGCGCCGTGGGCGCCGTTCCTGCGGGCCCAGGCGTGGTCGAGGGCGGGATCCTGCCCTACCGGCCCGAGGCCCTGGCGCTCCGCAACGAGAACCGGGCCGACTGGCTGAACCGCGATCCCGAGGTCAAGTGTTACCTGCCCGGCGTCCCCCGGGCCAACTACATGGCCTTCCCCCTTCAGATCATCCAGGGCGGGACCGAGATCCTCATCGCCTACGAGTACGCCGGCGCCGTACGGAACCTGGTTTTCAAGGACCCGGGCCCTCCGCCCGTAGATTCCTGGATGGGCCAGTCCGTCGCGAAGTGGGAGGGCGACACCCTGGTGGTGACCGTGACCGGCCAGAGCGACTCCACCTGGTTCGACCGGGCGGGCAACCACCATTCTGCGGGCATGACCGTGGTGGAGCGCTGGACCCTGATGGGCGCCGACCACATCCGTTACGAGGCAGAGATCACCGACCCTGAAACCTTCACCCGGCCCTGGAAGATGTCCATGATCCTCTACCGTCGGGTCGGCGAGGACGCCCGCCTGCAGCAGTTCAAGTGCGTCGAGTTCGTCGAGGAACTGATGTTCGGCAAGTACCGCAAGACCCCGCTGCCCTGATCCCGACGCCCTTCCGGAGACTCGACCATGATCCAGAGCCCTACCCGAATCCTCGCCGTCGTCGCCGCCGTCGCCGGGCTGTCCATCGCCGGCGCCGCCGGCGAGGCCGATGCGCACCACGCCTTCGCCGCTGAGTTCGATGGCAACGCCCCGGTCCTGCTGCGCGGCTCGGTAACCAAGGTCCAGTGGATCAACCCCCACGCCTGGGTGCATGTGGCCGTTCCCAAGGCCGGCGGGGGAACCGTGGTCTGGATGGTGGAGGGCGGTACGCCCAACACCCTGCTCCGGTCCGGCCTGACGCGGGACTCGCTGAAGCCGGGGACCGCCCTCATCGTCCGGGGCTACCAGTCCAAGGACAAGTCCTGCACCCCCGCCTGCAAGGCCAACGGACGGGACATCACCTTCACGGATGGACGGCGGGTCTTCATGGGCTCCTCTGGGACGGGCGCGCCCAAGGACGGCGCCGATCCCACCGAGCGGCGTCCCTAGGCCAGCCGCCCCCTCATGCTCGATGACTTCGTAGCCTGGCTGGCGACGACACCGGGGAGCATTGCGCTCCACGAGTCGCTCTACATGTACGCCATCGTGGAGACCACGCATGTGGTCGCCATCACCCTGTTCGTGGGTACGATCGCGATGATCGACCTGAGGGTGCTGGGCCTGGCGCTCACCCGGGTCCCTGTGCCCCAGGTTCTCCGGCGGCTCCTTCCCTGGTCCGTCCTCGGCTTCGTCATCCTGATCGTGACCGGAGCCCTGCTGTTCTACGCCATCCCCGAACGAACCTTCCACAGCATCTGGTTCCGGGCAAAGATGCTGCTGCTGGTGCTGGCGGGCCTGAACGCCTGGCGGTTCCACCGCGCCTATGGCGTGTCGCCGGGGCCGTGGGACATGGGGCCGGCCCCGGTGCGCGCCCGCCTTTCGGCCCTGGCCTCCCTGGCCCTCTGGATCGGCGTGATCTTCTTCGGCCGTTTCATCGCCTACAACTGGTTCGACTGCGACAAGCCCCAGCCGGCCTTCATCTCGGCTGCGGCCTCGTGCCGGAGCTTTACGCCGTGAACCTCTACGACCTCTGTGAGGCCATCGAGGCCACCGCCCTGTCCGCCGCCATCCGGGAGTCCCTGTGGCTCTTTCCGGTCATCGAGGCGGTTCACCTGGTGGGGCTGGCCGTTCTGGGCGGCTCGCTCTTCGTGGTCGACCTGAGGCTGATGGGGGCGGGTCTGACCCGCCAGTCCATCGTCGAGGTGGAACAGGGCGCGCGGGCCTGGTTCCTTGGCGCCATCGTCTTAATGGTCACAACCGGCGCCCTTCTCGGGGTGTCGGAGGCCGTCAAGCTCTACGACCGGCCAGCCTTCTTCCTGAAGATGATCACACTGACCCTGGGTCTGCTGCTCGCCTTCACTGTCCGGCGGGCGCTGATCGCGCGCAATCCGAGGGGCGGGCCGTTCGCCTTCGCGGTCGGCGCCCTGTCCATTGGCCTGTGGCTGACCACCGCCGTCGCTGGCCGCTGGATCGGCTTCTCCTGACGCCCTGCGGCGATCAGGCCCGGCCCAGTACCTTCGCCCGCAGCCGGCGCATGCCGCCGAGCCAGCGGTCGTAGTCGGCCGTCTTCCGTTGCATGTAGGTGCGGACGATCTCGTGCGGCAGGATCAGGAAGCTCTCCGCCTCCAGACCTTGCACCACCGCCTCGGCCACCTCGTCCGGGGAGAGGACGCCGTCCAGGTTCTGTGGCTGCTCCTGGCCCCCGCCGGCGCGCAGCATGGCCGTGTCCACGCCCTGAGGGCAGAGGACGGAGACCTTGATCCCCAGGTCGCCCTGGGCGATCGCCAGGCTCTCGGCGAAGCCGATGGCGGCGTGCTTGGTGGTCGAATAGACCGCGCTGCCGATCTGAGACAGAAGGCCCGCCGCCGAGACCGTGTTCAGGATGTAGCCCTCCCGGCGGGCGATCATGCCGGGCAGGGCGGCGCGGGCGCCATAGAGATGGGCCATGACGTTGACGCCCCAGGCCCGGTTCCAGACCGCGTCCGGCGCAGAGGCGGCGTTGTCGGGGTCCGGCTCGCCGCCGCCGACGCCGGCGTTCTGGCAGAGGAGGTCGATCCGGCCGTGTGCGGTCTCCACCGCCCGGACCATCGCCTCCACAGCCGAGGGGTTGGAGACGTCCACCCCGTAGGACGACCCGCCGATCTCGGCGGCCACCTTGGCGGCGCCGTCGGCGTTGAGGTCGACGACGGCGATGTGAGCTGCGCCTTCCCGGGCGAAGCGCCGGCAGAGGGCCGCGCCGATGCCGTCGGCGCCGCCGGTCACGATGATGATCTTTCCCTGAACCTTCATGGGGTGGGTCTCCTAGTCGTAGGCCATCAGGATTTCGTCGAGCGCCCGCTCCAGGTCGGTGACGGTCGAGCAGTGGGTGAGAAGGGTGCAGAAGGGGCGGTACTCCAGCAGGCAGCTGTCGCCCGAGCCCCAGTTCGTGGCCGGCTCCGGGCACAACCAGACCAGACGCTTGGCCTGGTCGGCGATCTGTTTGAAGACGTCCAGGCGCGGGTTCGAATAGTTGGAGCGCCCGTCGCCGAGGACCAGCACGGTGGTCCGCCGGTCGATCACCTCGCCGAAGTCCCGGTCCAGCTCCAGGAAGGCCGCCCCGTAGTCGGTGCCTCCCGAACCCACCTCGTCGACGATGGCGCGCATGGCGGTTTCGAAGGGCAGGGTCTCCAGCGGCCGGCTGACGTCCGCCAGGTGGGCGGAGAAGGCGAAGGTCTCCAGGTCGGTGACCTTTTCCTTCAGGGCGTGCAGGAAGAGGAGGAGGAAGCGGACATACTGGGCCACCGAGCCCGAGACGTCGCAGACCGCCACGATCTTCGGCCGGTCCTTGCGCTTGATCTTCCAGATGATGTCGAAGGGCACCCCGTCATGCCCGGCGTTCGCCCGCAGGGTGCGGCGGACATCCAGCCGCCCCCGGTCCCGCACCTTTCGGCGGCGGGCATGCCGCACCGCAAGGCGCTTGGCCATTCGCTCCACCAGGGCCCGCATGCGCTCGGTGTCGCTGCGTCCCAGGGCGCCGAAGCTGCGCTCGGCCAGGATCTCGTTCATGAAGGCGTCCTGCGCCGACCGCCCATAGATCTCGAACCGGGCCTCGACGAAGGCGCGGGCCTGCTTCTGGAGAGCCGAGCGGGCGCCCATCAGGGCCTCGGCCTCGGCGTCGCCCTCGGCGTTGCGCCGGGACAGGGCCTCCATGAGCCTGGCCTCAAGGGCCTCGATCCCCATCTGCTCCATCATCTTGCGGACGAAGTAGCCGGACTGGGTGGCGAAGCGGATCTCGTCCACACCGGCGGCCGCTCCGGCCCGTTCCAGGGCCATGGCCAGCTGCCCGGGGTTCTCGCCCCGCGCCAGGGCCGACAGGGCCTCGACCGGGTCGCCGCCCTCGCCCCCCTCGCCGTCTCCGGCCTGGGGCTCGGCCTCCCCGCCTCCAGGCTGGCCGGCGTCCGGCTCGCCCCCTTCGCCGGGCTTTCCCTCCGCGGCGGCGCTGGCCGCCGCCTCCCGGCTGAAGTACAGTTCGAAGAGCTGCTCGTGGATCGCCTTTTCCTCGACCGACTTGGCCAGGACCGTCCCGAGGGCGGTCTTCAGGACCCCCCGGTCCTCCCAGCCCACCACCTCCACCGTCCGCGCGGCGTCCATGGCCTCGGTGGTCGAGACCCCGGCGCCGGCGGACCGCAGGGCCCGGATGTAGCGGGTGAGGGTCCGCTCCATCAGCGGCCGGCCTTGTCCCCGCCGTCCAGCAGGGCCTCCACCTTGCCGGCCACCTCGGCGATGTCGGACTGGCGCTTGAGGATGACGTTGAGGGTCGAGCGCACCAGGGCCGGGTCCAGGCTGTCGGCGTGCAGCAGGATCAGGGTGCGGGCCCAGTCGATGGTCTCGCTGATCGAGGGCAGCTTGCGGATGTTCTCGCCGCGCACCGCCTGGATGAAGGCCACCAGGCGCTCCAGCAGCCGGTCGGAGACGCCGGGGACGCGGGTGCGCACGATCCGCGCCTCCAGCTCGGCGTCTGGGAAGTCGATATGCAGGTGCAGGCAGCGGCGCTTGAGGGCGTCGCCCAGCTCGCGCGTGGCGTTGGACGTCAGCACCACCAGGGGCGGGACCTGCGCGGCGATGGTGCCGATCTCGGGCACGGTGACCTGGTAGTCGGACAGGACCTCCAGCAGCAGGGCCTCGAACTCCTCGTCGGACTTGTCGATCTCGTCGATCAACAGGACCGAGCCGCCAGCCTGCTCCATGGCCTTCAGGAGGGGGCGCGGCTCCAGGAAATCCCGGGAGAAGAAGATGTCCTGGAAGCCGGTCAGCTTGTGCAGGGCCTCGTCCAGGCTGTCGGCGTCCTCGACCAGGTGGCCGATCTTGTCCTTCAGGATCTGGGTGTAGAGGAGCTGCTTGCCGTACTTCCATTCATACAGGGCCTTGGACTCGTCCAGGCCCTCGTAGCACTGCATCCGGATCAGGGGCTGGTCGAGGCCCTGGGCGACCGATCGGGCGAGGTCGGTCTTGCCGACTCCGGCGGGCCCTTCGATCAGGACCGGCTTGCGCAGGTGGTGTGCCAGATAGACGGCGGTGGCGATCTCAGGGGTGGCGATGTAGCCGGACTTCGCCAGCATGGACGTCACCGCCTCCACCGAGGCCAGTCCCGCCGGCGTCTCCGCGCCCGTCGCCATATCCGTCATCACAACTCCCCCGCCCGCTGGCCGCGGGTCCTGCTTGTTCCGTCAGGGTGCGAGCATTACCGGACAGATCGGTCCAGACCAACCGTCATCCCTTCCTTGCCGACGCAATTTGAATAAGGTGTATGGAACGACCGCAGAGTCCGGGGGATCCATGAAGCTCTACCACTGCGCCGATGCGCGTTCCCTGCGTCCCCTCTGGGCGCTCGAGGAACTGGGGGCGGACTACGAGCTGGTCAACATGGCCTTCCCGCCCCGCGCGGCCTATCCCGGCTACCTGGGCATCAATCCCCTGGGCACGGTGCCGACCTTCGTGGACGGCGAGGTCACCCTCACCGAGTCCACGGGCATCTGCCATTACCTGGGCGAGAAGTTCGCGCCCAACACCCTTAGGGTCGATCCGTCCGAAGCGGCCTACGGCGAGTACCTCAACTGGATGTACCGCAGCGATGCGACCCTGACCTTTCCCCAGACCATCGTTCTTCGCTACACGCGCCTCGAGCCGAAGGAACGTCGCCTGCCTCAGGCGGCGGAGGACTATACGGTCTGGTACCTGTCGCGCCTGCGCAGCGTCGAGGCCGCCCTCGAGGACCGGGAGTTCCTCTGCGCCGGGCGCTTCACCATGGCCGACATCGCCGTCCACTACGCCCTCTTCCTGGGTGAGACCCTGGGCCTCGCCGAGCGCTACAAGCCCCGGTGCCAGGATTACCTGGCTCGGCTCAAGGACCGCCCGGCCTTTCAGCGGGCCCGGGAGAAACAGGCCCTCAGGGCGGACTGACGGAACGGTATGCAGGAAACAGTTAAGGGCGGCGGCCCCGCAGGAGCGAGACCATGAGTACAGTGGACCCGAAAGACCTGGCGGCCTTCGCCGAGCAGGCCGACGCCTGGTTCGCCGAGAATGTCGTGCGAGACCCCGGCTTCATGCTGCCCCTGACCTTCATGGAGGTCGGAACGGACCCGCAGTTTAACTTCCTGCGCGACTGGCAGAACAAGGTCTGGGAGGCCGGCTACCTGGGCGCAGCCTGGCCCAAAGCCTATGGCGGCGGGGGTCTTCCCCAAGCCTTCCAGACCGCCGCCACCCGGGCCATGCGCAAGCATCACGGCCCGATCATGCTGAACGCCATCGGCCTCAACTGGGCCGGTCCCCTCCTGCTGGAGATGGGGACCGAGGCGCAGAAGGCGGCCTACCTGAAGGGCATCCTGTCGGCCGAGGACATCTGGTGCCAGGGATTTTCCGAGCCTGGTCACGGCTCCGACCTGGGCTCGGCCCAGACCCGGGCGGTGCGCAACGGCGACCACTACGTGGTGAACGGCTCGAAGATCTGGACCACACTCGGCCGCTACGCCAGGTACATGATCCTGCTGGCCCGGACCGACCCCTCCACCGAGCGCAAGTACGACGGCCTGAGCTTCTTCCTCATGCCCATGAAGGCGCCGGGGATCGAGACCGTCCCGATCCGCAAGCTGACCGGCGAGCACGGGTTCACCCAGACCTTCTTCACCGACGCCAGGGCCCCGGCAGAGGGCCTGGTCGGCCCCGAGGGCGGAGGCTGGAAGGTGGCCATGCGGACGCTCGAGTACGAGCGCGGCGCCCGGGGCGGGCAGGCCGGCGGCTATGTCTCGGTCGGCGCCAACGCCTTCGACGTCTTCGACCTGGCCCAGCGGACAAAGCGTGGCGGCCGCCCCGTCCTGGAAGACCCCCACGTCGCCGACGAGATGGTCGGCTTCCTCATGGAGATCCAGGCCCTGACCCTCAACGGCCAGCGCACCCAGGTGCCCGAGCTGATCGCCGACCGGCCCCAGGGCATCCCCCTGGCCTCCAAGCTGATGGGCACGGAGATGTCCAGGCGACTCAACGACTTCGCCGTCCGTCTGACCGGCGTCCGCGGCGCCTACTATGTCGATGAGCCGGAGGCCGCGGACAACGGCTTGTGGGCGCGCAACTATCTCAATTCCTTCTCGGCCACGATCGGCGGGGGCACCTCGCAGATCCAGGCCAACATCGTCGGCGAGCACGTGCTCGGCCTGCCGAAGTCCTAGGGACCGCGGCGATGAAGGATCTGGGACGGATCGGATTTTCCGAGGACCAGGCGAGCCTCCTGGAGGTCGCCACGGACTTCTGCCAGCGGCGCTCTCCGGTCGCGACCGTGCGCCGCCTCATGGAGAATGAGGCTGGCCATGACCCTGCGGTCTGGACCGAGCTGGGCGACCTGGGTTGGCTGGGCGTGGCCATTCCGGAGGCCTATGGCGGCTCCGGCCTCGGCCTCGCCGAGGTGGTTCCCCTGGTGGAGCAGATGGGTCGCCGGCTGATGGCCGGGCCCTTCGTCTCGACGACCCTCGTCGCCCAGGGCCTGATCGCGGGCGGCACGGAGGACCAGAAGCGCGAGGTCCTGCCGCGGATCGCCGCCGGCGAAGCAGCGGCCCTGGCCCTGGCTGAGCTGGACACCGACTGGGAGGCGGACTCCATCGCCTGCACCGCGACCCGGCAGGCCGACGGCCGCCTGACCCTGTCGGGCCTCAAGGTCCTGGTCACCGACGCGAACGCAGCCCGCCGGATTCTCGCGTCCGTCCGTCTCGACGGCGCCCCGGCCCTGGTGCTGCTGACGCCGGAGGACCTGCCCGCCGGCGCCCTGCGCCGGGAGACGGTGATCGACGAAACGCGCAGGTCCTTCGCCCTGACCCTCGACGGGGTCGTCCTGGAGGCGGACCAGCTGCTGGACCCAGGCCGGGCCCGGGCGGCGCTGGAGCACCTCCACCTGGCCGCCAATCTCCTGGCCGCCGCCGACATGGTGGGCGGGACCCAGGCCTGCATCGACTACACTCTGGACTACCTGCGCACCCGCACCCAGTTTGGCAAGGTGATCGGCTCCTACCAGGCGCTGAAGCACCCTATCGTCGAGGCCTACACGCGCTACGAGCAGGCGAGGTCGCACCTCTACAGCGCCGCCCACTGCTTCAATGAGCAGGGAACCGGCGAGATCGCCGTGCGCATGGCCAAGGCGGCGGCGGACGTCGCCTACAGCTTCGCCGCGGACCGTTCGATCCAGTTCCACGGGGGCTTCGGCTTCACCTGGGACTGCGACGCCCAGCTCTATCGCCGCCGCGCCCTCTGGCATGCGGCCCAGTTCGGCGACGCCGCCTTCCACCGCAAGAAGCTCGCCCGCCTTCTCTTCTGAGCACTGGACCCTCCATGACCGACGCCGCATCCCTGCCCGCAACCCGCGCCGAGGCCCTGGCCATCCTCACCGCGCCGGGCCAGCCCTTCGCCCTGGAGACGTTCGAGATCGGCGGCTATCCGCGGAAGGTCTTCGTCAACGCCCCGCCGACCCTGCGCGAGATGTTCGCCGCGGCGGTCTCGGACGCCACCTTCCTGATCTATGGCGAGGCGCGGATGACCTTCGCCGAGGTCACGCGCGACGCCGGGCGCCTGGCCTCGGTCCTCGTCTCCCGCTTCGGCGTCCGCAAGGGCGACCGGGTCGCCTTCTCCATGCGCAACTTCCCGGAGTGGGTGACCTCGTATCAGGCGGCGACCTCCATCGGCGCCGTGGCCGTGGCCATGAACGCCCTCTGGCAGTCCGACGAGATGGAGTACGGCCTGAAGGACTGCGGCGCGAAGGTCTTCATCGCCGACCAGGAGCGCCTTGACCGGCTGGCGGGCTGCTCGCCGGACCTGGACGTGCCCGTCATCGCCGTCCGCGCCGAGCGCCCTGGCAAGGCCCTCCGCTACGAGGACCTGATGGCGGAGGCGAAGGACGCGACCCTGCCGCCGGCGGACATCGCCCCCGACGACGACGCCACCATCTTCTACACCTCAGGCTCCACCGGCCATCCCAAGGGCGTGGTGTCCTCCCACCGGAACATCATCTCGGCCCTGTTCTCGTGGGAGCTGGATGTCCGCGCCGGCGCCCTGATCGCGGGCATCGAGCCCGCGCCGCCGGCCCGCCAGCCGGTCGCCCTCCTCGGCGTGCCCCTGTTCCACGTCACCGGCGCCAACGCCATCTTCCTGCAGTGCTACCGCGCCCAGCGCGCCATGGTCTGCATGTACAAGTGGGACGCCGGGCTGGCCGCCGAGATCATCGAGCGCGAGAGTGTCACCAGCTTCACCGCCCCGGCGGCCATGACCGGCGACCTGGTGCGTGAGGCCAGGCGCACCTCGCGCGACCTCTCCAGCCTGCTCACCGTGGGTGGCGGCGGGGCGCCCCGGGCCCCGGAGCAGGTGGCCCAGATCGGCTCGTCCTTCGCCCAGGCCATGCCCAACACCGGCTGGGGCATGACCGAGACCAACGCCATTGGCACGGGCATCGGCGGCGAGGAGTACCTCAACCGCCCGGCCAGCTCGGGCCGCTGCTCTGCGGTGCTCGAACTGAAGATCGTCGATGACCAGGGCCGGGTCCTGCCCGCCGGCGAGCGGGGCGAGCTCCTGATCCGCGGGACCAGCCTCTTCCGCGGCTACTGGAACCGCCCGGAGCTGAACGCCGAGATCTTCGAGGACGGCTGGTTCCGGACCGGCGACGTCGCCTACCTGGACGACGAGGGCTATCTCTTCATTGTCGACCGCATCAAGGACCTGATCATCCGGGGCGGCGAGAACATCGGCTGCGGCCAGGTGGAGGCGGCTCTCCTCAAGCACCCGCACATCCATGAGGCGGCGGTCTACGCTGTCCCCGACGAGCGGCTGGGCGAGGAGGTGGGCGCCACTGTCCATGGCGATGCCGGCCTCGACCCGGATCAGATCCGCGACTTCCTCAAGGATCATCTCGCCCGGTTCGAGGTCCCCCGCTACATCGAAATCTCCCCGGAACCCCTGCCGCGCATCGCTTCGGGCAAGATCCTCAAGCGCGGCCTGCGGGACGAGGCCGCCCGGCGCCTGGCCGCCGTCCGGACGGCCTGAAGGCGCCCGACCCGAAATTTCTCGTCACCGACACCGCCGCCGCCGTGGCGGCCAAAACGGACTCCGCCGTCATCCGCACGGGTCCCTCCGTCACCCGGCCAGCGGTGAAGGTCTGGAAGACGATCGACCGAAAGCGCGATCCCAAGTCCCCCCGGTCGGCGCAGTTACACGGTCGTTGATCGGGAGCCCTTCGTTCTCGTCGTGGGATTGACTTGCCTTGCGGTGTCAGCCAGCGTGGTCGAACGCACAGGAAATAGTGCTGGGGAATTCAATATGGGGAGGGACAAGCGGATGCGGTCCAAGGCTTTTCTTTTGGCTACGAGCATTCTCGCGGCCAGCGCGGTGGGGCTCTCGGCTCAAGCCCAGAACGCGATGAACACCATCGACGAGCTGGTGGTGACCGCGGAAAAGCGCGAACAGAGCTTGCAGGATGTTCCTGTCGCGATCTCGGCCTTCACCAGTCAGCAGCGCGACCTGGTCGGCATCTCGACCGTGCAGGACCTGACCAACTTCACGCCGGGCTTCGTCTATCAGTCGTCCAATGACCGCGCATCCATGCGCGGCATCGGCCGACTCACCAATGTGCACGCCGTGGACGGCGCGGTGTCGATCTACAACGATGGGCTCTTCACCACCTCGACCGTCCTGGCGGGCAGCCCGCCCTTGGATGTGGAGCGGGTGGAAATCCTTCGGGGTCCGCAGGGCACCCTCTACGGCCGTAACGCCATCGGCGGCACGGTCAATACGATCTCGGTGCGGCCGACCAAGGAGCCCTATGCCGAAGTCCGCGGGATCATCGAGAATTTCAACTTCACGAATCTGCAGGTGGCCATCTCCGGTCCCATAGCCGAGGGTCTGAGAATGCGGTTCTCGGGCTACAAGCTCGACCAGAAGGACGGCTACTACAAGAACGTGACCCCGGGCCTGCCCGACGAGGGCGCCCTGCGTGACGAGTATCAGTTTCAGGTCCAGTTCGAGGCTGACCTGGGTGAGAACGCCGAGTTGTGGGCGGCCTACAGGAAGCTGGCCTGGCATAACCGCGGCGGCCCTGGCGCGCGTTCAGGTTATCGTGGCGACGAGTTCTCTACCGGTCGCCTGGATCCGAACTATTCCATCGTCTTCGCTTCGGCCCACGGCCTGACCAGAGAGACCGGCCTGAACGGAATCGTTCCGGGCAGCCTGAAGCAGTTCAACGGCGCGACCTCCACCTCCAACCCGGCGCTGGTGGACAACCGGACGTTCAGCACGAACATCCCGCAGCGGGTTCGCCTGAGCGGCGTGAATCTCTTCACCACCAACTTTGTCTATCGTATGCCCACGTTCGACGTGAAGTATGTCGGAGGATACCAGGAGTATAAGTACGATCTTTACGGAGATTCGGATTTCACAGCTGTCGAGTCCTATCAGATTCCTCTTGCGCCGGGATCCATCTGCGGGACTGTCGGCGGGCTGTTCTCGGCGGGTCTGTCACCGGTTAACTGCACCCCTCTGACTGTGAATGCCAATAACGGATATCATTATTTCGAATATCAGAAGTGGTACAGTCACGAAATTAACCTTTCTTCGACAAACGACGGCCCCCTCCAATGGATTGTCGGAGGATTTTACTACAATCAACAGTACTTCGGAACGGGAAGTACGGCAGACTTCTATCTGGTCGGTCCTTCGACCTTGCAGACTCCCATCCTGGGCGCCGCTGCCAACCCCCAGGGCTTCTGGTCAACAGGGCAGTACGCCCTGACCACAGAAAGCAAGGCGGTGTTCGGACAGATCGACTACCAGATGACGGACTCTCTGAAGTTCACCGCAGGCCTGCGCTATACGGACGACAGGAAGTCCGGCACGGAGTACAGGCGCATCGTCTGTAACTCGGACGTGTGCTATCCGGGCCTCTACCCCGCTCTGGGCCTCGGCGCCTTTGGACCGGGTACGGCGGCCAACTGGGGCAGCCTGCTCGGCGACCTGAACTCCCTGGCGCGTTTGGCTCCGGTCTTTGGGATCCCGGGGCTCGCGGGCCTCAATGGCCTGGGCAACGGGGCCATGGACCTCACGGACGCCCTCGCGCCCAAGAGCAACGCCGGTCTGATCCCGGGCGTCAGTTCGCCCGCCATCACCACCAATGGCGTTGTGCGCCAGTACGTGATCGATCCGGCCACGGGCTTCGCGCGCCGCAACCTCGAGGGCTCGTCCGACGCCATCACTGGCACCCTTGGCGTCCAGTGGGAGCCGGACAGCGACACCATGGCCTATGCCCGCTACAGCCGCGGCTACAAGGCGTTCGGTTTCTCGGCAGGCGGGTTCCTCGCGGTCCCCAAGGCGAACGAAGAAACCGTCAACTCCTATGAGATCGGCTTCAAGAAGGATTTCGAGAGGTTCCAGCTCAACCTGGCGGCCTTCTTCCTCGACTACCGCGACCTCCAGGCGCCGGTGGCCGTGCGGGTGGGCGCGACCAACGTCACCCAGTTCGTGAACATCGCGAGGTCGGAGTCCTACGGGGTGGAGTTCAGCGGTATCTGGCGGCCGGTGGACGCCCTCCGCCTGACTCTGGACTATGGCTGGAACCCGACCGAGATCACCGAGAGCGCCAAGCTGGTGGACGTGAACGACAATGTGAACACCGGCTCCGTCAGCATCGTCGGACGCAGCCTGCCCCAGGCGCCGGAGCACAAGGTGGCGGTGAACGGCACTTATGCGTTCGCTCTGGATAGCGGGAACCTCGTCGCCGGCGCCACCTACGCCCGTCGGTCGAAGTCCTACGCGACGATTTTCGCCAGGGAGTATGACTCAGCACCCGCCTGGGATCAGGTGGATCTGAGGGCGCTGTGGATGCCCACGGGCGGCAAGTACACCATCATCGCCTACGTCAAGAACGTCTTTGATGAAGACGGCTACGCCGCTGCGGTCGCAGCGGCGCAGCGGAACAACAACGCCGCGGTGCCGTCTGACCGGTTTGCCAACGGGGCCCGGAACTACGAGCTGACGCCTCCGCGCATTGTCGGCGTGGAAGTGCAGTATCGCTTCTGATCCGATCCGCCCACCGGCGGTCAGGTGAAGGGTCCCCGGCGCGCCGGGGACCCTTTTTCTTTGCCGCCGGCGCCCGGCCCAGCAGCCCCGGAGAGGCGCGCAGCCGCGGGCGTGGCTCATAGGGACAGGCCATTTGCGGGCACGCGGGAAGTCGGTCCGGCCAAGGCGCTCAGGCCGCCGCCTTGCTGGCCCTCAGGACCGATGCTATCCGGCCACGACGTGGCCTCCCAGGTGAGCAAAGGGCGCAAGATGATCCGACGCGGTCGCCCCTATCTTGAATTTCGCACCGAGCCTGCGAGCGCGGAAACCGCCCAGCTCGAGCGCGAAGGCTACACCATCATCCGGGGCCTGCTGGGTGCGGACGAGCTCTCGGAGCTCAGACGCGAGATCAGCGAGATCTTCGAGCGCGATCCCCCGGACTACAGCCGGCGGCGGGCGGAAGATGACGCCGCCATGTTCCGTTACGCCATGCTGAACCGGAGCGCCGCCGCGCAGCGCGCCTGCGCCCATCCGCGCCTGCTGGCGGTGATCGAGCCCTTGCTGGGCGAGGATTGCCACGTGATCGCCAACACCGCCTGGCGCAATCCCGCCGGCGATCCCGGTGCGCACGGCGGTCAGAACTGGCATGTTGACGCCGGTCCGCACATCCCCCTGCCCGAGGGCGTGCGCTGGCCGGAAAACATCCCGCATCCCGTATTCGCCATCGGCGTCCACATCTACCTCCAGGACTGCGCCCTCGAGGATGGCCCCACCGGCGTCCTGCCGCGCAGCCACCTCTCGGGCCGGCCGCCGCCGCCGGGCCGGCATCTGGATGATGACCTCGACTATGAAGGCGCCCGCGTCACGCCGCTCATTACCCGGGCCGGAGATGCAGGGCTGTTTGTCTCCGATGTCTGGCACCGGCGCATGCCGACCCTGGACGGCGATCATGGTCGCTTCTTCCTGCAGATCCACTACGGGCGGCGGGACATCGCCCAGCGACTGCTGCCGACCTCGGAGAGCAACCCGCTCTCCGACGAGGCCATCGCCCGGGCGACCACGGATCGGGAACGCCGGCTGATCGGCCTGCACCCGAAACTATTCTACGACGGCTGACCGCCTCACACCGTGCGCCGCACCCCGCGCCAGAGGAACAGCAGGCCGAGGGCCATGAACCAGAGCTGGATCCCAGTGGTCGACAGGACGATGGAGACCGGCGGCGCGATCCCGAAGAGTTCGAGACCGGGAAGGGCGACAAGAACGCCCGCCGCAAGGCCCATGAGACCCGCCCAGGCCGGAAGCTGGCGGTCGCGCAGGATCAGCAGGCTGACCGCGATGGCCCAGATCGCCGCAAAACCCGCAACCCCCAGCGCCTCGCCGATGGCGCCGCCCCAGGAATTGATGGCGCCCTGCGTCGCCTCGATCGCCGTGCGCGCATCCGCCGACAGGCCCGGGGCGGAATAGGCTTCCGCAAGGGCTGTACTTCCGGTGAGCCAGCGAATGATGCCGATCGCCCGGGCGAGCGTCGAAACCGCCGCGGCCCCCAGGGCGATAAGTCCGAGTGTTCCGAGTGGACCCGGCCGGGACGCCAGTCGAAGGGTCAGGACGCCGGTCACAAGGAAGAGCAGCGAGTAGCCGAGATAGAGCCCGTAGCCCAGCCGCACGGCGTCGATCTGCTCCAGGAGCAGGGGCAGCATCTGGGCGGGCGGGTAATCGAGGCTATCCGGCCACTGGATCGCCCCGCCGAGCACGACCATGGGTGCGAAGATGCTGAATCCCTGGAGGAGCAGGACGATCCCGGCGACGAGCCAGAGGGTGCGCGAGGGCGGCGTGGTGAGCGTATCGGACGATGTCATGGGGCATTGCCTTCTGTGAGGGACTGTCAGGGAGCGGGCGGACGCGTCAGTGCGCCGAGGCGAGGTCGCCGAAGCCGAGGTCGCGGAGGGCCTGGGCCAGGGCCTGGCGCGGCGGGGTGGTGGGCAGCCCTGCCACCCGGGTCGCCAGGCGGGCGCCGTCCAGGGCGTGGGGGACCCGCCAGAGGTAGCTCATCTCGGCCACCGCCTTGAGGGTCGGGACAAAGAGGCCCATCAACCGGATCAGGGCCCAGGGCATGCCGCCCCGCCGAAAGCGGCCTGCGGGGGCTGCGCCGATGTCGGTGGCGGCGGCCTCAAGGAGGTCCAGGAACTGGCCCCCGGTCAGGGTGTGGCCGGCGAAGTGCAGGGTCTCGAAGGCCGGCGCCCCATCCCGGGCCGACCGCTCGGCCACCGCCACGAAGGCCTGGGCGAGGTCGGGCAGGTAGGCCCAGGCGTGCGGCAGGTTCAGGGGACCGGGATAGACCAGCCGCCCCTTGGCCAGGTCCTTGGCGATCGACAGGTCAAGCCAGGAGCCTTCGCCGCAGCCGTAAAAGTCCCCGGCGCGCAGGACGACGGCGCGGAGGCGACCTGCCTTGGCGCGGGCGCGCATCTCGGCTTCGAGGGCGGCGCGCAGGCGGCCCTTGGCGTTTGTGGGGCGCTCGGGAGTATCCTCCGCCAGCAGGGCGGGCATGGCCTCGCCGTAGGCATAGACATTGCCCGGCAGCATGAAGAGGGCGCCGAGACGCTCAGCCACATCCATGCCCTGGCGACCCAGGGGCATCAGCTGGGTCTCCCAGTCCGTATAGGGCGGGTTCACAGCGTGAACGACGACCTCGGCGCCCGCGGCGGCGGCGGCCAGGGCCTCCGTCTCGCCCAGGGCGAGGGTCAGGGCCTCGGCGCCCGGCGGAAGCGCGGCCTGAGGGCGACGGGCCTGGGCCAGGACCCGCCATCCAGCGTCGGCGAAGGCCTTCACGGCGGCAGCGCCGAAGCGGCCGTTGGCGCCCAGGATGAGGACGGTGCGGCGGGTCATGGGAAACTCCTGTTGCGGGCCGATGGGGACCAGACTGCGCCCGTCCTGGCTATCCGTCTATTGGTGATGTGAGTAAGTGAGATATATGGATCCGCATGGCTTCGACCCTGAACGATCCCCGCCTCGATGGCTTTGACTGGACCCTGGTCCGGAGCTTCCTGGCCGTTCTGGACGCCGGCAGCATGAGCGCTGCGGCCAAGCGGCTGGGGGCGCACCAGCCCACCCTGTCCCGTCAGGTGGCTATGCTGGAGGCCCAGCTGGGCGCCCCCCTGTTCGAGCGCACCGGGCGCGGGACGGCGCCCACCGCCATGGCTCTGGCGATCGCCGACGACGCCCGGGCCATGCAGGAGGGGGCCGAGCGTCTGCGCCATCGCCTGACCCGGGCGCGCGCCGAGACGAGCGGAGATGTCCGCATCACCACCAGCCAGGTGGCGGCCAGCTACCTCCTGCCACCCGTCCTGGCGGCCCTGCAGGCGGCGGAGCCCGGCATCCGGGTCGAACTGGTGTCGTCCAACCAGATCACCAACCTCCTGCGGCGGGAGGCCGACATCGCCGTACGCATGGCGCGCCCGGCCCAGGCGTCCCTGGTGGCGCGAAAGCTGGCGGACCTTCCCATCGTCGCCTGCGCGCACGTCGACTATCTCGCCCGGGCGGGGACGCCGCATACGCCGGCCGACCTGATTCACCACCGCCTCGTCGGCTACGATCGGGATGACGCTCTGGTGAGGGGATTCGCGTCGGCGGGTCTGCCGATCGGCCGGGAGCAGTTCTTCGTGCGTACCGACGACCAGGTCGCCTATGGCCGGCTGGTGGCGGCCGGCGCCGGCGTTGGCTTCGTCGCCGCCTACAACCTGCCCTGGCTGCCCGGGGTGGTCCCGGTCCTGCCGGGGATGCGGATCCCGCCCCTGCCCTGCTGGCTGGCCGTGCACCGCGAGATCCGCGGCAATCCCCTGGTCCGCCGCACCTTCGACATCCTCGCCGAGCAGATTCCCCGGGTGCTGGCAGGGGCGGGCCCTGTTCCTCGTCAGGAGGCCGGCGCCGACCTTTCCCGGGGAGACAATCCTCCATGAGCCCTACCTCTGACGAAGTCCCCGAAGGCTTCGGCCCCATCCTGCGCACCAGTCCGGTGCTGGAGGCGCTGGGCGGGTTCATGAGCCGGGGTGAAGGTCCGGACCTGGAGGTCGGCCTGTGCGTCGGACCCAACCACCTTAACGCTCGCGGCGGGCTGCACGGCGGGGTGATCGCCACCCTGCTGGACGTGGCGACGGGCTACATGCTGGTCGCCCGATCCGGCGGCAAGCGCCGGGTCACCGCCCGCCTCACCGTTGACTACAGGTCGGGGGCGAGGGCGGGCGAGTGGCTCCAGGTCCATCTCGACCGGACGGAAGAAGACGGCCGCAAGACCCTCGCCCACGCGCGGCTGATGGCCGGCGAGCGCCTGGTGGCCGAGGCGAGCGTCCTCTTCATCGACGCGTCGCCGGCGAGGGACTGAGGCCGCCGGACAGCCCGGACCGGTCAGGCCTCCGACGGGGCCCAGTTGCCGTGGAACCCGGGGGGGATCCGGTGGGGGATGCGGATGGAGGCCTGGGGCGGGCCCTCGAAGTCGTCGGCGTTGAGGATGACGAGGTCAGTGGTTTCGTTCGTCAGGTTGACCACATAGCCCATCAGCCAGCCGTCATCCTCGGACCGGGCGGTCGGGCGCGGGACGAAGACGAACTCCCCGGTCAGGCGGCCGGGGCCGAAGTCATGCACCTGACGGGTTCCAGCTACGAGGTCATGCTTGAACAGGCGGGTCTGGCCGGACGCGGCGACCTCGAACCCCGCCGGCAGGGCCATGGCGTAGGCATAGCGGTAGGGCTTGCCGAGCCGGGTCTCGTTGGGCCGCGGGAATTCCTGGCCGTCCGGGTCGATGACGAGCCGGGATACCGACCGGGCGAGGGGATCGATGGTCCAGCGCTCGAAGGGCGTAGACTTCGACGCAGGCCCTTCGACCCGGTCGCCGTCGAACATGGTGTCGTGGGCGCAGACGTCGAGGATGACCTTGCCCTCGGCGGTCTCGAAGCCGTTGCAGGGGTGGAAGACGTAGCACGGCGCGACATTGCACCAGATGACATCGTCTGCGGTCCCCGTCTTCGGCAGCAGCCCCACCCGGGCCTGATGATCCGGGTTCCAGCGATAAGGGAAGCGGTCACCCCCCAGGAGGGATTTCATGGAAAAGGTCACGGGCAGGTCGAGGATGATCACATAGGTCTTGGTGATCATGCAGTCGTGGATGGAGGGGCCGTTGCGGACCGGGATGGACAGCTCCCGCGTCACCCGACCCTCCGGGCTGAGCACCACGTGGCGAACGGCGTTCGGGTTGTTGCCTTCGTAGCAGATGGCGTGCATCTCCCCCGTATCGGGGTCCCGATGCGGGTGGGCCGCGAACCCGCCCTTGAGCGTCCCGCCAAACGGGTCATGAGCCAGGGTCTCGAGATTGTCGTTCAGGCGAACGGGATAGCCCCCGGCCTCCACAAGCGCCCAGAGAGCCCCGGCATGGCCCAGGACATTGGTGTTGACCGTATCGCCCAGCCCGTTACGGGGACCGGGCGCGTCAGGCTCGCCCAGGGCCTGGGAGACGCCCCGCGAGCGGATCCAGCGGTTCCGGTACCAAAGGGCCTTGCCGTCCTTCAGGCGCACGCCGTGCACCATGCCGTCGCCGGTGAACCAGTGATAGGTAGCCGGACTGGCCGGGCTGGCCGGATTGGGTCCGATCCGCATGTAGCGGCCATCCAGCTCCGACGGGATGGATCCGGTGACCTCCAGGGTCTCCAGGGTCAGCTCGGCCTCCATCGGTTTGTGGACGCCCTCGAGGTAGGGATTGGAGACCTTACGGCTCGCCAGGCGTGATCGATTGAAGCCAGCGACGGCGACGATGCCCTTGGTGACCGTGGCGCGGATCGCGGTTTCGATGGGACTGGACATGACGGGCGGCTCCTGCGGTGTGGAGGTTAGAAATCTTACTTTGTAAATTTACGATTGCCTCTCCATGCTGTCAAGCGGGGCCTTATCGTTGGGGGGAAGAAGGACGGCCCTTCCGGGTCTACCCCCGGCAGGATCGCCTGCACTCAGGAGACCACAGCCGGCGCAAAGGCGCGAAGTCGCAGCGCGCCCTGCGCTCATCTTCATTGATTCGAGCAAAGACGCGGGGACGAGGCCCGGTAACACAGGATGGAACGAAACCGAACGTAGGGTGAACAGATGGCTCTTATTCTAGGCGCGCTGTCTGCCCCCTAGATAAGGGGCCAGGCGCGGGAGATCGGCTATGGCGAAACGGAAATCGGCCCTGGAACACCTCGCAGGCGGAAGGACGCCGCACATCATTCACCACATCCCCCCCGGGGCCCCCGGCTACCGTGAGGCCAACGGCGGGGCCATGGTGGTGTCCAGTCCCGCGGAAGTGGATTCACTGGTCCGACGCTTACAACCAGGCGAACTGATCACCCTGTCGGACCTTCGCTCGGCGCTCGCGCGCCGCCATCAGGTCGCCGTCGCCTGCCCGGTCTCAACAGCGATCTTCCTGAACATGGCCGCCAGAGCGGCTGAAGAGAGGCGCCATCACGGGGAGGACCTGGCGCAACTCACCCCCTGGTGGCGCGTGCTGAAGACGGGCGGCTTCCTCAATCCGAAGTTTCCTGGGGGCGTGGAGTTCCAGGCGGCCCGGCTGGCGTCCGAAGGCGTCACGGCCTCGCCCTTGCGCCGGAGCCTCGCTGTCTTTGACTTCGAGACCCGACGACCTGAGGATGGGCTTGAGACTCGCCTTCCCGTCGACTGACGCCCGGAACCAGCCCGCCTGAGCGGGCCGGATGATCAGCCCGCCTCCGCCGACAACCCCATGCGATTGCCCTCGCTGTCCTCGATCTCGGCGATGAAGCCCGCCTCTCCGGCATGGGTCTTCGGGTAGAGGATCCGTCCGCCCGCAGCCTCGGCCCGGACCAGCACGGCGTCGATGTCAGCGACATCCAGATAGAGGATCGGGCCCGACTTTCCAGGGACGTAGACGTCACCGCAGGCAAGGGCGAGGCTGGCGCCGGTCGCGCCCGCCCACCGGGTAGCAAAGGCCATGTCATAGCCATCCACCTTCCGCCGTTCGAACTCCAGCCCCAGGACCCCGGAGTAGAACCTGAGGGCCCGGTCCATGTTGGTCACCGGGATCTCTGCATGCACGACTGGATTGGCGGGAACGACCATGAAGGGCAAATGGGCCCCTCCCCAGGGCCCTGCAACCCCGTGGACCTGGTGACGAGGCCGATCCGGAGGACCGGCTCGGCCCGCGGCCCTCAGTCGACCAGGGCCCGGTGTCGCGTTTCGGGCAGCAGCAGAAGCGTCAGCACCAGCGCGACCGCCGTCACGATGAAGGGGAACCACAGGCCCGCATAGATGTCTCCGACCGCCGTGACGATGGCGAAGGAGATCGCCGGCTGCAGCCCGCCGAACCACCCGGTGCCGACGTGATAGGGAACGCTCATGGCGGTGTAGCGAATGCGCGTCGGGAAGAGCTCGACCAGGCAGGCGGCCAGCGGGCCGTACAGGGCGGTGGCGGCGACGATGAAGGTGACCATCACCGCAAAGAGGACCGGCCAGTCGATCTCGGCCTCGGCCGCCGTCGTCGGATAGCCCTGGGCGGCGAGGACAGCTTTCAGGCGCGTCTCCAGCTCGGCCCGCGCGGCTTTGACCTCGCTCGGCGCGGCGCCCGAGGCGTCCACACCCTGGACCACCTGATCGCCGACCCGCACCGAGGCGAGGGTTCCCGCCGGCGCGGCCTCGTTACGGTAGCTGACGCCATTGTTGGCCAGGACGCCCTTCACGATGTCGCAGGCGCGTCCGAACTGGGCCGCGCCCCCGGTGAGATCGAGCTGCAGGCTGCAGGAGTCCGGGTCGGCGACCACGACGACCGGCGCGGCCTGCTGGGCCCGGGCAAGCTGCGGGTTCGCCGACTGGGTCAGCATATGGAAACCGGGGAAGTAGGCGACCAGCATCAGGCCCATGCCGAAGCTCATCACCGCCTTGCGGCCGACCTTGTCGCTGAGCCAGCCGAAGAAGACGTAGAGGACCGCCGACACGCTTGTGACGCCGATCATCAGGATGTTCACATCAATGGCGGGCAGCTTCAGAAGCCGCTCGAGGAAGAACTGGGTGTAAAAATTGCCCGTATACCAGACGACGCCCTGGGCCATCATGATGGAGAACAGGGCGAGGAGCACGATCTTGAGGGTATTCCAGCGCAGGAAGCTCTCCACATAGATCGACTTGGTCGCCTTGCCCTCGGCCTGCATGCGCTTGAACGCCGGGCTCTCCTCAAGGGACAGGCGGATCCACAGCGAGACGACCAGCAACCCGAAGGACACCAGGAACGGCACCCGCCATCCCCAGTCCCGGAACGCCTCCTCGCCCATCAGGGAGCGCGTGAGGAGGGTCACGCCAAGCGCCGCAAGCAGGCCAAGCGCGGCGGAGGTCTGGATCCAGCTCGTGTGATAGCCGCGCTTCGAGGCGGGCGCATGCTCGGCGACGTAGATCACCGCCCCGCCGTACTCGCCCCCCAGCGCGAAGCCCTGCAGGATCCGGCACAGCACGAGGAGGATCGGCGCGATGACTCCGGCGCCGGGGCCGACGTTTGTCTCAAGCCAGGCGTAGTCCGGGAGCAGTCCGATGGCGACTGTCGCCAGGCCCATCATCGTGATGGTGATCAGGAAGGTGCCCTTGCGCCCCTTGGTGTCGCCCATCTTGCCGAAGATCAGGGCCCCGAGCGGGCGGACGATGAAGCCCACCGCGAAGGTCAGCAGGGTGAAGATGAACGCCTGGGCGTCCGGCAGGCCGACATAGAAGTGGCGCGAGATGATCGACGTCAGGATCGCGAAGATGAAGAAGTCATACCACTCGAACACGGTGCCCGCCGCCGAGGCGGCGACCACCGACCGCATCCGCTTGGGATCGACCTCGGGCTCGACAGACGCCGCAGGCTGAGATCCGGAACTGTCGCTCATGTCGCATCCTCAGAGATCAGGGGCGCGCGATTGGCGAGATAGGCGTCCTCGTCGAGTTCACCCTCCCACTTCGCCACCGCGACAGCCGCCACCGCGTCGCCCACCACGTTCACCACCGTCCGCATCATGTCCATGAGGCGGTCAACCCCAAGCACGATGCCAATGACCTCCAGCGGCACGCCGGCGATCCCCAGCACCGCCGGAATGAACACCAACGATCCGCCCGGAATGCCGGCCAGCCCCATCGCGCCGATCGAAGAGGTGACGACAATCGAGATCATCTGAGGCGTGGTGAGCTCCACCCCGAAGAGCTGGGCCCCGAAGACGGTCAGGATCACCATGTACATGGCCGAGCCATCCATGTTCACGGTCGCGCCCAGCGAAGCGACAAAGGCCGACATGCGCCGGGAGATGCCGAGCTTCTCGACCATGGCGCGCATGGTCACCGGCAGGGTCGCGGCGGAGGAAGATGTCGAATAGGCCACCGCCATGGCCTCGCTCATCCCTCTGTAGAAGGGCAGGACCGGAAGTCCGAGACCGAAGCGCACGAAACCCCCGTAGACAACCACGCCGTAGAAGAAACATCCGAGGTACAGGACCGCGACCAGCGCCCCCAGACGCACCAGCGCCTCCACGCCCATCAACGCCACCACCCAGGCCATCAGCGCGAAGGCGCCAAGAGGCGCCAGCTCCATCACGTAACCCACAAGCTTGATGAAGACGTGGGACGCACCCTCGATGGCGTCGGCGACCGGCTTGGCCGCAGCGCCTGCGCCAAGGATGCCAATCCCGAACAGGATGGCGAAGACGATGACGCTCAGCATGTCGCCATTGGCCAGCGCCTGCACCGGGTTGGCCGGAATGAACTGGAAGAGCAGTTCCTGCGCAGTGGGCGGGGCGCGCGGTTCCGGCGGAATGATGCCCGCCGGCGGCGACGATCCGACCCCCGGCTTCAGCCAGAGGGCGAGCCCAAGGCCGAGCGTGGCGGCCATAAGACCTGAGGGAATGTAGAGGGCGGCGACCCGGGCGCCGCTCTTGCCGAGCTTGGAGAGGTCGGCGATCGAGACCACCGCCGCCGTCACCGACACGAAGATCAGAGGTACGGCCAGCATCCGGATCAGCCGGATGAAGGCGTCGCCGATCAGCTTCAGCCCCGCGTCCACACCCTGCACGTCGACGCCCGCCGCCGCAGCGAGACCGCCGGGCCGGAGCGCGAAGCCCACCGCAACGCCCAGCGCCATGCCGAACAGGATGCGCATCCACAGCGCGGAACCGAACCACCACTTCATCGGGCCACCCCGCTCATCGCAGATCGCGGCATAGACGCGAACAGGCCAGAAAGTCCAGCGCTCGCTGTCGGACTTGTCCCGGGGACGTCGGCCCCGGCGGGGTCGGAGCCGACGCCCGCTCAGGCCCGTCCGAACGCCCCCAGGGCGGCCCGGCGGCCGAAGACCCAGCGGTTCACGGTGAGGCCCACCGCGAGGCAGGCGATCAGGGTCACCAGCATCAGGTGGATGTAGTGGATCGGCGTCCAGACGAAGGTGAAGACGGCGTAGAGACCGACGCCGAACCCCACGGCGGCCATGGCCGCCCGGGCGTCCACGTTGCGGAAGACGAGGCCCAGTATGAAGGCCGACAGGATGGGCATGGAGAGCAGGCCGTTCAGCTGCTGCACCAGGTTGATGATCGAGGCGGCGCCGGAATAGACGGGGACCAGGGCGATCGACAGCGCCATGAAGGCCAGGGAGATCACCGTGTTCAGCCGCTTCACGTCCGGTTTCGGGGCGATGTAGGGCTCGTGCAGGTCGCAGACATAGAGGGTGACCGACGAGTTCAGCACCGAAGTATAGCTGGTCAGGACGGCGGCGGCCATGAAGGCGGCGAAGGCGCCGGAGAGCCATGAGGGCATGACCTCGGCCACCACACGCCCATAGGTGGCGTCGCCGATGTCGCCGAACAGCTTGTAGGCGCAGACCCCCGGCACCACGACGATGGCCGGTACGAAGAGAAGGCGGATGACGATCGCCGCGAACACCCCCTTCTGCCCCTCCCGAAGGTTGGGGGCGGCCATGGCCCTTTGGGTGATGGTCTGGTTGGTGGACCAGTAGAACATCTGGATGAAGATCATCCCGGTCAGGAGGGTCGGCCAGGGGATGGGGCTGTCGGGCCCGCCGATCATGCTCAGCCGCTCAGGGGGAATCCCCGAGAAGTCGAAGCCGATGGCCGCCATGGCCAGCACGGTCACCGCCGCCGCCATGCCCAGAACGCCCACGCCGGACAGGGTGTCGTAGACCGCCACGGCCCGCAGGCCACCCAGTACTGTGTAGGCCGCCCCCACCGCCGCGATCCCGCCGGCCAGCACCATCAGGGGCGGGGCGTCCGCGAACATGGTCGAGAGGAAGAGGGCCCCGGTGTAGGTCATGATCGGCAGATAGATGAAGACATTCCCCAGCAGGAACAGCAGCGAGACGGTCGCCCTCAGCCCCTTGGACCCGTACTTCCGCTCCAGCAGTTCGGTCGTCGTGGTGCAGTTGTTGCGGTAGTAGATGGGCAGGAAGACCAGGGCCAGCATGGCCAGGCCCGCCACGGCCGCCAGTTCCCACCAGGCCAGAAGCAGCATCTGGTTGCCGTTCATTCCCACCAGCTGGTCGGTGGACAGGTTGGTCAGGGTGATCGACCCGGCCACGAAGGGCCAGGACAGGTTCCGCCCGGCCAGGAAGAACTCGCTGTGACTGTCGGTGGAGCGACCGCCCATCCGCCGCACCTGCCACCAGGTGGCCAGGGCCATCAGCCCGGTCAGGACGATGAACACGCCCCACTGGATCGCATTGGATGTCATACCTGTCCGCCCCCCAACGGCGTGGTCAGTCTAGGCGGAACCGGCGCGGAAAGCCAAACGCCCGGTTCAGCCGCCCGGCGGCGCCTGCGCAGGCATGGCGCGGATCCAGTCGCGGATGAGGGCGACGCCCTCCTCATGGATCAGGGCGCGGCCGAGCTCGGGCATCATCACGCCGGGCTCGCCGGAGGCCATGCGGAAGGCGAGGATCGAGCGCTCGGGATGGCCGGGATCAATCCCCACCGCCAGGTCGCCGGCGCCGCGCCCCGCCGCCACTGGCGGCTTGCCGACGCCGAGGGCGGAGGGCCGGGTCTCCTCCGCCGTCAGAAAGAGGCCCGAATTGCTCGCCGACCCCGACGGGCTGTGGCAGTGGGCGCAGTTGACGTCGAGATAGGCCCGGGCCCGGGCGTCGAGGGACTGCCGGGGGTCGTCCCAGGCGGCCAGGTGCGGCCGGGCTGCGGGCGGCGGCGCCCCGTCGAGCAGGCCCGCCCGGCGCCAGCGCTCCAGCTGGTTGGTCCGGCCGCCCCCGGCCAGTGCGACCTCATGGTTCAGGTTTCGCGCCTTGGGGCCGAGGGGCGAGAGGGCGCCGTCGACCTGGTGGCAGGTCTTGCACTGGTTCTGGTTGGGCACGGCGTAGTCGAGGGCGACCTCCCGGCCTTGGAGGTCGGTGAAGCGGACCGGCAGGCGGGCGCCGGCGCGTTTCAGGACGGCCGCGGTCCCCTCGGCGTTCCATACGTAGGTCTGGGCCGTCCATCCGGAAGCCTTGTGGATCAGCAGGCGGGTCTCGACCTTGCGCACATCGCGGTCGGGGCGACGCAGGTCGGCGGGATAGGCGAAGGTCTTCACCAGGACCGCGCCCACAGGAAAGTCGAGGACGCCCGTCGCCGTGTAGCCGATCCTCGCCCCGGGAGGCGTGAAGACCAGGCGCGACTTTTCCGCATGGTCCGTGAAGAGGGGCGTGGCGAGGGTGTAAGGAACGACCCGCCCGTTCGGCCGGTCGGCGCTCTCATCGACGAAGAGCCGGTAGTCCGAAAGCCGCGGCGCGGGCGCCTCCTGAAGGACAAGGTCGAGATCAACCCCCGGCGGGGACGAGGCGGCGCCCAGGCCGAGGAGGGCGGCCAGAAGGACGAGGCGGCGCCTCACTTGCCGGCGGCGTCCAGGCTCACCGCCGGCGGCTCGGCGATGGCGGCGTCGGAGATGGTGGCGGCCACGGTGGGGGCGGCGGCGTCCATCCGTCCCGGGCCGGGCAGGTTGAGGTTCAGCACCGGGCCGTCGGCCAGGTTGACCCGCACCTCGGCGGGCCGGCCGCCGGACGCGCGGACGCCGTCCCAGACCACCGGCGGCAGGGGTCCGCCCAGGGCCTTGGCGATCTCCGGCCCGCCGGGGAACTTCGGGCCCCAGCCATTTCGGCCGATCCGGTTGGCCCGGACCACGATGTCCCTCGGCAGGGGATTGTAGGTCGGATCGTTGAAGGCCTGGGTGTAGCTGACCAGCAGGACCCCGGCGCTCTGGTTGCCGCTGATCTCGTTCTCGAAGACGTGGACGTTGCGGTTGGCCATGACCATGACCCCCGTCCCGGTCGGCACGCCGGCGACGATGTTGCCCTTGGGGGCGAAGTTGGGGGTGTCGTTGTCCACCACCCAGTTGCGGAAGACGCGGGTGGAGTGGCCGCCCATCTGCGGCAGGTTGGGCAGGTCAAAGACCAGGATGCCGCCGGCGTTGCGCGTGGCGACATTGTCGTGGACGTCGGCGAACATGGAGTTCTCGATCTCGATCCCGGCGACGTTGAACTCCGCCCGGCTGTTGCGGACGATGATGTGCTTGGACTGACCGACATAGATGCCGGCGTCGGAGGCCCCGCGCACCACCACCCCGTCGATCAGCACGCGCTCGGAGGCTACGGGATAGACCCCGTAGGCGCCGTTGGTCTCCTTCGGGCCGCCGGTCCACTCGACCCGCAGGTTGAGGTAGCGGATATCGTCGGCGCCCTTGGACTTGATGCCGTCGCCGCGGGTGTCCTCCACGGCCAGGTCCTTCACCGTGACCCGGTCGGAGGTGATCAGGAGGCCTTCGCCGGCGCCCTTCTGCCCCTTGAAGGACAGGACCGTGGCGCCCGGGCCGGCGCCGGCCACGGTGACGCCGTCGACGTCAAGGGACAGGCCGTCGGTCAGGTCGTAGCGGCCTGCGGCGATCTGTACGGTGTCGCCGGGCTTCGCATCCAGCAGGGCGGTCTGGAGGCGCTCCTGGGCGTCGGGACCAGGCGTCACGGTCAGTGTGGCGGCCTGGGCGGTTCCGCAGGCCGCTGCAAGCCCGGCGACGACGGCAAGACGTGCGGTGATCCTGGACATGGTTCGCCCCCCTGCGGACCCCTGGTGGCGCTGGCGCCTCGGCCCTTGAGGGGACATGTTACGACCTGTCGCCCGGCTGTCCAGAAGGCGGGACGGAGCGCTTGTCCGCCTTGGAATTTACATTTACATCGTACGAATATCTTCGCCAGGAGAACCGCCATGAGCCGCACCCCCCGCCTCGCCGCCCCGCAGGACCGCTACGCCGAGAACGACGGGGTGAAAATCCACTATGTCGTCGAGGGGGAGGGCCCGCTGGTGGTGATGATCCATGGCTTCCCGGACTACTGGGCCACGTGGAAGCCCCTCATGGGCGTCCTGCAGGCGGCGGGCTACCGCACTGCGGCCCTGGACGGGCGGGGCTACAATCTCTCGGACAAACCGGAGGGGGTCGAGGCCTACGCCATGCCCCACCTGATCGGCGACGTGGCCGCCGTGATCGCTGCCGAGGGCGCCAGGGACGCCATCGTGGTGGGTCATGACTGGGGCGCAGCCATCGCCTGGCAGGTGGCCATTCACCGCCCTGACCTGGTCAACCGGCTGGTCATCATGAGCGTGCCCCATCCGGCCGGCTTCGGCCGCGAGATGGCCGGCAACGCCGAGCAGCAGAAGAACAGCCAGTACGCCCGCGACTTCCAGACCCCGGGCTTCGAGAAGAACCTCACCGCCGAGGGCCTGGCCGGCTGGGTCAAGGACCCGGCGGAGCACGCCGGCTATGTCGAGGCCTTCCGGCGTTCCAGCCTTGCGGGGATGCTGAACTATTACCGGGCGAACTATCCTTCGGGCGCGGGCGAAGCGCCCGTGGCCGCCCCGGACCTTCCGCCTGTGCAGGCTCCTGTCCTGGTCATCCACGGCATGATGGACAAGGCCCTGGCCGCCGCCGGCCATGCCGGGACCTGGGACCATGTGGCCCGGGACACCACCCTGCTGATGATCCCCGACGCCGACCACTTCGTGCAGCACGACGCCGAGGCCCTGGTGAACCGCACCCTCCGCAGCTGGCTGGCCGACCGACGCTGAGGCGGGAGCTCCTTACGTCCAGTGTCAAGTTGACTTGACATAGTCAGGTCAAGCTGACAGAGTGTCAGGGTAACCTGACACTACGGGACGCCATGAACAATCGACTCAGACTCCTGAGGGCCGAGCGGGGCTGGAGCCAGGCCGAGCTGGCGGGACGCATCGACGTCTCGCGCCAGGCGGTCAACGCCATCGAGACCGGTAAGCACGACCCCTCCCTCAGCCTCGCCTTCCGCATCGCCCGCGAATTTGATCTGTCCATCGAGCAGGTCTTCGACGGCCGCGACGCCTGATATTCCCCAGTAGGAAGACAAGATGACCTCCCCCGAAACGAACACCAACCCGCCCCTTTCCGGCGAAGATCGCCTGCGCCGTCGGCGACTCCGGATCCTGGTCGTCTGGATCATCACGATCGGCGCCGGTTTCCTCGGCGGTATCACCTTCGGGCTCGCGGCCAGCGGCGTGCTGTCGCTCTCGCCTCTCCTGTTCTGGACCGGACTGGCTCTTCTGGCCGTTGGCCTCGTGGCCGCCAGTCTCTGGTTCATGCGTCGCGTCGACGAGGTCGAGGTGATTGACAACCTCTGGGCCAGCTTCGCCGGGCTGCTCGCCCATACGCTGATCAGCGCCGGCTGGGTCGCCGCTTCAGCCCGCGGCCTCGCACCGGCACCGGACGTGATTTCCGTTCTTCTCGGGACCCTCGCCGTCACCTTTGTCGCGTACCTTGGCCTCAAGCTGCGACGGCGGCTGGGCTGACCCTTCCCCTTCCTTCCGGAGACCCCTGATGTTCCGCCGCCTCGCCGCCCTCGCCGCCGCCCTCAGCCTCGCCGCTGCGCCGGCCCTCGCCGCCCCCCGCGACGCCGATCCCGCCCTCTGGGTGGTGCGCGACGCCGACACCACCATCTACCTGTTTGGCACCGTCCACTTCCTGCCCAAGGACCTGTCCTGGTTCGACGAGGCCGTGGCTGACGCCTTCAACGCGTCCGACGAGTTGCGGATGGAGCTCCTGCCGGTCGACGACCCGGCCAGCCTCGGCCCCCTCATCACGAAGCTGGCCGTCGACCCCAATGGGCGCACCATGGCCCAGAGGCTCTCCCCAGAGGAACATGCGGCCTATGTGCGCACCCTCCAGGACCTCGGCCTGCCCGCCGCCCAGCTGGAGCCCCTCGAGCCCTGGTTCATCGCAGTCCAGGCGGCGTCGGTCATGTACATGAAGGCCGGACTGGATCCCAAGACCGGCGCCGAGTCCATTCTGACCGAGGCCGCCCGCAAGTCCGGCAAGTCGATCACCGCCTTCGAGACCCCCGAGCAGCAGTTCACCATGCTGGACTCCACCCCCGAGGTCGAGCAGCTGGCGGGCATCCGGGACCTCGCCCACAATCGCGAGCAGGGCCTGGCGATCATGTCCCGCCTAGTCGACCATTGGACTCGCGGCGAGGCCGATGCGACGGGACGTGTCATGGATGAGGAGATGAAGGACACGCCCGAGACCGCCAGGATCCTGCTGACCGAGCGCAATGTCCGCTGGGCGAAGGACCTGAAGGCCCGGATGGACCGGCCCGGGGTGGTTTTCGTAGCGGTCGGGGCCGGGCACCTGGCGGGCGATAGGAACGTCCGCGAACTCCTGGAGCGGGAGGGCCTGAGGATCGAACGCATCGCCTACTGAGGCAATGCCATTGCGCCCCCGGCGGACCGGGCGGCGGAGCCGCTGAGGCCGGCGGACTTGCCTGCCCGGACATCATGTGACACTTCATGTGTCAATTGATGGCTTAAGGAGAGCCGGATGGCGCGCAAGACCGCGAGGCGGAAGCTGGCCCTGTGGGCGGGCGCCGCCGCTGGCGCCCTGTCGCTCCTCGGCGCCGAGGGCGCGTCCGCCGCGCCGGCGCTGAAGACCCCTGAACGGACCCGGCCCAACATCATCGTCATCCTGTTCGACGACGTCGCCCTGATGGATCTGGGAGCCTACGGGGGCGAGGCGCGGACTCCCAACATCGACCGTCTGGCGCGGCAGGGGGCGAGGTTTACCGGCTACCGGACCTCACCCCTCTGCACCCCGTCTCGGGCCATGCTCCTGACCGGACTGGACAACCATCGGGCCGGAGCGGCGACCATCGAAGAGATTCTGCCGCCCGAGATGCGGAATCGGCCCGGCTACCGCCTGAGGATCGAGCCCGAGGTTCTGACCATCGCCGAGCGATTGCGCGCGGAGGGCTACCGGACTCTGATGGCGGGCAAGTGGCACCTGGGCCACGGGCCGGGTGAACTCCCCGACGGTCAGGGCTTCGACAGATCCCTCGCCCTGGACGCCTCCGGCGCCGACAACTGGGCCCCCCGCCCCTACATGCCCTATTACACGGAAGCGCCCTGGTACGAGGATGGCCGCCCCGCGAAAATGCCCGGGTCCTTCTACTCCTCAGACCTGCTGGTTGACCGGTTGACCCGCTACATCGACGAGGCCCCCGCCGGACGGGCGCCCTTTTTCGCCTACCTCGCCCTGCAGGCGGTGCACATTCCGGTCCAGGCGCCTGCTCGCTACGCTGACGGCTATCGGGGCCGGTTCGACGGGGGCTGGGAGGCGCTCCGGCAAGCCCGGACCGCAAGGGCGCGGCAGCTGGGCCTTCTGCCCGACGGCGCCGCAGTCGACGGCTTCTCTCCGGACGCCCGGGACTGGGACGCCCTGCCGGCGCACGAGCGCCGGATAGCGGCCCGCTCTATGGAGGTCTACGCCGGAATGATCGAGGCGGCGGACGCCGCGATCGGCCGGCTGATACAGCGCCTGGAGGCCCGGGGCGAGCTCGACAACACCCTCTTCGTCGTGACCTCCGACAATGGCCCCGAGCCGAGCGACCCGGTGCACCAGAGGGGCATGGGGCTGTGGATGCGCACCCATGGCTACGCCTGGCGGCTGGAGGGACTGGGCGGCCCGGGCAGCCTGAACTATATCGGCCGCGAATGGGCCGAGGCCCTGGCGGCGCCGGGTCGACGCTACAAGTTCTATGTCTCTGAGGGTGGAATCCGGGCGCCCCTCATCGTCTCGGGGCCCGGCGTGGCTCCCGGCCGGCGCATCGACGGCCTGACCTTCGTGACGGACGTCACCCCCACCCTGGCCGACTTCGCCGGCGCCCGGGCGACACCGGAGGCCCCGGCCATGGACGGGATCAGCCTTCGGGCCGTGCTGGAGGGCGGCGGCGGCGCGGTCCGCGGACCGAATTCCTCCCTCGGGATCGAGGTGTCCGGCAATGCGGCCCTCTACCGCGGGGACTACAAGATCGTCCGCGACATGCCGCCCCTCGGCGATGGCCGCTGGCGGCTCTATGACATCGCCCGTGATCCGGGCGAGACGCGCGAGCTGTCCGGCGCCGAGCCCGAGCGGCTCCAGGCCCTGCTGGCCGACTATGCGGCCTATGAGGCAAGGGTCGGCGTGGCGCCCCTGCCCCCGGGATACACCATCCAGAAGCAGCTGACGGCCAACGCCCTCGCGCGGCAGGCGCCTCTCCTGGCGGCGTTGGCCGGGGTCCTGGCCCTGGTCGTCGGCGGCGCCGGCCTCCTGGCCTGGCGCTGGCGGCGGCGGGGACGGGGCGGCGCCTGAGTCCCGGGACGGGCTTGCCAGCAGGGGGCGTCCGCCGGAAAAAGGGACAAGGACCGAAAGACCCGCAGGGACCCCGTCATGACCGCCTCCGATCCGCCGGCCGACGACCGCTTGGTTCCCAGGACTGTCCTGGCCTGGGGTCTCGCCGGCCTCATCCCCTTCCTGGGCCTGCCCCTCCTGGCCGTGTCCATCCCGGCGCTGTCCGGCTGGAGCGATCAGGCCCTCGGCCTCTATGCGGCGGTGATCCTGTCCTTCCTCGGCGGCGCGCGCTGGGGCCGGGCGGTGAGCGAAACGGCGCCCGACCCGCGGACAATCGCCTTCAGCATGGCGCCCAGCGTCATCGCCTGGGGGCTGATCCTGCTGCCCCCCGACCGCTCCGGCCTCCAGCTTGCAGGCCTGGCCGCCGCCCTTGTCCTGCACCTTGTCTGGGACCTGCGCTCGCCTGGGCTTCCCGCATGGTATCCGCGTCTTCGCCTGATCCTGACCGCCGGGGCCGTGACGGGACTGGCGGCGGGGGCCCTGGTCTGAGGCCAGAGAAACCCTCCGGCGCGCCGCGAGCCCGCTTATCAGAGCTGGCGACGGAGGCCCTCCTCCCTACAGTGAGAGGGCGTCTTGGACCCCCACATTCTTCACCCCGGAGTTCCCATGAACAATCCCCTGAACCCCTTGCTCGACAGGCTCAGCCGGCCGATGGACCTGACCGGGCGCGTCCTGCTCGGGCTCTATTTCGTGGTTCCCGGCCTGATGAAGATCACCGGGTTCGCCAGTACTGTGGCCTATATGGAGCTTCATAAAGTGCCGTTCGCCCTGCCCGTGCTTCTGTTGACCATTCCCCTGCAGGTCGGCGGCGGACTGGCGTTGATGGCGAACTGGAACGCCCGGACAGCCGCGTTCCTGCTCGCCGGAATGACCCTGCTGATCAACCTGTTCATGCACGACTTCTGGAACGACTATCCCGGCGGCGACCGCCAGCACGAGATGCAGAACTTCATCAAGAACCTGGGAATCTTCGCCGGGCTTCTGCTGCTGGCCGCCCGGCGGCCCGCCGCCGGGGCCCGCTAGATCGAGGGATCGATCACCACCCGGCCACGGACCTTCCCGTCGAGGATCTCGGCAGCCAGGCGCGGCAGGTCGGACAGGCCGGCGACCTCGGTCATGGCGTCCAGCCGGGCGAGGTCGAGGTCGGTTCCCAGCCGCCGCCAGGCCTCGATCCGGTCGGGCATGGGCCGCATGACGCTGTCCACCCCGGCGAGGACGACGCTGCGAAGGATGAAGGGCGCCACGGACCCGGGCAGGTCCATGCCCTGGGCCAGACCGCAGGCCGCCACGGCCCCGCCGTAGCGGGTCTGGGAGAGGGCGTTGGCCAGGGTATGGCTGCCCACGGAGTCCACCACGCCGGCCCAGCGCTCCTTTCCGACCGGACGGGCGGGCCCGGAGAACTCCGCGGCGTCGATGACCTCGGCGGCGCCCAGGTTCCGCAGGTAGTCCCCCTCGGACTCCGCCCGGCGTGACGAGGCCACGACCCTGTAGCCGAGGGCCGAGAGCAGGGCGATGGAGACGCTGCCCACACCCCCGGCGGCGCCCGTGACAAGGATGTCCCCGGACCCCGGGGTCACCCCCTGGCGCTCTAGGGCCATGACGCAGAGCATGGCCGTGTAGCCCGCCGTGCCGATGGCCATGGCGCGGGCCGTGGACAGGCTGTCAGGCAGGCGCACCAGCCAGTCGCCCTTGACCCGCGCCTTCTGGGCGTAGCCGCCGTGCCAGGTCTCGCCCACGCCCCAGCCGTTCAGCACCACCCGGTCGCCCGCGGCGAAGCCCGGATTCGACGAAGCCTCCACCACGCCGGCGAAATCTATGCCGGGAATGAGGGGGAAGGCGCGCAGGATGGGCGAGCGACCCGTCAGGGCCAGACCGTCCTTGAAGTTGATCGTCGAGGCCTCGACCCGCACGGTGACGTCGGCCTCCATCAGGTCGGCGTCGGTCAGGCTCTCGAGCCGGGCCTCGATCCCCGCCTCGGTCTTGTGGGCGCGCAGGGCGCGGAAGGTGTCGGGCACGGTCGGCCTCCGTCGACGATCAGGTTGCAGGGTTTTCTACAGGCCCTGCGGCGTCCCGCAAGCGGACCGTCAGGCGTCCTTCAGGGCGAAGTCGAGCAGGGGATTGATGGCTGGCCACACCACCCCGGTGTGAGTCTCGCCCTCGAAGACCTTCGAGGCGAAGCGCCAGCCCGGCGGACCGGGCAGGGCGCCGAAGCGGGCGGACAGCTCCACGGCGTTGTCGACCATCCGGGCTGGCGAGCCCTCCGGCTGCTCCAGGGAGCCGACGCCGACAAAGAGCCGGGGTGGCCTGGCGAGGCCCGCCAGCGCGGACGCAAAGCCCGCCTCACCCTTGAGGACAACACGATCGTCCCACCAGATGGAGGGGCTGAGGGACAGCCAGGCGGAGAAGGCGTCGGGCCTTCGGAACAGGCTGTGCAGGACGAAGAGGCCGCCCAGAGAGTGGCCGAATACGGACTCACGGGCCGGATCGACGGGCAGGACCTCGGCGACCCGCGCGCGCACCTCCTGGGTCAGGATCTCCAGGAAGTCATCCGCGCCGGCGTAGCGGATCTCCCCCGAGGCAAAGGTGTGGTTGGCCTTCTCGGCCGCATCCGGCTCGGTGGGAGTGAGGTCGAGGAACCGTCGCCCGAGGGCCCCGGTGAAATCCTCCCCGGGGTAGCCGACCCCCACCACGACGGCGTGGGGCAGCTCCAGACCGGCGGCGGCGCGGAGCCGGGCGGCGTCGGCGAACGACCCGAAGTACCCGTCCCCGTCGAGGACGTAGAGGACAGGGTATCCGCCCTCGGGCGGCGGGCCGTAGGGGGTGGCGATTCTCAGCCGGTAGGCCTTCCCGTTGATGCGGGAGGTGAAATCCTGCTGTCGGGCGAGCGGATAGCTGGCGGCTTTCATGGCGGGTCCCGGTTCAGGGCGCGTAGCTGGACCGGCCCTGGACGCCCCAGCGGCCGTCCTGGAGGGTCACGATGTAGATGGAGTCAAAGCTGCTGATCAGGCTTCCATCCGGCCGGAACCGGGCGAACCGGGTATCGAACTGAACCTTGTCGGGCCCGGCGTGGATCACCTCCCGGCGGAGCCAGGCGGAGCGGCCCCACTCCGAAAGGGCCGCGCCGGCGTACATGGCGTCCGTCACCTGCTCGGGCGCCAGGATGTTCACCCGGCCTGAAGCAAAGCGGACATGGGGGAAGTTGAAGCTGGCCCGCACGCCGGAGGCGTCCCGGGCGTTCCAGGCGGCCATGAAGGCGTCAAGGACATCCTGGGCGGCCTCCACCTGGCTCGCGAAGGCGGCGTGTTGAGGACGAACGGGCGGCCGCGGAACCGATGGGTCTGTCATGTCGGCGTCCTCCCAAGAGCCCTCGCCCTAGGGAAGTCCAGCCCGAGACGGGGCGCAACCCCTCAGAACACCTTTCGGAAACTGATCTCCAGAACCCGGCCGACAGGGTCGAGGAGGGCGGCGGCGTATCCCGCCGGCTCCGCGCCCCGGGCGTCGCGGACCTTCAGCCGGGCGTCGAAGACATTGTCCACCGCCAGGGTGAGCCGGGCGCCCTTCAGGAAGGGCCAACGACGGACCAGCTCGGGCGTTCCGGCAAAGGTCTCGAACATCCGCACATCGAAGGTGGCGAGGTCCGAGAAGGTCAGGTCGCTTTCGGGCGTCTCGCCGCGGACCTCGGTGCCGCTCCTCCAGGCGCCTGTCAGGCGGATCCCGCGACCCTTGTGGAACAGGCCCGCCTGGAGATCGACCGCGTGCGCCGGCGTCCCTCCGCGGTCCCCGGCGGCGGACCCCTCCAGCAGGTCGAAGACCGGACCGCCGGAGCGGACCAGTATCCGGTCGGTCAGGACAGCGGTGTGGTAGAGCGAGACCTGGAAGCCGTTCCGGGCGCCCGGAGGGCCCGTTCCCGGTCCCATGCCGCCGCCCGGGGGGCCCATCCGCGCGCCAGGGGGGCCGCCACGCGGACCGCCACCCGTGCCGACGGGCCGTCCCGTCGCAGGCCCGGCGCCTCCGAACCAGTTGAAGCCCCAGCGGATCTCTTCGCGATCGCTGCGCAGGAAGTTCACCGGCCGGATGTCGACCAGGACGAGACGTCCGGTTCCGTCCCGCAGGAACCGTTCGGGGAAGGCGGCCTGCACCTCGGCGGTCAGGGCCGGCAGGGCGGAGGCCAGGTCCTCAGCGCGACTGCGGGTGTAGTTGGCCGACAGGTTGATCTCCCGATCCGCGAAGGGCTTCCAGTTGACGCCCAGGCGGGCCGCGTCGCGAGTATCGTTGGCCAGGGCCGGATCCCCCCCAGAGACCTGGGTGACCTCGACCGTCTCGCCGCGCACGTAGTCGAAAACCCGCACCCCCGTGGTGAGCGAGCGCGGCGCCCCCAGCTGGGTCAGGGTGGGCGGCGACTGGTCGCGGCTGAAGGAGGCCAGCAGGGTCACGCGATCCACGGGGGACCAGTTCAGGCCTCCGCCCACCGCCGTCAGGGTCCCGGCGTCCGACAGACTCTCGCCCTGCAGGTTGAGATTCACGGACAGGTCGCCGAGCCGCCCGAGGCCTTCGGTATCCCGGCGAAGGAGAGGCAGGTCGAGGCTCGCCTGTGCGTTGACTCCCGTCCGGGCGATGTCCGTGGTCCGCTCCACCTCGCGGCGCACCGAACGGGACTTGAGCCAGTTGCCGGTCGCGCCGGCCTTGAGGGAGATGAACAGCGGCCCCGCCGGAAGTTCGGCCAGGGCGCCCGCGGCCAGGGCCTGCAGGTCCGCCCCCGCTGTCCGCGACCGGGTTCGGTCCGGGGCGAAGGCGGGAAGATCGCCGGCGCCAAGGTCGGCGTAGGGATTGAAGGCGGGATCCCCGGCCGTCAGCCGGACCTGGGCCGGCCGGGCGTCTACCCCGCCATCGGTCCGGGTCCCGACATCGGCGAGGTCGAGACCGCCTGTGAGGGAGAGCCGCCAGGCGTTACGCGACCCGTTCAGCCCGAAGCCGAGGCGTGCGTTCCAGTCCTCGGATGTGCGCCGGATGGGACCGCGGGCTGCGTCCCGGCGCAGAAGATCCACAGGGCCCGAAAAGGGCGACCATGGAGTCCCCTGGGGCAGGACCAGGGTGTAGGCCGAGCGTCCCTGGAGGGACTCCGCACTGCCGAGGCTGAGGGCCAGATTGACAGTCCCCGTGCTGGTCGGGGTGACATTCCGGGCGAGGACGCCGTTGATCTCGAGGCGCCGCGTCTCGGGCGTCAGGGTCCGGAGGGCGGCCTCGCCGTCGGGGGCCAGCTTCCCCGCCAGCGGTGCGATCTCGGCCAGGGTCGGCGGACGCTGACGGGCGATGGCGGGCACGCCCGCCAGCCGTGTCAAGACGCCCGCGAGGGTGCTGAGAGCGGGATCGATCTCGCCTCCCGGGCCCCGACCCCGATAGGCGCCGGCGGTGGTGAAAGGGGCGACGGAGGCGGCGGGCGGAACCTCACGCTCAGCCTCGGTGACGGCGGAGGCTTCCGTCCAGTCGACCCTCAACTGGGTCCGCTGGTCGCCGTCGATCCGGAACACGCCGGACTCGAGCTCTCGGGTGACCGTGCCACCGGCCGTGGCTGCCTCTAGGTCAATCTCCGCGGTGATGGCGCGGAAGGACTTGCGCGTGACGAAGTTAAGGACCCGCTGGTCAGCCGGGAAACCGTATTTGAGCGCCGCCTCCTCGGGGAGGACGTCGACCCTCAGTATGGCCTCGGACGGAAGGTCCCTGAGTTCGGAGAAGCCCGAGACCCGTGCGCCGTTCAACAGCACGACCGGCGGGCCTCCGCGAGAGCGACCCCGCCCCGACTGGGTCTGCGGCGCCAGCTGGGCGACGAGTTCGGCGACATTACTGACGCCGTAGGACTGGATCTCGGACGCGTCGATCTGCAGTTCGGGTTTGATGTCGCCCACCACGCCGCCGGCGCGGTCCGCCGGCGCCTCGACCACCAGCTCGTCGACCACGGCCTCACCAGCAGGGGGCCGGGCCTCCCGCGCAAGGGCCGGGGATTCCGAGGCCATCACCAGGATCAGGGGTGAAAGGAGAAACGTCCGCACGGCGACTCCACCCGCCGGACGCCCAGGCCAGGTCAGCCAAGGCCAGGACGGCTCAGACGGCCAGATGGGGGCCGAAGACGGAAAGTGAAACGCCGGGCCCCCGGATTTCCGTCGCGGGCGCCTGGCTGGGGGGCGGGCTTCAGGCGGTGTTCAGGTGAAAGCGGACGCCACAGACCTCCACCGTCTGACCCGCGGCGGGCAAACCCCGGGCCCGGGCCCGCTGCAGGATCGCCGACACGTCCCGGACGGTCAGGTCGACGGCCGAAAGTCCGGGACCCCGACCATCGGCGGGAGCGACAAACTTCAGGACAGCGTTGTTCAGGCGAACCTCCGGAACGCCCCCGGCGGTATCCACCGGCGCCCCGGTGACGGCGCTCCACAGGCGGGCCGCCTGGTCGGGATCGTCCGCCTGCAGCTCCACGCCGGTGAAGTCGACCACCAGGTCCTGCCGGACCTTGTCCTCCCATCCCGTCCCGCCCGCAGGCGGCCAGGGGCCGGAGAGATCGCCGTGCTCGTCCCACTCCACGTCCAGAAAGGTTGTCTTCAGGTCGCCGGGATGCAGCTGGATCAGGGTCCACCCTCGGCGGGCCGACTCCCAGGCCACGCGCACGCCCGCGGCGGCGGCTTGCGCGCGGACGGCCTCCAGCTCCGCCAGGGTGGGGGTCTGGGTGATGACCATGTAGCCGCCGTCACCACCGCGTCGGTCGAGGTACCGGCCCGCCGCCGTATTCTCCTGAACCGGCGCCACCACTTCGAAGAAGTTCCTGCCCACCGGCATCAGCGTGTTCTCAAGGCCGAAGGTGGCGACCCCGGGATCGATGTAGGCGCGGGCAAGTCCGAACACCGCCTCCAGGTCCTGCAGCACCGGCTCGAGCTTCGCGGCAACCAGGGCGATCTGTCTCAGCTGGATGGTCATGCCTGTCTCTCCCCTTGTCCCGGGCGGCGGGTGCGGAGGAAACCTGATCCTGCTGCAGCCGACTGGCAAGGGCGCCGGTCTTGGCATTGGCGCAACCTATGCTGATCATAAATTCTTCCAGTTTGCCCTATGCAGAGGTCGGGCTTAGGAGGATCCTGAACCGCCGCCCCTACGCGGCCGGTCGACCCTGACGCCGCACGTCGGCGTCCCAGCCCTGGAGACCCAGATGAGCCTCGCGACCAGCAAGACCCTGCAAAACCTGAAGGACGCCTTCGCCGGCGAGAGCCAGGCGAACCGCCGCTACCTCTATTTCGCCCAGAAGGCTGACGTGGAAGGCTACAATGACGTCGCCGCCGTGTTCCGCTCGACAGCTGAAGGCGAGACCGGCCACGCCCACGGCCACCTGGAATTCATGGAAGCCGTCGGCGATCCCGCCACGGGCCTGCCGATCGGCGGCACTGAGGCCAACCTGAAGGCCTCCATCGCCGGCGAGACCCACGAGTATACCGACATGTACCCCGGCATGGCCCGGACCGCCCGCGAGGAAGGCTTCGACGAGATCGCCGACTGGTTCGAGACCCTGGCGAAGGCTGAAAAGTCTCATGCCGGCCGCTTCCAGCGCGCCCTTGAGTCCCTTTCCTGATCCCTCGGGACTGACGATGCGCCGGCGGCGGGCCGCAAGGCCCGCCGCCGGTTTCGCATCCACTGCCTGGAGCCTGCGCCATGTCGGACACGAAGAAGCCCGCCGCCCGTGAGGGCAGTCTGGACGCCCCCTTCCGCCACCCCATCGAGTGGCGCGACGAGGCCTATTACGATCTCGCGGCCGTCGAGGCCGAGATGGAGCGGCAGTTCGACGTCTGTCACACCTGCCGGCGCTGCTTCAACCTGTGCGACAGCTTCCCCCGGCTCTTCGACCTGATCGATGAGTCCAAGACCGGTGAACTCGACAGCGTTCCCAAGAGTGAGTACGCCAAGGTCGATGAAGCCTGCACCTTGTGCGACATGTGCTTCCTCACCAAGTGCCCCTACGTTCCGCCGCACGAGTTCGATATCGACATCCCCCACCTGATCCTGCGCTACCGGGCCGCCAAGCGCCGGGCCGGCGAAAAGAGCTTCGTGCGGGACGAGCTGGGCAAGACCGATCGCAATGGCCGGCTGGCCAAGCCGCTCGCCCGCATCGCCAACTGGGGCACGGCCCGCAAGAACACCCCGATCCGCAAGCTGCTGGACGCCATCGCCGAGATCGACGCCGAGGCCGAACTGCCGAAGTACTACGGCAAGACCGCGAGCGACCTTCTGCCGACCCCGGTCCCGCCCGACCCGGCGGGTCCGGCCTTTGGCAAGCGTAAGGTGGCGATCTACTCGACATGCTCGGTGGAGTACAACGGCCCCGACACCGGCGTCGCCGCCGCCCGGGTCCTGGCGCGCCAGGGCATCGAGGCCAAGGTCGTCTATCCTGAATGCTGCGGCATGCCTCAGCTGGAAGGCGGGGACCTTGCGGGCGTGGCCGGCAAGGCCGCCCGCGTCGCCGCCGTCTTCGAGCCCTACATCGACCAGGGTTACGAGGTCGTGGCCCTGACGGCGTCCTGCGGCCTGATGATGAAGTTCGAGTGGCCGCTGATCCTGCCGGAGAACGCCGCGGTCGCGAAGCTCGGGGCCGCCACCCGCGACATCTGCCAGTACATTGTCGACCTGAACCGGGACCTGGGCCTGGCCCCCGGCCTGACCCCCGTCGAGGGTGGGATCACCGTGCACCACTCCTGTCACGCCCGGGCCCAGAACATGGGCGCGCGCTCCGCCGACATGCTCAAGCTGATCCCCGACACCCAGGTCGAGATCGTCGAGCGCTGCTCGGGACACGGCGGCACCTTCGGGGTGATGAAGTCGACCCGACCCCTCGCCGTGAAGGTCGGAAGACCCACGGCCAGGCAGGTCGCTCAGAAGGGCTCCGCCGAGCTCTGCTCGGACTGCCCCCTGGCCTGCAAGCACATCGGACAGCTTCTGGCGGACGAGGAGGCGACCGCCAGCGGTCCCCAGCCCCGCCAGTCTCATCCCATCGAAATCTTCGCCCGAGCCTACGGAGTCCTCTGACCATGCCCGCCGCCCTGCGCCGCATTACGCCGGCAGACATCATCCCCGACGCTGAATTCGCCGAGCAGCGCAAGGCGCGCCGCTCGGCCCTGCTACCCCTGAAGCGCCTGCGCCGGGTCGACCTCGGCCCGGTCTGCTCATTCTACTTCGAGACTTATGAGACGATGCTCTTCCAGATCCAGGAGATGCTCCTGATCGAGAAGGGCGGGGCCGCTCAGGTCGCGGACGAGCTCGCGGCCTACAACCCGCTGGTGCCGCAGGGCTCAGAGCTGGTCGCCACCGTCATGTTCGAGATCGAGGACCCGGTGCGCCGGGCCGCGACCCTGGCCCGATTGGGCGGCGTTGAGGACCACCTCTACCTCCAGGTCGGCGAAGAGAAGATCTACGGCGTTCAGGACGGCGATGTCGAACGAACCCGTGAGGACGGCAAAACTTCGTCCGTACACTTCCTGCACTTCCCCCTGACCGAGGCCCAGAAGGCGGTCTTCCGCTCGCCGGGCGTCCAGGTCCTGGTCGGCAGCGACCACGAGGCCTACGCTCACATGGCGGTCCTGACGCCGGCGACCCGCGCCGAGCTCGCCCGCGACTTCGCCTGAAGCCGGACGCCGGTCGGCATGGACAGGCGGGCCCTCCCCGTCGCATAGGAGGGTCCGTGACTCCGGTCCCCTCACAGCGCCGCGCGGACATCGACTGGATCCGCATCGCCGCCTTCGGCGTGCTGATCCTCTATCATGTCGGCCTGGTCTATGCGCCGTGGGACTGGCATGTACATAGCCCCCACACCATCGAGGCCCTGGGTCTGGCGGCCCTGGTCACCAACCCCTGGCGGCTGACCCTGCTCTTCATGGTGTCCGGTATCGCCCTGAGGTTCATGGTCCGGAAGACCCCGCCGGCCCAGGCCTTCCGTCAGAGGCTGGAGCGGCTGGTCCCGCCCCTGCTGTTCGGTGTCCTGGTCCTCGTGCCGCCGCAGTCCTGGATCGAGGCCATGGAGAAGGGGAGCTTCTCGGGCGACCTCTGGACCTGGTGGCTGTCCGAGTTCAGCCCCGCCGGGCTTTGGGACGGGGTCCCCCTGAATCACATATGGTTCGTGCTCTACATCACGGTCTACAGCCTGGCGGCGCTGGCCCTGGCCACATCCCCCCGGCTGTTCGACCGCCTCGAGGCGGGACTGGGGCGTCTCCTGGCCGGTGGAAGACTCCTGGTCGTCCCGATGATCTACTTGGCCTTGCTGCGTCTCCTGGTCTTTCCCTGGGCGGGCCTGACCAACCATATCACCGACGACCCCTACAACCACGCCATGTCCCTCGGCGTCTTCCTGACCGGCTTCCTGCTGGCTCTGCGCGAGGATGTGTGGACCCGCTTCGAGCGGATGCGCTGGACGTCCCTGGCTGTGGCGGTGGTCAGCCTGCCGGCCCTGATCCTTCTGTCCCAGCCGGTGGACCATCCCCCAGCTGCGCCGGCGAACCTGGTCTTCGCCATCTACCAGTGGGCGACGATCTGTGCGGTGCTGGGCTTTGGCAGCCGGCTCCTCCGGGGTGCGGACGGCCCGGCCCTGCGCTACCTGACCGACGCTGTCTTCCCCTGCTACCTTGCGCACCAGACCCTGCTGGTCATCGCCGCCCATCTCCTCAAGCCCTGGGGCCTGCCCGTGGGCGCTGAAGCCTCTCTCCTCGTCCTGATCACCCTGGGCGGCAGCCTGGCGGTCTACGAGGTTGTGCGGCGCATCGGCTTCCTGCGCCCGCTCTGGGGCCTGCGTCCGAGCCCGAGGCCGACATGACCCGGTTCCGCCGCCGCCGTTTCCTCCTGTGGATCGGGATCGCCTCGCCGATCCTGGCCTATGTCAGCGTGGGCGTCGCGGCCCTCACCTGGCCTGGCTTTGATCACGCCACCCAATACATCAGCGAACTCGGCGGCGAGGCTGCGCCCCATCCCGCTATCTTCAATGTCGGCGTGCTGGTCTCCGGGGCCGGAGCGGGTGTGGCGGGCATCGGCTTCGCCCTGTCCGTCCTGGCCCTCGGCGGGGCGCGGATCTCCGCCGCGATCATCGCCCTCTGCTTCGGGCTTGCGGGCGTGGGCCTGGTCCTCTCCAGCCTCTATCCCTGGCCGGACCCGCGGCACCTGGCCATCAACCTCGGCCTGGGCATCCAGATCGCGCCCCTGGCCATGGTCTGGGCCCTGAGGCGGATCGAAGGCATGGGCCGGCTCCGGATCTTCCTCCTTGCGGTCTTTGTCGTCATGGCCATCCTGACGGTCCTGACCAAGCACCTGATCTTCAAGGGACTGGTCAACGACGACAATGTCGGCTGGTGGGAACGGGCCTTCGCCATCGTCCTTGTGGGTTGGACCGGCATCGCCGCCTACGCCCTGGAGCGTCGCCTCCTGATCATGGCCAAGGCCGAGTCGGAAGCCTGACCAGGGCCCGGCGCCCGGAAACCGGGCGCCCGCCCGATAACGCCGCCCGAAGTTCATGCAGGCTTGCGTTCACGTTTCCGTTATTGCATATGCGCCGCTGCAACATAACGGGTTTGTGATCCTCTGCCTTCAGGGGCGGAGCGAGGGAGCGGCGCGGCGCGATGGACGGTCTTCGCAGCAGGGAGTTCGGCGCGTCCGCGGACGGCGTCTGGACCAGCGAAGCGCCCGTGCGCGTCTGGCTTCCCGCTGAGGCCCCCCTGGACATGCCCCGGCACGGTCTGGCCGAGGACGGCGCGCCGCCGCCTGTCCCCCGCCCCCGCGGTCTGGCCCTGCGCCGGACAGTCATGCTGACTGCGACCCTGGGGCTCTCCCTCCTCGCCTTCCTGACCCCTGCGAGGGTCTATGCGGAGGACGGCTTCACGGCCCTCGAGATCATCGCCCTTTGCCTGTTCTCGGCCCTGATCATTCCGCTGTCGGGGTGGTTCTGCAGCGCCTTCGCCGGCCTGGTCCTGCAGATCGTCCGCGGCGACCGGGACCACTTCGAGTTCCCGGAGCATCCGAGACGGCCCCTGGTCCGCACGGCGCTGCTGATGCCCCTCTACAACGAGGACGCCAGCGCCGCCTTCGCCCGCCTGGCGCGGATCGACCAGGGCCTCCGGGATCTCGACGCCGCCGGCGCCTTCGACCTCTTCATCCTGTCCGACTCCACCTGCCCCGAGGCGGCGGAAGCCGAATGGGCCGCCTTCCACAGCTTCCGCCTGAGCGCCGCCTGCCGGACCTTCTACCGCCGCCGCGAGACCAATACGGAGCGCAAGGCGGGAAACATCGCCGACTGGGTCCGCAGGTTCGGCGGCGCCTATCCGCACATGGTCATCCTCGACGCCGACAGCCTGATGTCCGGCGACACCCTCCTGCACCTGGTCGACGCCATGGAGCGCAATCCGAGGGCGGGCCTGATCCAGACCGCGCCGGCCATCATCAACGCCGAGACCCTCTACCAGCGCGTCCAGCAGTTCGGGGTCCGGCTCTACGGGCGCGTGGCCGCCACGGGCCTGGCCTGGTGGACCGGCCCGGAGTCGGCCTACTTCGGCCACAACGCCATTGTCCGTGTCCGCGCCTTCGCCGAGTCCTGCGGGCTTCCGGTCCTGCCCGGCCGCAAGCCCCTGGGCGGCCATGTGATGAGCCATGACTCCGTCGAGGCCGCCTATCTGCGCCGCCAGGGGTGGAGCGTGCACATGACCGGCGCCCTGCCCGGAAGCTATGAAGAGGCGCCCCCCGGCCTGCAGGCCTTCCTGGCCCGCGACCGCCGCTGGTGCCAGGGCAACATGCAGCATATTCGCCTGCTGACGGCGGCGGGTCTCCATCCCATGAGCCGGCTCCAGATGCTGATCGGCGTCATGGCCTACCTGGCCTCACCCCTCTGGTTCCTGGCCCTCCTGACCGGCCTGGTCATCCAGTTCCAGACGGAGCCGCGCCTGCTGGAAATCTCCACCCTGCACGGCTGGCGCACCATCGTGGAGCCCCGGCAGGACGGCCTTGTCGTTATCTGGATGGCCGCCCTGTCCTGGTTCCTGCTGTTCGGGCCCAAGCTGTTCGGCAGCCTCCTGGCGCTGGGTCGCCGGCGCGACCGCGAGGCCTTCGGCGGCGCCGGCTTCATCCTGCCCGGCGTGGCCCTCGAGATGGTCATGTCCATGGTCATGGCGCCCATCATGATGGTCAGCCATACCCGCATGCTGATCGAGATCTTCTCCGGCCGGGACTCCGGCTGGCGGCCCCAGCAGCGCGAGGCCGGGCGGATGCGGTGGTCCGAGGCCTTCGCGGCCCACGCCTGGGAGGTCCGCGCCGGTGTGGTCTTCGCCGCCGCCCTGCTGGCGCGCCCGGACCTGACCCTGGTCTTCCTGCCCATCGTCCTGCCCTTGCTGGCGGCGCCCGCCATCTCCCTCCTGGGGTCCCGGACCATGATCGGCGCTGCGGCGCGGCGGGCGGGTTTCCTCCTGACGCCCGAGGAACTGGACCTCGTCCCGCGCCCCGCGCGCGAGCGCCGCGCGGCGCCTGCGGTCGCCCCGCAGAGTCTGGCTGGGGCCCTTCCCGAGGCCGCCTGATCCAGGTCGGGCCTGCGGGCGACCCAATCAGTCGCCGGGATAGACTTCCTCGACCAGGGCCAGGGGCTCGCCATCCGGCGTCTCAAGAATGGCCCGACAGTGCAGAAACGGCGCGCGCCCCGCCGCCTCGACCAGCCGGGTCTCGCGCCGGACCCGACGGTAGCCGAGGGGGCGGGCGACCACCCCGAAGGGCTCATCCGTCTCGGCCAGGCGCCGGCGCATGTCGGCCGTCAGTCGTTCGGGCCGGTACCAGTTGACCGCCCGGGACAGGATGAGGTCTCCCCACACCAGGCGTACCCGACGACAGGCCAGGAGCTCTCCGGGCGACGCCTTGAGCCGACCTCTCACCGCCTCGTCCGCGACCGCGTCACTGGGCTCGACCCGGGCGCGCACAACCGGGCCGCCGGGCAGCCCAAAGGCTTCGCAGCGGGCCTGGAGGACCGCGGTGGCGCTGTCGGCGGCGTCGAGGTCCCGGCGGAGGGACGCAAGGTCATCGGAAAGCAGGAACATTGGCCGGGGCCTTACCACCCCCCGCGCCTTCGCCCAATACATTCCGGGGGCGCCGCCCTTGGGCGCCCGGCCAGGTGGAGCTATGAAGGGGGAATGTCCCTTTCCGCCTGCCGTCTCTACCTCATCACGCCCCCTCAGCTGGGCGACCTTACCGCCTTCGCCGGACGCCTTGAAGCCGCCCTGTCCGCCGGGGACGTGGCGGCCCTTCAGGTGCGCTTCAAGGACACCCCGGAGGCCGGGATCGTCGAGGCGGTCCGGGTGCTCGGGCCCGTCGCCCGCGCCCATGACGTGGCCCTGATCCTGAACGACGACCCCGACCTCGCCGCGCGCCTCGACTGCGACGGGGTTCACGTGGGCCAGTCCGATGCGTCCTACGCCGAGGCCCGGCGCCGGGTCGGACGGGACCGGATCGTCGGCGTGACCTGCCATGACAGCCGTCACCTGGCCATGGAGGCCGCCGAGCAGGGGGCCGACTACGTCGCCTTCGGCGCCTTCTTCCCCACCGCCACCAAGGACGCCCCGACCCGGGCGGCGCCGGAGATCCTGACCGTCTGGCAGGAGAGTATGGAAACCCCCTGCGTCGCCATCGGCGGGGTCACGGCGGATAACGCCAGGGGCCTGGTCGCCGCCGGCGCAGACTTCATCGCGGTATCCGCCGGGGTCTGGAACCACCCGGGCGGAGAGGCCGAGGCGGTGCGCGCCCTCAATACCGCCATCGCCCAGGGCCTGGCCGACCGGCGCCCCGCGACCGGAGTCTGAGGCCCCGCCGCCCTTCGCCTTGCCTTGCGGCGCCCCGACTACTAGGGTCCGCGCCCCATGTCGACCCAGTCCGCCCTCCTCAAGGTCATGTCCGACGCCGCCCGCAAGGCGGCGCGGGGTCTCAACCGCGACTTCGGCGAGCTGGCCGAGCTCCAGGTCTCCCGCAAGGGCGCCGCGGACTTCGTCTCCGCCGCAGACCTGAAGGCCGAGCAGGCCATCTTCGAGAGCCTGTCCAAGGCCCGGCCCGGCTACAGCTTCCTCGGCGAAGAGCGGGGCCTGATCGAGGGCACCGACAAGACCCATACCTGGATCGTCGATCCGCTGGACGGCACCACCAACTTCCTGCACGCCATCCCGCACTTCGCCATCAACATCGCCCTTCAGCGCGAGGGCGTCGTGGTGGCGGCGGTCACCTACAACCCCGTGTCCAACGACCTCTTCTGGGCCGAGAAGGGCAAGGGCGCCTTCGTCAATGATCGACGCCTCAGGGTCGCCGCGCGGCAGCGACTGGACGAGTCCGTGCTGGCCACCGGCATTCCCTTCCTGGGCCATGGCCAGCACGCCCGGTTCCTGAAGGAGCTGCACCAGATCAGCCAGCGCGTCGCCGGCGTCCGGCGCTTCGGCGCCGCGGCCCTCGACCTCGCCTGGGTCGCCGCCGGCCGGATGGATGGCTTCTGGCAGCGCGACCTCAACGCCTGGGACCTGGCGGCGGGCGTCCTTCTGGTCACGGAGGCGGGCGGCAAGGTGACCACCGCCGAGGGAGGCGATGATGTCCTGACCGCCGGCAGCGTCTGCGCCGCCAACCTGGACCTGCACCCCCTGATCCTCGAGCGCCTGCGCGCCGCCGCCTGAGCCTCCGGGCCCCGGCTTGACGAAACCGTCACGCGCCTGCGTTAGTCCGGGTCCATGCGCTCCCTCATTCCCTCGCGCCGCGCCTTCGGGACCGGCCTCGCCGCTGCAGGAGCCCTGATGGCCTCCGCCCGCACCGCCGCCGCCTCCCCGCGCCCCCAGGTGGTCGCCCACCGGGGCGCCAGCGGCTATCGCCCCGAGCACACCGCCTCGGCCTACCTCCTGGCCATCGCCCAGGGCGCCGACGTCATCGAGCCCGACCTCGTCCTGACAAAGGACGGCGCCCTGGTGGCCCGGCATGAGAACGAGATCGGCGGCACGACGGATGTGGCCTCTCGCCCGGAGTTCGCCGGGCGCCGGACCGCGCGGGACATCGACGGCGAGCGGGTCGAGGGCTGGTTCACCGAGGACTTCACCCTGGCCGAGCTGAAGACCCTGCGCGCCCGGGAGCGCCTGCCCCAGCTGCGCCCCGGCAGCGCCCGGCACGACGGCGAGGACGGCGTCCTGACCTTCGCCGAGGTCGCGGCCCTGGCCCGGCGGGAGTCGGCGCGGACCGGGCGCACCATCGGCCTCTGCCCGGAGATGAAGCATCCGGCCCATTTCCGCAGGCTGGGCCTGGCGTTCGAACCCATCATGGCCGCCGCCCTGAAGGCCGAGGGCCTGGACGCCGCAACGGCGCCGGTGCTGGTCCAGTGCTTCGAGGTCGGGCCGCTGAAGACCCTTTCCACCCTGTCGAAGGCGCCCCGCGTCCAGCTGGTCTCGGCCGAGGGCGGCCCTGCCGACCTGCCCGGCGCCCGCTACGCCGACATGGTCACGGCCGAGGGGCTGAAGGCCATCGCCGCCTATGCCCAGGCTGTGGGTCCGGAGTGGCGACAGGTGCTGAAGGTGGATGGCGCGGGCGCCCTCGCCGGCCCCACGTCCCTCGTCGCCGACGCCCACGCGGTGGGCCTGAAGGTCTTTCCGTGGACAGTGCGGGCCGAGAACACCTTCCTCCCCCCCGCCCTGCGGCGAGGCGCAACCCCTGCCGACCACGGCGACGCTGCGAGCCTGCTGACGGCCCTCTACGCCGCCGGCGTCGATGGGGTGTTCTGCGACTTCCCCGACCTTGCCGTCGCCGCCCGGGGCGGCTGAGGCTCAGTCCCGGCCGTCGGTGAACTGCAGGGCGGCGAGGCGGGCGTAGAGCCCTCCCCGGGCGGTCAATTCGGCGTGGGAGCCGGTCTCGACCACGCGACCTGCGTCCATCACCACGATGCGGTCGGCCTTCAGAACGGTGGCGAGCCGATGGGCGATGACGAGGGTGGTGCGGCCGCGCATGGCCTCGTCCAGAGCCTCCTGGACCAGCTTCTCGTTCTCCGCGTCAAGGGCGCTGGTGGCCTCGTCCAGCAACAGGATGGGCGCCTGACGGACCAGGGCGCGGGCGATGGCGAGGCGCTGCCTCTGGCCGCCCGAGAGGCCCCTGGCCCGCTCGCCGAGCGCGGTCTCGAAGCCTTCCGGCAGGGCCTCGATGAAGGCCTGGGCCTGGGCCGCCCGGGCGGCCGCCCGGACCTCCTCGGGACCGGCCCCCTCGCGGCCGAAGGCGATGTTGTCGGCGGCGGAGCCTGAAAAGAGCGGACTGTCCTGGGCCACAAGGGCGGCCTGTGCGCGGATGGCGCGGGGATCAGCCTGGCGAAGGTCCACGCCATCGATCCGGATGACGCCGGAAAGCGGATCATAGAACCTCAGGAGCAGCCGGAAGACGGTGCTCTTGCCGGCGCCGGAGGGGCCGACCAGGGCGACGCGCTCGCCCGGGGCGACCGTCAGGGTAAAGCCGTCCAGGGCCGGCGTCGCCTCGCGGCCGGGATAGGCGAAGACCACCTCCTCGAAGCGCACCTCGCCGCGGCCGGGCAGGGTCTGCGGTGCGTCGGGCGGGGCGATCCCGGGCCGGGCGGCGAGCAGCTCGGCGATGCGCTCCATGGCGCCGGCGGCCTTCTGGATGTCACCCCACATCTCGCCCAGGGCGCCCACGGAGCTGGCGGCGAAGACGGACAGAAAAGCGAACTGGAAGAGGGCGCCCCAGGTCAGCTCGCCCCTCTGGCCGGCGTGGACGCCGAGCCAGAAGACGGCCACCACGCCGCCGAAAACCAGGACGATGGCCGCAGCGGTCATCACAGCCCGGGCGGTCATGCGCCGCAGGGAGGTGCGGAACGAGCGCTCCACCGCCGCGCCGAATCTCTCCGAGGCGGCGCCCTCGCGGCCGAAGGCCTGGACCGTCTCGAGGGCGTCGAGGGTCTCGCCGGCGTGGCCGACGGCCCGGGCGAACTCGTCCTGAGTGGCGGTGGTCAGGTTGCGCAGGGGGCGGGCGAAGAGGAAGAGCGGCACCACGACCACCGGAATGATCAGCAGGACCAGCAGGGTCAGTTTGGGGCTCACCCAGAGCATCAGGATCAGGGCGCCGATCAGGATCAGGGTGTTGCGGAGGAAGATCGAGGCCGAGGTCGCGAGCAGGTTCTCGATGATCTGGATGTCGGTGGTCAGACGCGACAAGACCTCGCCGGTGCGTGTAGCGCTGAAAAAGGCCGGGTCCAGGGTCAGGATGTGGCTATAGACCGACTTGCGCAGGTCGGCGACGATCCGCTCGCCCAGCCGGGTGACCCAGTAGTAGCGCAAGGCCGTGAAGAGGCCGAGGGCGACCGCAACGGCGCCCAGCAGCCAGAACCAGGGATCGACCGAGGCCCCGCTCCTGTCCGAGGTCAGATGCTCGACGAGCAGGCGCACCGCGCCGCTCATCCCCAGGGTGGCGGCCGACGTCGCCATCATCAACAGGCAGGCGATGAGGGTCTCGACGCCGTGGGCCTTGAGGATGGGCCAAAGGGTGGTGAGGGCCCTGAGATTTCGCGTGGAGGCCCGGCGCTCGGCCGCCGCCTCCATGTCCTGGGCCAGGGCGCCGCCGGCGCTGGGACGCCCCTCCACCGGGGATTCGACGGAACTCACAGACATCAGGACCACGCCCTTGCTCTACCGGCGCCCTTTGCTGTAGAAGGCGCGCTTTCCGCCCCCCGGCAGGCCAGAGGGCGGAGGATGCAAACTGGCCGTTCCTTTACGTCGGATGACCCCGAGATGAAACAAGACACCCATCCCGACTATCACTTCATCACCGTGGTGATGACCGACGGCTCCAGCTACCAGACGCGCTCGACCTACGGGAAGGAAGGCGCGACCCTCAACCTGGACATCGATCCCAAGACCCATCCGGCCTGGACGGGCGGGAACCAGCAGCTGCTGGACCGCGGCGGCCGCGTATCGCGCTTCAACGCCAAGTTCGGCGGCTTCACCCGCAAGTAGGCGGTCAGCTCGCAAAGGCGAACCGGAGGCGCTCCAGCTGCGAGGCCACCGGGTTGGCGGCGACCTCGATCTCGACATACATCTGCCGATCCATGCGGCTGACACGGTCGTGCAGGCGGTCCGCCCTTCGCGAGAGGAAGGCCAGGGTCGCAGGGACTTGCGGCGAGAGCCTTGGCGACGTGGGGTCGCCCAGCCGGTAGCGGGGATCGGCGGCGGCTTCGGGGCTGGTCACACCTTCCCGGACCGATCTTTGCATCATCAGCCAGGCGGCCACCTTCATGAGGCGGGTGGTCAGTCGCATGCTCTCGGCAGCGTAGTCGGCCGCGGCCCCGCGACTCATGCGGCGGCACTCCAACCGGCCAATTCCGTCAAGGTAGGCGGTAACCTCGTCGATCAGATCCATGCCTTCCCGGAAGGTGCGCTCGAAGAGCTCCGCAGCGGCCTGGTCCAGGATGACCCCGGGCCTTGCGGCGAATGCCGGCTTCACGCCTGCGATCATGCTCTGCTCCCTCCCGCGGCGCCCCCGAAGGGCCCACGATTCGCGACTCCGATGTCCCTGCCTGCTCGTTTTCAGAAGAGGCGACAAGAGGGTCCTTCAGTCCGTCGGCTTACGGAAGAGGGCGTCAGCGGCTTCGCGACCCGCCGCCTTCCGGCCGATCTGGGCGCGGCACCGGGCGATCTCCGCCTCCAGCAGCTCGATCCTCTCCTCGAGGTCGCCGATCGAGAACAGGTCCAGGTCCTCCCGAAGCGCCATCTCCAGGGCCGCGCCCCGGCCGCGCCGGACGTCCTCAGCTTCCTCCATGCCGCACCTCCGCTGCACGCGCCCCCCTTGGCGGGAGCCCGCTCTTCCGCCTATCTGACTTCGCCGGAAGAGACGGCGCAAGGGTTCGGGAGAGAGATGATGGGCCAGGCAATGATGACGGCGATCGCCGTCGAGGGCGGACGCGGAGGCCCTGAGGCCCTCAAGCCGGTGAAAATCCCGAGGCCAGCGCCTGGTGAGGGCCAGATCCTGATCCGGGTCGCCGCCGCCGGAGTGAACCGGCCGGATCTCCTGCAGCGCATGGGCGGATATCCGCCGCCGCCGGGAGCGCCGGACACCCTTGGCCTGGAAGTCGCCGGCGAGGTGATCCAGGGTTCGGGACGCTGGCGCGCCGGGGACCGGGTCTGCGCCCTGCTGGGCGGTGGCGGCTACGCCGAGTACGCCGTGGTCGATTCCCGCCACGCCCTGCCGGTTCCTGAGGGGTTCAACCTGGTCGAGGCCGCCGGCCTGCCCGAGACCGTCTTCACGGTCTGGGCCAATGTCTTCGAGCACGGCGCCCTTCAGCCGGGGGAAACCCTGCTGGTTCACGGCGCCACTTCCGGGATCGGGGTGACGGCCATCCAGATGGCCAAGGCCGCCGGCGCCCGGGTCATCGCCACGGCGCGGGGTGCGGACAAGGCCGCCCGGGCGCGCGAGCTTGGCGCGGACCTGGCCATTGACGCCTCGGCCGAGGACTTCGGGCCGCGGGTCAAGGCCGAGGGTGGCGCCGACGTCGTCCTGGACATGGTCGGCGGCGACTATTTCGGGCGGGAGCTGGACGCCCTGAAGATGGGCGGGCGGATCGTCTTCATCGCCTCCCTCGGCGGCGGCGAGGTGGTCCTGCCGATCTTCCGGCTGATGCAGAAGCGGGCGGTGATCACGGGGTCGACTCTTCGGCCCCGCTCCGCCGATGAGAAGGCCTGGCTGGCGGCGGCGGTGGAGGGACAGGTCTGGCCCTGGATCGCTTCGGGGCGGTTCCGCCCGGTCATCGACCGGACCTTCCCCCTCGCCCGGGCCGGCGAGGCCCACGCCGCCCTGGAAGCGGGCGACCATGTGGGCAAGATCGTGCTGACCTGCACCTGACGGCCAGGGGTTTCCTGTCCTTAGCGCAGGCCGGTGACCCCATGCCCGCCTTACGTTTCTCACCCCGCCAAGTCCCCATACCGGCTTGACAAAACTCACCCGGCGTCATGCTCTGACCCCTGGGGGGAGAAGGAACGGCCGGGCGCGAATCCGGTCGCGAACCCGCAGTGACGGGAGGCGGCATGGCCGTTCAGGACGTCGACGACGAGGCCCCCGCCGGGGGTCGCCGCAGACCGCTCTCCTTTCGGACCAAGGCCTTCTATGGCGTCGGCTCGGTGGCCAACGGCGCCTATGTCGCGCTCGGTGGTCTGGCCATGTTCTTCTACAGCCAGGTGGTCGGAGTCCCGCCCCATATCGTCAGCCTGGCGATCTCTGCGGTCATCTTCATCGACGGCTTCTGGGACCCCCTGATCGGCCATGGATCGGATCAGTTCCGCTCCCGGATCGGCCGGCGGCATCCCTTCCTCTACCTGGCCATGTTCCTGGTCCCGGTGGCCCTCTTCCTGCGTTGGCATCCCCCCGGCTGGGACGCCTCCGCCATGTTCTGGTACATCCTCGGCACGGGCCTGTTCGTAAACCTGGCCTGGAGCCTTTACGAGATCCCGTCAGGGGCCATGGCGCCGGAACTGGCGCCCGACTACCACGACCGGACCGTCCTCCTGGGCTATCGCTGGATACTTGGCTCCCTCGGCACCGCCCTGGCGACCGTGCTGATCTACGGCATCTTCCTGAGGAAGACTCCCGAGCATCCGGTCGGACAGCTCAACGCCGACGGATACGGGCCCCTGTCCATCGCCATCATCCTGATCTTCCTGGTGGCGGGCCTGACCATGGCCCTGGGCACCCAGAAGCAGGCGGCGGGTTTCCACCAGCGCCCCCATGAACCCGGCCGGACCTTCCGGGACGACTGGCGCGACGCCCTGGTCACCCTGACCAACCGCAACTTCATCGTCGCCCTGATGGCCCAGGTCATCGCCGGACTGGGGTTCGGCATCGCTGCGGGCCTGACCCTCTACTTCCAGACCTATCTCTGGGAGCTGAAAGCCCAGGACATCCTGATCCTCACCCTGTTGGGAATCCCGGGGCCGATCTTCGGCGGCATCCTCGCCCCGCGGCTGGCCCGCCGCTTCGGCAAGAAGAAGGCGGCCATGGCCCTCTTCTTCACCAGCGTGGTCTTCGGCCATACGCCCATGTTCCTCAAGCTGATCGGGGTGCTGCAGTTGAACGGGACCCCGGCCCTGCTCTGGGTCCTCGCCAGCTTCACCTTCGTGCAGATGGTCTGCGCCATCGCCGGCTACATCCTGGCCTCGTCCATGATCGGCGACATTGTGGAGGAGGTGCAGGTCCGCACCGGCCGCCGCGCAGAGGGCCTGCTGACCACTGCGGACAGCCTGCCCAGCAAGATCGTCAATGCTATCGCCGCCCTCATCCCGGGCCTGTTCCTCACCGCCGTGGCCTTCCCGACCAAGGCCCAGCCCAGCGAGAAGACCATGGAGCTGATCACCCAGGTGGGCTGGCTCTACCTGCCGACGGTGCTTGTCCTGTTCCTCGGCTCCGTGGCGACCTGGTCCTTCTACCGGCTGGACGAAGAGAGCCACGCCCGCAACCTCAAGACCATCGCGGGGGACCCGCCCCCGTGACCGGCGCGCCCGTCCTGACAGCCCTTCACGAGGGCTGGGGCGAGCTTGTCCTCAACCGGCCGGAACGCCGGAACGCCCTGGCGCCCGCTTCGGCCCGGGACCTGCGGGAGGGTCTGGCCGCCCTGCTTCAGGGCGGGGCGCGGGTCGTCCTGCTGCGCGGGGAGGGCGGAACCTTCTGCTCCGGCCTCGACATCGACCTCTTCCAGGGCGGGGCGGGGGCGGCCTGGGCGGCGGACTGGACGGGCTTTCACCGGGACCTCCATGCCTGCCCCGCCGTCGTGATCTGCGCCCTTGAGCGCTACGCTATCAACGCCGGCGCCGCCCTGGCCCTGGCCTCGGACCTCACGGTCGCCGGCGAGGGTGCAGTGCTGACCGTCGGCGAGGCGGCCATCGGCATGCACGCCCCCATGAACCTGGCCTGGCTGAGGCTCCGCGCGCCGGAGACCGTGGCCGCCCAGCTGGCCCTCGGCGCCGGCCGAATGTCCGGGGCGGACCTGCACCGGCTGGGCCTGGCCTGGGCCCTGGTTCCGGACGGCGAGGTGAAGGACCATGCCCGGGCGGCGTCGGCCCGGATGGCCGGCTGGCCGGCGGGGACTCTGGCCGGGATCAAGGCCGCCTTGCGTCGGCCGGTTCCTGAGGGGGGCGATATCTTTGACGCCGTCCAGGCCCGCGCCGGACAGGGTGGTGCAGGTCCTTCCCGTGTGGCCCGCCCCTCGATCCGGGGTTGACATACCCCCCGCTCAAATGAGCGATACCGGCACCATCTCCAGAAAGGCCCCGACATGACCGCGTCCGTTCCCGACACCTTCCTCCAGCTGCGCACCGAAGTCACCGCCGACGCCTCCGAGCTGCGCCTGTCCCTGGTGCGCGTCCCCACGCCCAAGCCGGGGGACGGGGAAGTGCTGGTCCGGGTGCGCGCCACGCCGATCAACCCCTCAGACCTCGGCCTGCTGGTCGGACCGGCGGACCTCGACAAGGCCAGCGTCTCCGGATCGGGCGAGTCCGCCGTGCTCGCGGCGCCCATCCCGCCGGCCCTGCGCCGGGCCGTCGCCGCCCGCGCCGGCGCCGCCCTGCCGGTTGGCAACGAGGGGGCGGGGGAGGTCGTGGCCGCCGGCGCCTCCCCGGAGGCCCAGGCCCTGCTGGGCCGCACCGTCGCCATCCTCGGCGGCGAGATGTACGCCGAATACCGCTGCGTGCGCGCCGCCGACGCCCTGCTCCTGCCAGAGGGGACGGATCCCCGGGACGGCGCGTCGTGCTTCGTGAACCCGCTGACTGCTCTGGGCATGGTCGAGACCATGAAGCTGGAGGGCCATTCGGGCCTCGTCCACACCGCCGCGGCCTCCAACCTCGGCCAGATGCTCAACCGAATCTGCCTGGAAGACGGCGTGCCCCTGGTGAACATCGTGCGCAGCCCGGCCCAGGCCAAGATCCTGAAGGACCAGGGCGCCAAGGTGGTCTGTGATTCCTCCCAGCCCGACTTCATGGAGAGCCTGGTGGCGGCCCTCACCGAGACCGGCGCCACCCTGGGCTTCGACGCCATCGGCGGCGGCAAGCTGGCGGGCCAGATCCTTACAGCCATGGAGATCGCCGCCAACGCCCGCAACCCGGCCGGCTTCTCGCGCTACGGCTCCACCACCCACAAGCAGGTCTACATCTACGGCGGCCTCGACACCGGCCCGACCGAGCTGAACCGCGGCTTTGGCATGGCCTGGGGACTGGGCGGCTGGCTTCTGACCCCCTTCCTGATCCGGATCGGCAAGGAGGGGGCCGATCGCCTGCGGGCCCGTGTTGTGGCCGGGCTGAAGACCACCTTCGCCTCCGGCTACACCACCGAGGTCTCCCTCACCGACCTGCTCACCCCCACGGTCGTCCGGGCCTGCAACCGCAAGGCCACGGGGGAGAAGTTCCTCGTCCGACCCTGACCGGAAAGCCCCGGGCGGAAGGGGTTTCCCCCGGGGGATTCACATTGCCAAGGCCGACCTGCGCGGCCATAACCAACAAGACAAAGGGAGGTCCTTCTCATGCGTGAAGCCGTAATCGTTTCCTATGCCCGTACAGGTCTGGCCAAGGCTGGCCGCGGCGGGTTCAACATGACGCCGCCGATGTCCATGGCGGCCCACGCGATCAAGCACGCTGTGGAGAAGTCCGGCGTCGAGAAGGACTTTGTCGAGGACTGCTTCCTCGGCAACAACGCCCACGCCGCCCCGAACATCGGCCGCCAGGCCGCCCTGCTCGCCGGCATGCCTGTGACCACCGCCGGCGTTTCGGTCAACCGCTTCTGCTCGTCGGGCCTGCAGACCATCGCCATGGCCGCCAACCACATCCGCGGCGACGGCGCCGACTGCGTCGTGGCCGGTGGCGTGGAAAGCATTTCGGTGTCCGGAGGACGCTTCCCCCCCGAAGCCATGGACCCTGAACTCGCCAAGATCGCCCCGGCCATCTACATGGCCATGATCGACACCGCCGACATCGTCGCCAAGCGCTACAATGTCAGCCGCGAAGCCCAGGACGAGTTCTCCCTGCGCTCGCAGGTCCGGATGGCCGCCGCCCAGCAGGCCAACCTGTTCGCCGACGAAATCGTCCCGATGAAGACCAAGATGAAGCAGGTCAACAAGGAGACGAAGGAAGAGACCATCGTCGACTACGTGGTCAACCGTGACGAGTGCAACCGTCCCGACACCACCCTCGACGGCCTGGCCAAGCTCCAGCCCGTCATGGGCGAGGGTAACTTCATCACCGCCGGCAACGCTTCCCAGCTGTCCGACGGCGCCGCCGCCGTCCTCCTGATGGAAGGCAAGGAAGCCGAGCGCCGGGGCCTGAAGCCCCTCGGCCGCTTCGTCTCCTGGGCCGTCGCCGGCTGCGAGCCCGACGAGATGGGCATCGGCCCGGTCTTCGCCATTCCGAAGCTGCTGAAGCGGAACGGCCTGAAGGTCGACGACATCGACCTGTGGGAGCTGAACGAGGCCTTCGCCAGCCAGTGCCTCTACTGCCGCGACCACCTCGGCATCGATCCCGAGAAGTACAACGTCAACGGCGGCTCCATCGCCATCGGCCACCCCTTCGGTATGACCGGCGCCCGGCTGACGGGCCACGTCCTGCAGGAAGGCCAGCGCCGCAAGGCCAAGTGGGCCGTGGTGACCATGTGCATCGGCGGCGGCCAGGGCGGCGCCGGCCTGTTCGAAGTCTACAACTGATCGGCAAGGCCCTCGCCTCCGGGCGGGGGCTGACGCCTCGGCGCCTGTCGTGGCCCGCGCTCACCCGAGCCGGGCCATGACTTTCTGGATCACGTCCTCGGCGACCCCGGCCTCGGCCAGGACCTCCCGGGTATGCTCGCCCAGCTTCGGCGCCCCGCGGGTCACCTCCGGCGCCCCCTCCGGGAAGCGGCCCGGCGCCGCCGGCGAGGCCATGCGCCCGCCCCAGCCGTCCGAGACCTCCACCGCACAGCCGGTGGCGAGGTACTGGGGGCTTCCCACCACCTCGGACAGGCTCTGCAGGGGCGCCCAGGCCAGGTCCGCCTCGGTCAGGATCACCGCCGCTTCGGCCAGGGTCATGCGCGCGAAGGCGGCGTCCACCCGCGCCCGGATCTCCCGGACGATGTCGAGGTCGGTGGTCGGCAGGGCGTAGCGGGGATCGTCGATGACCTCCGGATGTCCCAGGACCTTCATCAGGGTCGGATAGCAGGTCGGCCCCTTGAGCACGAAGGTGATCCAGCGGTCGTCCAGGGTCCGGAAGTAGATCCCGGAAATCGGATGGGGCCGCATGTTCCGCAGCTGGGTGGTCGGCGCCTCGCCGAAGCGCAGCTGGGTGGCCATGTCCCAGCCCAGGGCATAGGCCGCCGTGCGCAGCAGCGAGCACTCCACCAGCCGTCCGCGCCCCGTCCCGTGGCGCTCGTGCAGGGCGGCCAGAACCGAGGACAGGGTGGCCAGGGCGGTGGTGTGGTCGCCGAAGCCCGGACGGCAGGCGAAGGGCTCCTGGTCGGGGGGAATGTGCGAGCGGCCGACCCCGCTCTTGGTCCAGAAGACGGTGATGTCGAAGGCCGGCAGGTCCACGTCCGGCCCCTCCAGGCCCACCCCGGAGACGCTGGCGTAGATCAGCCTCGGGAAGTCGGCCTTCAGCGCCTCGTAGTCCAGCCGGGCCCGCTTCAGGGCGCCGGGGCGCAGGTTGGTGATGAAGACGTCGGCGTCCTTGAGGATGGCCAGCAGGGCCTCGCGTCCCTCTGGCGAGGCGATGTCCAGGGCCACGCCGCGCTTGCCCCGGTTCTCCATGGTGAAGATGGGATTGCCCGGGGTCTCGGCGCTCTCCGGGAAGAAGGTGCGGGTGGCGTCGCCTCCCAGGGACTCCACCTTGATCACGTCGGCGCCCCAGTCGGCCATGACGGCGGCGCAGCCCGGCGCCGCGATCCAGGTAGCCAGCTCGACGACCTTCAGTCCCTGCAGCAGCATGGTCATTTCCCCCCGACGGCGTCTGTGCGCCCCTAGCCTGCCAAGATTGGCCCTGATTGACCGGCCTCACAAGCCACACTATCCCCAAGGGAAAGCCTGCCGGAGACGCCCCGGCGCCCGGCGCGGAGCCGCTGATGACCACCGAAAATCCTCCCGAAGGGGCCGCCCCCGCCGCCGCCTCGGGCCGGACGCCGAGCCGGCGCTACATGGCGAGGCGGGACGCCATCATCGCCTCCGCCGTCCGCGAGATGAACCGGCACGGCGTGCGCGGCATGACACTGGGCGACGTCGCCGCCCGCCTCGACCTGGTGCCCACGGGGGTCATCTATTACTTCCGCAACAAGGAAGACCTGGCCGCCGCCGCCTTCGAGCGCAGCATCGGCCGGATCCGCGAGATGGCCGATGCTGCGCGCGGCCATGTCACGGAACGCGAGCGGGTCCAGATCTTCATCGACCAGTTCATAGGCCTCCAGCAGCGCATCGAACTGGGTGAGGCGGAGCCTCTGACCGTCTTCAACGACGTCAGGGCCCTCAACAGCGCCTCCGTGAACGAGGCGTATGTCGGCATGTTCCGGACGGTCCGCGCCCTGCTGGACCGCCGGGAGAACCGCACCCGGGCGGACCTCAACGGACGCACCCACCTGCTCATCAGCGCCCTGACCTTCGTCAGCGCCTGGATCTACACCTGGCGGGTCGAGGACTATCCGCGCATCAGCCAGAGGATCGCCTCCATCCTGCTGGACGGGATCCCGAGGGGCGGGAATGTCCCCGGCGCCCGTGTCCTTGACCTCCAGCCCGGCGGTGAGGAGATCGACGAGGGCTCGGCCGAGCACTTCCTGCGGGCCGCCACCCAGCTGATCAATGATGAAGGCTATCACGGGGCGTCGGTTGACCGGATTTCCTCGAAGCTGAATGTCACCAAGGGCGCCTTCTACCACTACAACGCCACCAAGGATGATCTGGTGGTGGCCTGCTTCCAGCGGACCTTCGACGTCCTCTGGCGCGCCATAGACGCCGCGGAGGCGGCGGGGGGCGAAGGCCTGGAGGTGATGCACTCCCTGCTCAGCGCCGTCGTCCAGTTGCAGGTGGGACCCGCCCCTCTGCTTCGGACCAGCGCCCTGTCGACGGTGCCGGAGGAGATCCGCGCGGACCTGATGTTCCGTCTTCGGCAGATTTCCATCCGGCTTGGGTCAATGCTCTGCGACGGGATCGCCGACGGATCCATCCGCGCCCTGGACACGGCCATCACCGCCCAGATTCTCACGGCCGGGATCAACGCCTCCTCGGAGCTGTCCTGGTGGCAGCCCGGCGACAATCCCGAGTCGGGGGCGAACCTGTTCACCGAGGCCATGATCCGGGGGATCATCCACCCCTGAAGAAAAAAGAGCGCCGGAGACGGATGTCCGCTCCGGCGCAGTTTCAGCTTCAAGAGGAGTTGCGATGAAGCTGGGTCAGTGAACCCGGCGAAGCACCTGTCCGGCACGTTCTCCCGTATGCCTGTCGTCCTCGATGTTCACGCCGCCGTTGACGATCGTCGCCCGGTAGCCGCGGGCGCGCTGAACATAACGCGGAGCGCCGCCCGGGAAGTCGTTGACGATCTGCGGCTGGAGGCTGCGCAGTTCCGCAAGGTCGATGACGTTGATGTCCGCCCGCTGGCCGGGGGCCAGGACGCCCCGGTCGGTCAGGCCGAGCACCCGGGCCGGCGCCGAGGTGATCCGGCGCACCCCTTCCTCCAGCGAATACACCCCCCGGTCGCGGACCCAGTAGGACAGGACGAAGGTCGACCAGTCCGCGTCCATGATCTGCGAGACATGGGCGCCGGCTACATGAACGAGTACCCCATCGCCCGCCTGTGGCGCGACGCCCGGGTGCAGCGCATCTACGGCGGCGCCTCGGAGATCATGAAGGAGGTCGTCGCCCGGTCCATCTGACCTGGCTGCGGGGCCCGCGACGGCGCCTCGGCAGGCCCCCTCCGTCGCGCCGCGCGCGCCACCTCCCCCTGGAAGGTGGAGGAATTTCAGCATCTCAATTGCTCCCCTGCGGGGGAGCTGTCGGCGAAGCCGACTGAGGGGGCGCCGGGACCACACACCTAAGCCCCTCCGCCTCCGCCGGCGCCTCTGACGTCGGCAGGCAGCCCCGAATCTGCGCAGGAAACACCCAGACTCGCTTGATTGGACGCAAGGGCGAAGATCGTCCCAAGTTGTGGCAATTTTATCATAGGCATCCCTTCCTAGACGTGGCAGCGTCATCTCAGATGGTGCCGGGCTTTTCAGGCAATCAGGCCGCCGGCGCAGGGAGAGAAAACACGATGAGGGGACGTTTCTTTTGTGGCGCGTCAGCGTTCGCGGTCGCAGTCGCCGCGGGTCTCATGGCGGCGGGCGCCGCGCAGGCGCAGGGCTCCGGTCCGGCGACCGTTGAGGAGGTCGTGGTCACCGGCTCCTTCATTCGCGGCACGCCGGAGGATGCGGCCCTGCCGGTCGATGTTCTGACCGCAGATGAACTGCAGAAGAGCGGCGCGCCGACGATCAAGGACCTGATCAAGACGCTCGGCGTTTCGAGCGGCACCGACGGCGAGACCAACCAGTTCTCGTCCAACGGCCTCGAAGGCCTGAGCAATGTGAACCTTCGCGGCCTCGGCCCGGCGCGCACCCTGGTGCTGCTGAACGGCCGCCGCATGGTGTCCGCGCCCTACGGCATCGCCGAGAGCGCCCAGACCTTCGTGGACACCAACCTGATCCCCGCCGCGGCGATCGGGCGCATCGAGATCCTGAAGGACGGCGCGGCCGCCCTTTACGGGTCTGACGCCATTGCGGGCGTCGTGAACTTCATCACCAACCGCCGGCTCTCCGGCCTTGTCGCCAGCGCCGATTACTCGACCTTTGATGGGTCCGACGGCGAGTGGAACGCCTCCCTGGCCTATGGCTGGCAGGGCGATAACACCAGCTGGGTGACGACCGTCGGATACAATTTCCGGTCCGAAACCAGCTTCGACGACGTCGACGTCGCCAAGGTGTCGTTCGCCGAGAATCCCCAGTCCGGCTATTCCGGAATTGGTAATCCCGGGCGGATCTTGAACGCTCTTGCGGTTGGTACGTCAGCTCCGGGCACCCTCAACGTCATCGATCCTGGCTGCACCAATGTGGGCGGCACCATCGCCAACGGCGCGTGCCAGTTCCGCTTCATTCCGTTCGACAACCTCGTCGAGGAGGAGACCCGGTACCAGATCTTCTCCGAGCTTAACCACCGGTTCGACAACGGCGTGGAAGCCCATGTCGAGGTCCTGTACGCGAACACCGACGTTCCGAAGTGGAAGACCTCGCCCTCCTATCCGCCGCAGCGGCCGGTCATCGTCGTTCCGACGTCGCACCCGGGCTTCCAGGCCCTCCTTGCCCAGTTCCCCTCGCTCGCCACCGCCAACCCCTGGCTCGCCACGGCGCCGGCGGTGCTCTGGACGGGGCGCTCCTTCGGCTGGGGTGGCTTCCCCGGAAACGGCGGCGGCGCGCAGGTCGGAAGTCGCTCCTACGAGGCCTACCGGATCTCGGCTGGCCTGAAGGGCGAGTTCGAGAACGGCTGGGGCTGGGATCTCGCCTTCACGCACATGGAGGACGTCGGATTACGCTCGACTAACGATACCTTCGTCGATCGCTTCAACCGCGCTCTCGGCGGACTGGGGGGCCCGAACTGCACCGGAACGACGCCCGGGGCCAATGGGTGCCTGTTCTACAACCCCTTCTCGACCGCCATCAAGCAGGGCGCCTTCTCATCGGCTCCGAACCCCAACTTCGTCGCGTCAGTAGAAAACTCGCCGGCGCTCGCCAACTGGCTTGTCGGCGCCTCCGCCACTGAGGCCACCACCAAGGTCACGGTGTTTGACGCGGTTGTGGACGGCGAAACCGGCTTCGAGCTCGGCGGCGGGAATGTGGCGTTCGCGCTGGGCTTCCAGTACCGGACCGACGCTTACGCCCTTGATCCTAATGACAATGCCGACTTCACAAAGAATCCGTGCGCCGTCCCCGGCCAAACCAACTGCACCTCCAAGACCGGTGTGTTCGGCTTCCTCGCTCCAACGACTCCGGCCGATGTCGATCGCAACGTGTGGGCTGTCTTCACCGAGCTGAACCTTCCGTTCTCGGAGCAGTTCGAGGGCCAGTTGGCCATTCGCCATGAGGACTATGGCGGAAGCATCGGGGCAACGACCAACCCGAAGCTTTCGTTGCGCTATGAAGTCACTGAGGACCTGGTGCTGCGGGGGTCGGCCGGCACGACGTTCCGTGGACCCTCCCTGAACCAGCTCAGCGGCCAGTTCACGTCCCTGGCCTTCGTGGCGCAGGCCGGTGCGTTCAAGGCGATCGACACCTTCGGCAATTCGGCTCTGGATCCGGAAACGGCCACGACCTTCAACGTCGGCGCTGTCTTCAACCGGGGTGACTTCAAGGGCTCGATCGATTTCTGGAGCTTCGACTTCAAGGATCCGATCATCGTTGAGCCCTTCGGTCCGCTGTTGGCCAATGTGCTCGCCAATCCGACCGGGTCGCCGTTCGCGAACCGGGTCACGTTCTCGGCCAATCCGCCGACGGCCGCGACCTTCGAGCGTATTCGCGTCAACATCGCCAATGGCCCCGACGTGAACACCAGCGGCATCGACGCCTCCGCAGAGTACTCCATTCCGGATGTGCTTGGGGGCGCTGCTGTCACCTTCGGCGGCGACATGAGCTATGTGCTGGAGTACAAGGTGGATGCGCTCGTGATTGATGGCGTGCAGATCGCCGCGCCATTCGACGCGGTCGGACGCTTCAACCGGACGGCCGGCTATATTCGGCCGATGCCGCAATGGAAGGCCAACGTCTTCGTCGAGTACGCCCGCGACCAGCACAACCTGCGCTGGGTCGCCCGCTACATCACCGACTACAAGGATGAGCGCGGCGATCTCCCGTCCGCAGCGGCCGGGAACATCTTCCTGGCCGCGCCCGTGCTGGATCGGGGGCGGACCATCGACTCCAGCCTGCAGCAGGACCTCCACTATCGGTGGAAGGGCGACAATGACCTGACAATTACCGCCTCGGTCATTGACCTGTTCGACGAGGGCGCCCCGTTCGCCCGCTTCGAGACGAACTTCGACCCCTATACAGGTCGAGCCTTCGGACGCACATTCAAGATCGGCGTCTCGAAGAAGTTCGGCGGCTTCTAGGTCGATCCGAAGACGGAAGAGCGAGAGGAGCGGCGTTCTGCGCCGCTCCTTTTTCTTTGCTCGCTACGGATTGAAGCCGAGCTTCATGACCGCATGCGGCGCCATGCACCCCCGCCGAGGTGGACCTGGCGCCCAGGTTGTCGGCAGGCAGGCTCCGCAACTGCCTCCGGGGTGTGCGGCTTGGGATGATTGGACCCGCAAACACTGATCGTCCCGAATTGTGGCAAAAATGTCATAGCGGTTCACGTGCTCTCCGCCTATGTCGCCGCCACATCGCCGGGAAGTCGAGGCAATCAGGCCGCGGGCGAAGGGAGTTACACAATCATGAAGAGGCTTTATTTCGCGGGTGCTTCGGCAGTTGCGGTCGTCGCGGGCCTGATGGCCGCGGGCGCCGCCCAGGCGCAGGATACAGCTCCGAGCTATGTCGACGAGGTGGTGGTCACCGCCCAGCTCCGCGAACAGAGCCTGCAGGACGTGCCCATCGTGGTCACCTCGGTCAGCGCCCAGCAGCTCCAGGACGCCGGCATCCGCGACATCAAGGATCTCACCATCGCCACGCCGGGTCTGACCGTGACCTCGACGTCGAGCGCCGCCGTCACCACGGCGCGAATCCGCGGGATCGGCACGGTCGGCGACAACGCCGGTCTGGAGTCTTCCGTCGGCGTGGTGATCGATGGCGTCTACCGGCCCCGCAACGGCGTCGCCTTCACCGATCTGGGCGAGCCCGACCGAATTGAGGTTCTGAAGGGGCCGCAGGGCACCCTGTTCGGCAAGAACACTACTGCCGGCGTGATCAATGTCATCACCAAGCGGCCGACATTCAATCTGCGGGCGGTATCCGAAGCGGGCGTGTCCAACTTCGACGGTTTCGGCGCGTCGCTGTCGCTCAACGGCCCCGTGGTCGATGATGTGGTCGCAGCCCGGCTTTACGTCGCCGCGCGGGGGCGTGACGGCTACTACAACAGCGTCAACCAACCTAACAACAACGACCAGAACTTCTACACGGGTCGCCTGCAGGTCCTGTTCACCCCCTCGGCGGATCTCGATATAAATGTTGCTCTCGACTATACGGAGCGAGATGAGCGCTGCTGCGGGGCGGTTCAGATCTTCAACGGCGCCACCGCCGCTCTGGTGAACGCTCTGGCTCCTGCTGGAACCGGCCTCTCCAACCCGGTCGATGTCGATAGCTTCCGCGACTACGGAAACCGCGACTACCGAAAGGAGATCACCGACAAGGGCGTCTCGGTCCAGGCCGACTGGGCCACGCCCTGGTTCGACGGCGCCACGCTGACCTCCATCACCGCCTATCGCGAATGGCGCCAGAAGGGTGGCGGCGACGTTGACTGGACGGGCGCGGACATCCTGTACACGGCGGGCTTCGAAGGTCCGAACCCCGCTTCCCTTGCCTTCAGGACCTTCACCCAGGAAGTGCGCCTCGCGGGCGGGACCGATACGGTCAACTGGCTGGTCGGCGCCTTCTATTCGCGGGAGGATCTGGACTCGCGCGTTCGGACGATCACCTACGGGACGCAGTTCGAGCCCTTCCTCAGCGGATTGCTCGGCGGGCAACTGCCGCTGTTCACGGGCCAGCCGGCGACCGGCCAGGTGTTCCGTCCCGGCCAGGGCCAGAACGACACCTACGCCCAGGAGCAGGAGGGCTTTGCGCTCTTCACCAACAACAGCATCCAGGTGACCGACGCCCTCGAACTGACCGTGGGCGCCCGCTACACTTGGGAAGACAAGTCGCTGACCAGCTTCTGGAGCAACACGGATGGCGGAATCGGCTGTGCAACCGCGCTGGCCCGGGCCCAGGCCATCGGCGGGCCGATCCCGGCCAACGGCTCGCTGATCCGGCCCGGCGGCCTGCTCGCCGCCGGCTACCAGCTGATCTGCGCCTCGGCGAACAATCCGCGCTTCGGCCAGATCGGCAAGAACGCCCAGTCGCTGGATGAGCAGGAGTTCACCGGCACCGTGAAAGCGGCCTACCGGCTTAACGAGCAGGTGATGGCTTATGCTTCCTACGCGCGCGGCTACAAGGCGGGCGGATTCAACCTGGACCGGATCGCGACGACGACTCAGACTGTCGCCGGTCAGGCCACCGCCCCGGTTCTCGACACGCGCTTTGGTCGGGAACTGGTCGATTCCTACGAGCTCGGCTTCAAGAACACGCTTTTTGACCGCTCTCTGCTGCTGAACGCCACGCTGTTCTACCAGGACTATCAGGACTTCCAGCTGAACGCCTTCAATGGCCTGGTGTTCACCGTCACCTCGGTTCCGGAGGTGGTCTCCCAGGGCGCGGACGTGGACTTCCTCTGGTTCACGCCGGTCGATGGCCTGACGATGAACGGCGGGGTCACCTACGCCGAGACGGCCTACGCCAAGTCGACCCCCGTCGCCCTCGGGGCCAGGCTGGCGGGCACCCGTCTGTCGCTGGCGCCGCTGTGGTCGGGCTCCCTGGCGGTCAGCTACGAGCGCAATCTGACCGACGATCTGGTCGGCAAGTTCGCGCTCAACGCCAAGAGCGTGTCGTCATACAATACGGGTTCCGACCTGGCGCCGATCAAGACCCAGCCGGGATTCACCACCGTGAACGCCCGCCTTGGCCTCGGCTCCGAGGACAAGCGCTGGGCGGTGGAGGCCTGGGCGCAGAACCTCCTCAATGAGACCTACTACCAGGTCGCCTTTGACGCGCCGTTCCAGCCGGGCTCGTTCGATGCGTTCCTCGGCCAGCCGCGGACCTACGGGCTGACCCTGCGCTTCACCTACTGATCCCCTCGAAAGAGGCCTCAGGTGCGCCGCCCTCCGGAAACGGGGGGCGGCGTTTTCTTTGGGGGGTCGCCGCCCTGGCGCGCGCGTTGACACCTTCTCGGGCGGGGCTCAGGATACCGGCTCATCAAAATGAGCCGGGGACAGGCCCGGCGGCCAGGGCAGGGAGGCCGACATGGCGGACGGTGAGATTCAGATGAAGGCGAATTTCCACGCCATGACCGAGAGCACCGCCGAGGACTGGGCCGCCATCGGCCGGGCCGGCGCCCCCTTCCACCGCGACTTCCCGAACCGGCTGGTGGCCCACCTGAACATGCTGGGCGAGGACAGCGGCGGCTTCGCCGTGACCCGCCTGGAACACTCCCTGCAGACCGCCACCCGCGCCCACCGCGACGGCCGGGACGAGGAATACGTGGTCTGCGCCCTGCTGCACGACGTGGGCGACATCCTGGCGCCGTCCAACCATGCCGAGCTGGGCGCCATGATCCTGAAGCCCTACATCTCCGAGCAGAACTACTGGATGATGGACAAGCACGGCATCTTCCAGGGCTACTACTTCTTCCACCACCTGGGCCTGGACCGCGACATGCGCGACGAGTTCCGGGGCCACCCCTGGTTCGAGTACACGGCCCAGTTCTGCCACCTCTATGACCAGAACAGCTTCGACCCGGGCTATGACTCCATGCCCCTGTCGGCCTTCGAGCCCATGATCCATCGCGTGACGGCCCAGCCCAAGCGCTCGATCTATCGACGCAAGGACGCCTGAGGGAGCGGGGCCACTGCGCCCCGGACCGGCCGATATGGCCTACGAGGACATCCTCTACGAGGTGGAGGCGGGGGTGGCGACAGTCACCCTCAACCGCCCCGACCGGCTGAACGCCTGGCGCGGGGTGATGGAGGCCGAGCTTCGCCAGGCCATGCGGGCGGCGGCGGACGACCCGGCGGTGAAGGTCATCGTCCTGACCGGCGCCGGGCGCGGCTTCTGCGCCGGCGCGGACATGGACGTCCTCCAGGGGGCGATGGCGGCGGGGGGGACCGGCGGCGGGCCGCCGGACGCCTTCGACCCGGCCTCCCGCCCGGACTTCCGGCTCCAGTATCCCTATTTCCCGGCCGTCCCGAAACCGATCCTGGGAGCGATCAACGGCGCCTGCGCCGGCCTGGGCATGGTGATGGCCCTCTACACCGACATCCGCTTCGCTTCGGATGCGGCGGTCTTCACCACGGCCTTCTCCCGGCGCGGGCTGATCGCTGAACACGGGATCTCCTGGCTCCTGCCGCGGATCGTCGGCATGGCCAACGCCGCGGACCTGCTCTACTCCGCCCGCCGGGTGGACGCCGCCGAGGCCCTGCGCATCGGCCTGGTCAACCGGGTCTTCCCGGCCGCCAGCTTCCGCGCCGAGGTCACCGCCTACGCCCGGATGCTGGCCAGCGAGGTCTCGCCCCGTTCGCTGGCCGTCATGAAGCGCGAGCTCTGGAACAGCCCGTTCCAGTCCCTCTCCGAAGCGATCGTCGACGCCAACGCCGACATGGCCCTCAGCCTGAAGTCCGAGGACTTCAAGGAGGGCGTCGCCCACTTCCTCGAGAAGCGACCGGCGAGGTTCACAGGGCGTTGAGACCTGCGGGTTCCAGTCGGGAAGGGCGTTCAGGTGGGGCGTGAGGCGGAGAAGCCGGCGGACGGCGCCGCCGTGCTCGCCGTCTATCTGCGGCCGGAGGGGCGAAAGCTGTCGGCCCTGGCGGTGTTCCTGGTCGCCGGGACCGCCGTCCAGCTCGCCTCACCGCAGATCATCCGCGCCTTCATCGACACGGCCGCGCACGGCGGCGCGGATGCGTCCCTTGAGCGGCTCTGGATGCTGGCGGGACTGTTCATCGCCGTCACCCTGCTGGCCCAGGTCCTGCAGATCGGCTCCACCTATTTCAGCGAGCAGCTGGGCTGGTCGGCGACCAACCGCATGCGTCAGGACCTGGCCGACCACGCCCTGCGGCTGGACATGGCCTTCCACACGGCCAAGTCGCCGGGCGAGCTGATCGAGCGGGTGGATGGGGACGTGGCCGCCTTGGCCGCCTTCTTCTCTCAGTTCATCTTGCAGATCATTGGCGGCGCTCTGCTGCTGGCCGGCATCCTGGTCGTGCTGTACCTGCAGGACTGGCGGATCGGGGTCCTGCTGACCGGCTTCGCTGTGGTCGCGGGCCTGGTCCTCCACGCCATCCGCCAGATCGCCGGCGGGCGCTGGGAGCGCCTGCGGGAGGCCTGGTCGGCCTTCTCGGGCTTCCTGGAGGAGCGCCTGGCGGGCCTGGACGATGTGCGGGCCAATGGCGGCGGCCCCCACGTCATGCGGCGCATGGGCGAGGTCAATGCGGAGCTGCTGGTCGCCAATGTCGCCGCCGCGCGACGGGGCCACTGGATCTTCCTGACCGCCAGCGCCCTCTTCTCCATTGGCTTCGGACTGGCCCTCGCCCTCGGCGTCTGGCTGTTCCAGCGGGGCGAGGCGACCATCGGCACAGTCTTCATGTTCATGCAGTACGCCGGGATGATGTCCCTGCCGATCATGCTGATCGGCCAGCAGCTGCAACAGTTCCAGGCGGCCACGGCCAGCCTGAACCGGATCCGCGACCTGCGCGCCATCCAGCCGGCCCTGACCGACGGCCCGGGGGCGGGCTGGGAGGGGCTGCGCACCCAGGCGCCCGTGGTGGGATTCCAGGACCTGACCTTCGCTTACCGAGCCGATACGCCGGTCATCCGCAACCTCGACCTCAAGGTCCCCGCCGGGGAGGTCATCGGCCTGCTGGGCCGGACGGGCAGCGGCAAGACGACCCTGACCCGGCTCCTGTTCCGGCTCTATGATCCGCAGGGCGGGGCCGTGACCCTGGACGGCGTGGACATCCGCCAGGCGCGCCTGGACGAGCTGCGCGGGCGGATTGGCCTCGTCACCCAGGAGGTCCAGCTCTTCGACGCGAGCATCCGCGACAACGCCACCCTCTTCGATCCCGCTATCGACGACGCGCGGATCATCGAGGTGCTGACGGACCTGGGCCTGGGCGAGTGGCTGGCGCGACAGCCCGAGGGACTGGGCACGGTGCTGCGGGCCGGCGGCGGGCTGTCGGCCGGCGAGGCCCAGCTGCTGGCCTTCGCCCGGGTCTTCCTGAAGGACCCCGGTCTTGTGGTGCTGGACGAGGCCTCCTCGCGGCTGGATCCGGCCACCGACCAGATGATCGAGCGCGCCCTGGACCGGCTGTTGGGGGCGGACGGATCGGGACGGCGGCGCACCGCCATCATCATCGCCCACAAGCTCTCCACCGTGCAGAGGGCCGACCGGATCGCCATCCTCGACCAGGGCCGCCTGGTGGAGACCGGCCGTCGTACGGACCTGGAGGCCGACCCGGAGTCCGCCTACGCCCGCCTGCTGCGCACCGGCCTTGCGGAGGTCATGGGGTGAGCGAGGTCGACCGCGCCCGGACCGACCCCGAAACCGGGGACATCCCGCCGCCCCTGCCGGCGCCGGACCAGACCGCCTTCCGCCAGGCCGTGCGGATCGCCGCGGCCCGTCCCTGGCTGTTCGGCGTCAGCATGGCGCTCTATGCGGGCTTCTACGCCCTGCCGCTCCTGTCCGGCATCGTCCAGCGGGCGATCTTCGACAACCTGTCCGGCCATGCCCAGGCGGGCTTCAACGTCTGGACCCTGGTGGGGCTCTGGTTCGCCGCCCAGCTGTCGCCCCTCTTCGTGTCCTACTTCACGCCCTGGGCCTTCGTGACCTTCACCTCGGCCTCGCGGCTGATGATCCGCACCAACATGATGGGCTGGATCATGTTCGCCCGGGGTCCCCGCCCCTCGCCCGGCACCTCGGGGGAGGCGCTGAGCCGCTTCCGGGACGACGTCGCCGAGGTCATCGCCTTCATCGAGGGCTGGGCCGAGACCTTCGGCCAGGCGGTCTTCGCGGTCCTCGCCCTCATCATCATGTGGCGGATCAACATGCCCGTGACCCTGGCCATCATCCTGCCGATGATCCTGATGGTCTTCATCACCCAGAAGATCACCGCCGGCATCCACCGCTATTCCCGCGTGGCGCGGGAGGCCGAGGCCCGGGTCACCTCCTTCGTCGGTGAGACCTTCACCGCCGTGCAGGCCGTCCGCGTGGCGGGCGCCGAGGACCGGGTCCTGGGCCGGCTGTCGGACCTCAACGAGACCCGGCGGCGCACGGCCGTCCGCCACCGCATCTATGTCACCCTTCTGGACACCTTCGGGGCCGGGACCTCCAGCCTGGCCCTGGGCCTGATCCTGCTGCTGGCGGCGGGGGCCATGAAGGCGGGTGAGTTTTCGGTGGGCGACTTCACCCTCTTCGCCGCCTATGTCGGCGCGGCGACCTCGGCGCCGCGCTGGCTCGGCCGGCTGCTGGCGCGCAAGCGCACCGCCGACGTCGCCCTGATGCGGATCGAGACCCTGCTGGGCGACGCCCCCCGCGAACGGATCACCGAGGCGACGCCGCAGGGCCCCGAGCCCACCGGTCGCCACGACCCTCTCCGGACCCTGGAGGTCCGCAGCCTCACCTGTCGGCACGGCGGGACGGGGAACGGCGTGGAGGACGTCAGCTTCACCCTCGAGCGGGGCACAGTGACCATCGTCACGGGCCGGGTCGGCGCCGGCAAGACGACCCTGCTGAGGGGCCTCCTCGGCCTCCTGCCCGCCCAGGCCGGCGAGGTCTTCTGGAACGGTGAAAGGGTCGAGGACCCGGCCACCTTCCTGACGCCGCCGCGCTGCGCCTTTACCGGCCAGACCCCTCGTCTCTTCACCGAGACCCTGGGCGACAATATCGCCATGGGCCTGGACCTCTCTTCCGCGGGCTTCGACCGCGCCGTCCACCTGGCGGTCATGGAAGAGGATGTCGCCCGTCTGGCCGAGGGGCTGGACACCCGGGTCGGCACCCGGGGCGTGACGCTCTCCGGCGGGCAGGTGCAGCGCTCGGCGGCGGCTCGCATGTTCGCCCGGCGGCCGGACCTGCTGGTCTTCGACGACGCCTCCAGCGCCCTGGACGTGCGCACCGAGCACGCCTTCTGGACCCGGCTGTTCGAACAGGGCGGCGAGCGGCCCACATGCCTGGCCGTCTCCCACCGGCTGGAGGCCTACCGCCGGGCCGACCAGATCCTGGTGGTCGAGGGCGGACGGATCGCGGCGCGGGGGGACCTGCGCACCCTCCTGAGGGACAGCCCCCTCTTCCACGAAATCTGGACCGAGACCCTGAAGGCCCACGCCCACGGCGAGGAGTCCGGCGCACCGGCCTGAGGCGCGCCTGCGCCCTTGCCCTACCCGTCCCGGCGCCGCACAGTTTCCGTACGCAATGTTCAAAACCCGGAGGCCATCCCTGTGAAGACCCGCATCACCGAACTGTTCGGCATCGAGCATCCCATCGTGCAGGGGGGCATGCACTTCGTGGGCCTCGCCGAGATGGCCGCCGCGGTCTCCAACGCCGGGGGCCTGGGCATCATCACCGGCCTGACCCAGCCCACCCCGGACGCCCTCGGCAAGGAGATCCGCCGCTGCCGGGAGATGACCGACAAGCCCTTCGGCGTGAACCTGACCTTCCTGCCCTCGATCAACCCGCCGGACTATCCGGGCTACATCAAGGCGATCATCGACAACGGAGTGAAGATCGTCGAGACGGCCGGCAACAACCCCCAGAAGTACATGGCCGACCTGAAGGCCGCCGGGGTCAAGGTGATCCACAAGTGCACCTCCGTCCGCCACTCTCTGAAGGCTGAGGCCGTGGGCTGCGACGCCATCAGCGTCGACGGCTTCGAATGCGGCGGCCATCCCGGCGAGGATGACGTGCCCAACTTCATCCTCCTGCCCAGGGCGGCCGAGGAGCTGAAGATCCCCTTCGTCGCCTCCGGCGGCGTGGCCAACGGCAAGCAGCTGGCGGCGGCCCTGGCCCTCGGCGCCGAGGGCATCAACATGGGCACCCGCTTCATCGCCACGAAGGAGGCCCCGGTCCACGACAACGTCAAGCAGGCCATCGTGGACGCCACCGAGCTGGACACCCGCCTGGTCATGCGCCCCCTGCGCAACACCGAGCGCGTGCTGAACAACGCCGCCGTCCAGCGCCTGCTGGAGAAGGAGAAGGCCCTGGGCCCCAACCTGAAGTTCGAGGACATCATCCACGAGGTCGGCGGGGTCTATCCGCGGATCATGCAGGATGGCGACATGGACGCCGGCGCCTGGTCCTGCGGCATGGTGGTGGGCCTGATCCACGACGTCCCCACCTGCAAGGAGCTGATCGAGGGCATCGTCGCCGAGGCCGAGGAGATCATCCGCGGCCGACTCGCGCGCTTCGCCTGAAGCGCCTGACCTGAACCCCTAGAGGGAGACCGCCCGTGACCCAGGACCTGACCCGCGCTTCCGCCTCTGAGCTGTCCGGCCTCTACGGCGCCCGCAAGGCCTCGCCGGTCGAGGTCCTGGAGGCGGTGCTGGACAAGGCGGCGCGGCTGAACCCCGTGCTCAACGCCCTGCCCCTGATCGACGCCGACGGCGCCCGGGCCCAGGCCAGGGCGTCCGAGGCCCGGTGGGCCAAGGGCGAGCCCCTCTCGCCCATCGACGGGGTCCCGGTCTCGATCAAGGAGCTGATCAAGGTGAAGGGCTGGCCCCTGACCATGGCCAGCAAGTTGACCGACAAGACCCCGCAGACGGAGGACGCCACCACCGTCTCCCGGCTGCGGGAGGCGGGCAGCGTGATCTTCGCCTCCAACTCCAGCCCGGAATACGGGTTCAAGGGGGTGACGGACTCGCCGCTCAACGGGATCACCCGCAACCCCTGGAACACCGAGCGGACGCCGGGGGGCTCCTCCGGCGGCGCCGGAGCGGCGGTGGCGGCGGGGCTTGGGCCCCTGTCCATCGGCACGGACGGCGGCGGCTCGGTCCGGATCCCGGCGGCCTGTACGGGGCTGGTGGGGATGAAGGCCACCTACGGCCGTATCCCCGCCTGGCCGGCCTCCATGCACGGGGACCTGGCCAATACCGGGCCCATGACCCGCACCACCCGGGACGCGGCCCTGATGCTCAACGTGCTGAAGGGCGCGGACGTGCGCGATCCCCTCGCCCTGCCGCCCACCGACGTCGACTTCGTCGCCGGCCTGGACCGGAGCCTGAAGGGACTGAAGGTGGGCCTGGTCCTGAGGTTCGGCGACTTCTTCCTCGACCCCGAGGTCGAGGCCGCGGTCCTGAACGCCGCCGACCGGTTCCGTACGCTCGGCTGCGAAGTGGTTCCCATCACCCCGCCCACGGAGAACGGCGAGACGGGCCGGGTCTTCGTCGCCCACTGGTTCGCCGCCCTGCAGCGTCTGCTGCAGCTCTACCCCGAGGCGCGCCACGGCGAGTTCGACCCGGCCCTCTACGAGCAGGCCAAGATCGGCGCCGGCCTCGACGTCAAGACCATCATCGACTCCCAGGTCCGCCGCCGCGAGATGGCCCACGCCTGGAACCAGGTCTTCGCCGAGTACGACCTCGTCCTGTCGCCCACCATGTCGACCCTGCCCCCGCAGGTGGGACGAAACGTCCCCGACGGGCCGGACGGACGGCCCAACCCCTACTGGACCAATACCGCCATCTTCAACCTGACGCGCCATCCGGCGGTGTCGGTTCCCTGCGGGATCTCCAGCATCGGCACCCCCTTCGGCCTGCAGATCGCCGCCGCCCATTCCCGCGACGACCTGGTGCTGGCGGCCGCCGAGGCCTTCGAGCGCCAGGACCCCCTGGCCTTCCCGCACCTGTAAGGAGCCTCGCATGGCCGTCTACAACGCCAGGGCCGCCCTGCCGGGCGGCGGCCCCGCCGCCTGGGGCGAGCCGGTCCGCATCGCCTATGACCGCCGGGACATCCTGCTCTACGCCGTCGGGATCAACAGCCGGGACCTGAGGTTCATCTTCGAGGGCCACAAGGACTTCGCCGTCTTCCCGACCTTCCCCATCCGCTGGGGCGGCGCCGGGGCGGTGGTGGACCGCGCCGCCGTCCCGCCCTCGCCCGGCCCCCTGACCATCGACGCCGAGCGCTATCTTGAGGTGGTGCGCCCCCTGCCCCTGGGCGGGGAGGTCAGCGTGGTCTCGCGCCTGATCGGCGTACACCCGCGCGGCAAGGGCGCCGGCTTCGTCGAGTACGAGAGCGAGGTGCGCAACGCCGAGGGCCAGGTCTGCGTGAAGATGGTCTCGGGCTCCTTCCGCCGGGGTGTCGAGCGGCTGGGCGACATCGAGCCCTTCGAGGGGGCGGGGACCACCTTCTCGGCCCCCGTCACCGTTCCTGACCGGGCGCCGGACGTGGAGACCGGGGCGCACATCCCGGAGAACCAGGCCGACATCTACCGCCTGTCCGGCGACTACAACCCCCTGCACATCGACCCGGAGGCGGCCCGGTTCGGCGGCTTCGACAAACCAATCCTGCACGGCCTGTGCACCTTCGGCCACTGCGCCCACCTGCTGCTGACCGCCCTCTGCGAAGGTGATCCTGCGCGCTTCCGCAAGATCAAGGTCCGCTTCTCCTCGCCGGTCCTGCCGGGCGACGACCTGAAGGTCCTGGCCTGGAAGGACGGCCCCGGCCGGGTGATCTTCGAGGCCCGTGTCGGCGAACGCACCGTCGTCTCCCACGCCTGGTTCGAGTACGCCTGAACGGCGGGGCAGGTGGCACTTCTCCCGTCTCAAGCATCGGCCGCCTGATCCTGGCTGGAGTGGCCAGCGACGTACAGGCCTTCCAGATCAGCTCCGAGTTGTTGCTATTTGGGAGCGCTAAATCTAGGGCCCAAACAAATCGTCCGGTCCGAGGTAAGATATTTCGATCTGGGTTACGTCAGAAGCGACTTGTGCGCGAATCTGGCCGGCGCGGTTGGGGTTCAGCCTAGCACGCACTGTGCCTAGCAGCTCCCCGTCGTCGGATAGGATTTGTGGCTGGCCTTCCAGATCGAAGATTTTGACCGGCGTACCGGGAGATCGGTGCGCACCGAGCCAGTTGACTTCCGCCGGATAGCGGCGGTCGGCCCAGGTTAGACTGGCGCGCGGGGTAATGCTTAGCGCGAACTCATTCCACATTGCCCGCATCTCGGCAGCCGGCCAATCGGGTCGTGCATTCAGGGCCGCGACAAGGTCCGATCTGAGCCACTGCCGAAGCTCCTGTCCCGTCGTGAATGTTGCGCCGGTGTCAGTGACGGCCTTGATGGCAGCGAGCCTAGAATTGAAACCTGCCTGGATGAGGATCGCAGCAGAGCGGTTCAACGTGCCGGTTTCGACCGCCGGCACAGCCACGCCAAGTTCATGATTTTCGAGCGGGAGGTTGAACACACCGACCGTGTCGCCGTTGGCAGCAGCCCTGACGCGGATCGCTTCCATGGCCCACGGCAAACGATAGACGAGACCGCCCTCGACGAATTGCAGGGTCTCAGACTCCTGGCCGACGGCCATCTCGGAAAGCGGCTGGCCGAGCAACCAGGCGCGGAGGATGTCGCGCCAGTTGGCAGGCATGGGGTCGGGAGTAAAGGGATAGAAGGCGAACACGCGTTCAGCGATACCGGTGATCGCGGTGATCGCGGCCTCGGCATCATTTGCGAGAATGCCGGCGTTGGCTTGGATGAGCAGGAGGTTGGTTTCCGCGGCAATCGCGTCGAGCGCCTGGCCGGTTGTTAGTCCAACGCCGGCAAGGAAATAGCCGCGGCGGCGAGCCGCGGTCGACTGGTTCCAGATGAGTCGACTGCGCGAGACTAGACCGGCCCTGAGAACCTGCTGGACCTGCTCGTTCTGGCGAAGCAGCCGACGGTGCCAGAGCGAGGATTGGAGGATGTCATCGAGCGCAGCCTCGATTCCGTCGTCCGGGATTTCATTCTCGCCTATGAGGCTGAGGATTGCCGTGTCGAGCGTCGCCACATGCCGCTCCCAATCCGCGAGAGCACGCTCGCGGTCTTCGGGACTCTCGTTGGCGACTTCGGGGAAAGTCCATGCGGCGGCGTTGTTGACGACATATTCGACGAGCTGTGCCAGGTCGCCGCCGATTCGCGCGCGCATGCGCGACAGCAGCGCGTCGACGAGTTGCACGAGGCCGCTTTCCATATTGCGCGCGCCGAGATCGTTGATGAGCGCTTCCCAGTTCTGGCGCTTCCTGGCGATGCTGTCGAACATGGGAAAGAGCACCAGGCCCTCCACGTCCACATAGGCCCGTCCGGCGCGGCCGATGACGTTCTTGAATTCGGAGATTTCAATCCGCTCCCCGAAACGGTGAAGCGAGTGCATAACGACGGCCGTGGCCGACAGGTTGAGTCCCTGGGCAAGCGTCGGCGAGGAGATCGTCACCTTCAGCACATTGTCGCGCAGCAGGCGCTCGACCTCCTTGCGGTACGCGGACGGAAGCGCGCCATGGTGTAGGGCCACGCCCAGGCGCAGGCATTTGAGGATCGCGCTATCGGCGCCAAGCCATTCCGTACCGAGTGCGATCGCTGTGTCGAGCACAGCTGGGTCGGCCTCAAGCAGGGAGCGCAGTGCGCCACGTTCATGCAGGTCGACGATCACATCCGCAAATGGTTCGACGCTGCGCCGTTCGGGGCAGAAGATCAGAACCGTCTGACCGTCGTCGACCAAGCGCCAAGCTGTTGCGAGGCACAGCTCGCGTTGGTCGTCGGGAAAAAGACGGGTGCGGCGGCGCTTGGGCGGGATCCAGTCTGGCGGTGCGGCCCCAGTGAGGAAACGCTGGACCCAAGGGCGTTCATCCCCGACGCGCAAGTTGAGACGGGCGCTGGGTGATGCCCAGACGACCTCGCCGAAGCGCAATCGTGTTGGCCGCCAGTCCAGCTTGATCAGTCCGCCCGGATGATCGCGACGCAGCCAGCCTGCAAAGTCTTCGAGTTGATCGCCGTCAGGCAGAATCGCTGACAAACATACGATCCGCCGCTGCTGCGCGTCCGCACGGCGAAGGAGCCGCTGAATCTGCACCTCATAGCGGACCTCGCGTTCGTTGAGACCGATCATGTGGCCTTCGTCGAACACGAGCAGGCCGACATCGTCGAGAAGGGAGGGATCGTTGCGAAGCGCGAAGTCGAGCTTTTCCGGCGTGGCGACGACGATGTCGCGCTCGCGGATCGCGTCCTCGTCGAAACCACTTACCCCGATGCTGCCGTAGAGCGCCGAGATCGTCTTGCCGAGTGGACCGAATGTTCTCTGCAAGGTCGTCTCGGTTTGGGCCGAGAGCGCGCGTAGCGGCGTGACGAAAACGACGCGACGACCGCCCGCGAGGCAGCGCAGAATGCACAATTCGGCGATGCGCGTTTTACCGGCACTGGTCGGGAGCGAAACTACGAGATCGTCGGATTGATCGACGGCGCGGGTCGCGGCCTCGATCTGCGACGGCCACAGGTCGACCTCGGCTTTTGATCGCCGTTGCAGCAGCGCGATAAAAAGTTTGCGCAGGTTGGGCCAATCTGCCGCGTCACCGCCGGCGGGCTGGAGCGGGATCTTCTCATGGAACGTGCTGGACCACAGATCCGACAGCAGGTGGATCGCGATGCGGTGGGTCCACCATTGCGGCAGCATGTTCAATTCGCTGCAAACCGCGAGCCCCGTCTGGAGGCGCTCCAGCGCCAGATCAACCAATGGCCGTTCTCCACGTTCCAGCGCGAGCAGGAACAGTGACATCGCGGCCATGAAGCCGTCCGTCAGCGCCGTGTCGAGGCCGTCGAAGAGAAAATCGTTGCTGTCACCGGCTATATCTCCAGCCTGATCGAGATGCGCCTGGAAGTCAGTCGCTATCCGACGATCACTGCCGCGACCGGAAGCGCGATAATCCAGCACGCTGGCGTGAAGTGCGCGGAAGTCTCGTCTCATCAGCAGAGCGAGTATCCGTTCCGTTGGCGCGAAGTTCTCGTCGGTTTCGACGATTGCGAGCAGTGAGTACGCGCGGGCGGACAGATGGGCGAGATGATAGCTTGCTGCCGCCATGATGAAGTGGAAGTCGCGATCCACCTCCAGACGATTGCCCTTTGCCATCACGGCCTCGAGCGCAGTGGCTGCCTGCTCGAAGGCAGTGCGAGCGCGAGCCGGATCGCCGCCAAGTTCTCGAAGCCGAAGGCCGAGTCCGAGAAGGGCATAGCCATAGGAATGCAGATCGTAGCTGAGCTGTGGTGCGAAGGCAGGCGCATCCGCCGGCAGAGCACCATCACGCCAGATGATAGCGCGGGCCTGGCCACGGGCGATCAGACGTCCACGAAACCCAGCGGTGGCGGCTTCGGCTATATCGGCAGCGATTGCCTCAGGCGTTGTTGGCATCGGCGATCACCCGATCATATACGGCACCAATGAAGGCGACATGTCCGTCCACGTGCAGGCCAACGCCCCATTGGTTGAATGGACCAGGATAGGCACGCAGCGAGGCGGTCAGCAGAGCCTCTGGGGCGTTGCCCGAGAAGGTGAACAACAGGTGCCGGACACTTTGAGCCGGAATGCCATGCTCCCGCTGCGCATCGTCGATTGCGTCGGCGAGGGCCATATTGCCCAGCTCAAACAGTCGCGACGAGATGTAGGATAGTGCGTGGGCGGATGGCAGGCCGCCATCCTTGTCGAGGCCGGCACGTGCGTCAGTAAGCACCTGCGCGGTCAAAGCGTTCCGGCTTTTCGCTTCCGTCTTCAGGAAGCTTAGCCGCTGAGTTTGCGGATCCTGAAGAAGGCCGATAACGTCTTCACCGCGCATTGCCATGTTGCGATGGTCCCTCCAGCGCAGCTTCTTAATCGGTACGCAATAGCCGGCGCCGTGTGCGTTGATCCATTCTGTTGCGTAGATCTCGCCGAGATCGCCGGATCGTATGGCTTTGGTCGTCGGAAGCATGCCTTCAATCAGCGCGGCCGCGGCGGGCTTGCCAAGACGCGCGAGCGCACGGGCTACCCGTTCCTCCGAGGCATAGTGACCAGAGACAATCGCCGCCGTGGCCTGAATGCCTGTCGGCATGCTGGCGGATTGGCCAGTCATCACCCAACAGAGGTGGTTACCCACCTGCTGGTCGACCACATCACACCAGCCGTTGAAATTCACCATTTCCCGTCTGTCCGCTCAGCGCGCAAGGAGATCACGGGCGGAAACGAGAGGCGAACTTTCCTGGCGCGCTATTGCCGATCGTAAAATTGCAATTCGCAAATTCTGAAGCCTCCACTCCGATTCAAAGTGCCACCATGTCTTTGATAGCATCTAATTCGGTCCGATCAGGCCCATTACGCATCGATTATTGGGGGCGCTCCGGCTAGAAGACTCCTCAATCGCGTACCCCGAGGCGGCCCGGTTCGGCGGCTTCGACAAACCGATCCTGCACGGCCTGTGCACCTTCGGCCACTGCGCCCACCTGCTGCTGACCGCGCTCTGCGACGGCGATCCGGCGCGGTTCCGCAAGATCAAGGTGCGCTTCTCCTCGCCGGTCCTGCCGGGCGACGACCTGAAGGTCCTGGCCTGGAAGGACGGTCCCGGCCGGGTGATCTTCGAAGCCCGGGTCGGCGAACGCACCGTCGTCTCCCACGCCTGGTTCGAGTACGCCTGAAGCCCCACCTGACGCCGGATCAGGTTTGACAGAAGGGCCCCGCCTCCCGGATGGTGGCGGAAAGCGCCGCGCCGCAGGGCCCGGTGACAGTCCGGAGAGGAAACCCATGTCCGCCAGCCGCTATCCGCTGATGTTCTCGCCCCTCGACCTCGGCTTCACCAAGCTGAAGAACCGGGTGCTCATGGGCTCCATGCACACCGGCCTGGAAGAGGCCTCCGGCGGGCTGTCGCGCATGGCCGCCTACTTCGCCGAACGCGCCCGGGGCGGGGTCGGCATGATCATCACCGGCGGCATCTCGCCCAACGCCGGCGCCGGGCCGGGCGCGCGCCTGTCCACGCCGGAGGAGGCGCAGGCCCACCGGGAGGTCACCGAGGCCGTCCACGCCGCCGACCCGGACGTGAAGATCTGCCTGCAGATCCTGCATTCCGGCCCCCTGGCCCGGACCCCGGAGGCCGTCGCCGCCTCGGCGGTGCGCTCGCGGATCGGCGCCTTCACGCCCAACGAGCTGGACGCCGACGGCATCGAGCAGCAGCTGTCCGACTTCGCCCGCTGCGCCGCCCTGGCCCGCGAGGCCGGCTATGACGGCGTCGAGATCATCGGCTCGGCCGGCTACCTGCTCTCGACCTTCCTGGTGGAGAAGACCAACCGCCGGACCGACGAATGGGGCGGGCCCTTCGAGAACCGCATGCGCTTCCCCGTGGAGGTGGTGCGCCGGGTGCGCGAGGCCGTAGGCCCCGACTTCATCGTCATCTTCCGCATCGCCGCCATGGACATGCTGGAGGGCGGCATGTCCTGGGACGAGGTCGTGACCCTGGCCAAGGCCATCGAGGCGGCCGGCGCGACCATCATCTCGACCCACTTCTGCTGGCACGAGGCGCCGGTCCCGACCATCGCCACCATGGTGCCCCGCGCCGCCTTCACCAGCGTCACCGGCCGCCTGCGCAAGGCGGTGAAGGTGCCGGTCATCACCTCGAACCGGATCAACATGCCCTCGGTCGTCGAGGAGGTCCTGGCCCGGGGCGACGGCGACCTGGTCTCCATGGCCCGGCCCATGCTGGCCGACCCGGACCTGGTGAAGAAGGCCGCCGAGGGCCGCGAGGACGAGATCAACACCTGCATCGCCTGCAACCAGGCCTGCCTGGACCACACCTTTACCGGGCGCATGACCAGCTGCCTGGTCAATCCCCGGGCCTGCTACGAGACCGAGCTGGTCTATGAAAAGACCACCGCGCCCAAGTCCGTCGCCGTGGTGGGGGCGGGCCCGGCGGGCCTGGCCTACGCCACCGTGGCGGCCGAGCGGGGCCACCGGGTCACCCTGTTCGAGGCCTCCGCCGAGATCGGCGGCCAGTTCAACCTGGCGAAGAAGGTCCCGGGCAAGGAGGAGTTCTCCGAGACCCTCCGCTACTACGCCCGGATGATCGAGGTGCTGAAGATCGACCTGAGGCTGAACACCCGGGCCGACGCCCGCAGCCTGGTCAACGGCGGCTTCGACGAGATCGTCATCGCCACCGGCATCACCCCGCGCACCCCCGACATCCCGGGCATCGACCACCCCATGGTGGCCAGCTACGTCGACGTCATCAACGGCAAGGCGAAGGTCGGCAAGAAGGTCGCCCTGATCGGCGCCGGCGGCATCGGCTTCGACGTGGCCGAGCTGGTCAGCCACGCCGGGGTCTCGGCCTCCATGGACGTGGACGTCTTCGCCGCGGAGTGGGGCATCGACTTCAAGAACCATCCCCGGGGCGGCGTCACCGGCGTGGTCCCCCACGTCGAGAAGGCCGACCGCACCGTGACCCTCCTGCAGCGCAAGGCCGAGTCCCTCGGCCGGTCCCTGGGCAAGACCACGGGCTGGACCCACAAGGCCACCTTGCAGAAGCGCGGCGTGCAGATGATCGGCGGCGTGACCTACGAGAAGATCGACGACGCCGGCCTTCACGTCCTGATCGGGACCGAGCCTCGCCTCATCGAGGCTGACACCATCATCGTCTGCGCCGGCCAGGACCCCCTGCGCGCCCTGCACGACGAGCTGGCTGCCCTCGGCGTCGCCTCCACCCTGGTGGGCGGTTCGGACGTGGCCGCGGAGCTGGACGCCAAGCGGGCCATCAACCAGGCCAGCCGGCTGGCCGCCGCAGTCTGATTTCACCGAACGGTCCGGAACCTGCACCCTTCAACGCATTGTCTTGACGGGCGTCGGGGGCTGGGTTTGAGTCGGGCGTCCGCAGGCTGACGGCGCTGCTGCGAAGGGTCGCAGACCGCGTCGGGATGGCCCGACGGGGGGAAACAGATGAGCGTGGACTCCACCGCCGGCGGCGCGCCCGGCCCCAGGATTGAAACGACCAAGCCCTCCCTCTGGACCAAGATTTCCTACGGTTTCGGGGCCGTGGCCTTCGGGGTCAAGGACAACGGCTTCAGCTATTTCCTGCTGATCTTCTATAGTCAGGTCATCGGCCTGGACGCCCGCCTCGTGGGTCTGGCCCTGACCATCTCCCTGCTGGTCGACGCCTTTTTCGACCCGATCCTGGGATACTGGTCAGACAACCTGCGCTCGAAATGGGGCCGGCGGCACCCGTTCATGTACGCCGCCGCCGTTCCCATCGCGGCGACCTATTTCCTGCTCTGGAGTCCGCCCCAGGGCTGGGAGGACTTCCACCTCTTCCTCTACCTGCTGGGCCTGTCCATCGTGGTCCGGATGCTGATCTCCGTCTACGAGATCCCCAGCACGGCCCTGGCGCCCGAGCTGACCGACGACTACGACGAGCGCAGCTCCCTGCAGGCCTATCGCTCCTACTTCGGATGGACCGGCGGCAACGCCATGTCGGTGTTCAACTTCATCGTTCTTTTCCCGCTCTTCGCCACGGCGGCCATCCCCAACGGCCAGTTCAATCCGGAGGCCTACCGGACCTACGGCATGATCGCCTCCGGCCTTCTGCTGTTCTCGGTCCTGGCGTCATCGATCGGCACTCACAGCCGGATCATGCACCTGAAGCCAGCCCCTCCGAAGCGGCGGCTCAGCCCGCTGATCGTCTTCAAGGAGATCTTCGAGACCCTGTCCAACCGGTCCTTCCTGGCCCTGTTCATCTCGGCCATCTTCGGATCGGTCGCAGGTGGTCTCTCTGCCGCCCTGGCCTTCTATTTTTACACCTACTTCTGGGACTTCAGCACCCAGCAGTCAGGCCTGATCACCAGCGGGGTCTTCGTCTCGGCCATCCTCGGCGCGGTCCTGGCGCCCATTGTCAGCCGGACCATCGGCAAGAAGAAGGGCGCGATCATCATCGGCCTCATCGCCTTCCTTGGCTCGCCCATGCCCATCGTCCTGCGCCTCATGGGAGTCCTGCCGGACAACTCCAGCCCCATGGTCTTCTGGTTCGTCTTCTTCACGACGATGATCGACGTTGGCCTGATCATCTGCTTCCAGATCCTCGCCGCGTCCATGATGGCGGACCTGGTCGAACAGGCCGAGATCAAGACCGGGAGACGGTCGGAGGGCATCTTCTTCGCCGCCTCGGCCTTCATCCGGAAGGTGGTGGGGGGGCTGGGGCTCACCGCCGCCACCTTCGTCCTGACCCTGGCGGGCCTCCAGGCCGGGGCCGACCCCAGCCAGGTGTCCGACGAGACCCTGTTCCGCCTGGGTCTTTTCTATGTTCCCGTTATCCTGGCCCTCTGGATGACCATGCTGGCGGTGATGATGACCTACACCATCACCCGGGACGGCCATGAGGCGAACCTGCGCACCCTGGCCGAGATGAAGGGCAAGGAGGGCGACGGCGGCGACGACTGAGCCGCCGCCGGGTCCTCAGGCCGCCAGTCCCTGCAGGGCGGCCGCCTCGGCGCGGACGGCCTGCGGGCCGCCCAGGACCTGCCGGTTGAAGCCGATGCGCTTGAACCAGTAGTGCAGGCCGACAAGGTCGGTGAAGCCCATGCCGCCGTGCACCTCGGTGGCGGTGCGGGCCACGAAGGTCCCCACCTCTGACAGGTGCGCCTTGGCGTGGCAGGCCATGACCGAGGCCTCTTCCGGCAGGTGGTCGAGGGCGTGGCCCGCGTACCAGACCAGGGACCGGCAGGGCTCCAGCGAGGCCGCCATTTCTGCGCACATGTGCTTGACGGCCTGGAAGGTCGCGATGGACCGGCCGAACTGGACCCGGCCCTTGGCGTAGGCCACGGCCTGGTCGAGCATGTCCTGGGCGGCGCCCAGGGTGTCGGCGGCCAGCATGACCCGGCCGGCGTCGATCATGGCGCGCACGGCGGCGGGGCCGTCGCCGGCCTTCAGGGGCTCGGCCGCGACGCCATCGAAGACCAGCTCCCCGGTGGGCCGGGTGGCGTCGATGGTGCGGAAGTCCGTGCGGGTGAGGCCGGGAGCGTCCGCCGCGACCAGGTGCAGGCCGCGCGCCCGGTCGGCGACGATGTAGAGGTCGGCCTCGTAGTCCACGACGAACTGGGCCCGGCCATGCAGGCGCCCGTCGCGGGCCTCGACCCCGGCGCCGTCCCGGGCGCCGGTGATCTCCGACAGGGCGACCCCCGCCACCGCAGCGCCCGAGGCCAGCTTCGGCAGCCAGGTCGCCTGCTGGCCGGCGTCGCCCGCCTTCAGGAGGGCCAAGGGGGCCATGACGGCCGTGCCGGCGAAGGGGGCTGGGGCGACGAACCGGCCCAGCTGCTCGGCGGCCAGGGCGGCGTCCAGCAGGGACAGGCCCACCCCGCCGTGGGCCTCTGGGATGATCAGGCCGGTGACGCCCAGCTCGGCCAGGCCCTGAAGCACGTCCGGCGCCCGCCGGTCCGCCCCGGCGGCGAAGGTCCGGGTGCGCTCCAGCCCGCCGGTCCCGGAGAGGAACCGGGCCAGGGCGTCCTGCAGCATGACCTGCTCTTCGGAGAGTCCGAATTCCATGGCGTGTCTCCTCAGGCCCTGGCCAGCTTGGGCTCGCGGGGCATGTCCAGCCCGCGCTCGGCGATGATGTTCTTCTGGATCTGCGAGGTGCCCCCGCCGATGATCAGGCCGAGGAAGTACATGTAGTCTCTCTGCCAGGAGCCGGCGCCGCGCAGGCGGGGCGTGTCGCCGTAGAGCAGACCCAGCTCGCCCATGACGTCGACAGCGAAGCCCTCCAGTTCATGGCGCAGCTCGGTGCCCTGCAGCTTGACCACCATGCCCGCCAGAGGGGCGGACTGCCGGTTCACCGCCGCCGAGAGCAGGCGCAAGTCATTGCAGCGCAGGGCCTGGACCCGGCCCTGGATAGCCATCAGCCGATCCCGGTAGACAGGGTTGTCGATGACCCGGCTCCCGTCGAGGGTCTCGGCCTTCATCAGGTCGATCAGGGCGTTCAGCCGGCTCTGCATGACGTTGGGGTCGGCCAGGGAGCCGCGCTCATGCCGCAGGATGGCGTTGGCCACCTTCCAGCCCTCGCCGCGCCGTCCGACGATCTGGTGGGCCGGGACGCGGACATCGGTGAAGAAGACCTCGTTGAAGTTGGCGGCGCCGGTCATGTCGACCAGGGGACGGATCTCGATGCCCGGGGTCTTCATGTCGAACAGCAGGAAGCTGATACCCTCATGCTTGGGGGCGTCGGGCTCGGTGCGCACGAGACAGAAAATCCAGTGCGCGAGGTGGGCTGTGGAGGTCCAGATCTTCTGGCCGTTGATCACCCACTCATCGCCCTCGAGCACGCCCTTGGTGGTGAGGGCCGCGAGGTCGGAGCCGGCGTTGGGCTCGGAATAGCCCTGGCACCAGAGCATCTCGCCGCGCAGGGTCGGACCGATGAACTGGCGCTTCTGATCCTCCGAACCCACCTCGAGCAGGGTCGGGACCAGCATGGAGATGCCCTGGCCGCCCAGGCCCGGCGACAGCTGGGCGCGGGCGAACTCCTCGGCGATGATCCGCGACTTCAGAATGTCCGGCTCGGCGCCGTAGCCGCCGTACTCGCGCGGAATGGTGCGGGCGGCGTAGCCGTTCTCGATCAGCAGCTTCTGCCAGGTCAGGCCGTTGCCGCCATGGCCGGGCGCCTGGTTGCGGTGAACCTCGAGGAAGCCGCGCACTTCGGCGCGGAAGGCCTCGTATTCGGCGCTGTAGGACAGGTCCATGGGTCTCCTCCCGTCGCGGTCCGGCCTTGAGCCTCAAACCTTGAGCCCCCGTCCCGCCGGGTCCAGTCTCCCAACAGGGCGGACGGCAGGCAAGCCGCAGCCGCCAAAGCGATTAGGGGAGGCCCGCCTCATGGACAAGCCATCCGCGACGGAAGCTGCGCCTGAAGCCATCCTGGACCCGGACCGCCGGATCCTCGACCCGCACCACCATCTCTGGCCGGCGGGAGCGGGACCGGCCTACCTGCTGGAGGACCTGAGGGGCGATACGGGCGACGGCCACCGGGTCGAGGCCACCGTCTTCGTCGAGTGCATGACGGGCTACCTCACGGAAGGGCCAGAGGCCCTGCGCCGCTCCGGCGAGACCGCCTATGTCGCCCGGATCGCCCGGGCCTCGCAGGACGGGAAGGGGGCCCGGATCGCCGCCATCGTCGGCTCGGCCGACCTGCTGGCGCTGGACGATCTCGACGCCCTGCTTGACGCCCATGTCGAGGCGGGCGAGGGCCTGTTCCGCGGTATCCGCCACGCCGCCGCCTGGGACGCCTCGGACGCCATCCGCCCCTCGCACCACCACCCGCCGCCGCACCTGTACCTGGATGCGACCTTCCGGCGGGGTTTTGCGAAGCTGGCGGCCCGGGGACTGACCTTCGACGCCTGGCTGTTCCATCCCCAGATCCCCGAGCTGACAGACCTGGCCCGCGCCTTCCCGGGCGCCCGCATCATCCTCGACCACCTGGGTGGGCCCCTGGGCATCGGCCCGTACGCTGGAAAACGCGATGAGTATTTCCCGAGATGGCGGGCGGACATGGCCGGGCTGGCGACATGCCCGAACGTGGCGGTGAAGCTGGGCGGTATGGCCATGCCGATCAATGGCTGGGACTGGCACAAGACCGGCGCCCCGGACTCCGCCGCCTTCGCCGCGGCCCAGGGCGACTGGTATCGCGCCGCCATCGACCTCTTCGGCCCGGACCGCTGCATGTTCGAGAGCAACTTCCCCGTAGACCGGGCGAGCCTGTCCTACCGCACCCTCTGGAACGGCCTGAAGCGCATCGCCGCGCCCTACTCTGAAGCCGAGAAGGACCTGATGTTCCGGGGGACGGCGGCGAGGGTCTACGGAATAAGGGACTAGGCGGGTAGCGCCGTTGATCCCCTCTCCCTTCGGGTAGCAATTGGCAGTTTGATTCCTCCCCATCAGGGGGAGGTGGACCGCGAAGCGGGCCAGAGGGGGTCAACGGCGACGGGGATCGACCCCCTCTCACCCGGCTTCGCCGGGAGCTCCCCCTTGGGGGAGCAATCCCCGTAGCGCATCAGCTTTCTGCGGAAAGGACGCCGGCCTCACTCAGGGCCGCCGCCTTCGCGCCGTCCAGGCCCAGCCACTCGGCCAGGACCTCGGCGTTGTGCTCGCCCCGGTGAGGGGCGACCCCGCGCACCCCGCTCTTCGCCGCTGAGAACCGGTAGGGGGACTGGGGAATGGGCCGGGTCCCGCCCTCGCGGTCATCCATGTCCACGATGGAGCCCCGGTGGGCCAGGGTCGGCTGGTCGCGCAGGCGGGCGCCGTCGCGCACCTCGCCCCAGGCGATGTTCATGGCCGCCATGGCCTCGGTCACCTGGCCCCAGTCGGTGAGGCCCATCATCAGCTCACCGACCGCCGCCCGGCGCAGGGCGATCTTGCGGTCGAGGTCGGCCACACCCTCGCCGGGGTCCTTCAGGCCGAGCTTCGCCGTCAGTTGGCGGAAGAGGTGGCGGAAGTCCGCCGAGATCAGGATGGGACCGGCGCCGGTCTCCCAGATGTCCGGGGGCAGGTCCATGGTGTCTTCGGAATCTTCGGCCTCGTAGTGGAACTGGTCGTCGGTCACGAGGGTGGCGTCGACCATGGCGATGTCGATGTGCTGTCCCCGGCCCGTCCGTTCACGGAGGATCACCGCCGAGAGTAGGCCGATCAGGCCGTGCAGGGAGGCGTTGGTGTCGGCCACCGACAGGGGCAGGTCGGTCCGGCGCACGCCGTTGCGCCGGGCCTGGCGGGCGATCAGCCCCATCTCCGCATGCACGATGGGGGCATAGGCGGGGCGGCGCGACTCCGGCCCGCCGGCGCCGAAGCCGGAGATGGACAGCATGATCAGCCGGGGATTGGCCTGCGACAGGACGTCGTACCCCAGGCCCAGCCGGCCCATGACGTCCGGGCGATAGTTCTCGATCAGGACATCCGCCTGGCGGACCAGGTCCAGCACCAACTCCCGGGCGCCCGGCGCGCGCAGGTCGATGCAGATGTTGCGCTTTCCCGCATTCTGCTGGTGGAAGAAACCCGGCACGCCGCCCTTCACCCGGCCCCAGTTGCGGGTCACGTCGCCCTCGGGGGGCTCGACCTTGACCACGTCAGCGCCGAGGTCCGCGAGCAGCCGCCCGGCGAAGGGCCCGGCCAGCACCCGGGAGAAGTCCAGCACCTTCAGACCGGACAGCGGATAGTCGGCAGGCGCCTCGGCCATGTTCATTCCCTCATGCTTTGAGCGACTGGCAGGCTAGTGGCGGCCCGGGCGGGGGACAAGGGCGGGGGCGGTTGTTGACGCCCGACGGGCGGCCTGACCCTATGCCGGGGGGATCTGGGCTCCCCGGGGGAGGACATCATGGTTTCAGCGGCGGCGCCCACGGCGACGGACGGTCGGCTCGACCGTTCTACGCGGGTCTTCTATGGCCTCGGTTCCCTGGCCTTCGGGGTCAAGGACAACGGCTTCAGCTACATGCTGATGCTCTTCTACAACCAGGTGCTGGGCGTCCCGGCCAGCCTGGTGGCCGTGGCCCTGCTGACCGCCCTCGTGTTCGACGCCATCATCGACCCGATGATCGGCCACCTGTCGGACAACTTCCGGTCCGCCTGGGGGCGCCGGCACCCCTTCATGTACGCCGCCGCCCTGCCCGTGGCGGTGTCCTACGCAGCCCTCTGGAACCCGCCGGACCTGTCGGCCCAGGGGCTCTTCCTCTACCTGACCGTCCTGGCCGTGGTGATCCGCGCCTTCATCGCCTTCTATGAGGTGCCCTCCTCGGCCCTGGCGGCGGAATTCACCTCCGGCTACGACGACCGCTCGGTCCTGCTCAGCTACCGGTTCTTCTTCGCCTGGATCGGCGGCCTGTCGATACAGGCCCTGGCCTTCGGGGTCCTGCTCAAGCCCGACGCCACGCATGCGGTCGGCCAGCTCAACCCGGAAGGCTACGCTCGCTACGGCCTGATCGCCTCCCTCGTCATGCTGGTGGCCATCGTGGTGTCCGCCGCCGGCACCCACCGCCACATCCCCACCCTTAGGGCGCCCCCTGAGAAACGCGCCAAGACCCTTGGCCAGACCCTGTCGGAGGTTCGCGAGTCCCTGAACAACCGCTCCTTCCTCTTCCTGCTGGCGTCGAGCATCGCCACCGCCCTGGCCGGTGGGCTGGTCGCCTCCATGAACGGCTATTTCAACACCTTCTTCTGGGGCTTCAGCGCCGCCCAGATTTCGGTGATCACCCTGGGGGTTTTCGTCTCAGCCTTCGTCGCCCTGCCGACGGCGCCCCTCCTCTCCCGTCGGTTCGGCAAGAAGCACACCGCCATGCTGCTGGCGCTGCTGTCCCTGCTGATCGGGATCGGCCCGGTCCTGCTGCGCCTCGCCGGCCTGTTCCCGGCCAACGGGACGCCGCAGCTCTTCGGTATCCTCTTCACCACCTCCATCGTCGGCGTGACCTTTGGCATCATCGCCTCGACCATGGGTTCGTCCATGATCGCCGACGTCGTCGAGGAGGCCGAGCTCAAGACCGGACGCCGGTCAGAGGGCCTGTTCTTCGCCGCCTCTGCCTTCGTGGGAAAGTCGGTATCCGGTTTCGGCATCCTGGCCGCCGCCCTGCTGATCGACGCCATCGGCCTGCAGCCCGGCGTGGCGCCCGCGGACATGCCGGCGGACGTGATTCAACGCATGGGCGCGGTCTACGCCCCGGTGATCATCATGCTCTACCTGACCGGTTTCGCCCTGCTTTCCGGCTACCGGATCAGCCGGGACTCCCACGCCGCCACCCTGCGCGCCCTGGCGGCGGACGCCGAGGAGGCGGCCCATCCCTTCCCGGTGAAGGAAGATGGCTGATGACGCCGCGTCACCCCTTCAAAAACGGTTGGCGAACGGACCCCTGCTGCCATACTGATCATTCAGAATTCAGCCGCAGGCTTGGGCGGCGGACGCGATCACAGGCCCGAGAAGGACAGGACAGACAGCATGAACACCCATACGCCCCCCCCCGCCAAGGCGGCCTTCGGTTTCGACCCGCATGACGACCTCAACGACCTGCGGATGAGCGAAAAAGCGACCCCGCTCTACGAGCACGTCAAGCGCTTCGTCCACGAGACCGTCGCCCCCATGTCGGAGAAGTTCCACCAGCTCGGCGAGGGACGGGCGGACCGCTGGAGCTATGCCCCCGGCCAGCTGGAACTGCTCGAGGAAGCCAAGAACCAGGCCAAGAAGGAAGGTCTCTGGAACTTCTTCCTGCCTGACGCCGAGACCGGCGAGGGCCTCTCCAACCTGGACTACGCCTACATCGCCGTGGAGCTGGGCAAGGTTCCGCTCGCCTCGGAGGTGATGAACTGCTCGGCCCCGGACACCGGCAACATGGAGGTGCTGGAGCGCGTCGGCACGCCCGAGCAGAAGGAACGCTGGCTGAAGCCCCTGCTGAACGGCGAGATCCGCTCGGCCTTCGCCATGACCGAGCCGGACCGGGCCTCTTCCGACGCCAAGAACGTCGGCATGAGCGCGGTGCTCGAGAACGGCGAGTGGGTGATCAACGGCGAGAAGTATTACATCTCCGGCGCCGGCGACCCGCGCTGCAAGATCATGATCACCATGGTCAAGACCAGCCCCGACGCGCCCCCCAGCCGCCAGCAGTCCCAGATCCTGGTGCCCATCGACACCCCCGGGGTGGAGATTCTCGGCCCGATGAACGTCTTCGGCGAGGATGACGCCCCCCACGGCCACATGCACATCCGCTTCACCAATGTGCGGGTGCCGGAATCGAACATGCTGCTCGGTGAGGGCCGCGGCTTCGAGATCAGCCAGTTGCGCCTCGGCCCGGGCCGGATCCACCACTGCATGCGCTCCATCGGCCAGGCCGAGCGGGCCCTGGACCTGATGGTTCGCCGCGGCCTCTCGCGCGAGGCCTTCGGCCGCAAGATCGCCTGGCTGGGCGGCAACGTCGAGATCATCTCCCGCGCCCGGATCGACATCGAGGCCATGCGCCTGATGGTCCTCAAGGCCGCCAAGGCGATGGACATCCTCGGCAACCGCGAAGCCCGGGTCTGGGTGCACATGGTCAAGGCCATGGTGCCGGAGCGGGTCTGCCAGATCATCGACCAGGCCATCCAGATGCACGGCGCCACCGGCGTCTCGCAGTGGACGCCCCTGTCCCGGATGTACACCGGCCAGCGCACCCTGCGCATCGCCGACGGCCCGGACGAGGTCCATCACCTGGTGGTCGGCCGGAATGAGATCCGCCAGTACGAGGGCGGCGGTGAGGACCAGACCTCGGGCGTCGTCTGGCGGAACTGAGGCCAGGCGCGGACGGCGGCCCCGGCCGCCGTCCGGCTTCCACAGGAGGTTCGGATGTCCGAGGGCGAGGCCGAGATCACCGAGGTGCGGGCCGCGCATCGCTTCGACGAGGCCCGGCTGGAGGCCTGGCTGGACGGGCGGCTTGAGGGCTTCCGGAGGCCGCTGACCGTCCGCCAGTTCGAGGGCGGCCATTCCAATCCGACCTTCCTGATCGCCTCGCCCGACCGTCGCTGGGTGGTGCGCAAGAAGCCGCCCGGCGATCTCCTGCCTTCGGCCCACCAGGTCGGGCGGGAGTACACCGTGCTCAAGGCCCTTGGCGGCTCAGGCGTGCCGGTGCCCACCGTGCGTCTGCACTGCGAAGATACGTCGGTCATCGGCTCCGAGTTCTTCGTCATGGACTGGGTCAAGGGCCGGATCTTCCTCGACCCCTCCCTACCCGGCATGGCGCCGGCCGAGCGCCGGGCTGTCTTCACCGACTATCTGAAGGTGCTGGCCCGACTGCACGCCATCGACCCCGCCGCTGTCGGCCTCGCCGACTACGGACGACCTGGCAACTACTACGAGCGGCAGATCAGCCGCTGGGTGCGCCAGTACAAGGCCGCCCAGACCGACGACCATCCCGACATGGAACGGCTGATGGCGTGGCTGCCCGCCCACATGCCGGCGCAGAGCGAGACCCGGATCGTCCACGGCGACTTCTCGATCCGCAACTGCATGCTCCATCCCACCGAGCCGAAGCTCGAGGCGGTGCTGGACTGGGAGTTGTCGACCCTGGGCGATCCCTACTCCGACGTCGCCTACACCACCCTCTTCATGATGGGCGAGACGCCCCAGAAGATACTCACCGACCTGGGCATCCCGTCCCAGGCCGAAATGTTCGAGATCTATGCCGAGGCCTCGGGCCGGCCAGCCCTGAAGGACTGGAGCTTCCATCTGGCCTTCACCCTGTTCCGCATCGCGGCCATCAACCAGGGGGTCTACAAGCGCGGGCTGGACGGCAACGCCTCGTCGGACCGTTACGTCGAGGCCTATCCGTCGATCCAGCGCTACGCCGCGCGGGCCTGGTCCATCGCCAACGGGGGCCCCGCAGTTGTCTGACGGGTTGCTGGAGCGTCGCAACCGGGCCTTCGGCGCCGGGGCGGCCCTCTTCTACGAAACGCCCCTGCACATCGTCCGCGGCGAAGGCGCCTGGCTCTACGACGCCGGGGGCCGGCGCTACGTGGACATGTACAACAACGTCCCCTGCGTGGGGCACGGCAACCCCCGTGTGGCCGAGGCAATCGGACGGCAGCAGGCGACCCTCAACGTCCACTCCCGCTACCTGCACGAGGACATCATCCGCCTCGCCGAGCGGGTGACGGGCCTGCACGGCGACTTCGCCGAGAGCGTGATCTTCTCCTGCTCGGGGACCGAGGCCAACGAGATCGCCCTGCGCATGGCGCGGATGGCCACCGGCCGGCGGGGGATCGTCTGCACGGACGCCACCTATCACGGCAACTCGGAACTGGTGGGCGCCATGAGCGGCCTGCCCGCCGGGTCGGACCGGGCGCGGGGCTTCCGCAGCTTTCCCTTCCCCCAGACCTTCCGCCCGCCGGAGCCCGGCCTCTCCGGTGAGGCCCTGACAGAAGCCTACCTCGCTGGGCTCGACCGGGCCATGGACGCCCTGGAGGCCGCCGGCGACGGGGTGGCCGCCCTGATCGTCTGCTCCATCCTGGCCAATGAGGGCCTGCCGGACATCCCGCCAGGCTTCATGGGCAGGGCCGCCGAGCGGGTGCGGGCCCGCGGAGGCCTCGTCATCGCCGACGAGGTGCAGTCCGGGTACGGCCGCACGGGCCAGTGGTGGGGCTATCAGGTCACCGGCTTCACGCCGGACATCGTGGTGACGGGCAAGCCCATGGGCAATGGCGTGCCCCTGGCCGCCACCACGGCCTCCCGCGCCCTGGTCGAGGCCTTCCGGTCGCGCACCCGCTACTTCAACACCTTCGCCTCCAGCCCCTTGCAGGCGGCGGCGGGCCACGCCGTGCTGGACGAGATCGAGGCCCGGGGGCTGCTGGCCAACGCCGAACGCGTGGGCGCCTTCCTGGACGCGGAGCTGAAGGCCCGGGTCGGGCGCTGGCCGGGGGTGGCTGACGCCCGGGGCTGCGGCCTCTTCCTCGGGGTGGAGATGGTGGGGTCCGACGGCGCGCCGGACCTCGCCGCCGCTCGGGCGGTCTGCAACGGGCTGAAGGACCGGGGATTCCTGACCTCCAACGCCGGCGCCTTCAACAACGTGGTCAAGATCCGCCCGCCCCTGGTCTTCAGCCAGGCCGATGCCGAGGCCTTCCTGCCCGCCTTCGACGCGACGCTGGACGCCCTGCATGGAGCGCGCTGAGGCCGAGCGGCTCTTCCTGCCCGCCGCCCGGGACGCGGCGCGCGCCTTCCCTGTCTCAGACCCGCGCGTATCGCTGGTCACGGTCTCGGAGAACGTCACCTTCCGGCTGACGGACGGCGAGACCGGCGAGGACTGGGTCCTGCGACTGCACCGGCCAGGCTACAACTCCGCCGCAGAGCTCGAGGCCGAGCGCGTCTGGACGGCGGCCCTGCGCGCGGCGGGCCTGGCCACGCCAGAGCCCCTGCCGGCCCGGGATGGACGCGCCTTTGTCGCCCAGCCGGTGGAGGCGACGGGCGAGACCCGGCTGGCCGGGGTGACCCGCTGGATCGATGGCGAGGTGCTGGACGATCTCCTTCGGGACCCGGCGCGATCGGCCGAGCGACCCGGCTGGTTCGCCCGCCTGGGGGCCCTGGTGGCGCGCACTCATCTGCAGTCGGAGGCCTGGACCCCGCCCCCCGGCTTCGTCCGCCCCTGGCTGGACGCTGACGGCCTGATGGGCCCTGCGCCCCGGTGGGGCCCCTTCTGGGATCACGCCGCCCTCTCGGCGGAGGACCGGCGCCTGGTCCTGGCGGCGCGGGAGGTCCTGTATGCCCGCCTGTCCGTCCTGTCGAAGGACCCAGCAGTCTTCGGCATGATCCACGCCGACCTGCACCCGGGCAACCTGCTCATCCGGCAGGACGGCCTGGCCATTATCGACTTCGACGACGCGGCCTTCGGCTGGCGGATGTACGACATCGCCGTCGCCCTCACGCACCAGCAGTCAGCGCCGGATTTCGAGGCCGTCCGCGACGCCTTCCTGGCCGGCTACCGGAGCGTGCGCGACCTGCCGGAGGCCGAGGCGGTCCAGCTGCCCCATTTCCTGCTGGTCCGCGACCTCGTCCAGCTGGGATGGCTGCACGAGCGGCCTGAAATCGATCCCGGAGACGGGCTGCCGCGCCGACTCGAACAGGTCCGCCTGCGCTGCCAGGCCGTTCTGGCGGACGTCTGAGCCCAGGTGGCGTGCAGCGGCGCCAGACGCCGCGCCTTGGATCGGAAGGATCGCCTCCGGGGATCCTCCCCCCGCCCTGTCACACGCCGGTTTGTCGGAACGCCCGCCGAAAGCGACCTCGACGCGGGGGCCGCCTCTTGGCGCGGCCTGAAACGGGTGGGCGGCCGCCGCAGATAGCGGTAGCGTGGCGTATGATCAGAACCGCCCGCCTGGTGCTTCAGCCCTGGTCCGAGCGCCTTCGGGAGGGTTTCGCGGCTCTGCACGCCGATCCGGAGGTTATGGCCGACCAGGGAGGACCGATCTCACCGGCCGCAAGCGACGCCAAGTTCGACCGCTACCGGGCGGCCTTCGAACGCGATGGCGTCTCGCGCTGGGCGGTCGAAGGCGGCCGGGGCCAGTTCGTAGGCTATGTCGGCGTCATGTTTCGGCCGGAGATGGATCATCCGCTGGGTTCTCACTATGAGATCGGATGGCGGCTCGCGCGAAGCGCCTGGGGTCTGGGCTACGCGACCGAGGCGGCCCGGTCCGCCCTCGATCATGCCGTTGGCGTCCTTGGGGATCAGGAGATCGTCTCCTACACGAGTGAGACCAACCAGAGGTCCCGCGCGGTCATGGACCGCCTGGGGCTGAAGCGCGAACCCACCCGCGACTTCACGATTGAGGACGGGCGCATGGGCTCTTGGCGGGGTCTCGTCTGGACTGCCTCCGCCGGGCAAGTTTGATCGCTTCGGGCGATGGGCACCCCGCCGCTGTTAATCCACGAGGCGGGAAACGATGGCGGAGTGGGCTGACCTCTCCACCCCCTGGCCGCCGCCGGAGGGCGGGCCGACCAGGGGGGAGCGTCGGGCCGGAACGGCCTAGTATCGGACCGAGAATGACGCGCCGAAGTAGCGGGGCTCGCCGGCGATGAAGGTCGGGATCCCGAAGGCGCCGCCCGTATTGCCGGCGTCCTTGATGTACTCTTCGTCGAGGAGGTTGGAGACGAAGCCCTCCACCCGCCAGTTCGCATCCGTCGGCTGGTAGGACACCCGCAGGTTCAGGAGACCATAGGCGCCCTGCACCTCATCCTGGATCAGGTCCCCGGTGCTCTGCAGCGCCGGGATGTCATTGTCGTTGTCGAAGAAGACCCTGGATTGCCAGGTATAGGTCGGCAGGACGCTCAGATCGCCTTCCCAGACAGGTACGGTGAAGTTGAGGCCAAACGACAAGGTCTGATCCGGCGAGAGGCGGAAGCTGTTGCCCTTGAAGCGGCCATTGTCGAACCGGCCATTGTTGTAGCCATAGGTGCCAAAGACGTTCAGCTGGCGGGTCGGCCTCCAGTTGAGCTGGCCCTCGAAGCCGGTGGACGAGGCGTCGCCGGCGCTGATCGTCTGGAAGACGCCCGGGGCGGTCTGGATGCTCGTCTGGAAGTTCGTATAGGTGAAGCGATAGACGGAACCTTCAAGCGAGAGACTGCGGTCAAGCCATTGGGTCTTGGCGCCCGCCTCATAGGAGTCGACGATCTCGGCGGCCACCAGCGTGAAGCGGGCGTTGCCCTGCGGGGCCAGCGGCGCCGCCGGCGACAGCACCTCCGGGCGCCGGCCGCGCGAATAGGTCGCGTACAGGCTGATGTCGTCCGACACGGCGTAGCGACCCACCACCCGATAGGTCACGCCGGAGTCCGAGAAGGATTTGTACTGCGGAAGGCCGCCCGGCGTGGACTGCAGGAAGATGCCGCGCGCGGTGGCCGGATTGGCGGCGTTGGCGGCCGAACCGCTGGTCAGGACGGACCCGCCGTTGTCCAGCGTGCCGCGGTATCCGGAGCGCTTGTCGTCGCTGCTGTAGCGGATGCCTGCGGAGACCTCGAACTGGTCGGTGACCTTGTAGGTCGCATCGGCGAACACATCATACGAGGTGGTGCGCCCATAGTTCTGGAAGGTCTCGCGATGCACCAGCTTCAGCGTGCTGAGGGCGGCCGCCGAGTTGATGGTGTTGATCGACGGCACGTTCGGCGCCGTAAAGCCCAGCAGGCCGGCCAGGGCCGGCGTGGCGCGGGCGGCGAAGACGCGCTCATTGTACTGGAGCGGGACGGCCTGGGATCCATCCTCGTGGAAATAGCCGACCCCGGCGAAGGCGGTCAGGCGCTCGCCGCCTTCGTAGTTGATGCGGAATTCCTGGCTGTACTGGTCGCCGCGCGCGTCCTCCGCAAAGACGAAGAGCGGCAGAGAGAAGCCGTCCGCATCAAACACTTCCAGGGACTTGAAGCGCCGGAAGGCGCTGATCGAGGACAGCCGCAGCGTGTCGCTGATCCTGTAGTCCACCAGACCGGTGACGCCCCAGGTGGTCCGCTCCAGGCCCAGGTCGCGACCGCCCGCAAAGCCGTCGCTGCTCGCAAGGGCCGCGCCGGAGTTCCGGCCCAGGTCGCCCAGCACCTTGCCGGTCAGGGTGTCGGTGGGAAGATAGGTCAGCGACTTGAAGGACGTCCCCGACGGATTGTTCTCTTCGTAGTTGAGGATCAGGTCGGCCTCGAGCCTGTCGCTCGGGCGCCACTTCACAACGGCGCGATAGGCGGCGGTGTCGGTGGAGTTGAAGTCGCGGCCGCCCAGCAGATTGTCGACAAAGCCGTCGCGCGTCTTGACGCGGCTCGCAAAGCGGACGGCGAGGGTGGGGCTCAAGGGCACGTTCACCATCGCCTCGAGACCGCGATAGTTGAAGTTTCCGACCTCGAACTTCGCCGACGCGGCAAAGCCGCCGGGGTCCGCCTTGTTCTGGACGATGTTGACGGCGCCGATCAGGGCGCTGCGCCCGAACAGGGTCGACTGCGGCCCCTTGGCGACTTCGATTCGGGCGTTGTCGAACAGCTCGATATACGAACCGCGCGACTTGGACACCGACACCCCGTCCTGGAAGACCGACACGCGCGGCTCGATCGTGGCGCCGCCGTCATCCGACGTGATGCCGCGCATGACAAAGCCGGGATTGTTGGGCGACTGGTTCTGGACCTCGAAGCCCGGGACGAGAAGGGAGAGTTCCTCGAACTCCTGCACGCCGACATCATCCAGAAAGTCCCCGGTATAGGCGGTCAGGGCGATCGGCACCTCGAGGGTGCGCTGCTCGCGCTTCTGGGCGGTGACGATCAGTTCCTCAACGGCGGTGGCGCCAGAGCCGCCCGTCGCATTGCCCTGAGCCAGAGCCTGAGAGCCGCAAAGCAGGGCTGAAGCGCAGGTGGTGTAAAGCGCGATCGCGCGAATTGAAGAAAAGGTCATTTCATCCCCATGGCTGAAGGCCCGCAGGCTCCTATCGGACATAGATGTCAGATCGAAGACAGCGAGACCAAATGCGACGGCCGCACCCCTCTCTGTCCGGGGGTCAGCCCAATCCTATTCCGTGGAGGCTCGCACCTCGCCCGGAGTCGCACAAGCGTCCGGGGCGCTCTGTCGAAGGGGGCGGGGCGTCAGGGTTCCCGGCCGCCGCCGGGGCGTGAGGCGCGGTGGATCGGGTGCTCCCGCCTCAGCCGCTCCGACCGGGGCGCCTGGGCGCAACGGGGAAGGGTCTGACGCCCGCGACGCGGACGGCCTCCAGCGGGGGGGCGAATGGGAAGTCAGGCCTGCTCCACCGCCAGAGCCTCCAGCGCCTCGGGCGCGCGCCGCGGAGCCGGTTTTTCTGTGGGGGCTGTGAGCGTGGGCGTCAGGAAAGAAGTTGTCTCCAGTTTGGTCCGCCTTGGCCCGAGTGGAGCACCCACTTCCTAAGGCTCCACTGACGTTTTCGCCGCTCAGATGGAGGGCGATGGAGATTGATTACCCAATTCCCTTCACTCTTTAGGCGCCACTTCGGAGTTGGTTGATGATGCGGCTAATCGTCATCGCCTCCAGTCTCCACCGAGCCGGCTCCACCAAGGGCTTCATAGCGGCGGGATGCTAACCACTGCAGTCGCTTGGCTTGAGTAAGGAGAACACGGCGCAATCCGCCCTGCACCTTACGCTCTGAGATTACTTGGGCCAGGCGCGCAAGGATCAGCGACCGACGCGCGATCCGGAAATCTGGGTGCGAGCGCAGTTCGTAGACCCGCTCGGACACTATCCGCCCTCTGAGTGACGGCGGGATTTCGACATCCACGCCGCCCGTCGGTGGGTCCTTCTCGTTGAGGATGGCCTTGAATTCGGAGTTTAGGACGGCACGCTCCGTGATCACACGCTCGAGCGCATCAAGATGCTGGCGTGCGGTTCCGTCAGAGCGGTTGGCGTCCTGGAGGTGAGGCAGCGGCCAGACCTCGATCTCAAACACCTCGAAGGGATCCAGTACGGACATGGCCACGGCGTCAGTACGTTGGTTGGTGAGGTGTCTCCGGATACGAGTTCGCAAACGCTCGTTGGTCTGACCGACGTAGATCGGCTCACCGTCGTAGTCGAAAAAGGCGTAGACACCCCACTTGAAGTTGCCGACGAGCGTAGTCCCCCCCTCCCATGTGAACGGCGTATCGAGGAAACGCACTAGGTTGGCTCGAAGGTCCTCGGTCTCGAAGGGTGGGAAGTTGACCGCGTCCGGGTTGCGGCCAGTTGGCGGGCTGAGATCCGTCACGGCGTGGTCAGGCCGCCTTCATTGCATTGCCCTCGTGGGCATCTGCAGTGGGCAATGGGGCGAGCAGGGGCCCAAAAATGTGCTCTGCAAGATGCCGAACGACATGGACTACAACGCCGTCGCCCGTGAGGTGGTATGCCTCATTGTAGCTCTTCGGTAGCTTGTAGGTGTCTTCAAGCCCCATTAGGCGCGCCGTCTCGCGAGCGGAGATGAGCCGGGTGCGCACCGTCTTTCCGTTAACCACCATGATCACTTGGCGGCTGGATCCACCGGCCGGTGTCCTTAGGCAGCCGGCGACATCGTCAAACCGCACTTCGGCCCGTTGAACTTTATTGCCGCGCTCATCGAGCCGAGTGCGCTTGTAGATGCCGCCGACCACTCGACGACCAGCACGCTTCGCTGCCTCCAGCTTTGCGAGATTGACCCGGGACATCTTGGCGATGATCTGGTCGCGCTCGGCGTCAGTGTGCCAGTCGACGCTGTCGGGGTCTTCCTCGATCAGGTCAGCGAAAGTGTCGGTTCGATGCGGCGGCGGCGGGACGTTCCACCAGACCATGCGCTTGAGGACAACGTTGCCAACCCGCTCAAACGCTCGACGCAGGGCGGCAGTATGGAAGGGTGCGATAGGCTCTGGCGACAGCAGCGCCTGGTCGATTTCCACGTCCTCGCGCACTCCGATCAAGAACAAACGCGGGCGAGACTGCGGCACGAACAGCGAAGCATTGATCACGAGCGCGCCATATCGGTAGCCGGCGTTAGCGAAGGCGCTGCATATGGCCTCGAAATCCCGGCCACCGCGCGATGTCAGCGTCCCCAGTACGTTCTCGAGCGCCACAAGCTTGGGCGCTCGGCCGTCCGCCCTAAGTCCATTAATCAATTCCCAAAAGGGGTAGAAGGTCCCTGAGCGCTCCCCCTTGAGCCCGGCGCCGACACCGGCCAGCGACAGGTCCTGACAGGGGAAAGAGCCCCAGACTAGATCTGCTTGGCCCGGCAGATCGCTCGCTTTGAGTTGGGCGACATCGCCAACGGTCAGCTCTCCATGATCGCCCCAGTTTGCTTGGTATGTAAGGCCCTTCTTAGGGTCGAAGTCATTGGCGAACAGACAGGTCCAACCAACCCCTAGCCCCGCCCTGGCCATTCCGCCGCCTGCGAAGAATTCATAGAAGCTAGGCATCATTAATGACTCTGCCGCCGATTACGTCATCAAGCAGACTGTGCACCAAATTCACTTCGGTTCTATCGACGATCTCAGAGCTACGCCGGATTGCGCCGGGACACACATTGAGGGTGCCGCCGAACATCGTGGCTCCTAGGCGGAGTATGGTGCGTTCAGCGGTCCCAGCCGCCTGCGACTTCGAATCGACGAACATGGAGACATCTTGGCGCCACACTTCCAGCCGGTCGAATGTTCTTTATGCGTTCCCCATTTCGCGTCACAGCGTCAGGCTCTGCCGCATTAGGGACTTTGAGAGGGGCGCACCCTTTCGTCCACGAAGAACCCCGCAGGTTCCGCGACATGACGGAGCCTATCTACTCAGGCAGGGATGTCGGAGGTGTGGGTGGCGGAGAGGGTGGGATTCGAACCCACGGTACCCGTAAAGGTACGCCGCATTTCGAGTGCGGTGCTTTCGACCACTCAGCCACCTCTCCGACGAGGAACGGCGCCCCGGAGGGGGCCGGTGAGGGCGAGGCGCGGAAACTAGCGATGGCGCCGGGCGGAGGCAAGCCCGCCTGGGCGTCCGGCCCCTAGGCCTCGTCGTCCTCCACCGGCAGCACGGCCAGGCCGTCGGCATCGGCATGGAGGATGTCGCCGGGCACGAAGACCACGCCGCCGAAGGCCACGGGGGCGTCGCGCAGGCCCTCGCCCCGCTTGACCGTGCGCATGGGGCAGGTCCCCAGGGCCTTGATCCCCAGCTTGATGCGGGCGAGCTGGGCCGCATCGCGCACGGCGCCGAACACCACCACCCCCGCCCAGCCGTTCTTCACGGCGTCGGCGGCCAGGCTGTCGCCCAGCAGGGACCGGCGCAGGGAGCCGCCGCCGTCCACCACCAGCACCGCCCCCCGGCCGGGCTCCGACAGGGCCTCCTTGACCAGGGCGTTGTCCTCGAAGCAGCGCACGGTGCGGATCGGGCCGGAAAAGGCCGTGCGGCCGCCGAAGTCCCGGAAGGGGACGTGGCAGACCTCGATCACGTCCTCATGGGCGTCGCAGAGGTCGGCGAGGGTCGTCATGGGGCGTCTCCTCCGTCGGCCGGGCCGGCGATGTAGCGGTCGGTGGCCCGGGTGGGAAGCCCGTCGAGGCTGCGGGTCCGCCCGGCCTGCTTGTTCACCCAGGTTTCGGGGTCCTGGGCGGCGTGATGGCGGGGCAGGGTCTGGCGGTGGTGGTCCAGACTCATGACCGGTACGCCCCAGCCGCAACTGGTCTGCACGCCCTCGACGGTGATGTCGAAGATCTGGCGCACGCCGGGCAGGAGGGTGAACTGCGCGGCCAGGTCCGCCCAGCCGGCGTCGGCGGGCAGCACCGCCCGCCCCCGGCCGTAGAGGCGCAGGATCAGGGCCGGCGCCTCGAAGTTGCACATCATCAGGGTGATGCGCCCGTCTGCGGTCAGGTGGGCGTGGGTCTCATTCCCCGACCCTGCCAGGTCCAGGTAGGCGACCCGGTTGGGAGACAGGACCTTCAGAGTGTCGGCGAGGCCCTTGGGCGACAGGTTGATCCGCCCGTCCGCGGCGGCGGTGGCGACAAAGAAGACCGGCTGGCGGGCGATCATCGCCAAATGGTCTTCCGTCAGGCTGTCAAAGAACTCGGCCATGGGGAGAGGCTAGTCCATCCCGGGCGGTGCGAACAGGGCCCGCCTCGGGGCTTTCCCCCTTCACCGGGGCGCGGTAAGCCCTGCCCATCAACCGGCGCACGCAAACCGGAGGGGGAGGAAGATGAGCCTCAAAGGCAAGGCCTACATCATGGGGGCGTGGGAGCATCCCACCCGCGACGCCCCCGACAAGACCAGCGCCCAGCTGCACGCCGAGAGCGCCCGCGGCGCCCTGGCCGACGCCGGCCTCTCCTTTGACGACGTGGACGGCTATTTCTGCGCCGGCGACGCGCCGGGCTTCGGCGGCATGTCCATGGTCGACTACATGGGCCTGCGTAATGTCCGCCACCTGGACTCCACCGAGACCGGCGGCTCCTCCTACATCCTGCACGTGGGCCACGCGGTCCAGGCCATCGCCGCCGGCAAGTGCCAGGTGGCCCTGATCACCCTGGCCGGGCGCCCGCGCCAGGGGCAGGGCGGCCGTCCCGGAGGCGGCGGCGCGCGCCCGGGCCAGCTGTCCGACGGCCCGCCCGAGGCCGGCTTCGAGAACATCTACGGCGGCTCGACCCACAACACCTACGGCATGTGCGCCATGCGCCACATGCACGAGTACGGCACCACCTCCGAGCAGCTGGCCTGGATCAAGGTGGCCGCCAGCCACCACGCCCAGTGGAATGAGCACGCCTTCCTGAAGGACGTGGTCACGGTCGAGGACGTGGTCAATTCGCGGATGATCGCCGACCCGCTGCACCTCCTGGACTGCTGCGTCGTCACCGACGGCGGCGGCGCCCTGATCGTCACCTCGCCTGAGGTCGCGCGCAGCCTGAACCGGCCGAAGATCAAGGTGATCGGCGCTGGCGAGGCGCCCAAGGGCCCCAGCGGCGGCCATGGCCTGGACCTGACGTATTCCGGCGCGGTCTGGTCCGGTCCCCGGGCCTTCGAGGAGGCCGGCGTCACCCCCGCCGACATCAAGTACGCCTCCATCTACGACAGCTTCACCATCACCGTGCTGATGCAGCTCGAGGACCTGGGCTTCTGCGCGAAGGGGCAGGGCGGCCGCTTCGTGGCCGACGGCAACCTGATCTCCGGCGTCGGCAAGCTGCCCTTCAACACCGATGGCGGCGGCCTGTGCAACAACCACCCCACCAACCGGGGCGGCATCACCAAGGTCATCGAGGCGGTGCGCCAGCTGCGCGGCGAGGCCCACCCCAAGGTCCAGGTGGCCAACTGCGACCTGGCCCTCGCCCACGGCACGGGCGGATCCCTGGGCACGCGCCACGGCGCGGCCACGGTCATCCTCGAGCGGGAGTAGGACGATGAGCGAAGCTGAAGCCAAACCCGCCGGCCGGGCCATTCCCGCCCCCGCCGTCACCGTCGAGAGCAAGCCCTTCTGGGACGCCGCCGCCGAGGGCCGGTTCCTGATCAAGCGCTGCACCGCCTGCGGCAAGGCGCACTGGTACCCCCGGGCCATCTGCCCCTTCTGCGCCTCGGACGACACGGTCTGGGAGCGGAGCCCCGGCGAGGGCGAGATCTACACCTTCTCCATCATGCGGCGCTCTCCCACGGGTCCCTATGTGATCGGCTACGTCACCCTCGACGAGGGCCCGGCGGTGCTGACCAACTTCGTGGACTGCGACCCGGACTCCCTGAGGATCGGCCAGAGGGTCAAGGTGCGCTTCCAGCCGACGGAGGGCGGCCCCCCGGCGCCGGTCTTCCGCCCGGCCTGAACCGCCATTGCTCCCCCAAGGGGGAGCTCCCGGCGAAGCCGGGGGAGGGGGTCAACGGCCTCACCGCGTTCTGTTCAGCTTCTGTTAACCAAAACCTTGGCTTAAGGGGCGGTACTCATCAGCCTCAGGCAAAGGATGGCCGACATGCGCAAGATCCTCATCCTCGCGGCCGCCGCGGCGACCCTCGCCGTGGCCGGCTGCAACACCATCGCCGGCGTTGGCAAGGACGTCCAGGCGGCCGGCCAGGCTGTCACCAAGACAGCCGACGAGGCCAAGGAAGGCGTCAAGCAGTAGCCTTCCGGGGGCGTCCCTACCGCACGATGACGCCCGGCGGTCCGAGAGGCTCGCCGGGCGTTTTCATGCCTGCTGGCCGTCAGCGTCGAGGGCCGCCAGCCGCTCCACCAGGGCCTCGGCCTCCCGCGGCGACGTCACCCTGTGCTTGCGCACCGCCGCCCACTTCGGGTCCGCGAACCACGCCTCGCGCCTGGCGTTCGCCCGGGTGCGGTGGCGCAGGGTGAACCAGACCGGATGGTCCTTGTCGAACCAGCGGGTGAAGCGCTCGCGGTTGCCGGTCCCCGCCCACAGCTCGCGCCCCGTGACCGCCCGGTCCAGGGTGCGCCTCAAGAGGCGCGGCATGCTGACCGAGAGGGGATAGTCCAGCCAGATGACGTCGGTGGCCCGGCTCCAGATGAGGTCCTGGCAGATGATGTAGTTGCCGTCGGTGATCCACCGCTCGCCCCGGGTGGCCGCCTCCACCCGGTCGATGAAGGCCTGCGGGTCCTCGGTGTGCAGGTCGCGCCAGCCCGGCAGCCAGTTCAGGGCGTCCAGCTCGACCCGCTCCAGGCCGAGCCGCGCCGCCAGCCCCGCCGCCAGGGTCGACTTCCCCGCCCCGGAAACCCCCATGACGGAGATGCGCATCGCGATGTTCCTACTTCCTTGGACCGAAGTCCCCTAGCACACGGCGGCTCAGGAGACCACCTCCAGCCCGCTGCGCGGTCCACCTCCCCGTGAAAGGTGGAGGAATTTCATAAGGTTAATTGCTCCCCATCAGGGGGAGCTCCCCGCGAAGCGGGGTGAGGGGGTGGGCGGCCGATCAGTACCTCACGGCTTCTCCAGCCCCAGCTCCGCCCAGACCTCGTCGGTGTGCTCGCCCAGGCGGGGCGGGTGGCGGCGGATGTTGCTGGGCGAGGCGGTGAACTTCACCGGCGGCTTCATGGCGAGGTAGGGCCCGGCGTGCGGGTGCTCATGCCGCTCGAAGAAGCCCACGGCCGAAAGGTGCGGGTCGTCCGGCAGGTCGTCCAGCCGGGCGGTGCGCACCACCGGGATGGAGAGGGGCTTCAGGAGGTCCAGCCACTCCTGGGTCGTCTTGGTCTGGGTCACCTCGCCCACCAGGCCATAGAGCTCCTGGATGTGCCTGCCGCGGGTGGCGTAGTCGGAGAACCGCGGGTCCTTGCCAAAGCTCTCGGCCATGCCGGCGGCGGCGAAGAACTGGTCCCACTGCTTGTCGGTGTAGGGCAGGAGCCCGATGTAGCCGTCCTTCGTCTGGTAGGGCCGGCGGTTGGGGTTGGCCACCCTCTGGTAGGCCCACTGGCCGATGGGCGGGTCGAAGGCGTGGTCGTAGAGGTGCTCGACCAGGGTGAAGCTGGTCATGCACTCCAGCATGGGCACCTCGATGAACTGGCCCTCGCCGGTCCGCTCGCGGTGCAGCAGGCCGGCGGTGATGGCCTGGCTCATGAAGAGGCCCGAGACCTTGTCGGCCACCAGGGTGGGCAGGATGCGCGGCGTGGGGTTGCCGTCCGTGCGGGGCAGGAGGTCGGCCAGGCCCGAGGCCGACTGGATCAGGTCGTCATAGGCCGGCTCACCGGCATAGGGCCCCTCCGAGCCATAGCCCGCCGCGTGGACATAGACGACGTCCGGCCGCAGGGCGCGAACGTCCTCGTAGGCCAGGCCCAGCCGCTTCAGCCCCTCATAGCGGATGGAGGTGGCGAAGACCTCGCACGAGGCGATCAGCGCCTCCATCAGGGGCCGGGTCGCCGGGTCCTTCATGTCCACCACCACCGAGCGCTTGTTGCGGTTGATGGTCAGGAAGATGGGGCCCAGGTCGCGGGGCGCGCCCGGCGGCACGTGGCCGGCCCAGCGCATGATGTCGCCGCCGTCGCCGCGCCCGGAGCCCGGGTCCTCGATCTTGATCACCTCGGCCCCCTGGTCGCCCAGGATCTGGGTCGCGTAGGAGCCGAAGACCACGCTGGTCAGGTCCAGGATGCGGATTCCCGCCAGGGGGCCCGTCGCCGTCGTTGCAAGTTCCCGGGTTTCCGCCACGTCGTGTCTCCCCTTGGCCGTTTCCGTCGTTATGATCTCCCCAGCCGATGGCGCAAGCCGGGAGGAGGCCACCGCATGGACTTTCAGCTTTCCGAAGAGCACCGGATGCTCAAGGACCTCGCCGAGCGCTTCGTGCGCGAGGAGCTCATCCCCCTCGAGGGCGCGGTGCTGGCGCGGGATGCGGCCGGGCAGGGGATCTGGCTCTCGCCGGAAGAGCGGGCCCGGATCGACGAGGTCTCCCAGAAGCTGGGCCTGTGGGGCCTGGACGCCCCCGAGGACGTCGGCGGCTTCGACCTGCCCCAGGTGGCCCTGATCGGCGTCAACGAGGCCATGGGTTCGACCATCACCCCCTACACCCTGCCGCCGGACTCTCCGAACCTGCGCATGCTCATGGCCACGGTGAACGAGCGCCAGCGCGAGGCCTATCTGGCCCCTTACGCGGCGGGCAAGACCATCAGCGCCATCGGCATTTCCGAGCCGGGCGCCGGCGCCGATCCGGCGGGCATGATCACCCGGGCGGTGCGCGACGGCGACGACTGGATCCTCAACGGCCGGAAGATCTGGACCAGCCGCGCCGAGCAGGCCGACTTCACCATCGTCATGGCGGTGACCGACAAGGAGAAGGGCTCCCGCGGCGGCATGAGCGCCTTCCTGGTCGACCGCGACACGCCCGGCTTCAACATCCTGCGCCGCATCCCCATGCTGGCCGGCGCCTTCACCTACGAGATCGCCCTGGACGACGTCCGCGTCCCGGGCTGGAAGCTGCTGGGCGTCGAGGGCCAGGGCTTCGCCCCCATGCAGGTGCGCCTGGGCACCCGCCGGATCGAGATGGCCGCCTGGTGCATCGGCCTCGCCCAGCGGGCCCTCGACATGATGATCGAGTACGCCCCCCAGCGGGTGACCTTCGGCCAGCCCCTCTCCCAGCGCCAGGCCATCCAGTGGTGGGCCGCCGACGCCGCGACCAAGATCCACGCCGCCCGGCTTATGACCTATCACTGCGCCTGGAAGCTGGACCAGGGCCAGGACGTGAAGAACGAGATCTCGATGATCAAGGTCTTCGCCACCGAAATGGCCTGGGAGGTCCTGGACAATGTCATGCAGTGCTTCGGCGCCATGGGCATGACCAAGGAACTGCCCCTGCACCTGATGGCGGCCAGCATCCGCAACATGCGAATCTACGACGGGCCTTCCGAAGTCCACCGCATGGTGGTCGCCCGCAACCTCCTGGGAGTGAAGAGATGACCACGACGACCGAGCGCCCCGAGATCACGGTCGAGAAGACCGGCCACATCGCCGTGGTCACCCTCGACCGACCGCCGAACAACCACGTCTCCGTGCCGCTGATGCGCGACCTGGCCGACCTCCTCGAGAAGATCGACGGCGACGAGACAGTCCGCGCTGTCGTCCTGGCCTCGGCCGGCAAGGCCTTCTGCGCCGGCGCCGACCTGGTGGCCCCGGATGGCGTCGGCGGCTCGGGCATGAACGGGATCAACGACCTCTACACCCAGGCCGTGCGCCTGTTCTCGGTGGAGACGCCGATCGTCGCCGCCGTCCAGGGCGCCGCCGTGGGCGCCGGGCTGGGCCTGGCCCTGGTGGCGGACTTCCGCATCGCCTCCCCCGAGGCCCGCTTCACGGCCAACTTCGTCAAGCTGGGCTTCCACCCGGGCTTTGGCCTGACCCACACCCTGCCCCGGGTGATCGGCGAGCAGAGGGCCAACCTCATGTTCCTCACCGGCCGCCGGGTGAAGCCCGAGGAGGCCCTGGCCTGGGGCCTGGTGGACGAGGTGGTCCCGCAGGCGGACCTGCTGGACGCGGCCAAGGCCCTGGCCGCCGAGATCGCCGAGAACGCCCCCCTGGCGGTGGTCGCCACCCGCAAGACCCTGCGCGCCGGCCTCGCCGCCGCCGTCCGGGCCCAGACCGACCACGAGCACGGCCAGCAGACCATCCTGCGCGCCACCGAAGACTTCGCCGAGGGCGTCCGCGCCGTCGCCGAGCGCCGCCCGGGTAACTTCAAGGGGCGGTAGGTCTGCCCCTCCCCAGTTCCTCATCCAAGGGGGAGGTGGGCCGCGCAGCGGACCGGAGGGGGTCAACGGCGAGGGGGGGTGACCCCCTCACCCCGCTCCGCGGGGAGCTCCCCCTGATGGGGAGCAATTGGCGCTGTAATTCCTCCCCATCAGGGGGAGGTGGGCCGCGCAGCGGACCGGAGGGGGTCTGCTGAATCGCCGTTGACCCCCTGCGGTTAGCGCAGGCCCGCCGCTGGTCGCTTCAGGGCCCGGGCTGCGCCCACCAAAGCGGCGTAGGGATGCTGGATGAGGGTGGTCGGGATCTGCGCCATGAAGCCGCTCATCCGGCCCTTGGCCTCGAAGCGGCGGCGGAAGTCGCCTGTTTCCAGCCGGTCGGCCATGCGCGGCGCGAGCCCCCCTGAAATGAAGACCCCGCCCCGGGCGCCGTAGGTCAGGGCCAAGTCGCCGGCAACCGAGCCCAGGATGGCGCAGAAACGGTCCAGGGTCTCATTCGCGAGGGCGTCGCCGCCCTCGGCGGCGGCGGTGACCGCGGCCTCGTCCGCCAGGGTCGCCGGGGTCCCGCGGAGTTCCGCCAGGGCGCAGTAGAGGTTGAACAGGCCCGGCCCCGAAAGGATGCGCTCGATGGAGGTGCGTCCGAACCGTCGGGACAAGATCCGCAGAATCTCGATCTCCGTCTCGTCGACGGGGGCGAAGGCCCCATGGCCGCCTTCGCCGGCGACCTCGACGTCGCCCCGTTCGGAGCGGGCGAGGCCGGCCGCGCCGAAGCCCGTCCCCGCGCCCATGACGACGAGGGGCGCAAGGTCCGCCCCCTGGATGTCAGGCCCGATCCGCCGCAGGGTGTCGGCCGCCAGGAAGGGCGCCGCCAGGGCCTGGGCGGCGAAGTCGTTGATCAGGCGAACGAACTGGAACTCGAAGGCGACGAAGAGCTCGCCATCCGAGACCCGCCAGCTGTTGTTGGTGAACTGGATCTCGCCATCCACCACCGGCCCGGCCACGGCCAGGACGGCGCGCTCGGGCCGCTTCCGGCCCATGGTCTTCTCCAGATAGGTGGCGATCACCTCCGTCAGGGAGGGATAGTTCCGCTCGTCATAGGTGACGGGGTGGCGGATGTGCCCTTCCTCGTCGACCAGGGCTAGGCGGGCGTGGGTGCCGCCGATGTCGCCGACAAGCCCGGTGTACACGTTCTTCAAGGTCTCACCCCGCAGGCGCAGGCATGCGCCGGTCCGGGCGCGCGGCGAGGGGATTAGCCCAATCCCGGGCGGCTTGCACCTCCTCGTTTCAGTATGGCCTCAGCGTCTCAGGGGCGCGTGGGCGATGCGCAGGATGTTGGCGGCCCCGGGCGATCCCATGGGCAGGCCGGCCAGGATCAGCACCCGGTGTCCGGGGGGGCAGAGCCCCGCCGCCAAGGCCTCGTCCACGGCCACCCGGGCGAGGTCCTCGGGGTCCGTGATCGTGCTGACCACCCGGGCCTCCACGCCCCAGGCCAGGGCCAGGCGCCGGGCGGTGGCCAGGCGCGTCGTCAGGGCCAGTGTGGGCTGGAGCGGGCGCTCCCGCGACAGGCGCAGGGCCGTCTGGCCGGTCGTGGTGAAGGCGGCCAGGCACCCCGTTGAGGCGGAGTCCGCGGCCCGGCGGGCGGCGGCGACCAGGGCGTCGGCGTCGGCGTCCTCCACCGGGTACTCGGCGGCCATCAGCTCGGGCCAGCGCGGGTCGCGCTCCACCCGGGTCAGGATCCGGTCCATCATGCCCACGGCCTCAAGGGGATAGTCCCCCGCGGCGGTTTCCGCCGACAGCATGACGGCGTCGGCGCCCTCATAGACGGCGGCGGCCACGTCCGAGGCCTCGGCCCGGGTGGGGGTGGGCGAATGGATCATGGACTCCAGCATCTGGGTGGCCACGATGACGGGGATGCCCCGCATGCGCGCGGCGCGGACCAGGGTCTTCTGGACCACCGGCACATCCTCCGGCGCCAGCTCCACCCCCAGATCCCCCCGGGCCACCATGACCGCCTCGGAGAGGTCGAGGATCTCGTCCAGGGCCTCCAGGGCGGCGGGCTTCTCGATCTTGGCCAGGACGCCGGCCCGCCCGAGGACGATCTGCCTCAGCTCGGCCATGTCGGCGGCGCGCTGGACGAAGGACAGGGCGACCCAGTCCACGCCCTGGGCGAGGGCGAAGTCGAGGTCCAGCCGGTCCTTCTCGGTCAGGGCGGGGATGGGAATGGCCAGGCCCGGCAGGTTCAGGCCCTTGTGGTCCGAAAGGGCCTCGCCGCTGATCACCTCGGTCTCGGCGAAGTCCTGGCCGAACCGGCCGACCTTCAGCCGCACCTTGCCGTCATCCAGCAGCACGTCGGCCCCGGTCTTCAAGGCGGCGAAGATCTCGGGGTGAGGCACGCAGACCCGGCGGGAGTCCCCCGGCGTCGGGTCGCGGTCGAGGCGGAAGGCCTGGCCCCGGGTCAGCTCCACGCGACCGTCCTGGAACTCGCCCAGCCGGATCTTCGGGCCCTGCAGGTCCGCCAGCACCGCCAGCGGTCGCCCCACCTCGACCTCCGCCGCCCGCACCCGGGCGATGGCGGTGGCGTGGTCGGCAGGCTCGCCATGGCTGAAATTGACCCGGAAGACGTCGGCGCCCGCCCTGGCCAGGGCGATGATCTGCTCCGGCTCACGGGTCGCCGGGCCAAGGGTGGCGACAATGCGGGCTCTGCGGGCGCGAATCATGAGGGGTCCTGGTCTGGGTCAGTCACACCCTTAGCCCTAAACTTTGAAAGGGGTTTAACGACGGGGGGCTTGCTGTCGATCGGAGATCATTTCAGCCTGGTTTCCCCGGTTCCCGATCCCCGCAGCCGCACCTTGGCTGGACCGGCAGGGAGAGTCGGCATGAAGCCGTACAAGGTTCGATTCCTTCCACCAGACGGCGGGGATGAGGAATTCTGGAGAATCTTGGCGGCCGCTGTCGGGCATCCCACGTCCGAAAAGATGGCGCGGGTCCGCGCTACCTATCGGGACGAACCCGGCCGGGGACTGGTCGAGGCGATCGTCAATAGAGTCCAGGTGGCGTCGGCGGGATTTCGACGGGATCAGGAAGGGGTAGAGATCACCCAAATCGCTGTGGCGCCAGGTCGCCAGGGCTCCGGGTACGGACGAGCGCTCATAGAGGCGATTTGCAGGGCTCACCCAGGCCTGCCGATTCACGCTGAAACGCACCCCGGAGCGACAGGTTTCTATCTGAGGCTTGGCTTTGCCGTGGAGGCGCTGCCGCCCAAGGCGGGATGGGAACCCCGTTTCAGGTGTCTTCGGATCGCAGACGTCGGGCCAGCGCCGCTCTGACCCGGGTACAGAAGTCCACGCCCCGGGGCCAGGGCTCCGGGCCGGAGGGGGTCTGCGGAGCGGCAGGCGCCCTCTCTCTGCGGCGACCTTTGGGCGCGGCTCAGGGCAGGGCCAGCCCCGGCAGGGTCCTGGCCTCCTGGAAGTCCAGGCGACCCGCCTGGAATCCGGTCCTCAGGCTGGTCTCGCGGCCGAACTCCAGCAGGGTGTCCGCATCCCGCGAATAGGCGGGCCAGGCCTGGCCCCCGGGGCAGTCCAGGCGGCCGGTCCTTGCGAAGGCGGCCCAGCAGCCGTTCATCAGCGCCGCCATGGCCCGGTCCTCTTCCGACACCGCCGACATGGGCGTCCGACGGCCCCAGTACTGGAAGACGTACTGGATTTCCGCGGCATGGGCGGCGCGGTCGGTGAAGGGCCGGAACCGGCTTCCCACGTAGGAGAAGTGGTAGAGCCAGGCCGGGGCGCCTGAGGCGGCCTGGCGGGCGATCCAGCGGGCCGGGGCGCCCATGGCGCGGTCGGTGAAGACAGCCCGGGCCAGGGCTTCGTCGCCCCGGGCGGCCTCGGCGGCGTAGACCGTCCGGGCCTCCGCCGGCACGGCGTTGATCATCTCCGGCCGCCAGGGGCCCATCAGGGAGTCCTCGCCCGAGTTCCAGCCAATGATCAGCGGCACGTCGGCGGCCCGGCCGGCGGCGAAGGCCTGGCTGGGGGTCTCCTTCAGGAGGCGGCCGTCCGGGAAGGGGCCGAAGCCGCCGCCGACGCCGTTGATGAGGCTTTCGCCCGGAAGGGCCCGCAGGTCGGTGGCGGAGGCCTTGGCATGGCCCAGGGCCGCCAGGGCCTTTTCCCCCGCCTCGGCCCTTGCGGCCAGGGTCGTCGGCGCGAACCAGCCGCCGCCGGACTGGACGATGGCGCGGGCGTAGAGGCCCTTCGCGGCCGGCGTCGCCAACAGGGCCAGGGTGCTCATGCCCCCTGCGCTCTCGCCGAACACCGTCACCTGCCGGGGGTCGCCTCCGAAGGCGGCGATGTTGCGCTTCACCCACTGCAGGGCGGCGATCTGGTCCATCAGGCCGTAGTTGCCCAGGGGCTCGTCCTTCCGGGCGGCGGCGGTCAGGGCGGGATGGGCGAAATAGCCCAGCGGCCCCAGCCTGTAGTTGATCGTCACCACCACGATCCCCTGCCGGGCGAAGGCCGAGCCGTCGTAGATCCAGCCCGCCCCCTCCCGGTGGCTGCCGCCGTGGATCCAGACCATGACCGGCGCCTTGCGGGCCTTCGCCGGGGCGAAGACGTTCAATTGCAGGCAGTCCTCGCTCATCGGTCCGTTGGCGCCGCCGCCGTTGGGCGTTCCGTCGGCGTTCATCTTCTGGACGCAGGAGGGGCCGTTCCGGGTGGCGTCCCGCTCGCCGGTCCAGGCGGCGGCCCGGGCGGGCGGGGCCCAGCGGCGTTCGCCCACGGGCGGGGCGGCGTAGGGGATGTTGCGCCAGACGCCGACGCCGTCCTTGGCCTCGCCGGTCAGGACGCCGGTCTCGACCTTCACCCGGACGGGCTCTGCGGCGGCGGATCCGGCCATCAGCGCAAGGGCGAGGGCGACGGCCCGGGCGAGCATGTGGGGCATGGCGTGTCTCCCTGTCGGAGGGGACTTCGCCGCAGGGCCCGGGGGGCGTCAAGGGCCCCTGGTGTCAGTGGAAGTCGCGGCTGGCCACCAGCCGTCCGTCGCCGGCCGCCGGCGTCTCGCCGGGCTCGTCCGTCCGCAGGGCGGCGGCGAGGAAGGACAGGTCGGTGACCCGCTCGGCCACCAGGTGGACGATGTCGCCGGCCACCTGCAGCCGCCCCTCCACCAGGGCCAGGCCCGAGCGCATGACCGCCGGCCTGTGCGCCTCGAAGACGTCCTTCCAGACGATGATGTTGGCCGCGCCGGTCTCGTCCTCCAGGGTCATGAAGACCACCCCCTTGGCCGTCCCGGGCCTCTGGCGCACCAGGACCAGGCCGGCCACGGCGGTGCGCCGCCCGTCCCGCATCCGCCCCAGCTCGGCCGCCGTCCGGGCGCCCCGCCGGGCCAGCTCGTCGCGCAGGAAGGCGCAGGGGTGGGCCTTCAGGGACAGGCGCAAGGTGCGGTAGTCCTCGGCGGTCTCGCGGGCGGCGGTCATGAGCGGCAGATCCACCCCGGGCTCCGGCAGGTCGGCCCCCGCCGCCAGGGGCGCGTCCCGGTCCGCCCGGTCGGCGCCGGCCAGTCCCTTCACCGCCCAGAGGGCCTGGCGGCGGCTCACTCCCAGGCCAGCGAAGGCGTCGGCCTCGGCCAGGAGCTCCATCCCCCGTCCGCTCACCACCCGGGCGAAGTCGGCTATGGCGCGGGCGCCCCGGGCCCGGGCCAGCACCAGGCGCTCGGCGTCCTCCTGGGCCAGGCCCCGCACCTGCCTCAGGCCCAGCCGCACGGCCCGCAGCCGCCGGCCGGGAACCGGCTCCAGGGTGCAGTCCCAGTCGCTGGCCGTGACGTCGGCGGGCCTCACCTCCACTCCGTGCTCGCGGGCGTCGCGCACCAGCTGGGCGGGCTGGTAGAAGCCCATGGGCTGGGAATTGATCAGGGCCGCGCAGAAGGCGTCGGGCCAGCGCCACTTCACCCAGGCCGAGGCGTAGACCAGGAGGGCGAAGCTGATGGCGTGGCTTTCGGGGAAGCCGTAGGAGCCGAACCCCTCGATCTGGCGGAAGCAGCGCTCGGCGAAGTCCGGGTCATAGCCCCGCCCGGTCATGCCCTCCAGGAAGCGGCGGCGGTACTCGCTGACGCTGCCCAGGTTGCGGAATGTGGCCATGGCCCGCCGCAGGCCGTCGGCGTCGTTCTCGCTGAACCGCGCCGCCTCGATGGCCAGGCGCATGGCCTGCTCCTGGAACAGGGGCACCCCCAGGGTCTTGCCCAGCACCCGGTGCAGTTCGTCCGGCGGGCCGTGTTCCGGCGCGGGGGCGGGGAAGTCCACCGGGTCTGTCCCGTCCCGCCGGCGCAAGTAGGGGTGGACCATGTCGCCCTGGATGGGGCCGGGCCGGACGATGGCGACCTCGATGACCAGGTCGTAGAAACGCCGGGGCTTCAGGCGCGGCAGCATGGACATCTGGGCCCGGCTCTCCACCTGGAAGACACCTACCGAGTCCGCCCGGCACAGCATGTCGTAGACCTGCGGGACCTCCTTCGGGACCTGGGCGATGTCGGTCAGCCGGATCCCGTCCGCCCGGGGCGGGATCATCTCGAAGGCTTTGCGCAGGGCGGTCAGCATGCCCAGGGCCAGGACGTCCACCTTCATCAGGCCCAGGGCGTCGATGTCGTCCTTGTCCCACTCGATGAAGGTGCGGTCGGGCATGGCGGCGTTGCCGATGGGGACCAGCTCGTCCAGCCGGCCCCGGGTCAGGACATAGCCGCCCACGTGCTGGGACAGATGGCGGGGAAAGCCCAGCAGCTCGCCGGCCAGGGCGGTGGCGCGGCGGATCTCCGGGGCGTCCGGGTCCAGTCCCGCCTGGCGAATGTAGGGGTCCGGGCTCATGCCGCTCCAGGGCCCCCAGACCGTCCCGGCCAGGGCCGCGGTGACGTCCTCGGTCAGGCCCAGGGCCTTGCCCACCTGGCGGATGGCCATGCGCGGGCGGAAGTGGATGACCGTGGCGGCGATGGCGGCCCGGTCCCGGCCATAGCGGCGGAAGAGGTACTGCATCACCTCCTCCCGGCGCTCATGCTCGAAGTCCACGTCGATGTCCGGCGGCTCGCCCCGGGCCTCGGAGATGAAGCGCGAGAAGAGGAGGTCCTGGTCCTTCTTGGTCGGGTCGACGGCGGTGATGCCGAGGCAGAAGCAGACCACGGAGTTGGCCGCCGAGCCCCGCCCCTGGCAGAGGATGCCCTGGGCCCGCGCCCAGCGGACGATGTCGTGGACGGTCAGGAAGTAGTTCGGAAAGCCCAGCTTCTCGATGAGGTTGAGCTCGTGTTCCAGGGTCCGCCGCTCGCGCTCGCCCAGGCCGCCCTCGAAGCGCCAGCTCGCCCCCTCCCAGGTCAGGTCGCGCAGGTGCTGCATGGGGGTCTTGCCCGCCGGGACCGGCTCGTCGGGATATTCGTAACGCAGCTCCGACAGGTCGAAGCCCACGCGGCCGGCGATCTCCAGGCTGCGCTCGACGGCGCCGGGGAAGCGGGCGAACAGGCGCGCCATTTCGGCGGGGGACTTCAGCCGCCGCTCGGCGTTGGCCTCCAGCCTCAGCCCCGCCTCGTGGATCGTGCAGCCCTCGCGGATGCAGGTCAGGACGTCCTGCAGGGGCCGCCGGCGGGCGTCGTGGTAGAGCACCTCGCCCACGGCGACCAGAGGCGTGCCGGCCGCCGCCCCCAGGGCCTCCAGCCGGGCCAGCTCCTGCAGGTCGCGGGAGCCGTAGCGGCGCACGCCCCCCAGCCAGAGCCATCCCCGCCGGGCCGCCGCCAGCGCCTGGAGTCGCCGGGGAAAGTCCTTCGCCCCGGCCTCCCCCGGCGCCGGAGGCAGGACGACGCCCAGTTGGCCCTCCGCATGGTCCAGGAAGTCGCCGAGGGACAGGTCGCACCCGCCCTTGGGCGCCCGCCGCTTGCCCAGGGTCAGCAGGCGGGTCAGCCGCCCCCAGGCCGCCCTGTCGGAGGGATAGCAGATGAGGTCCGGCGTCCCGTCGGCGAAGACCAGGCGGGCGCCCGCCAGCACCTTCAGGGATCCGCCCGCCCTGCGGCCCGCCCCCCAGGCCCGGACGACGCCGGCGACGCTGTTGCGGTCGGCGATCCCCAGGGCCTCCAGGCCCAGGGCGGCGGCGGTCGTCACCAGCTCCTCGGGGTGCGAGGCGGCGCGCAGGAAGGAGAAGTTGCTGGCCGCCGCCAGCTCGGCGTAGCGGCTCATCCGAACAGGCCGTGCAGCCACCAGCGCACCGGCCGGTCATGATCGTGCAGGCCCGAGCGGAAGACCCAGAACCGCGCGCCGTCCTGGTCCTCCACCCGGTAATAGTCGCGCACCTGGTCGGTCCGCACCGCCTCGATCCCGGTCCGCCACCACTCTGCGCCGATCCGCTCGGGCCCCTCGGCCAGGTGGATGCGGTGCACCCGCCGGCGCCAGCGGAACTGCCGGGGCGGCTCATCGGGGGTCAGGGCGATCACCGCCTCCAGGGGCTCGGGGCGGGGCAGGAGGCGTAAGGGGCGGGGGCGCCAGGCGGGCCAGCCGCCGGCGGGACCGGCCGCCACCTCCAGGGCTGCGGTCCGGCGCACCGAGCGTTCGGGGACGTGGCTGGCCAGGGGCCGGCTGCGCCAGACCCGCCGGGGCCCGAGCCGGGCGGTCAGCCGGTCGATCAGGGGCGCCAGGGCCTCGGGTCCCTCGACGGGCTCCAGCAGGCTGGCCAGGTCCGCCTGGCCCGGGGTCAGGACCTCAGCCTCCGCCGCCTGCAGGCTCACCGCCTCGATCCCGAAGCCGGGGTCCAGGGTCTCCAGCCGGGGCAGGAAGAGGCGGGCGAGGCGGTCCGGCTCGCAGGCCGGGCGGGACAGGCCCAGCTCCAGGCCCACCGGCGCGCCGTCCACCCGGTGGAAGTCCAGGCGGAAGCGCCGGGCCCCGCGTCCGGACGCCTCCAGCCGCGCGCACAGGCCAAGGGCGGCGTCCCGGCACAGGCGGGCCAGGTCCTCCGGGGCGCTCACCGGCTCGGCCAGGTCCAGTCGCGCGAACCAGGGGGTCGGCGGGCGCCGGAAGGCCAGGGCCTCGGGGACCCGGCCCAGGGCCTGGTCCAGGCGCAGCAGGACGCCGGCGCCGAAGCGCTTGGCCAGGGGCCCCCGGGGCAGGGCGGCCAGCTGTCCGATCCGCCTGAGGCCCAGCCGGGAGAGGCGCTCCACCGCCGCCGGCTCCAGACGCAGGGCCGCCAGGGGCAGGCCGGCCAGTTCAGGCGCGAGAGGCTCGGCCTCCATCCTGCCCGGAGCCAGGACCTGGGGACATGTCGCCGCCGCCGGGCTCCGCGCCAGGGCCCAGGCCGCGCCGGCGGTGCCGGCGACGGCGATCCGCGCGGTCAGGCCGTCCCGCGCCAGGCGCGCGGCCAGGTCGGCGGCCATCTCCGCCTCGCCGCTCCACAGGTGGGCGACCCCGCCGATGTCGAGGAAGAGGCCGTCCGGCGGGTCGGGGGCCACGGCGGGGGAAAAGCGCACGCACCAGTCGGCCAGGGCCTCCAGGGCGCGGGCGTCGGCCTCCGGCTCGGCCTCGGCCAGGACTAGGTCGGGGCGCAGGGCCTGGGCGTCGGTCACCCTCTGGCCGGGAAACAGGCCCGCCGCCGCGGCGTCCGGGCTGACGGCGGCCAGCACCCTCAGCCCCCGGTCCTGGTGGACCAGGGCGAAGGGCTCAGCCTGCGGCGCTGAGGGCCGCCGGCGCCGCCAGGTCTCGATCGCCCAGTTCGGCGACCAGACGCAGAGGATGCGCGACATCGGCTTCTCCTTCGCCTCCACCGGCGCCGGCCTCGACCCGCCAGTCGCCGGTCCGGCCGCCCCGGCTGCGGACCAGGCGCAGGCGCCAGCGCGGCGCCCCCAGCCCCAGGCCGCCGGGGCCGGGGGCGCTGACGGCCGGTGATACGCGCCAGCAGGTGGCCGCCGCGGTTCCACCCGTGGTCGCCGCCGCGCCTCCGCCGAAGGGCCGGCGCAGCAGCATCAGCCCCGTCCCGCCCCGCGCCTCGCAGGCCAGCTGCAGGCGGCGGCCGGCGGTCAGGTCCACGGCGCCGACCTCGGCCAGCACCACCCCCACGCCCGGCGAGGCCAGGGCGTCCTCGGCCACAGCCAGGGCCTCGTCCTCGTCCCGGGCGCAGACCCCCACCAGCCGGTCCGCCGGCAGGCCCAGGCCGGCCAGTCCCGGGGGGAAGAGGTCGTCGCGGCGCAGGATCCAGACCGCCGAGCGGCCGCGCTGGTCCGGACGGGCCAGCAGGGCGGCGGCCAGCCGGGCGGCGAAGGCGGCGGGGGCGGCGCCGGTCTCGGCCTCCGCCCCCTCGCCGCCGATCTCGTGCCACTGGCCCAGGGGCAGCCCCCCGCCCAGGGCCGAATCCAGGCGCGGATCGCCCAGGGACAGCCGTCCCCGCACGGGCCCCGCCACCCGCTCCAGCCGCCGGATGTCCGCCCGCAGCGCCGCCAGCCTGTTCCGCCTGTCCCCGTCCATGCCCGACCTCATGTTCGCTTTTTGTTCTAGTGTGAGCGAAGAGGGAGTCAATGGCTTCCCTGGGGGAGGAATGAGAGCGCCCATTGCTCCCCCGAGGCGAAGCTGTCGGCGCAGCCGACTGAGAGGGCGCCACGGCGGCTCAGGAGACCCCCTCCGGCCCGCTTCGCGGTCCACCTCCCCCTGATGGGGAGGAATTACAGCGCCCATTGCTCCCCCGAGGGGGAGCTCCCGGCGAAGCCGGGTGAGGGGGCGCCACGGCGGTGAAGCCGGGGGCTAGAACCGGAGGATGCGGGCTTCCTTCACGTGCGGCAGGGCGCGGATGCGGCCCACCAGGCCCTCGTCGGGCTCCTGGTCCACGCCGATCAGGCAGATGGCGTCCTCGCCGGCGGCGACGCGGCCCAGGTTGAAGGTGGCGATGTTGACCCGCGCGTCGGCCAGCAGGGCCCCGACCGCGCCGATGAAGCCCGGCTTGTCCTGGTTGTTCACGTACAGCATGGTCGGGCTGAAGGGGGCGTCCAGCTCCATGCCCTTGACCTCGACGATGCGCGGGGTCCCGGCCACCACCGTGCCGGCGAAGGAGCGCTTGCCCATGGTCGTGGTCACGGTGATCCGCACCAGGCTCTCGAAGACCGGCGAGTCGTCCTGCTTGGACTCTGTCACCGTCACGCCCCGCTCGCGGGCGGCGGCGGGCGCCGAGACCATGTTGATCTCGGCCAGGACCGGGCGCATCACCCCGGCCAGGGCCGCAGCGGTCAGGGGCCGGGTGTTCAGGAGCGCCACCTCGCCCTCGTAGGCCAGCTCCACGGCCTTGATCTCCACGTCGATCATCTGGCCGGCGAAGGCGCCGATGCGCTCGGCCAGGGCCACGAAGGGCTTCAGCTTGGGCGCCTCCTCGGCGCTCACCGAGGGGCTGTTGAGGGCGTTGGTCACCGCCCCGGTCAGCAGGTAGTCGCTCATCTGCTCGGCCACCTGCAGGGCGACGTTCTCCTGGGCCTCCAGGGTCGAGGCGCCCAGGTGGGGTGTGGCGATGAAGTTCGGCGCGCCGAACAGGACGTTGGCCGTCGCCGGCTCCTCCACGAAAACGTCGAAGGCCGCCCCGCCCACATGGCCGGAGTCCAGCAGGGCGCGCAGGGCCGCCTCGTCCACCAGGCCGCCGCGGGCGCAGTTGACGATCAGCACGCCCTTCTTCGCCTTGGCCAGGCTCCCGGCCGACAGGATGTTGCGGGTCTTGTCGGTCAGGGGGGTGTGCAGGGTGATGAAGTCGGCCCGGGCCAGCAGCTCGTCCAGCTCGACCTTCTCGACGCCGATCTCCACGGCCCGCTCGGCGGACAGGAAGGGATCGTAGGCCACCACCTTCATCTTCAGGCCGTTGGCCCGGTCGGCGACGATGGAGCCGATGTTGCCGGCGCCGATCAGGCCCAGGGTCTTGGCGTAGAGCTCGATCCCCATGAACCGGTTCTTCTCCCACTTGCCGGCCTGGGTGGAGGCGTCGGCGGCGGGGATCTGGCGAGCCAGGGCGAACATCATGGCCACGGCGTGCTCGGCGGTGGTGATGGAGTTCCCGAAGGGGGTGTTCATCACCACGATGCCCTTCGAGGTCGCGGCGGGGATGTCGACATTGTCCACCCCGATGCCGGCCCGGCCGATCACCTTCAGCTGGCCGGCGGCGGCGATCACGTCCTTGTCGGCCTTGGTGGCCGAGCGGACGGCCAGGCCGTCATAGTCGCCGATGATCTTCAGGAGCTCGTCCTTGGACAGGCCGGTCTTGACGTCGGCCTCGACCCCCCTCTGGCGGAAGATGTCGACGGCGGCGGGGGAGAGTTTGTCAGCAATGAGCACGCGGGGCATGGCGGTGTCTTTCTTCACGCGGAAGGAATGGGAAAACGGGAGGCGGGACGGCGCACGGCGGGCTCAGAGCCCGGCGGCGGCGGTCTCGAAGGCCCAGTCGAGCCAGGGGACCAGGGCGGCGACATCGGCGGTCTCCACCGTGGCGCCGCACCAGATCCGCAGGCCGGGCGGGGCGTCGCGGTAGCCGCCGACGTCCAGGGCCGCACCCTCCTTCTCGAGCCGGGAGGCCAGGGTCTTGGCGAAGTCGGCCTGGGCGTCGGCCGGCAGGGTCGCGACGCGGGGGTCGACCACCTTCAGGCAGACCGAGGTGTTGGACCGGGTCGCGGGGTCCGCGGCCAGGAAGTCCACCCAGGGGGTCTTCGCCACCCAGTCGGCCAGGACGGCCAGATTGGCGTCGGCCCGGGCGCGCATGGCGGACAGACCGCCGATCCCCTGGGCCCATTCCAAGGCGTCGATGACGTCCTCGACGCACAGCATGGAGGGGGTGTTGATGGTGGCGCCCTCGAACAGGTCCAGGGTCACCTTGCCGTTCTTGGTCATGCGGAACAGCTTGGGCATGGGCCAGGCCGGCGTATGGCTCTCCAGCCGGGCGACGGCGCGGGGCGACAGCACCAGCACGCCGTGCGCGCCCTCGCCGCCCAGGGCCTTCTGCCAGGAGAAGGTCACGACATCGAGCTTGTCCCAGGCCAGGTCCTGGGCGAAGGCCGCCGAGGTGGCGTCGCAGATCGTAAGCCCCCCGCGGTCGGCGGCGATGAAGCCGGCGTCCGGCACGCGCACGCCGGAGGTCGTGCCGTTCCAGGTGAAGACCAGGTCCGCCTCGGGGTCCACGCGGGACAGGTCGGGCAGTTCGCCGTAGGGCGCCTCCAGCACCTCGGCGGGCAGCTTCAGCTGCTTGACCACGTCGGTGACCCAGTCCTTGCCGAAGCTCTCGAAGGCCAGCAGCTGAACCTTGCGCGGCCCCAGCAGGGACCACAGGGCCATCTCCACCGCCCCGGTGTCGGAGCCGGGGACGATGCCGATCAGGTGGCTGTCGGGAACCTCCAGCACCCTGCGGGTCAGGTCGATGGCGGCCTGCAGGCGCGCCTTGCCCGGCTTCGACCGGTGCGAGCGGCCGAGGACGGCGTCCTTCAGGGCTTCAGGGGTCCATCCGGGGCGCTTGGCGCACGGGCCGGAGGAAAATTCGGGTCGGGCCGGGCGCACGGCCGGCCGCGGGATCGTAGTCATTGCGATGTCTCCCATCCTTGCAGATGGACTGCGTCCCGTTGGGGGGACGTGGCCCGCCGGGCACAAACGCCGGTTTGGGCCGGAAGGCAAGGGGGAAGTGGAGTTCGGACGACGGATCGTCGTCGGAGTCGCCGCCATGGGGGCAGGCTCGGCGTTCCTCGCGCCCTGCGCCTCGCTGGCTTCGGCAATCCAGCGTCTCGCCGTTTCGCCGGCCCGGATCTCTTCCCGGGTCTTGACCCGCCCGGACTCGACGTCTACCGTCTAAACAGTGTTTAGATTGAGCCGGCCCAGAGGCCATCGTCAACCCAGCCGCGGATATGGAGCGCTGCATGTCGAATACGAAGGTCTGCATCATCGGCGCCGGACCTGACGGGCGGCATACGCTTCGTCGCCTCGGAGAGGCATGCGTCCGACTTCGACTCCCGCGCATGGCAGACCTACCTCAGGGGCGTCTTCGACCGGAAGGGATGGACACCGCCGGATCGTCACCCCGCCGTGCTGGAGCACCGGCCGGATGCCTCCCGCGCTGAGGCGCTACCCTTCAGCCTTGCGGCGGAGTGACCCACCCCCGGGCTCACCCGTCAAGGGGGCGCCCGGCTTCCGGGAGCCCGACGGACCAAGACGCCCGTAAGGTCGGAACCCGATATTCGTCGAGCCCGGCGCATCAAGACCTGCATGGAGCACACGCGTGATCGCATTGATTGTTGGAGTCGCAGCGGGAGCGCTCTTCGGATTCCTCCTGCTCCCCCGGGCGATCCAGTTCGTCTTGAAGCGGCTGATCGTGAACACCTTTGCCGAGATGGCTCCGACGACGCCATTTCACTTGCACAACGGAGAGACTTTCTTCCGCTTGATCACCCAGGGAGCGCCCTGGTTGCGGGACAGGGTCAGCCTGGCGACGTCCGAAGAGGCCCTGAAAGCGCTCAAGCGACTCTACCCCATGGCCACCGCACCCGTGCGGAACGAAACGGACTTCGGAAGGATAGCAGGCTTCCTGAGGCAGAGCGGTTCGATCTCCCTGCTCAGCGGTTCCGGTGTCGATCTTGCTGAAATCCCTGAGATCGAGATCCCGGAATTCGGGCCGGCGACGCATCACGGGTCCCGGCCGCCCACCGGATACGCACTGCCCGGAGAGCATGAACCCCTCGACGGCGTTCTGCTGAGCTGGCCGATCAACTATCCTGAGCGCTGGATCCACCATGCGGGTTTTGCCTCGCTTATCGCCGAAGCAGGGGCCCCGCCTGTCATTCTGGCCCCCTCAACCGCCTGGTTGCGGATCGTGAAAGCCTATCTGGCGGCGGCCGCGCCCTCCGCAAATGCGCGTTTCCTCCCGATCGCAACCGACGATGTCTGGATTCGGGATTTCGGGCCGCACTTTGTGAAATCAAAGGAGGGTCAGTTCGCCCTTGTGGCCACGCCCTATACGCCGTCAGAGCATAACTTCCAGAAGCACGACAATGCGAGCCAGGTCGATCTCGCCCGCGCCTTTGGATTGCCCTTCCATTTCCTGCCGCTGATCATCGAAGGCGGCAACCTTGTGACCGATGGCGCCGGCACAATGGTCATGTTCGACAGTGTCTTCGTACACAATCCCGAGCGCACCATCGCCGATATCGAGCACATCGTACGGGATTGGTTTGGGATCGACCGCCTGATCCTCTTTCCGGCGCTCAAGGGTGAAGTCACCGGTCACATTGATATGGCCGTGAAGTTTGTCGATCCCGGAACCGTCCTGGTCGCTGACGTTGACGCAGGCCACCCCTGGAAGTCGAACTTCGACAGCATCGCCGCCAGGCTCGCAGCAACCCCTTCCAGCCGCGGCGCTCCCTACCGCGTCGTTCGCGCGCCAGCCGCCCAGACCCCGAAGGGGCGCGGGCATTTCTGGAGTTACGTCAACAGCCTCACGGTCAACAAGACGGTGATCCTGCCCTTCTTCAATCCACGGGAAGATGAACGCGCGATCGAGATTTACCGGTCAGTTGGGTTCGAGAATGTTGTGGGGGTCGACTTTCGCGATTTTCCCCTGGGGTCGGTTCACTGCCAGTCCAAGGAAATTCCGGCGGGCGTCATGGGCGCGGGGTGTTCCTAGTGGAGCAGCAGGCTTCGATCTCGCACTTCGTCCGGTCGACCTGGCGGTTTCTGGCGTGTGCTGTGGCCTGCAGCGGCATCGGCATCACCATGTCGGTGATCGCGCCAGGCCTGATCGGCGGCTACACGGCGGCGCCTGAGGCCGGGGGTCTGGGCCTGGACCAGGCTCATGCCGGCCGATACGTGACCTTGGAAATGCTCGCGACAGCCCTCGCCGCGATCGCGTCCGCCCCCCTGATCGAGAGGGTCCGGCTCAGCCGTATCCTGCTTGCCAGCGTCGGCCTGGTCCTGGTGGCCAACCTCTCCGCCCTGCTGGTCCCACCGCCCGGCCTGTGGCCGTTCCGGATCCTGGCCGGCGCAGCGGCGGGAATGGCTGTGGGCGCTGGCAACGCGATCATCGCCCGTTCCATTGACCCGGATCGCCTCTACGGCTTGTCCGCAACCCTGGCGACGGCCTATTCCGCCCTGGCTCTGATTGCGACGCCTGTGGCTGTGAGTCTCTTTGGCTATACGGGGATTTTCGGGCTTCTGGCCCTGAATGTCGGCATCCTCTGTCCGATCCTTCTTCTCCTGCCGGACAAGGCGAACTCGGCGCCGCACCGGGTGTCAGCCGGCCAACCGGGGGTCTCCGCGACCCTCGCCGCGCCCCTGCTGATCTCGGCGTTCCTGCTGAATGTCAGCGACGGGGCGATTTACGGCTTCTCCGAGATGATCGGAAGGCGGAGCGGACTTGAACCCGAGGCCGCCAGCGCCGTCCTGGCGCTCGGCGGCTTCTTCGGAATCGCCGGCGCACTGCTCGCCGCCCTGATCGGCAGCCGCTTTGGGCGGTTGGCCCCGGTGACCGCTGCGATCGTCGTGAAGCTGCTCTCCGGATGGGTCATCACGACCTTCAGGCAGCCCGAGGTCTATTTCGCCATGCAGTTGCTGCTGACCCTCAGCTTCTATTCTGCGATCACCTATATGCTGGGGCTGGGCGCGGCGATCGATCCCGGCGGCTCGGTCTCGGCCAGCCTTGGCGGCGTCATCCTGCTGGGAGGTTCCGTCGGCCCCTGGATTGGTGGAACGATCATCAAGGATCAGGGTTATTCCGCCCTGGGGCTGACCTGTGCGATCCTTCTCGCCCTGGCCTTGGCGACATTCTTTGTCGCCGAGAGGCGTCTGCGCAGATCACAGGGTCAATGACCTCAGCTCCGGCGTCAGCAGTCTGATGTCCACGCCCCCCATGGCCGCCGCGACAGGTCCGACCGCCACGTGGCCGGGAAGGCGTCATCCGGAGGTCCCAAGACCCGGGCCGCCGAGGGATCGTGGTGACGGTGATGTCTCCCATCCTTGCAGATGGACTGCGTCCCGTTGGGGGGACGTGGCCCGCCGGGCGCAAAACGCCGGTTTGGGCCGGAAGGCAAGGGGAACCGCGTTCAGTCCGCCTCGTCGCGCCGACCCCTAGCGGTCCAGGTCCCGATCGCTAAGCTTGCCAAGAGGACTGTGGTCGCCAGGTTGCTCGCCAGAGCGAAGCTGGGATCGAGATCACGACTTGTCATCTCGTAGAAGGCGTGGATCGAGAAGAAACCCGCCATGGTCAACATCATCAGGGATATCCACAGGTGGCGGTATAGCAGGGCCAGGACAAGGAATCCCACCGCCATAGCCCCGTCTATGCCGAGGAAGATGACACCGGCGTGTTTCGCCAGCGAGAGCTCTTCGACGGTCTTTGAGGCGATAGTGGCTACGACGAAGATAATCGCAGCAATTCGTTCCGCCCGCCCCCCGGCGATCAGCGCCCAGAGCGGAATGATGATCGCAAGCGCATAGACCAGGGTTTGAAAGATGGCTTCGCCGAAAGACATAAGAAGGGCTCCTCCCACGAAGAGAGGAGCCCCAAAACTTTAACAGGTCGTGACGCCGGTCAGGCGACAGAACGCTGGTCCTCGTCCTGCTGCAGCCGGAAATTCTCTTTGTTGTACGGCCCGACCATCCGCGGGCGAATGCCCAGGCGAAGGGCGGCTTCAACCAGGCCGGAGTGGACCTGTCCCATGGTGGTGCGGGCTGAGCTCAGGGCGGCGACCGCCTCGGTCAGCTTGACCTGGACATCGTCGGCAAAGGCCACCGGAGCCCCCAGGTCAGACCGCGCCTGCAGAAGGTCGGCGAGCAACTGGGTGGTCTCGATCAGGGCGGCGTCGATGGCCGCCTCGGTGGCGACGAGCTTTTCCTGAGTACGCTTTGCGATAAAAGCTTTGTCCATGAGAGTTCCCTCTGAGGCCCTATAGCCTGAAGTCAAAAGTAAACAAAACGTTAACGGCGGTCCTCGGGGTTCAGACTCTGTTAATCGTGGCAATTTGTCGCAATTGTCGGAAAGCAGCGCCTTTTCAATGGGGTTTCGCACCTCTCCCGGCGGTTTCTGGGGCGGGTTCAGGAAAACGTTAGGATTTCTGCGGGCATCAGGGGTCGGACTGAATCGGAACCTTCATGAAACCGCCTGAATTCAGATTCCTGAGGCCGGCGACGACCAGCTTCCACGCCCGGGTCATGGCCGCCGCCCTGGTGACGGCCCTCGGCGTTCTGCTGATCGCGAGTCTGGCGTTCATGGGCCAGCAGTGGGCCATGGTCCACACGCAAAACCGTAACCTGCAGGCCACCCTCGGCGGTATGGCGGCCCTCAGCATCGCCGACGCCGTCAAGGCGGGCGACCAAAGGGCGGTGGACTCCACCGTCCATTCCCTCGGCCTGTCGCCGGTCTTCCTGTCCGCAGAGTACTTCGACGCCGCCGGTCGCCGGGTGGCCACCTTCCGGCGGCACGGCGGCGAGGCCGCCGGCTCCATGTTGGTCCTGCGCACCCCCGTCGTCTACCAGGGCCAGAAGTTTGGCGAGCTGGTGACGATGGGCCGGCGCGCCGGTCTGTCCGATGTCGCGCCCCAGCTCCTGGCCCTGGCCGGCGCCCTCCTTTTCGCCGGCATCGCCGCCGCCATGTTGATGGCCCGGGTCCAGGCCGACCGGGTTGTCGCGCCGGTCGTCGAGCTGGCGGCGGCCATGAAGAGGGTCTCGGAGAGCGGCGGCTATGAGCCTATCCTGCTGAAGACCCGCTTCGCCCTTTTCCGGGGTCTTGGCGCCGTCTTCAACCAGCTCCTGCACCAGCTGTCGATCCGCGAGGCCCAGCAGCAGGCCATGATGACCGAGCTGCAGGACGCCCGGGACCGGGCCAACGACGCCAACCTGATGAAGTCGCAGTTCCTGGCCAATATGAGCCACGAAATCCGTACGCCTCTCAACGGCGTGCTGACCATGGCCGACGTCATGGCCATGGGGGATCTGCCGAACGAGCAGCGGCGGCGCCTCGACATCATCCGGCAATCCGGCGCCCTGCTCCTGAACACCCTCAACGACGTTCTCGACCTCTCCAGGATCGAGGCCGGGCGCATGACCCTGACCGACGAGGTGTTCGACCTGGAGGCGGCCCTCAGCCCGGTGCGGGACCTTTTCGGCCCGTCGGCGACCGACAAGGGCCTCGACTTCAAGATGCGGATCACGGCCGACGCGGCCGGCGCCTGGCGGGGCGATCCCGGCCGGCTGCGTCAGATTCTCGGCAACCTGGTGTCCAACGCCGTGAAGTTCACCGACACCGGGACCATCCACGTCCTGATCGCCCGGCTCGAGGACCAGCTGGTCATGATCGTGCGGGACACCGGCGTCGGTATCCCGACGGAAAAGCACCCGCTGCTCTTCGAGAAATTCGTTCAGGTCGACAACTCGGCCACGCGGCGTTTCGGCGGCTCGGGTCTGGGCCTCGCCATCTCGGCCGAGCTCGCGCGCATGATGGGCGGGCGGATCAGCTTCGACAGCACCGAGGGCCTGGGCTCCACCTTCCGCTTCGCCGCGCCCATCCGCCGCGCCGACACCGCCGAGAACTCTGCCAGCGAAGGCGACCTCCTCGCCGAAGAGGACGCCTGCCCGCCCCTGCGTCTCCTGGCGGCCGAGGATAATCCCACCAACCAGAAGGTGCTGAGCACCATCATGGCGTCGGTGGGCTTGTCTCTGGAGGTGGTGGCCGACGGGGCCGCCGCGGTGGCCGCCTGGAAGACCGGTCGCTTCGACGTGATCCTGATGGATATCCACATGCCGGTGATGGACGGTGTCGAGGCGACCAGAGCGATCCGCGCCCTCGAGAGCCAACACGGCCTGACCAGGACGCCCATCATCGCCGTGACCGCCGACGCCTTGACCCATCAGGTGTCACAGCACCTGGCCGCCGGCATGGACGCACACCTGGCCAAACCGATCGAGATCAAGCGCCTGATCGAGACCATCGGCCAGGTCGCCTCCGCCCCGGACCTTGGGCATCCGCAGACGGCCAGCAGGGCCTGAGACCCACCCACGCCCTTCGACCTCCTGAGGGGCGAAAGGGGGGCTGCTGAGGCGCCGTCACCGCCCGCGCCGACCTCCGGTCCTGCGCAGGCTCCGTTGAAGACCGGCTAGTCTTCGTCCACGACCCGCAGTTCCGGCCAGCGCGCCAGAACCCCGGACACCTTGCGGCGGAAGCCCTCCGCCGGACGGTTCGGATTGGGACGCAGGCGCAGGCTGAACAGGTCCTCCAGGCCAAAGGGCGCCGAGAGGGTCAGCCGGTCGTCAGCCTCCAGACGCACGCCCACGGCGTTGGTCGTGCTGACGAACCGCTCCAGGGCCTCGGTGCTGCAGGACAGGGGGGAATAGGGCTCGCCGAAGCGGCCTTCGAACCACAGATGGACCCGGGCCTGGTTGCGCACCTCAACAAGCCGGTCCAGCGGCGGCGGCAGCTCTGCGGCGGCCCGGCGGATGACCCGGTCCTCTGCTTCCCAGCTCAGGTCCGAGGCGTCGAAATAGGCCAGGTCGTAGTCCTTCAGCCCATAGTCCTCAGGTCGCCCGGTCAGGTGGTTCAGAACCTTCTGGTAGACCGCGCCGGAGAAGATCAGCCAGTCCGGCAGGTCCAGCGCGCGGGCGGCGCGCAGCACCGTCATGAGGCTGTCCGACCGGCGCACCAGGGCCTCGAGGGTCTCGGCGTGCCTCACGCCCTTCCCCGCAACGGCCAGGCGTGATCGAGGGGGCCGTGCCCGGCGCCCAGGCCCGGAGCCCGGGCGATGGCCTCCTGGACATAGGCCCAGGCCCGCGCCACGGCGGCTTCCAGGGTGAGGCCCTGAGCCAGGCCCGCCGCACAGGCCGAGGCCAGGGTGCATCCCGTGCCGTGGGTGTGGCGGGTGTCGATCCGGCCGGCCTCGAACAGGGTTTCTCCGGACGGAGCGATGAGCAGGTCGACCACCCGGCCGCCCTCCAGATGACCGCCCTTCATCAGCACCGCCCGGGCGCCCAGGGCCAGGAGGGCCTCGCCTGCCCGCCTCTGGTCATCGGGCGTTCTCACCGGCAGGCCGGTGAGGGCCTCGGACTCCGGGGCGTTGGGTGTCAGGAGCCAGGCCCGGGGGATCATGAGGCTGCGGACCGCCTCCATGGCCTCCTTCGCCAGGAGGGCCGCCCCGCCCTTGGCGGTCATGACGGGATCGACCACAGCGGGGATCCCGGGAACGGTGTCCAGTATGGCCGCCACGGTCTCGACCATGGCGACGTCGCCCAGCATGCCGGTCTTCAGGGCGTCGGCGCCGATGTCGTCCAGCACGGCCCGGGCCTGCGCCGTGACGATCTCTGCGGGCACCGGATGGACGCCGCTGACTCCCAGGGTGTTCTGCACCGTCACGGCGGTGACCGCCGTCGCCGCAAAGCCGCCCAGGGCGGTGACCGCCTTCAGGTCGGCCTGCAGACCCGCCCCGCCTCCGGAATCGGAGCCGGCGATGATGAGGACTCTTCCCAGCGGCCTGGACATGCTCCCTCCTAGCGCGATCCGGCGCGGATTGCACGACGCCTCCACCCCCTCGGGGGAGTAATGGCTGAGTCATTCCTCCACCTCTTGAGGGGGAGGTGGACCGCGAATGCGGTCCGGAGGGGGGCGGCGGCGACGGGGATTGACCCCCTCACCGACCTTCGGTCGGAGCTCCCCCTCGGGGGAGCAATTAAGCGCTTGTAATTCCTCCACCTTCAGGGGGAGGTGGGCCGCGAAGCGGGCCGGAGGGGGTCAGCGGAGGGGCCGTTGAGCCCCCTCAGTCGGCTTCGCCGACAGCTCCCCCTCGGGGGAGCAATGGCTGAGTCATTCCTCCACCTCTTGAGGGGGAGGTGGACCGCGAATGCGGTCCGGAGGGGGTCAGTGGCGAAAGGGTTTGCCCCCGTGCGTGGGCCGTCGATTTGACCTAGGCTCGCTCCATGACCCCTTCCCAAGCTCCTGCTCCCGGCGTCGCCATCATCACCGGCGCCGGTTCCGGCATCGGCCGCGCCGCCGCTTTGGCCCTGGCCGCCCGGGGATGGTCGGTCGTGCTGGCGGGGCGCCGCGCCGACGCCCTGGCCGCGACCCGCGACCTTGGCCCGGATCCGGCCCGCGTCCTCGTCCAGCCCACCGATGTGTCCGATCGCGATCAGGTCGAGGCCCTCTTCGGGGCGGCCGTGGACCGCTTCGGCCGGGTGGACCTCCTGTTCAACAACGCCGGGACGGGGGCGCCGCCCGTTCCCCTGGAGGACCTGTCCCTTGAGGACTGGCGACGCGTGGTGGACGTGAACCTGACCGGCGCCTTCCTCTGCCTGCAGGCCGCCTTCCGCTGCATGAAGGCCCAGTCGCCGCAGGGTGGCCGGATCATCAACAACGGCTCCATCTCCGCCCAGGTCCCCCGACCCCGCTCGGTCGCCTACACCGCCACCAAGCACGCCATGACCGGCCTGACCCGCCAGGCCAGCCTGGACGGCCGCGTCTTCAATATCGCCTGCGGCCAGATCGATATCGGCAACGCCGCCACGGAGATGACGGCGCGGATGTCCCGGGGCGTCCTGCAGGCGGACGGCAGCGTGGCGCCCGAGCCCACCATGGATGTCGGCGCCGTCGGAGAGGCGGTGGCCTACATGGCCGGACTGCCCCTGGAGGCCAATGTCCAGTTCATGACCGTCATGGCCACGTCCATGCCCTTCATCGGGCGGGGCTGAGCCCTTCGGCGGCGAGGATGGCGGCCTGGACCTCCAGGGCCTGAACCGTCTCAGCCACGTCATGGACGCGCACCGCCGCCACGCCGGCTCGCGCGCCGGCCAGCGCCGCCGCCAATGAGCCGCCCAGTCTGTCGCCGGAACCCTGTCCGCCGGGACCAATGGCGGCGATGAAGCGCTTGCGGCTGGCGCCGAGGAGGATAGGAAAGCCCAGGGCGACCAGGGCGGGCAGGCCCGCCATCAGGGCCAGGTTGTGCTCCAGGGTCTTGCCAAAGCCGATCCCGGGATCGAGCCAGATGCGGTCCCGCGCCACCCCGGCGGAGAGGGCGACCTCGGCCCGCTCTCTCAGGAAAACACAGACCTCCGCCAGCACGTCATCGTAGCGCGGCGCAGCCTGCATGGTGCGGGGCTCGCCCTGCATGTGCATCAGCACCACCTGGCAGCCCAGGCGAGCCGCCAGGTCCGCCGCCCCCGGGGCGCCCAGGGCGGTGACGTCGTTCCAGATCTCCGCCCCGGCCTCCACCGCCGCCCGGGCGACCTCCGGCTTGCAGGTATCGATGGAGATCCGGCGGCGGGTGAGGGGGCGCAGATTGCGCAGCACAGGCAGGACCCGACCGAGCTCAGACTCGACGCTGACCGGGGCGGCGCCGGGACGGGTGGACTCGCCCCCGATATCGAGAATGTCGGCTCCTGCGCGGTCCAGGGCCAGGGCGTGGGCGACAGCGCCCTCGACGCCCTGCAGCCGCCCGCCGTCCGAGAAGCTGTCGGGCGTGACGTTCACCACCCCCATGACCAGGGGGCGGCGACCGGCGACCGGCGCAGGGGTCACGCCGGCTGGGGCCGCGCTACGGTCGGGGTCAGGGGCACCGAGACGGCGGGAAGGGCCGGACCGGCGTCGCCGGTGTCGTCGCGCCGGGGCATGACCCCCTTCAGGGCGTTGGTGATCTCGTCCCCGGTCAGGGTCTCGTACTCGAGCAGGGCTTTGGCCAGGGTGTGCAGGTCCTCGATCCGTTCGGTCAGGATCCGCTTGGCCTCGTCATAGCCGCTCTGGACCAAGCGCTTGACCTCCTCGTCGATGATCCGGGCGGTCTCTTCAGAGACATTCTGGGTCCGCGACACCGAGTGACCCAGGAAGACCTCATCCTGGTTCTCGCCGTAGGAGACCACGCCCAGCCGGTCGGAGAAGCCCCACTTGGTGACCATGGCCCGGGCCAGCCGGGTGGCCTGGTCGATGTCGGACGAGGCGCCGGAGGTGATCTTCTCGCGGCCGAAGATGATCTCCTCGGCCAGTCGGCCGCCCATCAGGATGGCGAGGCGTGAGGTCATCTGCTGGAAGCTCATCGACAGCTGGTCGCGCTCGGGCAGCTGCATGACCATGCCCAGGGCCCGGCCCCGAGGGATGATGGTGGCCTTATGGACGGGGTCGGAGGCCGGGACGCTCAGGGCCACCAGGGCGTGGCCGCCCTCGTGGTAGGCGGTCAGGCGCTTTTCTTCGTCGGTCATGGCCATGGACTTGCGCTCGGCGCCCATCATGACCCGGTCCTTGGCGTCCTCGAAGTCACGCTGTGTGACCATCTTGCGGTTTTTGCGGGCGGCCATCAGAGCGGCCTCGTTGACCAGGTTGGCCAGATCGGCGCCCGAGAAACCCGGTGTGCCGCGGGCGATGGTGCGGATGTCCACATCCGCCGCCAGGGGCACATTGCGCATGTGCACGCGCAGGATGCGCTCGCGGCCATTGACGTCCGGATTGCCCACCACGACCTGGCGGTCGAAGCGGCCGGGCCGCAGCAAGGCCGGGTCCAGCACGTCGGGGCGGTTGGTCGAGGCGATCACGATGATGGCGTCGGACGGGTCGAAGCCGTCCATCTCCACCAGCAGCTGGTTCAGGGTCTGCTCGCGCTCGTCATTGCCGCCGCCCAGTCCCGCGCCGCGATGGCGGCCGACGGCGTCGATCTCGTCAATGAAGATGATGCAAGGGCTGTTCTTCTTGGCCTGCTCGAACATGTCCCGCACCCGGCTGGCGCCGACGCCGACGAACATCTCCACGAAGTCCGAGCCAGAGATGTAGAAGAAGGGCACGCCGGCCTCGCCGGCCACGGCGCGGCCCAGCAGGGTCTTGCCGGTACCGGGGGGGCCCACCATCAGGGCGCCCTTGGGGATCTTGCCGCCCAGGCGCTGGAACTTCTGGGGGTCCTTGAGGAAGTCGACGATCTCGGACAGCTCGTCCTTGGCCTCATCCACGCCGGCCACGTCCTCGAAGGTCACGCGGTTGCGGTTCTCGGTCAGCATCTTGGCCTTGGACTTGCCGAAGCCCATGGCGCCACGGGCGCCGCCCTGCATCTGGCGCATGAAGAAGATCCAGATGCCGACCATGATGATGATCGGCAGCAGCTGGAGGAGGATGGCGCCGGCGCTCATGCCGCCCGGGGGCTTGACCTTGATGTCCACGTTCCGGGCCTCGAGCCGCTTGACCAGGTCTTCCTGGTTGTTCGGCGTGGTCGAGGCGAAGGTCTTCCCGGCGCTGTCATGCACGATGATCTTGGGGCCGGCCATCTCGACCGACTTGACGCTTCCGCCATCGATCTTGGCGAGCAGCTGGGAATAGCTGAGCTCGCCGACCGTCGCGGTGCGCTGGCTGGGATTCATCAGCGCGTACATGCCCGCCAGGGCGATCACGATGGCGGCCCAGATGCCCAGGTTGCGAAAGTTCATTGGCGTCCGATCCGAAGGGTTGAATGCCGGTTGGTCTTCAAGATAGGCGCGAGTGCGGGGAATCTCCAGAAGACAAGCCGCAATCCCCGCTCCGGACGTCGAAAAGGCCGTGCGGCGTGCGCACGGCCCCTCAATTCGCCTCGAAAAGACCCGGTCCGGGAACCAGGCCCTGACCCGGGGGTCAGCGGGCGGGCTTCTTCGGCGCGGCGATCAGGCCTTCGCGCTGGGCGCGCTTGCGGGCCAGCTTGCGGGCGCGACGGACGGCTTCAGCCTGCTGGCGGGCGCGCTTTTCCGAGGGCTTCTCGTAGTGCACGTGGCGCTTCATCTCGCGGAACGAGCCTTCGCGCTGCATCTTCTTCTTCAGCGCCTTGAGGGCCTGGTCGACATTGTTGTCGCGCACGAAAATCTGAACCAGAGGTCTCTCTCCTGTCACCCGTTCCCGCTCGGCGTCGCCTCCAGCGAGGGCTCGGCGGCGAACGGACAATAGTCTCTCGTTCCCGACGGTCACCCGTCCGGACAGGCCGCGGGCAATAGCAGACCGGAAAACGCCTGTCCACGGCGGACACGCAAGGGCTTTGACCCTATATGGGGGGCATGGACACGCAGGAAGATCCCGAGGCCTGGCTGCGGCGGGCGGAACAGGCCGTCCTTGACGCCGCTCTTGTCCGGGCGCCCGGCATGGGATGGACCCCGGCCATGGCCGCCGCCGCGGGCGCCGACGCCGGTTTTTCCCCCGGCGAGACTGAGCTCATCCTGCCCTATGGTCCGGCGGACCTCGCGGCCCTTCTCTCGCGCCGGCACGACGCGGCGGCCCTCGCCGCCCTGCCGGACCCGGCGGGGCTCAAGATCCGCCAGCGCATTCGCGCCGCCGTCCTCGCCCGGCTGGACGCGGCGGCGACCGACGCCCCCGCCGTGCGGCGCTGCTCGGGCTGGCTGGCCCTGCCCCCCAATGTCGCGCAGGGCCTGTCCCGCGCCTGGGAGAGCGCCGACGCCCTGTGGCGCTGGGCCGGTGATGTCGCCGCTGACGAGAACCATTACACCAAGCGCGCCATCCTGGCGGGCATACTGGTCACGGCCCTTGCCGTACGCCTGCAGCAGGGCGAGGCGGAGGCCGAGGCCTACGTCGATGCGCGCATCGCCAATGTCATGGCCTTCGAGGCCTGGAAGATGAAGCTGAAACCGGGAGAGCCGCTGCGCCGCCTGGCGGCGGGCCTTGGCCGGCTTCGATATGGCGGCGCTTCGACCCCTAGGGCGTAAAGCGCTTGGCGGGCCGCGCGGACAGGTCCTGGATCATCCGCATCAGGAGGTAGGTGCGCGGTGTGATCGTGGTCAGGTCGATCCACTCTTTGTCCGTGTGAAAATCGCCGCCCACCGGCCCCAGGCCGTCCAGGGCGGGGGTCCCCGCCTCATGCGCAAGGGCCGATTCCGAGGCGCCCCCATTGCCGCCCGTCCCCAGCTCCCGGCCCAGCTCGGCGTAGATCGCCTTGGCCCGCCCGGCGAGGGCCTCGGTGTGGGGGTTGTCCGGCAGGGGCGGGAAGGAGTTCTCCCGGCTCACCGTGACCTTGGTGTCCGGCACCTTGGTGTTGCGGGCGCTTTCCTCGAAAAGGGCCTGGACCCGGTCGAGGTCCGCCTTGTCGCGGATCCGGACGTTGATCTGCGCGCGGGCGTTTTCGGGGATGATGTTGTAGCGGCTGCCCGCCTGGAGGATGGTCAGGTTGGCCGTCAGGCCGTCGCCGGATTTGGGCAGGGTCTCCACAGCCGCCAGCTGGTGAACCAGTTCGGTGGCGGCGTTGCGGCCGTTCTGCGGAGCGACACCGGCGTGCGCCGGGCGGCCCTTCACGTCGATGTTGAAGGTCGAGCTGCCCTTGCGCCAGACGGTGACCTTGTCAGGGGCGTCGCCGGGCTCGAGGTTGAGCTCCACCTCATGGCTCTTCACCAGCCGGTCGATCAGCGCCCGGGTCCCGGGGGACCCGCGCTCCTCGCTGGTCTCCAGCAGAAGGGTGAGGGTGTCGTAGTTGCGAAAGCCCCGGGCGGTCAGGATTTCCAGGGCGACGACGGCCTGGATCACCCCGCCTTTCTCGTCGCCGACCCCGGGACCGGTGGCCCGATCGCCGCTCACGGAATAGGGCCACTTCGCGGCCGTGCCGGGCTCGAAGACGGTGTCGATATGGCCGATCATCAGGATCTTCGCCTTGCCCTTGCCCTTCAGGGTGGCGACAAGATTGTCCGGCAGGCCCGGGATCTCCGCCGGCACGCGCTCGACCCTGGCGCCCAGGGCCTCCAGCCGCAGCGCCAGAACGTCCAGGACCCTGCGCCCGCCCTCCACGTCGCCCGTGCCGGAGTCGATGTTGACCAGGGTCTCCAGCAATTTCAGCTGTTCGGGGCGCGCCGCCTCGGCGGCCTTCCAGAGGCCCTCGTCCCGGCGCGGGCCCGCCATGGCGGGGGCAACGGCCGCCGTCGCCACGACAAGCGCGAGGCCGAGGGGCATCCATTTTTGTCCGACGGACCGCATCATGATCTCCCTTCCTCCCCAGGAATGCTGACCATGGCCTCCCAGGTCTCTGGCGGCAAGGCCCAAGGGCGGGGCCGCCTCGGCGGGTCGGCGGGCCGCCAGTCGCCTCCCGACAGGTCGAGATTCAGGCCGTAGAAGGGGTCGGCGTCCAGGACCGGGCCCCAGCGCTGGCGCATCCAGGCGACTTCCCGGGCGAAGCGCGCCGCATTCCGCCCCTCCAGGTCCGACCCGCGCGAGGCCGACTCCCGGTGCGTCAGGTCCGCCTCGGGAGTCCAGATCACCTGCAGGCCCAGGTCGCCGATCCTGAGGCACAGGTCGATGTCGTTGAAGGCCACCGGCAGATGCTCGGCGTCGAAGCCCCCCACCGCGTTGAACACCTCCCGCCGCACCGCCAGGCACGCCGCCGTGGCCGCCGAGACGCACCGCGCCGCCCGCAGCCGGTTGGAGGGCCCCGGGTCCCGGGGGCCCGCCCCCACGCCCAGGGCGCCCGCCACGCGCCCCGCGCCGATGCCGAGGGCCACGCCCGCATGCTGCACCCGGCCGTCTGGAAAGCGCAGCATCGCCCCCGCCGCGCCCACCTCCGGCCGCAGGGCCTGGGCCGCCAGGGCCTTCAGCCAGCCGGGCCCCCGGACCTCCACGTCATTGTTGAGGAAGACCAGCAGATCGCCCTTCGCCTCGCGCACGGCGGCGTTGTTGATGGCCGAATAGTTGAAGGGCCCCGGCGCCGGCAGGATGCGGACCCTCGGGTCCTGCGCCAGACGCTCGAACAGGGCCTTCGTCGCCGGTTCGGCACTGTCATTGTCCACGATCAGCAGTTCCAGGTCCGGCCAGTTGGTCCCCTCCAGCACCCCCCTCGCACAGGCTTCCAGGAGGTCCGCCCGGTCCCGGGTCGGGACGATCACCGTGGCCTTCGGCGCCGGGCCGGGAAGCCCGCGGGCGATCTCCAGCCAGGCCGGCCCGTCGTCCAGGACCCGCGCCGTCGCCGCCTGGCCCGTGGCCGCGAGGTGGTCGTTCACCGCCCGCGCCGCCGCGGCCCGGCAGCGCGCCATGGCCCTCTCGGAGAAGGAGCCCCCACCCGCCTGGCGCCAGTGGTAGAGCACCGCCGGGATGTGGCGGATGCGCGCCGGCCCCGCCGCCCGGGCGACGCGCAGAACGAGGTCCCAGTCCTGGGCGCCCTCCAGACCCTCGCGCAGGCCCCCCGCCTCCACCACCCGGCTTCGGCGGATCACCGTCAGGTGGCTGGCCATGTTCTGCGAGAGCATCAGCTCGGGGTCCCAGTTGGTCTTGAAATGCGGCTCCACCCGCCGCCCGCGCCGATCGATCTTGTCCTCGTCGGTGTAGACCAGGTCCGCTTGGGGATGCCGGACCAGCTCCGCCGCCAACTCCAGCAGGGCGTGCGGCGGGATCAGGTCGTCCTGGTCCATGAAGGCCACGAAGTCGCCGCCGGCGAGGGCGAGGGCTGAGTTGGTGGCGGCGCTGATGTGGCCATTGGCGGCCCGCCGCACGATGCGGATACGCGAATCGCCCGCCGCGGCCGCCTCCAGCAGGCCCCAGGTCGCCTCGCCGGGAGAGGCGTCATCGGCCAGGCACAGCTCCCACTTCGGCCAGATCTGGCCCTGTACCGAGGCGATGGCGGCCGACAGGTGGACCAGGTCGGGGTCGAAGACCGGGATCACCACCGAGATGAGCGGTCCCGTCGCCTCCAGCCTTCCGGCCAGCGCCCGCGCCGCCGAGAGGTCGACCTCCGACAGTGTATCGCAGCGGGCGATCCAGCGGGCATAGGCGGCCGGGTCCAGGGCGTGGGGCTCCAGCACGCTGCGGATCAGCCGCGCCCCCGCCGGATGCCGGGCGATCCGCTCGGCGATCGCATGGACCGGCCGGTGCAGGGCCGGGACCGCCCGCACTCCGCCCAGCGCCCGGGCCGCCAGTCGGCGCAGGGCCTGGGCGGGACCGGAGGGGCGATGCGGGGGCGGATCTGCGGCCATGCCCCCTTCTACAGCCGCGCAGCGCCGTCCGGCGACCCCTTCCCGTCGGCGTCGAAGGGCTTTAGGTCTGGCTCCCGGAGACCGGCGTGACCGACAGCCCCTTGCGAACCCTCGCCCGACGCATCCTCGGCCGCCTGCCCGGCCTGGCCGCGCGCGCCCGCTCGACCGTGCGCACCCCGGACGAGGCCCTGGCCGCCGAAGCCATGGACCCGGACTGGTACCGGGCCATGAACCCGGACGTCGCCGCCGCCGGCGCCGATCCGGCCGACCACTTCCTGCGCCATGGCTGGCGCGAGGGCCGCGACCCCGTCGCCGCCTTCAGCGTCCGCGACTATCTTGAGCTCTACCCGGACGTGGCCGCCGCCGGGATCAATCCTTTCATCCACTGGCTGAAGGCCGGCAAGGCCGAGGGCCGCCTGCCCCGCCGCGAGGTCGGCCGCGCCGCCCGGGCCGCCGCCCTGCTGGAGCCCCTGAAGGTCCGCCTCGACCGCGCCGCCGCCCGTTGGCCGAAGGTCCGGCCGGCCTCGCGCGACGACCTCGTCCGGCGCCTCACCGCCCTGGGCCCGGCCCTTTCGGATGTCCACCTCACCGTCAGCCATGACGACGCCTTCCGGCACGTGGGCGGCCTCCAGCTCTGCGTCCAGCGCGAACACGCCGCCTTCACCGCCCAGGGCGTCAGCGCCTTGCATCTCTTCCCCGTCGACACCTGGCCCAGCCTGAGGGAAGACGGCGGCGGCCTCATCGGCGTCTCCACCGGCCCCGAGGTCTGGGGCGCCTGGACCGCCGCCGACGTCGCCGCCGCCCTGGCGACCGTCCTGCCGCCCGCCGGCCGCCGCAGCTTCGCCCTCCACAGCCTGCTCGGCCACGATCCCGCCGCCGTGGAAGGCGTCCTGCGCGCCGGGGGCTTCGCCAGGGGCGTCTTCTGGCTGCACGACTTCGCCAGCCTCTGCGCCGGCTTCAACCTGATGCGAGACGACCTGGCCGCCTGCGGCGCGCCTCCGCCCGGCAGCGCCGCCTGCGGGATCTGCCTCTATGGCCCGCGCCGGACCCTTCACATGGAAGGTCACCGCCGTCTGTTTGAAGCCTTCGGGATTGAAGTCCTGTCGCCCTCCGGGGACGCGCTCGAACGGTGGCGCAACGGCGGCGGTTTCCACCAGGTCCACGGGCGAGTCCTTCCCCTCGCCGCCCTGGGCGAGGCGGCGCGCGACGCCCCGAAGCCGCCTTCCGCCGATGGCGTCCTGCGAACGGCCTTTCTCGGTTTCCCGGCGTCGCACAAGGGCTGGGGCGTCTTCCGCGACCTCGTGCAACGCTTCGCCGACGACCCGCGCTACAACTTCCTGCATTTCGGGGCCCAGGGCGCCGGCTATGCGGGCATGGGTTTTGTCGAGACCCGGGTCAGCGCCGCCGATCCCCTCGCCATGCGCGACGCTCTGGTCCGTGAGGGCGTGGATGTCGCCCTGGTCTGGTCGTTGTGGCCGGAGACCTTCTGCTTCACGGCGCTGGAGGCTGCGGCGGCGGGCGCCGCCGTCGTGACCGGGCCTGACAGCGGCAATGTCGCCGCCCAGGTCTCCGCAGGCCTGCCGGGCCTGACCCTGCCGGATGAGGCCGAGCTCATGCGGCTGTTCGCCAGCGGCGAGATCCTGTCCCTGTCCCGGTCCGCCCGCGAGGCGTCCGTTCGGGACTTGGTCTTCAGCGCACTGACGGCCGCGCCAGGAGTTCGTCCAGGCCCTTGATGGACACCACCTCCGAGCCGACCCCGGCGTCCATCCGCATCACCTTGTTGCAGTAGAGGCGGATCAGGTCGAGGTCATGGGAGGCCAGGACCAGTATGCCGGCCCGCTCCACCAGGCCCAGCAGGCGCTGGTGGGCGATCTTCTGGAAGTCGGCGTCGCCCACGGCGATCCACTCGTCCATCAGCAGGACGTCGGCGTCCACCGCCGTGGCCACGGCGAAGGCCAGGCGCGCCTGCATCCCCGCTGAATAGGTCTTGAGCGGCATGGCCAGGAAGGGCCCCAACCCCGTGAAGGCGGCGATCTCCTCCAGCTTGTCCTCCACCTGCCGGGCCGAGAGCCCGGCGATCCGGCCGCGCAGGCGGATGTTCTCCAGCCCCGTGGCGGTGGGGTCGATGCCCAGCGAGAGGTCCAGCAGGGGGGCGATCTTGCCCCGCACCTCGATCTGTCCCTCGTCGGGCTCGTAGGCGCCGGACAGGGCCCGCAGCAGGGTGGTCTTGCCCGAGCCGTTGTGCCCGATCAGGCCCAGCCGGTCGCCGGCCCTCAGGTCCAGGTCCAGGCCGGTGATCGCGGTGACGGAGGTGGAGCCATGGCGCGCCTGGTCCAGCCGCCCGCCCACCGCCACCCGGGCGAGGTGCTTCTTCAGGGACTTGGCGTCGTAGCCGTAGACCGGGAAGCGCAGGGTCAGGCCGCGCACGCTGATGAAGGCCTGATCCGGCCGGGGCGGAGCGGTCGGGGGTTTCGCGCGGCCGTTCATAAGTAGTGCACGATCCGGCGTCGGGTGACCGTGAAGAGTCCGAAGGCGAGCGCCCATCCGCCCAGGGCCATGATGATCAGGACCGAGAAGGTGGACGCCTCCGGCGCCACGCCCATCAGCGGCGCGCGGATGGCGTCCAGCATGTGGAAGAAGGGGTTCCAGGTCAGGACCGCGTCCATCACCCCGACCCGCTCCCCCGGCTGCCAGAAGACCGGGGTCATGAACATGGAGAACTGCATGATCGAAATGACGATCTGCGGGATGTCCCGGAACCGGGCCGAGATGATGGCCGTCAGCAGGCACATCCAGGAGACATTGGCCAGCACGAGGGCCAGCCCCGCCAGGGCCAGGGGCAGGTCCATGTCGCGCCAGAGGCCGAACCCGGCGATCACCCCCACCACGATCACCAGGTGGTGCATCAGGGTCGCCAGGTTCCGCAGCACGGTGCGCCATATGAAGGTCAGCATGGGCAGGGAGGTCTGGCTCAGCATGCCCGAGGCGTGGACGAAGGACTCACAGCCCTCGATCACCGTCTGGGAGATCAGCCCCCAGAAGACGATGCCCAGGGCCACGAAGGGCAGGGTGGTGGCCAGGGGGATCTTCTGCAGTTCGGCGTAGAGGAAGCCGATGCCCAGGACCATGACGGCCATGGACAGGGTGATCCAGAAGGGCCCGAGGATAGACCCACGATAGCGCGAGACCACATCGTGCCAGGCCAGCGACCAGGCCAGGCCCAGGCCCCGGGTCGAGCGCCGCAGGTCCTCGACCGCCCGCGCCAGATCGTCCCGGAACCCCCGGGACCCCGTGCGCAGCATGTGTTCGGCGATGTCCATCAGCGCTCCCGGGTCGGGGCGGAGGTAACAGGTCGGATTCGGCGGCGCAACCGGGGCGGCGACGCCCTCTACGCCGGCGCCTCAATCACCCGCTAACAACACATCAAGGCGCCCTGCAGCTTCCCTGATAGCCGCGCGGGACTCTTCAAGACGTGTCCCAAGGCGCTCCACGATCGCCTGGGTCTCGTTCAGGGTGCGTTCAAGCTCCATCTGGTTTTGTTCCAGCCAGGCCGCCCGGCCCTCGGCGTCGGCGAGGGCGGTCCGCGCCACGGCCCGGTCGGCAGAGACCGGCGAGACCAAGTCCCCGTAGAGGGCCTTCTGTCCGGCCAGCCAGCCGGCGGCCCGGGTCAGGGCGGCCGGGTCGGGGGTCTCTCCCCGGGCGGCGGCGCGCAGCCAGTTCAGCACGCCGGCGGCCATCTCTCCGGCCTCGCCCAGGGCGGCCAGGTCGCCGCCCGATTCGTTGCGCCTCAGCTCTGCGGACAGGAAGGTGTCGATCCGGCGGCCGGCGGCGGGCGTCAGGTTCGGCAGGGGCTCTCCCAGCTGGGCCTCGGCCCCGGCGACCTGGGGCCGCCAGTCGTCGAGCAGGGCGTCGTAGTCCACGAAGGCCCGGGGCAGGTCCCGGCTAGCAGCCTCGGCGGCCAGCATGTAGGCGCACCAGAGCATGACCGACTTGCGCGGCGGGAAACGGTCCCGGCTGGCCAGCGATCCCGCCACGGCCAGGGGGTGGCGCACGGGGATCAGGACCCGCACCGCCAGGCCCTCGGCCGCCAGGACCTGACGCCAGAGGCCGGCGAGGACCGAGACCCGGGGGTCCTTCAGGAGCGGCCGCCGCTTGCGGCCGAACTCCGAGCGGAACAGCCGGCGCGCCTCGTCCAGCCAGTCCGCCTCGTCGGCGGGACCGGAGGCGAGGCCGGCGAAGGGATCGTCCCAGGACGTCCCCGCCGCCGCCAGGCGCCGGTCGTTGAAGACCGCGATCCGCCAGGGCTCGAAATAGCCCCTGGCGTTGTGCGCATCGGCGGGCATGACCTCACGGGGCAGGCTGGCGCCCGCCAGAGCCAGGAGGTTCGCCAGCGCGCTGGTGCCGGACCGGTGCATGCCCAGGACCAGGTAGGCCGTTCGGGCCGGTGCGGAGGCTGCGGGGCTGGGCTTGTCGGGCATGGCGGATCAGTTGATCGTAACGGCCTTCTGTTGCACACAGGCCCGCCACCGAACAGGAATTTTCGTATGGGCCAGGGCGACGCCCCGGAACGCACCCGCCGAGCCCTTGCGGCGGCCTTTGACCCGGTCTTCTACCGCACCGTCTACGACGACATCGGCCGGACGGGTTCCGATCCCCTGCGGCACTACGCGAGGACCGGCTGGCGCGAGGGCCGCGATCCTGCGCCCTGGTTCTCCAACACCGGATATCTCGAGCGGTACCCCGAGGCCGCCGGTGAAGATCCCTTCCTGCATTACCTTCAGGTGGGCTGGCGCAAGGGCTACGAGCCTTCAGGCTCTGCTCACCGCAGCCGGTTCCTTGAGAGGGCGGGTGCGCGCCAGAAGGCGAACGGAATCAGCTGGCCGCCGGTTCGCGTCGACGCCGACCTCCCTGCAGGTTTGACGCGGCAGGCTGCGAGGGAACTCGCCGCCGAGGCCTTCGATCCTGTCTTCTACCTGTCCAGCTGGCCAGACGTGGCAGAAGCCGGCGTCGACCCCCTGGAACACTTCCTTGAGGCCGGATGGCGTGAGGGCCGTGACCCGTCTCCTGACTTCTGCAGCGCCGAGTATCTCGAAGCGAATCCCGACCTCGCAGCCACTGGCGTCAATCCCTTCCTTCACTGGCTGGCTGTGGGTCAGGCCGAGGGAAGACCAAAACAGTTCGAGCTGGGATATCGGGGGCGCATCGTCACAGGCCTTACGCCTCTGGCGGATCGAATGGAGGCGGCGGACCGCGCGGCGCTCGCCATCCCGACGGGCCTCTCCCGCGACCTTGCGCCGCTTCTGGCAGAGGGTCGCCGGCGGGACCTGCACGTCACCTTCAGCCACGATGACGCCTTCCGGAGTGTCGGCGGCCTGCAGCTTTGCATCCAGACGGAGTCGGCCGGGTTGGCCCGTCGAGGCGTCGATCATCTCCACTTCTTTCCACCGGTCCCCTGGCCGACCTTGAGGCCCGAAGGTCACCGCGCGCCGATCGGCGTGACCTGGAACGGAAGGACCTTGGGGCATTTCTCTGTCCCCGATGTCTCAGCGGCCCTGTCGGCCCGCAAGGGACGGGGCAGGGTCACCTTCGCCATTCACAGTCTGCTGGGCCACGAGGCGGGCGAGACCCTCGACCTCCTCAGCGCCGCCGGCGCGCGCCGGGGTCTCTTCTGGGTCCACGACTTCACGGGTCTCTGCGCCGGCTATCATCTGATGCGGGACAACACGCTGGATTGCGGCGCGCCGCCTGCGGGCAGCGCCGCCTGCGGGATCTGTGTCTTCGGGCCGGCGCGCCATCTGCACCTCTCCAGTCACCATCGACTGTTCGAGGCCCTCGACCTCACCCTGGTAGGGCCGTCCCAGGCGGCGCTGGACGTCTGGAACGCAGCCCCGGATGCGCCTTTCGTCCTGGACCAGCGCGTTCATCCCCACGCCCGCCTCGCGTCGACCGGACGGCGGGCGGGCGGTGATCCTGACGCCCCCCTCGTCGTCGCCTTCATTGGGATTCCGACGCCCTACAAGGGATGGCCCGTCTTCGAGGAACTCGCCGGTCGTTTCCGCCAGGACCCCCGATATCGGTTCGTGCGCCTGAGCTCTGTGGTCTTGCCGGGCGCTCCCGCCGAGCATATTCCCGTCTCTGTTTCCGCCGAAGCTCCGGACGCGATGCGCAAGGCCCTTGAAAGCGCTGGGGTGGACGTGGCCATCCTTTGGTCTCTGGGGCGGGAGACATTCTCCTTCGCCGCCTACGAGGCGGCGGCGGCCGGCGCGGCCATCCTGACCGGGCCCGACAGCGGCAACGTCGCCGCCTTCACCCGGGCCGGCGGGCATGGTCTTGTGCTTCCCGACGAGGCGACCCTCTTCGCCCAGTTCGAGTCCGGCGCCGTCCGTCACCTGTCCCGGGCGTCCCGGCGCCCTGAAATCTGCGAGATCGCGTACAGCGGCATGAGCGTGGATCTGCTGGAGGCCCTGTCGTGAAGGTCCTGGTCTATTCGAGTTTCACCTTCTCCTACCTCAACCGCGCGCGGGTCCTCTTCCAGACCCTCAAGAGGTTCCATCCCGACTGGGAGGCCGTGGCCCTGATCACCGACGAGCCCCCCCCCGGCTTCGCCTTCGATCCGGCCGCCGAGCCCTTCGACCGGGTGGTCTGGGCGAAGGACCTGGGGATCGAGCCCTTCCGCAGCTGGCTCTTCCGGCATGACGTGGTCGAGGTCTGCACCGCCGTGAAGGGCCCCTTCCTGCACCAGGTCTACGAGGCGGGCGAGGCGGACATCGCCATCTATCTCGACCCGGACACGGCCCTCTTCGCCCCCCTCGACCCTCTGGTGGAGATGCTGGGCAGGGACGACATCCTGCTGACGCCGCACCTGATCGACCCGAACGACGACCGGGGCGCCATCCTGGACAACGACCTGGCGACCTTGCGCACTGGGATCTTCAACCTGGGCTTTGTGGCGATCCGCACCACCGGCGAGGGCGCCCGCTTCGCCCGCTGGTGGAACGACCGGCTGCTGGCCTTCTGCTATGACGACATCCCCAACGGGCTCTTCGTGGACCAGAGGTGGTGCGATCACGTCCCGGCCCTGTTCGACCGGGTGAAGGTGATTCGCGATCCCGGCTACAACGTCGCCAGCTGGAACCTGTCGAAGCGCAAGGTGGCCATCACCCGGCAGGGCGAGATTCTCGTCAACGGCGCCACCCTGCGCTTCTGGCATTTCACCAAGCTGGGTCCCACGGGCGACGTCATGACCAAGCGCTACGCCGGCGACAACTTCGAGGTCTACGAGATCTGGCGCTGGTACAAGGAGGCCGTCGCGGCGGCGACCGATCCGGCCATTCCCGAGCGCTGGTGGGCCTATGGCCAGTTCGACGACGGCGCGCCCATCGCCAAGCCCCAGCGGGTGCTCTACCGCGAGCGGGCCGACCTGCAGACGGCCTATCCCGACCCCTTCGAAGGGGGCTACCAGGCCTGGTGGAAGGCCGAGGGGCCGGGCCGGCGTGGCTGATCCTCAGTCCACCCCCGAGGCCATCCGGCTGTCGGCCTCCGTCGACGCGGTGGCCGTGCGCCTGGCGGCTCTGCGCGCCGAGGTTCAGAGGGCCGAGACCGCCGAGGCGCAGGTCCGGCTGCAGCTGGGCGAGGCCCTGGCCGAGGCCCTGGGCGCCCGGGCGGCGGCGGAGGCCCGGCTGCGGGCCTCGCAGTTCGATCGTTACCGCGCCGCGGCTTTCGCGCACCGCCGGCCGGACCGGCGCAACCGGCTCCGCAAGCTGGCGGAGAAGGTGCTGGCCCGGCTCGGCGCCCCCGGACGGGCCCTCGTCCGCGCCCGGGCCCGCCTGGGCGAGGGCGCGGCCCTGTTCGATCCCGACTGGTACGCCGCCCAGGCGCCTGAGCCCGTCGGCGCCGACCCCCTGGCCCACTACCTGACCTGGGGCGGAGACGCCGGCATCTCGCCCCATCCCCTTTTCGATTCAAGGTTTTATGCCGGGCGTAACGCCGCCGAACTGGCCCGGACCGGCCTCACGCCCCTCGACCACTTCCTGCGCCTCGGCGCCGCCGAAGGCCGCGATCCGCACCCCCTCTTCAGCCTGGAAGGGTACGTCTCCCAGGCCCCGGAACTGGCCGCGACAGGGGAGAACCCGGTGCTGCACTACCTGCGGACCGGCGCGGCCCGGGGGCTGTCGCCGCACCGGCTGTTCGATCCGGCCTGGGCCCGCGGCGACCTTGTCGGGTACCTGACCGAGGGCTGGCGGCGGGGCGCCTCGCCCCACCCCCTGTTCGACCCGGCCTGGCGGCGCGAATCGGGGCTGGACGACGGCGAAACCGAGGCCCTGGCGCGCTTCGTCCTGACCGCGCGAGACACCCTGGAAAGCCCGGGTCCCTATTTCAATTCAAGGACTTACGCCGAGGCCAGGGGCGCCGCCATGGACCCCTCGAAGGACCCCCTGAGCGACTACCTGGCCGGCGGCGCCTGGGCCGTCCTGGGGCCGGAAGGGCTGCATCCGGCCCTCGCTTTGCTGGACGATCCGGAGGCGATCCGCTCAGGGATCACGCCGGCGGAGGCCCTCGCCCGCCGCTCAGCCGCCCCCTAACTGGCGCCAGATCTCGGCGTAATAGTCGGGGACATAGTGGAAGGGGCTCTGGCCCCAGACGTGGTCAGGATCCGAAAAGATCAAGGATTCCGGGGCTTTGACGACGGTCAGGCCAGGCATGGCCCCCCGCGCCGCGGCGTGCATGCGCGCCAGCCGGGCGTTGTGCGCCGCCCGCGACGCCCTCCGGCCGGGGGTGATTTCGAGGTCCGGCGCCAGGGGCTCGGTGCGTCCTGCCGGCGTCCGCAGGGCGGGCGCCCAGACAGCCTCATGCAGAACCGGACGCGCCCCCGAAAGGGCCCCGCCGGGGGCGAACAGCGTCGCCAGAGCGTCCAGAGAGCGTCGCCACAGCGTCGCGTCGGCGTCGCCCAGGGCGTCGAGGCGCCGTAGCGTCAAGAGGGGGGGGAGGGCGTCCCAGCCGGAGGTCTCCAGCTCCCAGGAGGCGGTCACCACCCCCCCGGCGCCCGCCAGCAGATCGAACCGCTCGTCGATGAAGTCGAGGATCACCAGGTCGGGACGGAATCCGGCCAGCTTCGCCAGTCCGGTTTTTGAAAGGTCGGTACGGAGGGCCTGCGCCGGATTCGGTCGCAGGCCCGGCGCCGGACCCTCGGGCAGGACCAGTCCCTCCGGCCGGACGGCGAACAGGCTCGGCAGCCGGGTCCTCGATATATAGAGAAGGTCGTCCGCCGGCGCCCCCGCCATGCGCCACAGGTCGCGGGTCACGCAGCTGCCGAGGATGGCGACCCGGCCAGCCCCGGCGAGGGGCGGCGCAAGACGGGAGGAACCGGTCATGCGCCAAGCCTAGGTCGAATCGATCCCCGGTGCACAGGCCCCCACGCCGTTAACCCCCTCCGGCCCGCTGCGCGGTCCACCTCCCCCTGAAGGTGGAGGAATTACAGTAACTTAATTGCTCCCCATCAGGGGGAGCTGTCGGCGAATGCCGACTGAGGGGGTGCAACGGCGGTTCAGAAAACCCCCTCCGGCCCGCTGCGCGGTCCACCTCCCCCTCAAGAGGTGGAGGAATTGGGGAGCCCATTGCTTTCCGCGGAGCGGGGTGAGGGGGAGGAATGACGGGGCGTCCGGCGTGGCGCCGGGGACACGGGGTTGGGGGGGTTCCGAGAACCCTCTCGCGGAATTCTCTTGCTTTTCGTAAACCTTCTGGGGCGATGGTCCGCCCGCCGAGCGCCAGGAACGAGTTCAGATCCCGGATGAAGATCTTCAACCCCTTCGCCGCCATGCCCGACAACCCCCTCACCCGCGCGGTGAAGGAGGGGCGCCGGCCGCTGATCTATGCGGGCGTCTTCAGCCTGGTCTCGAACCTGCTCTACTTCGCCATGCCGCTGTACACGACGCACATCTATGCGGGCGTGCTGCCGAGCGGGAGCGTGCCGACCCTGCTGGTCCTGACCGTCGGCGTGCTGGGCGCCTTCGCCATGTCCTCGATCATCGACCACTACCGGGCCAAGGTGCTGATCAGCTTCGGCGTCCTGCTGGACCAGAGGGTCTCGGCCCACGTCTTCGGGGCCCTGTTCGAGGGCGCCGCCCGCGGCATGCCCCAGGCCCGCAGCCAGGCCCTGCGCGATCTTGACACCTTCCGGCAGATGCTGACCGGCCCGGCCTTCGGCGTGCTGTTCGACCTGCCCTGGATGCCGATCTTCATGCTGGTGCTGTTCGTGGTCGACCCGGTGATCGGCGTCATCACCTTCCTGGGCGCCCTGGTCCTGCTGGGCGTGGCCCTGCTGCAGGACATCCGCACCCGCCCCCTGCTGCAGGAGGCCAACGAGGCGGCCCTGCGCAGCTACGGCTTCACCGACCAGGCCCTGAGGAACAACGAGGTGGTCCGGGCCATGGGCCTGACCGAGCCCCTGGCCGGCCGCTGGCGCGGCTTCCGCCAGACCACCATGGACCGCAGCTCGCTGGCCAGCGACGACGCCAGCTTCATGACCAACATCTCCCGCGGCCTGCGCCAGGGCATCCAGGTGCTGATCATCGCCGTCGGCGCCTGGCTGGTGGTCACCGGCCAGATCCATGTGGGCCTCTTGTTCGCCAACATGATCCTGGGCGCCCGGGCCCTGCAGCCCATCGACCGGCTGGTGGGCAGCTGGGACGGCCTGATGAACGGCGCCCGGGCCTTCGAGCGCCTGACCACGGTGTTCGAGGGCTACAAGGAGCCCGTCCCCGCCACGGCCCTGCCGAAGGCGAAGGGCCTGTTGACGGTGGAGGGGGTCAACTTCGCCCCGCCCGGCGCCAACCGCTTCGCCGTCCAGGCCCTGGCCTTCCGGGTCGAGCCCGGCGAGATGCTGGGCGTCATCGGCCCCTCCGGCGCCGGCAAGTCGACCCTGGCCCGGCTGATCGTCGGGGTCTGGCCCCCGACCCACGGCTCCATCCGCCTGGACGGCGCCGACGTCCACGCCTGGGAGCGGGCCGACTTCGGCCGCAATGTGGGCTACCTGCCCCAGGACACAGAGCTCTTCCCCGGCACGGTCCGCGACAACATCGCCCGCTTCCGCGACGACCTCACCGACGAGATGGTGGTGGCCGCCGCCCAGGCCGCCGGCGTCCACGGCATGATCCTGCGCCTGCCCCAGGGCTATGAGACCGACCTGGGCGAGAGCGGCCGCATCCTCTCCGCCGGCCAGCGCCAGCGGGTGGGCCTGGCCCGGGCCCTGATCGGCGATCCCGCCCTGCTGGTTCTGGACGAGCCCAACGCCGCCCTGGACGCCGAGGGCGAAGAGGCCCTGCTGTCCGCCCTGGACGCGGCCAAGGCCCGGGGAACGACCATCGTCCTGGTGGCCCACAAGCCCTCCATCTTCCGGGCCGCCGACAAGATGCTGGTGCTGCGCGACGGCCGCATGGAGGCCTTCGGCCCCCGCGAGGCGGTGATGGCCAAGTTCGCCGCCCCCGCCGCCCCCCTCCGGGCCGTGGAAGGCGGAGGCCCGCGATGAACGCCGACCCCCGCAAGTCCGGCTTCGGCGCCCCCGGCAAGCCCGGCGGCCCCCTCGACTCCGTGCGCCGCTGGATCGAGCCCGCGCTGAAGGTCTCGGACCAGCCCATGGACCCGGACCTGGAGCGCCGCCTGCGCCGCCCCATGGTGACCGGCGCCGTCCTGATCGGCGTCTTCGTGGTCGGCTTGCTGGGCTGGGCCATCGTGGCCCCCCTGGACAGCGCCATCATCGCCCCCGGCGTGGTCCGTGTGGAAGAGAACCGCAAGATCATCCGCCATCGCGAGGGCGGGATCGTCCGCGCCATCCTGGTGCGCGAAGGCCAGAAGGTGAAGAAGGACCAGGTCCTGCTGACCATGGATGACGTCCAGCCCCGGGCGGCCGCAGACGTGATGCAGAACCAGGTCGACACTTACGCCGCCCAGGTGGCCCGGTTCGAGGCCGAGGCCTCCGGCGCCCGGCAGATCGCCTTTCCCGCCGAGCTGACCGCCCGGATCTCCGACCCCCGGGTCGGCGCGATGATCCGCGACCAGGAATTCCTCTTCGCCAGCCGGTTGCAGTTCTTTGACAGCCAGGCCGAGGTGCTGCGCCAGCGCACCCAGCAGATCGATTCGCAGATGGCCGGCGTGCGGGCCCAGATCGTCGCCCTGGACGAGAACGTCGCCCTGACCCGGCAGGAGCTGGAGGGCTATCAGACCCTCTACGCCCAGGGCTACGCCCCCAGGACCCTGATCCTGCGCTATCAGCGCGCCCTTTCCGACCTGGCCGGCCGCCGGGGCGCCCTGACCGCCGAGCAGCAGCGTCTGGCCCAGCAGAAGGGCGAGGCCCAGGTCCAGCTGGCGGCCCTCAGCGATCAGCGAATCAGCCAGTCGGCCGAAGGTCTGCGCCAGATGCAGGCCGCCCTGGCCGACGCCCGGCCCAAGCTGGCCAGCGCCCTCCAGACCCTGGCCGGCGCGACGGTGCGCGCGCCGGTGGACGGCTATGTCCTGAACCTGACCCAGTCCACCGTGGGCGGCGTGGTGGGGCAGGGCGAGCTTCTGATGGCGGTGGTGCCCTCCGACGCGCCCCTGGCGGTGACCGCGCGAATCAAGCCTGACGAGATCGAGGGGATTTCCGCCGGCATGAAGGCCCGGGTGACCATCACCGCCTTTTCCACCCGCCGGGTCTCGCCCTTCGACGCGGTGGTGACCAATGTCTCGGCGGACGAGCTGACCGACGAGAAGTCGGGCCAGTCCTATTACCGCGCGGACCTGAAGATCGACCCGAAAGAGCTGACCAAGCTGCCCCGGGGCGAGACCGTGACCCCCGGAATGCCCGCCCAGGTGATGATCACCACGGGCCGGCGCACGGTGATGGGCTATATCGTCGGCCCCCTGACGGACACGGTGAACGCCTCGATGCGCGACAAGTAGAGGTGTGGAATCGGGGGCGTGACCTTCTTGCATCACCCCTGCGTGGCGCCACTGAAAACCGGGGGTTTTTGCAGTTGCGCAATTGAATCGCTTGGGCTACGGCTTGGTCGGGCTCGTTTAACCTGCGCCGTGGCACGTCATGTGATGGTCACAGCTTGGGGCTACGGACCGCCGGAACCCGTCCGATGGAAGTGTCCATGGGGTCGTGGCGCCGGACATTTCGTCGGTCCGAGTGAAACACACTGGAGAGAAGAATGACCGCCTACACGTTCGAGACGATCAGCGCCGCAGATGCGTTGGCCTTCGACGCAACCAAGGACACCCTGACGTTCACGACCCCGGGCGCCACGGCGACGGCGGTGACAGTGGTGATCACGGACGCCGCAGCCGGCTTCCCGAATCCCACGCTGGCGTCCTTCGCTCTGACCTTCAACGGCATGACCAAGACCTTCGGCGAGAAGTTTGTCGCCGCCGGCGGCGTCGGTAACGTGACGGGCCAGATCATCTTCCCGGACTCGTCGATGCTCTACGTGGGCACGACCGGAGGGGACAACATCACCGGATCGACGGGTAACGACGCCCTCTACCTTGGCTCGGGCAATGATACCGGCGTCGGCGGCGACGGTAACGACGTACTCCAGGGCAATATGGGCCAGGACAACCTGTCCGGCGGCGCCGGCAGCGACACCATCTATGGTGGTGCGGACGCAGACATCATCGATACCGGTTCGGGCGCCAACTGGGTGAACGGCAACAAGGGTGACGACGTCGTAGCCGGCGGCACGGGCGCCGATATGATCTATGGCGGCGCCGACAACGACAGCCTGATCGCGGGCGATGGCGCCAACCAGGTGTTCGGCGACCTTGGCAACGACACCCTGTCGGGCCTGACCGGCGCGGACTCCCTGACGGGTGGCGACGGCAATGACAGCCTGAATGGCGGCAGCGGCGCCAACGTCCTGGACGGCGGCGCGGGCAACGACACGATTGCCGCCACGGGCGGCAATGACGTGATCATGGGCGGCGCCGGCATCGACAGCATTGACGGTGGAAACGGCGCCAACAGCGTTTCCGGCGACGCCGGGACGGACACCATCACGACGGGCACGGGTTCCGATACGATCTCTGGCGGTGACGATAACGACGTCATCACCGGCGGCGGCGGCATGGACAGCGTCAATGGCAATGCCGGCGCAGACTCCATCACCGGCGGTACGGCGGCTGACAGCCTGCTCGGTGGTCAGGGTGGGGACACCATCGTGGCCGACGCCGGCGCCAACTACGTGCACGGCAACCTGGGTGACGACAGCGTGACCGCGGGTTCCGGAGCGGACACCATCCTCGGGGGTCAGGGCGCAGACACCATCAACGCGGGTGAAGGCGGCAACCTGGTCTTCGGTGACCTCGGAAACGACACCATCACGGCGGCGACGGGTTCTGACACCATCAACGGTGGTGACGGGAACGACCGGATCATCCTGAGCGGGACGGGTTCGGACAACATCATCGGCGGCGCCGGCAATGATACGGTGATCGCCGACCAAACCACGGGCGCCTACATGATCGATGGCGGTGACGGTAACGATACTGTCCTGTCCAACGCGGGCGCCTCTACGGTCATCGGCGGTGCCGGCGACGATACCATCTCGGCCCAGAACCCGACAGTCGGCACCGCTGGCAGCCAATCCCTGCTCGGCGGCGACGGCGCGGACAGCATCACAGGCGCTGATGGCAATGATACCCTCGACCTCGGCGTCGGCAACGATACGGGCGCCGGCGGCAACGGCAATAACGTGGTCAACGCCGGAGACGGTGACGACAGCGTTACCGGGGGTACCGGCAACGACAATGTCAGCGGCGGGGCCGGAAACGATACGATTGTCGTCAATGCCGGCGACAACACGGTCGCCGGGGATGACGGTAATGACGTCATCACGGCGGGCGCCGACAACGACGTCATCACCGGTGGTGCGGGCGACGACGACATCACGGCCGGCGCAGGTCGGAACAATGTCGATGGCGGCGCCGGCAGCGACACGATCAACGGGGGCGCCGGCACTGACACCCTGACCGGGGGTGACGGCAACGACACCCTGACGACCGCGGGTGGCAATGACGTGGTCAACGGCGATGCGGGTAATGACCGCTTCATCTCGGCTCTCGCCGCCAACACCGACCGTCAAACCCTGATCGGCGGCCTGGGTGACGACACCTTCGTGGTGACCGGCTCGGCCTACTCCGTCTCCGCCGACGGCGGCGACGGCGCTGACAGCTACTCCGGCGGCTCGGGCATGGATTACGTGGTCGGCGGCGCCGGCAACGACACCCTGAACGGCGGCGCAGGCGGTCTCGACACCTTGATCGGCGGCGAAGGCGCCGACGAGCTCACCGGTGGCGCGGGCGCGTCCTCGCTCACCGGCGAAGGTGGCGACGACAAGCTGATGGGCGGCGTCGGGTCGGAGAACCTCTCCGGCGGCGACGGTGCTGACGCCATCACGTCCGGTGGCGGCGCCGACACCATCACGGGTGGAGCCGGTAACGACTCCGTCACCGGCGGTGTGGGCTCAGAGAATGTCAGCGGCGGCGACGGCGCAGACCAGATCACCGGCGCCGGCGGTGACGACGCTGTCGACGGCGGCTCCGGCGGCGACAGCATCACCACCGATGCCGGAAATGACACCATCATGGCGGGTGACGGAAGCGACACGGTCGTTGCCGGCGCCGGGACGAACAATGTCAGTGGCGGTGCGGGCGACGACTCCCTGACATCGGGGGCCGGGGCCGACACCGTGACCGGCGGCGACGGGGCGGACACCATCGCCAGCTCGGGCGCCGGCGCGGACAGCCTCTTCGGCAATACGGGCGGCGACTCGATTGTGGCCGGGACCGGCAATGACACGATCACCGGCGGCGTAGGCGCCGACACGGTCACGGGCAGCGGCGGGGCCGATCGCTTCGTCTTCGCGGCGGGCGACGCCTCTTCCCTCACCGAAGGCGCCATCGACCGGATCACCGATTTCACGACCCTGGTCGACAAGCTTTCGATCGGTGTCGGGGGCGCGGTGGAGAACCTGGCCACGGCGAGCACCTTCGGGAGCGCTCTGACCGCAGCCGCGGGTGTGATCAGCGCCGGGACGTCCAACCTGGTCGTCGTGTCCGTCGACACCACAGCGACCTACCTCTTCGCGGACACCAATGATGACAACGTGATCGACACGGCGATCTCGTTCACCGGTGTCGTGGTGATTGCCGGTGGCGACTTCCTGATCTGACCCCGGTCAGAAGTGAGCCCAAGGATCGGGCCGCCCTTCGGGGCGGCCCTTTTCTTTTGCACACAGCCCGCTTTGAGGGGTCTGCAACCCCTCGCGGCGAACCTGCCCCTGAGGCACGGAGGGTCTGCGACCGCCTCCTGTTCACCGGTCAGGACACAGGCGTCGCCGCCTTCCCTGTCATCGTTCTGCAGGACGCCACCGATCGCGGGGTCACCCGAGCGGAGGTCATCGCCCGGGCGCCCCTAAATTATGGGGATAAAGGCGAAGACTCGCCTTGTCCCACTGCTGCACGACGCTAAATCATTAATCTCTGCACAAGATTTCGAATCAGGTGCTTGGCGTGGGTCGCCGGATGTCCGGCTGGCGGGGGACGTATTGTGGCGACGTATACCTTTGAGACGATCACCCCTGAACAAGCCCTGGCCTTCACCGCCAGCGACAGCCTGACCTTCTCCACGCCGGGGGCCTCGGCGTCCATGGTGCAGGTGGTGTTCGTTCCCCTGCCGGGCCTGCCGGAAGATCTGCCGTCCCTCCAGCCCCGGATCGCCCTGACCTTCAACGGCGTCACCCGGGAGTTCAACGCCTCCGCCCTGGCCGGATTTGGGGGCCTGACCGGTCAGATCATTTTTCCCAACTCTTCCATGCTGTTTCCCGGCACCACCGGGGCGGACTGCATTCTGGGGACGGCCTGGGATGACGGCCTCTATGGCGGCGAGGGCGCCGACACCTTCGCGGGCGGCGAAGGCTCCGACGTTCTGCAGGGCAATTCGGGCGCGGATTCACTGACCGGCGGGGTGGGCAACGACACCATTTACGGCGGCCGGGACAATGACCGGATCGAGCTGGGCGCCGGGGCCAACTGGGCCAACGGCAATATCGGCGCCGATACGGTGATCGCCGAGGCCGGGTCCGACACCCTGCTGGGCGGTCAGGACGGTGATGACCTGCGCGCCGGGGACGGCGACAACTTCGTCTCGGGGGACCTGGGCGATGACACCGTCACCGCCGGGAGCGGATCGGACACCGTCAATGGTGGCGACGGCGCCGACCGGCTGGCGGCGGGCGAGGGCGCCAACCGGGTGGACGCCGCGTCCGGGGCGGACTGCGTCTCTGCAGGCGCGGGCGCCGACACGGTGATCGGCGCCGACGGCGCGGACACGATCAGCGCCGGCGCCGGAAACAACAGCCTCACCGGGGACGGCGGCGATGACAGCCTGACCTCGGGGACTGGCGCCGACACGATCACCGGCGGGGCCGGCGATGACCGCATCCTGGCCGGCGGGGGCGGCGACAGCGTCAACGCCAATGTCGGCAATGACACCGTGGTGGCCGGGGACGGCGCGGACAGCCTGCTGGGCGGTCAGGGGAACGACACCCTCTTCGCCGGCGAGGGCGCCAACTATGTTCACGGCAATCTGGGGGACGACACCGTCTCCGCCGGGGCCGGCGCGGACACCGTGCTGGGCGGACAGGGGCAAGACAGCCTGTCGGCGGGGGATGGCGCCAACCTGGTCTTTGGCGACCTGGGCGACGACACCCTGACCATCGGGTCCGGCTCCGACACCGTCATCGGCGGGGCCGGGAACGACCGGGTGGTCATGACCGGCGCCGGGGCCGGCGGGGACAGCGTGAACGGCGGCGACGGGGACGACACGGTCGTCGGCGACGGGGCCACGGGCGCGGCCATGATTGTGGGCGGGGCGGGCGCCGACAGCCTGATCTCCAACGACGGCGCCTCCACCGTGCTGGGCGGCGACGGGTCCGACACCCTGGTCGGGGGCGCAGGCGCCTCCTCCCTGACCGGTGATGCCGGTGACGACCGGATTTCCGGCGGCGGGGCCTCGGACACCATCACGGCGGGTGACGGGGCCGACAGCGTGACCGGCAACGGGGGGTCCGACCGGATCGACCTGGGAACCGGGGCCGACACCGCCCTGGCCGGCGGCGGGGACGACCTGGTCCAGACGGGCGACGGGTCCGACAGCGTTCAGGCCGGAGCGGGGGCGAACACCCTGTTCGGCGGTCAGGGGGACGACACCCTGCTGGCCGGGGCCGGCTCTGACATCGCCACCGGGGACGACGGCCACGACCGGATCGAGGTGGGCGCCGGGGCCAACAGCGTCACCGGCGGGTTGGGCAATGACACCCTGGCCGCCGGAACCGGGGCGGACACCCTGCTGGGCGGGGACGGGAACGATTCGATCATTGCCGGCGGCGGCAACGATACGGTGGATACCGGCGCAGGCCACGACACGGTGATCGGCGCCGGGGCCACCGGCACGGCCACCTTCATGGGCGGCGGCGGAGACGACCTGCTGGACCTGTCGGCGAATTCGGGCGGATCGGTCCTGGCTTCCGGCGGCGAGGGGGCGGACGACATCCGCGGCGGCGCTGGACTGGACTTCTTCAATGGCGGCGTGGGCGCCGACACCCTGGACGGCGCCGGGGGGCAGGACACCCTGGTCGGCGGCGACGGCGACGACCTGCTGAAGGGGGGCGCGGGGGCCAGCTCCCTGACCGGCGACGCCGGGAATGACACCCTGAACGGCGGCGCCGGATCCGAGACCCAGATCAGCGGCGACGGCGACGACCGGATCACCTCCAGCGGCGGTGACGACAGCATTCTCAGCGGGGCGGGGTCGGACACGGTCCTCGGCTCCGCCGGGGCCGACACGGTTCTGAGCAGCGACGGCAACGATCGCGTGGAGGCCGATGCGGGAGCCAACCTTCTGGAGGGCGGCGACGGCGCCGACACCCTGGCGGCCCTCGGGGGCGCCGACACCCTCACGGGCGGCGCCGGCAATGACAGCCTGAACGCCGATCTGGGGGCCAACTCCGTTTCTGGCGGCGCGGGCGCCGACAGGCTGGTGGGCGACGGAACCCTGACCGGCGACGACGGGGCCGACACCCTGACCGCCTCGATCGGCGCCGGCAGCCTCTCCGGCGGCGACGGGGCCGACATCCTCTCCGCAGGGGACGGCGCGGACACCCTCGCTGGCGGCTCCGGCGCCGACACCCTGACCGGCGGCGACGGCGCGGACATCTTCATCATCCGCAGGGGGGAGAGCGGCGGCCAGACCCCTGAGACCATGGAGATGATCACCGACTTCGACGCCGGCGTCGGCGACGAGCTGGATCTGGGCCGGCAGGGCATCAGCGCCTTCACCTCCGAAGATGCGCCGACCTACGCCTCGGCTCTGATCCAGGCCCAGGGCCTGATCACTTCAGGCCTCCATGACCTTGTCTTCACCTCGGTGGGGGGGACCGACACCTACGCCTTCGCGGACACGGACAACGACAACCAGATCGATATCTATGTGCGCCTGGTGGGCGGCAGCCTGCAGTCGCCGATCGTCGGCACCCCCTTGCCGGACACGCTGACGGGCAATGGCGGCCCGGACAACCTCAGTGGGTTCGGCGGCGCGGATCTGATCAACGGCGACAATGATCCCCTTGTCGGCGGCGCCGACACCCTGGATGGCGGCGTCGACAACGACACTGTGAACGGCGGCCCCGCCAGTGACCAGCTGATCGGCGCTGAAGGGGCGGACAGCCTGGTCGGCGGGGTGGGCGACAACCAGCTGGACGGCGGCCCCGACGCCGACACCCTGACCGCCCTTGGCGGCGCCGACACCATGTCCGGCGGCGACGGCAACGACATTCTCGACCCGGGCGACGGCGCCAACCTCGGCTTTGGCGGGCCGGGCGCCGACACCATTACCGGAGGGGTCGGCAGCGACACCTTCCTGGGTGACGACGGCGACGACAGCGTCACCAGCGGCGGCGGCGCCAACAGTCTCAACGGGGGCGCGGGACTGGACACCCTCATCGGCGACGCCGGGGCCGACACGGTGCTGGGCGGTGCGGGCGACGACCGGATCACCAGCGGCGCGGGGGCGGATTCCCTCAACGGCGAGGCTGGCGCAGACCTGATCGTGAGCGGCGCGGGCGCCGACACGATCAGCGACACTCTGGGCGCGGACAGTGTGGCCGGGGGGACCGAAAACGACTCGATCGTGGGCGGCGGCGCCGAGGCCGACAGCCTGATCGGCGAGGCCGGAGCCGACACCCTGGTCGGCGAGGGGTCGGCCGACACCCTGCTGGGCGGGGATGGCGACGACCGCATTCTGGCCGGTGACGGGGCCAACCGGGCCGAGGGCGGTCTGGGCGCCGACTTCATCCTGGCCGGAACGGGCGCCGACTCCCTGTTCGGCGGCGACGGGAACGACACCCTGGGCAGCGGCGACGGCGACGACACCCTTTCGGGCGAGACGGGCGCCGACAGCCTGACGGCCGGGGCGGGCGCCGACACCGTGCTGGCGGGCGACGGCAACGACACCCTGGACGGCGGCGACGGCAACGACACCCTGTTTGGTGAGACCGGAGCCGACAGCCTGACGGCCGGGATGGGCGCCGACACCGTGCTGGCGGGCGACGGCAACGACACCCTGGACGGCGGCGACGGCGCCGACACCCTGTCTGGCGAAACCGGGTCCGACAGCCTGACGGCCGGCATGGGCGCCGACTCGGTGCTGGCGGGCGTCGGCAACGACACCCTGGACGGCGGTGACGGCGTCGACACCCTGGTCGGGGATGCGGGCAACGACACCCTTTCCGGCGGCGCCGGGGCCGACAGCCTGATCGCCGGCGCCAACGACGACACCTTCCTCTTCACCGCGACGACCGATGCGGTGGCCGGGGAGGTGGTGGACGGAGGTTCGGGCACCGATACCGTGCGCGTGACGGGCGCCACGGTGTTCGACCCGGGGGTCACCTTCACCCAGGTGGAAAACCTTGTGGCCGCCGGGGTCACAGCGACGGTGGACACCACCCAGCTGGCGGCCTTCTCCTCGGCCACCGGGACGGGGGGATCCTCCGCCCTGGTGGTCAATGTGGCGTCCGGCGCGACCTACACCCTGCCGAACCTGACCTATACGAACCTGTCGGTGAGAATTGTCGGGGAAGCGGGTAACGAGAACATCACCGGCTGGACCGGGGTGGACTCCATCCTGGGCCTGGCCGGAAACGACACCCTGGTCGGTCTGACCGGGGACGACACCCTGGTCGGGGATACGGGCAACGACTCCCTTTGGGGCGGGGCCGGGGCCGACAGCCTGACCGGCGGGGCCAACGACGACATCTTCCTCTACACCGCCACCAGCGAGGTGAGTGCGGGCGAGGCTGTGGACGGCGGAACCGGGACCAATACGGTGTCGCTGACCGCCTCCATAGACATGACCGGGGTGACCTTCAGCAACATCTCGGCGGTGACGATCGGCAGCGGGCTGACGGGGACCTTCTCGGGCGCCCAGCTGACGGGCCAGACCTTCACCATGAGCGGCGTTGTCGGCGGCGCGGTGGAGACCCTGGTGGTGAACGTGGCCTCCGGGTCGACGGTGAACCTTGGGACTCTGGGGACGATCAGCGACCTGACGGTGCAGATCAACGGCGCGACGGGGAACGAGAACATCACCGGATCCGGCGCCGCCGACTCGATGATCGGCCTGGCGGGGAACGACACCCTGGGAGGCGGGAACGGCGACGACACCCTCTGGGGCGACGCCGGGGCCGACAGCCTGGTGGGCGGCGCCAATGACGACACCTTCCTCTACTCCGTGGCCTCCGAATCGGCGGCGGGTGAGGCGGTGGACGGGGGCGCGGGCACCGATACCGTTCGTGTGACGGTCGCCACAGTGTTCGACCCTGGGGCCACCTTCACCCAGGTGGAGAACCTCATCGTGGTGGGCGGGATCGCAGCGACGCTGAGCACCGCCCAGCTGGCGGCCTTCTCCTCCGCCACCGGCACGACGGGATCCTCGGCCCTGGTGGTCAATGTGGCGTCCGGCGCGACCTACACCCTGCCCAACCTGACCTATACGAGCCTGTCGGTGAGCGTTGTCGGGCAAACGGGTAATGAGAACATCACCGGCTGGACCGGGGTGGACTCGCTCTCGGGTCAGGGCGGGAACGATACCCTGGTCGGGGATGCGGGCAACGACACCCTTCAGGGCGGAGCCGGCGCCGACAGCCTGGTCGGCGGCGCCAACGATGACACCTTCCTCTACACAGCCACCTCCGAAGTGTCGGTGGGGGAAGTGGTGGACGGGGGCGCGGGGACCGATACCGTGCGCGTGACGGGCACCACGGTGTTCGACCCGGGCGTCACCTTCAACAATGTGGAGAGCCTCCTCGTGGTGGGCGGGGTGACAGCGACGGTGAGCACCGCCCAGCTGACGGCCTTCGCCTCCGCCACCGGCACGGGGGGATCCTCGGTCCTGGTGGTCAATGTGGCGTCCGGCGCGACCTACACCCTGCCCAACCTGACCTATACGAGCTTGTCGGTGAGAGTTGTCGGGGATGCGGGCAATGAGAACATCACCGGCTGGTCCGGGGTGGACTCGCTCTTCGGTCAGGGCGGGAACGACACCCTGGTCGGGGACCTGGGCAACGACACCCTTCAGGGCGGGGCCGGGACCGACAGCCTGGTCGGCGGCGCCAACGACGACACCTTCATCTACGCCGCCAGCTCCGAAACGGCGGCCGGGGAAGTGGTGGACGGGGGCGCGGGGACCGATACCGTGCGCGTGACGGGCACCACGGTGTTCGACCCGGGCATCACCATCAGCAATGTGGAGAACCTTGTGGTGGCCGGGGTCACAGCGACGCTGAGCACCGCCCAGCTGACGGCCTTCGCCTTCACCTCAGTCACCGGATCGGGCGGCGCCTCCGCCCTGGTGGTCAACGTGGCGTCCGGCGCGACCTACACCCTGCCGAGCCTCGGCTATTCGGGCGTTACGCCGAGAGTTGTCGGGGATGCGGGCAATGAGAACATCACCGGATCGGGTGTTGCGGACTCGCTCTCGGGCCTGGCCGGGAACGACACCCTGGTCGGTCTGGGCGGGGACGACAGCCTGAGCGGCGGCGCAGGGGTCGACAGCCTGAGTGGCGGCGCGGGCGCGGACCGCTTCGTCTTCGCCGCAGGCGACACCGGGCTCCTGGCGTCGACCGCCGACGACATCAACGACTTCGTGTCCGGGTCGGACCGTCTCGCCCTCGGGATCACCGCCGGCAGCGCCACCAACTATGGCGAGGATCTGAACAACGCCGGGTCGTTCGCCGCCGCCCAGGCTGTGGCCGATGGCCTTGCGGACGGTGTTATCCGATACGTCTTCGTCGTGGTCGGGTCGGATGGCTTCATGTTCGTCGACCGCAATGCGGACGGCACGGTGGATGAGGCGATCAAGCTGACCGGGGTCACCGACATGGCCTTCGGAGACATCGTCGTCTGAGCCGTCGTCAGAGCCGCAGGTCGAACCGGCGGCTCAGCACGGTCTGTCCGTTCCGCAGGACGGCGTAGTCCGCCCGGTAAAGGCCCGCCGGCCAGCCGCCAGGCGGCGCGCGCTTGCCGGCGTAAACCAGCCACTGGGCCTTGCTGCGGTCGAGGGGCGCGCCCTCGGCCCGGGCCAGCACGACGCCGTCCGGCCCGGTGAGGGTCAGGACGGGTCGGTCGCCGCCCTTCAGGTTGATGGCGCGGACATAGGCCACCAGGGCGGGCGCGTTGCGTCCCGGGCGCGGCGGGCCGCCGGCCTCCACCCGGGCGTTGTCGACGGGGCCGTCCGCGAAACCGGCGTTCAGCACGGCGCCGCCGGAGCGATAGGCCAGGGCCGCCGCCGCCGCGGGCGCCCAGAGGCCCGCCCCGTCCGCCCGCGCAGAACAGGCCGCCCCGCCCTCGGGCAGGAAGGGATCCACGGTCAGCGCGCCCTGGCGGACGGTCAGGTGCAGGTGGGGGTATTCGGTGTTCCCGGAGAGACCCACGCGGGCGATGGGCTGGCCGGCGGCGACCGCCTGGCCGACCTTCACGCGGATGGAGCCCCGGGCGAGGTGGCAGGACTGGGTCTCCCAGCCGCCGCCATGATCGATGACGACGCCGTTGCCGCACTCGCGTCCGGCGATGGGCGGGGCGGCGGGGTCCCTGACCGAGACGTCGGGCTCGCCATCGCGTAGCCGCACCACCCGCCCCGGCGCGGCGGCCAGGACATCGACCCCCCGCAGGCGCGCGGCGTGGTCGGTGAGGCGGATGTCGGTCCCCGTATGCCCCTCATAGGTCTGGGCCCCGCAGCGGAAGTCCCTCACGCCCGGGCCGGGGTCGCGGTCCACATGGTTCTGCAGGAAACAGTCCTTCCCCGGCGTGCAGGCGAGGGGCAGGGCCAGACGCGGCGGCGCCGGCGCGGCGGCGGCGAGGAGGAGCAGGAGGGGCAGGGCGGAGAGGCTGCGCATGGATGGAGGCTATCGCGCATCCTGGGGAATGTCGCGGGACTCCGCAGACCCCCTCCGGCCCGCTTCGCGGTCCACCTCCCCCTGGAAGGGGGAGGAATTAGGGAGCCAATTGCTCCCCCCAGGGGGAGCTGTCGGCAGAGCCGACTGAGGGGGTCAACGGCGGTTCAGCCGCCCCAGCTGATCCCGGTCAGGGCCTTCAGGCGGGCCTGGTCGGAGGCGTAAACCTGGCGCAGGAAGGCGGCGTCCGCTTCGGGGATCGGGGCCGGGGCGCCCACGTGGACCCGGCGGGACCGCACGGGCGGCGGCGGCGGGGTCCCGGCGAGGGCGGCGAGGCGGGCCAGGACCGCGCCGGGGTCGGCGTCGAGGTCCTCGGCCCGGGCGATGAGGACGTCGGCGGGATCGAACAGGGCGTAGAGGCGCTCAACCTGCTCGCCATAGAAGCCGCGCTCGACATAGGAGAACTCGCGATGATGGCCGAAGGGCTCGGCCTCGAAGAGGCGCTGGCGGCCCCGGCGAATGCACCAGGCGAAGGGCTCGCTCTCCGCGCCCCGGGCGGTTTCCATGCGCCAGTGGGACCAGGCCCTCTCCACGGGATCGCGCAGGAGGAGGACAAGGCGCACGCCCGGGCAGGCGACGGCGATCCGCTCCAGCGCGCCGGGCCAGTAGATGTAGATGGGGGTGGCCTCGACGCGCACGCCGGGTCGGTCGGGGAAGTGGGCGGCATAGGCGGACAGGTCGGGCGTGGGGGCGGCCGGGTCCTCGACATCGAAGAAGTGGACCTCCTTGACGTCGGACCGGACAAAGGCCGGATCGTCGCCCAGATAGTCGAACAGGGCGGTGGTGCCGGCCTTCTGGGCGCCGATGATGATCAGGTCGACGGGCCGTTCAGGCTTCATTGGCGCACGGGTTCGGGCTAAGAGAAGGCGCGCGCAGGCGGCGCGACAGAGGGATGCAGAGCGTCTTGACCCAATCCGACAATCCCGCGGCGGGGATGAAGGCGGTGATCCTGGCCGGCGGCCTGGGCACCCGGATCTCCGAGGAAAGCCACCTGCGGCCCAAGCCCATGATCGAGATCGGCGGCCGGCCGATCCTCTGGCATATCATGAAGCTGTACTCCCACTTCGGGGTCCGGGATTTCATCATCTGCCTCGGCTACCGGGGCTACATGATCAAGGAGTATTTCGCCAACTACGTCCTGCACAACGCCGACCTGACGGTGGACCTGGCCAAGGGCGCGGTGGAGTACCACGCCACCCACCATGAGCCCTGGCGGGTGACCCTGGTGGACACCGGGGCCGAGACCATGACCGGCGGCCGGCTGAGGCGGGTGGCGAGCTATCTGGAGCCGGGCCAGCCCTTCTTCTTCACCTATGGCGATGGCGTGGCGGATGTGGACATCGGCGCCCTGGCGGCCTTCCACAGGTCGCATGGCCGGCAAGCGACGGTGACGGCGGTCTCGCCCCCCGGGCGTTACGGGGCCCTGGACATCCGTGAAGGCGAGGTTCGCCGCTTTGTCGAGAAACCCCCTGGCGACGAGGGCCTGATCAACGGCGGCTTCTTCGTGCTGCAGCCCGAGGTGGTCGGGCGGATCTCGGGCGATCCCATGCCCTGGGAATCCGAGCCCCTGCAGGGCCTCGCCGCCGACGGTGAACTGATGGCCTTTCCCCATGCGGGCTTCTGGACCGGCATGGACACCCTGCGCGACAAGAACAACCTCGAGGCCCTGTGGGCGTCGGGCCAGGCGCCCTGGAAGCTGTGGTCCTGACCCGTCCCGATCCCGCCTTCTGGGCCGGAAAGCGGGTCCTTCTGACCGGGCATACCGGCTTCAAGGGCGGCTGGACGGCCGTCTGGCTGGCGCAGATGGGGGCGAAGGTCACGGGCCTTGCCCTGGCGCCGGACCAGGAGCCGGCCCTGTTCGACCTGGCGGGGGTGGGCGGACTGGTGGACTCGCGCATCGCCGACCTGCGCGACGCCGCCGAGGTGACCCAGACCCTGATGGCCGGGGAGTTCGACCTGGTTCTGCACATGGCCGCCCAACCCATCGTGCGCACCGCCATCGCCGATCCCGTCGCCACCTTCGCCGCCAACATCATGGGCACGGCCCACCTGCTGCAGGCCCTGCGCGACCGGCCCGCCCTGGCCGCCGTTCTGGTGGTGACCTCGGACAAGGTCTACGCCAACGCCGAGACGGGCCGGGCCTTCACCGAGGGCGACGCCCTGGGGGGCAAGGATCCCTATTCGGCCTCCAAGGCGGCGACGGAGATCATTACCGCCTCCATGGCGCGCAGCTATTTCGACCGGGCCGGCGTGCCGGTGGCCACGGCCCGCGGCGGCAATGTCATCGGCGGGGGCGATTTCTCCCGCGACCGGATCGTGGCCGACATCGTCCGGGCGGCGGCGGCGGACGAGGCGGTGGTCCTGCGTCATCCCGAGGCCACCCGGCCCTGGCAGCACGTGCTCGACTGCGCCGCGGGATATCTGGTCTTCCTGGAGCGCCTCGCGCAGGACCCGGCGACGCCGAGGGCCCTCAATTTCGGCCCGGCGCCCGGCGGGGCGGAGGTGACGGTGGGCGAGCTGGCCAGCCGGGCGACGGCGGCCCTCGGCGGACGGCCCTGGCGGCGCGAGCCGGACCCGGGGTCGCTGGAGGCCAGGGCCCTGGGCATAGATGCAGGGCTGACCCGGCGGGTGCTGGGCTTCGAAAGCCGGCTGACCGCGCCCGAGGCCATCGACTGGAGCATGGAGTGGTACCGCCGGCAGGCGGCGGGTGAACCCGCCCTGGCCCTGTGCCGCGAGCAGATCGCGCGCTATGAGGCCCTGCCATGACCGCCCCCACCTGCCGATTCTGCCGCGCGCCCTTGACCCAGGACTTCCTGGACCTGGGCCTTCAGCCCCTGGCCAACGCCTATCTGACGCCCGAGCAGCTGGCGGCGGGGACGGAGAAGACCTATCCGCTGCACACCCGGGTGTGCGGGTCCTGCTTCCTCGTCCAGGCGGATGATCCCGTCCCGGCAGGCGAGATTTTCGACGACGGCTACGCCTATTTCTCCTCCTACTCGGACAGCTGGGTGGCCCACGCCAAGGCCTACGCCGAGGCCATGGCGCGGCGGTTCAGCCTGGGACCGGACTCTCGGGTCATCGAGGTGGCCAGCAATGACGGCTACCTCCTGCAGCACTTCGTCGACATGGGCGTGCCGGTGCTGGGGATCGAGCCCACGGCCAACACGGCGGCGGCGGCCCGAGACCGGGGCGTGCCCACAGAGGTGGTCTTCTTCCACGAGGCGACGGGAAAGGACCTGGCGACCCGGGGCCTGACCGCCGACCTGATGGCCGCCAACAACGTCCTGGCCCACGTGCCCGACATCGGCGACTTCGTCGGCGGCTTCCGGCATGTGCTCAAGCCGCAGGGGGTGCTGACCTTCGAGTTCCCGCACCTGTTGAACCTGATCGAGCAGGTGCAGTTCGACACCATCTATCACGAACACTTTTCCTACCTGTCCCTGCTGGCGGTGGAGACCGTGCTGCAGGCCAAGGGCCTGCGGGCCTTCGACGTGGCGCTCCTGCCCACCCATGGCGGATCGCTCCGGCTGTTCTGCTGCCGGGCGGACGCCTCCCACGCCGAGACCGAGGCCCTGATGGCCCTGCGCGCCCGGGAGGCGGCGGCGGGGCTGGACCGGCTGGAGACCTACGGCGGCTTCACGGCGCGGGTCGAGGCCGTGCGTTCGGCCTTCCTGGACTACCTCGCGCAGGCCAGGTCAGCGGGCCGGAAGGTGGCGGCCTATGGCGCAGCGGCAAAGGGCAACACCTTCCTGAACTACGCCGGCGTGGGTACGGATGACATCGTCGCCTGCTTCGACGCCAACCCGCACAAGCAGGGCCGGTTCCTGCCCGGGAGCCACATCCCCATCCTGGCGCCGGACCAGATCGGCGTCGTACGGCCGGACGACCTGCTGATCCTGCCCTGGAACCTGCGCGAGGAGATCATGTCCCAGACCGCGCGGATCCGCGATTGGGGCGGCCGCTTCGTCACCGCCTCGCCCGAGCCCCGGATCTGGGACTGATGCGCTTCACGCCCACCCCAATCGTCGGCGCCGTGGTGGTGGATATCGATCCCATCGAGGACGAGCGGGGCGGTTTCGCCAGGCTGTTCTGCCCGCGGGCCTTCGCCGCCGCCGGCCATCCCTTCTCGCCCGCCCAGACCAGTCTGTCGCGGAACAGGGCGGCCTTCACCCTGAGGGGCATGCACTTTCAGCCGGCGCCCTTCGATGAGGGCAAGCTGGTGCGCGTGACGCGGGGGCGGATCTTCGACGTCGTCGTCGATCTGAGGCCGAAGAGCCCGACCTTCCGCCAGTGGACCGGGGTGGAGCTGAGCGCCGAAACGGGGCGGGCCCTCCTGATCGACCGGGGCCTTGCGCACGGCTTCCTGACCCTGGAGGCCGACACCGACGTCCACTATGAGATCGACCGCTTCTTCGAACCCGGGAAGGGCGATGGCGTACGGTGGAACGATCCGGCCTTCGGCATCGCCTGGCCGGCCGAGCCCCGGGTGATGTCGGACCGCGACGCCGCCTGGCCGGACTTCAGCCCCGCCTGACCATGGCCCGGATCCTCCTGACCGGCGCCAGCTCCTTCACCGGCCTGTGGATCGCAGAGGCCCTGGCCGCGGCCGGCCATGAGGTGGTGGCTCCCCTCACGCGGCAAGCGGACGGCTATCCCGGTCTGCGTGGCGAGCGGGTCGCCCGGCTGTCCGCCAGCGCCGCGCGGGTCTTCGAAGCGCCCCTGGACAGCGACCGTTTCCGCGACCTTGCCCGCACCGGCGGCTTCGACCTCTTCGCCCACCACGGGGCCGACATCCCCGGCTATCGCTCGCCCGACTACGACGTCGCGGCCGGCGTCGCGCGGAACCTGGCGGGCGCCGGACCGGCCGTGCGGGCGGCGGCGGACGGCGGCTGCCGGGTCCTCATTTCCACCGCCACGGTCTTCGAACCCGGCGAGGGCGGAGAGGGCCCGGACGCTCCGGCGGTGAGCCCCTATGGCCTCTCCAAGGGTCTGACCGGCCGGGCCCTCGCGGGGTTCGCGGAAGAGGCGGGCTTGTCCTTCGGCCGGTTCGTCATCGCCAATCCCTTCGGCGTGCTGGAAGAAGGGCGAATGGGCTGGTCTCTCTTCCAGGCCTGGTTCCGGGGCGAACCCGGGAGGGTGCTGACCCCGGCCTATGTCCGCGACAACCAGCCGGTCCCTCACCTCGCCGACGCCTACGTCCGGCTGGCGGGGCGGTTGCTGGAATCTGACAGGCCCGTGAAGCTGGACGCGCGCCCCTCGGGCCTGGTGGGGACCCAGGGCGACTTCGCCAAGCGCCTGGCTGCGGAGGCGGGCCCGCGCCTCGGCCTGGCCTGTGACCTTGTCCTGAATAACCAGGTCGACTTCCCCGAGCCGCGGGTGCGGGTGAATGATGAACCCTGCCTGCCGTCCGGCTGGAGGGGCGAGGCCTTCTTCGACGCGTATACGGACTATTATGCCCGGCTGGCGGCTGAGGGGCGGTTCAATGGCCCGGCTTGAGGGGTGCGATGTCGAGATGGTCCATGAGCCGGTCGATCTGCCGGGTCCAGGATAGATCCTCCATCAGCCGGGCGTGGGCGCGGGCGACTTCCCGGAAGGCGTCCCGTTTCTGATACACTGCTTCGAGTCGCTCGATGATTTCCTCCACCGAGCTCTCGCCCCAGACATCGTAGTCGGGGTTGGAAGCGGCCTCGGGGACGGCAGACTGGTCGCCGAGGGCGAAGCCGATCTGCCGGTCCAGCAGGTCCATGTGCCCGGTGTTGGCCGAGAGTAGGGACGGTACCCCAAGGGCCAGGGTCTCCATAGCCACCAAATTGGTGCCGCCCTCACAGCGGTTGGGGAAGATCGCGACATCGCACTCGCGGATGACCGGCGGCAGGAGGGCGTTGGGAATCTCGGGCAGGGCGATGACGCTCCCGCCCGGGACGCCATTGAGGGAGAGCCAGCGGAGCACGTCGATCCGGCCCTCGCCGTCCAGCAATTCAGAGCCGTCGAACACCCGGGAGGCCATGATCTGGCGCACGCCCTCTGCCCGGGGCCACGCGTTGTGCCAAGAGGTCACGAGGACGGCGTCGTCATGCCGCTGGCGGAAGGCGCGGAAGGCGGCGGCGACAAGGTCCTGGCCCTTGCGATACTCGATCTTTCCGCCGGAGTAGATGGCGAAGCGGTCGCCCAGAAGCCCCCTTCGGGGCGCCGGGAAGAAGCGGGAGGCGTCGACGCCCTGCACGATGTCGACGACGTTGCAGACCCCGAGGCCCCGAAGATAGGCGCCGTTCCAGGCGGACCCCGCAATGACGCTATCGAACCCATTGAGCTGGGAGATAGCGTCTGGCGAAAAGGTTGTCCGCTCGAAGAAGATGCAGGCGTGGTTGGCGGTTCCCCGGGTGCGGGGCGAAAGCCGGCCGAACTGAAGCTCGGCATTGTTTCCGCGGGCGTGCAGGACTGGAAACTGGCAGACGATGGGTCCCTCGCCCTGTTTCTGGATCAGTTCGATAAGGCGCGGGCGGAAGTCCATGGCCGGTTTAAGGCGGACGGCCTCGAGGGCGTCCAGGGTCAGAGGGCCCGGCGACTCCAGCAGGGTCGGGAGGCGCCCGCGCCGGGTCAGTCCGAGGGCGAGCTGGGTCCCGTAGACGCCCCAACCGAAGGTCGATCCGATCTGCCAGGCGATTCCGACGTGCGGGTTCAAGGCATCTGCCCTGCGCTCACTTCCGCACCGGATCGGCCATGGCGCGCTCGACCATGGCGTACCAGTCGGTGGCGAAGCCCCGGGCGTCGCGCAGGGGGCTGGCGCCGAGGCGGTCGCGAAGGGTGCGGCGAAGCTCGCCGATGCGGGCGGGGTCGGCTGCAAGTCGGATGGCGATGTCGACATACTCGTCGGTGGTCTTGCCGACGAGGTCGCCCAGGCCCGCGTTGTTCAGTATCGAATAGCTCATCCGTTCGAAGACGGCGTCGCCGACCCGGGCCACCACGGGAACACCCATCCAGAGGGACTCGCAGGTGGTGGTGCCGCCGGTCTGTGGGAAGGTGTCCAGCGAGATGTCCATCTGGTTGTAGAAGGGCAGGTGGCGGCCGCGCACGGTCTCGAAGATGACGCGGTCGGCGGACACGCCCTGGCTTGCGAAGACCGCCCGGATATTGGTGGTGAAAGTCGGGGTGGTCCCTTCCGGCCGTACGAACATGAACTTCGAGCCCGGCGTGCCCGCGACAGCCCGCGCCCAGGCCGTAACGGTCTCGCGCGTGTACTTGTAGGGGTTGTTGGCGGTGCCGAAGGTGACGTAGCCGTTGCGCTCCACCGGGGCGACGGGGTCCATCGCCGGCTGCTCGCGGAAGGCGCGCTCGCCCATGGCGTACCAGGTGTGGGCCAATAGCAGGGGCTTTTCGATCACCAGGCGCGGATCCGGCGGATTCATCCAGGGGTCGAGGACCAGGTAGTCGATGGTCTCGGGACCTGCGGAGTGAGGATAGCCCACCCAGCTGGCCTGCCGGGGTGCGGGCCGGTAGGACATGACCGAGAGCTTGTTCATGTGGGTTGTGGCGCCCAGCTCGAACAGCATGTCGAGGTTGTCATCGGCGATGAGCTGGGCGGCCTCGCGGTCCGTGATGTCCTTGTGCCAGCGGAAACCGTCGACCCACTGGGTGATCTGCTTCTGGGTGGGGTCCTCCTCGCCCTGGTACCAGGAGTAGCAGAAGACCTCGAACCGGCTGCGGTCGTAGTGCTCGAAGAGAGGGATGGCGAAGTAGGCCACCGGATGCCCGCGCAGGTCCGAGGACATGTAGCCCACCCGGATCTTGCCGCCGGGCGGGCGCGGCGCCGGGTGGGTGATGGGTCGCCGGGCGGCGGCGGCGTCGGCCAGCCGACCCCAGATGCGGTGCTGTTCGACCAGTTCCAGCCGGTCCTCCGCCGTGCGGACGCGCGCCAGGTGAGCCATCAACGCCGTGTGCCGGCCAGCATCGGCCCAGGTGCGGCCGACCTTGGAGAAACTGCCGAGGGCCTCCAGCCGGTCATAGTCGGCGACGCGGACCAGCAGCTCGTAGATGACCTTCAGGTTGCCGGGGGTCAGTTCGGCCTGGTCCAGAACCTCCACCATGGTGCGATAGGCGGCCTCAAGATTGCCGCCCTCGTCGCCGGTCCGGTCGCGCCCCAGGCTCTCGGCGTAGGTGATCCGGTAATCGACATTCTCTGGGGCGAGCTCGATGGCCCGGCGGAAGTGTTCGTTGGCCCGGGGCCGGTCGTAGTCGGTCAGGGCCCCGCCCAGCTGGAAGTGAAGCCAGGCGGCGTCTGGGGTGACCTTCAGCATGTCCAGCATCTGCTGCTCGGCCTCGCGCATACGCCCCGAACGGCGCAGCATGGAGAGCCGGGCCTCCTGAAGCCGGGCGTCGCCTGGGCACGCCTTGAGCCCCCGGTCCAGGGCCTCGAGGCCCTCGACGGGGCCGCGGGAGTCGGAGTTGACCGCGGACAGGTCCAGCCAGGCGTCGACCATGTCGGCCTTCATCCGGGTGGCGAGGTTGAGGCGCTGGAGGGCCTTGTCGAAATCCTTCGCGAACCAGTGGGCGCGCCCCAGCTGCCGCTGGAGCTCGGCGTTGGAGGGCGCCGCCCGGACGAGCTGCGAGAAGACCTTGATGGCGCGGGGATCCCGGGCGTCGTTGAAGACGTTCCCGAGGTTCTGCTGGATGGAGTCGCTGCGGGGGTTCAGCCTCAAGGCCTTCTCGAGGGCGTCCACCGCCTCGGGGTATCGCTTGAGCCGGCGCAGGGCGACGCCGAGGATGTTCCAGAGCTCCGGATCGCGGGGATGTCGCTCCACTGCGCGCCGTCCCACGGTCTCGGCCAGGGCGTAATCGCGGTCGCGGATCAGGATGGCGCCCAGGTTGCGGTAGACCCCGGCCGGGGCGTCCGGGTCCGCCTCCAGCTGCTCGGCCGTCAGGCGCTTGCCCTCGTCGCGCCGTCCGGCCTGGAACGCGGCTTCGGCTTCGGCGAATCGATTGAGGGACATAGGGGCTCCGGGGAGATCATCACCGACGCGAACGGCGGAGGCGCAATCTAGGGCCTGGCGATCGTCGGGACAATCGCCAGGGTGATTGAAGCCGCACCGGCGCCGTCCCAACGGCGAGACCGGTGGATATCCCGCCCCTGTCATCGAACTGTCACTCAAGCGTCATATTCAGCACGCCTCATGGTCGCCTCGCCCGAGTGGGAACCCGACTTGCCTCAGCCTGAAACCCGCACGGAGCTTGCCGGCGCCGCCCTCGCCCTTGGCGTCGCCTCGGCCGTGATGGCTGTCGCGGGCGTGTGGGCCTGGGCCGGCCGGGGGGCGATAGAGATCGCCGCCCTTCTCCTCGCCGGGGCGGCGGCGGCGGCGATCGCGGCGCGGCGGCTCCGTCCCTCCGGAGTCCGCCCTTCCACAGAGGCGACGGAACAGAGGGTGCGCGAAGCGGTCGAGCGGGTCGAGGCCCGCTTCACCGCCCTCCTGGACGCGGCTCCCGATCCCCTCCTTGTCGTCTCCGCCCGGGAACCCGACGACCTGAGCAGCCTGAGGATCGAGCGGGCCAACGCCGCGGCCTGCAGCCTGTTCCGCATCTCCGCGCCGCCGATGCTTCTGGTCTCGGTGCTGCGTGATCCCGAGGTGCTCTCGGCCGTCGACGAGGCCTTGTTCGGCGGCGTTGAGGCCAGGTGCGCCTTCACCTCAGGCGCCTCCCAGGAGCGCAGCTTCCAGACGCTGGTTCGGCCCCTGGCCCCGGAGGAGGACCAGCTTCGGCGCGCGGTCCTCCTGTTCCGCGACGAGACTGACATGCGGCGGGCCGAGCGCACCCGGGCGGACTTCCTCGCCAACGCCAGCCACGAGTTGCGTACGCCCCTGGCCTCCCTGTCCGGCTTCATCGAGACCCTGAAGGGACACGCCCGGGACGACCGGCAGGCCCAGGACCGGTTCCTGGGGATCATGCAGAACCAGGCGGACCGGATGGGCCGACTGATTGACGACCTCCTCTCCCTCAGCCGGATTGAGTTAAACGAGCACGTGGCGCCCCAGAGCGAAACCGACCTGGTGCTGGCGGCCGCAGACGTGGTGGATGCCCTCGCACCCCAGGCGGCGCGCCGGGGGGTGCGGATCGAAGCCGATCTCCCGGCCCCGGGATCGGTCCTGGTCCGCGGCGACCGGGACCAGCTGGTGCAGGTGATCCAGAACCTGACCGACAACGCCGTGAAGTACGCACCCGCTGAGGGTCGGGTCCGGCTGACGGTCCGCGCCAACCTCGGTCGTGAGGCGGCCCAGACGGCCATCCTGGAGGACGCCGCCCGCCTGACCCTGGTGGCCCCGGACGCCCCCGGCGCCCGATACGCCATGATCCGGGTGCAGGACGAAGGCCCGGGTCTCGTCCGGGAGCACCTGCCCCGCCTGGCGGAACGGTTCTATCGCGTCGAGGGGCAGAAGAGCGGCGAGCGTCCCGGGACGGGCCTGGGGCTCTCGATCGTCAAGCACATCGTCAACCGGCACCAGGGCGTTCTGGCCGTGGAGAGCGCCCCCGGCCGCGGAACGGTCTTCACAGTTCTCGTGCCGGAGAGACTCCCCGTAATGGAAGTGTCGCAGTAATGACCTACGGCATGACGAGGCGAGTCCGCTCCCCTGCCTTCCCCGAAGGCTCCTGGCGGCCCTGCACCAGGCCCGAAGGGAGCCGGAAGTGACCCATCGATGCTGACCTTTGTCGCGCTTCTGGTCCTGATGGCCTTCTCGGGCGCCGTCTACTGGGCGGCGCGCCGGCGCGCGGGGGTCATCGCCCGCGGATCGAGCACGCCTATCAACTCCCGCCCCGGTCACCACGGTGCCTACGCCGCCGTCTGGACAGCCGCCCCCGCCGCCCTGGTCCTGCTCCTGGTGGGGTTCTTCGGGGACCGGGTGGAGGAATCCCTCGTCGAGGCGCGGCTTCCGGCGGTCGTGCGCGCGATGGACGCCGCCGAGCAGCAGATCTTCCGGGATGACGCCATCTCCCTGGCCCGGGGCCAGGCGAGAAGCGAGACACTCTACGCCCCGGAGGTACAGGCGGCCCTGGAGGCCTCCGCCGCCGAGGTGAAGGTGCTGGAGGGCCGCCTGCACCTCTTCAGCCTGGCGGCCGCCGCCGCCCTGGCCCTCGCCGGAGCCGTCTGGGGACTGAGCCGGATCCGGGCGGCCTTCCGGGCCCGGGAGGGGGTCGAGCGGTGGATCAAGGGCCTGCTGCTGGCCTGTTCGGTGACCGCGGTCTTCACGACGGTGGGGATCGTGGCCTCGCTCGTCTGGGAGAGCTGGCGGTTCTTCCAGGCGGTTCCGCTTCACGCCTTCCTGTTCGGTCTGGAGTGGGATCCGCAGAGCGCCATGTACGCCGACCAGGTGGTGTCGGAAGGCGCCTTCGGGGCCATCCCCCTCTTCGCCGGCACCTTCCTCATCATGCTGATCGCCATGCTGGTGGCCGCTCCCGTGGGCCTGTTCGCGGCCATCTACCTGTCGGAGTACGCCTCCCCCCGCACCCGCGGCCTGGTGAAACCCCTTCTGGAGGTGCTCGCAGGGGTGCCGACCGTGGTCTACGGCTTCTTCGCCGCCCTGACCGTCGGGCCCCTGTTCCGGGCGGGTTTCAACGCCATCGGCGCCCAGTTGGTCGGTGGCCCGTTCAACGACCTGGGTCTCTATCTGGGTGAGGTCCAGAACCAGATGGCCCTGGTCGCAGGCGCGGTGATGGGGGTCATGCTCATCCCCTTCGTCTCTTCCCTGTCGGACGATATCATCAACGCCGTGCCCCAGTCCCTGCGGGATGGCAGCCTGGCCATGGGCGCCACCCGGTCCGAGACGGTCAAGAAGGTGGTGCTGCCCGCGGCCCTGCCCGGGGTCATGGCCGCCATGCTGCTGGCCGCCTCCCGGGCGGTGGGTGAGACCATGATCGTGACCATGGCCGCCGGCCTGCAGGCCCGCACGACCCTCAATCCCCTCGAGACGGTGACCACCGTGACGGTCCAGATCGTCACCCTGCTGACCGGTGACCAGGAGTTCGACAGTCCCCGGACCCTCTCGGCCTTCGGCCTGGGGCTGACCCTCTTCGTCGTCACCCTGGCGCTGAACGTGGTCGCCCTGCGGATCGTGCAGAAATATCGGGAACAGTATGACTGAGATCCGCCCAGCCTCAGACGAGCTGAGGGCCGCCGTGGCCCGGCGGCTGAAGGCGCGCAACGCGGCCGAGCGCAGGTTCAAGCTCTATGGCCGTATCGCCATCGCCGTTGCTCTCGGCTTCCTCCTGCTGCTTCTGGGCCGCATCGTCCAGCAGGGCTGGTCGACCTTCGTCGATTATCGCCTGACCGCGCAGGTCTATGTGGACCCCGCGCGGATTGATCCCGCCGATCCCGGCGGCGCCAACTATGACCTGATGATCGCCGAACAGCTGCTCAAGCGGATCGGAGTCGCCGACGACGAATTGGGCACGCGCAGCGACGCCATGAAGGCGCTGTTGTCCGGGGATCTAGGCTTCCAGGTCCTGGACCGGGTCAAGGCGGACCCTTCCGTGATCGGCAAGACCCTCACCCTCTCGGCGCCCCTCAAGGCGGACGCCGGCCTCTACTTCAAGGGACAGATCTCCCGGGCGATACCGGAAGACGAGCGTCCGCTGACAAGCGAGCAGCTGGGCTGGCTGGACCGGCTGAACGCCGGGGGCCTGGTGAAGTCCGAATTCAACACCACCTTCCTGACCCGGTCCGATTCCACCGAACCGGAACAGGCCGGCGTCCTGGGCGCCGTGGTCGGATCGGCCCTGATGCTGTTGCTGACCGCCGCCCTGGCCATTCCCATCGGCGTGCTGGCGGCCACCTATCTCGAGGAGTTCGCCCCGAAGAACCGGTGGACAGACCTGGTCGAGGTCAACATCAACAACCTCGCAGCGGTGCCGTCCATCGTCTACGGCCTGCTGGGTCTGGCGGTCTTCATCAACTGGATGAACGTACCGAGGTCCTCCCCCCTTGTCGGCGGCCTGGTCCTGGCCCTGATGTCCCTGCCGACGGTGATCATCGCCACCCGGTCCGCGCTCAGGGCGGTTCCTCCGTCGATCCGCGAGGCGGCCCTGGCCCTCGGCGCCTCCCGGACCCAGACCGTGTTCCACCATGTCCTGCCCCTGGCTCTGCCCGGGGTGATGACCGGGGCCATCCTGTCTCTCGCCCACGCCCTGGGGGAGACCGCGCCGCTGCTGATGGTGGGCATGGTCTCCTTCGTGCCGGGGGTCCCCGACGCCCTGACCTCGGCCAGTACGGTCCTGCCGGTCCAGATCTTCATCTGGGAGAACGCCTCCGAGCGCGCCTTCCAGGAACGCACGGCCGCCGCCATCATGGTGCTGCTGGCCTTCATGATCATTATGAATCTCGCCGCCGTCCTGCTGAGGCGCCGGTTCGAACGCCGCTGGTGACAAGATGACAGACGCCCAGGTCTCGCCCCCCCGCCTGACGCCTTCCGCCGCCGCCGCCCCGGCCGACGGTGCGCCGCGCATTTCCGCCAGTGCGATTAATGTCTTCTACGGGGACAAGCAGGCCCTCTTCGACATCGACCTCGACGTGCCTGACCGTGCGGTCACCGCCCTGATCGGCCCGTCCGGCTGCGGCAAGTCCACCTTCCTGCGGTGCATCAACCGCATGAACGACACCATCCCGGGCGCCCGGGTCGAGGGTCGCATCCTTCTGGATGGTGAGGACGTGAATGACCGGAGCCTGGACCCGGTGTTGCTGCGGGCGCGGGTCGGCATGGTGTTCCAGAAACCCAACCCCTTTCCCAAGAGCATCTTCGAGAATGTGGCCTACGGGCCGAGAATCCACGGGATCGCCACCTCCCGCTCCGAGCTGGAGGGCGTGGTCGAGCAGGCCCTGAAGCGGGCCGGGCTTTGGAAGGAGGTCTCCGACCGCCTGGATCAGCCGGGAACCGGCCTGTCCGGCGGCCAGCAGCAGCGTCTGGTGATCGCCCGCGCCATCGCCATCAACCCTGAGGTCATTCTCATGGACGAGCCCTGCTCGGCCCTGGACCCCATCGCCACGGCGCGGATCGAGGAGCTGATCGACGAGCTCCGGGCCCAGTACTGCATCATCATCGTCACCCACTCGATGGCCCAGGCCGCCCGGGTTTCCCAGCGGACCGCCTTCTTCCACATGGGCCGGCTGGTCGAGGCCGGGCCGACGGGCGACATCTTCACGCGTCCCGGGGACTCACGGACCCAGGACTACATCACCGGCCGGTTCGGCTGAGGGCGGTCCCATGAATGAGCATATCGTCAAGTCCTACGAAGACGAGCTGAACGCCCTGGGGGCCGCTTGCGCCCGCCTGGGGGGGCTTGCCGAGGCCCAGCTGGGGGACGCGGTCGACGCGATCGTGCGGCGTGATCCAGCCCTGGCCACCAAGGTCCTCCAGCAGGACGACAGGCTGGACGAGATAGAGGCCGACGTCGAGCAGAAGGCCATCCGGCTGATCGCCCTGCGCCAGCCCATGGCCAACGACCTGCGCAAGACCATGGCGGCGATGAAGATCGCCTCCAACCTCGAGCGGTGCGGAGACCTGGCCAAGAATATCGCCAAGCGCACCCTCGTCCTGTCCGAGATCGAGCCCATGCCGGCCCTGAACCGCTCCATAGAGCGAATGGGGCGCCTGGTGGAGACCCGGCTGAAGGAGGTCCTGGACGCCTACATCTCCAACGACGCCGAGCGGGCCATGGAGGTCTGGCGGCGCGACGAGGAGGTCGATGAGCACTACAACAGTCTCTTCCGGGAACTGCTGACCTACATGATGGGCGATCCCCGGACGATCACCGCCTGCGCCCACCTCCTGTTCGTGGCCAAGAACCTCGAGCGCATCGGCGACCACGCCACCAACATCGCCGAGATCGTCCATTACGAGATCACCGGCGAGCAGGTCAGCCCCGCGGACCGTCCGCGGGCTGACGACCTGAGGGTGTAATCCCATGTCCATGAATCCCCGGATCCTGGTCGTTGAGGACGACGACGCCCTCGGCACCCTGTTGCGCTACAACCTCGAGAGAGAGGGATATGCGGTCGCCGTGGCCACGGATGGCGAGGAGGCCTTGATCCAGACCGAGGAGCATCTGCCGGATCTGGTGGTGCTGGACTGGATGCTTCCCAAGGTCTCCGGAATCGAGGTCTGCCGCCGCCTTCGCCAGCGGCCGCAGAGCCGCAACGTGCCCATCATCATGCTGACCGCCCGGGGCGAGGAAAGCGACCGCATCCGGGGACTGGATACCGGCGCGGATGATTATGTGGTCAAGCCGTTCGCCGTGACCGAGCTGGCGGCGCGCATTCGTGCGGTCCTGCGCCGGCTCAGGCCCGGCCTCGCCGAGGACACAGTGGTCCGCGGTCCCCTGGCCCTGGACCGCTCCGCCCACCGGGTCACCCGGGATGGCGAGGAGGTCCACCTGGGACCCACCGAGTTCCGTCTCCTCGACTTCTTCATGCAGAACCCGGGCCGGGTCTTCAGCCGCGAACAGCTGCTCGACGCCGTCTGGGGTTCGGACGTCTATGTCGAGGCGCGTACCGTCGACGTCCACATTGGTCGGCTGCGCAAGGCCCTGTCCCGCGGTGCGCCCGGCTTCGATCCCATCCGGACCGTCCGGTCGGCGGGCTACGCGCTGGAGGTCGACCGCAAGAAGGCTCCGGCCGATTGACCTTGCGGCCCGCTCGCGCCAAAGGCGGGCCATGAATATCCTTCTCGTCGGATCGGGCGGGCGCGAGCACGCCCTGGCCTGGAAGATCGCCGCCTCCCCTCTGACCGGCCGCCTCGTCATGGCGCCAGGCAATCCTGGCATGGCGGCCCTGGGAGAGCTGTCCCCGGTGAAGCCCACCGAGGTCGAGGCCCTGGTCGCCCTGGCGCGGGAGATGGCCGCCGACCTCGTGGTGATCGGCCCTGAGGCCTCGGTGGAGGCCGGTCTCGCGGACGCCCTCGCCGTCGCCGGCATCCCCTGCTTTGGTCCCATCGCCGCCGCCGGGCGACTGGAAAGCTCAAAGGCCTTCACCAAGGCCTTCTGCGACCGCCACGGCCTTCCCACCGCGGCCTGGGTGGTGTGCGAGGACGCCGCCTCTGCGCGGACTGCGCTGGACCGGTTCTCGCCACCCTACGTCGTCAAGGCCGATGGTCTCGCCGCCGGAAAGGGCGTCACCGTGGCCCCGGACCGGGCGACGGCGGAGGCGGCGATCGACGACGCCCTGGGGGGGCGGTTTGGCGCCGCGGGGGCCCGGGTGGTCATCGAGGCGTTCCTGGAGGGCGAGATCGGCTCGCTCTTCGTGCTGTCGGACGGCCAGACGGTCCGGTTCTTCGGCGCGGCGCAGGACCACAAGCGGGCCTTCGACGGCGAGCGGGGCCCGAACACCGGCGGCATGGGAACCTATTCGCCCGCGCCGGTCTTCACCGAGGCCCTGATCGAACAAGTGATGACCCAGCTGGCCGTACCTGCCCTGGAGGGTATCGCCGCTGAGGGTGCGCCCTACCGGGGCGCCCTGTTCGTGGAACTGATGGCCACGGCGGACGGGCCCCGCCTTGTGGAGTTCAACGCCCGCTTCGGGGATCCGGAGTGCCAGGTGCTGATGCTGCGCCTTGCGAGCGACCTCGTCCCCTATCTCGTCGCCTGCGCAAACGGGACCCTGGCGGACCTGCCGGCGCCGGAGTGGCGGGACGAGGTGGCGATCTGCGTGGTCATGGCCGCGGAGGGGTACCCGGACGCCCCGCGCACAGGGTCGGCGATCCTGGGCGCCGAGCAGGATTTCGGGCCTGACGTGGCGGTCTTCCACGCCGGGACCACGCGGGACGCTGACGGGGTTCTGAGGGCCGCTGGCGGGCGCGTCCTGAACATCTGCGCCCGGGGGGCGGACCTTGAGACCGCGCGCGCCCGCGCCTACGCCGCCATCGCCCGGATCGACTGGCCTGAGAGCTTCCACCGCTCCGACATCGGCTGGCGCGCCCTCGCCCCGCGGCGCTGAGGGTCAGCCGGTGACGTGCAGCACGTCAGTCTGACCACCGCATCGATCGCGTTGTCGGCCTCGGCGCCTGCGAACCTCCTGGCCAGGCCGGCCGCCGGGGGACTTCCCGCTCGCGAGGCGACGCCGCGGAACGCACGGCCCGTCCTGTCCCGCAGCTTCGCTCTGAAGCTCTGAGCGCGGGGATCAGACGACGATGTCGCCGGCGGCGATCTCGGTATTGTCAATCCCGGTGAGGACGATCACCTCGTCCGCCACCCCATCGGAGTTGGTGTCGATAAACAGATAGCCGTTCGTCGCGTCGAACTCGAAGGCGTAAAGCCGGGCCGCGGATGAGGTCCCGTTCAGGGTGGCGAGAGAGGTGTTGGCGGCGGTCAGGGCGGCGCTGAAGTTCGCCGCCGCCGCGCCAGCCTCGACATAGTTCCCGGTACCCGCAGTGGGATCTCCGGCCAGACCGAGCCGGAGCACGTCGACCCCACTGGCGAAATCGCCAATCACGTCCGCGGTCGGCACCGTGATCCCGGAGGCGCCCGTCGCAAAGACAAAGGCATCCGCTCCGGCCCCGCCGCTCAGGGTGTCGGCCCCCGCGCCGCCAACGAGGGTGTCGTCTCCGGCGAGACCCGAGATTGAATCCCCCCCATTCAAGCCGGAGATGTTCTCATTCCCGCCTGCGCCCACAAGGTTCAGGGTCAGGCCGCTATAGCCCAGGTTTGGCGCGGTGTAGGACGTGCCTGAGGCGACATTGACCACCAGGCTTGCGCCGCCGGAACCGCTCGCGGAGCCAAAGTTCGCCAATTGGCTGGTGCTCAGCGTCGCTGTAGACGCCACCACAACAAGGTTCTCCACCAGAGTGAAGTTGACCCCGGGGTCGAACGCCGTGGTCGCCGTCACCCGCACGGTATCGGTCGCGCCGCCGCCGTCCACTGTCTCCCCGGCCGCCGTGTCGGACGTACCGGCGTAGACGAAGGTGTCGTCGCCGCCCCCGCCGATGAGACTGTCAGCCCCGGCGCCGCCGGAGAGGGTGTCATTCCCCTGATCTCCGTTCAGGGTGTCGTTCCCAGCCAGGCCCGAGATCGAGTCCACCCCGACCCAGCCGGTGATGTTCTCATTCCCGCTCGCCCCGGCCAGGCTCGGCGTCAGGTTTGTAAAGCCCAGGTTCGGCAGGGTGTAAGTCGCCCCCGAGGCCACATTGATCACCAGGAAGGCGCTTCCCGCGGCGCTCGCCGAGCTGAAGGCCGCCATCTGGGTGTGGGTCAGGGTCGCCGTCGCCCCGGTGGCGATTTCCAGCACCTCGACAGTGGTGAAGGTGGCGCCGGGGTCGAAGACGGTCGTCGCGGTTACCCGCACTGTATCGGTCCCGGCGCCGCCGTCCACGGTCTCCCCGGCCGCTGAGTCCGATGTCCCGGCGAAGAGGATCAGGTCGTCGCCTGCGTCGGCGCTCAGATTGTCGCTTCCCGCGCCACCCGACAGGAGGTCCGCCCCCCCGCCACCGGAGAGGGTTTCGACGCCCGCCCCGCCGGCGAGGGTATCGGCGCCCTCGTCGCCGCTGAGGCTCGCGGCGCCGGCCCCGCCGGACAGGCTATCGCCATCGGCCCCGCCAATCAGCGTGTCCGCACCTCCCCCGGCGACGGCGGTGTCCGCCCCTGTGCCGCCTATGAAATAGTCGATTCCGCCGCCGCCGAGCAGGCTGTCGTTGCCCGCCCCGCCGTCCGACAGCACGGAGGCTCCGCCAACCGATCCGGTCAGGTCAAAGTCATCGTCGCCGTCACCGCCGATCAGGGTGGCGACCCCGGCGCTGGTCATCGCCTGGGCCAGGGTGTCGTTTCCGAGGCCTCCGTCGACGGAATCCACCCCGCCGCCGGCGCTCAGGCTGTCGTCGCCGCCGCCGCCGAGCAGGCTGTCGGCGCCGGTGCCGGAAGTCAACGTATCCCCGCCCTCGCCCCCGAGGACGCTGTTGTCGCCGGCGGCCGCCAGGAGACTGTCAGCCCCGGTTTCGCCGGTCAGGGTATCCGCGCCTGCGCCCGCAGAGGCCGTGTCGGCGCCATCGCCCAGTTGGATGACGTTGGCTCCGCCGCTGTCGCTGACGCTGTCGTCACCGCTGCCGGCGAGGATGTGGTCCGCCGCAGTTCCCGCCTGGATCCGGTCATTTCCGGCGCCGCCATCCAGGGAATCTGCTCCCCCGCCGCCAACCAGGGTGTCGGCGCCATCCGCGCCGATCAGGAAATCGCTCCCCGTGCCCGCGGTGACGGAATCATCTCCGAGGTCGCCGGTGAGGTAGTTGGCGCCGTCGCCTCCCGACAGGGTGTCATTACCCTGCCCGCCCAGCAGGGTGTCGCCGCCTCCAAGGGCGGTCAGGACATCGTCCCCGAGATTGCCATGGGCGTAGTTCAGGCCCGCATCGGCAACGATGCTGTCGCCGCCCTGGCCGCCGAGCAGGGTGTCCCCCTCGGTCCCTCCGACCAGGGTGTCATTGCCCTGGTTGCCGTTGGCGAGGTCTGCTCCGCCCCCGCCCGTAATCAGGTCATTCCCGTCGCCGCCGAACAGCTGCTCGGCCGCGGTTCCCCCAAGCAGGGTATCGTTGCCAAGATCCCCGGAGAGATAGTCGGACCCGCCGGCGCCGGACAGACTGTCATTACCCTGGCCGCCGAGCAGGGTGTCTGCGCTGGTCCCGCCCAGGAGAGTGTCACTCCCCAGATTGCCGTGTCCGTAGTTTTGCCCGTCGCCGAGCCCGAGGGTGTCATCTCCCTGGCCACCCAGAAGGGTATCGGAGCCGCTGCCGCCCGCCAGGCTGTCATTACCCTGGTTGCCCTGGAGATAATCATCGCCGGCCAGGCCAGCCAGGGTGTCCGCGCCGTCGCCGCCGTGCAGGGCGTCGGGCGTCGTCCCGCCCGAAACCGAGTCCGCGCCCTGGCTGCCGATGAACAGCCGGGATCCGTCGGGGAAGGTGATCTGTCCGGCGGAGGATCCCAAGCCGGCTATGCCTGGCGGGGTGGTGCCTGAGCCATTGAAAACGAGGGTTTTTCCACCGAAGGTGATGGTCACCGAGGGCGTCGATCCGACCTCTCCGGTGAAGAAGTTCGGCGGGATGTAGGGCACCAGGGTCAGGGTTACATCCCGGGCGGTGGCGCCGGGAGTCGAGAAGGTCAGGGTGTCTGTCGATACGAAGGCCGCCGCTTGCTCGGCGGTCATGCTCTCAAAGACATAGTTGGTCACGGCCGAATCCCTCAATGTCCAGGCTCACGAATCTCAAGTTCGTAAACTCGATAGGGTTAACAAATCACAGTCGCTGATCTCTGACGCGACCGTGCTTGCCGCGAGGCCCCGCCGTTGGCTAAGACATCGCCACAAGACGACAGAACCGAGGGGAGCGATGGGCATGGCCATGACGCCGGAACAGGAACGCGAGGTCGCCAATACAGGCACCAAGCCGGTCGCCGAGTCGCACCGCTTCGATGAGTCCTCGTTGGCCGCCTGGATGCAGGCTCATGTCGAGGGCTATGAGGGGCCTCTGGAGGTCCGCCAGTTCAAGGGCGGCCAGTCCAACCCGACCTACCAGCTGGTCACCCCGGGCAAGAAGTACGTCATGCGCCGCAAGCCGCCGGGCAAGCTGCTTCCGTCAGCCCACGCCGTCGACCGCGAGTACAAGGTCATCACCGCTCTTTACCCCACCGGCTTTCCCGTGGCCCGGACCTACGGCCTGTGCACCGACGAGTCGGTGATCGGCACCTGGTTCTATGTGATGGACATGGTCGAGGGCCGGATCCTCTGGGACCAGACACTGCCCCAGTATGAGCCCGCCGAGCGCCGGGCCATCTACATGGCCAAGATCAAGACCCTGGCCGACCTGCACAACACCGACGTCGATGCGGTCGGCCTGTCGGACTTCGGCAAGCCCGGCAACTACATGGGCCGTCAGGTCGACCGCTGGACCAAGCAGTACCGCGCCTCCGAGACCGTCAAGCTCGACACCATGGAGCGGCTGATGGAGTGGCTGCCCCGCACCCTGCCGCACCAGGACCGCAATACGATCGTGCATGGCGACTACCGGCTGGACAACATGGTGCTGCACCCCACCGAGCCCCGGGTCATCGCCGTGCTGGACTGGGAGCTTTCGACCCTGGGCGATCCCATGGCGGACTTCACCTACTTCCTGATGCACTGGGTGAACGGGACCGTCGCCGGCATCCCTGACCTGACGGCGCATGGCATTCCGACGGTTGAGGAGACCGTTGCCGAATACTGCCGCCTGACGGGAAGGTCCGAGGTCCCGAACGTCGACTGGTTCTTCGCCTACAACCTCTTCCGCCTGGCCGGCATCTGCCAGGGTATCGTCGGTCGGGCCCGGGACGGCACCGCCAACAGCCCGCAGGCTGCGGCCATGGAAGAGCGGGTGCCTCAGCTGGCCTCTGCAGCCTGGCACTTCGCCCAGCGGGCCGGCGCCTGATCAGGCTCCGGGGCGGGGAAGGCGCTCGAGCAGGGCGTCCACCTCGGCCGGGGAATCGAAAGCCGCCCGGACCGGCCAGGCTCTGACCTTTTCGCGCCACGCCGGGGGCAGGCGCACCCAGTCCTTCGTAGTCGTCACCAGGCCCGCCCCGTGCGCACGCGCCAGGTCGTCCAGCGCTTTCAGCCGCGCCGGGGTCCAGGGCGCATGGTCGGGAAAGGCTGCGAAGTCGACCAGGTCGCAGCCGGCCGCCCTGAGGGCCCGCTCCACCTTCCAGGGTTTGCCGACGCCGGCGAAGCCGACCTGGGGACCCTCAGGCGGCGCCCCCTCGGGGATCAGTCGAGCCCGCAGGAGGGGCGGCCCGGAGAGGGCGGCGACCAGCTCAGGGTCCGGGGCCCCCAGGTCCGCCGGCAGCAGAAGGATAACGGCGTCGGCGCGAGACAGCCCCGCGGCGAGAGGTTCACGCAAGGGTCCGGCGGGAAAGACGCCGCCATCGCCGAGGGGCCATTCGCCGTCCCGGGTCTCGCCGTCGCTGACCACCAGGGACAGGGTCTTCCAAAGGGCCGGATTCTGGTGGCCGTCGTCCAGGAGAATAACGTCTGCGCCCTCCCGTACAGCCGCCAGGGCCCCGGCGACCCGGTCGCGGGCCACCCAGACGGTCACGCCGGGCAAGGCGGCCGCCAGCATGAGAGGCTCGTCGCCGACCTCGCTGGCGGCGTGGCGCGACGGATCCACCCGCGCGGGTCCCTCCAGGCTTCCGCCATAGCCCCGCGACAGGATGGCGGGGCGGCGTCCCATTGCGGCAAGACGGCTGGCGAGAGCGGCGACGACGGGGGTCTTGCCTGTTCCGCCCAGGGTGATGTTGCCCACGCAGACCACCGGAACGCCGGGGTCGACGGGCCGTCCGCGGGCGATACGGTGGGCGGTCGCCGCCGCCCAGGCCCAGGAAAGGGGCTTCAGCAGCAGGTGCAGGACGGGTCCGGGGCGACCCTCCCGCACATACCACCAGCGCGGCGTGGGCAGCTTCATTTCGAGACCTCCCGAGCCGGCAGGAGGGGGGCGAGGTCCTCGAGGGCGTCGGCGAGGGTCTGCTCCTGCCGGGCGGCGTAGGCCAGGGCGGCCTCGCGCATCCGCCGCCGGAGGACCGGGTCGGCCAGGAGGCCGGCCAGCTTCCGCCTGAGGTCCGGACCATCCCGCGCCATCAGGGCGCAGACCTCGTCGAACATCTCGCCATAGACATCCGCGGCGTTGGCGATGTCGGGCCCGGTGATCACCGGGGCGCCCAGCCGCGCCGGCTCAAGGGGGTTGTGGCCACCGATCCCGCCCGGAAAGCTGCCGCCCATCACCACGACGTCCGCCAGGCGGAAGAAGAGGCCCATCTCGCCCAGAGTGTCGGCGATCCAGACCAGGGTCTCCGGGCCTGGCTCTTCGCCCGGCGCACGGCGGGGCGCCTTGAGGGCGGCGGCGATCTCCGCGCCCCGCTCCGGATGCCGGGGGGCGATGACCACCAGGGCGCCCAGGCCCTCGGCGGCTTCTGCGATCAGGGCGTCCTCGCCCGGGTGTGTGCTGGCGGCGAGGACCACCGGGCGACCCGCCGCGAGCTCCTGGAGTCGCGCGAGTTCGGCGGGGTCGAAGATCAGGGGCGCGCCGGCCCGCTTGAGGTTCAGCTCGCGACCGCAGTCGGCGCCAAGCCCCCTGAGCCGGTCAGCGGTGGCCCGATCCTGGGGCAGGATCAGGTCGAAGGCGGACAGGAGCCGGCGGGCGCTCGCGGGGGCCCGTCGCCAGGTCCGGGCCGTGCCCTCCGTGATCCGCGCCGAAGCCAGGACCAGGCGGGTCCCGCGCCGCCGGGCGGTCAGGATCAGGTTGGGCCAGAGCTCGCTCTCGGCGAAGACGCCGAGGTCCGGGCGCCAGTGGTCCAGGAAGCGGCGGACCGCGCCGGGGGTGTCGACGGGAACGTACTGGTGGCGGACGCCGGCCGGCAGCCGTCGGGCCAGGAGTTCCGCGGAGGTGCGGGTGCCCGAGGTCACCAGGAGGCCGAGGTCGGGGCGGCGGGCCCTGAGCCCTTCCACCAGGGCGAGGAGGGAGACTGTTTCTCCGACACTGACCCCATGCAGCCAGACCAGGGGGCCGGGCGGGCGGGGCGCCCCGGCCCTTCCGAGTCGTTCGCCCAGACGAAGGGGGTCTTCACGCCCCGCCTTCGCCCGCCGCTTCAGGATGAGGGGGGCGAGGGGCTCAGCCAGCCCGGTGGCGAGGCCGTAGAGGGCGAGGGGGAGGGTCACACCACCTCGTCGGGGGCGAGGTCGCAGTCCAGCTCCCCGGTCTCGACCTGGAGGGTGGCGTGGTCGATGCCGAAGGTCTCCGAAAGGCCCCGGGCGGTATCAGCGAGGAAGGCGTCGGGCGACTCGCCCGAGGGACGGACCAGGTGGGCGGTCAGGGCGGTGCGGGTGGTGGACAGGGGCCAGACGTGCAGGTCGTGCACCTCGCGGACCCCGGGGCGGGCGGCGAGCCAGGATCGGACCTGCGCCACGTCGATCCCCGGCGGGGCGGCGTCCATGGCCATGGCGGAAGACTCCCGGAGCAGGCCCCAGGCGCCGGACAGGATCACCGCCACGATGACCAGGCTGAGGGCCGGGTCCAGCCACTCAAGTCCGCCGGTCAGCAGCATCAGGCCCGCCGAGACGACCACCGCCGCCGAGACGGCCGCGTCGGCTACCATGTGAAGGAAGGCGCCCCGGACGTTGAGGTCGTGCTGCCCGCGCAGAAAGAGAAGGGCGGTCAGGGTGTTGATCACCACGCCGATGGCGGCGGTCACCAGGACGGGTCCGGCGGAGACGGGAGTCGGCGCGGCCAGTCTCTGGACGGCCTCCCAGCCGATGGCGCCGACGGCGGCGACCAGAAGGATCCCGTTGGTGACCGAGGCCATGATGGTCGCCTTGCCGAGGCCGTAGGTATGCCGGGCGCCGGGGCGGCGGCGCGCCAGGACGGTGGCGCCCCAGGCAAGGATCAGGGCCAGGACGTCGGCGGCGTTGTGGCCGGCGTCGGCCAGGAGGGCCAGCGATCCGGAGACGATCCCGACCCCGGCCTCGACCGCGACGAACCCTGCGTTCAGCAGGATGCCAAGGGCGAAGGCGCCGCCAAAATCCCTGGGAAGGTGGCCATGATGTCCATGCCCGTGATGGGCGTGTCCGGTGTGGGGATGGGCGTGAGGCCCCCGCCAGGCGTCCGGACCCGGATGATCATGGTGGTGATCATGATCGTCGTGGGCGTGATCGTGCGGCATGGGTCCTGTGTCTCACCCGCCGGTCGCCGGATCAACCGGGGCGCGTCCCACCAGGGCCTCGGCCCGGCGGGTGGCGGCCGACATCCGGGCCGACCAGTCGGCCCGCAGTCGGTCGATCTCGGCCTCGCCGGCGTCGGCGGGGACATGGAAGGGCCCCTCCCAGACGCAGACCCCCCGGCCGAAGGGGGCGGCGATCATCACCCGGTCCCAGAGGCTTTCCAGTTGCAGGGACGGCGAGACCGCCAGGCCGGTGAGGAAGATGGGCGCCCCCGTGCGCTTGGCGATCTGCAGGGCGCCAGCGGCGATCTCCTCATTCGGACCCCGGGGGCCGTCCGGGGTGATGATCAGGACGCCGCCGTCGGCCACCTGCTGGACCGCCTCGCGGAAGGCCGCCACGGCGGCCCGCGCCTTGGCCGAGTCGCCCTTCTTGGCGGTCGACATGCGGATGGCCGGGAAGCCGGCGTACTCAAGGGCGAGGGCGACAAACTCGCCATCGGAGGAGGGAGACACCAGGCATCGGCGGCTGTCCTTCCGCCACCAGGTCTCGGCCATGCCCAGGCAGATCGGGATCCGGCCGTGCCAGAACAGGCCGATCGCGCCCTGGCCGGAGGCGAACATGGGCTCCAGGGCCTCAAGGCCCTCGTGCCGCCAGCGCGTGGTGCGACGGATCAGGATCAGGTAGCCGGCAAGAATCCGTCCCAGAACGGCCTGGATCCAGGGCCTGCGCAGGAGTCCCTTCATGCGGGGGTCTCGAGGGTCTCAAGGTCGTCGGCGCCGGCCAGGCGCGCGTAGAGGCCGCCGGCGGCGACCAGGGCCTCGTGCGTTCCGCTCTCGGCGATCCGCCCCCGGTCCAGGACATAGATGCGGTCTGCGTTGCGGACCGTGGAGAGTCGGTGGGCGACCAGCAGGGTCGTCCGTCCCTCCATCAGCCTCGCCAGAGCCGCCTGGACCTGGGCCTCGCTCTCCACGTCCAGGGCGCTGGTCGCCTCGTCCAGGAGCAGGATGGGCGCATCCTTGAGGAAGGCCCGGGCGATGGCGATGCGCTGCCGTTGGCCGCCGGACAGCCTCAGGCCGGCCTCCCCGGCCGGGGTGTCGTAGCCCTGGGGCAGGGCGAGGATGAAGTCGTGGGCGGCCGCAGCGCGAGCGGCGGACTCGATCTCCTGCTGTGAGGCGTCGGGCCGGGCATAGGCGATGTTGGCGCGGAGGGTATCGTCGAACAGGAATGGCTCCTGGGTGACCAGGGCGATTCGTCGCCGGAGCGAGGCCAGGGTCAGGTCGCGCACGTCCCGCCCGTCCAGAGTCACCCGGCCTCCTGTCACGTCGTAGAAGCGGGGGATCAGGTTCAGCAGGGTGGACTTGCCGCCGCCGGACGGTCCGACCAGGGCGACGGTCTCCCCGCGCTGGACCGTCAGGCTGACGCCCGAAAGGACTTCCGGGCCGTCCCCGTAGGCGAAACGGACGTCTTCGAAGGCCACCCGGCCTTCACCCCGGGGCGTCTCGACGGCGCCGGGCCGGTCGCCCACCTCGGGCTCGACATCGAGGGCCGTGTAGAGGCGACGCGCGGCGGACAGCCCTTCCGAGAAAACGGTCTGCAGGTTGGCCAGCTGACGCAGGGACTGGGAGGCCAGGGCCAGGGCCCCGATGAAGGCTACGAAGGCGCCGGGATTCATCCCGCCCCCCTGCGACCGCAGGCCCGCCCAGGCCATGACGGCGGCGGTGATCAGGGTCATCAGGGTCTCCGTGGCCGGCGCCGCGCGGGCCCGGGCGTTAGCGCCCCGGACCAGGAAGGCTTGCCGCCGGCGCACCACTTCAGCGACCCGGGACTCCTCGAAGGCCTCCCGGTTCTCGATCTTGACCACTCGCACGCCGTCCAGACTTTCCATCACGGCGGTGGACAGGGCGGAGGTCTCGGCCATGGCGCCCTGGGCGGCCTTGGAGGACCCTCGGGCGTACCGGCGCATGATCAGGCTCGCGAACGGGGCGGCCACAATCAAGGCGAGGGAGAGGACCAGGTCGTTAGAGACCATCACGCTGATCGCCCCCACCACAGTCAGGGCGTGCTGAGTGTAGTTGACCACGCCCGCGGTCGCGGCCTCGCGGATCAGTCCGGCGTCGTAGAGGACCGAGGAGACGAAAGATCCCGAATGCTGGGAGCGCAGTCTCGCGAGGTCCGCCCGCACCAGGCGGCCGAAGAGCTGGACCTGGACATCGCCGACCACGGCGTTGCCGATCCGGTTCACCAGCGTCGCCTGGAGAACCTGTGCCAGGCCCCGGGCGATGGCGAGGCCGGCGATGGTCAGGGGAATGACGAGGAGGGCGCCAGGCTTGGGCGTTCCCAGAAGGTCGTTGATCGCCGGCTCGAGGATCTGGACCAGCTTGGCGCTCAGGACGGCGACGACCACGGCGGCGAGGCCTGCGAGGGCCAGGCCCGGCCAGCGGGGCGCAAGGTAGACACGCCAGGTCCTGGCGAGGATCTCGCGGCTGGACAGCCGGTCCGGATCAGCCTGAGCGTTCATTGTGCTGGGGTCGGCTCTTGGGCGGGCGAAGTCAAGATGTCGCCCTTGCGCGGGGCCCCGCGGGCTTTGCGGTGCGGCGCCGGCGCCCTAGATAGGGCCCACACGCAGGAGCCCCGACTTGGCGGAATACGACCTCACGACGCCGAAGGGGCGGCGCAGAGCCTACCTCGACTATCTGTTGAAGGACCATGCCTTCCTGCGCCTGCGGTTTTCCAACGCCCATGCGGTGTCAGAAGAGCTGTTCCGGGGCAACCAGCCCTGGCCGTTCCAGCTCGAGGCGTGGAAGGCGCGCGGGATCCGCACGGTGGTCAACCTGCGCGGCGGGTTCGACGCCAGTTTCTACGCCCTGGAGAAGGATGCCTGCGCGCGCCTCGGCCTGAACCTTGTGGACTTCACCATCACCTCCCGTGAGGTCCCCAGCCGCGCCCGGGTGCATGGCGCCAAGGCCCTGTTCGAGAGCCTGGAGTACCCCGCCCTCATGCATTGCAAGTCGGGGGCGGACCGGGCGGGGATCATGAGCGTGCTCTACCTGCACTTCCGGAAAGGCGTCCCGATCCGCCAGGCCATGGACCAGCTCAGTCTGAAGTACCTGCACGTCAAGGCGGGCAAGACCGGCGTCCTGGACTACACCTTCGAGCGCTACCTGGCTGAGGGCGAGCCGGCCGGCCTGACCTTTCTGGAATGGGTCGATAGCCCGGCCTACGACCCCGACGCGATCAAGGCGGACTTTCGGTCCAACATGTGGGGCCGGGCCCTGACCGAGACTCTCCTCCGCCGAGAGTAGGTCACGGCTCGTGGCCGTCGGTGTCGGGGTTCAGCAGCTTGTGCGCGTGGATGATGAAGTACCGCATCAGGGCGTTGTCCACCGTTGACTGGGCCTTGGCGCGCCAGGCGTCCACCGCCTCCTGGTAGCTGGCGTAGGCGCCTACCAGGTCGATCTTGGACAGGTCTCTGAATTCGACCGTGTCGACATCGACGAGCTCGCCGCCGATGACGAGGTGAAGAAGCTGACGATGGGGCATGTCTACGCCTCCTGGAATTCACACCTGGACCGAGGCGATAGTCCCCGGGAGGTTAAGGATCAATGGACCCTGCCCATCTGCGCGCCAAACCGGGGCGACTCCGTGCTGCATTGGGCCTGATCGGGCAAGGACCGCCTCGAGAACAGCCAATGCCTGGGGACTACTTGCCGGCGATGGACAGGCTGTCGACCAGCAGGGAGGGCGAATTGGCCGAGCCCCGAGACTCCAGGTCCGAACCGGGGACCAGACGGGCGTAGATGTCGGGCAACGCACCCGCCACGGTGATCTCCGAGACCGGATAGGCGATCTCCCCGTTCTCGAACCAGAAGCCCGAGCAACCGACGGACCAGTCGCCCGTGTTGGCGTTCAGCGAGGGACCAAACATGGAGGTCACCAGGAGCCCGGTCCCGGCGTCTGACATCAGGCCGGCCAGGTCCCGGTCCCCGGGCTCGAGGGTCAGGTTGGAGGTCCCCACGCCTGCGGGTCCAGCGGACCCACGGGAGGCATGCCCGGTGAGCGCCATCCCCAGCTGCCGCGCCGAGGCGGCGTTGTGCAGCCAGGTGGTCAGGACGCCCTTGTCCACCAGGGCGATACGGCGGTTGACAGCGCCCTCGTCGTCAAAGGGCGAGGAGCCGAGTCCCCGCGGCCGGTGGGGGTCGTCCACCAGGGTCACGCAGGAGGAGAAGATGGCCTCGCCGAGCCGATCCTTCAGGAAGGATACCCCGCGGGCCACCGAGGGGCCGCTGATGGCCCCGAGGAAGGGGCCGATAAGTGAAGTGGCGATCCGGTTCTCGAAGATGACGGGCGCCGTGGTCGAGGCGATCTTGCGGGCGCCGAGGCGGGACGCGGCCCGGCGGGCGGCCTCCCGGCCGACCTTTTCAGGTGCGGGCAGGTCTGCGAACCAGCGACGGGACAGGCCGTCATAGCCGCTCTCCATGCCTTCGCCCTCGCCAGCGATGACGGCGGCGCCGACGTGGAAGCCGGTCGCGCGATGCTCGCCAAAGAAACCGTTGGACGTCGCCAGACGCCAGGCGGACCTCGACGAAGAGGCCGATCCCCCATCGGAATTGGCGATGCGGGGCATGTCCAGGGCGGCCGCCTCGGCCTCTCGGGCCAGGGCCTCGAGTGTCTCGGGATCGGGGTCGGCGGGATCGAACAGGTCAAGGACCGGGCGGGGTCCGCCCGCCAGGGCGTTCGCCTCGACAAGCCCCGACCAGGGGTCCTCCGGCGCCAGACGCGCCATGGCGACCGCCCGCTCCACCAGCCGGGCCCGGCCGTCGGCGGTGATATCCGAGCCGGAGACCGTGGCGTGGCGCTTGCCGATGAAGACCCGCAGGCTGAGGTCCCGGGACTCCTCGCGCTCGACCTCTTCCAGACCGCCATGTCTGACGGTGACCGACAGGGACTGATGTTCGGCTTCGATGGCCTCGGCGGCGTCCGCCCCGGCCTTGAGGGCGGCGGCGACGAGGTCTGCAGACAGTTCGGTGCTCATTCACGCCATATGGCCGCCCGGCGCCGCGGGGGCAAGCCGCTGGGGCCCGGCGTCAGGGTAGGGCGTAGAAGAGGAGAGCAACCGCCAGGTAGATGTAGGCGCCCCAGGTGATCGCCACGCCGGCCGCCCTCAGGGGGGAGGCCTCTCCGGACCGGGACAGAACGATGGCGTGGGTCAGCCGGCCGCCGAACAGGACGAGGCCCGCCGGATGGACCGCAAGGGCCGGGGCGCCGGCCAGGGTCAGGGCGGCAAGACCGACCAGGCCCATCGGGATGTACTCCGTGGCGTTGCCGAAGGCGCGGATGGCGCAGGCCAGTTCCGGCACGCCGCCGTCGCCCAGGGCCACGCCGTGACGACGGCGTTGGCGCACCACAAGAAGGGACAGGCCCAGCAGCAACAAGAGATGCAGAGCGGTCCAGAGGGCCAGGGCGTGGCCGGCGGGGATCGGGTCCATGAGTATCGCCTCCGGGTTCACCACCGCTGATTGTCGCCTCTTCCCGCCTCCGCGTCCACGTCCGAAGCGCCGACCGCGCGGCGGGAGTGCACGGTCTTGCCCCGACCTGCCGTCTTGCCGAAGGCCCGGGCCGGTCTAGAGTGGGGTGCGATGAAGCAGATCGACCTCGACGACCTGCCGCCCCGGGCGGCCCAGATTCTCGCCGGCCTCGCCGCCGGAGAGCCCCTGCTGCTTGTCCAGAACGGCCTGGTCATGGGTCGCCTGACCGGCGGCGGGGCGGAGCCTGGCGTCGATGCGGACGCCGCCGCCGGGCCGCCCCCCGCCGGAGAGGCCCGGGCCGCTGAGATCTTCGAGCATTTCCGCTCGCTTATGGAAGACGACTTCTAGGCAAGGAAAGCCCCGGAGCCTCTACCAGGCCAGGGCGACCCCGTCCTTGCGCATCTCGGTGGCCGCAGCGTACCGGCCGGGCCAGCGCTCGATCGCCTGATAGCCCCCGAACCCGCCGTCGCTCTCGCCGATCGACCAGCCCAGGCCGGCGAGCGCAGCGCGGGTGGCCTGCGGGACGCCGCGCTCCAGCCGAAGCCGCCCCGCGCCGGGGCGAGCGGCCTCGCCGGTGGGTTCAGGGGAGCCCTCATGGCGCCAGCGTGGGGCGTCGCCGGCCTCCTGCACGCCGAGGCCGAAGTCGACCATGTTGGACAGGATCTGGGCCTGTCCCTGGGGCTGCATGTCCCCGCCCATGACGCCGAAAGCCAGCCAGGGCGCGCCTTCGCGGACCGCAAAGCCCGGGATGATGGTCTGGAAGGGCCGCTTGCCCGGAGCGTAGAGGTTGGGATGGTCGTCCTGCAGGGCGAAGAGCTCGCCGCGGTTCTGGAACATGAAGCCCAGGCCATCCGGCGCCAGTCCGGATCCCATGCCCCGGTAGTTGGACTGGATGAAGGAGACCATCATCCCGTCAGCGTCGGCGGTGCAGAAATAGGTGGTGTCGCCCCGGGAAGGCGCCTGGCCCGGGTGCAGGTCGGAGAGGATGGCGTCGGGCCGGATGCGCCGCGCCCGCTCTGCGGCATAGGTCTTGGACAGGAGCCAGTCGGTGGGAATCCTGGCGAAGTCCGGATCGGCGAAGTAACGGGCGCGATCCTCGAACGCCAGGCGCTTGGCCTCGACCGCATGATGGATGGCGCCTGCCGACTGGAAGCCCATGCCGGCGATGTCGAAGGTCTCCATCATGTTGAGAATCTGCAGGGTCGACAGGCCCTGGCTGTTGGGCGACAGGCCAAAGACCTCGACCCCGCGGTAGAGGGTCTTGCGGGGCGAATCCCAGCGGGCGCGGTGTGCCGCGAGGTCCGACCGGGTCATCCAGCCGCCGATCCGCTTGAAGTAGCCTTCGATCCGTTCGGCGATTTCGCCCTCGTAGAAGGCCTCGCGCCCGCCTGCGGCGATGAGGTCGTAGGTCCGGGCGAGGTCCGGATTGGCGAAGATCTCGCCCTCCACGGGCGTCCGCCCTCCGGGCGCCCAGGTCCGCCTGAAGTTCTCGACCTCCTCGATGCCGGCGCCGGGCCGGGTGAAACCCCTCAGCGATCTGGCCAGGTAGTAGGCGACGTTCTGGCTGACTGGGGCGCCTTCCCGGGCGAGGGTTGCGGCCGGCGCCAGAAGATCCTTCCAGGGCAGCTTCCCGTAGCGCTGGTGCAGGGTCCACCAGGCGTCCAACGCGCCGGGGACGCTGACGGAGATCGCGCCGAAGGAGGGGATCAGTCCCTTGACCGCCCGGGAGCGCACGGTCTCCAGGCTCAGCCTCTTCGGACTGCGCCCCGATCCATTCAGGCCCTCGACCCGTCGCGTCCGCGGGTCCCAGAGCATGGCGAAGGCGTCGCCGCCGACTCCGCAGGCGATGGGCTCGACGAACCCCAGGACGGCGTTCGCAGCGATGGCGGCGTCCACGGCCGAGCCCCCTCGGCGGAGGATGTCAATGGCGGTCTGGGTGGCCAGGGGATGGGCTGTCGCCGCCGCGCCATGGACGCCCCAGGCCGCGCTCCGGCTGGCGAAGGTGGCGCCGTCGATCCGGTCCCCGGGGCCAACGTCCGGCCGGTTACGGTTGGGATTGGCCTCCCGGCTCTGGGCGATGGCGCCGCCAGCGGCGGCCAGGCCGGGCAGGGTGGCGAGGAAGGTGCGTCTCAGCATGGGCCGGGTTCCGGGTCTCAATGCGGGCAGGCAGGCCCGGCGGCGTCGCCTGAGGACTAGCGCGGCTCGAAGGTCAGCGCCAGGAAGCTGAGGGCGTCGTCGATGGGAATGAAGAAGTTCAGGCCCTGGGTGCGGTCGGCGGGTTCAGAGGCGTACCTCGACACCGTCACGGCCACGACCCTGCCGGACTCGTCGAGGAGGGGGCCACCGCTATTGCCGGGATTGACCGCCGTATCGCTCTGGATGAACCGGTATCCGGCCAGGGTCCGGCTGGCCGAGATCACGCCGCGGGTCAGAGTGCCCTGAAGCCGCGTCTCCATGGGCGTACCGATGGCGAAGACGGTTTCGCCCTGCCGCACCGGCTCGCTCCGCAGGCGCAGGACGGGCCCTGTCCGGGGGTCGGTGCGGATCAGGGCCACATCGCGCCCGGCGTCCGAGCGGATGACCTCGCCGATGCTTTCCGAGCCATCGGACCAGCGAAGTTTGAGGAGGCGGGTGGAGCCCACCACGTGGCGGTTGGTCAGCAGATACCCCTGCTCCGAGACCAGGAAGGCGGTGCCCAGGCTGGCGCCGGTCATTACAGCGGCCACCGCCTGGTGCGCCTCGGGCACGCTCGCCAGCGTCTTGCCTGACGTGAGCCGGAGGGGTTCGCCGGGCTGGGGCTCCACAAGGCCCGAAGCGGCTCGGATGGGGGTGGTGACCGCCTTCCGGAAACCGTCGTCGGCGGCGAGGGCGCGCAGGCTGTCCCGCATGAGGGCCTGGTGGATCGCCTCGGGAACATTGATGACCGGGGTGGCGGTCTCGACCCTGACCGTGGTGCGGATCCTGGCGATGGTCCGGGACAGGGCCGGGACGTAGATCTGCCATTCCACGGTCATCTGCCCCACCCCGGTGCCGATGGCCGTCTCCATGTCCAGTTTCTGCTCGCCCGGCATGAAGCCGCCGCAGGCCGAGAAACTGTAGTCGGTGATCAGGCCGCCGACCTGGAGGTCGCCTGCCGGGGCCTCGGCGTCCCGGAACAGGTCGGTGGGATCCCCCGCCACACGGAATCCGAGGCCGGTCAAAGTCTCGTGGAAGATCCGGTCATCCACCTCGGTCTTCTCGAACGCGTCATTGGCTTCGTCCCAGGTCACAAGGCTGTCCGGAGCGCACTTCCTGCCCCAGAGCACGAGTGCGTATGAGGCGCCATGGCGGATCGACGAGGAGATCCGGGCCAGGCCGAGGGTCTGGCTGGGCCTGTCCGCCTCCAGGGGCCGGTCGACGACGGCCGCCGGCGGCGGCTTGGAGAACACCGACAGGTCGGGCAGTTCGGCGGCGATGACGGGCCCTGCAAGGCTGAAGGTTGCGATGGCGAGGAAGGCGCCGAGCCAGGACGGACGCATCGGAGGGGAGGCTGCCGGCGCGCGCCGCCCACAGGGCTGGTCCGGGGCAGTGGGCAGGAGGTTCATGGCGGAATGCCTTCCGATTGTTCCTTTTATGTTCACACTGGATCAGCCGGGCGGGAATGTCCAGACCGCTGTGCGCTTCACTTCCATGTCCTCGAGTTCGCGGGTCGTGTGCACCTGGTACTCGGCGAGGCGGACCAAACCCTCTCGTGGAAAGTAGGATCGCCCCGGGTCGCCGATCAGCACCCGGGCCCCGCGCCGTGCGCCCGCTTCCAGCCAGGCCATGACCCGGGCCGCCAGCGGTTTCTCGTAGCAGATGTCCCCCGCGAGGATGACGTCGGCCTCTGGCGGCGGGTGATTCAGCAGGTCCTGATCGGTGAAGTCTGCGGAGACGCCGTTGGCCTCGGCGTTGAGGGCCAGGGCCGCGCCGCAGAACCCGTCGATGTCCGCCGCCAGGACGCTTCGGGCGCCCGCCCGCGCCGCGGCGATGGCGACGATCCCCGACCCGGAGGCGAAGTCCACCACTCGACGTCCGGCGACGGTCTGCGGCGCATCAAGGATATAGCGGGCCAGGGCCTGCCCCCCTGCCCAGGCGAAGGCCCAGAAGGGCGGCGGCAGGCCGATCTCCTCCAGGGCCTCCTCCGTCATGCGCCAGATGGGCGTGATCTCGTCGGCGAGGTGCAGAGACAGTTCGGGGGTGTGGGGTGGGGACTGGAGCCGGGTGTTCGTGAGGATGAAGGCCCGTCGGCTTTCGGGATCGGCGCCGATCATCAGACGGCCGCGGCGGTCGCGGCGGGCGTCTCCGGGCGGGAGGTGGCGCGGGCCAGGACGACACGGTAGCCCCCCGGCTCGTGGAGCATGGCGTCCAGCACGCCCTTCTGCGCCAGCAGGCGGTGCGCCCGGGGCAGGTTGTAGCAGGGCAGGTGCATGAACATGTGGTGCTCGCAGTGATAGTTGACCCAGTAGGGTGCGAGCACCGCCCGCGCGACCCAGCCGGCCCGGGTGGTCCGCGCCTGGCGCAGGGGATTAGGCTCGCCCCGGGCGATGCAGGCATGTTCGGCGATGTTGCGCAGCCGGGTGATGACCGGGAACCAGGTCGCCTGGGGCAGGACCCAGAAGACCGGCCAGGCCCACCAGACGCCGAAAGCCCCGCCGACCAGGGTGATGATCAGGCCACCGAGCAGCCACCGGCGCTTGCGCCGGACCTCTTCGACCAGGATCGGCAGGACCGGCTGGCCCGGCGCGCGGTCCTTCAGTCTCCGGACGAGGTCCCCGAACCTCTGTTTGAAGAAGGTCTGGCCGGTGAGGTCTCGCCACATCTTCCGCCTCAGGGAGGTGCGGGTGATGGGGAAGGGCGCCGAAAGGCCGATGTCCGGATCCTCGTCCTGCTGGGCGTACTTGTGGTGACCCAGGTGATAGGTCCTGTAGCGGACCAGGCCGCCGCCGGTCAGCCACTCGCCCGCCAGGTCGTTGACCTTCGGGTCCGGATGCAGGGCGCCGTGGGCGGCGTCGTGCATCAGGATCGACAGTCCCAGCTGACGCCCGCCGATGATCATCACCGCGAGGGGAAGGGTCAAAGGCCAGATCACCGCCATCGCTGCGGCCGCGAAGATCACGCCCCAGGCGTGCGCCAGCAGGGCCAGGCCCTTCCAGCGCGAGCGGCGGGCGAGGGTCGCCCATTCCGCCGGGCTGAAATAGGCCTTGGGGTCGACGCGGGCGGCGGCGGGCATGACAGTCAGGCCCGGATCAGCCGGTGATCGGCTTCAGGATGACCTCGACCCGGCGGTTCTTGGCCCGGCCGTCCGGTGTGCTGTTATCGGCGATGGGCGCGCTGGAGCCCCGGCCCATGACGAAAAGGCGCTCACGCATCACGCCACCGGCGGTGACGAGATACTCGGCGACCGACCCGGCGCGCCGCTCGGAGAGTCCCTGATTGTAGTCAGCGGCCCCTGTGGAGTCTGCGTGCCCGATCACGTCCACGGTCGTCTGGGGATACTTGTTGAGGGTGCCGGCCACATCGTTCAGCACGACGTAGAACTGCGGCTTGATCTCCGAGCGGTTGGTGTCGAAGGTCACGTCGCCGGGCATCTGCAGGACGATGTTGTCGCCCTGCCGCTCGACGTTGACGCCGGTGCCGGCCAGCTCCCGGCGGAGCTCGGCCTGCTGCCTGTCCATGTAGCTGCCGACCGCTGTGCCGGCCAAGGCCCCGAGGCCGGCGCCGATCAGGGCGTTCTTCCGACCCTGATCGGCGTTGTTGGTGTTGGTCAGGTAGCCAAGGGCGGCGCCGGCGAGGGCTCCGGTCAGGGCGCCCGTCTTGGTATTGCTGCGCACCGTCTCGCCGGTGGTGGCGTCGATGGTGGTGCAGGCGGTGAGGGCCAGGGCGCCGGCGAGGCAGGCGGCGAGAGAGAGGACCTTGCGCATGAGACGGTCTCCGGTTGCGATGAGGCGGGGTTGCCGCGGGAGAGGTCGAGTGTGGCGGTCGGGTGTGACAGGATTCAGGCGCCGGTCCGGACGCGGAGGGTTTCCAGTCCACGGAAGAAGGGCAGCTTCCTCCAGGCTGGTTCCTCCGTCGGGTCGGCGAGGGCGAGGTCCGGGTAGCGGGCGAACAGGCGCGGCAGGGCGACCTGGGCCTCCAGGCGGGCAAGAGGCGCGCCGATGCAGATGTGCGCGCCGCCGCCGAAGGACATGTGCGGAACCTTCTTCCGGGTGATGTCGAAGGCGTCCGGGTTCTCGAAGGCGTCAGGATCTCGGTTGGCCCCCCTCAGGAGGAGGTTGACGCTTTGGGTCTTCGCGATGGGGCAGCCGCTGATCTCGAGGTCGCGGGAGGCGACCCTGGAGGTGGCGTCGACGGGCGGGTCAAAGCGGAGCACCTCCTCCACCAGGGCGGCGGCGAGACCGGGATCGGCCATCAGCTTGGCCTTCTCCGACGGGTTCAGCATCAGAAGCCGGGCGCCGTTGCCGATCAGGTCGGTGGTGGTCAGGTTGCCGCCCACCAAAAGGGCGGTGAGGTTGATCCGCAGTTCGGTGTCGCTGATCGGCGTTCCCTCGCTCTGGAGGCGGACCATGTCCGAGATCAGGTCGTCGCGCGGATGGGCGCGACGGTCGGCGAGGGCCTCGGTGAAGTAGGCGGTGAGGGCCAGGCTGGACCGCTCCATGTGGGCGGTCTGGTCGGGGTTGCGGAAGGGATTCAGGCCCTGGATCAGTCCCTCTGACCAGTCCCGGAAGTCCTCCAGCCGGTCATGCGGCACGCCCAGGATGGAGGCGATCACGTCGATGGGGATGGGCACGCAGAACAGGTCCATCAGGTCGACCTCCGCCTGGTCGCCGATGCGGTCGAGGGCCTCGTCGACGATCCGCTCGACCTCGGGCTTGAACTTGGCGACCCGGGCGTAGAGGGCCCGGGACAGGGGGCCGCGGATACGCGCGTGGTCCGGGTCATCCAGCTCCAGGATACTGGCGGTCTCGCTGCGCGGCAGGTTCGGGTCCGGCAGATCGAAGCGCTGGAGGCGACGGCGCTCCGGATCGGCGCGCAGGGGATCGCGCCACAGCGTCAGGTCGGTGGCCACGCTCCGGACGTCGGAATAGCGGGACACGAAGGTGCCCCCGCTGAAGGCGTCATGGTAGACGGGGCAGGCGCTGCGCAGCTTGGCCAGGACCGCCGCCGGGTCGCGGCGGTAGTCCTCGTCCAGAGGCGTCAGCTGCAGGATCGTCGGAAGGGCGTCGTCGGCCATGTCTGCCTCCCTGGCGTTGGCGACAGACTATCGGGTCCCGCCGGCTGGTCTACAAGCCCCCGCCGCCCCAAAGACCCTGGCCGAACTGACCGGCGACCAGGGCCGCAAACAGGAACAGGCCGGCAAGGGCGTTGGAGCGGAAGAGGCCGAGGGCGCCGGCCGGGTCGTCCAGGTCCAGCCGGGCGGCCTGCCGGGACAGATGCACGCCGTAGCCGGCGGCCAGGGGCAGGAACAGGGGTCCCAGGCGCGCGGCGAAGGCGCAGGCGAGGGCGAGGGCGAAGGCCAGGACATAGAAGCCCAGAACCGCCCGGGGCGCCCGTCGCCCGAGCCTGCGCGCCGAGGACCGAATGCCGGCCAGGGCGTCGTCCTCCATGTCCTGCACGGCGTAGATGGTGTCGTAGCCGAGGGTCCAGAACAGGCCGGCCGCATAGAGCAGGTAGGCCGGGAGTTCGAGACTTCCAGTCGCCGCGGCGAAGCCCAGGAGGGCGCCCCAGTTGAAGGTCAGGCCCAGCCAGGCCTGCGGCCACCAGGTGATCCGCTTCATGAAGGGATAGGCCGCCACGAGCAGAAGGGAGGCGATCCCCAGGGCGATCGCCAGGGGGGGCAGGGTGAAGAGGATCAGGGCCGCCGCCAGGCTGCAGGCGACGATGAAGGCCCAGGCCTGGCGCACGGAGATCCGCCCCGAGGCGACGGGCCGGCCAGCCGTGCGGGTGACCTGGGCGTCCAGGTCACGGTCGACAATGTCGTTGTAGGCGCACCCCGCCGCCCGCATCAGGGCGGCGCCGGCGAAGATCTTGGCCAGCAGAAGGAGGTCCGGCCACGTCCCCGCCATCGAGGCGGCCAGGGCGGCGCCCTGCCAACCGGGCAGCATGAGCAGCCAGATTCCCGTCGGGCGGTCGAAGCGGCCCAGCTTCAGCCAGGGCCGTATGCGGTCCGGGGCGTAACGGTCCACCCAGTTGTCGGGCCGGGCGTCCGGCAGGATGTCGTTGGGGCGCGCATCGGGCATGGCCGGGTTTTACCAGACTGTGACCGGCTCGCATCAGTCGAAAAGGATAAGCCTGCACACCTGTTGACCGAGGCGTTCCCCTGGGTCATGACCGCGTCCTCCCCAGCAGCAGGAAAGGAGGGGCAGAATGACAGCATCAGTCGCCAGACCCCTCCGCAAGCCGAAGCGCCAGAGGGGCTGAGCCCCGAACGCCTCCGCGTCCCTCCGGCGATCACCGCCGGACTCCTTCCCTGATCCCGCCGCGCCCCTTCGCGGGCCCGCGCCGACCCTGCTGCAGACATGACCGAACACTACGAAGACGAGGACGAAGGGCCTCGTGAGCGCACCCTGACCAACCTCCAGGTGATGGGCTTCATCGCCGGCTTCTGGATGCGCCGTCCCTGGCGGCTGACCTGGGTGGTGACCTTCGCCCTTGTCGCCATCGGCCTCGACATGGCCATGCCCTGGGCCGCCGGGAGGATGGTGGATACCCTGACCCAGGGGCCGGCTGTGGCGCCGGACGCCTGGCGATGGTGGGCGATCTTCATCGGCCTTGGCGTCGCCCTGGCCCTGGTGCGGAACATCCGCGACAAGCCCTGGTGCCAGCTGGCCGCTTTCAACATGAAGGAGATGACCGACGCCGGTTTCGCGCGTGTCCAGGCCTACTCAGCCGACTGGCACGCCGACGCCTTCGCGGGCGCGACCGTGCGGAAGCTCAGCCGCGCCATGTGGGCCTACGACCAGGTCTCCGACGCCGTGATCATGTGGATCGGGCCGGCCCTTCTGGTCCTGGTGGGCCTGTCGGTCATGATGATCCTGCGCTGGCCGATGGTCGGCCTCTTTTCGCTGTTCGCCGTCGCCCTGTTCATCGCCTCGAACCTTTTCCTGATCTCCCGCTTCGCCCGGCCGCTGAACCAGCGCTCGGTGTCGCTGGACACCCGGATCGGCGGCGCCCTGGCGGACTCGATCTCGGGCAACGCCGCTGTGCGCAGCTTCGGCGCCGAGGCCAGGGAGGAGGCCAGGATCGCCGGCGTGACTTCGCTCTGGCGCGACGCCGTGATCCGCACCTGGTACCGTTTCACGGACATCTGGCTGGTCCAGAACCTCCTGCTTGCCTTCCTCCAGGCCGGACTGACGGGCCTGCTGATCCACCTGTGGACCCGAGGCGAGGCCACCCCCGGAGACGTGGTCTTCGGGGTCACCGCGTTCATGCTGATGAGCGGTTACCTGCGGAACCTGGGGGACAACATCCGGATGCTGCAGAAGGGCCTGGACGACGCCGAGGACCTGGCCCGCTACATGCGCACCGACCCCCAGGTCCCGGACACCCCTGGCGCCCGGCCCTTTGCGCCCGGCGCCGGCGAGATCGTCTTTGAGGCGGCGGGCTTCGGTTACGCCAAGTCCGGGCGTCGGCTTTTCAGCGACTTCTCCCTGCGGATCCAGCCCGGAGAGCGGGTGGCCCTGGTCGGTCCCACCGGCTCGGGCAAGTCGACCTTCGTCAAGCTGATCCAGCGGCTCTACGACGTGGACTCCGGCGTGATCCGGGTGGACGGGCAGGACGTGGCCTCGGTCACCCAGGCCAGCCTGCGGCGGGCCATCGCCGTCGTTCCGCAGGATCCGGCCCTGTTCCACCGCAGCATCGCCGAGAACATCGCCTATGGCCGGCCGGAGGCGACTCCGGCGGAGATCGAACTGGCCGCCCGCAGGGCCCGGGCCCACGACTTCATCGCCCGCCTCCCCGGTGGTTACGACACCCTGGTGGGCGAGCGGGGGGTCAAGCTGTCGGGGGGCGAGCGCCAGCGGGTGGCCATCGCCCGGGCCTTCCTGGCGGATGCGCCCATCCTGGTCCTCGACGAGGCCACTTCGTCCCTCGACGTGGAGACCGAGCGCGAGGTTCAGGCGGCCATGGAGGAGCTGATGGCGGGTCGCACCACTGTGATCATCGCCCACCGGCTTTCGACCGTGCGCAGCGCCGACCGGATCCTCGTCTTCGAGGATGGCCGCATCCTCGAGGAGGGGGCTCACGAGGAGCTGGTCCGGCGGGGAGGAGCCTATGCCCGGCTTCACGCCGTGACCCTTGGCGCCGCGTGAGGAGAGCTTGAGCCCACCCGTCCAGGGGAGCAAGGTGACTCCAAAGCCCCGGAGGGCGGATGGCCAGTTATCTTGAGACGGTCCGGGAATGGTTCCGCGCCCGGCTGGACGGACCCGGCGGCCTGTCGACGCCGGAGGGCGCGACCCTTGGCTTGCGGGTTCTGGCCATCTGGCGTTCCCGGATGATCGCCCAGGCGCTCAGGGCCCAGTCCGGGGGTCTGGTCCTGGGCGGGCCCTTCGCGGGCATGGCCTACCTGGAGTCCGCCACCGAGGGCGCCCTCGCCCCGCGGCTGATCGGGACCTACGAGGACGAGCTGCATCCCCACCTGAGCGCCGCCCTGGCGGAGGAGCCCGAAGTCATCCTCGATATCGGCTGTGCGGAAGGCTATTACGCCGTCGGCCTGGCGCGGATCGCGCCGCGGGCCGAGGTCTTCGCGCACGACACGGCTGCAGCCGCCCTGCAGGCCTGCCGCACAATGGCGGAGATGAACGGCGTCTCGGAGAGGGTCCACACGGGCGGCCTCTTCCAGCCGGTAGACTTCCAGCGCTTCGCCGGCCGTCGTTGCCTGGTCATTGTCGACATCGAGGGCGCGGAGGATGACCTTCTGCGTCCCGACCTCGCTCCGGCCCTGGCGGGCATGCGGTTGATCGTCGAGACCCATGACGTCTACCGTCCGGGGGTGATGGATCGGGTCCGGGAGCGCTTCGAGGCGACCCATGAGATCACCGAGGTCCACCCGGCCCCGAAGACGGCGCCGCTGCCCGACATTCTGCGCAACCGCAGCCACCTGGACCAGCTGCTCGCCGTCTGGGAGTTCCGCGCCGCCCCGACCCCCTGGCTGGTGATGAAGCCCAGACGGTCAGCCTAGCTGGGCCACCTCACCCGCCAGTCGACTGGCCAGGTCGCCCCGCGGTGCGACCGATACGCTCTCCAGTCCCAGCCAGCCCGCCATGCGCTTCAGAGACCGGGCGAGGGCCTCCGGGGTCTGCCGGCCCGCGGCGGGCTCGGCATGGGCGGCCTGGACCAGGAGCCTGCCGCCCTGCCTGTCGGCCTTCAGGTCCACCCGGGCGGTGATCGCCTCGCCCTCCAGGAAGGGCAGGACATAGTAGCCGTGCACCCTGCGGTGGGCGGGGGTGTAGATCTCCAGCCGGATGCGCACGCCAAACAGGCGCTCAGCCCGGTCGCGGAACCAGATCAGGTTGTCGAAGGGGCTGAGCAGGGCCTCGGCCTCGGCCTTTCGCGGCGCGCCGGCGTCTGGCGAAAGGTAGGCCTGCGCCCGCCAGCCCTCGACCCGAACGGGAGTTAGGTCGCCCAGCTCCACGAGTTCCGCCACCCGCAGGCGGGCGTCGGCGGCGGTGAGGCGGAAATAGTCCCTCAGGTCCGCCTCGGTCGCCACGCCCTGGGCCCGGGCGGCGATCCGGACCAGTTCCCGCTGGGCCTCGGCCCTGGCCGGGGTCGGCGCCGTCAGGAGCCCGGACGGATGCACCTGGTCCGGCAGGCCGTAGATGCGCTCGAAGGCGCCGCTGCGGGTGGAGGTGGTCAGCCTTCCCGTCCAGAACAGGCACTCCAGGGCCCGCTTGCCCTCGCTCCAGCCCCACCAGCCGCCGGCGCCCTTCGCGCCCAGACCCAGTTGGGCGGCGGAGAGGGGGCCCCGGTCCCGGATCTCGCCGAGCACCCGGTCGATGAAGTCGCCGTGGCTCCGCAGGAAGGTCGCCACGCCGCGCCAGACACCGACGCCCTCTGCGGCGTCCTGCATCCGCCATCGCAGCAGGGGCTGGGTCTCGAGTGGCGCCAGGGAGGCCTCGTGCATCCAGTATTCGAAGAGCCGGCGGCGTCCGGCCCAGGCCAGGTCCTCCAGCGCCGTGCGCGGGTAGGGACCAAGACGCGAGAAGAGGGGCAGGTAGTGGGATCTGGCCAGGACATTGACCGAGTCCATCTGCAGGACGCCCAGCCGGCGCAGGGTCCGCAGGACCTCCCGGCGTCCCGGCGCCACAGGCGGCGCCTTTCCGAACCCCTGCGCCCGCAGGGCCAGGCGGCGGGCCTCGGAGGCGGAGAGGTCGGTCTTCACCGGGCCAGGCGACCATCCGACAGGGCGCCGAGCTCGAACCCGAACAGGACGGACGGATCGGGGGGCTCGACCTCCCGGGAGATCGCCTCCGGCGCCAGGGTGCGGACGAGGTGGCGCAGTATGGCCAGCCTCGCCGGCTTCTTCTGGTCGGACCGGACGCAGGTCCACGGCGCCTTGTCGGAATGGGTGCGCCGGAGCATGCCGTCCCGGGCGGCGGTGTAGTCGTCGAAGCGCGACTGGGCGGCCTCGTCGAGGGGGCTGGACTTGAGAACCTTCAGGGGATCGGTGCGGCGCTCCTCGAGCCGCTTCTTCTGCTCCTTCCGGCTGACATCAAGCCAGAGCTTGACCAGCCGGACGCCGCTGTCGACCAGCATGCCCTCGAAGGCCGGGACCTCGCGCAGGAAGTGCTCATGCTCGTCGGCGGTGCAGAAGCCCATGACCGGCTCCACCCCGCCCCGGTTGTACCAGGAACGGTTGAAGATGACGGTCTCGCCGGCCGCTGGAAGCCACTGGACGTAGCGCTGGAAGAACCACTGGCTCCGCTCGCGATCCGATGGCTTGGGCGGGGCGATGACCCGGGTCGCCCGGGTAGACAGGTGCTCGGTGATCCTCTGGATCGAGCCGTCCTTGCCCGCCGCATCGCGTCCCTCGAAGATGATGAGGACCTTGTCGCCCTCCGCGATGGCGTGTTGCTGGTAGCGGACCAGGGCCAGTTGCAGCCGCTGGAGGTCCTGTTCATAGGCGGCGCCTGTCGGGGTCTTTCCACTCATCCTTGGAGCCTAGGCGGGGGGCGGCTTCGGGTCTAGGAGGAAGCATGATCCGCCTCCACGTCGAAGTTGATCTCGCCGATGGCCGGGACCTGATCCTTCCCGACGCCCAGGCCCGCTACCTGACCCAGGTCATGCGGCGCGGCCCGGGGGACGAGATCCTGGTCTTCAACGGCCGCGACGGGGAGTGGCTCGCGGCTGTCGCAGAAGCGAGCCGCCGCGCGACGCGGTTGACGCTCCTGCGCAGGACCCGGGCCCAGCCCCCCCGTGGGAACCTGGCCCTCGTCATGGCGCTTGTGAAGCGGACGCCCCTGGAGACCGTGGTCGCCAAGGCCGTCGAGCTGGGGGTCAGCGAGATCCACCTGGTCACGACCGAAAGGACCCATGCCGAATACACCCGAATCGAACGGCTGGAAGCCATCGCCGCAGAGGCCGCCGAGCAGACAGGGCGGCTTGATGTCCCGGAGATTCATGCGCCGGAGCCCCTGTCCCGGGCGCTGGACGCCCGGCTGGGCGGAGGACGGCTGGTCTTCTGCGATGAGGCCGGTGACGCGCCGCCTCTGCTGGAGGCCCTCGATGGCCAGCCCCCCGGCCCCCTGGCCGTACTCATTGGTCCGGAGGGCGGATTCTCGACCTCCGAAAGGGCGAGCCTGAGATCGCGGAAGGGCGTCATCGCCGTGTCGCTTGGGCCCCGCATTCTGAGGGCGGATACGGCCGCCCTCTCCGCCCTGACCCTCGTCCAGGCGGTGCTCGGGGACTGGCGGACCTGAATTCCTGACAGTGATCGAGAATTCCTGATTTGCGCCCGGGTGACTTAACGGCGTAAAGATCGCCCCCGCCGGAATGCGGGGCCGGGAAGGGAACCTACGGGAAGAGTGGCATGGCCGACTCCAAGGTCGATGATCGACCGCTGGATTTCTCCGACATCGTCGGTTGGCTTCAGGCGGGCGAGACGCCCGCAGCCGACTGGCGCGTGGGTGCGGAGCACGAGAAGTTCGTCTTTCGCAAGGCGGATCACGCCCCCGTATCCTATGACGGCGACACAGGCATCCTGGCCCTCATGGAGGGCCTGAAGGCCTACGGCTGGAGCGGAGTCTTCGAAGGGGAGACCCTGATCGGACTGGAGCGAGGCAAGGCCAATGTGAGCCTCGAGCCCGGCGGACAGTTCGAACTGTCGGGCGCCCCCCTCGCCGACATGCACCAGATCGCTGCAGAGACCGCGGGCCACCTGGACGAGGTCCGGGCCGTTGGCGAGCGTCTCGGCCTGGGGTTCCTCGGCCTGGGCTTCACCCCGGAATGGACGCGCGCTCAGGTCCCGGTCATGCCCAAGGGCCGCTACAGGATCATGCGCGCCTACATGCCGAAGGTCGGCGGCCTGGGCCTGGACATGATGTTCCGCACCTGCACCGTGCAGGCCAACCTCGACTTCGCCGACGAAGACGACATGCGGCTGAAGTTCCGCACCAGCCTGGCCCTGCAGCCTGTGGTCACCGCCCTCTTCGCCAATTCCCCGTTTGTTGAGGGGCGACCCTCAGGCTTCCTCACCGCCCGGGCCAATGTCTGGACCGACACGGACCCCGACCGGACAGGGATGCTGGGCTTTGTCTTCGACAAGGGGTTCGGCTACGAGGCGTACGCGAGCTATCTTCTTGATGTTCCTATGTATTTCGTTAAGCGGAAGGGCGCTTATGTGGATCTTTCCGGGCGTTCCTTCCGGCAGTTCCTGACCCGGGGCTTCGATGATCTGCCCGGCGACCGCCCAAGCCTGAAGGACTTCGCAGATCACGCCACGACCGCCTTCCCGGAGGTGCGGCTCAAGCAGTACCTGGAGATGCGCGGGGCCGATGTCGGTCCTCAGCCCATGCTGGACGCCCTGCCGTCGCTCTGGACCGGCGTGCTTTACGATCCCGCAGCGCTCGCCGCGGCCTGGGACCTGTGCCGTGACTGGCCGCTGGAGTCGCACGAGCGCCTGCGAGCGGACGTGACCCGTCTGGGCCTGAAGGCGAGGATCGGCTCGCGAACCGTCCAGGATGTGGCCCGGGATCTGGTGGCGATCGCCGCAGGCGGCCTCCGGCGACGGGCGCGCCTCGATGCGTCGGGCGCCGACGAGGCCCGCTATCTGGAGCCCCTGGCCGAGATTGCCGAGAGCGGCCTGACCCGCGCCGACCGGTTGCTGGAGCGCTTCCACGGCGAATGGGGCGGCCGGATTGATCCCGTCTGGCGGGAACTGGCCTTCTGAGCCCCGGCGTCGGCCGGCTTGCCTGAACCTGCGGCGCATGGTCTGTTAGCGGCGCTGACACTATGCGGGTGCGTTGCGCCCGCCCCGCGACGGGATCCCTCTTAGATGAACATCCTCATTCTGCTTGGTCTGCTCGTCACCCTGGCTACAGGCATACCGGTTCTGCGCCAGTTGCTGAGCGGGCATCCTCGCGGACTGCTTGTCCTCTTCTTCACGGAGATGTGGGAGCGGTTTTCCTATTACGGAATGCGCGGTATCCTGATTTTCTATCTGACCCAGCACCTGATGTTCGACAGGAGCGAGGCCAGCGCACTCTACGCGTCCTACACCGCCCTGGTGTACCTTCTGCCCCTGCTGGGAGGGTTCATCGCCGACCGGTGGCTAGGGTCACGCAAGGCGGTGGCGTTCGGGGCCCTGCTTCTGGTCGCCGGCCACATCTCCATGGGCTTCGAGGGGCGGCCTTCACAGCAGGACCTGATCTACGGCGGCGCCGTCTATCCCATTGTTTCCGAGGGCCGGATGGACGACCGGGTGGCCCACATTCTCGTCGACGGCAAGAAGTATGAGTTCCAGGCTCGGGAAGGCGGCGGGATCGAGATTCCCGGCGTGCCGATCGCCTCCGGCCTCCCGACGTCCATTCCCGCAGGAGACTACGAGGTCCGCACCCTGATCGACAACGGCTCTGCGAGCATGTTCTATTTCGCCGTGTCCCTGATCATTCTCGGAGTCGGCTTCCTCAAGCCCAATATCTCCGCAGTGGTGGGCGATCTCTACGCCCAGGGCGATCCGCGACGGGATTCCGGCTTCACCCTCTACTATTACGGGATCAACCTCGGCGCCTTCTGGGCGGCCATCCTGTGCGGCCTGCTGGGCCAGCACTTCGGCTGGTGGGCGGGCTTCGGTCTCGCCGGGGTCGGCATGTTCGTCGGCTGGATTGTCTTCGTTCTGGGCAAGCCCCTGCTGCAGGGCAAGGGCGAGCCGCCCGATCCCGTCATGCTGAGCGAACCCTTCGCCGGGTTCATCAGCCGTGAGTGGATGACCTATTTCATGTCGATCCTGGCCATCGGCATCGTCTTCCTGACCGTCCAGAACAGCCGGCTCGTGGGCATAGCCCTCATCGCCGCGATTGCGCTGTCCCTTCTGGCCCTGGCCTGGATCATCGTCCGCGTCTGTCAGACCCGGGTGGAACGGCAGCGCATGGGGCTGGCGGTGATTCTGATCCTCGGGTCGGTGATCTTCTTCACCCTGTTCGAACAGGCCGGCTCGTCCCTCAACCTGTTCGCCTCGACCAATGTCGATCTGTCGCTGACGCCAGAGGCCGGGCGCTTCCTTGGCATTCCCTACGGAACGCCGGAGCAGCTCGCCGCCGCCGGGATCCAACCTTCGGCCTGGTGGAGCTGGATCGATACTTCGGTGGGCGCTGCGCAGACCCAGTCGTTCAACACCGGCTTCATCCTGATCTTCGCGCCGCTCCTGGCGGCCCTCTGGACCTGGCTGGGGCGTCGCGGGAAGGATCCGAACCCGACCCTGAAGTTCGGTCTCGGCCTGATTCAGGTGGGACTGGGCTTCCTGATCGTGGTCTGGGGCGCTGGCCTGCATGACAGCGCCTTCCGCGTACCCCTGGTCCTCCTGGGACTGCTCTACCTGCTCCACACCACGGGTGAGCTCTTCCTCTCTCCCGTGGGCCTGTCCGAGATCACCAAGCTGACCCTGCCCGGCGTCGTCTCGTTCATGATGGCGGTCTGGTTCCTGGCCTCTTCCATCGCCCAGTATGTGGGCGGCTGGATCGCCGGCTTCCTGGTCACGGAATCGGTGGGTGGAGAGGTGCTGGACCCGGAGCTCGCGCTGAATACGGCGATCAGCGGCTTCCGGACACTGGGTTGGGCCGGCGTGGTCTGCGGGGTCGCTTACATCGGGATCAGCTTCCTCGTCCGCGCCTGGGCGCACGCGGACAAGCCGGTACGTGGCGAGCCCGAGACGCCCGCCGCCTGATCCGGGTCGCCGGGGTCAGCCGCCGGCGCCGCCCACCGTAAGGCCGGTGATCTTGAGTGAGGGCTGGCCGACGCCGACAGGGACCGACTGGCCTGACTTGCCGCAGACCCCGACGCCGGGGTCGAAGTCGAAATCGTCGCCGATCATGGTGACCCGGGTCAGGGCCGTGGGACCGTCGCCGATGAGGGTTGCGCCCTTGACCGGCCGGGTGATCCGGCCGTCCTCGATCAGGTAGGCCTCGGTGCACTGGAAGACGAACTTGCCGTTGGTGATGTCCACCTGACCGCCGCCGAAGTTGGCGCAGTAGAGGCCGCGCTTGGTGGAGGCGATCATCTCCTCGCGCGGCGTGTTCCCGCCCTCCATCGCGGTGTTGGTCATGCGCGGCATGGGAATGTGGGCGTAGGACTGCCTTCGGCCGTTGCCCGTGGCGGTCAGGCCCATGAGCCGGGCGCTCATCCGGTCGTGCATGTAGCCCACCAGGACGCCATCCTCGATCAGGACGGTGCGACTCGTGGGGGTGCCCTCGTCGTCCACGGTCAGCGAGCCCCTGCGCCCCGGCAGGGCGCCGTCGTCATAGACCGTGACGCCCCGCGCGGCGACCTGCTCGCCGATGCGACCGGCGAAGGCGGACGAACCCTTCCGGTTGAAGTCGCCCTCGAGCCCGTGGCCCACCGCCTCGTGGAGCAGCACGCCGTTCCAGCCCGGACCCAGGACCACGTCCATTTCACCGGCGGGGCAGGGACCCGCCTCCAGGTTGACCAGGGCCTGGCGAAGGGCCTCCTCCGCCTGGGCGCGCCAACGGTCCGGGGCGATCCAGGCCTCGAATCCGGCCCGTCCGCCGGCGCCGGCGAAGCCGGTCTCGCGGCGGCCGTCTCGCTCGACGGTGATCTGGACGTTGATTCGCGCCAGCGGGCGTACGTCGCGGATGAGCCGGCCGTCGGCCCGCAGAATCTCGACCGTCCTCTGCTCGCCGGAGAGGGACGCCATAACCTGGACAACCCGGGGATCCCGCTCCCGGCACCAGGCGTCGATCTCCTGCAGCAGGGCGACCTTGGCCTCGAAGTCGGGGGAGTCGGTGGGGTCGATGTCGTCGTAGAGGCGCTGGTTGGTCGGGCGTGGCCCCTCATCGGCCGTGCCGGAATAGCCGCGGCGGGCCAGGGCTGCAGACCCCGCGGCGCGCTTCAGGGCCGCTTCCGAAACTTCGCTGGAGTGCGCGTAGCCCGCCGACTCGCCCGCCACGACGCGCAGACCGAACCCGTCGGAGGTGTCAAAGGCGGCGGACTTCAGCCGTCCGTCGTCGAAGAGGAAGGACTCGCTGCGTGACCGCTCCAGGAAGATCTCGCCGTCGTCGGCGTCCCCGATCGCCTCGGCGAGCACGCGCCTGGCGGTTTCCGGGGCCAGGCCGTGGGTCTCAAGGAGGGCGGCGGATTCGGGGGGGCGGGACATGAAGGACTCCGGCTGAGAGCGTCGGGAGACAGATAGGACCTGCAGGCCCTTACGTCACCCTGTGGAGGGGCCTTCGAAAGGCGTTCGGGGCGCTTGGCAAGTCGGACGCGAGCGCGTATGGACGCCTCCGGGGGACCCGCTTTCGGCCATCCGGCGGCGCGGCCCACGAAGACGTCGGCGGGGCCGCCCTCCCGGGTCGGAGCCGCCCGTAAGCAATGACCGAGGGGACATGCAGTCTAGGGTTCAAGGCATTCGGGCGTGGCTGGCAGGCGCCGCCGCAACCGCCATGGCGACGGTCTGGGCGCTTCCCGCCCTGGCCGACGAGGTTCTGGTCGGGCAGCCGACGCCCGGGGCCATCGGGCTTCAGCCGGGGGTCACCCCGCTGAAACATGACGCCGCCTTCTTCCATGACGTCATCCTGCTGCCGATCATCACGGTCATCACGCTCTTCGTGCTGGCCCTGCTGGTCTGGGTCGTGGTGCGCTACAACAAGAAGGCGAACCCCACGCCCGCGAAGTGGAGCCACAACACCACGATCGAGGTGATCTGGACCGTCGTGCCGGTCCTGATCCTGATGTTCATCGCCATCTTCTCGTTCCGGCTTCTTTACGCCTACCACGACATGCCCAAGCCCTACATGACCGTGAAGGCCACGGGCTATCAGTGGTACTGGGGCTACGAGTACCCCGACAACGGTATCAGCGAATTCATCTCCAACGTGCTTCCCGAGGATAAGGCCAAGGCGAAGAACGTCCCCTATCTTCTGGCCGCCACCGAGCCCCTGGTGGTGCCGGTGGGGAAGCCCGTGCGGGTGATCGTCACAGGCGCCGACGTCATTCACGCCTTCGCCGTGCCCGCCTTCGGGATCATTAGCGACGCCGTCCCCGGCCGGCTGAATGAGACCTGGTTCAAGGTTGAGAGGCCCGGCGTCTACTACGGGAACTGCCGGGAACTCTGCGGCGTGGACCACGCCTATATGCCGATCGAGGTCCACGCCGTGAGCCAGGCCGAGTTTGACGCCTGGGTCGCTTCAAAGGGCGGCTACAAGGTGGGCGCCGCCCCGGCGCCGGCTCCCGCCCCCGCCGCGGCTCCCGCCCCTGCAGTCCTTCCGGCCGCGGCGTCCGACGCTGCGGCCCCGCCTTCCGCCACGCCTGCGCCGGCCTCGGCGCCGACGTCGAATTGAGGTCAGGATAAGTTCAATGGCCCACGCTTCCACCGCTGATCACGATCACGATCACAAGCCCCCCTTCCTGGTTCGCTGGCTCTTTTCCACAAACCACAAGGACATCGGCACCCTCTACATCCTCTTCGCCATCATGGCGGGGCTGGTGGGCGGCGCCCTTTCGGGCCTCATCCGGCTCGAACTCGCTGAACCGGGCCTGCAGATCTTCGTCAAGGGCGGCTGGCTCGACCAGCTTGGCGTGGTTGAGGCCTCCAAGCACGGTTACAATGTGGTGGTTACAGCCCACGCCCTGATCATGATCTTCTTCATGGTCATGCCCGCCATGATTGGCGGCTTCGGCAACTGGTTCGTCCCGATCATGATCGGCGCGCCGGACATGGCCTTCCCCCGGATGAACAACATCTCATTCTGGCTGCTCGTGGCGGCCTGGGTCCTTCTTTGCCTGTCCTTGTTCGTCGATGGCGGTCCTGGCAAGGGCTTCGGCGGGGGCTGGACGATCTATCCCCCGCTCTCGACTTCTGGACATGTCGGCCCGTCCATGGACCTGGCCATTCTGTCCCTGCACCTGGCTGGCGCGAGCTCGATCCTGGGCGCGATCAATTTCATCACCACCATCTTCAACATGCGTGCGCCGGGCATGACCCTGCACAACATGCCGCTGTTCGCCTGGTCGGTGCTGGTGACCGCCTTCCTCCTGCTCCTGTCCCTGCCGGTTCTGGCCGGGGCCATCACCATGCTGCTGACGGACCGGAACTTTAACACCCACTTCTTCGATCCGGCCGGTGGCGGCGATCCGGTGATGTTCCAGCACCTCTTCTGGTTCTTCGGGCACCCCGAGGTGTACATCCTGATCCTGCCGGGCTTCGGCATCATCAGCCACATCGTTTCGACCTTCTCTCGCAAGCCTGTGTTCGGCTACCTCGCCATGGCCTACGCCATGGTGGCCATCGGCTTCGTCGGCTTCATCGTCTGGGCCCACCACATGTACACCGTGGGCATGCCGGTCGACTTGAGGGCCTATTTCGTGGCGGCCACCATGGTGATCGCCGTGCCGACGGGCGTGAAGGTCTTTTCCTGGATCGCCACCATGTGGGGCGGCTCCCTGGACTTCAAGACGCCCATGCTCTGGGCGATCGGCTTCATCTTCCTCTTCACGGTGGGCGGCGTCACCGGGGTGGTTCTGGCCAATGCGGGCATCGACTACACCCTGCATGACACCTACTACGTGGTGGCCCACTTCCACTATGTGCTGAGCCTGGGCGCCGTGTTCGCCATCTTCGCGGGCTTCTACTACTGGTTCGAGAAGATGTGGGGCGTGAAGTACAACGAGTTCCTCGGCGTGGTGCACTTCTGGATCACCTTCGTCGGCGTGAACCTGATCTTCTTCCCGCAGCACTTCCTGGGCCTGCAGGGGATGCCCCGCCGCTATGTCGACTACCCTGAGGCGCTGACCTTCTGGAACCAGGTGTCCACCCAGGGCTACCTGATCACTGTGGTTGGCGTCGGGGTCTTCCTCCTGATCCTGGTCGAGGCCGCTGTGCGCCGTCGCAAGGCCGAGGCCAATCCGTGGGGCGAGGGCGCCACGACCCTGGAGTGGACACTTTCGTCTCCCCCGCCCTTCCACCAGTTCAGCGATCCCCCGGTCTTCAAGCCGGATTCGCACCGCTAATCGCGCCGGCCTGGTTCAACAGGCCGGACTTCGTAACCAAATGGGGGGCGCGGGCCGGTCTGATCCGGTGCGCGCCCCTCTCTGTGTCAGGTAACCCGGTCAGATGACCCCGCCCGCCGCCGTTCCGACCGCAACGCCCGCCCGGTGGCAGGACTTCGTCCAGCTGCTGAAGCCCCGGGTCATGTCCCTGGTGGTCTTTACAGCAGCGACCGGGCTGATCTGCGCCGGGGCGCCCATCCACCCCGTCATGGGTGCGATCGCGATCCTGTGCATCGCGGTGGGGGCGGGCGCCTCGGCGTCGCTGAACATGTGGTACGACGCCGACATCGACGCCCGGATGCGCCGGACCCGCGGTCGTCCGGTTCCGGCCGGTCGGGTCCAGTCCGCGGATGCGCTCGCGCTCGGGATCGTCCTCTCCCTGTTCTCCGTCATGCTTCTGGGCCTGGCCCTCAACTGGCTGGCCGCAGGCCTCCTGGCCTTCACCATCTTCTTCTATGCGGTGGTCTACACCATCTGGCTGAAGCGCTGGACGGCGCAGAACATCGTGATCGGCGGCCTCGCCGGCGCCCTCCCGCCGGTGATCGGCTGGGCCGCTGCAACGGGACAGGCGCCCCTGGACGCCTGGATCCTCTGCGCCATCATCTTCATGTGGACGCCGCCCCATTTCTGGGCCCTGTCCCTCTACACCAGCGAGGACTACGCCGCCGCCGGCGTGCCCATGCTTCCGGTGACCGCCGGCGCCGCCGTCACCCGCCGTCAGATCTGGATCTACAGTCTTTTTCTGATCCCCGTCTGCCTCGCGCCCGTCGCCACCGGACTGGGTGGAGCCGCCTATCTGGCGGTCGCCGCCCTGGGCGGAGCCGTTTTCCTGTTGCTCGCCTGGCGGGTCCGCAAGGGTCGCGCCGGAGACGCCGCCGATCCCCGGGTGACAGACGGCCTCTACGACGTGAAGGCGGCGGCGCGGGACGCCCGCAACCTCTTCGCCTACTCCATCCTTTACCTGACCCTTCTCTTCGCCACCCTCCTTGGGGAACACCTCCTCGGCGGGGCGGCCCCCGGACTCCCAGGAGGTCTGACATGACAGAGCCTGACGCCGAAACGACGCCCTTGGCGCCGGTTGCGGACGATGCCGCTAACCGGGCCCGCCGCGGAAGGAATCTGGCCATCGCCCTGGGGCTGGTCGGGTTTGTAGTGCTGGTCTACCTCGTTACAGTCTTCAGGATGGGTGGAAATGTCCTCGACCGACCCCTTTGACGTCTCCCGCCGCAACGCCCGGGTGGCCGCCTGGTGCGCCGCGGGCTTCGTGGCCATGATCGGCGCCGCTTATGCGTCGGTGCCCCTCTACCGGGCCTTCTGCCAGCTGACCGGCTTCGACGGGACGCCCCGGCGGGCCGAGCAGGCGTCCACGACGACCCTCGAGCGGAGCCTTGTTGTGCGCTTCGACGCCAATGTCCGGGATCTGCCCTGGAGCTTCCGGGCGCAGCAGACCTCCCAGACCCTCCGGATCGGCCAGACCGGCCTTGCCTATTTCACGGTGACCAACAATAGCGACCGTCCGGTCACCGGCCATGCGGTCTACAACGTGACCCCCCAACTCGCGGGGGCCTACTTCCAGAAGCTGGAGTGCTTCTGCTTCTCGAACCAGACCATTCCCGCGGGCAAGACAATCGAGTTCCCGGTGGTCTACTTCGTCGATCCGAAGTTCGCGGAGGACTTCGACACCCGGGGCAAGTCGGAGGTGACCCTTTCGTACACCTTCTTCCCGGCGCAGGATGCCGCGCCCAAGGCCGCGCAGGCGCCATCCGCCCTTGGCGGAACGCTGAAAGCAGGGCTATAGGGACACAACCAAACGAGCCTGCCGGGTTTGCGACTCACCGGGCGGGCTGAGGCAGTAAGAGGAACAGGGGCGCAATGTCTGCGGGCGACGTCAAACACGACTACCATCTCGTCAATCCCAGCCCCTGGCCGCTGGTGGGCTCGATCGCCGCTTGCGTCATGGCGGTCGGCGGCGTCATCGCCATGAAGGGGCTGTTTGGCCTGCCCAAGGGCGACCTGACAGTGCTGCTGGCGGGCTTTGCCGGCGTGCTCCTGACCATGGCCGGCTGGTGGCGCGACGTCACCGTCGAAGCCAACCAGGGTGACCACACCCCGGTCGTGGGCATCGGCCTCCGCTATGGCATGATCATGTTCATCGCCTCCGAGGTGATGTTCTTCGTGGCCTGGTTCTGGATCTTCTTCGAGATGGCCCTCTTCAATGATTTCCGGACCCAGTCCGGGATCGAAGAGGTGAGGACCGCCTGGGCGACCTGGCCGCCGAAGGGCGTCGAGACGGTTCCCGCCTGGAACCTCCCGCTCCTCAATACCCTGATCCTGCTGCTGTCCGGCACCACGGTCACCTGGGCCCACCACGCCCTGCAGACCGGAGACCGGCGCGGGGCCAAGATTGGCGTCCTGCTGACCGTGATCCTCGGCGCCATCTTCACCGCCGTGCAGGTCTACGAGTATCATCACATCCTCGATCACAAGTACTTCTTCGGCGGCGAGGGCGCTGAGAATTCAGGCCTTTATGGCTCGGCCTTCTTCATGGCCACGGGCTTCCACGGCTTCCACGTCCTGATTGGAACTCTCTTCCTCCTGGTCTGCCTTGGGCGGCTGATGGGCACCGGCTTCACCCCCAAGCAGCACTTCGGCTTTGAGGCGGCGGCCTGGTACTGGCACTTCGTGGACGTGGTTTGGCTGTTCCTCTTCGCCTTCATCTACGTAGTGTTCGGCGCCTCGGGCGGACACTGACTTCCGGTGGCCGGCGTGAACCCCCTTCTGGCGGGGCTCGCCGGTCGCTGTCCCAATTGCGGGGAGGGCGCCCTCTTCCGGGGGTTCCTCACCGTGGCGGACCGCTGCGAGGCCTGTGGCTATGATTTCAGCCGCGCCGACTCGGGAGATGGACCCGCAGTCTTCGTCATGTTGATCGGCGGCTTCATCGTCGCCTTCGCCGCCCTCTTCACCGAGATCGCCTATCGCCCGCCCGTCTGGGTGCACCTGGTCGTCTTCCTGCCCCTGACTGTGGTGGTGTGCATAGGGCTCCTGCGTCCCATGAAGGGCGTGCTCCTGGCGGCGCAGTTCGCCAACCGGGCGGGGGAAACCCGCCATGAGGACTGAGCCCGCCCGGCGGGGCCGTTTTCCGCTTGGCCTGACCCTCGCCACAGCGGTCGGTCTCGCCATTCTTGTGGCGCTGGGCATGTGGCAACTCCAGCGCCTGACCTGGAAGGAAGCCCTCCTTGCCCGGATCGCCCGGCTGGAGACCGCGGCCCCCGTCCCCGCTGCGCAGGCCCTGGACCAGGCCGCCTCGCCTGCGGACCTCGACATGGTCCGGGTCCGGGTGGACTGCCCAGGCCTGTCCCGCGCCGCCTTCGTAGAACTCTTCGGCCTGAAGGACGGGACGCCCGGTCGACGGCTGATCTCCGCCTGCCCGGTGGCTTCCAGCCGTTACGGGAGTCTCCTGGTCGACCGGGGCTTCGTCCCCGAGGACATTTCGGCGCGGCCCGGGACGGAAAGTCAGCCGGGGCCTGTTTCGGTGACCGGGGTGCTGAGGGTTCCTGACCGGCCCAGCCTCTTTACGCCTAAGCCGGATTCGGCGGGCAGGCTCTGGTTCAACCGCGACATCCCGGCGATGGCCTCGACTCTTGGCGCGCCCCGGCCCGCGCCGGTCATGCTCATGGCCGAAACCGCCTCTAACCCTGAGTTCACCGCCCTGACGCCCGCACCCCTTCCGGCGGCGATCTCCAACCGACACCTGGAGTACGCCCTGACCTGGTTCGGCCTTGCCGCGGCCCTGCTCGGCGTTTATGGCGCGCTCCTCCGCAAGCACTACAGACCCTGATGCGTTACATCTCCACCCGTGGCGGCTCGCCCCCTGTCGGCTTCGTCGAGGCCGTCCTCGCCGGCCTGGCGCCGGACGGCGGTCTGTACATTCCCGAGACCTGGCCCGGTTTCACCCGGGAGGAGATCGCCGCCTTCGCCGGTCGGCCCTACGCCGAGGTGGCTGCGGCCGTCCTGGGCCGGTTCGCCGGCGACGAGATTGCACAGGGCGACCTCGCCCGCATGTGCCGCGAGGCCTACGCCGCCTTCGACCACCCGGCGGTCGTCCCCCTGGTCCAGCTGGGGTCGGACGTCTTCCTCGCCGAGCTGTTCCACGGACCGAGCCTGGCCTTCAAGGACGTGGCCATGCAACTCCTGGCCCGGCTGTCCGATCACGTCCTCGAGCGCGCTGGGCGTACCCAGACCATCCTCTGTGCAACGTCCGGAGACACGGGCGGGGCGGCGGTGGAGGCCTTCCGGGGCCGCGCCAACACGCGGATCGTGGCCATGTTCCCAGACGGGCGCATCTCTGAGGTCCAGCGCCGGTTCATGACCACAGCCGTCGAGGACAATGTCCGGTGTCTGGCTGTGGCCGGGGACTTCGACGCCTGCCAGGCCATCCTGAAGACGGCCCTTGCGGATGCGGAGCTGCAGCGGTCGGTGGGCCTGTCCGCGGTGAACTCCATCAACTTCGCCCGGATCGTCGCCCAGTCGGTCTACTACTTCACCACGGCGGTCGCCCTGGGCGCACCTCATCGTCCGGTCTCCTTCGCCGTGCCCTCCGGCAACTTCGGGGACGGGTTCGCTGGCTACGTGGCCCATCGCCTGGGCCTTCCTGTCGGGCGGATTCTCATCGCCACCAACGCCAACGACATCCTGGCCCGCACCTTCCGCACGGGCCTGTACGCCCGCGGGACCGTGGCCGAGACCCAGTCGCCGGCCATGGACATCCAGTCGGCGTCCAACTTCGAGCGACTCTTCTTCGAGGCGACTGGCCGCGATGGGCCAGGGACCGCGACGGCCTTCTCCGGGTTCGCGTCGGGGCGGGACATCGTCACGCCTCCCGACGCCCTGGCCGCCATGACCGCCATCTTCGCAGGCGCCTCCACGGACGAGGCGGCCACCACCCGGGAGATGCAACTCACCCTGTCCGAGACGGGCGAGATGGTGGATCCCCATACAGCGGTGGCTCTATCCGCCCTCAGGCGCCACCCGGCGCCCGGCCCGACCGTGGTCCTGGCCACGGCCCATCCGGCCAAGTTCCCCGAAGCCGTCCTGGCCGCTACGGGCCGCGCGCCCGAGACGCCTGCACGGGCCCGCGCCCTGGCGGAGCGCCCCGAGCGCTTCGAGCCCATCGCCGCCGACGCCGGAAAGGTCTCCGACTATGTCCGGACCTTTGCAGGGGGCTGATCCGCCGCGGATTCACACCCTCGCCAATGGCGTCAGGGTGATCTGCGATCCCGTACCGGGCCTGCAGACCGTCGCTCTGGTGGTGGCCGCCGGGCGCGGCGCCCGCTGGGAGAGCCGGCGGGAATCCGGCTGGTCCCACCTTCTCGAGCACATGGTCTTCAAGGGGGCGGCGGGACGCACCGCCCGCCAGCTGGCCGAGGCCATCGAGGCCGGGGGCGGACAGATGAACGCCGAGACGGGTTTCGAGCGGACGGTGTTCCACGTCCGGACCCTTCCGGAGGGACTGGACGGGGCGTCCAGCCTTCTCTCCGACATCCTGCTGCGCCCCACCCTCGATCCCGAGGACCTGAAGCGGGAGCGCCGCGTGGTGCTGCAGGAGATCGCCGAGGCCGAGGACGCCCCGGATGACCTCGTCTTCGAGATGGCCCAGGAGGCCGCCTTCGCGGACCAGGCCCTCGGGCGCAACATCCTGGGGAACACCGCCAGCCTGAAGAGGGCGGATGTGGCGGCCCTCCGTGACTGGCGCCGGGCGCTGTATGCGCCGGACCGGCTGGTGGTGGTGGCCTCGGGGGCCATAGACGAGGACGACCTGCTTCGCCTGGCCGAACGGGACTTCGCGGTTGCAGGGCCCGAGCCTTCTCCATTGCCAGCGCCGGCGCATTTTACAGGAGGGGTCCGCACGGACGACCGGGATCTCGAGCAGGCCAACCTGGTCTTCCTGTGTCCCGGCCTCGCGGCGACCGACCCTGACGCCTGGGCGGCGCAGGTCTTCGTAGAATGCCTGGGCGGCGGCATGGCTTCGCGGCTCTTCCAGGAGGCGCGAGAGGCCCGGGGCCTGGCCTATGCCGTGGATGCCTGGGGCGAGTTCTGGTCCGACTGCGGCATGGTCGGGGTGTTTGCCGGCTGCGAGGCGGCAAGCGCGACGGAGCTCGCGGTCCTGGCCGCCGGCCAGATGCAGGACCTGGCCGAGTCTCCCCGTGAAGCTGAGCTCGCCCGGGCCCGGGCCCAGCTCAAGGCCGGTCAGTTCATGGCCGCGGAGTCGCTCCTGACCCGGGCGGAACAGGCGGTCCACCAGGTCCTGACCCATGGACGCCTCATCCCGATCTCGGAGATCGCGGCGCGGATCGACGCCTGCGACGCCGCCGCAGTGCGCCGGGCGGGCGCCCGCCTCCTGGAGTCGGGCCTGGCCGCGGCGGCGGTCCTTGGGCCCGGCGCCGCCCATCCCGCGGCCCAGCGCTTCTGCGAGACGATGAAGGCGGGGACTTCGCCGGGCCCTGCAATGGCTTGACGGACGGGAAAAACCCCGGAGTTTGCCCGAATGGCGCTTCTGGACTGGATCACGCCGGGCGACAGCCTCAGGCTGCAGGGGGAGGGGATCGAGATCCGCCCGCCCCGGCCCTCCGACTATCCGGAATGGAGCGAGCTGAGACGCGCTTCCCGGGCGTTCCTTCAGCCCTGGGAGCCCACCTGGCCGGACGATGACCTGACCCGCGGCGCCTGGCGGCGTCGACTGGCCTCCTACGCCCGGGATATCGACCTGGGCGCCGCCTATCCCTTCCTGGTCTTCCGGAAGAGTGATGGCGCCCTCACCGGAGGCATTACCTTGTCCAATGTCCGGCGCGGCGTCGCCCAGATGGGGACGGTGGGATACTGGTGCGGCGCCGGCTTCACGCGGCAGGGCCACACCCTCGCAGCGGTGCGCACCCTCTCCCTCTTCGCTTTCCGGACCCTGGCTCTCCACCGGCTTGAGGCCGCCTGTCTGCCGGAAAACACGCCCTCTCGGCGACTGCTGGGACAGGCGGGATTTCGGGAGGAGGGCCTGGCCCAGGCCTATCTGAAGATTAACGGCGATTGGCGGGACCATGTCCTGTTCGGGCGGGTTGCGCCGTCGCTTCGCGATGAGAGTTCGAAGGAACCGCGCTCTGTCTGAACCCGACGCGGCATCACGAAGACCGTCGGAGCAGAGACGCAACAACGACGCCGGACGACCCGGTGGATGGAGCGGAAGCCTTCAGGCTTCGCCAGCGTCGGCGGTGAGGAAGGACGGGTCCACGCCCAGTCGGCCGAGAGAGGCAGTCCAGATTTCCTCCGGGGGCGTCTCGAAGACGATCGCCTCGTCGGCCGGACAGGTCAGCCAGACATTCCGGCGGAGTTCCTGCTCCAGCTGGCCGGGCCCCCAGCCGGCGTAACCCAGGGCCAGGCGTGAACGGCGCGGGGTCCCGTCGTCTCGTGACATCGCCTCCAGAGCCTCCCGGGTCGGGGTGCAGGCCAGGCCCGCCGGCGTGCGCAGGGTGGCGCCGTCCGCCGCCTGGAAGTCGTCGCTGTGCAGCACAAAACCCCGCTCGGTCTGGACCGGGCCACCCAGGAGAACCCCTTCTGTCCGGCGCGCCTCGGGGCACGGGATGGAGAGCTGCTCGAAGACCTCGCCCAGCGTCAGGCGCCGCAACGGATGATTCAGGATCAGGCCCATGGCGTGCTCGGCGTCATGGGCGAAAATGAGGGCCACCGCGCGCTCGAAGCGCGTGTCGCCGATCGCCGGAAGAGCGATGAGGAGCTGGCCGGACAGATAGGACGCAGGATCCATACTCGGTTTGTCCGACGCTCTTGGGGCGGATTCAAGACGCGGAATCCAACTTGGCCATTGCAGGCCCCGGCCAAGGGGTTATCTCTGCGGCTTCCTCTCAGAACAGAGCCCGGAGACAGGCCCATGACGCTCAAGGTCGGAGACACGCTTCCCGCCGCCAACCTCATCGCCGGCACGGCGGAGGGGCCCAAGCCCACCACGGTCGATGAGATCTTCAAGGGCCGCAAGGTGGCCTTCTTCGCCGTTCCGGGCGCCTTCACCCCCACCTGCTCGGCCCGCCACCTGCCGGGCTACAAGGACCTGGCCGCCGACCTGAAGGCCAAGGGCGTCGACGCCATCGTCTGCCTGTCCGTCAATGACGCCTTCGTCATGAAGGCCTGGGGTGAAAACCAGGGCGTCCTGGGCGAGATCGAGATGATCGCCGACCCGGCCGGCGACTTCACCAAGGCCGTGGACCTGACCATGGACGGCTCCAAGTTCGGCCTCGGGCTGCGGTCACAGCGCTACTCCATGTATGTCGTGGACGGCGTGGTGAAGCAGCTCAACATCGAGGCGGCGGGCGAGTTCAAGGTCTCGGCCGCCGACTACCTTCTCGCCCAGCTCTGATCCCGAGTTCAGGCCCCGCCGCGGGCGGCGGGGCTTGACCGTTCGGCTTCCCCGGTCCGAAGTATCGTCTGACAACAGACGGGGAGGGCGGCTCATGCCCTATGTCGAGGGTTTCACGGTCCATGATGCGGACTCGCACGTCATGGAGCTGCCCGGAGAGATCGAACGCTATGTCGAGTCGGGCCTGAGGGCGGCCTTCTCCGAGGCCATCCGCAAGCCCAACGACCTGACGGGCTGGGCGGAAAAGGCCCGGGCCCAGCAGGACGACCCGGACTTCCGCGCCGGCGACGAGGACAACCTGCTTCTTCGCAAGAACTACCAGGCCCTCGGCGCCTTCCGCCGGGAGGATCGCCCCCGCACCCTGGACCTGCTCGGTTTCGCCAGCCAGCTGGTCTTCACCACGCACGCCCTCGGCAACTACGGGCTCGAGGAGGCCGGCCGGGTCGACCTGGCGCTGGCCGGCGCGCGTGCGCACAACCGGATGATGGCCGACTTCTGCTCGGTGGACCGCCGGTTGCTGGCGACGGGCTACGTGCCCCTCATCGACATCGAGGCCGCGCCCCGGATCGCCCGCGAGGCGATCGAGCTGGGATGCCGGGGCCTGATGATCCCCTCGCGCTGTCCCCCGGGTCACAGTCCCAGCCATGTGGGCCTTGATCCTCTCTGGGCCCTGATCCAGGAGGCGGGCCTGCCGGTCCTCTTCCACGTGGGCGGCGAGGAGAAGATGAACCCCGCCTACTTCGAGAACGGCCTGCCCCGGGTCCTCGACTTCCACGGCGGCGCGGAGAACTTCACCTCGCTATCCTTCATGACCATCCCCGTCGCCGTCTGGCAGACCCTTTCGGCCCTGGTCTTCGACGGCGTCTTCGACCGGTTCCCCCGCCTGAAGTTCGGGGCCATCGAACTGGGCGCCTCGTGGATCCCGAGCCTGATGAAGTTCATGGACTCCGGCGCGGCCGCCTTCGGGCGCGAGGAACGGCTCCAGAGGCTGTCCGCCCGTCCCAGCGAAATCCTGCAACGCCAGTTCCGCGCCACGCCCTATCCCCACGAGGACGTCGCCTGGATCATCGCCAACGCCGGCGAGGAGGTGTGCATGTTCTCGTCCGACTTCCCACATATCGAAGGCGGGCGGAATCCCCTCAAGCGGTTCGGGGAGTCCCTGGAGGGCGTCGGCGTCACGGCCCGAAAGAGGTTCTGGCGCGACAACTTCATCGACCTGATGGGCGCCGGCCTGCCGGCCGACCTGCACGATACTCCGGGTCTCCAGGCCGCCTGACGCTGCCTCGGACGAAGGCGGTCTCGGGGGTACAGACGCCCCGCGCCTTGAAACTCCGTCTCCACGCCGCCAGATCACAGGTCCGACGCGGCATCAAAGGAGACGGCTTCCGAATGTTCTCGACGCTCCAGCGTGACCTCCGGTTCGCCTCAGGCCTGTTCCGGACCCTCCGGCGGGTGAACGGGATCCGTCCTGGAAGTCCGCGCCGCATCTGTGACGACCTCGACGCGGCGGCGGCGCGATGGCCCGACCGCGAGGCCCTGCGTTTCGAGGGGCGAAGCCTCACCTACGCAGGAATGGAGGCCCTGGCCAACCGCTTCGCGCGATGGGCGCTTGAGATCGGTCTGCGGCCCGGGGACCGGGTGGCCCTCTTCCTGCCCAACCGGATCGAGTACCTGCCCGCCTGGTATGGCCTGTCCAAGGTCGGGGTGGTCTCGGCCCTCATCAATAACCAGCTCACAGGCCAGGCCCTGGCCCACTGCCTCTCCCTGTCCGGCGCTCATGAGGTGATTGTGGATGGGGAGACCTCTCCGGCCTTGCAGGACATACTGGGCGACCTGGACCACACGCCGCGTCTTTGGAGCCTGGATGCGCCCCTGCCGGGAGAAGGCGACCTGGCCGCCGCCCTTGCCGAGCGCCCGCCCGAGCCGCCTCCCGCCTCCGTGCGGGAGGGTCTGACCGCCGGGGACACCGCCCTTCTCATCTACACTTCCGGGACCACCGGCCTGCCCAAGGCGGCGCGGGTCACCCATGTCCGGGTTCAGCTCTACATGCGGGGCTTTGCAGGCTCGACGGGAGCGCGTTCCGACGACCGGATCTATGTCGCCCTGCCCCTCTACCACGCCACTGGCGGGCTCTGCGGCATGGGGGCGGCCCTCCTCAATGGCGCCTGCGTGGTCCTGAAGCGACGATTCTCGGCCACCCAGTTCTGGGAGGACATACGTCGGGAGGGCTGCACCCAGTTCGTCTACATCGGCGAGCTCTGCCGGTACCTCGCCAACCAGCCCCCACACCCGGACGAGCGGTCCCACAGGTTGCGCCTGGCCTTCGGCAACGGCCTCAGGCCTGACGTCTGGGACTCGGTCACCGGCCGCTTTGGCGTTCCACGGGTCCTGGAGTTCTACGGCTCCACCGAGGGCAATGTCTCCTTCTTCAACTTCGATGGCCGTCCCGGCGCCATCGGCCGTATCCCCGCCTTCCTGCGGCGGAGGTTCAACGGTCGGATCGTGCGCTTCGACTATGAGGCCGAGGCGCCCCTGCGTGGGCCGGACGGTTTCTGCCAGGAAGTAGCTCCTGGAGAGGCGGGGGAATGCCTGGGCCGCATCGACTCCTCTGACCCCCGGGCGGATTTCACAGGCTATCTCGACAAGGCCGCCTCGGAGAAGAAGGTGCTGAGGGACGTCTTCACCCCCGGCGACGCCTGGTTCCGGACCGGTGACCTTCTGCGCCAGGATGAGGATGGCTACGTCTTCTTCGTGGACCGGGTCGGCGACACCTTCCGTTGGAAGGGGGAGAACGTCTCCACCGCCGAGGTGGCCTTGCGTCTCCAGGCTGTGCCCGGCGTGGTCGAGGCCAATGTCTACGGGGTGGAGGTGCCCGGGGCCGACGGGCGGGCCGGCATGGCGGCCCTGGTCACCGGCGAGGGCTTTGACCTTGGCATCCTGGCGGCGCGAATCGCCGCCGACCTGCCGGAGTATGCCCGCCCGGTCTTCCTCAGGTTGCAGCCGGAGATGGCCGTCACCGGCACGTTCAAGCAGCGCAAGGTGGAGCTTGTGGCTGAGGGGTTTGATCCGGCAAAGGTCGCCGCGCCCTTGTTCCACCGGGCCGCAGATGGCGGCTATCGTCCCCTCGACACCGCGGTCTACGGGGAGATCGTCAAAGGCCGCATCCGGATCTGAGAAAAGTACTTTACATTTCAAAGTTACTGGGTAGGTTGGCTCCAACGTTTTCAAGGAGCCTGCCATGACGGATGCCCAAACTCAGATCGGTGAGGACCTCGCCTACCTCAAGACCCTGGCCGAGGAGGGGCGCGGCGCCTCCGTGCTCGCCGGCCCCTACATGGCCCTTGGTGGAGGCGTCTTCGGGATCACCAGCCTTCTCGCCTTCGCGATCCAGGTGCGGCTTCTGCCCCTGCCGGCGCCAGCCCTCGGCTGGATCTGGCTGGCGAGCGGACTAGCCTTCGCCCTCGCCCTTCCAGCCCTGAACCGCAGGACACGAACCCGCCCCGGCGCCGCCAGCAGCCTGAATGAGTCGATCGGCGTGGTCTGGACCCAGGCCGGGATCGCCATCTGGGTCCTGTTCGTCGCCGTGATGGCGGTCGGTTACCGGACTTCGGACTGGGGGGTCTTCAATGTCTTCCCATCCATCATTCTGGCCCTCTACGGCCTGTGCTGGATGGCGGCCGCCCACCTTGGCAGGACGCACTGGCTGCGCCGCGTCGGGGTCGGCAGCTTCATCGCAGCTGTCGCCGTGGCGGCGGTTGCAGGCGGGCCGCTGCTCTGGCTCGCCTACGCAGTCGCCCTTTTCGCCCTGGGCCTCGCGCCCGGCTTGATCCTGATGCGCCAGGAAGGCCGACGGTGAGCCCGGACTTTGACATCGAGCGGATTGATGAGGTGATCCATGGCCGCATCCGGCTGGGGATCATGGCCTACCTCGCCGGTGCCGGAGCGGCGGACTTTGGGGAGCTGAAGACCCGTCTGTCGGCGACCGACGGGAACCTCTCAGTCCACCTGCGCAAGCTGGAGGATGCAGGCTATGTCGAGATCGAGAAGGCCTTCGCCGGCCGCCGGCCCCTGACCACTGTCAGGATCAACGACGCCGGTCGCACCGCCTTCGCCTCCTATCTCGAGGCCCTGCGCGGTCTCCTGCCACCGACCTGACACAGGCTCCCGCCCCCGGGGTCCCCACCGGGGCGGGAGTCGCCTATACCGGACGAATGTCCCTGGACGCCGAAACACCCCCCGCTGCCGAAGGCGCTTCACTCGCCGGCGCCGAACTGATCCGCGACCAGGTCCGGCGGTTGCCAGACGCGCCTGGCGTCTACCGGATGATGGGCGAGGGCGGCGAGGTCCTTTACGTGGGCAAGGCCCGCTCGCTGAAGAAGCGGGTCCTGCAATACGCCCAGGGCCGCTTCCACACCCAGCGCATCGCCCTGATGGTCGACCTGACCCGGGCCATGGAGTTCGTCACCACCCGGACCGAGACCGACGCCCTCCTGCTTGAGATCAACCTGATCAAGCAGATGAAGCCGCGCTTCAACGTCCTGCTGCGCGACGACAAGAGCTTTCCCGAGATCGTCATCCGGCGGGACCATCCCGCCGCCCAGCTGCGCAAACACCGGGGCGCCCACACGCTCAAGGGGGACTATTTCGGCCCCTTCGCCTCTGCGAACGCGGTCAACCGCACCCTCAACACCTTGCAGAAGGCCTTTCTGCTGAGGTCCTGCACGGACAGTGTCTACGAGGGCCGGACCCGGCCCTGCATGCTTCACCAGATCCGCCGCTGCGCTGCGCCCTGCACGGGCGCGATCAGCCTTGAAGACTACGCCGCCCTGGTGGACCAGGCCGAGGACTTCCTGCGCGGCCGCAGCCGGGCGGTGATGACCCGGCTGTCCGAGGCGATGCAGGCGGCGTCCGACGAGATGGAGTTCGAGCAGGCGGCCCGCCTCCGCGACCGGATCCGGGCCCTGGCGGCCGTGAGCCAGGAGACCCTGGTCAATCCCGAGAGCCTGGAGGAGGCGGACGTCTTCGCCCTGCACAGCGATGGCGGCCAGGCCTGCGTCCAGGTCTTCTTCTTCCGCGCGGGCCAGAACTGGGGCAACCGCGCCTACTTCCCGCGGATTGACCGCACCGACCCGGACCCGTCGATCCTGGCGGCCTTCATCGGCCAGTTCTACGACGACCGGCCGATTCCCAAGCTGATCCTGATGAGCTGCGAGCCCGACGAGCGAGACCTCCTGGCCGAGGCCTTCAGCCTGAAGTCCGGCCGGAAGGTCGAGATCCGACGGCCCGAGCGGGGAGAGAAGCGCGCCCTGGTCGACGAGGCCCTGACCAACGCCCGCGAGGCCCTCGGCCGAAGACTGGCGGAGGGGTCGGCCCAGTCGAAACTGCTGGCGGGAGTGGCCGAGGCGTTTGGCCTTGATGCGCCGCCCCAGCGGATCGAGGTCTACGACAACAGCCACATCATGGGGACCAACGCCGTCGGCGGCATGATCGTGGCGGGTCCCGAAGGCTTCCAGAAGGCTCAGTACCGGAAGTTCAATATCCGCAGCACGGACCTTACTCCGGGGGACGACTACGGCATGATGCGCGAGGTCCTGAAGCGCCGGTTCTCCCGCCTCGTCCGGGACGACGCCTCCGGGGACGCCGAGGTCCGTCCCGACCTTGTCCTCATCGACGGGGGCGGCGGCCAGTTGGGCGCGGCCCTGGAGGTCCTGACCGAGCTGGGGGTCGATGACATTCCCGTGGTCGGGGTGGCCAAGGGACCGGACCGGGACGCCGGCCTCGAACGTTTCTTCCTGCCCGGCCAGCCGCCCTTCATGCTGGAGCCCAAGAGCCCGGTTCTCTACTTCCTCCAGCGGCTTCGGGACGAGGCTCATCGCTACGCCATCGGCAGCCATCGGGCGCGCCGGGCGGCGGATCTGCGCCGTAACCCACTGGACGAGATTGACGGGATCGGCCCGGCCCGGAAACGGGCGCTCCTGCACGCCTTTGGGTCCGCCGCCGGCGTGGCGCGAGCATCCGCCGACGACCTGGAGAAGGTGGAGGGCGTCAGCCGCCCCCTTGCCGAACGCATATTCGCCGCCTTCCATAAGGAGCGTTGATGAAGGCTCTGCCCAACATCCTGTCCGTTATCCGCATCTTCCTGACCCTGGCCATGTTCGCCGCCCTGGTGGCTGTGGGCGCCGGCCGTGATCCGGATGGAGGGCTGATGCACTTCGCCTTCTGGGCCTTCGTCATCGCTGCGGCGACGGACTTCCTCGACGGATGGTTGGCCCGCCGGTTCGACGCGGTCACCGTCTGGGGAACCATTCTCGACCCGATCGGGGACAAGATCCTGGTCTGCGGCGCGGTGGTGGGACTGATGGCCAGCGGCGCCGGCCCGGCCTTCGCCCTGCCGGCCGGCCTGATCCTGTTCCGCGAATTCGCCGTGAGCGCCCTGCGGGAAGTGGGCGCCGCGAGGGGCCTGAAGCTGCCGGTCACCGGCCTCGCCAAGTGGAAAACGGCGGTCCAGTTGGTCGCTCTGGCGGCGATGCTGGGAACAGGCCTGGTGCCCGCCCTGCCGGCCCTCTTGCCCATCGCCCTGGTCTGGCTCGCCGCCGTCCTGACGGTTTGGACGGGAGTGGAATACCTGTTCCAGACCCGCCGGGGGCTCGCCGAAAGGACCTGACCTAGCTGGCGATATGCGGGGTGATGAGTCCCAGGGGCGAGGCGGTGGTGTTCTTCACCGAACGCACAACGATCCGGCTCTCAATGTTCGAGACCAGACCCAGGGAGAGGAGTTTTTCCCTGAGGAAGGAATCGAAGGCGGGCATGTCGCGGGTGACGATCCGCAGCTCATAGTCTGCCGCCCCCGTGACCGTGGCGCACTGGACGACCTCCGGCATGTCTGAAATCGCCCGGTCGAAGGCGTCCAGGTTGTCCTTGGTCGGCAGGGCCAGCTTCACCGTGCAATAGACCTCGAAGGACAGGCCCAGCTTCTGGCGGTCAAGGATGGTCACCCGCTTCTGAATGATCCCTGCGTCCTCCAGGCGCTTGATCCGACGCCAGCAGGGGCTGGAGGACAGGCCCACCCGATCGGCGATCTCCGCGACGGAGAGGCTGGCGTCGTTCTGGATCAGCTCCAGGATGCGGGCGTCGATGGCGTCCAGGATTTCTGCCACGCATGCTCCTTGCATCGTTGGCGCATGGATCTGCCACACAATGTGTGATCTGCGCCTTTCCGCGCAGGCTTCTGCCCCAGAATGCCGGTGGCGCGCAATAGCCGACCACATCCCCCAGGCCTCGGCCGACCGCTTGCTTTCCAGCCGGACTGGTTTAGGCGTCAGACATGTCTGAATTCGACTTCGACGCCGTTGTCGTCGGGGCGGGCGCCGTAGGGCTCGCCTGCGGCTTCGCCCTGTCCCGCCGTGGTCTCGCGACAGTCGTGCTTGAGGCCGGTCCCCGGATCGGCGAGGGCGTCTCCGCCCGGAACTCCGAGGTCGTCCATGGCGGGCTGTACTACCCGACAGGTTCCCTGAAGGCGAGGCTCTGCGTCCAGGGCCGGCGCGCCCTCTACGCCTTCCTGTCCGAACGAGGCATCGCCTTCGACCGCTGTGGCAAGCTCGTGGTCTTCAACGGCCCGGAGGAGCTGGAACGGCTGGACGCCATTCTCAACCAGGCCCGGACCAATGACGTCGAGGGCATGGAGGTTCTTACCGCCGCCCAGGCCCGGGCCATGGAACCCGACCTGCGCTGCGACGCCGCCCTCCTGTCTCCCCAGAGCGGAGTCTTCGACAGCCACGGCTACATGCTGGCGCTCCAGGGGGAGATCGAGGCCCGCGGCGGCGCCGTGGTCCTTTCGACACCCTTCGAGGGCGCCGAACCCCTCGCGACTGGCGGATGGCGGATCTCCACCGGCGGGGATGATCCCGCCGTCCTGACCGCTGCGCGACTGGTCACGGCGCCCGGCCTCGACGCTCAGGCGGTCGCGAACCGGATCGCGGGTCTGCCGCCCGGGACCATCCCGCCTGGCTTCTTCGGCAAGGGGGTCTACTTCCGCCTCTCCGGCCGGGCGCCCTTCTCCCGGCTGGTCTATCCGCCCCCGATTCCCGGCGCCCTGGGAACTCACTACCGCAGGGATCTCGGTGGTCAGGCGGTCTTCGGGCCGGACCTGGAGTTCGTTCCCGCACCGGACTACGCGGTCGATCCTGGCCGCGCCGGGGCCTTCTACGATTGCATCCGCAAGTTCTGGCCCGGCCTGCCCGACGGCGCCCTCCAGCCTGACTACGCCGGGGTTCGTCCCAAGCTGCATGGTCCGGGCCAGCCGCAGCCCGACTTCCGGATCGACGGGCCCGAGGCCCATGGACTTGAGGGGCTGGTGGTCCTGTTCGGCATCGAGAGCCCGGGCCTGACCAGTTCGCTCGCCATCGGCGAGGAGGTCGCCGGCCGGCTCGGTCTTTAGGCGGCCCAGCCGGCGATCCAGTCCGCCAGGGCCTGAGGGGACATGCCCCGGGCATTGGACAGGGCCGAGAAGTTACCGGGGTTGAGGAGGCGGTCGGACTTCGGATCGATCACCATCAGAGCGGGCACGCCGGGCAGCCGCGACGTGACGCCGTAGCGCGCAGGAATCTGCAGGTTGCGGTCGAAACGGCCGACATCGACCATCACGGTCACGAAGTGCGCCTTCATGAACCGGTCAAGTTCCGGAAGGGCCATGGTCGCCGCCAGGATGCGGCAATCCGGGCACCAGTTGCCGCCCAGGTCGATGAGCAACCGCTTGCCCTGGCGGCGCGCCTGGGTCCGGGCGCGGTCCACGACGGCGTCGGCGTCGGCGGCCTCGTCGTAGGGCAGGGGCAGAGGGGTCTTCAGCTCTGCGAAGGTCTTGATCGAGAGCCGGGGCGCTGACCCTGCGGCAAGGGCGGGCGGGGCCGCCGTCGCGGCGGCGGCGGCGGTCAGGAGGAGGCGTCGACGGTTCATGGGTTCGAGGTTCCGGTTCGGCTGAACACATCCAGCGCCGCAGAGGTCGCGTCAAGGTCGGCGCCTAGGCGCGGCCAGTCGATCTGTCCGGACGCCGACCGGGCCTGCAGTTCGAGGGTCTCCGGGGTGGCGTCCGAAGCGTCTCCCGTTCGGGCGGCAAGACGGGCCTTGAGGACCTCGGTGGGGCCTTCCAGCCAGACTGCGGACAAGGACCGGCCGGACAAGCGGGCCAGTTGCGAAGCCCTGGCCCTGTGACCGGGGTCGAGGAAGGTGGCGTCCAGGATCACGCTGCGCCCGGCGCCGAGGAGGCTTGCCGCCTCGGCGAAGAGGGCGTCATGGACCCGGGCGGACACGTCGGGAGTGTAGGCCTCCGGGGGCAGGCGGTCCGTAGGGGCAGCGCCCCAGAGCCGCTTGCGGATCTCGTCCGAACGCAGGACGACCGCGCCAGGTGAAGCGCCAAGCTGCGGGGCGATGGCGCGGGCCAGGGTCGTCTTGCCGGTTCCCGACATGCCGCCCACGGCGAACAGGCGCGGCGACGGCGGGCGCAGGTGTTTCAGCGCCGCCTCCAGGTAGGCCCGCCCCACCGCGTCATGCCCGGAGTTGGCCTCCACATGCGCCCGCACCACCGCGCGGACAGAGAGCATCAGGGGCAGGGCGGCGAGGCCCTCCCGCAGTCCGGGCCCCTCGCGCCGCGCCGACTCGTCGAGCCAGGCGTCCAGCACCCGGCAGGCGGCGTCGCGCCGGTTCCGGAAGTCGAGATCCATCAGCAGGAAGGCCAGGTCGTACTGGATGTCGATGTCTGACAGCTGGTCGTTGAACTCGATGCAGTCAAAGAGGACCGGACGGCCACCCTCCAGAAGGATGTTCCCGAGGTGCAGATCGGCGTGACAGCGGCGGGTGAAGCCGGCCCGGCGCCGGTCCTCCAGCAGCCCGGAAGCGTCCGCAAAGCGTTCCGCTGTCGTCGCGATCACCGCCTCCACAGCGTCCGGGCCGAGGCGGTCCGCCAGTCCCGTCAGAAGGTGGGCGTTGGACTCGATGGTGTAGGCGAGGCCCGCCGCCCCGCCGCCTTGCGGCCGCAGGGGTGCGGCGGCGTGGCGCCGGGCGATCTCCCGGCCGAGGGCTTCGGCCAGGGCGCCGTCCACGGCTTCGGGGCGCGCAGAGAGGACCGCGCCCTCGTCGAAGCGCCGCATCTCCACGGCGTAGTCGACGATGGGCCCTGGCCCGTCCAGCTCGACGCCGGAGGCGCTGCGGGTGACGGCGTGGACCCTGCGGTAGATGTCGGGCGCCGCCGGCGCATTGAAGGCGACTTCCCTCTCTGCGGCGTCGCGCCGCCGGTCCAGGGTGGTGAAGTCCACATAGCCCAGGTCCACCGGCCGCTTGACCTTCCAGGCGGTGTCCCCCGCCAGGTAGACGCGGTTGCAGGCGGTTTCGATCCGGCTTCCGCCCAGGGCGGTGAAGAAGGCGTCGACCACCGCCTCGTCGCCGGCCTCCGGGGTCACGGATAGAGCCGGCTCGTGGTCCACCCGCCGGGCGCTGCCTCGAAGACCAGCCGCTCGTGCAGGCGGAAGGGCCGGTCCCGCCAGAACTCGATGTGCGAGGGCGTGATGCGGAAGCCCGACCAGTGCGGGGGCCGCGGCGCCTTGCCGAGGCCGAACTTCAGGCCGTAGGCGGCGATCGCCTTCTCGAAGGCCAGGCGGTCGGGAAGGGGCTGGGACTGCTGGGAGGCCCAGGCCCCCAGCTGGGCGGGGCGCGCCCGCGTGGCCCAGTAGGCGTCGGCCTCTTCGACGCTCACCGCCGAGACCGTTCCCCGGACGCGGACCTGCCGCCGCAGGGACTTCCAGTGGAAGAGGAGGGCGGCCTTACCGCTGGCCGCCAGCTGCCGGCCCTTGGCGCTGCCGAGGTTGGTATAGAAGACGAAGCCATCGGGTCCGGCGTCCTTCAGGAGGACCATGCGCACGTCCGGCAGGCCGTCGGGATCCACCGTGGCCAGGGCCATGGCGTTGGGGTCGTTGACCTCGCTCCTTACGGCCTCGGCGAGCCACTCCGAGAACAGGGCGACGGGATCCTCAGCCGTCAGGGGCGGAAGGTCTGCGGACGCCACGGCCTTCAGGTACTCGTCCTCGGTGGGCGACGGGGGAATGGGGGGCTTCTGGGTCATGAGCGCCCTATAGCGCAGCGGCGCGCCCGACGGTATGGCTTGAAGCCGAGTCGTGCTGAGGAGTAATCGCCATGGCTACCCGCGGACAGATGATCCGGATGAAGATGAGCGACGGCGCCGAGATCGGCGTCTACCATGCCCAGCCGACGAAGGCCCGGCGGCGGGGCGGGCTGGTCCTGATCCAGGAAATCTTCGGGGTCACCGAACACATCAAGGAGCAGTGCGACCTGTTCGCCGACCAGGGCTACGAGGTTCTGGCGCCTGCCCTCTATGACCGCGAGGTTCCCGGCTTCGAGGCCAGCTATTCCCCCGAGGACATCCAGCGCGCCATGCAGGTGGCGCGAGTGCAGCATGACTTCCAGGTCTCCCTCGCCGACGCCCAGACCTGCATTGACGCTCTGAAGGACAAGGGCCCGGTCTTCATGACCGGTTACTGCTATGGCGGGTCGGTGACCTGGGCCATGGCCTGCCGGTCAAGGGACCTGGCGGCGGCCTCCGGCTACTATGGCGGCCTGATCCCCGCGATGGCCGACCAGACCCCGAACTGCCCCACCATCCTGCACTTCGGCCAGCACGACCACGGCATCCCCATGGAGGGCGTCCGCAAGGTGGCCGAACTCCATCCGGAGGTCGCGGTGCATGTCTACGACGCCGGTCACGGCTTCCAGTCGGATCGCCGGGCCGACTACCATGAGCCCAGCGCAAAGCTGGCACGGGAGCGGACCCTGGCCCTGTTCCGCGCCAACGGCGGCTAGGCCGGGCCGCATGTCGCACAACACCTTCGGACATCTGTTCCGTGTCACGACCTGGGGCGAGAGCCACGGCCAGGCCCTCGGCTGCGTCGTGGATGGCTGCCCGCCCGGACTGCCCCTGACGGAGCAGGACATCCAAGTCTTCCTCGACCAGAGGCGGCCCGGCCAGGGTAAGTTCGTGACCCAGCGCCAGGAGCCCGACGCTGTCCGCATCCTGTCCGGTGTCTTCGAGGACGAGCGGACGGCGGGCGTCGTCACCACCGGGACCCCCATCTCGCTGATGATCGAGAACGTCGATCAGCGCAGTCGGGACTATTCCGAGATCGCCCGCGCCTACCGGCCTGGCCACGCCGACTACACCTACGACGCCAAGTATGGCGTGCGGGACTATCGCGGGGGCGGACGTTCCTCGGCGCGGGAGACGGCGGCCCGGGTGGCGGCCGGCGCCATCGCCCGCAAGGTCATCCCCGGGGTCGCGATCCGGGCGGCGGTGGTCCAGATCGGACCCTACGCCATCGACCGGTCCCGCTTCGACTGGGACCAGCGGACGCAGAACCCCTTCTGGGCGCCCGACGCCGGGATCGTCCCTGTTTGGGAGGCGCACCTTGAGCAGGTGCGCAAGGCCGGGTCCTCCACCGGCGCCGTGATCGAGGTCGAGGCGACCGGGGTTCCCGCCGGCTGGGGCGCGCCCCTCTACGGCAAGCTGGACGCCGAACTGGCCGCCGCCCTGATGTCGATCAACGCCGCCAAGGGTGTGGAGATCGGAGACGGTTTTGCGTCTGCGGCCCTCTCAGGCGAGGAGAATGCCGACGAAATGCGCATGGGCCCGGAGGGTCCTGTCTTCTTGTCGAACCACGCCGGAGGGATCCTTGGGGGGATTTCCAGCGGCCAGCCGGTCACGGCCCGGGTCGCCTTCAAGCCGACCTCCTCCATCCTGACCCTGCGCCGCTCGGTGAATGCGGACGGCGAGGAGATCGACCTGCGCACCAAGGGCCGTCACGACCCCTGCGTGGGCATCCGCGCTGTTCCTGTTGTGGAGGCCATGACCGCCTGCGTCCTGGCCGACGCCTTCCTGAGGCACCGGGGGCAGACCGGCGGGTGAGGCGGGATCGGCGCGACCCGCCGTCACCAAGCCGCCCGGTAGAGGGCCTCCAGAGCCTCGGCATCCACCGGTCGCGGGTTTGACCGGTTCACGGGATCCGCCACGGCGTCCTCGACAAGCGTCCGGAGCAGGTCGTCCGCCCCGCCGAGCTGCCGGATCGATCTTGCGAGGCCGATCTCCTCGCGCAGCTTCAACACGGCGTCGACTGCATTGCTTCCGGACGCCGGCCGCCCGGGATCGAGGCACTCCGAGACGGCTGCATACTTCGCCTCCGCCACGGGCAGATTGTAGGTCATGACGTGCGGGAGCATGGTCGCTAGGGTCTGCCCGTGGGCGGCCGAGAGCCTCGCGGAGAGCGCGTGCCCCGTTCCATGAGCCGATCCGAGACCCGCCACATTGAACGCGATGGCCGCCATGCTTGAGGCAAGAAGCATCTGCGACCGGGCTTCCAGGTTCGACCCGTCTCGAACAACGATGCGTGCGTTCGCATGGACGCTCCGGATGGCCTCAAGGGCGACGGCGTCCGAGTAGGGGGTGGATCGCAGTGACACCAGGGCCTCGATCGCATGCGTCAGGACATCGAAGGCGCAGGTCGCTGTCGGATAGGCTGGAAGCCCGAGGGTCAGCTTGGGGTCCAGAACGGCGAAGGCGGGCGTGATGCTGGGGTGCATCACATAGGTTTTCCTGCCCATTTGACTGTTGGTGATGACGCAGGCGCTGTTGGTTTCCGAACCGGTGCCTGCGGTGGTGGGGACTGCGATGACCGGAGCTCCGGGATTGGCCGGTGGCCCGGCCTGGAGGGCGGGGACGGTCTCTGCGTTCCTCGCCAGGAGGGCGATGGCCTTGCCGCAGTCCATCGAGGAACCACCTCCGAATGCGATCACGCCCGCTGATCCCAGCTCTCGGAGCCTCTCCGCCCCGGCCTCCACATTCCGGTCCGTGGGATTCGGCTCGACCCCGTCGTAGACCTCCACCCCGATGCCCGCCTTCCGCAGGGCGTCGATGACGGGTTCCGCCAGTCCGGTCCTGCGAAGGGACTGGTCGGTCACGAACAGGACGGCCGTCAGCCCCAGGGACTTCACGTGACCCGCAAGCTGGAGGCTCGTATCGTTGCCGAAGACCAGGGTCGGCAGCGGGCGGATCATAAAGGACTGTCCTGAGAGCATCTGGGATTCCCTTTCCGGAGCGTTAGGCGTCAAAGGTCTGTGGGGCCGAAGGCGACTGCCCGAGCTCCATGAGGATTTGGTGGACCGCATCCACGAGAGCCGCTTGGGGAACCCACTCAGCCTGGGCCGCCGCGACGCCGGGGTCCAGCAGGCGCCGGGCGCGCTCTACGTCCTCCTGATGCACACTGCGCAGGAGTTCCAGCCTCTCGTGGTCGTTGAGTCTTTGCCGGATTGACATTGAAGACCTCCCGAATTCGACGACGCTGGACTGGCGGCCGCCCGAGGAAGAAGTGATATACAATAACACTTAAGTTTCCAAAACGTCCACTGGCGGTAGTTGACCGGCCGCTCTGCGCCCCTTCCTGCAGGAGGGCCCTGGTCCTGTCGGTTCGGCTTCATGGGCCTCGCTGCAGAGGAACGAGCCGGACCTCCTGGCTCCGGAGGTGACAGCGACGTAGGCGCGAAGCGGGCTGATCCGGGCGACCTGGCCTGAAGCCCTGAGAGACCTGATCGCCCGTCGAAGGGCGGCTGGCTGCGGCCCAACGCGGACATCCTCCCTGATCCGGGCTTCGATCTGCGGCAGCGTCATGGGGACCCTGGCGCAGCGGAGCGCCCTGAGGACGGCGGACGACAGACCCGACTCCCCGGTAGTGGGCTTGTCAGGCGGAAGGCTTACGGGCCCCTCGAAGCCAAGAAAAATGGGCGCCCTCGAGAGCCGCATCATTGCACCGTGTCGGCAGGTCCCCAGGCGGGGAAGGGGTCTGGCAAGCGGGACCAGGCCTTTGGGCCCTTCTGCATCTCGGAGGGGGTCAGGAGGGCGGAGTCGAACATGGCTGTGAGCGCGGCCCGGTCCATGTCCTTGCCGATCAGGACGATTTCCTGCCGACGGTCGCCGTGAGGACTGCGCCAGACGTTCGAGAGGAAAAGGCGGCTCTCCGGATCTTGCGGGCGCTTCTCAGGCGGGATGGACGCCCACCAGTAACCGCCCCACTCATGGGTTGCAGCCGCGCCCGCCTGGCTCCAGGAGCCCACAAAGCGCATTCGGGTCGCCAGCCAGAAGAACCCCTTGGATCGCCACACCCCCCGCCACTCGGCGTCCAGGATCGCCTTCAGGCGCATCGGGTGAAAGGGGCGTCGCGCGCGGTAGACAAAGCTGGAGACCCCGTATTCCTCGGTCTCGGGCGTCTTGCCGAACTCCAGCGCCTGCCGCCAGCCGGCAGCGCTCTGGGCGCGCGCCATGTCGAAGAGGCCGGTGTCGAGGATCTCGCCGAGGGGCGTAGCGCCACGCTCCGCATGTACAATCCGGGCCAGCGGGTTCAGCTGGCGGCAGAGCGCCTCGACCACCGCCAACTCCGCCGGTGAGACAAGGTCGGTCTTGTTCAGGACCAGGACATCGGCGAACTCGATCTGGTCGACGAGCAAATCGACGACGGTTCGGGCGTCCTCTTCGCCGAGGCTCTCGCCGCGATCGGCAAGGAAGTCGCTGGAGCCATAGTCCCGGTGGAAGTTGAAGGCGTCCACCACCGTGACCATCGTGTCCAGCCGCGAGACGTCCCGGAGGCTTTCGCCGTCCTCGGCGATGAAGTCAAAGGTGGCCGCCACGGGCATGGGTTCCGAGATGCCGGTGCTTTCAATGAGGAGGTAGTCGAAACGCCCCTCGGCGGCGAGGCGCCGAACCTCTGCGAGCAGGTCCTCTCGCAGGGTGCAGCAGATGCACCCGTTGGACATTTCCACGAGGCGCTCTTCGGTCCGCGACAGGTCTGCGCCGCCCTGCCGGACCAGCGCTCCGTCGATATTGACCTCGCTCATGTCGTTCACGATGACAGCGACGCGCAAGCCTTCGCGGTTTCGCAGAACATGGTTCAGCAGGGTGGTCTTTCCGGCGCCGAGGAAGCCGGACAGGACAGTGACGGGCAGTTGGACCAAGGACATCCTCCGGGACTGGACATATGTTACACTATAACATAGCTAGAGGCCTCCAGTCTGTCGGGCAAGGTGCAACCAGGAATGTCAGTCTCTTCGAGCCGTGTGCCGGACGCTGTGGCCGTCGGAATTTCGGGTCTCTGCCTGGTGCACTGCCTGGCGCTTCCGGCCCTGGCGGCGGTCGTTCCCCTCTTCGGCGCCCTGTCCCACGCCGAATGGGTCCACATCCTCTTCTTCTGCGCGGCGGCGCCGGTTTCCGCCCTGGCCCTGAGGACAACGGGCGGCTGGCGTCACCCCGGCGTCAGGGCCCTTTTCCTTCTGGGTGTCGCCGGCCTGGCCGCCGGCCTTCCCTGGGGGTGGCCTGCTGAATGGATCGAGGTCGCCCTGACCAGTCTCGGCGGCGCCGCGCTGGTCGCCGCCCACCTCCTCAACCTCCGTCGGCGCGCCCTTCACCCGGCGCCTGTCGCCATGGCCGCAGAGAATTGACGAGAGCGCCTGCGCCCACCATCTAGCGGGTTCAGGGCTTCCGCGCCCTTTCTCCCCGTTCTTTCGAAAGAGCCAGGATCCCCGACATGCCCGCCCTCGTCCGAATCGCCGCCGCCGCCCTCGTCCTGGGCCTTGCCGGCCCCGCCCTGGCCGCTCCGGCTGCATCGCCCGCCCCCGCCCCCGCCGCTGAGGCGTTCAGCCTGGCGCCCCTGCCCTATGCCTATGAGGCGCTGGAGCCGGTGATCGACGCCCAGACCATGCGCATCCATCACGGCAGGCATCACCAGGGCTATGTGAACAACCTCAACGCCGCCGTGAAGGCCAACCCGTCGCTGCAGGGCAAGTCCCTTGAGGCCCTGATGGGCGAGGTGCAGAACCATCCTCCGGCGCTTCGCAACAATGGCGGCGGCCATTACAACCACACCCTCTTCTGGAAGCTGATGGCGCCGCAAGGACAGGGTGGCGCGCCATCTCAGGCCCTGGTCGCCCAGATCGGCAAGGACTTCGGCTCCCTGGAGGCCTTCAAGGAGGCGTTCCAGGCCGCGGGCGCCCAGAGGTTCGGCTCCGGCTGGGCCTGGCTGGTCTGGACCGGCGACAAGCTCGTCGTGACCAGCACGCCCAATCAGGACAATCCCCTGATGGGCGACGCCCCGGTCAAGGGCGCCCCGGTCATCGCCAACGATGTCTGGGAGCACGCCTACTACCTGAAGCACCAGAACAACCGCGGCGCCTACCTGTCCAGTTGGTGGACCGTGCTGAACTGGAACGAAGCCAACCGCCTGTTCGAGGCGGCCACCCGCAAGGGCAAGTAGGCCTCAGCCCAGGGTCAGGGTACAGGACTCGCCGAGTGTCGGGCGGGACACCGTGACCCTCGAAAGCCCGGGATAGCGTGCGGCGAGGCGGTCGGCGAACCAGGCGCAGAGGGTCTCCAGTGTGGGGTGCTCAAGCCCGGGCTTGTCGTTCAGCAGGCCATGGTCGAGCTCGCCCGCCGCCGACCTCAGATCGGCGTCGAGGTCCGCAAGGTCGGCGACCCAGCCTACAGGACCGCCGGGCGCGCCCCGGACTGAGGCTTCGACCCGGAAGGAATGGCCATGCAGCTGACGGTAGGGCCGGTGCTCCGGGCCCTCGGACAGATAGTGCGCGGCGTCAAAGGTCGCGGCCTTGGTGATTTCAAACGTACGCTGGGTCATGTCGGGCGGGGCCGGCGAACCGGTCAGGGGATGCCGAGGGTCTTGTGGGTCTGCACGCTTAAACGCCACCGTGGGTGCGAAAGGCAATAGTCGATCGCCGCCTGGGTGTTCTCGGCAAGGCGCGGGCCATCCATGGGCTGCAGGAGAAAGCGTTCGAAGTCCCAGGCCTCGAAGGTCGCCGGGTCGACACCCGGCTGGGGGAAGACCAGCTTGAGCTCCCGCCCCGACCTCTGGACCACCGGGACCTGGCCCTTGGGGCTGACGCAGATCCAGTCGATCCCGGGCGGGCAGGGCAGGGACCCGTTGGTCTCCAGGGCGATGTCGAACCCCCGGGCGTGGAGGGCGTCTACCAGGGCCGGGTCAACCTGAAGGAGGGGTTCTCCTCCTGTGAGCACCACCAGGCGGTCATCGGCGCCGCCCCGCCAGGCGGCCAGGACGGCGTCCGCCAAGGCCTCCGCCGTTGCGAAACGGCCTCCGCCCGGTCCGTCCATGCCCACGAAGTCCGTGTCGCAGAAGTTACAGGCGGCGTCGGCGCGGTCCTCCTCGCGACCGGACCAGAGGTTGCAGCCGGCGAACCGGCAGAAGACCGCGGCCCGGCCCGCCTGGCCGCCCTCGCCCTGGAGGGTCAGGAAGATCTCCTTGACGGCGTAGCTCATGCCGAAAGGACGGGTCGCCCCGCCGCATCCCATTCCCGCCATCCGCGGGCGCGCAGATCGCAGGCCGGACAGGCGCCGCAGCCGTGGCCCCAGTCATGGCGCACGCCGCGTTCGCCCGCATAGCAGGTGTGGGTGTCCTCCAGGGTGATGTCCACCAGAGCCTGGCCGCCCAGCTCATAGGCCAGGGCCCAGGTCTGAGCCTTGGTCAGTCGCATGAGCGGGGTGTCGATCACGAAAGCCTGGTCCATCCCCAGGTTCAGGGCGGCCTGAAGGGCGTCGAGCGTATCCCTGCGGCAGTCGGGATAACCTGAGAAGTCCGTCTCGCACATGCCGCCGACCAGGCGCTTCAGAGCCCGGCGATCCGCGAGCGCCGCGGCCCAGGTCAGGAAGACGAGGTTGCGCCCCGGAACAAAGGTGTTGGGCAGGCCGCGAGCGTCCATCTCGAAGGCCCGCGCCGACGTCAGGGCGGTGTCGCCAATGGCCCCGAAGGCGGACAGATCCAGGCGGTGGTCCTGTCCCAGACGGGCGGACCAGGCGGGGAAGGCGGTGCGCATGCGCGCCAGCACGGTGGTCCTCTGGGCCATCTCCACCGCATGGCGCTGCCCATAGTCGAAACCGACGGTTTCGACATGGGCGTAGCGGTCGAGCGCCCAGGCGAGGCAGGCGGTGGAGTCCTGCCCGCCCGAGAACAGCACGAGGGCGTGGTCCGGCGGGAGCATGCGCTTCAATAGCCCCGCTCTCGCTGCGAAGCAAAATGGCGGTCTCCCTGACGCACCGGAACTTCCGGGTCTCCCGCCTCGCCCTGTTGAGCTGACAACCTTGTCAGAATCGCTGTGTTTCTCGGCAACAGTGTCAGCCTGTTGCGCGCAAAGCGTCCGATTGTGCGCGCAAAGCGTCCGATTGACGCCACGGAGCCAGTTGACTTCCCGCGCCCCTGCCCCGACACCTCCATACAAGACCGGCGCCTTGCCGGCGCGTCCGCATTCGCGCGGGCGCTCGAACCGGAGACGGCGGCCTTTACAAAGTCCGTCCCGACAGGAGGAGTTGCATGCGTAAGTCCCACCACATGAAGGCGCTGCTCATCGCCGGCGCCTCCGCCCTCGCCCTCTCGGGCGCCGCCCGGGCGGCTGAAGAGACGTCCACCATCGAGGAGCTGGTCGTCACCGCCCAGAAGAAGGCGGAGTCCATTCAGGATGTGCCGATCGCGGTGTCGGCCTTCTCACAGGACGCCCTGGAGAAGTCCCGGATCGACGGCGGTCCCAACCTCGTTCTGGCCATTCCGAACGTGAACTTCTCCAAGGGCAACTTCAACGGATATAACTTTCAGATCCGGGGCATTGGCGCCAAGCTGGTGGCCACCTCGGGCGATGCGGCGACCGGCATCCACCTGAACAATGCGCCGCTGATCTCCAATAACCTTTTCGAGACCGAGTTCTACGACGTCGAGCGCGTCGAGGTGCTGCGCGGTCCCCAGGGCACCCTGTACGGCCGGAACGCCACCGGCGGCGTCGTGAACCTGATCTCCAACAAGCCCTCCGACAGGCTGGAGGGCATGGCGCGCGCAGAATACGGCAACTATAACTCGATCAAGCTGCGCGGCATGATCAACGCCCCTATCAGCGATGCCTTTGCGGTTCGTCTGGCGGGCGCCTACCTGAAGCGCGACGGTTATGGCAAGAATATCGTGACCGGGAATGACGCGGACTCCCGCGACATGTACGGCTACCGCGCCAGCGTCAGGTTCGAACCCACCGACACCTTCCGGGCCATCGTCGTCTACGACAAGTTCCACGAGGATGACGCCCGCTCGCGGATCGGCAAGCAGTTCTGCTCAAAGGACGTTGGCCCGGCCAATGTGGGGGGCGTGGCCTTCTCGGCGGTTCCGCTCATTGCCGAGGTGCAGCGCGGCCTTTTCAGCCAGGGTTGCCGCGCGACGCCCGTCAATAGCCCGGACATTTTCGGAACTGTGAACACCCAGGCGACCCTCGGCGGCCTGTTCGGCGCCCTGGGGGGGTTCCAGACCGGTGACGCCAATGCGGGAAAGATTCAGTCACGGGATGTGCGTGACATCGAGTCCAATTTCGACCCGATCTACAGGGCCGATACGGATATCGTACAACTGCACCTGGAGTGGGATGTCACGGACAGTCTGCTCCTGACTTCACTTACCAATCAATCTCGGAATCGTCTCTACAATCGCCAAGACTACAACCGCTATACGCCCTCTGTGAACTTCAACACGACGCCGAATCCGGTGAACGCCCTTGCGGCGGTCCCCGGCTACGCGACGGCGATCTACCCGACACTGTTCCCGGGCGGTGTGGTCAGTGATCCGCAGAATGGGAATTACAACCGATTCACGACGAGTGATATTGCGTCCAATTCCGATAAACAATTCAGCCAGGAAGTTCGTCTTCAGTCCGCTTTTGATGGGCCCTTTAACTTTAATGTTGGCGCCCTGTATCTCGATTATTCGACTGAAGGTGATTACTATGTCATGTTTAATACGGGAACGGCCTGGTATCAAGTTAACAATCTTCTGAACACAGGAAATCCAAACTGTACCACCGGCAACGGATGTGTCGGGATTGATCCCAACAAAGATCCCAATCGTTCAGGGCACAACTATTTCGATAGTTATAATCCGTATAGCCTGACGTCAACCGCTGTATTCGGTGAACTCTACTGGGAGATGTCCGAGGACTTCAAGTGGACGCTTGGTCTTCGTTGGACCAGAGACGAGAAGGAGGTGAGAAATTTCGCTGTCACGCTCGGCGTGCCAGGGAATTCGGCGCTGGGGATCCCGGCTTCCGGACTCATCGGCCCGCCCCCCGGAACCAAGCCGGTTCTGGCGGTGGACTTCGAGGAAATGACGGGCCGCTTCGGCTTTGACTGGAAGCCGGAACTGGCCTTCACCGACCAGTCGTTGATCTACGCCTTCTACTCGCGCGGCTACAAGGCGGGCGGTCTGAACCCGCCCTGCTCGCAGAATTGCCCGCCCCCCTCCTTCGAGCCTGAGTTCATCAACGCCTATGAAGTCGGCGCCAAGAATACCCTGCTCGATGGGACGCTGCAGCTGAACGGCACGGCCTTCCTGTACGACTACACCGGCTATCAGGTGTCGAAGATCGTCAACCGGACCTCGATCAATGAGAACATTGACGCCGAGGTGAGGGGCATTGAACTGGAGTCCATCTGGAACCCGATCCAGCCCCTGCGCTTCAACGCCAGCATCGGTTGGCTCGACACTGAGATCACTGGTGGGACATCCGTCGACACCTTCAACCGGACCCAAGGCGATCCGAACCTGGTCCTGGTGAAGGCCAGCTCGACCGCCAATTGCGTGGTCTCCAGGACGACTGCGGCGACGGCGCTTTCGATTTCGAACGCCCTCAACAATCCCTTCGCCCTTCTGGGCGTCTGCGATGGCGCCTTCGGCCCGGCGAACGACGGCGTGTCTGTGAACCTCAAGGGCAAGGAACTGCCGAACGCTCCGGAGTTCACGGTATCGCTGGGCGCCCAGTACACGGTCGAAATGGAGAACGGCTGGACCGCCCTCGGCCGGGTCGACTACTACCACCAGACTGACAGCTTTGCCCGTATCTTCAATTCGGCCGCGGACAAGCTTGAGGCCTGGAATAACGTCAACCTGACGGTCTCCCTGGCCAACGCCGACAATGGCTGGTCGGTGGAAGCCTATGTGAAGAATGCGACCGACGAGGAAGCGATCACGGACACCTACCTGACGGATGACTCCTCGGGCCTGTTCCGGAACGCCTTCTATACCGAGCCTCGCACCTTCGGCATCGGCGTCTCCAAGACCTGGTAAGGCATGCGGAGCCGGGCTGGATCTTCCAGCCTGGCGCCGGAAATCAGGGGCTCGCGGGCGACCGCGGGCCCCTTTTGTGTGCGGCGTGCACGGGCCGTGTCCTGAGCCCTTCCCAACTGCCGGGCCAGACCTCCATCACGTCTTCGACTTTTGCGACCGCGGGTTCTGAGGCCTGGCTCGACCTATCCTGTCTGGCCTTGAGGGCGCCCGCATCTCGCCTCTCCCGGCGACTTTCCAATCCATCCAGAGACGTAACACCGACTTAACCAGCATCTGGTAAGACCAGAGAACCGGACTCGCGAGGCGGATGATATGCGGCAATGTCCTGATAGCTTGCTGGGAGACGAACACGCACTGCTTGAACTCGCTGGTGTGGCGGCATGGAAATACTTTTTTGACGGTCAATTTGATTTTTCGCCGGCGATGTATGACATGTTCGAGCTGGAACCCGGATGTACCGGCCAGGATGTTCTCGCTCGCTACCACCCAGATGATCGCAACTACGTAACGCGAGGAATAGCCAAGACATTTGCGACCAAGGGCACCCTTTCCTCTCATTACAGAATTCAATTGCCAAATGGAAATATTCGACAAGTACTGTCGAGAGCGACTTATCGAGACGGAGAAAAGGGTCCTGAGGTTATCGGTGTAAATATAAATGTGACGTCGCATTTTGAAGAAATGAAGATTGATTTTGAAGAAGTTCGAAAGTTCAAATTCATAGCCGAAAATGCGCGGGATCTCATTATACGCTATTCTTCTGACGGTATTTTAAGATTTATATCTCCGTCTGCAAATTTTATGCTTGGTTACAGGCCGGAAGAGCTGGTCGGAACATCCATTTTTGAACTGATTGACAGCGAGGAGCATCCGAGAGCGGCCGATGCTCTGAACAGAATTATCCTGCAGAAGGGCTCCCTTGGGCCCACAGAGGTCCTGGTCAAGCGGAAGGACGGAAGCCGGGTTTGGTTGGAAGGTAATCTGCGACCCGCCCATAACGTCTTCGGTGAGTTGATTGAATGGGTGGACGTCCTTCGTGACATCTCCGAGCGCAAGGACGCGGAGAGAGCTCTGGTCAAGGCGCTCGCCGAAGCGGATGCCGCGGCGGAGGCGAAGTCACAGTTCCTGGCGAACATGAGTCATGAGCTTCGAACGCCGCTCACAAGTATTATTGGATTCTCGGACCTTCTCTCCCGGGAAGAGATGCTTCCCGAACATAGTCGAGATTTTGTCAATAAAATTTCGAGGGCAAGTCGAACCCTTCTGAATGTAGTGAATGATGTACTGGATCTTTCCAAACTTGAGAGTGGGGCTCTCGAGCTTGACTTCACATCTTTCAATCCGGTCAGACTGATTGAGGATGCGATTTCATTGCTGGCGCCTCAGGCCGAGAGCAAAGGTCTGGATATTCAGTTTCAGGTCGAACCTCCATTGTGTGGTGCGGCGCAGTCCTGGCTGCATGGCGACGACATGCGGATAAACCAGGTTCTGCTGAATCTGCTGTCCAACGCCATCAAGTTTACGGACAACGGGACGATCGCGGTCAATGTGTCGGCCCAACCTCGCGGCGCTAGCCGCATGTTGCTCACGATAAGCGTTGCCGACAGCGGAGTCGGCATGTCCGCCGATCAGCTTGCCAGGCTTTTTGACCGGTTCTCCCAGGCCGACGGCTCGATTAGCCGGCGCTATGGGGGCACAGGCCTGGGGTTGGCGATATCACGTCGCTTGATGGAACTGATGGGTGGCTCGATCTCGGTCGAAAGCGAACCGGGTCGGGGTTCATGCTTCACCGTGGAGGTCGAACTCGATGTGTCCGAACCCGTCGAAGAGGCGGCTCGCGAATCCGCGGTGCAGCTGGACCGATCCATCAACATCCTGCTCGCGGAAGATCACCCCGCAAATCGCGAGTTGTTGGGAGCCCTGCTCAAGGATTCCGGCGTCAAGCTGAGCTTCGCCACAAACGGCGCCGAGGCTTTGTCGATGATGAGCGAGGGCGAGAACGACTTCGATCTGGTCCTGATGGACATCCAGATGCCGGTCATGGACGGCGTCTCTGCGACCAAGGCGATCCGGCAGCTCAAGGGCCGGGGCGCAACCGTCCCGATCATCGCCCTTTCCGCCAACGTCCTGCCGGGACAGATCCGGCAGTATGAACAGGATGGTTTCAGCGGCCACGTCGGCAAGCCAATCAACGTCGGGGTGCTGTTCGCCGCGATTTCGAATGCGCTGCACGTAACGACGTGAACCTGGCCGCGGTGAGGCGACGGCGGGTCCCCTGACCCCTTTGCAAGCCCCGTCCGGCGGGCCAGTGTGTCCACCGGTCTTGCGGAGGGCGCGGCATGGCGAGCTGGTACGAGCGGACACTCCTGCCGAAGTTCCTGGCCTGTGCGTGCTCAGGGCCGCAGATGATGCTCCAGAGGGCGAGGCTGGTTCCCCGGGCGAGCGGACGCGTCCTCGAACTCGGGGTCGGCATGGGCCTGAACCTGGCGTTCTACGATCCGTCGCGCGTCACCTCGGTCATCGGCGTCGACCCGGCGCCCGAGCTGCGGGCCATGGCGGTGGCTGCGCCGCGCCCGGAGGGGCTGGCGGTCGAGGTCCTGCCCGGGAGGGCCGAGGACCTGCCCTTCGAGGCGTCCAGTTTTGACAGCGTAGTCTGCACCTTCACCCTGTGCTCCGTGCACTCTCCCGAACGCGCCCTGGCGGAGGCCCGCCGGGTCCTGAAGCCGGGCGGGCGGCTGTTCTACTGCGAGCATGGCCTTGCTCCCGACCCCGGCGTCGCCCGGTGGCAGAGGCGCATCGAGCCGGTCTGGAAGCGCCTGGCTGGCGGGTGCCGCCTGACCCGGCCGGTCCTGCCGTTGCTCGAAGGCGCGGGCTTCTCGACCCGCGAGGCAGAGAGCGCCTACCTGCCCAAGGTCCCGCGCTTCGCCGGTTGGAACGTCCGGGGCGAGGCGCAAGCCTGAACGGGAGAACCTAGTCGGACATGGCCGCGGCTATCCCCCCCCAGGCGGTGATGCCGAGAAGGAAACCGAAGTCATACCAGCCCCCGTCATTGGGGTAGGCGTAAACCCGGATCTCGGGGCTGAAGACGTGCGCCGCCATAGCGAACCAGCTGAGGAACCCGTGCAGGAGGCCCGACAGAAATCCGGGGGCGTCGGGTGTCGGTGCGTAAGGCTGGGTGGCGCAGGCGCCGAGGGCCAGCAGGAGGGTCGTCAAGATCACGAGCCCCCGTTGTCGACTGTGCGGCGGCGTCTTCGTTCCGCCTCGCGGCTCCCCGATCCCCATGAGCGTCTCCTCTTCCCGAACGCACCGCCGCCGGGCCGCGGTCCGCGACAGCGACCTCATGATGCAGCGTGTGATCAAGTCGCGGCCTTCGCAAGGTTAAAGGCGTTTATCCCTGTCGCTTCTCAGTCCCTTCACCTTCGGCAAGGTAGTGGATGGAGATTGTCTTGTGAGGGAGTCCTTTAAGTGGGAACATTTTACGCCGCCGGCCACACCTATCAGATCGTCAAGACGGCCATGACCTGGGTCGCCGCAAGGGCATGGGCCGAAAGCCAGGGCGGACACCTCGCCTACATCACCAGCGCCTCCGAAAACCAGGCCCTGGTCACCATGACCCAGATGACGACGGGACTGGACACCGCGCCGACCGCCGCCGACGGGGGCGGCGCGCGTTACCTCTGGCTGGGAGGCTCCGACGCTGACGTTGAAGGGACCTGGCGCTGGGGCGACGGGACCCTGGTCACCTCCGGCTATTCCAACTGGGGCGCAGGCGCCCTCGGCGTGGAGCCGGACGACTATGGCGGCGCCCAGGACGCGATGGCCTTCGGCCTGCAATCCTGGCCCCAGCCCTCGGGCGGCATCGGGGTGGCCTACAAGTGGAACGACGTGAACCCGTCCAACAGCCTCTATTTCGTTGTCGAGTGGGACTACATCCGGGGAACAGCAGGGGCCGATACGATCAGCCGGACCGGCGGGGAGACGGTCTACGGCCTCGAGGGCAATGACGTCATCAGCTATGCCCAAGGTTCGAACGTCCTGCGCGGTGATGCGGGCGACGACTCGCTGTCGGGCGGCTCCGGCTTCGACGACATGCATGGCAACATGGGCAGTGACTCCCTTCGCGGGAACGACGGTGACGACTGGGTCGTGGGAGGCAAGGACAACGACCTGCTCTTCGGCGACGCCGGCTTTGACGTCGTCTACGGCAACATGGGCAATGACACCGTCGACGGCGGGGCCGGGAACGACTGGGTGCGCGGCGGCCAGGGCGACGACACGGTCATGGGCGGGGCCGGCGATGACTGGCTCTGGGGCGACAAGGGGAATGACACCCTCAGCGGCGGTGCAGGCGCCGACCTGTTCTACAGCCTGGCGGGCGCCGGCATCGACCGGATCACGGACTTCAACTACGCCGAGGGCGACCGGCTGAAACTGGAGGGCAATCCCGCCCGCACCATCACCCAGTCCGGCGCCGACGTCATCGTCGACATGGGTAATGGAGACCAGGTCATCCTGGTCGGCGTCTCCCTCTCCAGCCTCGGAAGCGGATGGATCATCTAGGCCTCGCCGAGCCTGCGCCCCATCGGATCCGGCCTGCCCTGAGGTCGGAACTTCCCGCCATACGCGCTATAGAGCACGAGGCGGCGCAGAGGTTTATGGGGACGGCGCAGGCCTGGATCGCGCAGGATCCGCCGGCGCCGGAGGCCCTCCTGGAAGCTCGGCTGGGGGCGGGCGGTCTGTGGGTCGCCTGCCTCGACGGAGACCAGCCCGTCGCCGCCCTCCGGTTCCGCCCCCTTGATGGCGGCCTCTACATCGAGCAGCTCGATGTCCTGCCGGCCTTCGCCGGCAAGCGGCTGGGCGCGGCCCTGCTAGACCATGCGGAGGACCTGGCCCGCCAGGCGGGCCTTCTGGCCCTGGTGCTCTCGACCTTCCGGGATATTCCCTGGAATGCACCCTGGTACAGCCGGATCGGGTTCGAGGTCGTCGATGTCCTGCTGGCTGAGCTGGAATCCATTCGGACCGAGCACCTCGCCCGAGGCCTCGACGAGCGCCAGAGGGTGTTCATGCGCCGGGATGTCCGGGGCTCACGCTGGGCGGCTGAGCTCGGGTCGCAAGGCGGATCGGGGGTCCAGGAGTGGTAGCTGGGGGCGGGATCGAACCGCCGACCTGTGGGTTATGAATCCACCGCTCTAACCATCTGAGCTACCCAGCCGCCGGGCCTTTCGGCGAGGGGCGGTTTATAGGGTCTGGCGCGGCCCGCTTCAAGCCGCTTGGGAAGCGGGGCCGGGCTTGCTAGGGTCGCCCCTGCGATGAGCGTCCTGCATCTCCTGGGAACGGCCGGCGAAGGCGGCGCGGAGACCTATTTTGTCGACCTGGTCGCGGCCCTGGCCGGGGCCGGGGTGGCGCAATCGGCGGCCCTGCGCGCCAACCCCCGGCGACAGGCCGCCCTGCAGGCGGCCGGCGTGCCGACCCGGGTGCTGAGGTTCGGCGGACCTCTCGACCTTCTCACCACGCCCCTGACCGCGCGGTTCGCCCGCCGGACCGGGACCCGACTCGCCCTGGCCTGGATGAACCGCGCCGCCCGGCACGCGCCAAAGGGTCCCTGGGCCCGGGTCGGCCGGCTGGGGGGCTACTACAACCTCAAGTACTATCGCGGCTTCGACGCCCTGGTGGCCAACACCGAGGACATCGCCGACTGGATCGTCGCCCAGGGCTGGCCGGCGGGGCGGGTCCGCTGCATCCCCAACTTCGCCGCGCCCGCCGCAGACGCCCGCCCTGTGGCCCGGGCCGGACTCGAAACCCCAGAGGGGGCGCCCCTGCTGCTGGCCATGGGCCGGCTGCATGAGGCCAAGGCCCATGATGTGGCCTTGGAGGCCCTGGCGCGCCTGCCCGACGCCTTCCTCTGGATCGCCGGCGCCGGCCCGGAGGAGGGGCGGCTGAAGGCCCTGGCCGAGGGGCTGGGCCTGTCGGGGCGGGTGCGCTTCCTGGGCTGGCGCACCGACGCCTCGGCCCTCTACCGCACGGCGGACCTCTGCCTCTTTCCCTCCCGCTACGAGCCCCTGGGGAATGTGGTCATCCAGGCCTGGGCGCACGGCCTGCCCGTGGTGGCCGCCGCCTCCACCGGTCCGGCGGCCCTGATCCGGGACGGGCAGGACGGACGCCTGGTTCCGGTGGACGACCCCGCCGCCCTGGCAGACGCCGCCCGCGACCTGCTGGACGATCCCGCCGCCCGCGCCCGCCTGGCTGGGGCCGGCCTCGCCCGGGTGGCCGGGGAGTTCTCTCCCGACGCCGTCGTCACTCGCTGGCGTGAGCTCTTCGCCGAGTACGGGGCGGGCTGATGTGCGGCATCGCCGGCGTGCTGAACGGCGAGCGCCTCGCCGCCGACCTGATCGCCGCCCTGGCGCATCGGGGCCCCGACGGCATCCGGACCGAGAGTCTGCCCGGCGCGAACCTCGCTCACGCCCGCCTGTCCATCATCGACCTGGAGGGGGGCTGGCAGCCCCTGCACGCCGCCGGCTCCGTGGTGGTGGGCAATGGCGAGATCTACAACTACCTGGAGCTGGCCCAGGACCACGGCCTCGGTCCCCTGCTGGCGACCGGATCGGACTTCGAGCCCCTCCTGCACCTCTACGCCCGGGAGGGGCCGGACGCCTTTCGCCGGCTGCGGGGCATGTACGCCCTCTGCCTGGTGGGCGGAGATGGGCGCACCTGGCTGGTTAGGGACCCCTTCGGCATCAAACCCCTCTACCTCCTGGAGCGGGACGGGGCGGTCATCTTCGCCTCCGAGCCCCGGGCCTTCCTGGCTGCCGGCCTGATCGATCCTGTGATGGACGCCTCTGCGGCGGAAGACCTGCTGGGCCTATCCTACACCACGGGGGAGGCGACCATCTTCCCGGCCCTGCGCCGGCTGGCGCCCGGCGAAATCCTGGAGGTGACGCCCGCCGGACTTATCGCGCACGAGACCCGGCCCTGCCTGCCGGCCCGCTCGCCCCGGCGGGCGACGGACGAGGCCGCTCTGGTCGACCAGCTGGACGCCGTGCTGGAGGAGAGCGTCCGGGTGCACCAGAGGTCCGACGCCCCCTTCGGCCTCTTCCTGTCCGGAGGGATCGACAGCGCCGCCATCGCCACCCTGATGGCCCGGCTGGCGGAGCGGCCGGTCACGGCCTTCACCTGCGGGTTCGACCTTCCCGGCGCCGCGGATGAGCGCGGCCAGGCCGAGCGGGTGGCCCGGGCCCTCGACCTCGACTGGCGCGAGGTGCGCTTCGACGAGACCGAGTTCTGGCGCCTGCTGCCTCGGGTGGCCCTGGCCCTGGACGATCCCACGGCGGACTATGCCGCCCTGCCCACCTACCGCCTGGCCGAGGCGGCCCGGGACACCCTGCGCGTGGTGCTGACGGGGGAGGGGGGCGATGAACTGTTCGGCGGTTACGGCCGCTATCGCCGGGCGCTTCGGCCGGCCCTGCTGGGCGGACGGCCCGCCGACCCGCGCCCGGACCGTCCCGAGGTGCTCGCCCGCTGGCGCGAGGCCGGCCGTGCGCCCCGGGGCCTGTCCCCCCTCCAGTCGGCTCAGTGGTCGGATGTGGCGACCTGGCTGCCCAACGACCTCCTGATCAAGCTGGACCGGTGCCTGATGGCCAACGGCCTGGAGGGGCGGACCCCCTTCCTCGACCCCGAGGTGGCGGACTTCGCCTTCACCCTGCCGGACCGGTTCAAGGTGCGCGGCCGGTTCGGGAAGTATCTTCTCAGGACCTGGCTGGCGCGCACCTGCCCGGCGGCGGCGCCCTGGGCCCGCAAGCAGGGCTTCACCGTCCCCGTCGAGGCCTGGATCGCCCCCCGCGCCGCAGATATCGCCCCGCGGGTGGCCGAGGTCTCCGCCGTCCGTCGCCTGCGCTCGCCCGAGGCCGTCGCCGCCGCCTTCGCCCCGGGAGGGAAGGGCGCCTGGCCCCTCCTCTTCCTCGCCGTCTGGTCCCTCATCCACCTGGAAGGCGTCGAACCCGCCGACGCCCTGGAGGCCTGTACGGGGCGGGTCTAGACATCACGACGACCGCTGAGGACTGTGCCTTACTCTGGGGAAGGCTTGATTTCGGTCAGAGGGGGAAAACATGAGCGAGATTTCAATGGCGTCGGGCAAGCTGAATGTCGGCGGGGTCTTCAATCAGGCCTTTGCGACGCTTCAGGCCAAGCCGCTCTTCTTCGTCTTCACGGGACTCATGTTCGGGATCGCGCACCTGGCGCTGTCGCGTTCGGGTATCAACGGACCTGATCCCTCCGCCATCTCTCCAGGGCTTGTCCTGGTGGGGATCCTGCTCCTGCTGGTCCTGGGCGCCATCACTCAGATCCTGGCCGCCCGCGCGACCGAGGGACCGCTCGGGACCAACGCCAGCCTCGACTTCGCCCCGGCGGTCCAGGCCGCCCTTCCGCGTCTGCCGAACGTGATCCTGACAACCCTGGCCCTCCTGTTTCTCGTCCTCCTTGGCTTCGTCGCCTTGATCCTTCCCGGCATCGTCATCCTCTTGATGCTGTGCGTGGCCCTTCCGGCCTGCATTCTTGAAGACCTTTCCCCGATCGCTGCGCTGAAACGGAGCCGGGAACTGACCCGTGGCAACCGGTGGCGCCTGCTGGGGCTGGTTCTTCTCAACGGCCTGATCCTGATCGGGGTCGGCGTCGTCGTCACTCTGCCCTTGGGTCTCGCAAGCACCTTGCCCGGGCCCGCCGGCGGCGTCTTCTCGATCATTTCCTCCGCCGTCGAGGGCTTCGTCGGCGTATTCATCGCCGTCCTCTACACCCACGCCTTCCTCGACCTGCGGCGTTGCAGCGAAGTCCGGGCCGCGGCGCCGCTGGTCTGACGCGCCCGGACCACGGCATCAGCCCTTTCGCCGCCCGCACTTCTCAGCCGTCAGGCGCCCCCTGACAGGCCCTGGCGTTCGGAGGTGAAGCCGCGGTCGCGGATGGCCTGCCACCAGGCCTGGTTTTCGACGTACCAGCGCACGGTCTCCTCCAGGCCCTGGGGGACCGGCGTTCGGGGGGTCCAGCCCAGCTCGTCGCGGATCTTCGAGGCGTCGACGTCGTAGCGGAAGTCGTGGCCGGGCCGGTCGGTGACGAAGCTGATCTTGTCCGCGTGCGGCGTGTTGGCCGGGGCGTAGCGGTCGAGGGCCTCGCAGAGCATCCGGACGACCTCGATGTTGCGGCGGGTGGAGTCGCCGCCGATGCAGTAGGTCTCGCCCAGACGGCCGCGGTCCAGCACGGTCAGTAGGGCCTCGGCGTGGTCGTCCACGTGCAGCCAGTCGCGCACCTGCCGCCCGTCGCCGTAGACCGGGATGGACTTGCCCTCCAGGGCCCGCACCACCACCGTCGGGATCAGCTTTTCCGGGAACTGGAAGGGGCCGTAGTTGTTCGCGCAGTTGGTGATCACCACCGGCAGGCCAAAGGTCCGCCCCCAGGCCCGGACGAGGTGGTCGGCGCCGGCCTTTGAGGCGGAGTAGGGCGAGTTGGGGTCATAGGGCGTGGCCTCGCTGAAGGCGCCGGACTCGCCCAGGGCCCCGAAGACCTCGTCCGTCGAGACATGGTGGAAGCGGAAGGCCTCGCGGCGGCCGGGCGGCAGGGCCGACCAGTAGAGTCGCGCCGCCTCCAGCAGGACGGCTGTGCCCAGAACATTGGTGCGCACGAAGTCGATGGGCCCGTCGATGGCCCGGTCGTTATGACTCTCGGCCGCCAGGTGCATGATGGCGTCCGGCTGGTGGCGCTCGAAGACGGCGGCCACCGCGGCCGCGTCGCAGATGTCAGCGTGCTCGAAGGCGTAGCCCGGCCGGCCCGCCACCGACGCGACGTTCTCCAGGCTGGCGGAGTAGGTCAGGGCGTCGAGGTTCACCACCTGCCGCCCCTCGCCGACGGCCCGGCGCACCACGGCCGAGCCGATGAATCCTGCGCCGCCCGTGACGATGAGTTTCATCTGGAAACCTGCCCTCCCATGCCTTGGCTGACGTCCTAGCGGAGTTCGACCGTCAAGGGAATCCGCCCGGCGGGTTGAGACGCCCGCCGCCGGGGCCTACAGTGGACTCGCAGCAAGGGTCGCCCCTCAGGAGACAGGCCCTCAGATCGGGGAAGATCCAGGACATGGAGGCGGCGGTCGTCAGGCGCGAAGGCCCCACGGGCGGGTTCGGCGGCGGTCCGCCCCGCGGTCCCGGAGGTCCGGGCGGTCCGGGTGGCTTCGGCCCCGGCGGCCCCGGCCGGCGCCCGGGAATGCCAGACCTGACGACAGGACCCATCGGACCCACCCTCGTGACCTTCGCCCTGCCGGTCCTGGGCACAAACATCCTCCAGTCCCTCAGCGGCACCTCCAACGCCTTCTGGGTCAGCCATGTGCTCGGCCCCGCCGCCCTGACGGCGACCACCAACGCCAACCAGGTCTTCTTCCTGATGATGGGGGCCATGTTCGGCGTGTCCATGTCCGCCAACCTGTTGATCGGGCAGGCGATCGGATCAGGCGACCGCGACCTTGCCAAGCGGGTCGTCGGCACCTGCATCATCTTCTTCCTGGCCATCTCTCTGATGGTCGGACTCACGGGCTACCTGGCCACGCCGGGAATCCTCGCCGCCATGGGCACGCCGGCGGACGCCCGGGCGGACGCCACGACCTACCTGCGGGTCATCTTCATGGCGATCCCCATCATGTACTTCTTCTCCTTCGTGCAGATGGCGCAGAGGGGGACGGGGGACTCGCGGACGCCCTTCTATTTCGCCCTCCTGGCCATCTCCATGGAGGTGGTTCTCAATCCGATGCTGATCACCGGCTTCGGACCCTTTCCCCGGATGGGCATCGCCGGCTCCGCCTCGGCCACCCTGATCTGCCAGGGCCTGACCCTTGCGGCGATCATGTTCTGGCTGCACCGCAGGGATTCGATCCTGATCCCCCGTCCCGGGGAGTTCGGCTACCTGATCCCGGACCTCTCCATCATCCGCACCCTGGTCATGAAGGGCCTGCCCATGGGCCTGCAGATGTTCATCATGTCCTTTGCGGCCCTGACCATGACGAGCTTCGTCAACAGCTACGGGTCGACCACGGCGGCGGCCTACGGCGTGGCCATGCAGATGTGGGCCTATGTGCAGATGCCGGCCATGGCGCTGGGCATGGCGGTCTCATCCATGGCGGCGCAGAACGTCGGGGCGGGGCGCATGGACCGGGTCGACCGGGTGGCCCGGACGGGTATCGGGTACTCCGTTCTCCTGAGCGCCCTGCCGATCCTGCTGATCTATATTGCCGGTCCCCTGGCGCCGCGCCTCTTCCTGCCGGAGGGCAGCCCATCCATTCCCATCGCCCAGCACATCAACTACTTCGTCCTCTGGGGCTTCATTCCCTTCGGCATGAGCTTCATCCTGTCGGGCATCGTGCGGGCCACCGGCTCGGTCTGGCCGCCGCTGATCTCGATGATCATCGCCATGTGGGGCATCCGCATCCCGGTGGCCAGCCTGCTCCAGCCCGCCCTGGGCGCCGACGCCGTCTGGATCAGCTTCCCTGTGGGCTCGATCGCCTCCTGCCTCCTCGCCTTCGCCTGGTATCGGTGGGGCAACTGGCGGAAGTCCAGCCTGCTCGCCGCCTTCGCCCCGCGAGGCGTGGAACCTGCGCCGGCCATGGCGCCCGCCCCGCCTCGGGTGGACACCCCCTGAGCCCCGATCAGGGCTCCATCAGCGCGGCGTAGACCAGGGTCCGGAGCTCCCGCCGGATGGGGTAGGTGGACGATCCCATGAGCTGGGTGAGGAAGACGACGGCGATGTCCTTGACCGGATCGATCCAGAAGGCGGTGGAGGCTGCGCCGCCCCAGTAGTACTCCCCCGGGCTCGAGGTCAACATGGCCCGGACCGGGTCGAAGGTGACCGCAAAGCCCAGGCCGAACCCGACCCCGGCGTTGGTCGCCTCCGAGAACAGCGACCTCGACAGCATGGTCAGGTCCTGGCCGCCGGGCAGGTGGTTGGACGCCATCAGGCGAAGGGTCGCCGGCGCGATCAGCCTGTGGCCGTTTAGCTCCCCTTGGTTCACCAGCATCCGGCAGAACTTCATGTAGTCGTCCGCCGTGGAGACCAGACCGCCGCCGCCGGAGTGGAAACGCGGCGTCTGGTGGTAGGCGCTGGTCACCGGATCGTCCTGCAGGGTCAGGCCGCCTTCCGGCGTGGGCGCGTAACAGGCGCTGAACCTCTTGGCCTGGTCTGCGCGGACGCTGAAGCCGGTCTCTGTCATGCCGAGAGGCGCCAGAATGCGCTCGGCGAGGAAGTCCTGGAACCGCTGGCCGGAGATCCGCTCGACCAGGACGCCCAGCACATCGGTGGAGACCGAATAGTTCCAGGCCTCGCCGGGCGAGAACTCCAGCGGCAGGCGGGCCAGGGTGTCGACGAAGCCCGGCATGTCGAGGGGCCCATGGGCGTCGGCGATCTTCAGCTTGCGGTAGGCGGCGTCCACATTGGTCCGGGTCTGGAAGCCATAGGTCAGGCCGGAGGTGTGGCGCAGCAGGTCGACCATCTGCATGGGCCGCGCCGGCGGGGTCGTCAGGTAGGGGCCAGTCCCGGCGGAGAAGACCGCCAGGTCCTTCCACTCGGGAATGAAGCGCGAGACCGGGTCGTCCAGGGCGACCTTGCCCTCCTCCACCAGCATCATGAAGGCGAGACTCGTGATCGGCTTGGTCATGGAATAGATGCGATGCACGTCTTCGCGCGTGGCGGCGCGGCCGCGCTCGCGGTCCGCCAGGCCCTGGACGGTCTCGTGGACCCGTTCGCCGCCTCTCGTGACCTGGAGATGGACGAACGGCAGTCGCCCGCTCGCCAGGTACTTTTCCTCCAGAAACCGGTCGATACGGGCCAGTCGGGCGGGGGAGAAGCCGAGGGCTTGCGGGCGGGTCATGGCGTTTCCTTGCCTTTGCAGTCTGCGCAGACCTTGCGGCGCCGGGCCCCTTTTCGCAAAGGCCGGCGTTGCGCATTCGGCCCGTCGGCCCGATAGTTGAACAAACAGTATGCCGCCGCGCGGCCGGGAGGAACGATATGGCTTGGGACTTCGAGACCGATCCTGAATTCCAGAAGAAGCTCGACTGGATCGAGGACTTCATGCGCGAGGAGGTCGAACCCCTCAGCCACCTGGGCATGGCCGCCCATGGCCCCCTGGGCCGCGAGAAGTTTATCAAGCCCCTGCAGGACAAGGTGAAGGCCCAGGGCCTTTGGGCCTGTCACCTCGGCCCCGAACTCGGCGGCCAGGGCTATGGCCAGCTGAAGCTGGGCCTGATGAACGAGAAGCTCGGCCGCAACGGTCTGGCCCCCACCATCTTCGGCTGCCAGGCGCCGGACACCGGCAATGCCGAGATCATCGCCCACTACGGCACCGACAAGCAGAAGGAGCAGTATCTCTGGCCGCTCCTGAACGGCGAGATCCGCTCGGCCTTCTCCATGTCCGAGCCGACCGGCGGCTCCGATCCCCTGACCTTCCGCACCCGCGCCGTCCTCGATGGTGATGAGTGGGTCATCAATGGCGAGAAGTGGTACTCGACCAACGCCCGCTGGGCGAAGGTCCTGGTCGTCTACGCCGTCACCGACCCGGATGCGAAGGACCCCTACCGCCGCACCTCCATCTTCCTGGTGCCCACCGACACCCCCGGTGTCCGGATCATCCGCAATGTCGCCGTTGGCGCAGGCGGCGAGATCGGCGGCGGCAACGAGGGCTATGTGGAGTACAAGGACGTCCGCGTCCCCTACGACGCCCTGCTGGGCGAGCGCGGCGCGGCCTTCGTCATCGCCCAGGTCCGCCTGGGAGGGGGGCGGGTGCACCACGCCATGCGCACCGTCGGCGCCTGCAAGCACGCCCTGGACCTGATGTGCCAGCGGGCGGTCTCGCGCACCACCCGGGACGGGCGTCTCGCCGACCTGCAGATGGTCCAGGAACAGATCGCCGACTCCTGGATCGCCCTGGAGAGCTTCCGCCTCCTGGTGCTGAGGACGGCCTGGCTGATCGACAAGCACAAGGACTACAACAGGGTCCGCAAGGACATCGCCGCCATCAAGGTGGCCATGCCCAAGGTCTACAACGACATCGCCACCAAGGCCGCCCACCTGCACGGCGCCCTGGGCGTCTCGAACGAAATGCCCTTCATGCACATGGTCACCAGCTCGCTGGTGATGGGCATCGCCGACGGCCCGACCGAGGTGCACAAGGTCACCCTGGCCAAGCAGGTCCTCAAGGACTACCGGCCCGACAACGACCTCTTCCCCAAGTACCACATCCCCCGCCTCCGCGAGGAAGCCCAGGAGAAGTTCTCCAAGGAGCTGGCGGAGATGAAGGAAGAGTACGCCCGCCGGGCCCGGGACGCCGCCTCGGCCTGAGCCGGCGGCGGGCTTCAATCCAGGGGGCGTCCTGCGGGGCGCCCCCTTCCGTTTTGACTTGATCGCCGCGGCGTCAGGCCCTCAGGGTCCTCGCCAGTACGCTTTTCCCAGGGTTTCCAGATGACGTCAGACTCCCCCCCCGAATGGCCTGTCATGTCGATCGCCGAGGCGCATGCGCGTCTGACGGCGCCCGGCCAGCGCTTCGAGATGGAGGAGAAGATGATCCGCGGCGTGACCCAGCGGGTCTGGAGGAACGCCCCGCCGACCCTGCGCGACATCTTCCTGAACGCCCGGGCCTTCGGCGCGCGGGAGTTTCTGGTCTACGAGGACGACCGGGCGACCTATGAGGCCTTCGCCCGCGCCGCCATCACCCTGGCCCGCCAGCTGCAGGCAGACGGCGTGCGCAAGGGCGACCGGGTGGCGGTCATCATGCGCAACCTGCCGGAGTGGCCGGTGGCCTTCTACGCGGGCGTCCTGGCGGGGGCGATCGTCACGCCCCTGAACGGCTGGTGGACCGGGCCGGAGCTTGAGTACGGCCTGGCCGACTCCGGGACCCGGATCGCCATCGTCGACGACGAACGGCTGGAGCGCATCGCCCCCCACCTGGAGGGGTTGACGGACCTGGAGCGCGTCTACGTCGCCCGCCTGCCCGAAGGGGTCGAGGCGTCGGGCCGCGTGCGCCGACTCGAGACGGTGATCGGGGTGGTCAACAGGTGGAAGGCCCTTCCGGACCTGCCGCTTCCGGACGTCACCATTGATCCCGACGACGACGCCACCATCCTCTACACCTCCGGGACCACGGGCCGGCCCAAGGGCGCCCTGGGCACGCACCGCAACATGACCTGCAACGTCCTGACGAGCGGCATCGCCGCGGCGCGGAACTTCCTGCGGGCCGGGCAGCCCCTGCCCGAGAGCGACCCGCACAAGCTGCCGCAGCGCAGCTCCCTCCTGGTGGTGCCCCTCTTCCATGCGACCGGTCTGTCGGCGACCCTCGGCCCGACCATGAACGCCGGCGGCAAGATCGTTCTCATGCGCCGCTGGGAGGCCGAGCAGGCCATGCAGCTCATCGAGCGCGAGCGCATCGACGCCACCGGCGGCGTGCCCACCATCGCCTGGCAGCTCATCGAGCACCCGGCCCGGGCGAAGTACGACCTGTCCTCCCTGGTTTCGGTCTCCTATGGCGGCGCGCCCTCGGCGCCGGAGCTGGTCCGACGGATCGTCGAGGTCTTCCCGGGCTCGGCGCCCGGCAACGGCTGGGGCATGACCGAGACCACCGCAACCTTCACCAGCCACACCGGCAAGGACTATGAGGCCCGGCCCGACAGCGCCGGCCCCGCCGCGCCCGTCGGCGACATGCAGATCCGGGATCCCGCCGACGGCGTCACCCTGCTGCCCGTCGGTCAGGTGGGGGAGCTCTGGGTCAAGGGCCCGCAGGTGGTGAAGCTCTACTGGAACAAGCCCGAAGCCACGGCCGAATCCTTCCGGGAAGGCTGGCTGCGCACCGGCGACCTGGCGCGGCTGGACGAGGAGGGTTTCCTCTTCATCGTCGACCGGGCCAAGGACATGCTGATCCGCGGCGGCGAGAACATCTACTGCGTCGAGGTCGAGAACGTGCTCTACGACCATCCGGATGTGATGGACGCCGCCCTGGTCGGAGTTCCCCACAAGACCCTTGGAGAGGAGCCCGCCGCCGTGGTGCATCTGAAGCCCGGCGGGACCGCCGGCGAAGCTGAATTGAAGCAATGGGTGCGCGAGCGTCTCGCCGCCTTCAAGGTCCCCGTGGAGATCCGGTTCTGGCCCGAGCCCCTGCCGCGTAACGCCAACGGCAAGATCCTGAAGACCGAGCTGAAGTCGGTGTTCGAGGCGCGTTCATGACTGACGCCTCCGCCCCCCTTATCGTCGGCCTGGGCGGCACCACCCGGGAGGGGTCCTCGACCGAGCGCGCGCTCTGCGCCGCCCTGGCGACGGCGGAGGCCCAGGGCGCCCGGACACGCCTGATCGGCGGCGCCTTCCTGGCCGAACTTCCCATCTACGACCCCCGGCCTGGCGGCCCGACGGCCCGCCAGTCAGAACTGGCCGAGCTCGTCCGTAGCGCCGACGGGCTGATCCTGGCGACGCCGGGCTATCACGGCTCCCTGTCCGGGGTGATGAAGAACGCCCTGGATACGCTGGAGCTTCTCCGGGAGGATGCGCGTCCCTACTTCACCGACCGGGCGGTCGGCGTCATCGTAACGGCGGCGGGGTCGCAGGCGGCGGGCACCACCCTGACCGCCGTGCGCTCCATCGTCCACGCCATGCGCGGTTGGCCGACCCCCTTCGGCGCGGCGATGAGCGTCAGTTCGGCCTCCTTCGGGCCGGATGGACGGCCCCTGGAGGACCGTGACGCCTGGCAGCTCGACACCGTCGCCGGCCAGGTGGTCCAGTTTGCGAAAATGAGGTTGCAGTCATGAAGCGTCCCTACCTCGTCACCGACTCCCCCAAGCCTTCGGAGGGCGACGTGTCTGCGATCAGCCCGATCGAGGACATCATCGAGGACGCCCGCAATGGCCGTCCCTACATCCTGGTGGACGCCGAGGACCGGGAGAACGAGGGCGATGTCATCATCCCCGCCCAGTTCGCCACGCCCGAGCAGATCAACTTCATGGCCAAGCACGCCCGCGGCCTGATCTGTCTGTCGATCACCGGGGACCGGGCCCGCCAGCTGCGCCTGCCCCCCATGGCGGTGGACAACCAGTCCGGGCACGGCACCGCCTTTACGGTGTCCATCGAGGCCCGTGAGGGCGTCACCACGGGCATTTCCGCCCATGACCGGGCCCATACCATCGCCGTGGCGGTGGACCCCACCAAGGGCGCCGACGAGATTGTCTCCCCGGGGCATGTCTTCCCGCTGGTCGCGCGGGACGGTGGCGTTCTGGTCCGGGCGGGTCACACCGAGGCCGCGGTGGACATCTCCCGGCTGGCCGGCCTCAACCCGGCGGGGGTCATCTGCGAGATCATGAAGGACGACGGGTCCATGGCCCGCCTGCCGGACCTGATCGCCTTCGCCCAGACCCACGGCCTGAAGATCGGCACCATCGCCGACCTCATCGCCTACCGCCGACGGACCGAGCGGCAGGTGGAGCGCGTCCTTGAGACTCCGGTCGAGAGCGCCTTCGGCGGCCGGTTCCGGATGGTGATCTACCGCAACATCCTGGACCGCACCGAGCACATGGTGCTGACCCGGGGCCGGATCGAACCGGACCGGCCCACCCTGGTGCGGATGCACCGCCTGGACCTGGCGGCGGATGTCATCGGGGCCGGCGGCGCGCGGTCGGGCCATGTCCGAAAAGCCCTGGAGACCCTCGCCGCCAGTGACGCTCCCGGCGTCGCGGTCTTCATCAGCGACTCCAATCCGGCCTGGCTGTCCGAGCGCTACGGGGCGGACCCGGCGGTGGATCATGGAGCGAATGTGCTGAGGGATTACGGGGTCGGCGCCCAGATCCTGATTGACCTCGGCGTTCGCGATATGGTCCTGCTGACCAATTCCGCCACAGTGCTTCCCGGATCAGCCGGATACGGTCTGCGGATCCTGGAGCGCCGCCCCCTCGACTGATACCGGGATTCCGGCGTATAAGACCCGCGCTTTACGCAGCGCCCGGCCGAAAGGTCGGGCGCCGTCATTTCAGGAGACCGACATGGCCGACATTCTGATGCCGAAGGCGACCGCTGTCTGGCTGGTCGACAACACCTCCCTGACCTTCGAGCAGATCGCGGATTTCTGCGGCCTCCACCCCCTGGAGGTGAAGGGCATCGCCGACGGCGAGGTCGCGCGCGATATTCGCGGCGCCGACCCGATCGCCAACGGCCAGCTGTCCCGCGAGGAGATCGACGCCGCCCAGCAGGACCCGAAGCGCCGGATGACGGCGCTGAAGAGCCGTCACGCCGAACACCTGAAGCCGACGAAGAAGGCGCCGCGCTACACGCCGGTCTCCCGTCGCCAGGACCGCCCGGACGCCATCGCCTGGTTCGTGCGGAATCACCCCGAGGTCTCGGACGCGCAGATCTCGCGCCTCCTCGGCACCACCAAGGCCACCATCGACCAGGTCCGGAACCGCACGCACTGGAACTCGGCCAACATCAAGGCGGTGGACCCGGTGAGCCTGGGCCTGTCGACCCAACTCGAGCTGGACGACATCGTCCGCAAGGCCGCCGAAAAGCGCGCCCGGGACAACGCCCGCAAGGGCATCGTCGAGCCGGAAGGTCCGACCCTGGAGCCCGCCTCCGAAACTGCGGCCGAACCCTGGCCGCAAGCTGAAGACGAGGACTGATCAGCGATTCAAGCTGCGGGACGCGCCCGCGACTTGAGCAGCTCGATCTCTTCCTTGATGTGGAGCTTTCGTCGCTTGATGGCCTGAATGGCGCTGTCCGTCGAGCTCGGATGCGCCATGGCGTCACGGAGCTCGCTCTCAAGTGACCGGTGCCGGCGGTCAAGTTCGCGGATGCGGGCGTCAATGGACATGACTCAGGGTCTCCTTCCATGCGACTGGAAACAGTGAACACCCGCTGACGCCGCCTGTCAGATCACATAAGTTTGCTTTCGAAGCCCACCTGAACCTTGGGGTCGGAAAATGGTCAGCTCCCGGCAGGCGCAGATGGCGCCTTCGTCAGTGCCGCCACCCGCTGCCCGTGGCCTTCGGAGGTTGGCTTGAACCGGACTCCAGAACCCGCCGAGGAAGCCGAAATCCGTCGCCGGCTGGCGGAGCTCCAGCTGGATCACAACGACCTGGAGGTCGCCATCCAGGCCATTGGCCTGTCGCCAGTACCCGACATGATGGTGATCGGCCGACTGAAACGGAAGAAGCTGGCGCTCAAGGATGAGATCCAGCAGCTGAAGGATCAGCTGACCCCCGACATCATTGCCTGAAGTGGCGACATGCGCCGACTCCTCAGGTGCGGCGTTTCTGGCGGCGGGCGTACATGTCCGCGTCGGCACGGGCCAGAATCTCCTCGCTCTCCAGGTCCGGCGTGATCTCGCTGACGCCATAGGAGACGTGGATCGGAGCTGACCATTCGCCGAACTGGATCGGGTTGGCCTCGAGGTTGCGGGCGAGGTTGCGGGCGCGGATTTCGGCGACCGGCAGGCTGGCCTGGGTCAGGACCACAGCGAACTCGTCCCCCCCGACCCGAGCCACGAGGTCGGTGTCAGCCGCCTGGGTCGTGAGCCGTTCCGCCACAGCCCTCAAGGCGAGGTCCCCCGCCGGGTGACCGAAGCTGTCGTTCACGCTCTTGAAGTCGTCCAGGTCAAAATAGATCAGGGCGGCGGGAGATCCATAACGATGGCTGAAGGTTCGGATCCGGTCGAGCTCCCTCATCAGGGCGCGGCGGTTGAGGACCGGGACCAAGGGATCCTGATCCGCCAGGGCCTCGATCCGGCTAAGCTGGGCCTTCAACCGTGCGACCTCCTGCCTGAGGTCATCGATCTCCGTAAGGAGCGTCCAGATGGCGCCCTGGACCGCCGGGGTGAGTTCCGCCTCGGAAAGGCCTAGGAAGGCGGTTTCATCCGGCCGCGCGGATCTGCCTCCCGCGGCCCTGGCGCCGGCCTCGGCCAGCGCGCGTCTCCGGATGTCGGAGAACGGCTGGTTTCTCGTCCCTGTGACCTTGAGCGCCATGCGACAGAACCCGCGAATCTCCCATGACGTTAACATTTTACGCACGGTGTGTTGACCCAAGGAAGGAGGGGCCTATTCTCCCGCGCCTCGCCGCCAGGGGGCCTTTGAATGAGTGTTGCCGCCGCGCCCGTCGCCATCATCATGGGCAGCCGCTCGGATTGGCCGACCATGAAAGGCGCCGCCGATATGCTCGACGCCCTTGGCGTTCCCTGGGAGGCGCGGGTCATCTCGGCGCACCGGACGCCGCTTCGGATGGTCGAATTCGCCAGGGGCGCACGGGCCGCCGGGGTCAGGGTCATCATCGCCGGAGCCAGCGGCGCAGCCCACTTGCCGGGCATGACGGCGGCCCTGACAGACCTTCCGGTCCTCGGGGTTCCGGTCGAGTCCAAGGCCCTGAAGGGCATGGACAGCCTGCTGTCCATTGTGCAGATGCCCGCCGGGGTGCCGGTGGCGACCCTGGCCATTGGCGAGGCGGGCGCGCGCAACGCCGGCCTGCTGGCGGCCCAGATCCTGTCCCTTGGCGATGAGTCGCAGGCTCAGCGCCTGGCGGCCTGGCGGGACGCCCAGACCGCCTCCGTCGCCGTCACGGTCGCCGACGACTGAGGGTTCTGTGACGCCGCTTCCCCCCGGATCGACCATCGGCATTCTGGGCGGGGGACAGCTCGGCCGGATGCTGGCGGCCGCCGCCGCACGCCTGGGCTTCGACGTGGCGGTGCTCGATCCTGAACCGGACTGCCCGGCCTCCCGCGTCTGCGCCCGTCACCTTCTCGCCAACTACGATGACCCTGCCGCCCTTGAGGCGCTGGCGGGCGCCTGTAGCGTGGTGACCGTGGAGTTCGAGAACGTCCCCGCCAGCGCACTGGAGATCCTCCTCGCCCGCGGAGCCCGCGTGGCGCCGGGTCCGCGGGCCCTGTCCACGGCCCAGGACCGGGTGGAGGAAAAGACCTTCCTCAACGCGGCGGGGGCGCCCACCGTGGACTTCCGGCCGGCCTCTACGGAACAGGAAGCAGCTGAGGCCGCCACCGCCCTGGGGGGACGGGTGCTTATCAAGACCCGGCGCGATGGCTACGACGGCAAGGGCCAGGCCTGGGCGGCCTCGGCCGAAGACGCCGCTGGCGTGTTTAGGTCCCTTGGCTCGCGCCCGGTCATCGTCGAGGCGCCTGCGGCCTTCCGGCGGGAACTCTCCATCATCGCGGCGCGAAGCTGGGATGGCGCGATGGCGGCATTTCCCCTTGCGGAGAACATTCATCAGGATGGGATTCTGCGCCGGTCTTCAGCTCCGGCTCGGCTAGAGCCAGCCCGCGCCCTGGAGGCTGAGGATATCTCTCGGAAGGTCCTCGCGGGTTTGGACTATGTAGGCGTCATCGGGATCGAGCTCTTTGAGCTGCAGGACGGCAGCCTCCTGGTCAACGAGATCGCACCCCGGGTGCACAACAGCGGTCACTGGACCCAGGACGGGACCACGGTCGACCAGTTCGAGCAGCACGTCAGGGCCATCGCCGGCTGGCCCCTCGGCGCCGTCGACGCACGGGCCCGGGTCGAGATGGAGAACCTGCTCGGCGAAGACGTCCTGCAATGGCCAGCCATCGTGGCGGAGCCGAACGCCCGCCTTCACCTCTATGGCAAGCGCGAAGCGAGGGCCGGCCGCAAGATGGGGCATGTGAACCGGGTGTTTCCGCTCTAGGTGCGAGGCGTCAGGCCAGGGGCGGAATTCCCTGCAGAGCCTCTTCCAGTTCCGAGAAGGTCGGCTGGGTCAGGGTGGGAACATTGCCGCGCCCGATCTCAACCGAGATCTGGGCGGCGTTGCCATGAAGGTGGGCGACCAGAACCGACTGTATGATCTTGTAGAAGGCGGACTCCTCCTCGACGATGGCGTTCAGTCGGACCGCGAAGGGGCCGATCAGCCCATAGGCGAGAAACACGCCGAGGAAGGTGCCGACGAGGGCGCTGCCGATCATGCCCCCAAGCACGGCTGGCGGCTCGGTAATCGAGGCCATGGTCTTGATGACCCCGAGAACGGCGGCGACGATCCCCAGGGCGGGCAGGGCGTCCGCCATGTTCTGGAGGGCGTGGGCCGGGCCCAGCGCTTCATGGTGGTGCTTTTCGAGCTGCTTCTCCATCGCATCCTCCACCTGGTGGGGATCTTCCAGGTTCATGGTCATCATCCGCAGGGTGTCGCAGATGAAGTCGACCGCGAAGTGGTCCTTCAAGATCTTGGGGAAGCGGTTGAAGAGGGTGGAGTCCTTTGGATTCTCGATATGGCTTTCAAGGGCGATCACCCCCTTGGCCTTCATGGTTTTGGTCAGCAGGAACAGCAGGGACAGAAGATCCTTGTAGTCCGACGCCTTCCACTTCGGCCCGGAAAAGATCTTGCCCATGCCCGAGGCGACGCCCTTGATCACGGTCGGCGAGTTGCCGATCAGAAGGGCTGCGATGCCGGCGCCGAAGATGGTCGCCAGCTCGAAGGGGGCCGCGGCGATCACCACGTCCATCCTGCCGCCATGAACGATGTAGACGCCGAAGACGCAGACGAAGAGCAGGACAATGCCGATGATCTGGAACATGTGAACGGCGTCCGGTGGAATCTTCTCCCTGCTTAATGCCGGAATGCTTAACGTCCGGTGATCATGATCCGGGGTGGCGCCGGATACGGCGCAGACCTATCAGGTGCCCATGTCCAGCGACTCCCCTCCCGCCTCCAGCAGTCCGAGCGGCCTCCCGCGGTCCACCTTCGCCATCATCTTCGCGGTCTCGATGGTCACGGCCATGGGCAATACCGGCATGATCTCAGTGCTGCCCGCCATCGGTCGCTCCATCGGCATGCCCGATCCCATGGTGGCGGCAGTCTTCTCCCTCTCTGCCCTCCTCTGGGCCTTCTCCTCGCCTCTCTGGGCGCGCCTGTCGGACCGATATGGGCGCAAACCACTGATGATGGTCGGCCTGGCGGGTTTCATGGTCTCCATGGCCTTCTGCGCAGCTGTGGTCGCGGCCGGGCTTCACCACCTCGCCGCGCCCGTGGTGATCTTCATCCTGTTCCTGCTGGCGCGGGCCCTGTTCGGCCTGTTCGGCGCGGCTTCGAACCCAGCGACCCAAGCCTATGTCGCCGAGCATACCCCCGAGGAGCAGCGGACAAAGTCCATGTCGGGCCTGGCTGGCGCCTTCAGCCTGGGCACGGTGATCGGCCCTTTCATCGCCCCCCTCTTCGTCCTGCCCTTTCTGGGCCTCGCCGGGCCCATGGCCTGCTTTTCGCTGATGGCCGGCGTCATGCTCGTGATCGTCTGGCGGCGGCTGCCCGAGAGCCGCTACCGTCCCCCGCCGCCACCCGCAGGAAGTCCTTCCCTTGGAGAGACTCCGTCAGGTCCCCCGATGTGGCGGGATCCGCGGATCACCCCCTTTCTTTTCTACGGCTTCATCGTCGCTGTCAGCCAGACGGCCCAGGGCCAGACTCTGGGCTTCCTGATCATTGACAGGCTGGCCGTCTCGCCCACCGCGGCTCAGGGGTTCATCGCCATCGCCATGATGTTCGGCGCCATGGCGGGCCTGCTCGCTCAATGGGGTCTGATCCCCCGATTCGAGATGACGCCCCGCCAGCTCCTCAGATGGGGTGTGGCGGTGGCCGCCTTGGGAAACGTCATCGTCGCCGCCGCGCCCGATTACTGGGGGGTCGTGGCCGGCTACGCCATTTCGAGTCTGGGCTTCGGACTGGCGCGTCCGGGCTTCACAGTCGGCGCGTCCCTGGCCGTGCGGATGGAGGAGCAGGCCCGGGCCGCCGGCGCAATTGCCGCGGTGAACGGGATCAATGTTGTCCTCGCCCCGGCCTTTGTCGTCCTCTACCAGCACGTCCAGTCAGCGCCCTTCCTGCTCAACGCCGTGCTGATGGTCGCCATGCTGGTCTATGCTTACAGCAACCCCCAGCTGAAGGCCGCCAATCCCCGTCCTGCGAAGGTCGAGAATCCGGACGGGGGCCTTGTCTGACCGTCGTTTCCAATAGGGTGGTTCACCCGGCGTGACGATCGCCCGGCAGGCGACGGCCTGCGACGTCGAAGCGACCGGGCGCCTGGATGCCTGGGCGGCGAATCTCGCTTCGCCGGCAGCGCTTGCGACGGATCACGAGCGGCCAGGGCGTTGACAGCTAGAGGCCATCGGCCAGAAGCCGGTTCGTGGCGGTCTCGATCCTCTCCTCCAGCAGGCGCATGAACTCGGCCCGCTTCAGGCCAGGTGGGATGGGTTCCAGGAATTCATAGACGATCACGCCGGGTCGCCGCAGGAATCCGCGTGCGGGCCAGTGGACACCGGCATTGGTGGCCACGGGATGCACCGCCACGCCAAGCTCGCGGTAGAGGCCCGCCACGCCAGGTTTGTAGTCGGGCGGGGCGCCGGGGGTTTTGCGGGTTCCCTCCGGGAAGATCACGAGCTGGCGGTCGCCCAGGCGGAATTGCTCCTGGGCGCGGCGCACCATGTCTCTCAAGGCCGTTGCCTGGCCATCCCGATCGACGACGATCGAGCCAATTCTCAAGGCGATCCAGCCGAAGATCGGGATGATCATCAGCTCCTTCTTCAGCACGAACAGCGCGCCCTTCAGCACGCCGAACTGAACGAAGACGTCGAACATGGTCTGGTGCTTGGAGGCGATCAGGACGTCCGCAGACGGTACGTGCTCCTTTCCCCGAATCTCCACCCGGATCCTGCAGATGACCCAAAGCAGGCTGTTCACCGAGCGGCTCCAGAACCGCATGCCGGCCAGAAGCCAGCTCCGCGGAGCGGCGAGCACCGGGATCAGGGCGATCGCGTAAACTGCAGACCAGACATAAAAGACGATTGCAAAGAGGAACGAACGGAAAAGGATCAAGGCGGCTCCTTGCGCGGGGCGTCGCCCCCAGGTTTCAGGCTGCGGATTGTCTCCCGGGCCAGGACGGCCATGTACTTCGAGTACTCAAGGATCATCAATCGGGCGCCGCTGCGGGTCTCGCGCCAGCGCCTTGCGTCCAGCGCCGGGGTCGCGGCGGCGTAGGACCTCAGCTCCAGGTCTGGCAGCGCCGTCTTCAACTCCAGCATCGCCCGGGGCATATGAAAGTCCGCCGTCACGATGATCAGGCTCCGGAACCGCATGGCGCGGGCCCATTCCGCTGTTTCCCTCGCGTTGCCCAGAGTGTCGGCGGCGGTGAAACCCAGGTCCACGCAGCAGTCGTAGAGCCGCCGCGCAGCCTTGCTGACAAGGCGGATATCCTCGCGGCTCGCCTCGCGGTTGACGCCCGAGACCAGGAGCCGGCGGGCCAGGCCCGCCTCCAGGACCGCCATGCCCGCGTCAAGCCGGGCGTTCGAGCCCGGACCCGTGAGCACCACCACGCCATCCGCCGCCTCCGGGAGGGGCGCGGGAGTCAGTCGGCTCAACCGGTCGGCGAAGGCAAAGAGGCCCGCGGTCCAGATCAGCCCGATCACGAGGAGGCCAGCCAGGATCCTCAAGGGTCCAACTCCTGAATCCGGCGCGCCGCGGTGGCCAGGGCGCAGACGATGGCGATCAGGCTCGCCGCAGCGACCAGGCTGGCCAGCCGCCACGTGAGGGCGATGAGGTCCGCGGTTGAGATTCCGGAGGTGATCAGGCCGGACAGGACCCCCAGGCCGGCCGCCCCCAGACCGCCCACCAGCGCTCCCGCCGCCAGGTCGCGGGCGGCGGGCCCCACCCCGGACAGGAGGCAGGCCAGGGGCGTATCGCCCAGTTGAATCCGGGTCCGGAGCGCAGCCCGCCTCAGGGCGAAATCCTGGTCGGCTGCGAGGGCGCCTATGGCCGCCAGTCCAGAGGCGCAGAGCATAAGGGCCGCGAGCAGTCCGACGGCGGCGCTATGCCGGAAGTCCGCCGCCGTTCGCCGCCAGCCCTGGTGGTCGTCCACCACGGCGTCGATGCCTGCGGCGTTCAGCGCCTCGGCGAGGTCCTGCCGCCGGGCGGGGTTCCGGGCGTCCAACTCCACAGCAATGAGGCGGGGAAGGGTCGCCAGGTCCGGGCCGCGGGCGCCCGCCGTCCAGGGCGCCAGTAGCTCCGCCACCCGTGTCCGCTCGAGGGCCCGCACTTCGGCGACGCCCTCCGTCCCGGCCAGGACTTCGGTGGCGCGCACGGTCTCGGCGTCGGCGCCGGCGGGGTCGGATGGCCGGATGGCCGCCGTCATCTCCCCGGCCAGCCGCGCCCGCCAGCCCTCGGTGCGGTCAAGGGCCGCCATCCCGGCCTGACCGACGAGTCCGGCGAGGGCGGTGAAGGCGGCGGCGATCACCAAGACGGCCAGGCGGGGTCCATGGCGCCGGATCATGTCCCGGCCTCCGGCAGGATGCGGCCCCCGACCAGCGCCAGGCGCCGCCGCGCCGGGGCAAGGTCCGGGTTTCGGCTGGCCACCACCAGGGTTACCCCCTGCCGGTTCAGTTGCAGGAGGAGGCGAAGCACCCGACCTGCAGCCTCCGGCCCCATCCAGCCCACAGGCTCATCGGCCAGGATGACCTCGGGCCGGCCAGCCACAGCCCGGGCCACCGCCAGGCGCTGCCTCTGGTCATGGTCGAGATCCTCCGGGAAGGCGCCGGCCTTGTCGCCGAGTCCCATCCAGTCGAGCAACTCGGCCACGTCTCTGCGATAGGTGTCCGGCCGGATGCCGGCGATCCGCATCGGCAGGCCGGCGTTCTCGGCGACGGTCATCCCCTCGATCAGGTTGAGGTCCTGGAAGACCAGCCCCATCCGGCGCCTCAGCCTCGCCCGGCCTGCCGTCGCCAGACGCCAGGGATTCAGTCCAAGAACCTCAATGCGGCCAGCCGCAGGCCTGACGGCCAGTCCGGCCAGGCTCATCAGGAGGCTCTTCCCTGCCCCGGCCTCACCATGCACCAGAAGGAAATCGCCTTGGGCGACCTCGAGGTCCACCCCCTCCAGTCCGCTCGTCCCGGCGCGGCGCGGCGCGGCCACCCCGCTGAGACGCAGAGCTGAGGTAGTCCCTTGGGAAAGGTCGGGGTCGGACAACGGATCCATGCAGGGTCATATGAAGTCTGAGAAAACCACTGTAGCACATGCTGACCGGACTCGTGCATCCCGGCCCTCCTGCCGCCGGGGCGTCCCGTCGGGCTGTCATCTGTTAACCTTGCTGATATATGTGTTTCGCACTCAGCTCCGAAGAGGGGCGAAGAACGACGGCCCGGCCCACTGAAGCATGATCCTGACCTGCCCGAACTGCACTGCACGATACGCTGTGAAGGCGAATTCGATTCCGGCCGAGGGGCGGAACGTGCGCTGCGTTTCGTGCAACCACAAGTGGATCGCCTACCCCGAAGACAGTCAGGTCGAGCCGTCTCGGGGGGCCTCGGCTGGCCCACCCCCACCCCCGCCACCACCGCCGCCACCGCCCCCGCCACCGCCTGAGCCGCCCCCGCCTGACCCTCCGGAGGTCGTAGAGGCCTTCCCTGATGTGGAACCGGTGATCCCACCTGTCGCCCAGAAGGCGGACGGGCGTAGCCCGTCGCCGCCTCTGATCTGGGCCGGCCTCGCCGCCTTCCTGGCCCTTCTTGCCCTGGGGGCCGCCCTCTTCCGGACCCAGATTGTCCAGGTCTGGCCCAAGACGGCGGCCCTCTATGCAGCGACTGGCATGTCGGTGAACGGGGTCGGTCTGGCGATCGAACAGGTGCGCCTTACCCCTGCGGTGCAGAATGGGCAGGCGGTGCTGGGGATTTCCGGACGGATCCGTAATGAGCGCGATGATGCGACCCCCGCCGCGCCGCTCCAGATCACTCTCGTCGACTCCAGCGGCGCGCCCCTGTCCCGACTGGTGTCCAGGCCCGTGGATGTCCTGCCGGCCCTGGATAACCGCTACTTCTCGGTCATCGTGAAGAACCCGCCTCCGGGGGTGGCGAGCGCCGCCCTGGCCTTTGTTTCCCAGGCCCCCCCGCCCGCCAAGGGGCCAGATCCGAAACCGCACGCCGCAGCCCCGGACCATGACTGAGGCCGTGGGGCCGGAGCCGTTACTGTCGGAGTCCCAGGTCGCCGATGCGGTCGACGGCCTCGCCGTCCGGCTCGCGCCGCGCCTGGCGCCCGACGCCGTCGTGGTCTGCCTGCTGACGGGCGGGCTCTGGTTCGCAGCCGACCTGACCCGCGCCCTGGCGCGAAGGGGGCGTCCCCTGGCCTTTGATGCGATCTGGCTCACCGCCTACGGTGACCGGACCCGGCATTCAGGAACCACCACGGTCCTGGCGGGTCTGCGGCGTCCGGTGACGGGGCGTCAGGTCCTTGTCGTCGATGACGTTCTGGAGTCTGGTCTGTCCCTCGAAGCGGCCCGACGGCTCCTGCTGGCGGCGGGCGCGTCCGAGGTCCTCACCGCCGTCTTCGCCCTCAAGCCCTCTCCCCGGCCGGACCGGCGCCCGCCCGACGCCTTCGCCTGGACGGCGCCGGACCGATTCCTGGTGGGATATGGCATGGACGCCGCCGGCGCCTACCGGACCCTGCCCTGGATCGGCGCCCTTCCGGGGGCTTAGTCCAGCCAGGTCGGGCGGGATTCCCGCGCCAGCATCTCTTCATAGGTCGGCCTTGGCCGGACCACCGCCCAGTCCGCGCCCCGGACCAGAACCTCCGGGACCAGCAGGCGGCTGTTGTACTCGCTGGACATGGAGGCTCCGTAGGCGCCCGCGCTCATGAAGGCCACAAGGTCGCCCGCCTCCAGGGGCGGGAGCATCCGGTCGCGGGTAAAGGTGTCGCCGGTCTCGCAGACCGGGCCCACCACGTCGGCGATGGCGGCCGCGCCGGGCCGGGGCCGGACCGGCCGGATGTCATGATAGGCGTCGTACATGGCCGGGCGGATCAGGTCATTCATGGCCGCATCCAGCACCACGAAGCGGCGACCCTCAGGGCGCCCGTGGATATGGAGCACTCGAGCCAGCAGGATCCCGGCGTTGGCGGCGATCACCCGGCCCGGCTCGAAGGCCAGGCCGATCTCCAGCCCGGCCATCACGCCCGCGATCATGGCGGCGTAGGCGGCGGGTGTGGGCGGCTCGGGCTGGTTGAAGTAGGGGACCCCGAGGCCGCCGCCGAGGTCGAGGCGATGGACGGCCAGGCCGCGGGCGCGTAGCCGCTCCACCAGCTCGCGCATCCGCAGGAAGGCAGCCTCCATGGGTTCCAGTCGGCTGATCTGGCTGCCGATGTGGCAGGTCAGGCCGATGGGATCCAGCCAGGGATCATTGGCGGCCTCGGCATAGAGCCTCTCGGCTTCCGAGAAGGAGACTCCGAACTTGTTGTCGGCGCCGCCTGTGGCGATCTTGGCATGACCCCCGGCCGCCACATCCGGGTTGACCCGGAAGGCGATCCGCGCGGGTCGTCCGAGCCCCTGCGCGACCTGGGCGATCAGCCGCATCTCGGGTTCGGATTCGACGTTGATCTCCGAGATGCCGGTTTCCAGGGCGAAGCGGATCTCGCCGGCCTGCTTTCCGACGCCCGAGAAGACGATCCGTTCCGGAGGGACGCCGGCGGCGAGGGCCCTGCGGATCTCGCCCTCAGACACCGTATCGGCGCCAGCCCCCAGCCGCGCCAGGGTGGCGAGGACCGCAAGGTTGGAATTGGCCTTCACCGCGTAGGCGATCAGGGGCGGTCCACCCGCGTCGTCCCTGAGGCCCGCGTCGGACAGGGCCTTCTGGAGGACGGTGAAGTGCCGTTCCAGGGTGGCTGAGGAATAGACATAGACGGGGGTGCCCACCGCCCCGGCGACCTGCGAGAGCGGGACGTCCTCGCAGAACATCTCGCCGTCCCGGAGCTCGAAATGATTCATCTCTTGGGCGTGTCCTCGGCCTTGGGCGCCGTCGCGGGCGCGACCAGGGGCGGCAGGGGCTCGGCATTGCGGTCCCGTGGGTCGGCGGTGCGCAGGGTGCGGCCGGGCTCGGAGCCGGCGTCGATATCGCGGGCCTCGCCGGGTCGGGCCTCGGGGCGCTCCAGGCGGCCCAGCGTTCCGCAGGCTGAGACTGCGGGCAGGGCCAGGATAAGGCCGGCGAGGAGAAGGGGTCGTATCTTCATGACAGGCGCTCCCGCCAGCGGGCGGCTTGCATGCGGACCTGATCGGGCGCTGTGCCGCCGAAGCTGCGCCGGCTGCCGGCCGAGGCGGCCGGCGTCAGGACGTCGAAGACCGCCGGGGTGATCCCCTGGCACAGGGCCTGGAGCTCGGCGAGGGGCAGGCCGGGCAGGTCGACCCCCAGGGCCTCCGCCCGCTTCACGGCGGCGCCGGTCACGTGGTGGGCGTCCCGGAAAGGCATGTCCAGGGTCCGCACCAGCCAGTCGGCCAGGTCCGTGGCGGTGGAGAAGCCGGCGCCCGCCGCCGCCGCCATCCGTTCAGTCGAAGGTTCAAGGTCCAGGATCATGCCGGTCATGGCCGCCAGGGACAGCTCCAGGGCGTCGAAGGCCTCGAAGGTCGGGACCTTGTCCTCCTGCATGTCCTTGGAATAGGCGAGCGGAAGGCCCTTCATGACGAGCGTCAGCTGGGTGAAGGCGCCCAGCAGGCGTCCCACCTTGGCCCGCACCAGCTCCGCCGCATCGGGATTGCGCTTCTGCGGCATGATGGACGAGCCGGTGGAGAAGGCGTCCGACAGGCGAACGAACCCGAACTGGGGCGTCGTCCAGATGACCAGCTCCTCCGCAAGGCGCGACAGGTGCACGCCGCACAGGGTGGCGGCGGCCAGGGCCTCGAGGGCGAAGTCGCGGTCGGACACGCTGTCCAGCGAGTTGGCCGTCGGCCGGTCGAAGCCCAGGGCCCGGGCGGTGGCCTCCCGGTCGATGGGAAAGGGTGATCCGGCCAGGGCGGCGGCGCCCAGGGGGCACTCGTTCATCCGCCGGCGCGCGTCGGCGAAGCGTCCGGCGTCGCGACCGAACATCTCCACATAGGCCATCAGGTGGTGTCCGAAGGTCACCGGCTGGGCGGGCTGCAGGTGGGTGAAGCCCGGCATCAGCGTTTCGGCGTGCTGCTCGGCCCGGTCCAGGAGGGCGCCCTGCAGGCGCTGCAGCTGGTCTACCGTCCGGTCGCAGGCGTCCCGCACCCAGAGGCGGAAGTCCACCGCCACCTGGTCGTTACGGCTGCGGGCGGTGTGCAGGCGCCCCGCTGCCGGCCCGATCAGCTCGCGCAGCCGGGCCTCCACGTTCATGTGGATGTCCTCGAACTCCTCCCGGAAGGGGAAGGTCCCCTCGCGGATCTCCGCAGCTATGGTTTCCAGCCCCGATTGGATGGCCGCTTCGTCCTCACTTGTAATCACGCCCTGCATGCGCAACATCGCCGCGTGGGCGCGGGAGCCGGCCAGATCCTGGTCGGCGAGCCGCCTGTCGAACCCGATGGAGACGTTGATCGCCTGCATCAGGTCCGCCGGACGGGTCGCGAAACGGCCGCCCCACATGGCCTGTCCTCCCGGGGAGGCGGCGTTCGGATCGTCTGGGGAGTCTTCGGTCATCATGAGCCAGGAAAAGGAATCGGGGCCTCCCAGGCTGGGCGTCCTGCGGCTCGCCCTCTGGGGCGCCGCCCTGGTCGGCGTCGCCGGGGTTCTCTACATCATCGCCCAGTCTTCCATAACCCCCCGGGCGAAGGGGGGGCTCACGGACCTCACCCGCGGGGAGATGTCCCGCCTCATCCTGCCCGCCGAAGCGGCGCCGGCGCCGGTCACCAGCTTCCTTGATCCCGAGGGCAAGCCGGTTCGTATCGGCGACTTCCGCGGCAAGGTGGTTGTGGTCAACCTCTGGGCCACCTGGTGCGCGCCCTGCGTGCTCGAGATGCCCACCCTGGCCAGGCTGGCCGAGGCCCAGAAAGGCAAGGACGTGGTCGTATTGGCGGTCTCCATTGACCGCGAAAAGGACGCCGACAAGGCCCGAGCCTTCATCGGCAGGAATGCGCCCCTGGTCTTCCACCACGACCCCAAGTCCAGTCTGCCCTTCGCCCTCAAGCCCCCGACGGCGGCCATGCCCACCACCCTGATCTATGGACGCGACGGCGTGGAGCGGGCCCGGATGCTCGGGGAGGCGGACTGGGCGGGCAAGGACGCTGCGGCGGTGATCGACCGCCTGCTTGAAGAGAAGTAGCCAGACGCGGCCGCCCTGCGGCCCAGGGAGGAGTTCCAGATGACTTCGCAGGATGACCGCACGCCCGTGATCATCGGGGTGGGGCAGGCCGCCGAGCGGCCCACCGACGCTGACTATCGCGCCCTGTCGCCCGCCGACCTCGCCGGCGAGGCGGCCCGGGCGGCCCTGGCCGACGCTGGCGCCGCGGGCGACCTCGCCGCCGCCCTGGACGTCATCGTCGCCATCCGCCAGTTCGAGATCTCCTCGCCGGGCGCCAGGGCGCCCTTCGGCGCCTCCAACAACTTCCCCCGCTCCGTGGCGAAGCGGATCGGCGCCGATCCGGCCCGGGCCATCCTCGAGATCACCGGCGGCCAGGGTCCCCAGCGCCTGGTGGGTGAGTTCTGCGAGGCCATCTCCCGCGGCGAGGCCAGGGCGGTCCTGCTCGTGGGCTCCGAGGCCATGTCCACCGTCCTGACCCTCAACGCGAAGGGCGAGGCCCCCGACTGGTCCGAGACCGTCGAGGGCTCGCTGGAGGACCGCGGCTACGGCCTGGAGGGCATGTTCACGCCCTCGATCCTGAAGCACCGGATCACCGGCGCCATCCCCGCCTACGCCCTGTTCGAGAACGCCCGCCGCGCGCGCCTGGACCTCGACCGACCGACCTATGCCCGCCGGATGGGCGAGCTCTTCGCCCCCTTCACCCGGGTGGCCGCCGCCAACCCCTATTCCGCCTCGCCGGTGGAGAAGACGGCCGAGGAACTGGTCACGGTCAGTGACAAGAACCGCATCGTCGCCGATCCCTTCACCCGGATGCTGGTGGCCCGGGACCAGGTGAACCAGGCCGCCGCCGTCATCCTGACCTCGGTGGGTGTCGCGCGCACCCTCGGCGTGTCCGAGGACAAGTTCGTCTACCTGCACGGCCAGGGCGACGCCAATGAGCTGACCATCATGGAGAGGCCCGACCTGTCGGCCAGCCCCTCCGCCATCGCCGCCGGCCGCAAGGCCCTGGAGCTGGCGGGCAGGACGGTCGACGACATGACCGTCTTCGACTTCTACTCCTGCTTCCCCATCGCCGTGTTCAACATGATCGACGGGCTGGCCATCGCGCCGGACGATCCGCGCGGCCTGACCCTGACAGGCGGCCTGCCCTACTTCGGCGGGGCGGGGAACAACTACTCCATGCACGCCATCGCCGAGGCCGTCGCCGCCCTGCGCGCCCGCCCGGGCGCCTTCGGCTTCGTCGGCGCCAACGGCGGCATGCTCTCGAAGTATTCGGCCGGGGTCTATTCCACGACGCCCGCCGACTGGAGCCGCCCCGAGGCCCGCCGGGCGAAGATCCCCTACGACCCCGTCCCCGGCCTGGAGGTCGACACGGCGACCGGCGAGGCGACGGTGGAGACCTACACCACCACCACGACCCGCTCGGGGCCGGCCATCGTGGTCATCGCCCGCCTGCAGGACGGCCGCCGCGCCGCCGCCAACCAGGCCTCGGAGGCCGCGTTCGGGGAGCTGGCCGCCCGCGAGCCCATCGGCCGCCGGGTCCGCCTGGAGACCGACGCCGAGGGCTTCAACCGCTTCACCTTCATCGACTGAGGGCGTCGAGCTCGGTCAGCCGCGCCCGGCTCCAGGGGCTCTCCGGCCGCTCGGCGAGGCGTTCGTCGACCAGCACCCTGGCGAAGCCCGTCTCGCCGGCGCGCAGGGCCGCGACCAGCAGGGTCCTCTGCCAGGCGTCGCGCTGGGCGTGGCTGCCGCCGAATACCGACAGGAGGCGTCGCACGGGGGCCAGGAAGGCGACGCTCGCTTCAAAGTCGCCCTCGGCAAAGGCCAGCACGCCCCGCGCCGCCGGGAGCCCCGCTGACCGCAGGGCCTGGGCGTTGGTCGCCGACGGGTCCGGGTGGGCCGCCCCCGCCGCCATCCGGTCCACAAGCGCCCGGGCCCGGTCCAGCCGTCCGGCGCCGCAGTGGGCGAGGACAGCGTGCAGGTCGTTGAAGGCGTACCAGGCGCCCTCGTCGCGCAGGGCCCATTCCTCCGACAGCCGGTCCCATCGCCCGCCCGCCTCCACCCCGTCCAGCTTCAGCCGCCAGAGCAGGCCCGCCGAGTCGATCAGGGTCATGGCCAGGGGATCGGGTCCGCCGTCCCAGACCGCTCCGTCATGCAGGCCAAGGGCCCGCTCCGGCCCGTCGCTCTCCAGGGCGAAGAGGGCCGCGTGCCAGGAGGTGTGGACCTTCAGGAAGTGGTCGTGCCCCCAGTCCGCCCGACGGGCCTCCAGCAGGTCGAGCCCCGCCTGGGACCGGCCTTGCATCTCCAGCACGTGAACCAGGGCGTGCTGGGCCCAGACGTCCCGGGGCGCGGCCTCCAGGGCCCGCCGTGCGGCGGCCTCGGCGGCCGGATAGTCGCCCAGCTCCTCCAGCCCGAAGGCCTGCATGCCCGACAGGTAGGGATAGGCCGGATCGCCGGGGTCCCAGGCCTGCAGGGCCTCTGTCGGCCGGCTGCGCAGGCGCTCGGCGTCGCCCATGAAGAAGTCCAGCTGGTGGGCGGCGTTCAGGGCGATGGGGTCCGTCGGCCAGGCCGCCAGCAGGCTGTCCAGGCGACGGCTCGCCCCGGCCCAGTCGCCGGCCGCCCAGGCGCGGATCGTCGCCAGATGGGCGGCCTCGCGGGCGTCAGCGGGCGCGATCTCGCCCATCCGCTTCACCCCGGCTGCGCCGGGTCCCCGCTCGGAGGACATCAGGCCCAGATAGGCCCCCAGCATCCGCGCCAGGGCGCAGTCCGGGTCGGCCGCGGCGGCCTTGAGGAAGCCCATGGCCTCGGGCTGCATGGCGTAGAGGGCGGCGACCGCCTCGCCCAGGGCCTCGACGGCCTTCGGGTCGCCCCGTGTCTCCAGTCCGAACCGGTCCTTCATGCCCGCGGGTCCCTCCAGAACCGGTTGATCTTGCCATGCGCCCGGCCCCGGTCCAGAGGAGATCGCCGCCCCGCATCGAGGTTCCCCATGCCCGAAGGCCCCGCCTTCTCAGAACAGACCCGTGCCGCCGCCGAGGCCCTCATCGCCCAGTACGGTGAGGACGCCGAGGTGATCGCCACCCTGCGCGCGGCCGAGTTCGCCGCCCTGGGCGACCGCAAGGGCCTGGCCGACTGGGATGACATCATCGCCTGCGTCGCCGTCCTCCAGGCCGGGGGGACGGGCGGGGCGACCCTGAACTGAGGCCTGCGCCTTCCCGGCTCAGTTCCCGTAGCGGAAGATCGGGTCGTCCAGGTCGATCTTCGGCAACTCGTCCTTTTCGCGCCAGTAGTCCTGAGAATGGCGCCATTCCGGCTTGTTCCCCGCCTTGGGCAGCAGGTGGCCGCCGCGCTGCAGGTAGCCGGGGTTGAAGTCCTCGGGGTCCATCCAGGGACCCAGCTGCATGTCCTTGTCCTCGGGCCGCAGCTCGGGCGTCACCCGCTTCACGCCCTTTGTCTTCATGTGGTTGAGGAGGCGGCAGACGAAGTCGCCCAGCAGGTCCACCCGCAGGGTCCAGCTGGCGCGGAAATAGCCGAACACCCAGACGAGGTTCGGCACGCCGGTGAACATCATGCCGCGGTAGGTCACGGTCTGGGACAGGTCGAGGGGCTTGCCATCCACGGTCATCTGGATGTCGCCCAGGACGCTGAGGTGGAAGCCCGTGGCGGTAACGACGATGTCGGCCTCGATCACCCTGCCGGACTTCAGCTTCACGCCTTCCGGCACGAAGCGGTCGATCTCGTCGGTCACCACGCTGGCGTGGCCGTCGATCACCGCCTTGAAGAGGTCCCCGTCCGGGACGAAGGCGATCCGCTGGCTCCAGGGCCGGTACTTGGGCGTGAAGTGTTCCGTCACCGCCTCGTCCCCCAGGAAGGCGCGCACCCCGGACAGCAGCTCATCCCGCACGGCCTCCGGCTCCTCGAAGGAGCGGCGGGTGAACTCGCCGCCGTCGAACAGGATCTTGCGGCGGACGATCTCGTGGATCCAGGTCTCGTCGATCTCCAGCTGGCGCAGGATGTCGGCCAGCTCGTTGGCGTTCCGGCCGGGAATGAAATAGGTCGGCGAGCGCTGCAGCATGGTCACGTGGGCGCACTTGCCGGCGATGGCGGGCACAAGGGTCGCGGCCGTCGCACCGGAGCCGATCAGCAGCACCTTCTTGCCGGTGAGGTCGAGGTCCGTGGGCCAGTTCTGCGGATGCACGATCCGGCCGGAATAGTCCTCGATTCCCTCCCACTCGGGGGTGTAGCCGACGTCGTGGCGATAATAGCCCTGGCACATCCACAGGAAGTTGCAGGTGAAGCTCACCGTTTCATTCGTGTCGAGGCGCACCGCCTCCACCGTCCAGGTGTTGTCCAGGCTGGACCAGGAGGTCTTCAGAATCTTGTGCCGGTAGCGGATGTGCCGACCGATGTCGTTCTCCTCGATCACCTCGCCCATGTACTTCAGGATCTCCTCGGCAGAGGCGATCGGGGCGTTGACCCAGGGTTTGAAGCGGTAACCGAAGGTGTAGAGGTCGCTGTCCGAGCGGATGCCCGGGTATTTGTGGGTGTTCCAGGTGCCGCCGAAGGTCTCCTGAGTCTCCAGGATGACGTAGCTCGTCCCCGGCGTCTGGGTCTTCAGATGGTAGGCGCCGCCGATCCCGGAAATCCCGGCGCCGACGATCAGGACGTCGAAGTGCTCGGTCTTGGTCGCCGCCTCACGGTCCAGAGTTTCGGTTGCGCCCATGGAAGCTCCTCGCCTGCCTGCCTGTCCGTCCATCCCGTGCTGCGGTGGCGCCTCCGGACCCCGACCCTCACCAGGGGGGTGGGCTTGGGCCCGGACCCGAAGACGCGACAGCACTGTGCGAACCATGACGCACCCGGCTCATTGATCAAGATCAATAAGCTGTCCGGCGCTGGCGGACTCAGCCCCTCAGTTTGGCGCCGGTCGCCTTCTCGGCCGCCGCGACGATCCGGGCCGAGAGGGCCTCGATGTCCGCGTCGGTCAGGGTCCGGTCCTGGGGCTGGACCTGCACCTCCACAGCTACAGACCTGAAACCCTCCGGCACCCCGGCGCCCTGGTAGACGTCGAAGATCCGCGCCCCGGTGATCAGGGCCTTGTCGGCGGCCAGGATCGGCCGGACCAGGTCCCCCGCCTGGACGGACCCGGCCAGCAGGAAGGCGAAGTCCCGGGTCAGGGGCATGAGGGGAGAGGGCTGGAAGGCCGGCCGGGTCTTGACCTCCCGCCGCTTGGGCTCGGGAAGCAGGTCCAGGTAGAGCTCGAAGCCCAGCACCGGGCCGTCGACGTCCAGGGCCTTAAGGACGGCGGGATGGATCTCTCCGAACTCGGCGATCACCGTCTTAGGGCCCAGCTGGAGCCGGGCCGAGCGGCCGGGACTCCACCAGGGGGAGGAGTCGCCCTGCACGGTTTGCAGGGCCGGCGCGCCGATTTCGCCGAGCAGGGCCTCAAGGTCGCCCTTGAGGGCGAAGAGGGCGTCCACGTCACGGCCGTCCCAGCGCCGGGCGGGATGAGGCGAGACGACGGCGGCGATCACAGTGGCCTGGTCCCCGGGCTGATCGCCCCGGTAGATCGGCCCGATCTCGAAGAGGGCGGCGTCGGGATAGCCCCGCCGGGCGTTGCGCCCCGCCGCCTCGATGAGGTTCGGCAGGACGGACGGCCGCATGCAGTCCAGGTCCGCCGCGATGGGGTTGGACAGGACAAGTTCGGGTGCGCCGCCGCCAAAGCGCTCGGCTGTCGCCCGCTTCATGAAGCTCCAGGTCACCGCTTCGGCGTAACCCGCCGCCGCCAGGGCCCGGCGGGCGATCCGCATGCGGGTTTGCCGGGGGGTCAGGACGCCTCCCGGCGGAGGGGCGATAGCGGGCAGGGGCGTGGCGGGCAGGGCGCCGTATCCGGCGATCCGCGCCACCTCCTCGACCAGGTCGGCCTTGCCCTCCACGTCCCGCCGCCAGGAGGGCGGCGCCACGACGTCGCCGTCCAGGCCGAAGCCCAGGTCGGCCAGGATGGCGTCGATGCGGGTCCGGTCCAGGGACAGTCCCGACAGGGCCTGGACGTAGTTCCGGTCGAAAGTGAAGGGCGCGGGCCGCGCCGGCGCCTGTCCCGCCAGCACCGCTTCCGAGGCTTCGCCGCCGCAGATGTCCAGGATCAGCCGGGTGGCGAGCTCCAGTCCGGGCAACAGGCTCTCGGGGTCCACCCCGCGGGCGAAGCGGTACTGGGCGTCAGAGGCGATGCCCAGGGTCCGCCCGGTCTGGGCGATCCGGATGGGATCGAACCAGGCGCTCTCGATGAAGACGTCCGTCGTGGTCTCCGCGCAGCCGGTGGAGGCGCCGCCCATCACCCCGCCCAGACCGATGGCGCCCGAGGCGTCGCCGATGACGCAGGTCTCGGGTCCGGCAGCGTAGGTCTTGCCGTCCAGGGCCTCCACGCGCTCGCCCTCGCGGCCCAGCCGGGCCTCGATCCAGCCTCCGGACAGCCTGGCCGCATCGTAGACGTGCAGGGGCCGGGCCCGGTCGAAGGTGATCAGATTGGTGATGTCCACCAGGGCGCTGATGGGCCTCAGGCCGATGGAGAGCAGCTTCCTCTGGAGCCAGTCTGGCGAGGGCCCATTGCGGACGCCCCGGATCAGGCGTCCGGCGAAGGCCGGGCAGGCGCTGCTGTCGTCCAGCCGGATCTGGACCGGGCAGGGGAAGCCCCCGGCCACGGGGGTGATGGCGGGGGTCTTCAGCCGGCCCAGGCCGGCGGCGGCCAGGTCCCGGGCGATGCCGTCCACGCCCAGCCAGTCGGGCCGGTTGGGCGTCACCTCGAAGTCGATCACCGCCTCCACGCCCAGGGCCTGGGCGGCGGGTGTTCCCACCGCCAGCCCGCCGTCCAGTTCGAGGATGCCGTCGGACTCCTCAGCGGTCTGGAGTTCGGCGGCCGAGCACAGCATGCCGTTGGACACGACGCCGCGCACAGGCCGGGCCTCCAGCACCACGCCGTTGGCGGGGATGCAGGCGCCGATGGGGGCGTAGATGGTGGTCAGGCCGGCCCGGGCGTTGGGCGCCCCGCAGACGATTTCCTTGCGGCCGTCGACCGTATCGACCTGGCAGACCCGCAGCCGGTCGGCGTTGGGATGCTGGACGGCCTCGACGATGCGCGCGACCGAAAAGGCCGCCAGGCGCGCGCCGGGGTCATCCACATGCTCGACCTCCAGGCCGGCCATGGTCATGGCCTCGACCACCTCGGCGACCGAGGCGGAGGTGTCGAGGTGCTCGCGGAGCCAGGACAGGGTGAACTTCATCTCAGGTCTCCTAGCTCAGGCCCGAGGCGGGATTGGGGGCGGCGAAGGCGGAAAAGCCGTAGTGGGCCAGCCAGCGGACATCGGCGGCGAACATGTCGCGCAGGTCGGGCATGCCGTACTTCAGCACCCCCAGCCGGTCGACGCCGCAGCCGAAGGCGAAGCCCTGCCAGACATCGGGATCGAGGCCGCAGTTCCGCAGGACGTTGGGATGCACCATCCCGCAGCCCAGGATCTCCAGCCAGTCCTCGCCCTCGCCGATCCGCACCTCGCCGCCGGAGCGGTCGCACTTCACGTCTATCTCGGCCGAGGGCTCGGTGAAGGGGAAGTGGTGGGGGCGGAACCGTGTGGTCACCCGGTCGGTCTCGAAGAACCGGGCGATGAAGGTCTCCAGGGTCCACTTCAGGTGGCCCATGTGGATGCCCTTGTCGATCACCAGGCCCTCGATCTGGTGGAACATGGGGGTATGTGTCTGGTCGGAATCCTGCCGGAAGGTCCGGCCCGGCACGATGACGCGGATCGGCGGCTCCTGTCCCGTGGCGATCCAGGACGGGAGCTTCTCGCTTGTCCGGTTCATGACCCGCACCTGCACCGGCGAGGTGTGGGTGCGCAGGACCTTGCGCTCGCCATGGGCGTCGGGCGGCAGGAAGAAGGTGTCGTGCATCTCCCGCGCCGGGTGCTTGGGCGGGAAGTTCAGGGCCGTGAAGTTGTTGAAGTCGGTCTCGATGTCCGGCCCCTCGGCGACACCGAACCCCATGTCGGCGAAGACGGCGACCAGCTCGTCCATGACCTGCATGGTCGGGTGCACGCCCCCCCGGCGGCGGGGCGGGGCGGGCAGGGACAGGTCCACGCGGCTGGCGGCGAGCTGCGCCTCGAGCTCCGCCGCCTCCAGCTCGGCCTTGCGGGCCTCGATGCGGGCGGCCAGCCGGTCGCGCATCTGGTTGATCTGGGGGCCGAGGACCTTGCGTTCCTCCAGGCTCACCGAGCCCAGGGTGCGGGCCAGCAGGGTGACGTTCCCCGACTTGCCCAGGATGGCGACGCGCGCCTCGTCCAGGGCGGCCAGGTCGGCGGCCCCGTCGATCCGGGTCAGGTTATTGCTTTCCAGTTCGGCGATGTCGGTCATGAGCCTTGCTCGGCGGCGAGAGGGGCGGGACGTGAGGGCGGAGACGGGAGGGCGCAAGCAAAAAGCCCCCCGGACGCGCCGGGGGGCTTCTGATTGCAGCAGAGCCATGGGGCTCCGGGCGTCAGGCCAGGGCGGCGCGAACCTTGTCGGCGATGGCCTTGAAGCCGACCGGGTCGTTGCCGGCGATGTCCGCCAGCACCTTGCGGTCCATCTGGACCCCGGCCAGTTCAAGGCCGTGGATAAATCGGGCGTAGGTCATGCCTTCCAGGCGGGCCGCGGCGTTGATCCGCTGGATCCACAGGGACCGGAAGCTGCGCTTGCGCACCTTGCGGTCGCGGTAGGCGTACTGGCCGGCCTTGTCGACCGCGGCCTTGGCGGCGCGGATGGTGTTCTTGCGGCGGCCATAGAAGCCGGCGGCCTTCTCAAGAACCTTCTTGTGGCGGGCGTGGGCGGTGACGCCCCTCTTTACACGTGCCATGCGTCAGGTCCTCCGATCAAAGGCCGTAGGGCAGGAAGATACGGATGATCTTGGCGTCTGCCTCGGTCATCACCTTCGTGCCGCGGTTCTGGCGGATGTACTTGGCGTTGTGGCTGATCAGGCGGTGGCGCTTGCCCGCCACCCCGGCCTTGAGCTTGCCGGTGGCGGTGAGCTTGAAGCGCTTCTTCGCCCCCGACTTGGTCTTCAGTTTCGGCATTTCACGTCGGAACCTTCCGGCCCCGTCCTCTGGCGTATTGATGAGCCGCCCTGGCATGCCTTTGGCCAGGCGGCTCCGAAGGGGCGGGTGAGTACGCCAAAAGGGTCGCCGGGGCAAGCCCCAGCGGATCCAGCTTTGGGGTTGGACAAGCCGCTCAGGGCAGCGAGAAGCCAATGCGAAGCTTGAGCTGGTCCCGGGTCGCCGCCTCGAATGCGTCTGGCCAAGCGGCGCCCACCTCGGCGGCAAGTCGCCGTGCTCGGGGCAGGAACAGAGCCGCCACGGCCCGATTGCCGGCAAAGGCGCTGTCCCGGTCGGCAGTGACGGCAGGGAGGCCCTCGAGTGCCTGACGCTGTTCGGTGGTAAGGAGCGTGTTGAGATGCAGGGCGCCTCCGCGATCAGCGGTAGAGAGGCGATTCTCCTCAAGCATCAGGTCGATTGTCAGGCGCCGAAGGAGTTCCATGCCAGCCTGCGCCAACAGCCACTCCCCGCGACCCACGGCGACCGGGAAGAGCCCGAGGACCCGCAGGAACTCATTAACGATCTTGAGGATCGTCTCAGGCGACGGCTGATAGTCAATCCGAACCTGCATCGGCGGTCCGGAGGCTCCGCGGTTGAAGATCTGGGTCAGCCGGGCGGAGTCGTGCATTTGCAGTTCTGGCGGCTCGAGAAAGAGGATGTCAAACCTCTCCCATGTCCGGGTAACGACGTTAAGGACACGGTCGCCGAACAGAAGATTGACCAGTACGACAGGGACGATCTCGTCAGCCCGCTCGGCATACTCCCGCCCGATCCGGCTTGCTGGCGGATCGCCAACGCGCGCGATGACGTCAACGTCGCTGTAGTCGTCGCCGCCGCCCTGCCCAAGGCTGCCTGAAAGCCAAAGGCCGTCGATCCGGGGATCGTTCCAGAGCGTCTGCTCGATGGCTGCGAGCAAGGCGGACTGCCCAGCGGTTAGCGGCATGGCTCTTCACCGTCAGTTCTTCAGGCTGCTGGTTCATACCCAGAGGCCAGAACCGACGTTAACCCAGACGCCCCCGACCCTCCAGCCAGTCCTTCAGTGCGATGTCGATCCGGGTCTGCCAGCCGGGGCCTGTGGCCCGGAACTGTTCGAGCACTTCGCGTGAAAGTCGAAGCGTGGTCCTCTGCTTGGTGACCGCCGCTCTCGGGCGCCCGCGGAGCTTTCGCTGCAGGCCTTCGGGAAGGGCCTCGAGCCTCACGGCGGCGGCGGCCATGGCCTCGGTCCACTCCGGATTGTCGGCGTCGGGCCGGGAGGCTCTATCGGTGGCGGGCATGAAGTCTGATCTCCCTTGCATTGGCCTTCCGGAAGCTGATCACACGAATCCCCGCCTGTGTTTCCATGAACACCAGGGCGTGTAGCCGGCCTTGCACGTATCCCAAGGCGGCGTAGCGCGTCTCGGGTTAGGCGCGTCGGCTGTCGACCCAGATCAGCGCCGTGGTGAAATCGAACCCGACGGCGTCTTCAAAGCCAAAGCCGCGCTCACGCCGGTTCCGTTCGCTCTTCGCCGGATCGAACTCGATATCCATTTATTTTATGTGCATACAAAAATGTCCGTCAACCTTCCGCGCCAAAGACAGAACGGGCATTGGGGCGTTTTTCCGGCGTCCCGCTATCGGGGCAGGGGGGGCGCCCGCCGGCTCGCGGAAAGGGCGAGGAAGATCGCCGGCGCCACCAGTGCTGCGCCGAGCACGAAGGGCGCATTGATGTTCACCGGGAAGACCAGGCCGGCGCAGAATGGCCCGGCCACCCGGGACAGGGCGCCGCAGGCGTTGTTCAGCCCCTGGATCTGTCCCTGCCGGTGGGGGTCTGCGGTGCGGGAGATCATCGACGCCACATTGGGGAAGGCCACGGACTGGCCGACGGCGGTCAGGCACATCAGGGCGGTGGTCGTCACGGCGCTCGGCGAGACCACAAGGAGCCCAGAGCCCAGGACCGTTATCCCCATCCCCACCGCCAGCATCCGGCCTTCGCCGAACCGTTCTGACAGCGGGCCGGTCAGGAACATCTGGGCGATCGCCGCCGAGACGCCCACGAAGGCGAAGCAGACGCCGATCTCCCGGGGGGTCCACCCCAGCCGCTCGTTGGCCCAGAGCCCGAAGATCGACTCGATCCCGGTGAAGGCGAACCCGACGATGAAGGACAGCAGCATCAGGCGGCCGAGGACCGGGTTCTCCACCATGTCCTTGAGACCGGACAGCAGGCGGACCCTGCGGGACTCCACCCCCCGGCGGTGGTTGCTCTCCCGGATGATGATCAGGATCGCCAGCACGCAGGACCCCGCCAGCGCCGAAGCGACGAAGAGGGGTAGGCGGAAGCCCTCCGGACCGGCGTCCGGATTGGCCAGAAGCCCGCCGAGGGAGGGGCCGACGATCATGCCCACATTCCAGGCCGCGCCCTGGTAGGACATCTGCCGGGTAAGCTGCTCCGGCGGGGTGACATCGGCCAGGTATCCCTGGATGACCGCGCCGTTCCCTGACGCCAGGCCCCCGATCAGGCGGATGACGAAGGCGGCCAGGATGTTGGGCGCAAAGGCCAGGGCCAGGTAGCAAAGGCAGTTGCCCGTGATCGTCAGGATCAGGATGGGCTTGCGCCCAAAGCGGTCGGACAGCCGGCCCCAGAGCGGCTCGCCGAAGAAGGCGCCGATCGAGTAGGCCGAGAAAATCAGGGCGATCTGCCAGGCCGGGGCGTCGAAGGACTTGGCGTAGAAGGGCAGCAGCGGAATGATGATTCCGAAGCCCAGCAGGTTGATGAAGATCACCGACGTCAGGGCGATCGCCGCATAGGGCGATGCAGGCTCTGGCGGGCGGGCGGCCTCCGACATGGCCCGGTTGTTAGGGCTCGCAGGTCGATGGGGCAAGGGCGGGCGACATCGGAAACCGGCGTCGCCCGGGGAGGAGACCTACTTCGGCGCCAGGATCATGATCATCTGGCGGCCCTCCATGCGGGGCTCATACTCGACCTTGGCCACCGGCTCGAAGTCGGCCTTCACCTGCTGGAGGAGTTTCATGCCCAGCTCCGGGTGGGCGAGCTCGCGGCCGCGGAAGCGAAGCGTCACCTTGACCTTGTCGCCTTCACCGAAGAACCGGTGCATGGACCGCGCCTTGACCTCATAGTCATGAGTGTCGATGTTCGGCCGCAGCTTGATCTCCTTGATCTCCACGACCTTCTGGCGCTTGCGGGCCTCGTTCTTCTTTTTCTGTTCCTGGAACTTGAACTTGCCGTAGTCCAGAATCTTGCAGACAGGCGGGTCGGCGTTCGGAACGATCTCGACCAGGTCGAGCCCGGCTTCCTCGGCGGCCTCCAGTGCGGAAGAGGTGGGCATCACCCCCTGCTTCTCGCCATGCTGATCGATCAGCAGGACCCGGGGGACTCGGATGTCTTCGTTGATGCGCGGACCGTCTTTGACGGGCGGCGCCTGCATGGGCCGGCGAATAGGCTTTTGCTCCTCAGTCTGTTTCGGCGGGACGCGCGGGACGGAGCCCGACGCATGTCGATATATGACCCCCTGGGCCCCTGCGATCAAGCACTGCCTTCCAGGGGAAGCAGGCTGTTCGCCGCGCGCTCGACCGTCATCGGGTCCAGCCCCGCCAGGTCGTCGGTCTGGATGACGATCACATGTCCCCTGGGCGCCGACAGGCCCGGGTCCGATGCGCGGGAGAAGAGGGCCACGGTCGGGGCTCCCGCGGCTGAGGCCAGATGGAGCGGTCCGGTGTCGTTGCCCACCACCAGGGCGGTCTCGGCCCCCAGCAGGGCGACGGTCGCAAAGTCGGTCCTGCCGGTCAGGTCTCTCGCCTGGGGAAGGCTCCTCTGGATCTCCCGCGCCAGGGCGCTTTCCTGGGGGCCGCCGATCACGACGATGTCGTACCCCCTGGCGTGAAGCCGCCGGGCGAGCCGGCCATAGCTCTCGGCCGGCCATCTCTTGTCCAGCCGGTGGGCCGAGCCACCGGGAATCAGCATGATGAATGGCCGATCGGCGCGCCGCCTCCGGTCCCGCCCGGCGCCGCCGATCCAGGACAGGTCGGGCGGCGGCGCAGAAAAGGGCGTGGTCGGGGCGTCCGGCCAGATCCCCGCCGATTTCAGCTGGTCGGCCTGGCGCTCCAGGGTGTGCATCAGGTCCTTGCCGGGCGTTCGGTGCGGCAGGGCGCAGCCGAAGGCCACGCCCGACCAGGCCGGGGGGAAGGGCCAGAGCAGGAGAAAAAGGCGGGCGGAGGCGGCGGAGGTCTGGAGATCATAGACCCGACCAAAGCGCCCCGCCTTCAACCGCCGGCGGAGGGCCATCCACTCGCCGGCGCCCTCCGGCTTGCCGCCCGCATCCACCTCGTCGAAATAGGGGCAGGCCCGGGCGAGGGCCTCGAAGGGCGGGGTGGTCAGCAGGGTTATATGCGCCTTCGGATGGGCTTCCCGGATGCGCTTCATCGCCGCCAGGGCCAGCACGAAGTCGCCGAGGGCCGACAGCTTGATCACCAGGACCTTGCGGATCTCGCGGCTCATTTCCCGACTTCCCGCGCCTTGAGGAGCTGCTCATACACCGCCAGGGTCGCCGCGCACATGGCGTCGTTCGAGTAGAGCCGCGTCGCCCGTTCCCGGGCCGTCCGTCCCAGGGCGGCCAGGCCCTCGCGGCCCACGTCGGAGGCGGCGGCCATGGCGCGGGTCCAGGCGTCGATGTCCCCCGGCGCCGCCCGCCAGCCCGTCTGGCCGGGCAGGACCGTCTCGGTCGTCCCCCCGTGGTCCGAGGCGATCACCGGCCGCCCCATGACCTGGGGCTCCACCGCCGCCCGACCGAAGGACTCCGGCACGAGGGTGGGCAAGAGGGCGATGTCCGCCGCCAGGAAGGCCGCCGGCATGTCGTCACAGTGCCCGACCAGCCGGACTACGCCCTCCAGCCCCGCCTCGCGCACCCTGGCCTCGAGGGACTGTCGGAAGGCCGTCCGGCCCTGGTCGTCGCCCGCGAAGATCACCCGAAGGTCGCGCCCCTCGCCCTTGAGGCGGGCCGTGGCGGCGATGACCGTCTCGTGGCCCTTGATCGGGGTCAGGCGGCCGGCCAGCAGGAAGACCAGGGGCCCCTCTCCCGCCGGCGGCAGGCCCCAGGCCCCCTTAAGAGCCTCGACACGTTCCGCCGCCACGTGCACGGGGTCGAAGCGCTCCAGGTCCACGCCCCGCGGGATGGAGACGACCTTCTCCGGCGCGATCCCGTGCTCTATCAGGACATGGTTTCGCGTGTAGTCGGAGTTGGCGATCACCCGGTCCACCCGGGTCATGACGGCGTTGTACCAGCGCTTCAGCCCGCTCTTGGCGAGGTAGATGCCGTGGTAGGTGGCCACGGTCGGGACGCCTTCCGCCCTCGCCGCCCACAGGGCCGGGAAGGCCGGCGCCCGTGAGCGCACGTGGACCAGGCTGACCCTCCGCTCACGGATGACCCGGCGCAGGGCCCAGGCGGTCTGCAGCATGACCAGGGGATTCTTGCTCTGCATGGGCAGACGGACCAGCTCGCCTCCCGCCGCCGCGAGGGCCGCCTCCATGCGCCCGCCCGCGCTCGCCACCAGAGCCTGGCCGCCGGCGGCGACCACGGCGCGGCCGACGTCCAGCGTCGTCTGCTCGGCGCCGCCGGTTTCCAGCTCGGGGACGACCTGCAGGAGGGTGAAGTTCGGAGGAAGGCTCACCGCGCCCTGATAGCGCAGGCCGGCGCCGGGCGCTATGCAGGCGCCATGCAGGAGATCACCGGACACCTGGAACGCGAGGCGGGGACCCGCCTGGCCTGGCGCGCCGTCGAGGGGCGCGGGCCGACCGTCGTTTGGCTGGGCGGCTTCCGCTCGGACATGACCGGGACCAAGGCCCAGGCCCTGGCCGACCAGGCCCTCGCCTCGGGCCGGGCCTTCCTGCGCTTCGACTACTCGGGTCACGGGGAATCGGGCGGCGTCTTCACCGACGGCACGATCGGGTCCTGGCGGGCGGACACCCTGGCGATGATCGATACCCTCACGACCGGCGACCTGATCCTCGTGGGCTCGTCCATGGGCGGCTGGCTGGCCTGCCTCTGCGCCCTGGCCCGTCCGGACCGGGTCAAGGGCCTGGTCCTCGTCGCCCCCGCCGCCGACTTTCCCCAGGCCCTGATGGTCCCGGAGATGACCGACGCCGACCGCGCCGCCCTGGCCCGCGACGGGGTCTGGATGCGACCGTCCGAGTACGGCGATCCCTATCCCATCACCGGACGCTTCCTCGACGAGTCCGCGACCTGGAGCCTCCTGCCCGGTCCGGTGGGGATCGACCTGCCGGTGCGCATCCTGCAGGGCGGCGCCGACCCGGACGTGCCCTGGCGCCACGCCCTGGCCCTGGCCGAGGCCCTGACGGCTCAGGACCTGGTCTTCAGCCTGGTCCGCGATGGCGACCACCGCCTGTCCCGGCCGCAGGATATCGAACGGCTGCTGGCCTTCGTGGACGAGCTCTGCGGCTAGCTAGCCGCCCGCAGCGAGGATGGCCGCCAGGCCCTCGCGATAGGTCGGGTGGGCGGGTCGCCAGCTGAGGGCGGCCTTGGCCCGGGCGTTGGAGACGCGCTTGCTCTCGGCCCAGAAGCGCCGGGCGGCGGGGGTCAGGGCGTCCAGGTCCAGGGGCGTTTCCGGCGGCGCCTCGACGCCCAGCAGGCGGCAGGCCTCCAGGGTCACGTCGGCGGCGGGCGCGGGCTCATCGTCGCAGAGGTTGAAGACGCCGGTCCTGTCCGGCCGGGCCAGGGCGGCGGCGAGGCCGTCGGCCAGGTCATCCACGTGGATGCGGCTGAACACCTGCCCCGGCGCGGCCATGCGCCGGGCGGTTCCGTCACGGACCCGGTCCAGGGCCGACCGGCCGGGGCCGTAGATGCCCGGAAGCCTGAAGATCGCCAGCGGCCGGCCCGTCCCCGCCCAGGCCGCTTCGGCCGCCACGCGGCGCCGTGCGGTCTCCGAGGCCGGCCGCAGTTCGCTGGTCTCGCGCACCCATCCGCCGCCGCGGTCGCCGTAGACGCCGGTGGTCGAGAGGTAGCCGATCCAGCCCGGACCCGACCCCGGGGCGAGGTGTGGAGCGAGGGCTTCGAAGCCGGGGCAGAGGCCGGTCTCCGGGTCGGGGGCGGCGGTCACGAGGAGGGCGTCGCTGCGTCTCAGGACTGTCGCCAGGGCGTCGCCATCGCCGGCCGGGACCGTCTCCACGGCGTCCCGCCAGGGGGCTGGCAGGGGGGTCCGCACCGTCGCGGTGACGTGCACGTCACCCGCCGTCCGTGCGGCCAGGGCGCGGGCGGAGTAGCCGAAGCCGAAGACGAGGAGCCTCACCCTTCGCCCAGCAGGTCCTTCAGGACCGCCCGGGCCCCCTCGGCCAGGTCGGGCCGCTTCAGGGCGTAGGCGACATTGGCCCGCAGGAGGCCCAGCTTGTAGCCGCAGTCATAGGTGGTCCCCTCGTACTCCAGGGCGTAGAAGGGCTGGTCGGCCATCAGGTCGGCCATGGCGTCGGTCAGCTGGATCTCGCCGCCGGCGCCCTTCCGGTGCCTGGCGAGCCGATCGAAGATCTCGGGCTGCAGGACATACCGACCGGAAATGAAAAGATTGGACGGCTCGGTTCCCGGCGCGGGCTTTTCCACCATACCGGTCATTCGATTCAGCCGGCCCTTCTGTCCGTCGAGGGCCACGATGCCGTACTTGTGGGCCTGGCCCTCCGGCGCCGGCTCGACGACGACGATGTTGCCGCCGACCTGGTCGAAGGCCGCCGTCGCCTGGGCCAGGGCGGCCGGCTCGGCCATCATCAGCATGTCCGGCAGCATGACGGCGAAGGGCTCGTCGCCGATGATGTCCCGGGCGCACCAGACGGCGTGACCCAGGCCCAGGGGCGCCATCTGGCGGACAAAGCTCATCTCGCCGGGCTTGGGCAGGTCGCGGCGGATGTCGGCCAGGACGTCCAGCTTGCCCTTGGCCTCCAGCTGGGCCTCGAGTTCGACATGGTGGTCGAAATAGTCCTCGATGGCGCCCTTGCCGCGGCCGGTGACGAAGACGAAGTGCTCGATGCCCGCCGCCCGGCCCTCCTCGATGATGTAGGACAGGATCGGGCGGTCGACGACGTTGAGCATTTCCTTGGGCGTGACCTTGGCGCCGGGCAGCACCCGCGTGCCCAGCCCCGCCACCGGCAGCACCGCCTTGCGCACCTTGCCTGACATGGACGCCTCCGTTTCCGGTCCCTCCCTTAGTCGAGGGCGGCGCTTCCTTCCAGAACGATCACGGCCCGGCCGCCGATCCAGGTCCCGTCGGCCTCCGCCGAGACGGTGATCCGGCCCGCCCGGCGGAGCGCCGCGCCCTGGCTGGCCACATAGCGCGGCGGCAGGCGCCCTGCGCCGATCAGCCACTGGGCGAGGCCGGCGTTCAGGCTGCCCGTCACCGGGTCCTCCACCAGGGCCCCGTCGGCGAAGAAGGCCCGGACCTCCAGCGCCGCCGGCCCGCCGGGCGGATGCAGGGCCGCCACCCCCAGCTTCAGGTCGCCGAACAGGGCCGGGTCGGGCCGCACCGACAGCGCCCGCTCGACGCTGTCCAGCAGGACGGCGCACCAGCCCGGCCCGTTGTCGATCCACTGGTGGTCCAGGATCGCCCCCTCCGGCAGGCCGAGGGTCCCGCGGATCTGCGCCAGGACCTCCGGCTCGACCGGCCCCGTGCGCCGCAGCGGAGGGGCCGCAAAGGCCAGATCCTCGCCGTCGAGCCGCACGGGAACAAGACCCACGCCGCACTCCTGGATCACCCGCCCCGGCGTCTTCGGCCGGCCCCCCGCCGACAGCCAGGCCCGGCAGGAGCCCAGGGTCGGATGCCCGGCGAAGGGCAGCTCGCCCCCGGGGGTGAAGATCCGGACCCGGTAGTCGGCGCCCGCATCGGCCGGCGGCAGGAGGAAGGTGGTCTCCGACAGGTTGGTCCAGCGGGCGAAGGCGGCCATCTGCGCGTCCGAAAGGCCCTGCGCGCCGTGCACCACGGCCAGTGGATTGCCGTTGAGGGGTCCAGAGGCGAAGACGTCGATCTGCTGGAAACGGCGGAGGGTCATGGCGAAGGTCCCGGAAAAAGGCTCTGGGACCGGCCTTTGCGCCCGATGCGCTTGCCTTGACAAGGCAATGCAATTGCATTACCTCTCTCGCTCACTCAGGAGCCCAGAAAGATGAGCGCCCAGCTTGAGGCGGAGTCGGCCTTGACCGACCGCTATCAGACGACCGTCCCGGAAATGGTCCGCCGCGCCCTGCGTCTCGGCAAGCGCGACCGTATCCGTTACGCTCTGTCGTCGGACGGCGCCGTCGTCCTGACGAAGGTAGAGGCGCAGGAAGCCTCCGATCCCGCCCTGCTCGGCCTCCTCGACCTGCTGGCCCGGGACATGGCCCAGCGTCCAGATCGCATCGCCACGCCCGACGCCGGCCTCCTGAAGCGGATGGACGACCTTGTGGCGGGGGTGGAGGTGGATCTTTCAGAGCCCCTTTCTGATGTGGACGAATGACGGCGCCGCCTGAGCCGCTGGTCATCCACGGCTGGAGGGTCATGGCCCATCCCCTCTTCCTCGACCAGCTGCAGGCCCTGGTGGAGGAGGTGGAGCGCCTGAAGGCGCGGAACCCTGATGGCTATGTCTCCCGGAACCCGACCAAGCGGCTCGCCGCGATCCGTAAACTGGCATTCGACGTCATCCCGCAGGATCCGGGGCGGCCCGAGTATCGCCAGGGCGCGGCCCTCGGGCCCGAGCACCGGCACTGGTTCCGGGCCAGGTTCTTCCAGCAGTACAGGCTCTTCTTCCGCTTCCACGCCGCCAGCCGCCTGATCGTGCTGGCCTGGGTGAATGACGAGCGGACCCTGCGCGCCTACGAAAGCGGGACCGACGCCTACCGGGTCTTCCGCCGCATGCTGGAGGCCGGGCGTCCTCCGGACGACTGGCAGGCCTTGGTGGCTGAGGCGGGCCGGGAGGGCGGGCGGCTGTCGGGATTGCGGTGAGAATGCCTGAGTTGGCGTCTACCGAACGGACGGAGGTTCTGGTCATGGCCCGGATAGTGGGAATGGTGCCTGTGTTTACTCCGCTCCCTCCCACGACATCTCGAGGCCTACTCTCTTAGGCTGTCCTTCAGTCGGTCAGATCCACCGTTTCATGTCTATGGTATAGGGTTGGAAGGATGGAATGGGATACCCGGAATTGGTTTCGGCGTTTGATGCTGATTGCTCCTGCCTCCGAACCTTCCAGTTTGAGCGCCGGGTCCAGGTAGACCTGACCACGCTCAACGGCCCTCAGGAACAGCAGAAAGTCTGTCTCCTCACAGGTCAGAACCTGCCCACCGAAAGCGTATTCAGGAGGCGGAGTCCGGTAAAGTGAAGGTACGTAAGCAGCTTTGGCGTGCTTGCGGTTCCAGTGGGCGAGAAGCCCCTTGAAAGTCCAGGACGCCGCGACAGTGTCCGTTGGGTCCAGCAGCATGATGGCCCCGTTCATGTCCGTTATCTGCCCGGTTCCGTTATCGAAGCCAGAGAGGACCATGCGGAGGCCAGTGAGATGGTTTGGCGTCCGAAGACAATCGTAGATCCCGCCGAAGTTGAGGCGGTTCTCCCGGCCATTCCGGTCTGGGTATCCAAAGCGGCGGATGAACGCCTCAGGGCCTTCGTCCTGATAGACACCGCCGGTCGGCTCCGGCGTCATGAGCGTTACAGCAGACTTGGCGCGGTAAGAGCGGAAGTTTGAGACTGCATATTGCTTGACTTCCCAGCCCATGAAGTCCGGTTCCGCGCGGCCATTGGGGCTGATCCCGAGAAGCGCCTCGAGCGTGTAACCGCCACCATTTCTTGCAGCATAAAGCCTCGGGACGCCATCCGGCCCCAGCTTCACTGAACCAACCCAACTTCTCTCATGAATCAGGCGGAGCCTCTCCAGGAGGACTTCCTTCGCTGAGGGCTCCGACGGCGACTCTACGGAGAGATCGAGGAAGACGCCTATTGAGCCCCAGGCGCCGCTCGCGATCTCGCTGGAAACACTCTCCCCGCCGCCCGCCGCATATCCGACGATCTTGCCAGCCGCGGTCACTCCGAGGACAATAACACGCCCCGGCTCTCTGGACGTCATGATCGCAGAGGGGGCTGCATGGCATCCTTTGAGAAACCCCGAAAATCTTACCTCTGGATAGCGAGGGTAGAGAATGAGTTTCGCATCTGGCGCAACTCTCAAGCCCTCTGGGGTAAGCCATGAGAAATCCAGCACCGCCTTCGCCCTGTCGCGAACTGCACCTGCTACGGGCGATGGGTCCGTCGTGACATCCCCATGCGGAAGCAGGTTCAGAGAGGTGAAGCCAGAACCGAGGAACACTTGGTTCTTCGAGTTGTCGTTTGGCGCCAGGACCTTGGCATAGAGACGGACAGCACCAGCATGACGCATCCTGTCTCGCAGCGCTGCCAGAGATTGAACCATGATCAGCTTCCCCGCAGCTCAAGAAACTCCGAGGCGGATCGTAACCAGCGTTCGAGCGAGGACAAAAGGTCGGCGTCATCTATCCTGCCCGCACCCCTCAATGAGCATTCCCAGATCAGACAGACTCGCCAGCCGCTTTCGCGAAGTTCACGCAAAATCTGTTGGTCCCTAATGACGTTATTGCTAATCTTATGGTGCCAGAATTCCTCGCGGCTCTTTGGCCACCGGAATGTGGTACATTCATGCCCATGCCAAAAGCAGCCATGAACAAATACGACCGCACGGTGTTTTGCGAAGACTAGATCCGGGGAACCGGGAAGGGCCTTCGAGTGCAGGCGAAATCTGAAACCCGCCCTGTGGAGAAGTTTCCGGACCTTAAATTCAGGAGACGTGTCTTTCGCCCGGATTGCCGACATATTCCGAGAACGCGTCGCTGGGTCATGAACGTCCCCCAAAGTTCAAGCTCGCAGTCTTACCTCTCGTCCGGCAGCTACCAGACTGTCGATGTGCGGCTTCATGATCCTGAGCACCTCCTTGAACACAGGGACCGCAACAGAGTTTCCAAACTGCTTGTAGGCCTGTGTGTCCGAAACAGGGATCACGAAGTCATCGTCGTAGCCCATGAGGCGGGCGCATTCGCGGGGCGTTAGCCGTCTCGGATTTAGGCCGGGGCCCCGGTCAATCAGGATTTCCGATCCGTCCTTGAAATACCGGGCGGACAAGGTTCGAGATACATCGTCAGCGCCCACTAGGCCAAAGCCGAAGCCGTTTCCAGCAGCCCTGTGCTTATCGGCATAATCCCTAAGATACTTCCAGAGGTGGTCGGTCAAAACGAACTTGTCGCTAACCTTGGCTAAAGGCCCGTAGGTGTAATGCCCTTCTGGAAACTCGCTGCCGTTCTCAGGATGGAGAATATCCCTGAGCCGGGTCGCCCCCTTTGGAGGAAGACGGAGATCATCCCAGCTGAATGGCACCTTGTCCCTGAATCCAACAATGACGATGCGTTCGCGGTGCTGAGGAACAAAATGCTGTGCGTCGATTATCCGATACCAGACGTGATACCCTAATTCTTCCCGGAGGATACGAAGTATCACCTCAAAGGTGCGCCCACGGTCGTGTGAATGTAGATTTTTCACGTTTTCGAGGAGAAATGCCTCTGGTTTGTGCGCCTTCAGAATACGGGCTACATCGAAGAAAAGCGTACCCTGTGTTTCGTCAGCAAACCCATGTTTGCGACCAAGCGAATTTTTCTTGGAAACACCGGCAATTGAAAACGGCTGACAAGGAAATCCGGCAAGAAGAAGATTATGTGACGGTATATCCTCAGCATCGACGTCTGTGATGTCTCCTGACGGGGGATGATTGTCCCGGTAATTCGCAGCATATGTCTTCTGCGAGTACGGGTTCCATTCCGAGGTGAAGGCACAATACCCCCCCACAGACTCGGCAGCCTTTCGCAGACCTCCGATCCCGGCGAAGAGGTCGATAAAGTTGAACCCTTGTTCGGCTTTGACAGCAGCTGAGTTCATTTCCCGGAGCATCCTGAGAAGAGTGGTCATGTCCGAACTCCCTTACCGTCGCCGTCTTGGTTCCCTGATGAGGGGGAGGTGATTCCGACGTTCTGAGAGATTGGCCATATCTCCATAGCCAATTCCGGTTTGCCTGAGTGGGCAGACGAATAGATTGCCCATTGGGTAGCTGATTCTGGGCTCCGGCAGCATACTGCGTAGCGCTTGGTTCCGACCGACAACTGCACCTCCTCGAATGCGCCCTTGCCATTCCTGATAGGCGCTCAGCTATGTTCTTACTTTGTTCTCTTTTCTGTCAACCCCCTTGCCTAACCCGTCCGTCAAGCAGCCAACGCGGCATCGCTACCCCCGCCGCTCGTGACCCGGTGGGCTTCGCGGTATGGCGAGTGCATGTCTGTCAGCGAGAGTGTCGCTTGGCCGGTGCCCAGGGGCTGCAATACCTCTAGCGGCGGAGGATCATGAGCCCTCCCGCGCCGCCAGGCGCTCGGCGACGAGGGCGGCGGCGGCGGGGTTGTGGTGCGGGTCGTCCGGATCGGCGAGGCCGCGGGCGACGCCGGCCATGTCGGGGAGGGGGCGGTTCTGGCTCATCTTCCACTTGCCGCGGATTTCGGTGATCTCGATCTCGAGGCCGATGATGCCCCGGAGCTGGGACGCGATGAAGGCGGGCGGGGCGTCGGAGACGGCCCAGGGCCGGGGGCGCCGGTCCTCCTGGGCGCGGGTGAGGGCGTCGACCTGGGCCGCCAGCCAGTCGGCTCCGGGCTTCAGGCCGATCCGGCCCCGGACCTGGACCATCTCGTAGTTCCAGGTCGGAACCACCCGGCCCGTCTCGGCCTTGGAGGGATACCAGCCGGGCGAGACATAGGTCTGCGCGCCCTGGAAGATGACCAGGGCGTCCAGGCCCTCGGTCAGGGCGGCGGCGTGGGGGTTGGCGCGGGCCATGTGGGCGGTCAGGACGGCGCGGTCCGCCTCCCCCTCCCCGCGCAGGAGGGGCAGGGGCGAGGCCATGGGCCCCTCCGGCCCGGCGGTGATGATGAGGCCGAGCGGATGGCGCGCCACAAGGTCCCACAGGACCTCGGGCCGGACCTCCTCGAAGTGATCGGGCAGGTACATCGTGGCGGCGCCTATTCCACCGTCACCGACTTGGCGAGGTTGCGGGGCTGGTCGACGTCGGCGCCCTTCTGGACGGCGACATAGTAGGCCAGCATCTGGATGGGGACGGCGTAGACCAGGGGGGCGACGATGTCGTCGCAGCCGGGGGTGACGATCAGGCGGACCCCGGCCGGGGCGCGGCGGGCGCCCTCCTCGTCCGTGATGAAGATGACCGGGCCGCCCCGGGCCATGACCTCGGCGGTGTTGGAGACGGTCTTCTCGAAGAGGGCGTCGGAGGGGGCCAGGACGATGACTGGGGTCGCCTCGTCGATCAGGGCGATGGGGCCGTGCTTCAGCTCGCCGGCGGGATAGCCCTCGGCGTGGATGTAGCTGATCTCCTTGAGCTTCAGGGCGCCCTCGAGGGCCAGGGCCGACATGACCCCGCGGCCGAAGTAGAGGACGTCCCGGGCCTTGGCGAGTTCGGGCGCGAGGGCGCGGATCTGGTCCTCCAGGGCCAGGGCGCCTGAGATCAGGCGCGGCGCCTCCAGGAGCAGCCGGGTCAGGCGGGCTTCCTCGGCGGCGTCGATCCGGCCCTTGGCGGCGGCGGCGGCCACGGCCAGGGCTGTGAGGGCCGCCACCTGGCTGGTGAAGGCCTTGGTGGAGGCCACGCCGATCTCGGGGCCGGCGTGGGTGGGCAACAGGATGTCGGCCTCGCGGGCCATGGTGCTGGTGTGGACGTTGACCACGACCGCCGTGCCCAGGCCCTGCTCGCGGCACCAGCGCAGGGCCGCCAGGGTGTCGGCGGTCTCGCCCGACTGGGAGATGGCGATGCCCAGAGTCCCCTTGCGCACCGGCGGGGCGCGGTAGCGGAACTCGGAAGCCACGTCGATGTCGACCGGGATCCGGGCGAGGGACTCAAACAGGTAGCGGCTGATCAGGCCGGCATAGTAGGCCGTGCCGCAGGCGACGATCTGAATCCGGTCGACGAGGCTGAAGTCCAGGCCGCCCGGCGCCCGCGCCCGCCCGGTGACGGGGTCGAGATAGGCCGACAGGGTGTGCTGGCACGCGCCTGGCTGGTCATGGATCTCCTTTTCCATGAAGTGCCGGTAGTTGCCCTTCTCCACCAGGGCGGCGGCCGGGGGGATGATGCGGATCTGCCGGGTCACCGGCCGGCCTTCCGAGTCGAAGATCCGCGCCGTGGTCCGGTCGATGGCCACGTAGTCGCCCTCGTCGAGATAGGCGATCTGGCTGGTCATGGGGCCGACGGCCAGGGCGTCGCTGCCCAGATACATCTCGCCGTCGCCATAGCCGACCACCAGGGAGTTGCCGCGCCGGGCGCCGAGGATGAGTTCGTCCTCGCCTTCGATGAGGACGGCCAGGGCGAAGGCCCCGCGCAGGCGGTCGAGGGTCTCGCGGAAGGCGTCGAGGGGCGAGGCGCCCCCCGCCAGGGCCCGGTCGATGAGGTGGGGAATGACCTCGGTGTCGGTCTCGCTCTCGAAGGTGCGGCCCTCGGCGACCAGCTCGGCCTTCAGCTCGGCGAAGTTCTCGATGATGCCGTTGTGGACGAGGGTCACCCGCCCGGCCCGTTGGGGGTGGGCGTTGGTCTCGGAGGGGGCGCCGTGCGTGGCCCAGCGGGTATGCCCGATGCCGGTCAGGCCATCCAGGGGCTGCTCGCGCAGGACTTCCTCCAATGCCCGGATCTTGCCAAGCGCCCGCCGCCGGCCGACCTGGCCGCCTTCGACCATGGCCACCCCGGCGGAATCATAGCCGCGGTATTCGAGCCGCCTCAGGGTCTCGATCAGGCGCTCCTGGACGGGCGCCTTGCCGACGATGCCGATGATGCCGCACATGGCCTGATCCTTCCTTCCGGCGTCCCTTCCCGCCGGGCCCGGTGAGGGGCTAGACTGGAAGGACGGGCGGGGTTTAGCACCTGCGCCGACGACGTCGATTAAATCCGGGTTTCGAATCGTTTCGGATTCCGGCCTCACTATGGCGAAAGCTTCGGAAGGCCCCATGAGCAAACGCGCCTTTTTCGGCACCGACGGAATCCGCGGGCAGGCCAACACCCATCCGATGACCGCCGAGGTGGCCCTGCGGGTCGGGCTGGCGGCGGGGCGGCTGTTCCGCTCCCGCGAGGAGCGCCGCCACATGGTGGTGATCGGCAAGGACACCCGTCTGTCCGGCTACATGGTCGAGCCGGCCCTGGTGGCGGGCTTCACCAGCGCGGGCATGGACGTGCGCCTGCTGGGCCCCATGCCGACGCCCGGCGTGGCCATGATGACCCGCTCCCTGCGCGCCGACCTGGGCGTGATGATCTCGGCCTCGCACAACCCCTGGACCGACAATGGCGTCAAGCTGTTCGGACCGGACGGCTACAAGCTGTCCGACGCCCGGGAGCTGGAGATCGAGGCCCTGATGGGCCAGTCCCTGTCCGAGGACCTGGCGCCGGCCGCAGCCCTGGGCCGCGCCGCCCGGGTGGAGGACAGCCAGGCCCGCTATGTGGAGATCGCCAAGGCCACCTTCCCCCGCCGGCTGAGCCTGTCGGGCCTGCGGATCGTGATCGATTGCGCCAATGGCGCGGCCTACAAGGTCGCCCCCGCCGCCCTCTACGAGCTGGGCGCCGAGGTCATCCCGGTGGGCGTGGCGCCCAACGGCATGAACATCAACGAGGAGTGCGGCTCCACCCATCCCGAGGCCATGATCACGGCGGTCAAGGAGTACCGCGCCGACATCGGGATCGCCCTGGACGGCGATGCCGACCGGCTGGTGATCTGCGACGAGAAGGGCCGCGTCGTCGACGGCGATCAGATCATGGCCCTGATCGCCGACAGCTGGGCTCGCCGGAACCGGCTGGCCGGCGGCGGGGTGGTGGCCACGGTCATGTCCAATCTCGGCCTGGAGCGGTTCCTGGGCGCCCGGAACCTTCGGCTGGAGCGGACGGCTGTGGGCGATCGTTATGTGATGGCCCGCATGCGCGAGGGCGGCTTCAACCTCGGCGGCGAGGCCTCGGGGCACATCATCCTGTCGGACTTCTCCACGACAGGCGACGGCCTCCTGGCCGCCCTGCAGGTGCTGGCGGTGCTGAAGGCCGGCGACCGGCCCATGAGCGCCCTGGCCCGCCAGTTCGAGCCGGCGCCCCAGAAGCTGGAGAATGTGCGCTTCACCACCGGCCGGCCCCTGGAGGCTGACGGGGTGAAGGCGGCCATCGCCGATGCGGAGCAGAAGCTGGGCGCAGCCGGCCGGGTGCTGGTGCGCGCCTCGGGCACCGAGCCCCTGATCCGGGTGATGGCCGAGGGCGATGACGAGGCCCTGGTCAGCCAGGTGGTCCGCGAGATCGTGGGGGCCGTCCGCAAGGCCGCCGCCTGACCGCGGCCTGAGGCGCGCGCCCATGGACCCCGCCCTGGCCGGCTTTCTCCTGGTGGCGGTCTTCACCGCCCTGATCATGAGCGGGCGGCTGGCGCCTGCGCCCGCCCTTGTCCTGACGCCGCTGATCTTCGGCCTGATGGTCGGGCATGGAACGGACCTCGGCCCGATGGTCCTGGAGGGCCTGCGCGAGGTGGCGCCCACCGGGGTCATGCTGCTCTTCGCCATCCTGACCTTCGGAATCCTGACCGACGCGGGCCTGTTCGATCCCCTGGTGCGCCTGATCGTCCGACGGGCCGGCGGCGACCCGCTGAAGGTCACCCTGGGCGCGACGGCCCTGGCGGCGGTGATCTCCCTCGACGGGGACGGCTCGACCACCTACCTCATCACCTGTGCGGCCATGCTGCCCCTCTACCGGCGGCTGGGTATGAACCTGCTGCACCTGGCCTGTCTGTTGATGCTGGTGAGCGGGGTGATGAACCTGTCGCCCTGGGGCGGGCCGACGGGGCGGGCGGCGGCGGCCCTCGGCCTGGACGTGACGGCGGTCTTCCTGCCCCTGCTGCCCGCCATGGGGGCGGGCCTCTTCGCCGTGTTCGCCCTGGCGACGGCCCTGGGCCTGGCCGAGCGGCGGCGGCTGGGGGTGCTGGAGGGGCCGGCCCTGGCGCCGGACGAGGAAGACCGCCAGGCCCCGCGCCTGCGCTACGCCCTGAACCTCCTGATCCTCGCCGCCCTGATGGCGGGCCTCATCGCCCCGGCCTTCGGGGTGAAGACCCTGCCCCTGCCGGTGCTGATGATGACGGCCTTCGCCCTGGCCCTGACCCTCAACCACCCCCGCCGGGCCGACCAGGCCGAGAAGATCGCGGCCCATGCCCCGGCCGCCCTGTCGGTGGTCGCGCTGATCTTCGCCGCCGGCGTGCTGACCGGCGTGATGAAGGGGACCGGGATGGTCGAGGGCATGTCCGCGGCGCTGGTGGCGGCCATCCCCGAGGCCCTCGGCCCGCATCTGGCCCCCGCCGTAGCGGCGGCCAGCCTGCCGGGGACCTTCTTCCTGTCGAACGACGCCTTCTACTTCGGCATGCTGCCCGTCCTGGCCGAGGCCGGCGCCGCCCACGGGATCGCCCCCGAGGCCATGGCCCGGGCCGCCCTGATGGGCCAGCCCTTCCACCTCCTGAGCCCCCTCGTTCCCTCCACATGGCTACTGGTGGGCCTGATCCGCGTGGAGATGGGCGCCCACCAGAGGTTCACCGCCCTGCCGGCGGCGGGGGTGTGCCTGGCCATGGCCCTGGCGACGATGGCGACGGGGGGGTTCTGAGGCTGCCCCGAGGGGGTGTCCGGAAAACGAAAGGGCCGCCCCGCCGATCCAGCTGGCCGGGTCAGACCCGAAGCTGGCGGCGGGGCGGCCCCTGGCCTGTCAGCGTGGCCTTACTTCGCGCTGGCCCAGCACTTTTCGTAGCCGGCCTGGTAGGTGCTTTCGTACCGGGAGTCGTAGTCCCCGCTGTGCCGGACATGGGCCATGCTCAGGCGGGCTTTCCGGTCCGCGCGCCCGGCCTTGCAGCCATTGTCATAGTAGACACTGGCCATCTTGTCCGTGCCGTCCGATGAGGACGACCCGCCCCGGGAGGCATAGCTGAAGACGGCGTTGCAGCCCTTGTCGACCACGACCCCATCGCTGTCGGCCCACCAGCTCTTGTCAAAGGTGCAAGTGCCCTCGAGGACTTGCTGCACCTTGACGCTGAGGCGGTCGGCGCCTGGCAGGGGGCAGCGGTTCAGTCCGCCCATCGATCCGCAGGTGATCTCGCCCGCGAGGGCGGGGGCTGCAGACAGAAGCATGAACCCCGCGGTGACCGCCGCGATCCTGAAAATCTTCACCATGATGCTCTCCTTGGGTTGAGGGTCTTAAGCAGACGCCATTGGCGCTCAGTACTCAGTGGACCTGTCCAGCCGCAGGACCCAGCCAGCTTCACCGGCCTTCAGCTTGTACTGGAGCTGCCGGATCTTGCCGGAGGGGCGGGCGTTGGTGTCGAGGTCGCGATAGATCGGGAACCTCTGGATCAGGGTGCCCTCGACCACGGCGAATTCATCATGGCCCATATAGCCCTTGGACAGGGCCGGGGAGTCCGAGACCGGCGGCAGATAGATCGGGGTCACGGACTTGCCCTGGTTGACGGCGTAGCCCACCAGGCTGCCGTAGCTCCCGCTGCCGGCGGAGGTCACGTAGACGTAGATCTCGGGAAAGCCATTGGCGTCGAGGTCATCGATCTCCGCTCCTGAGACGGTTCCCTCGATCTCGGAGGTGATCGGCGCGGACTGCTGGCTGAGCCCGTGCGGAACGATCCGCAGCTGGTTGATGGACCCCTCATTCGTCGACGTGACGTCGAAGGCGAAGCCCTGGAGCTCCAGGCGTTTCGAGAAGGCCGGGCCGGCCTGGGCGCCGGCAACGCTGCCGACGAACGCAAGGCCCAGGGTGAAGGTGACCAGCGGCCAATGGCGAAGCGTCCGGTTCATCTGTGTCCGCCTGAGAGGACGCGGCCTGCGCTTCCGGGAGGGTCCCGGGCGTCGCTGCGGCACCTCAGGCCTCGACCCTAGTGAAAACCCGGGCGATGTCCAATGGGGAAGCCTCCGTCGCCCCCTGTCCCCTAATCCCGCCCTACTGACGCGTACCGGAAGGCCAGGGCCCTAAGGCCAGCGCCTTCAGGCCGCCTCGTCAATCCGGATTTCCAGGCGCAGCCCCGCCGCTGTCGCAAGGTTCACCAGGGCGTCGAGGGAAAACTTGCCAAGCTTGCCGCGCAGCAGATCATTGAGCCTGGGCCGAGTGACGCCCAGTCGGGCGGCAGCCGCTTCCTGGGAGAGGTTCCAGGACCGGACCCTGAGGGACAGGGCCGAGAGGATTGCGGCGCGCGCCTTCAGGTTTACGGCCTCCGCCGGGGTGTCGGCAAGGGCGTCGAAGACGTTCTCGAAGGTCTGTACTTCCATCACTACCGTCTCCAGGCCCGCAGCCGTGCAGCTGCGAGATCGATGTCTTTCTGCGCCGTCTTCTGGGTCGTCTTCTGGAAGGCGTGGAGGACGAGGACGCGATCCTCCAGCCTTGTCACGTAGATCACCCGGAAGGCCCCCGAAGCCTCCCGGATGCGAATCTCTCTCACGCCGGGTCCAATCGTACCCATGGGCTTCCAGTCGTCGGGATCGAGACCGCGCTGCAACTGGTGCAGCTGGAAGCCCGCGGTGGCCCGCGCCGACTCCGGGAACTCCCGAAGTCGCGAAAGGCTGTCCCCGAGGAAGACGACGGCTTTCACGTGCGGAATGTATCGAAATCGATACGATTTCGCAATGCTCCCTAAGCCCGCCCTACCGACGCATACCTGAACCCCAGGGCCCGCACGTCGTCCGGCTTGTAGATGTTGCGCAGGTCGACCAGCACGGGGGTGCGCATCAGGGTGCGGACGCGCTCCAGGTCCAGGGCGCGAAACTGGTCCCATTCGTTGATGATCACCAGGACGTCGGCCCCCTCGACGTCGCCGAGGTCTTCCAGCCCCTGCCGCCGTCGATGCCGGCGGGGCTGGCGGGGGTGTGCCTGGCCATGGCCCTGGCGGCGATGGCGACGGGGGGGTTCTGAGGGAGGTCAGGCCGCGTCGGCGATCCCTACTCTTCGGGCTCGAGTTTCACTGTCACCGGGTTGGGCACGAGGTCCTGGGAGGCTCCGGTCACCATGTCGACGCCCAGGCCGATCACGCCGCCGACGAGGACATTGCCCGCCACGCCGGCGGCGCCGGAGCCCGCCGTCTTGTGCGTGACCGAGACGGTCGCGGTCTTGAAGCCGGGCTTCTTGATCTCGGCTGAGAACTCCGACTTGCGCGGCATCTTGATCGCGCAGGTTGTCGACGCACAGAAGTGACCATTGGTGGTCGTCACGCTCGCGCCTGGCGGTTCGGAATTGACCACCCAGGCGTCGTTGCTTCCGCGGGTCACCGTGGCGCAGGCGGTCAGTCCCGAGGCGGCGGTGGCGGCGACCAGCGCCGTCCTCAACAGAGATTTCATGTTGCGATTCCTAATCTGTGGATGTGGATGATGGGGTTCCCGGGCATTGCGCCTAGGTGATCCATCCGCTTCCGAGGCTTGAGAGGCTGACGCCGACCAGGATGACCTGGTCGCCATTGCCCATGTCGACGATGACGTCGGCGCCGGACTGGGTGATGGTGCGGGCGGGATTGCCCTCCAGCTTCAGCCGGTCGCCTTCGGCGTAGTTGAAGTCGGTGATCCGGTCGATCCCGGCGCCCGCCAGGCTGTAGAACAGGTCCGCGCCCGCGCCGCCGCTGAGGGTGTCGTTCCCCTTGTCGCCCCAGAGCCAGTCGTCGCCGGCCCCGCCCATGACGGTGTCGTCGCCCTGACCGCCGCGCACCCAGTCGTTTCCGGCCCCGCCGTCGACGGTGTCATTGCCCATGTTGCCGTAGACGATGTCAAAGCCGGCGTCGCCGAAGAGCAGGTCGTTGTCCTTGCCTCCCACGACCCAGTCGTTCCCATCGTTTCCGCGAAGGGAGTCACTGCCCATGTTGCCGTGCATGTCGTCGAAGCCGGAGCCGCCCGACATCAAGTCGTCGCCCGCCTCGCCGCGCAGGAAGTTGGCGCCGGCGTTCTCCAGGATCGTATCGTCCCCGCCCCCGCCCCAGTAGGTGTCGTTTCCGTCGGAGCCCGGGTCTTCGCCGACCAGATCGTCACCCTCACCGGCCTCCACATAGTCGTTTCCCTGAAGTCCTTCGATCTGGTCTTCGCCCCCCTGGCCGTAGATGGTGTCGTTCCCGGCGAACCCCCCGAGCGTGTCAGCAACCGCCGAGCCAAGGATGTTGTCCGCCCCCCTCAGCACGGCTGCGAGGGCGCTGAAGGTGTCTTCGGCGTCCGCCCAGACAAGCCAGTCCAGGACAGATGTCGAAAAGCCCGAGGCCTGATAGACCAGTATTCCGTTGTTACGGAGCTCGATGCCGGTCACTGTCCCCGAAATCGGTACGCCAAGGGAATTGTAGGCGAAGTTGAGACCCGTAAAGGTGATCTGTTGGCCTTGATAAACAAGGCGAAACGTCGTCGCCGAAGCCTGTGTGACGTCGGCATCCAGCAGGATTGAGATGTCGAGGCCTGACATGTCCAGACCCAATGGGCCTGCAGTTAGATTTGCCATTCGGAACCTCGGGATCGAGCCTGAAAATTTCGTCTATGCAGTCGCTTATTTGGAGAACGAGTCAACGCTCCTGGAACACGATTCGAGGAGACAGGGGAGATAGACGACCAATACTGACGTGTAACGGACCCACTGAAGACGGTAGGCTCGGAAGTGCTTTGCGGCGCGGCCTCGGCCTTCCGCCCCCTACGCCCGCCCCACCGAGGCGTAACGGAACCCCATCGCCCGGACATCCGCGGGCTTGTAGATATTGCGCAGGTCCACCAGCACGGGGGTGCGCATCAGGCCGCGGACGCGCTCCAGGTCGAGGGCGCGGAACTGGTCCCATTCGGTGATGATCACCAGGACGTCGGCGCCCTCGGCGGCGGCGTAGGCGTCGGGGCGGAAGTCCACATAGGGCAGGAGGTGGCGGGCCTCGGCCTCGCCCTCCGGATCGAAGGCCTGGACTCTGGCGCCCAGGCCCTGGAGGGCGGGGATGATGTCCAGGGACGGGGCGTCGCGCATGTCGTCGGTGTTGGGCTTGAAAGTCAGGCCCAGGACGCCGACCGTGCGGCCGGCGAGGTCGCCGTCGACGGCGGCGGCCACCTTGGCGGCCATGGCCTTCTTGCGCGCGTCGTTGACGGCCACGGTGGTCTCGATGAGGCGGACGGGCGAGCCGGCGTCCGTGGCGGTGCGCACCAGGGCCAGGGTGTCCTTCGGAAAGCAGGAGCCGCCATAGCCCGGGCCGGCGTTCAGGAACTTGGAGCCGATCCGCTTGTCGAGGCCGATGCCCTTCGCTACCTGCTGGACGTCGGCGCCGACGGCCTCGCACAGGTCGGCCATCTCGTTGATGAAGGTGATCTTCATGGCGAGGAAGGCGTTGCCGGCGTACTTGATCAGCTCGGAGGTGCGCCGGTCGGTGAACTGGATCGGCGTTTCGTTGAGAAAGAGGGGCCGGTAGAGCTCGGTCATGACCGGCCGGGCGCGCTCGTCGTTCAGGCCCACCACCACCCGGTCTGGACGCTTGAAGTCTTCGATGGCCGCGCCCTCCCGCAGGAACTCGGGGTTGGAGACCACGGCGAACTCGGCGTCGGGGCGGCGCTCGCGGATGATGGCCTCGATCCCGTCGCCCGTGCCCACGGGGACGGTGGACTTGGTGACCACCACGGTGAAGCCGTCGATCAGGTCGGCGATCTCCTCTGCGGCGGCGTGGACGTAGGACAGGTCTGCATGGCCGTCGCCCCGGCGTGAGGGTGTGCCCACGGCGATGAAGACGGCGTCGGCGCCGCGCACGGCGTCTGCGGCCTCGGTGGTGAAGGCCAGGCGCCCGGCCTGGACGTTGCGGGCCACCAGGGTGTCGAGCCCGGGCTCGTAGATGGGCATGCGCCCGGCCTTCAGGCCCTCGATCTTGCCGGCGTCCTTGTCGATGCAGGTGACCTGGTGGCCGAAGTCGGCGAAGCAGGCGCCCGAGACGAGGCCGACATAGCCCGTGCCGATCATGACGACGTGCATGGGGCTCAGATCTCCTGGTTGTAGGCGCCGATCTCGGAGCGCCGGGCGAGACGGGGTTTGACCTCGTCGCGGAAGAGGGCGCGCATGTCGTCCTCCGAGCGGGTGCTCTCGACCACGACGACGATCTCGGGCTTGTTGGAGGAGGCGCGGACCAGGACCCAGGAGCCGTCCTCCAGGGCGACGCGGACGCCGTTGACGGTGATGACCTCCTTGATCGCCCGGCCGAGGATGCGGCCGCCGGCGCGGCCCAGGGCCTCGTACTCGGCGACGATCCCCTCTACGACGCCGTACTTGGTCTCGTCGGCGCAGTGGGGGGACATGGTCAGGCTGGTCCAGGCCTGGGGCAGGGCGGCCTTCAGCTGGCACAGGCTCTTGTCCGGGTTGCGGTCGAGCATGCCCAGGATGGCGGCGGCGGCGGTGAGGCCGCAGTCGTAGCCCCGCCCCAGGGGGGCGTTGAAGAAGAAGTGGCCCGACTTCTCGAAGCCGGCCAGGGCGCCGATCTCGGCGGTCTTGCGCTTGATGTAGCTGTGGCCGGTCTTCCAGTAGAGGGTCTGGGCCCCGTTGGCGGCCAGGACCGGGTCGGTGGCGAAGAGGCCGGTGGACTTCACGTCGACAATGAACTGGGCCGCGGGATGCAGGCCGGACAGGTCGCGGGCCAGCATGAGGCCGATCTTGTCGGCGAAGATCTCCTCGCCCGTGTCGTCCACCACGCCGCAGCGGTCGCCATCGCCGTCGAAGCCCAGGGCGAGGTCGGCGCCGAAGTCGCGCACGGCCTGGCCCATGGCCGTGAGCATTTCGTGGTCCTCAGGATTGGGATTGTAGCGCGGGAAGGACCAGTCGAGGTCGCAGTCCATCTCGTAGACCACGGCGACGCCCATGCGGCGCAGGGCCTCGGGGGCGAAGGCGCCGGCCGTGCCGTTGCCGCAGGCGCAGACCACCTTGAGCGTGCGCTTCAGCGAGATGCGCCCGGCGACGTCGGCGATGTAGCGCTCGGCCACGCCGGGGACGTGGGTCAGGGTCCCGCCCGGGCGGGCGACGCCGAGGCCCGAAAGGACGATCTCCTTCAGCCGGCCCATCTCGTCGGGGCCGAAGGTGAGGGGCGGGGAGACGCCCATCTTCACGCCGGTCCAGCCGTTCTCGTTGTGGCTGGCGGTGACCATGGCCACGGCCGGGGCCTCCAGGTCGAACTGGGCGAAATAGGCCATGGGCGACAGGGCCAGGCCGATGTCCAGCACCTCGCACCCGGCGGCCAGCAGGCCCAGGGTCAGGGCCTGCTTGATGGACTGGGAATAGGAGCGGAAGTCGTGGCCGACCACGATGCGCTTCTGGCCCAGCTCGTGGATGTAGGTCCCCAGCCCCAGGCCGAGGGCCTCGACGCCGAGGAGGTTGATCTCGGTCCCGAACAGCCAGCGGGCGTCATACTCGCGAAAGCCGGTGGCCTTCACGAGGGGCAGGTTCTCGTGGTCAGGGGTCTGCGGGACGAGGTCGGCGCGGGGAAGAGGCGGCATCGGCGCTCCAGTTCGATTCCGCCGCGCTCTTAGACCTTCACGCCGGTTCCGACCAGTGCGGCCTGGTCACATCACCCCGGCGCGGAGCAGGTCGTGGACGTGCAGTATGCCGACCGGACGGCCCTCCTCGAGGACGAAGAGGACGTTCACCGCCGGCGGCGGGTCGGTCATCAGCGCCAGGGCCTCGGAGGCCAGCTGGCGGGGGCCGACCACCTTGTTGGGCCCGGGGGTCATGACCTCCCCGGCGGTGCGGGCCATCAGCCCCTCCATGTGCCGGCGCAGGTCGCCGTCGGTGACGACGCCCAGCAGCCGCCCGTCCGCGCCCTGGACCCCGACGCAGCCGAAGCGCTTTTCGGTCATGACCAGCAGGGCCTCGGCCATGGAAGCGTCGGGAGGGACAAGGGGCACCTGGTCGCCGTCGTGCATCAGGTCGCCCACCGTGCGCAGCATGGCGCCCAGCTTGCCGCCCGGATGGAAGGTGCGGAAGTCCCCGGCGGTGAAGCCCCGGCGCTCCAGCAGGGCCACCGCCAGGGCGTCGCCCATGGCGATCTGCAGGGTGGTGGAGGTGGTGGGGGCGTTGACCTCGCCTGTGGCCTCCTCCGCCGTGGCCAGGGCCAGCACCACGTCGGCGGTGCGGCCCAGGGCGCTGTCGGCCGCTGCGGTGAGGGCGATGAGCGGGATCTCGAAGCGACGGGAATAGGCCAGGACGTCCGCGAGCTCGCGGTTCTCGCCGGACTTGGACAGGGCCAGGATGACGTCGTCGCGGCTGATCATGCCGAGGTCGCCGTGGCTGGCCTCGTTGGCGTGGACGAAGGTGGCCGGCGCCCCGGTGGAGGCGAAGGTGGCGGCGATCTTGCGCGCCACGTGGCCGGACTTGCCGATGCCGGTGCAGATGACCCGGCCGCGGGCGGCGGCCAGGAGGTCCACCGCCCGGGCGAAGGCCTCGCCGAGGGCTGCGGCCTGGAGCTCGAGGGCGCCGGCGGCCTGGCGCAGAACCCGGCGGCCGGCCTCGACGTCGGCGGCGCTCATTCGGGCGACTCCGCGGGCGGAGGCGCTGCCCCCTCCGTCGCCGCGCGGGCGGCGGCGACGGCCTCCCGGGCCTTCTGCAGGCGGGCGTTGTTGGCCTCGGCCTCCCGGCGCATGGCGGCCTGGACCTCGGGCCTCTGCTGGACCGGGACGGAGCCGAAGGGGCCGGGCGAGCGCGCGCCAAGGCCCTGGGGCCAGACCATGGCCAGGGCGATGAGGGCGGCGGCGGCGAGGGCCAGGCCGCTGAAGAAGACGCGATCGCTCATGGACCCTCCATACCGTCTCGCGGGCGCGGAGGCCACCGGCCTGCGTGTGCACCTTGACGCGCGCGCCCCCTGGCCCTAGCCGGACCGAAACCCCGGACGGAGACCGCCATGCCCATCCTGATCCTCCTGCGCCACGGACAGAGCCAGTGGAACCTGGAGGACCGCTTCACCGGCTGGGTGGACGTGGACCTGACCGCCGAGGGCGAGGCCCAGGCGCGCAAGGGCGGCGAACTGATGAAGGCGGCGGGACTGCAGGTCGACCGGGCCTACACCTCCGTGCTGACCCGGGCGATCCGGACCCTCTGGCTGGCCCTGGCGGCGGCGGGACAGGCCTTCGTGCCGGAGACCAAGGACTGGCGGCTGAACGAGCGCCACTATGGGGGCCTGACCGGCCTGAACAAGACCGAGACCGCAGCGAAGCACGGCGCGGAACAGGTGAGGATCTGGCGGCGGTCCTACGACACCCCGCCGCCGCCCCTGGCGCCCGGCGGAGAATGGGACTTCTCCCGCGACCGCCGCTACGCCGGGGTGGTCCTTCCCGACACCGAGAGCCTGAAGACCACCCTGGAGCGGGTGGAGCCCTACTGGGCCGACGAGATCGTCCCGAAGCTGGCGGCGGGCGAGACCGTGCTGGTGGCGGCCCATGGCAACTCCCTGCGGGCCATCGTCAAGCTGCTCTACGGTCTTTCCGCCGAGGGGATCATGGAGGTCGAGATTCCGACCTCGAACCCCCTGGTCATCGACCTCGACGCGGGCCTGAAACCGCTGACCGCCCGATACCTGGACGCAGACAGGGCCCAGCCCGTGCCGAAGGCGCCTTGAATCGCGAGGCGGAGATCGCGGCCATGCGCCGGGCGATCGCCCTGGCCCGGCCGGGGGTGGGCCGCACGGGCGACAATCCGTCCGTCGGCTGCGTCCTCTTGGGTCCGGAGGGGCCCGTCGGGGAGGGCGCCACCGCCGAGGGCGGGCGGCCCCACGCCGAGGAGCTGGCCCTGGCCGCGGCCGGAGCTGCGGCGCGCGGCGCCACGGCCGTGGTGACCCTGGAGCCCTGCGCCCGGCGGTCCCTGCCGGGGACCTCCTGCACGGACCGGCTTCTCGCCGCCGGTGTCCGACGGGTGGTCATCGCCTGCCGCGACGCTTCGGTCTTCGCGGGCGGCGAGGGCGAGGTTCGATTGCGGGCGGCGGGGGTGGAGGTGGAGACTGGCCTTCTGGAGTCGGAGGCCTTAGTCCTATACGCTCGCTATCGGCCAGCGCCGCAGGGGTAAACCGGGCGTTAATCGCCCAGTGGAAGTCTCGTCTTTCCCAACGGGGTGCAGTCCAAACCATGTCGCCGCCCAAGACCCACCTGAAGGATGCTCCCGTCCTCTCGCAGGCCGAGGCCGACGAGATTTGCCGCAAGCACAAGGTTTTCATCTCCGGTCGTCCTGGGGGACTCAGGGGCAGCCTGGCTTGGTGTGACCTTTCGGGCCTTAACCTGGCCGGGCGCGACCTCTCGGGGGCGGACCTGACGGGCGCCCTCCTGTTCGGCGCCGACCTCAGTGGCGCCAAGTTGGACAGCGCGAATCTCTATGGCGCGGACCTGCAGAATGCCGACCTCAGCAAGAGCTCCTTGCGGCGCGCGGACCTGCGGGGCGCCTGCCTGCGCAACGCCAACCTCAGCGAGGCGGACCTGTTCGAGGCGGATCTTCGGGTCGGGGCCGTGGCGGTGGGGGACCGCAAGCTGGGATTCAAGCTGGTCGAGCATGTCAATCGCAGTCCCGACGAGGAGCACGATCCCAGCCGGATCAGCGCCAGTGCTGGGCGGTCCCACACCTCGGAGATGGAGTCCGTCCGGGCGGACTTCAGCGGGGCCATACTCCGCCGCGCCCGGCTGACCCGTGCTCTGCTCAAGCAGTGCGTGATGACCGGGGCGGACCTCACGGGCGCAGATCTCTCCCAGGCGGACCTTCGGGGCGCCGACATGCGGGACGTGGTGTTGCTGGGCGCCAATACCCAGGCCTGGGATATCAGCAAGGCGGACCTGAGGGGCGCCCTCAGACAGGATGCGGCCGCCCAGTCCTCGGACGAGACCTCGCTGGAGGTCCAGGTGCGCGAGCACGAGCGCTGGTGCGCCACAGGGGGCAAGTCCGGAGTTCCGACGGTGTTTGACGGCCTGGACCTGCGCGGTCTGAGGAGCCTGAGGGGGTACAATCTGACGGCGGTTTCGGCCCGCCGCGCCATCTTCTACGGGCTCGACATGGAGGGGGTGCAGTTGCAGGGCGCCCGGCTCGACGGCGCCGATCTCCGGGGTTGCAATCTGAGACGCGCTGATCTCCGCGGGGCACGACTCACCGGGGCCCTGCTGGCTGACGCCGATCTGCGGGCCGCGCGGCTGGACGTCCTGGTGCTCAGTGGTGACCGCTTCATGGCCACCGACATGACCTCTGCAGATCTGAGGCGAGCGAATCTTGCGGGCGCCGACCTCAGGGGGGCGATCCTGAACGACACCGACCTGCGGCAGGCGAACCTCACGGACGCTAACCTCAAAGACGCCGAGGTCGCCTTCCGGGAGACCTACGGCCTGAAGGGTGGGCCGACGCCAGGCTAGGCGACTTTCCGACCCGCGGGAACCGATGACCGAGATGCGATCCGGGGCCGAGGGTCCGCGACCCCGGTGGAGTCGCGGTCAGGGCGGGATTCCTGACTATGCGCGGCTCGACAGCCGGTTGATCACCGGAGCCAGGCGCTTCCATTGCCACATGGCGGCGCCGGTCAGGAGCAGGCCAACCGCCACCATGCGGGCCGCAGCCGTTGCCGCTGGGCTTTCGATGAGAGGCGAAAACACAAAGGCGCCCAGATAAACCCCGCCGAGTATGTGCACAAAACGCAGGAACTTTCGGAGCTTAGGCATGGCGACAGGTTTCCCCAGATCAATGTGAGCGACAGTTACATACTCGAGTTGTGCGGATCGGTCTGTCAAGCTAAATGTGAGCACTCATCACATAAGGCTGTCCTTGGGCGAATGACGAAGCGTAAAGGGTATCATCACGGCAATCTCCGAGTCGGCCTGGTCGCAGCGGGGTTGGAGCTGGTGCGCAAGAACGGCGCCTCGGCGCTGACGACCCGCGCCTGCGCACAATGGAACGGCGTCTCCTCCTCCGCCGTGTTCCGGCATTTTCGCGATCGCCGTGCGCTTCTCAGAGCCGTCGCCGCAGAGGGCTTCGCCATGCTGGCGCGGACAACTGCGATCGATGATCCGGCACTCACCCGTCAGGATCGTCTTCTTGCGATCGGGGGGGCCTATCTTCGCTTTGCGATCGAGGAGCCAAACCTGTTCCGCCTGATGTACGGCGCCGACGCGCTGGACCCGGCCGACCCCGACCCCGACCCCGACCTCGAGGCGGCGGCGGATCCTCTACTCGCACAAACGGCTTTCGCGGCGGGCGCAGAGGGCGATATGAGCGACGCCCGCACGCTTCTGGCCTGGAGCATTGTTCACGGGCTGGCGATGCTGACGCTCGACAATCAATTGGAGGGCCTCGTACCTAGCGATCCACGGGAGCGCGCGGAGCGGCTCGAAGCCATCCTCGTCCATGCCCTGCCCCTGTTTGCGGACGCCGACAACGGTGAGCGGAAAGGCTGAAATTAGCACTCTCTTGTCGCGTCAGTCCCTCATGCCGGGAAAGAGCCTCCGAACGAACGCTCCTCTGGGATGTGGCGCGCGCTCCAAAGTCCAATGAGCCTTGTCGATTCAGACCCTCAGATCTGAGCTCTCAAGACCATATCCGTCCGGCGCTGACCCGGGAATCTATGGCTGCGGAAGGTCCTCGCCAACACTTTGGTCGTTGACGCCAAGACCCTCGCCAGATGGATGAGGCCGTTTGAAACTGAAGGTTCGGACGGGGACAACCTGTTCAGAATCCTGACCACGTCCCAAACGGGCGGCGTCCGAAGACGCCGCCCGCCGGAAGTGCGGCTGGTCTGTTGGCCGTCAGGCGGCCTTCTCACCCTCGATCAAGGGGGCGGAGGCGGTGGCGATTTCGATCCGCCGGGGCTTCAGGGCCTCGGGCAGCTCGCGCCGCAGGGCGATCGACAGGAGACCGTCGGCCAGACGGGCGTCAGCGACGATCACATAGTCGGCCAGCTGGAAGCGGCGTTCGAAGTCGCGTTCGGCGAGGCCGCGGTGGAGGAACCGGCGCTCGGCGTCATTGGCCGCCTTGCGGCCCTGTACGGTGAGCAGGTTCTCCTTGACCTCGATGTTCAGTTCATCCGCCCGGAAGCCGGCGACGGCGATCTCGATGCGGTAGGCGTTCTCGTCGGTCCGCTCGATGTTGTAGGGCGGATAGCCGGTCGCCTGGTCCACCGAGGCGGTCTCCAGAAGCTGGGCCAAACGGTCAAAGCCGACGACGGAACGATACAGGGGGGAAAAATCGATCGTGCGCATGTGAGTTCACATCCTTCTTGACGAAGCAAGGTTGCGTTTTGAGTTTCGGGACCTGTGCGCGCCGAAGCCTCGCACCGCCCGGAAGGCCCGGACATCCGGCGCCTTCGGGGAAGACATGGGTGTCCGCCGCCGGGGTTCAAGTGGCCGCCTCCCAAACCGGCGGGCGTTTACAAGCCCGCCCCGGGACGGCATTGCAGGAGGCGAGGGGGAGGCGAACCCATGGATGGACTGACCGAACTGACCGACAAGGTGCGGGCGCACTTCCAGTCCGGAGGGGCGGGCCTCGACCGCTCTATCCGTCTCGACCTGAGGGGCGAAGGGGTCATCCGGGTGGAGGGCGCGACGGTGACCAACGCCGCCGATCCGGCAGACCTGGTCATCAGCGTAAGCCGCAAGGACCTCGAGGCCCTGGCGCGGGGCGACCTCAATCCCATGACCGCCGCCATCACAGGCCGGTTGAAAGTCTCCGACATGGGACTGGCCATGTCGCTGATGCCTCAGGTCAAGGCCCTGCTCGCCGCTCGCTCGGGAGAGGCCTGACATGGACCGTGCGGCGCCGCTGACTGAGCTTTCCGATGCGCCCGTCCCGCCGCGCGGCGGAGCGGAGTGGTTCGAGGGCGAAGGCGGGGCGCGACTGCGCGCCGCCCTGTTCCGCCCCGAGGGCCGTCCCCGCGGCTCGGTCATCCTCTCGACGGGCCGGACCGAGGCCATCGAGAAGTACTTCGAGGTGGTGCGCGATCTGCAGCAGCGGGGGTTCGTTGTCCTGGTCAACGAATGGAGGGGCCAGGGGCTGTCGCATCGTGATCTGCCCGATCGCCGGAAGGGCCACGCCCTGGGGGCGGAGACCTACCTTGCCGACTACCGGGCCCTGCTGGTCGCCTTCGAGGCCCGGCTGCCCAAGCCCTGGATCGCCATCGGCCACTCCATGGGCGGCTGCCTGACCCTGATGGCCCTCGCCCGGGGCCAGGCGCCCCGTTTCGCCGGCGCCGTCCTTTGCGCACCCATGCTGGGCCTGCGCCTGCCGCGATTCGCCCGCACCCTGGTGGCCTTGCGCCGCCTGACCGGCCGCGAGCGAGACTGGGCCCAGCCCCCGGGGGATCCCGCCGGCGAACCCTTCGAGGGCAATGTGCTGACCCGCGACCCCGCCCGCTACAAGCGCGGCAAGGACCTCATCCGGGCCAATCCCGACCTCACCCTGTCCTCGCCGACCTGGGGCTGGCTGGATTTCGCCTTGCGCGCCACCGCCTGGCTCGCAAAGGGCGAGAACCTGAAGGGGGCGACCCTGCCGGTGGTGATCGTCTCCGCCTCGGCGGACAAGCTGGTGAGCAACGCCGACCAGAAGGCCATCGCCGCCCGGCTTCCCGCCGGCGAGTTCGTCTCAGTGGAGGGCGCCGAGCACGAAATCCTGATGGAGACCGACCCCCTGCGCGACCAGTTCTGGGCCCACTTCGACGCCCTTGCCGACCGGGTCGCGCCGAAGGCCTAGTCGGCCGCCGACTTCAGGAGGGGCAGGGCTTCGTCCAGGCAGGCCCGGTCGCCGGCAACGACGAGTTGGCCCCCGTTCAGCCCGATGGGCATCCCGTTCCAGTCTGTTGCGACGCCGCCGGCCCCCGCCAGGAGGGGCGCTGCGGCTTCAATGTCCCAGCACTTGCAGGCCCGGGACTCCAGGACCAGGTCGATCGCTCCCGCCGCGACCATGGCGTAGGCGTAGGCGTCGCACCCCAGGCGGGCCAGCCGCGCGGCGGCGCGGACCCGGTCCCAGGCCGCCTTCTCGTCCGCGCCGAAGTAGGCGATGGGGTCGGTGGAGGCGATGGTCGCCACGGAAAGCCCGAGGCAGGGACGAACCCGCAGCGGCCGGCTCTCCCCGCCCCGCACCAGGCGAGAGCCCTCAGGGGAGCCGATGAAGACCTCTCCAAGGTAGGGCTGGCCGATTGAGGACAGGACAGGCTCCCCCCGCCAGCGCAGGCTGATGAGAGTGGTCCAGACCGGCAGGCCGGCGATGAAGGCCCGGGTTCCGTCGACAGGGTCCAGCACCCAGACGAACTCCCGGTCGGGACGGTCCTCGCCGTACTCCTCGCCGATGACCCCGTGCTCGGGGACCACTTCCGCCAGGCGCCGACGGATTGCGGCCTCAGCGCCGCGATCGGCCATGGTCACCGGGTCAAAGCCCGTTTCTCCACCCTTGTCCTCCAGACCGTGGTCAGACCGGAAAAGGGGCAGGATCACTTCTGCAGAGACCCGATTAAGGTCGAGGAGAAGCTCTTCAAGGCCGGGAATGAGCTCAGGTTTCATCATAGCCCAATCTAACCTTGGCCGGCTCGCAAGGTAAGGCGCCGCCGATGAGGTTGTCGCGCCGCCAGCCCTCGGATTGCGGCCCGTGCGACGGACGCGCTAAGGTCGGGCGTGGCGGACTCAGCGCGACCCTCTCGGCTTCAGGATCTGGTCTGGCGCCTCGAAGCCCTGGCCTTCGACGCCGTGACCTTCCTCGCCCGGCTTTTTCCCATCGACTCCGTCTCGGACTTCGGGGCCGCCGTCGCGGGAGTCCTTGGGCCCCTGACCTCCACCCACCGCGTGGCGGAGACCAACATCCGCATCGCCTTCCCGGACCTGCCGCCGGCACAGGTCAAGGCCCTCCTCAGGGCCCAGTGGCGGGCTCTTGGCCGGTGGGCGGCGGAGTTCCCCATCCTGGACAAGATCATCGCCGACCCCTCCCGCGTGGAGGTGGTGAACGCCGGACGGCTGGAGGCGATCGCCCGCAATCGCGAGAGCGTTGTGTTCATTTCGGGACATTTTTCCTCGATGGAGATCATGCCGGCGGTGATCATTCATGCCGGTATCACCTGCCAGATCACCTATCGCGCCACCAACAACCCGCACGTGGACGCGCGCATCCGCAAGAGCCGTTTCCGCTACGGGGTCCGCCTCTTCGCACCGAAGGGCGGCGACGGCGCCCGCGAGCTGATCCGCGCCCTGGCGAGGAGGGAGTGCGTCGCCCTGATGAACGACCAGAAGTTCAACGGCGGGGTCCTGGCGCCCCTTTTCGGTGTCGACTGCCATACGGCGCCGGGGCCTTCCAGCTTCGCCCTGCGGTTCGGCATCCCGCTGATTCCCATGTCGGTCCAGAGAATCCACAAGGCCCGCTTCCGGGTTGTCGTGCATGAGGACATCCGTCTGCAGGACACGGGCGACCGGAATGCGGACATCGTCGCCGGCGTGCGGCGGGTGAACGCCTTCATGGAAGAGCGGATCCGCGACCGCCCCGAGGAATGGTTCTGGGTCCACAAGCGCTGGCCCAACGAGGTCTACCGCCGGGACAGGTCCTGAGCGTCAGGCCGGGGCGCGCACGCCCAGCAGGAGCATCGGGTCCAGCCGCCGGTCGCGCCACTTCATCCGCCAGCACAGGTGAGGACCGGTCGCCCGCCCCTCGCGGCCCACGGCGCCGATGACCTGCCCGCGGACCACGGCGTCGCCCTCCCGGACCTGCACGGCGGACTGGTGCAGGTAGGCGGTGATCAGGCCCTGGCCGTGGTCGATCATGGTCAGGCCGCCCTCGTAGTGCAGGCCGGTCTCGGCGAAGCAGACCCGGCCTGACGCCGGCGCGAGGATTGGCGTCCCGGCGGGGGCTGCGAGGTCGGCGCCGTAGTGCGGCGTCATCGGCTCCCCGTTGAGGATCCTCTGACCGCCAAACCGGCCTGAGAGGCGAAACTTGCGGAGGGGGCGGGCGAATCCGCCTGCGAAGTCCTCGGTCGCGACCTGGCTGGCCCAGCCCCTGGCCTTGCGCTCGGCCTCGGCGGCGATGCGAGTCAGCAGGGCCTCGCCCTGTGGCTTGACCTGCTGGGGCGGAAGGCCGTCGATCCGCTGGATATCGAACACCCCCGGCGCCACCGCCAGTCGTCGCTCGCCGACCAGCCTGCCGGCGCTGGAGACGCTGATTACGACGTCTGCAGGACTGTCCCGGTCGAGGCCGACGACAAACAGCCCGCCAGGCGAGGCCTGGCCGACGGCGACGCCGTCCACGGCGATCGCGGCGTCGGGGAGCGTGCGTCCGATCAGTGTTCCCCCCTGCCGGGGGATTCCGGCCAGGCGAAGGACCGGATCGCGGTCTGCGGCGCGCGCCGGCGCAGCGGCGAGGCCTGCGGCCGAGGCCAGGGCGCCCACCAGGGTGCGGCGGTCCATGCGACCGGTCAGGGGTTCAGTCCGCGCCACCGGGTCAGGGCCTCCGACGGCCCGGCGTAGGCCTCCTGCTGGACGGCGCTCCAGTAGCGGAGCGCCTCGAGCGGGATCTTCACCCCGGAGACGGCGCAGAGGACGAACCGGCCCGGGCGGACGACGGTGAAATCGCCGTCGCCGTAGTGGATTACGGCAAGGTCGGGCCCGCCGGTCTTGTTGGATGCGTCCATGCTGGCAGTCTAGTCTCCGTCGGGCGCCGCGAAAAGGCGTCGGATCAGAAGAGGTCGCCCTGGCGGGGAGGACCCGGCGGCGGCTCGATCACCGCCCCGCGCTCCACGTCGGCGAAGACCAGGCGGACCACCTCGCCGGGGGCGAGCGCCGCCCCGAGGCGGACGAGGCCGCCGTCGGCCCTGTGGACCCTTGCGAAGCCGCGGGCGAGCGGGGCGCCGGGGTCGGCCGACCTGAGGCGGGCCGAAAGGGCGGCAAGTCGCTCGGAGGACTGGGAGAGGCTCCGCCGCAGGGCGGGGGCGAGGCGAGGAAAGAGCGCCGCCAGGCGCTCCGCCTGGGCGTGGCGCGGACGTGACAGGAGTCCTGGCTGGAGGCGGCCGGCGACCCGGGCCAGGCGGGTCTCATGGGCCCCGACATTCCGCGACAGGCCCGCCGCGAGCCGGTTGCGGGCCAGACCCAGCCTCTGTTCAGCCAGCTCCACGAGGTCGGGGACCCTGTCCAGGCTCCGGCCCAGGGTCTCCACCCGACCCCGGCGGTCAGAGACCAGGCGGCCGCCGGACCGGTGCAGGCGTCCCGACAGGTCGGCGAGTCCGGCCCGCAGCTCGGCCAGGACCGGCGTCGCCATTTCCGCCGCCGCCGTGGGGGTGGGCGCCCTCCGGTCCGAGACAAAGTCGATCAGGGTGGTGTCGGTCTCGTGGCCCACCGCGGAGATCAGCGGGATCCCGCTCGCGGCTGCGGTGCGGGCCAGGGCCTCGTCGTTGAAGGGCCAGAGGTCCTCGACCGAGCCGCCGCCCCGGGCCACGATCACCACGTCGGGACGCGGGACGGGACCGTCCGACGGCAGGTCGTTGAATCCGCGGATGGCGGCGGCGACCTGACCGGCGGCGGCCTCACCCTGGACCACCACGGGCCAGACCAGAACCTGGCACGGCCAGCGGTCACGGATGCGGTGCAGGATGTCCCGGATCACCGCCCCGGTGGGCGAGGTGATCACGCCCACCACGGAAGGCATGGCCGGCAGGGGCTGCTTCCGCGCGGGATCGAAGAGGCCCTCCTCGGCCAGCCGCGCCTTCAGGCGTTCCAGCTGGGCCAGCAGGGCGCCGACGCCGGCGGCCGTCATGCTTTCGATGACGATCTGATAGCGCGAGCCCTGGGGATAGGTGGTGATCCGACCGGTCACCACGACCTCCAGGCCCTGTTCGGGGCGCACGGAAAGGTTGCGCACCGAACCCTTCCAGACCACCCCGTCGATCACCGCCTTCTCGTCCTTGAGGGACAGGTAGACGTGGCCGTTGGAGTGGAAGGTGACCTTGGAAAGCTCTCCCCTCAGGCGGACGAAGCCGTACTGGTCCTCAAGGGTGCGCTTGAGGGCGAAGGCCAGCTCCGAGACGGAGTAGGCCCGGGCGTTGTCCGGGTCGGCCGCAGCGGGGTCGGGGCGAAGGTCGGTCATGGCTGGAAAGGGACGCGCCCGGCGACGTCAAGGCAAGTGCAGAAACCGGCCCCAGGTCGTGGCGCGCCCCCCATCCCCAACGGATGCCGGACCTAGATGTAGCGACGCAGGCTGCGCGCCAGCTCGTTGGCGCTGGAGCGCTTCTTCGTCTGGGCGGGCTGGTAGGCGACCCGGGCATGCTCCACGCAATAGGGTCCCTCGCTGGCCCGGCGGCCGCAGAAGGTGAAGTCGTCGCTGGACGGATCGCCGATCGGCCACTTGCACATGTGCGCGCCCAGGGTCAGCACGGTCGCGGAGCCGGGCGCCTCGTCCACATAGCGGGCGGGCGGCTGGGTCACCGGGGCGGCGGTCGCAAGGGGCGGCGGAGCAATCCGGCGCGGCGCTGCGGGGGCGGCCGTCTGGCGCGCCGGCCTCGGCGCCTTGAACACCGGGCGCGCCGGCTTCGACGGCGCGGCGCGGCCGGAGAGCCCCAGCCTGTGCACCTTGCCGATGACCGCATTGCGGGTCACGCCGCCGAGTTGCTTGGCAATCTGGCTGGCGGACAGTCCGTCCTGCCAGAGTTTCTTGAGCAGTTCGACCCGCTCGTCGGTCCAACCCATGGTTCGCTCCACCATCCTGCCCGGCTTGAACGCTCAGCGTCGCCGGGATCAATATCTTGTGCCAGAGCTTACGCCCAACCTCGCCCTGCCACAATATATCGTAATGGAAGTGAGCCAGACCACAATCGGCGCCATGGCGTCCATCCACAGAAACCAGATGTAGGCAGGCGCCGGCTCAGATAGGGCAGGCGGCGACCTCGAGCTGCAGAAGGGCCAGGACCCGGCCGAAGCCGATGTACTGTCCGGCCATCATCGAGAGCTCCAGGAACTCCTGATCGGTGAAGAGGCGTCGCATATGGGCGACATCGTCGTCGGTGATGTTGTGATGGTCCACGGCCATCTTTTCGGCGAAGCGGATGGCCGCCCGCTCCCGGGCGCTGAAGCCCGACTCGTCCACCCGGTCCACGCCGGAGGCGGCTTCCTCCTCGCTCACCACCTCGGGGGCCATGCGAACGGTCTTGCACAGGACGCAGCCGTTCAGTGTGGCGATGCGCAGACGGATCAGTTCCTTGAGCCTTGGCGGCAGGACGCCGGCCCCGCCAGTGTGCCAGGGGTGGTAGAAGCCCTGGTAGGCCTGGACGAGGTCCTCGGCCGGGGCGAAGGCGCGCGCGAAGTGGCGGCCCAGCCAGTTCTCTTCAGGCGTCGCGTCGTGAATGGCCTTCATGTAGGGCGGCAGGGCCTCGGGCTCGATCAGCGGCAGTCGGGACATGGGGTGGTCTCCTGTTATCTGGGCCCAAGGCTAGACGCGGACGCGCCGGGGGCAAGGGCCGACGAGAGCGCTTGCCACCGCTCGCCACCCGGCGCACATCTGGGCCATGACCGATACATCCTCGTCCCCGTCGCCTGTGATCCCCCCGGAGCCGCGGTCCTATCCCGGCTTTAACTGGGCGGGGTTCCGGACCCTCTACGTCCGCGAGGTCATGCGGTTCTGGAAGGTGGGCATGCAGACCCTGGCCGCCCCCGTCGTGACCTCCCTCCTTTACATGATGGTGTTTGTCGTCGCCGCCCACGGCGCCCGTCCCCCGGTGCATGGATACGACTTCGCCGCCTTCGTGGCGCCCGGGCTGGTGATGATGGCGATCCTGAACAACGCGTTCGCAAACTCCTCGTCCTCCCTGCTCCAGGCGAAGATGAACGGGCTGATCGGGGATTTTCTGACGCCGCCCTTGAGCCCGGCGGAGCATGTTGCGGCCTTTGGCCTGGGCGCCGCGACCCGGGGCGTCCTGGTGGGCGCCGTGACAGCCGCGGTGATCATCCCCTTCTCGCACCTCCCGGTCAGCCAGCCCTGGGCGATCCTCTACTTCGGCCTGGGCGCGGCCCTGATCCTGGGCCTACTGGGCATCATGGGTGGGCTGTGGAGCGAGAAGTTCGACAATATGGCGGTGGTGACCAACTTCATCATCATGCCCATGACCTTCCTGTCGGGCACCTTCTACCTGGTCGAGCGCCTGCCCGAGCCGTTCCGGACCCTCAGCCACTACAACCCCTTCTTCTACCTGATCGACGGCTTCCGGTATGGCTTCCTGGGCTATGCCGAGGGCTCTGTCCTGGCCGGGGCGGTGATGACCGCAGGCCTGGTGGTGGCCCTGACCTGCGTCTGCCTGTGGATGTTCGACACCGGCTACAAGATCAAGAGCTGAGCCCGCAAACATTGACATTCCGGCCCATTGGGCGGAGAAGTCGCAGCCTTCCAGTCCCCGTCGCCCCGCGGCGGGGACGTTACGTTTTGGAGGGTTCCCGATCGTGACCCAGAAGACGCAGCCTGAGGGCCTCAACGTTCCCGCCGACCACCTGATGGGCGTGTACAGCCGCACGCCCCTGGCGTTCGCGCGAGGCGAAGGCGTGCGTCTCTACACCACTGACGGCGAGGCCTACCTCGACGCCCTGGCGGGCATTGCCGTGAATGCGCTCGGCCATTCCCATCCGAAGCTGATCGCGGCCCTCAAGGCCCAGGCCGACAAGCTGTGGCACGTGTCCAATATCTTCACCATCCCCGAGCAGGTGAAGCTGGCCGAGGCCCTGACGACGAAGACCTTCGCCGACGTGGTCTTCTTCACCAACTCCGGAACCGAGGCGATCGAGTGCGCCATCAAGACGGCGCGCAAGTTCCACTGGGCTCGGGGGCAGGAGGAGCGGATCGACATTATCGGCTTTGACGGCTCCTTCCATGGCCGGACCCTGGCGGCGGTCAACGCGTCAGGCAATCCCAGCTACCTGGAGGGCTTCGGTCCCCGAATGCCCGGCTTCATCCAGCTGAAGTTCGGTGACCACGAGGCCCTGAAGGCGGCGATCGCTTCGCCCACCACGGCGGCGGTGATCCTGGAGCCCGTGCAGGGCGAGGGTGGGGCCCGGGCGGTTCCGGACTCCTGCCTTCGCGAGCTTCGCGCCCTGTGCGACGCGCACGGCGTTCTGATGATCCTCGACGAGGTCCAGTGCGGTTTCTCGCGCACCGGCAAGCTGTTTGCCCATGAGTGGGCCGGGATCGAGCCCGACATCATGGCCGTGGCCAAAGCCCTGGGCGGAGGCTTCCCGGTCGGCGCCTGCCTGGCCACCGCCCGGGCGGCCTCCGGCATGACGCCCGGCTCCCACGGCTCGACCTACGGCGGCAACCCCCTGGCCATGGCCGTGGGCCTGGCGGCGGTCGAGGAGCTGAGCTCGCCGGCCCTGCTGAACCACGTGATCGAGGTCTCCGGCTACTTCACCCAGCAGCTGGAGGGTCTGAAGGCGCGCAATCCCGACGTGATCGAAGAGATTCGCGGCCGGGGCCTGCTGATCGGGCTGAAGCTGAAGACTCCCAACCGCGAGTTCATGCAGCACGCCCGGGACGAGAAGCTGCTGATCGCCGGCGGCGGCGACAACTGCGTGCGGCTCCTGCCGCCCCTGGTCATCTCGGTCGAAGAGGTGCGCGAGGCGGTGGAGAAGCTCGACCGGGCCTGCGCCCGCGCGCGCGGCGCCTGAGGCGGCCTGTCCATGCCCAGCGAGGAAGGAGCCTTGAGCCCGCCCGTTCGCCACTTCCTGGACCTCTGGTCCCTGGAGGCGGCCACCCTGCGCCGGATCCTGGACGACGCGGCGGTCCGCAAGGCCGCCCGCGCCGGTTGGACCCAGGGCCGCATCGACGCCGACGCCCCGGGGCGTGAGCGCACCCTGGCCATGATTTTCGAGAAGAACTCGACGCGGACGCGGTTCTCCTTCGACGCCGCCATGCGCCAGCTGGGCGGTGACGTGATCATTTCCACCGCCGCCGACATGCAGCTGGGACGGGGGGAGACCATCGCCGACACCGCCCGGGTCCTGTCACGCATGGTGGACGCCGTCATGCTGCGGTCGAACCGGCACACGGACCTTCTGGACCTCGCCGCCCACTGCACCGTGCCGGTGATCAACGGCCTGTCGGACACCGGCCATCCTTGCCAGATCCTGGCCGACCTGATGACCTTCGAGGCCCATCGCGGGCCCGTGGCGGGCAAGACCCTGGCCTGGGTGGGCGACGGCAACAATGTCTGCGCCAGCTTCATCCACGCCGCGCCCCTGCTGGGCTACCGCCTGAACATCGCCTGCCCCGAGGGCTATTCGCCCGACCCGGCGGACCTGGCGCGCGCGGCCTCCCTGCAGGGCCAGGTCTCTGTCACTCGCAACCCCCGCGAGGCCGTGGCCGGCGCCGACTGCGTCATCACCGACACCTGGGTCTCAATGGGCGACACCGACAAGGCCGAGCGCATGGCGGCGCTGGGCCCCTACCAGGTGGACAAGGCCCTGATGGACCTGGCGCACAGCGACGCGGTCTTCCTGCACTGCCTGCCCGCCCACCGTGAGGAGGAGGTCACTTCCGCGGTGATCGACGGTCCCCGGTCGCGGATCTGGGAGGAGGCCGAGAACCGGATCCACGCCCAGAAGTCCATCCTGGCCTGGTGCTTTGGCGCGATATGAGCGGCAGGGTTTCCCTCGAGGCGGTCGACGACGACCGCGTCTTCCCCTTCCAGATCGAGGGCGAGGCCGTGCGTGGGCGGCTGGTGCGCCTGGGGCCCGCGGTGGACGAGATCCTGTCGGCCCACGCCTATCCGGACCCGGTGGCCAACCTGCTGGGCGAGACCTGCGCCCTGGCGGCCCTGGTGGGCTCGAACCTGAAGTTCGAGGGGCGGCTGATCGTCCAGGCCCAGGGGAACGGGCCGGTCCGCTACGTCGTCTGCGACTACGACACCGCCGGGTCGCTGCGCGGTTACTGCCGGTTCGACCCCGAGGAGGTCGCCGGGCTCGTCGCCGGCTTCCAGCGCCCGGGCGCCCGGGCCCTGCTGGGGGACGGCCTGTTCATGATGACGGTGGATCAGGGTCCGGACATGGACCGTTACCAGGGGGTGACCGCCATCGAGGGCGAGACCCTGGCCCTCTGCGCCGAGCAGTATTTCGCCCAGTCCGAGCAGACGCCCACGCGGATCCGGCTGGCGGTGGGGCAGGCGGACTCCGGCCAGGGGCCCCAATGGCGGGCCGGCGGCGTGCTGATCCAGAACATCGCTGGGGACGAGGCGCGGGGCTCCACCGAGGAACCCTGGCGGCGCACCGAGGCCCTGTTCGAGACCCTCGGCGAGGACGAGCTCATTGATCCGCTCTTGCCGGCCACAGACCTGCTGTTCCGCCTCTTCCACGAGGACGGCGTGCGGGTCTTCACCCCCCAGACCCTGAAGGCCGCCTGCCGCTGCTCGCAGGAACGGATCCTGGGCCTGCTCGCCTCGTTCAGCGCCGAGGAGCGCGCCGACATGGTGGAGGCCGACGGCCGGATCCGGGTGTCCTGCGAGTTCTGCTCCCGCGTCTACGAGGCCCTGCCCTCCGACCTGGACGCCGCCGGCGCCTGACCCAAGGGCGCCCGTTCCCACCTTTGGATTTCGGCGCCATGCTGCCTTCCCAGTAAACGGGAGGACGCTATGACCCTGCACACCAAGCTCTGTGACCTTCTCGGGGTGAAGCACCCCGTCATGCTGGCCGGCATGGGCGGGGTCTCCTACGCCGAGCTCGCCGCCGCCGTGACCAACGCGGGGGGCTACGGCGTCCTGGGCATGGCCGGCCAGGGCCCGGACTTCATCCGCGAGCAGATGCGCCGGGTGCGCAAGCTGACCGACGGGCCCTTTGGCGTCGACCTGCTCGCCGCCTCGCCGGAAAGCCTGACCGCCGCCGTGGACGTGATCATCGAGGAGGGCGCCTCGTCCTTCGTCGCCGGCCTGGGCGTGCCCATGCCGATCATGGAGAAGCTCAAGCGGGCGGGCCTGAAGGTCATGGTCGTCTGCGGGGCCGTGAAGCACGCGGTGAAGGCCGAGCAGGCCGGCTGCGACGCCGTCATCTGCCAGGGCGGCGAGGGCGGCGGGCATACGGGCCTGGTCGGACGCCTGCCCCTGATCGCCCAGGCGGTGGAGGCGGTGAAGATCCCCGTGGTCGGCGCCGGCGGCATCTATGACGGCCGGGGTCTCGCCGCCGTGCTGGGCCTCGGCGCCGTGGGGGTCTGGGTCGGCACCCGCTTCATCGCCTCGCCCGAGGCCCACGCTGGCGACCTCTACCGCCAGACCATTGTGGAGTCCTCCGACGAGGACACCATCCGGACCCGCTGCTATTCGGGCAAGCCCATGCGGGTGCGCAAGAACCCTTATGTGGACGACTGGGAGAGCCGTCCGGCGGACATCCAGCCCTTCCCCATGCAGGCCATGCTCTCCAGCCAGGCCGGGGTCATGGGCGGCATCGGCGGCCAGATCGAGGGCCTGAACCCGGACAGTTCCTGCTTCGCCATGGGCCAGTCGGCGGGCGGGGTGCACGAGGTCCTGCCGGCGGCCGAGATCGTCGCCCGCCTGGTCTCGGGCGCCGAGGCGGCCATCGACCGGATGACGGCGCTCCGCGCCGCGGGGGTGACGGCGTGAGCGGGCGGCTGGACGGACGGGTCGCCCTGGTCACCGGCGGCGGCTCGGGCATAGGCGCGGCGGCCTGCCGGGCCCTGGCGAAGGAAGGCGCCGCCGTGGCGGTGACGGACCTGTCGCCCGAGGCGGCCCGCGCCGTGGCGGACTCCATCGCGGCGGCGGGCGGCAGGGCGAAGGCCTTCGCCCACGACGTCACCCTGCCGGAGGACTGGGAGCGGGTGGTGGAGGAGGTGGAGGCCGCCTTCGGCCGGCTGGATATCCTGGTGAACAATGCGGGCATGACCACCGTCGGCAACGAACTGATGAGCCACAGCCTCGAGAACTGGCGAAGGACCCTGTCGGTCAACCTGGACGGGGTCTTCTACGGCCATCGTTTCGCCGGACCACTGATCCTGAAGGGCGGCCGGGGCGGCTCGGTGATCAACCTCTCCTCGATCATGGGCAAGATCGCGACCCCGGGGGCGGCGGCCTACTGCGCCTCCAAGGGGGCGGTGCTGATGCTCACCAAGGCCGCAGCCCTGGAATGGGCGCCCCTCGGCATCCGGGTGAACTCGGTCCACCCCGGCTATGTGGAGACGCCCCTGGTCCACAACATCCTCCGCGAGGTGGAGAACGGCAATGAGGTGCGCGAGACCCTGGTCCTCCAGCACGCCCTCGGCCGCCTCGCCGAACCCGCCGAGATCGCCAACGCCATCGTCTTCCTCGCCTCCGACGAGGCGAGCTTCATGACTGGCTCGGAGATGGTCGTGGATGGGGGCTATACGGCGCGATAGGCGGGGAACCTGGATTGACGGGAGGGAGTGGGAGCCATGCCCGGTTTGAGACTTAAGCTTCTGGTCTTGGCCGTGGGCGGCGGCTTGATGGTGTCAGGAGGGTGCTCTCAGGCCAAAAGCGTTCCCAGGACAGCGGAAGAGGCCTACGCCGCTTGCGCGAGGGCATACCAGAAATCCTTTCTGGAATCGTTCAACATCGAGGGGATGTCTACCGCCGGCGCCCGTAAGCGCCTCGCGGCCCATTTCGCCTGTCTCCGAAGGCCGGCCGAGATGGGCCACGCCTTTTCCCAATTCAGGTATGGCTTCATCCTTGAGAATGGACTCGGCGTTGAGCGGGATGTGCCTGCCGCCGTGATCTGGTACCAGAAGGCTGCGGAGCAGGGCGACATCAGCGCCCAGACCCGGCTCGCAAGCCTGTACAGGCGCGGCCAGAGCGTTCCCAGGGACCCGGCCGCAGCTCTGAAGTGGTCCAGGCTGGCGTCCGAGCAGGGCAGTCCGGTGGCTCAGTTGGAGCTCAGCCTGATCTACCAGAGGGGCGAAGGCGTCCCGGTGGACATGGCGGAATCTATGCGTTGGCTCCGAGCCTCCGCCGAGCAGGGCTACATCCACTCCCAAACCAGGCTGGGCATGGCTTATGACCAAGGCGTCGGGGTTCCGCAGGATTTCGCCGCAGCGATCCCCTGGTTCCGAAGAGCGGCTGAGAAGGGTGATCCCGTCGCCCAATATGAACTCAGTCTGAATTATGCCGAGGGCGAGGGCGTACCCTTGAACATGAAGGAGTCCGTTCGATGGCTGCGGGCCTCTGCCGAGCAGGGGTATGACAAAGCGCAGACCAACCTAGGCCTCCTTTACTTCCAGGGACGAGGCGTTCCCAGGGACTTGAAGGCGGCGCTCGCGTGGACCCGCAAAGGGGCGGAGGCGGGCAATCCTCCCGGCCAGCACAACCTGGGGCTTGCCTACCTGAGGGGCGAGGGCGTCCCCCAGGATACCCGGAAGGCGCTGGAGTGGTTCCGCAAGGCCGCAGAGCAGGACCACGGCCAGGCCCAGCTGCAATTGGCGTCACTCCTATTTCGTGGCGACGGCATCCCCAAGGATACCGAAGCCGCGGTGCAGTGGTGGCGAAGGGCTGTAGACCAAGGCGAACCCTTGGCCATGGAAAGTCTCGCGATTCTCTACCTGAGCGGATTTGGCGTTCCGCAGGACGAGGGCGAGGCTGCGAAGCTGTTACGGCGGGCGTCTGAGAAGGGGCGCCCGACCTCGGGTGAGCACCTTCGTCTTCTCTGCGCCCGAACGCCGAAACTTGAAGCCTGCCCCAAGGCCCCGACCTGAAGTCACCTCAGGCCGTCGCCTTGCGGAATGGCTGTCGCTTCCACTGGACGAGGGAGCGCCAGATCCATTCGAGGGGGCCGTAGCGGAAGCGGGCCAGCCAGGGGCGGCTCCACAGAAGGATCAGGGCCCACACGCCGGCCACCACCCACAGTTGCTCGGCGCGGGACAGGTGGCCGTAGAGGCCGAGGCCATAGCCGCAGAAGACCAGGCTCGTGATCACCGAGGTCATCAGATAGTTGGTGAAGGCCATTCGCCCCGCCGCCTCCAGCCTTGAGACGAGGCCCCGGAAGAGACCTGCCCGGACGATGAGCAGCAGGACCGAGGCGTGCGCCAGGGCGATGAAGGGCCGGGTGATGGACTGCCAGACCATCAGCTCGTGGGTCCGGACGGGCTCGAAGCCTGCCGCATGGATCAGCCCGGCCTGCAGGGCCGCAAACGGCGCGGCAAGAGCATAGCCGATGACAATCATGATCACGTAGGCGCGGGTCGACCAGCCCAGGGAGAAGAAGCCCAGGCGGAAGAGGCCCATGCCAATCAGCATCTGGCCGATGGCCTCCGGGCCGGCGTCGAAGGGGATGGTCAGCTGAAGCAGGAGGGCGACCTGCGCCCGCGCCTCCAGGGCCTCCAGGAATCCGCCGCGGAACAGGGCGGTTTCCCGCTCGGAGAACCCCGGCGGCGCCACGAAGCCCTGGGAGGCCTGGGCCCAGGCGGTGCGGGCGGCCTCGTCGGCGCCCGGGGCGGTCGCGGCGGCCAGGAGGGCCTTCATCTGGCCTGCGTCGCTCAGGTGCCACAGGAAGAGGGCGGCGAGGAGGGCGCCGCCCAGGCCGATCAGGAGTCGCGGGTCCAGACGACGGAAGGGAAAGACCAGGGCCCCCGCCAGGGCATAGGTGACGAGGATGTCGCCCAGAAAGAAGAAGTAGGCGTGGATCATGCCGATGACGAACATCCAGAAAAGCCGGCGGTAGTGGGTCTGGACGGGCCCGAGGCCGGCTCCGGACTCCGCCCGCCCGGCGATAAGCACGGCGGAGGCCCCGAACAGCATGGTGAAGAGGGCGCGCATCTTGCCATCGGCGAAGACGTTGTTGACCGCCCAGGTCCAGAAGTCGGCCCCCTCGGTCCCGCCACCGTATATGGGGTTGATGTAGGCGTAGGTCGGCAGGCCCATGGCGACGATGTTCATGAGCAGGATGCCGAGCACGGCCATGCCGCGGACCACGTCGATGGACAGGATGCGGTCGCCCTCGGCCCGGGCCGCTGATGTCTCGGACGTCATGCCGCGTCTCCCCTCCCGAACGGATCCGGGGATCCGGCTAGATTTGAACGACGCTCAGATATCAGGTATCTGAGCGATGTAAAGATACGTGTGGACTCCCCGTCGCCGGCGGCGATCCGGGCGCAAGACCGGGCTCAGCCCTGCGGTCGCGAGAGGAAGCCGACGGGGTCTTGGATGAACTCGCCGAAGCCCGTCAGGCAGCCCTGCCAGACCCCGACATGCTCGCGCAGTTCGTCCCTCGTCATGCGTCCGTTCAGCAGGACGGCGTACATGACGCTGGGTTCGCCGGAGGGGGTCATGATGCCCCGGCAGGTCAGCTGGCTGCGGTTGTAGTCGTTGATCTGGGCCATGTTCACGCCCTTGCGGGAGAAGGCGCTGTAGAGGGCCATGGCGCGGCAGGTGGCGAAGGTCTCGTCGCAGCCCACCATCTGGGCGCCGAACCCGCCGCCCGGAGTGGTCACGTTCATGAACACCTGGCCGTCCGCCTGGCGGGCGACCTCGGCCTTCGCTTCCAGGGACGCCAGCAGGGCGATGACGTCAGCGGTGCGCCGGGCGTCGAAGGCGGGCGCCTTGGGGGGCGCCGCCTTTGCAGGGGCAGGCTTGGCTGCGGCGGCCAGGCTGTATGAGGGGAGGAGCACCGCCAGCGCCAGCGCCGCAGCCGCCAGCCCGCCGGTTCTGACTCTGCTGAACACGCTGTAGTGATCTGTAGCCTGAACCTGTTCCAAAGCCATGCCGGGATCCCTAGATTTCCTCTACCCAACCGGAGGATGCCATGTTTCCCCTGCTGACGGTCGGACTTCTTGTCCTTCTCGCCATCGTGGTCGTTCTGTCGACGATCAAGATTGTCCCTCAGGGACGGGAGTTTACGGTCGAGCGCTTCGGCCGGTATGTCCGCACCCTCAAGCCCGGCATCAACATCCTGACCCCCTTCGTCGAGACGGTCGGCGCGCGGATCAACATGATGGAGCAGGTCCTGGACGTGCCCCGCCAGGAGGTGATCACCAAGGACAACGTCACCGTCCAGGTGGACGCCATCGTCTTCATCCAGGTGATGGATGCGGCCTCCGCCGCCTACCGTGTGACCAATCTCGATTTCGCCATCACCCAGCTGTCCATGACCAACCTGCGCACCGTGGTGGGCAACATGGAGCTGGACGAGGTGCTGAGCCAGCGCGACCACATCAACTCCCGCCTGCTGGCGGTGATCGACGAGGCCACCAGCCCCTGGGGCGTCAAGGTGGCGCGGATCGAGATCAAGGATCTCCTGCCGCCGCCGGACATCTCCAACGCCATGGCCCGGCAGATGAAGGCCGAGCGGGAACGCCGCGCGGTCATCACCGAGGCCGATGGCGAGAAGCAGGCGGCCATCGCCCGGGCCGAGGGCGCCAAGCAGGCCGCCATCCTGGAGGCTGAGGGCCGCCGGGAGGCCGCCTTCCGCGACGCCGAGGCCCGGGAGCGCTCCGCCGAGGCCGAGGCCGAGGCGACCCGCATGGTGTCCGAGGCCATCGCCAAGGGCGATGTCAACGCGATCAACTACTTCATCGCCCAACGCTATGTGGACGCCTTCGCCAAGCTGGCGGAGAGCCCGCAGCAGAAGACAGTGATCGTCCCGGCCGAGATGTCCACCATCATCGGCTCGATCGCCGGCGTCTCCGAACTCCTGAACGGCGCTCGCAGCAGCGCCCAGGGAGGCTGAGATGGCGGCCCTGACCGAACTCCTGGCCGCCCAGCCTTTCTGGTTCTGGGGGGGGCTGGCCGTCGCCCTGCTCGCGGTCGAGGCGGCCACCGGAACGGGTTGGCTCCTGTGGCCGGCGGCCTCTGCCGGGGCCGTGGCTCTTGTCGCCCTGGTCCTCGATCCAGGCTGGACGGGGCAGGCGGTCCTGTTCGCCCTCCTGACGCTGGTCACCACCTTCGGCGCACGCCGCTTCTTCCCGAGGGGCGGCGCCGCCGCGCCGGGCGACATCAATGACACCACCTCCCGCCTGATCGGCCAGTCGGCCCGGAGCGTCGCCGCCTTTCATCACGGGGAGGGCCGGATCGCTCTCGATGGCAAGGAATGGGCGGCGGAGCTGGAGGGCGGCGGCGCGCTGGCGGCCGAGGCCGAGGTCGAGGTCACCGGGATCAGGGGCGCGATCCTCCAGGTCCGTCGTCGGCGTTGAGAGACTCCAGGCTTCGGCGCAGAGCCTGCAGAAAGGCCAGGCCTTCCTTCAGGTAGTTGTCATTCAAATCAATCTTGAGGCGATCAGTTCCGGGGCGCAGGGCCGTCGCCGCCGCGCGGGCCATCCTGGCGCCTTCCGGGGTGAGGAAGACCTGCTTGCGCCGTCCGTCGCGGTCGTCACCCGCCAGCCGAATCCAGCCCAGAGCCTCCATACGCTGGAGCAAATGGGTCACCGCGCCCCGGCTCATCCTCAGGCGTGAGGCGATCTCCGCCGGGGGGGCGCCATCGCCGAAACGCAGAAAATCCCTCAAGACTTCAAAGTGTGTGTAAGACATGGGCGCCGGAAGCCGGGTCTCCACAGCCGCTCTCAGGGCGTGCTCGGCAGCGCCCAGTTCATAAAGGACCTCCAGGTGGGGCGGGTCCGTGGTCCGGGTCCGGATGACAGCTTCCACGATCGCGTCTCATATAGTTGCAAATACAACTATCAAACACGCCCTCGGCGGAGTCAAGGATCAAAGGGCCCCTCGGCGAGTCCCTTCCGGGCCAGGGCGTCAGCGCGTTCGTTGAGCTCGTGGCCGTTGTGGCCCTTCACCCAGCGCCACTGCACCTCGTGTCTCTGCCGGGCTTCGTCGAGACGGCGCCAGAGGTCCTCGTTCTTCACAGGCTTGCGGTCGGCGGTCTTCCAGCCCCGCGCCTTCCAGTTGCGCACCCACTCCGTAATGCCGGTGCGCAGGTACTGGCTGTCGGTGTGCAACTCCACCCGGCAGGGCCGCTTCAGGGCCTCCAGGGCGCGGATGGCGGCCATCAGCTCCATGCGGTTGTTGGTGGTCGCCGGATCGCCCCCGAAAAGCTCCCGTTCGTGGTCGCCCCAAAGGAGCACTGCACCCCAGCCCCCTGGTCCAGGGTTCCCCGAGCAGGCGCCGTCCGTGTAGATCACGACGTCCGGGGTCATGCGCCCCGGCCGAAGAGCAGCAGGTCCGCAGATTCCCGGTGCACAGCCAGCTTGCGTTCGTATTCGAGCGGCGACTTGGGCCGGACGAGCGCGCCTTCCGGGACAGGCCCCCAGTCGGCCAGCCGGGTCAGGAAGAAGCGCATGGCCGCCCCCCGGGCCAGGATTGGCAGTGCGGCGCGCTCGGCCGGGGACAGCGGCCTCCGGGACTCGTAGCCCGCGACCAGGGCCCGGGCGCTGGTGACGTTGAAGCTGCCGTCCGCCTCGAAGCACCAGGCGTTGAGCGCGACGGCGATGTCGTAGGCCAGGAGGTCATTGCAGGCGAAATAGAAGTCGATGGCCCCCGCGAAGGCCTCTCCCCGGAAGAAGACATTGTCAGGGAAGAAGTCGGCGTGGATCACGCCGGAGGGCAGGCCGGAGGGCCAGGCGGCGTCCAGGGCGTCGAGATCCGCGAGAATCGTCGCGGCGAGGCCCGGCTTGAGGGCTTCGGCCGCCGCCTCCAAGGACGCAAAGAGGGGCCGCCAGGCCGGCTGACCCAGGGTGTTCTCGCGGGTCAGGGCGAAGCCATCGGCGGCCAGGTGAAGCCAGGCAAGCCCCGCACCCGCCTCGCGGCAATGGGCGGCGTTGGGTCGGCGCACCGAAAGCCCGGGCAGGAAGGTGACGAGGGCGGTGGGCTTCCCCCGCACCACCTTCAGGGTGCGCCCCTGACGGTCTGCGACGGGGGCCGCGCCCGGGAATCCGCGCCCCGCCAGCCAGGTCAGAAGGTCAAGAAAGTAGGGCAGGTCATCTGCCCGCACCCGCTTTTCGTAGATGGTCAGGATGAACCGCCCGGTCTCTGTCTCCAGGAGGAAGTTCGAGTTCTCGACGCCTTCCGCCACGCCCTTCAGCGACAGGGGCGCGCCGATGTCGAAGTCGGCGAGCAGGGTCTCCAGCTCCTCGTCGGTGATGTCGGTGTAGACGGCCATGCGCCCGGATTGGGCGAGGCGCGGCGCCGGGTCAAGCCAGTTCGTCGAGGCGGCGGAAGCTGGCGCCCCGCCGACCCCCGCCGCGGGTCCGCACATGAAGGACTCAAGCCAGCAGGGCCCGGGGCAGCTTGAAGCTGACGGTCTCGCGGGCGGCGCCGATCTCCTCGACAGTGACGGCGAAGGCGTCCGACAGACGGGCGATGACGCCCTGGACGAGGTCCTCAGGAGCCGAGGCCCCGGCCGTCACGCCGACGGTGGCCGCACCCTCCAGCCAGGACAGGTCGAGGTCGTCGGCGTCATCGATCAGGAAGGCCCGGGGCGCCCCGGCCTTCAGCCCGACCTCGACCAGGCGCACAGAGTTGGAGGAATTGGCCGAGCCGATGACCAGCAGGACGTCGCAGGCCCCTGCGATCGACTTCACCGCCTCCTGGCGATTGGTGGTGGCGTAGCAGATGTCGTCTCGGTGCGGGGCGGCCATGTCGGGGAACCGCGCCTTCAGGGCCTCGACGATCTCCGCGGTGTCGTCCACCGACAGGGTGGTCTGGGTGACGTAGGCGACGCCTCCGGTCCCTGCAGAAACAAAGGCGCGCGCATCTTCAAGGGTCTCGATCAGCACCACGGCGCCGTCGGGCAATTGTCCCATGGTGCCGACCACCTCGGGGTGCCCGGCGTGGCCGATCAGCAGGACCTGGCGGCCGGCGGCGTGGTGGCGGGCGGCCTCCACATGGACCTTGGAGACGAGGGGGCAGGTGGCGTCGAGGTAGGTCATCCCCCGGGTTCTTGCGCCCTCCATGACCGACTTCGGGCTGCCATGGGCGGAGAAGACCACGGGCCGGTCGCCCGGGCACTCCTCAAGGGTCTCGACGAAGACCGCACCCAGGTCGCGAAGCCGGGAGACCACGTGCCGGTTGTGGACGATCTCATGGCGCACATAGACCGGCGCGCCGAAGCGTTCGAGGCTCGCCTCGACCACCTGGATGGCGCGGTCGACGCCGGCGCAGAAGCCCCTGGGCGCGGCCAGGCGGACGGTCAGGGCGGGTCGGGCGACGGGGTCTGCACTCATGCCTCCTATCTAGGGTCTGACAGGCCGCGTTGCAGCCGTAATGTTTGTTCAGTATCAGGGGGCCTCGCCGCGCCTTCCGCGCGGGACTTCGCCGGACGACCTGATGCGCAAGAGCTCCCTGATCGCCGCCCTCCTCCTGGCCTGCGCCTTCGCCGTGCCGGCGACGGACGCCTTGGCCCAGTCCCGCCCCCGGTCGGATGACGACCAGGCCGAGGCCGCAGCCCGCAAGCGCCAGCGCGACGCCGAGTTCGGAGACAACCAGGCGCCCCTGCCGCAGCTTCGGAACGCCGGTCCCTGCCCCTTTGTGAAAGTGCTTTACGACGCGGGGCGCTATGTGGAGTTCAACGGCGGCAAGGAGGCCTCCGCCGAAGTGGCCTGGTCGGGCGAAATCCAGAAAATCTCCGCCGGCTGCGCCTATAAGGACGCCGAGCCCATTACGGTGGCCATAGACATCCTCTTCGCCGCCGGACGCGGACCGAAGGCGACCGGAGAGAGCAAGACCTACCGGTACTGGGTGGCCGTCACCCAGCGGAACCGCATGGTGATCGACAAGGTCTACTTCGACCTGCCGATCCGCTTCGAGCCCGGCCAGGACCGCCTCTACGCCGTGGAAAGGGTCGACGGGATCGTCATCCCGCGGGCCAGCCTGACCACCTCGGGGTCGAATTTCGAGATTCTGGTGGGCTTTGACGTGACGCCGGCCATGGCCGACTTCAACCGCCAGGGTAAGCGCTTCCGGCTCGACGCCGGCGCCCAGACTGCAGCCACGGGCGGCCGGACCCCGAGATGAGCGGACTGAGGTCCGCGATCGACCAGCGCCTCGCCGGGGCGTTCGGGGCTCTTGGGTTGCCCGTCGACCTGGCGCGCGCGACGGCCTCGGACCGCCCGGACCTCGCCGACTTCCAGTGCAACGGCGCCCTGGCCGCGGCCAAGAGGGTTGGCCGTAACCCAAGAGAGATCGCCGCCTCCGTGGCCGAGGCCCTGGGTCAGGCGCCAGAGTTCAGCTCCGTCGAGATCGCCGGGCCCGGCTTCATCAACCTGCGCCTGTCCGACGCCGCTCTGTCCGCGCGGGCCGGAGAGATCGCCGCCGATCCCCGGGTCGGAGCCGAGGAGGTCCCGACGCCGCGACGCATCCTGATTGACTATGGCGGTCCGAACGTCGCCAAGCCCATGCATGTGGGTCACCTGCGCTCGTCCATCATCGGGGAGTCCCTGAAGCGCATCCACCGCTTCCGGGGCGATACGACCGTGGGCGATGCCCACTTCGGCGACTGGGGCTACCAGATGGGCCTGCTGATCGGGGCGGCCATGGACGCCGACCCCTGGATCCGGGCCCTGGTGGAGGACCTCGACGCCGCCGGGACCGAGCCGTCGCCCGACACCGAGACCGCCGCCTTCGAGGGCCTCGCCCAGCGCATCAGCCTCGCCGACCTCGACCGGATGTATCCGGAGGCCGCGGCCCTCGGGAAGACCGACGAGGCCTACCGCAACCGCGCCCGCCGCCTGACCGCCGCCCTGCAGTCCCGCCAGCCGGGATGCCTCCTTTTGTGGCGGCATTTCGCCCGGGTGACTCAGGTCGCCCTGGCCCGGGACTTCCATGCCCTGGGCGTGGACTTCGATCTCTGGAAGGGCGAGAGCGACGCCGATCCCCTGATCCCGGAGATGGTCGCCGACCTGGAGGCCCGCGGCCTGCTGGAGGACGACCAGGGCGCCCGGATCGTCCGCGTAGGCCGGCAGGGCGACAAGCGCGAGCTGCCGCCCCTGCTTGTGGTGTCCTCCGAAGGTTCGGCCATGTACGGGACGACGGACCTGGCCACCATCCTGGACCGCCGCCGGACCTTCAATCCCGACCAGGTGCTTTACGTCGTGGACCAGCGGCAGGCCGACCACTTCGAGGTGGTGTTCCGCGCCGCCGTGCTGGCTGGCTACGCTGCCGAGGGCCAGCTTGAGCACATCGGCTTCGGCACCATGAACGGGACCGACGGCAAGCCCTTCAAGACCCGCGAGGGCGGGGTGCTCAAGCTGAACGACCTGATCGAGATGACTCGGGACCGGGCGCGCGAGCGCCTGCGCGAGGCCGGCCTGGGCGCCGAGCTTCCGGAAGAGGCCTTCGAGGCCACGGCGCACCAGGTGGCCGTGGCGGCCCTGAAGTTCGCCGACCTGTCGAACTTCCGGGGCACCTCCTACGTCTTCGACCTCGACCGCTTCACCAGCTTCGAGGGCAAGACCGGGCCCTACCTCCTCTACCAGGCGGTGCGCATCAAGTCGGTCCTGCGCCGCGCAGCCGAGCAGGGGCTGGAGGCGGGCGCCATCCGCATCGAGGATCCGGCGGAGCGCGAGCTGGCCCTCCTGCTCGACGCCTTCGACGACGCCCTGGCCGAGGCCTACGACCGCCGGGCCCCGAACCTTCTCGCCGATCACGCCTACCGGCTGGCCCAGGCCTTCTCGCGCTTCTACGCCGCCTGCCCGATCCTGCCGGCCGAGGGCGAGACCCGCGCCTCGCGCCTGGCCCTCGCCGGAACGATCCTGCGCCAGCTGGAGCTCAGCCTCGACCTCCTCGGCCTGTCCGCCCCTGAGCGGATGTAGAGGGCGCTGTAGGGCTACTCTTCAGGGCCGGTCGTCGCTCACCACCCGTCCATCCAGCATGCGGATCCGCCGGTCCGCCGCCTTCGCCACGTCTGCGTCGTGGGTCACGCAGATGACGGCGCGACCCTCCTCGTGCGCGAGGCGCTGGAATTCAGCGATGACCACCGCCGTGTTGGCGGTGTCGAGGTTCCCCGTGGGCTCATCGCAGAGCAGGATGGCCGGGTCATTGGCCAGGGCCCGAGCGATGGCCACCCGCTGCCTCTGGCCGCCCGACATGCGGTCAGGCCGCCGGCCCGACAGGCCCGCCAGTCCCAGCCGGTCCAGAAGACTCCGGGCCCGCGTCGAGGCTTCCCGGCGGGTCAGCCTGCCGAGCCGCTCCATGGGGAGGGCGACGTTGGCCTCGGCGGTCAGCTCGGGAAGCAGGAAGTGGAACTGGAAGATGAATCCCAACCGGGTCAGACGCAGGCGGGTCCGGCGGCCCTCTCCGAGGTCGCGCGTGGCCTCGCCTGCAAAGAGCACCTCCCCCCGGGTCGGCCGGTCCAGCAGGCCCATCAGGTAGAGCAAGGAGGACTTACCGCATCCTGAGGGCCCGAGGATGGCGGTGAACTCGCCGGGGTGGAAGGCAAGGGAGACCTCGCGCACCAGGTAGGCGGACTCCGGGTCCACCAGCACCTTGTCGACGGCTCGCAGCTCAAGGACAGGCGCCGGGTCGCCCGGATGCGGCGTGGCGCCGGTCACGCCGCCCCCCTCAGGATGTCGACCGGGTCGACGGTGGCGGCCTTGCGGGCTGGCAGCCAGGCAGCCACCAGGGCGGATCCCAGGGCGGCGGTTCCGGCGATGACGAACTGCGCTGGACCCCGGTCGAGAGGCAGGGTCAGGGCTCGGCCCTCTATGCTCAGGGGAAGGCGGGACAGGGCTTCGAGCATGGCGGCGCCGAGCAGGAAGCCGGCCAGGGCGCCGATGACGCCCACGGTCAGCCCCTCCAGCAGGAAGATGCCCTCCACGTCGCGGTCGGTGAAGCCCATGGCGCGCAGGATGGCGATGTCCCGCCGCTTGTCCGTCACGCTGGTGGAGACCGAGGTGTAGATACCGAAGCTGGCCACCAGAAGGATGGCCGAAATCACGGCGTACATGACGACGTTGCGCACGACGAGCAGGTTCAGGATATCCCGGGACCGCTCCTGCCAGGACTCCCACTTATAGCCCCAGCGGGCCTCGAGGACCCGGGCCGCGGCGTCGGCGTTCACCGGGTCTGCAAGGCGCAGGTGAATCTGATTGACGATGTTGGGCCTGGCGAACAGCACCTGGGCCGTCCGAAGCAGGCCGTAGGCGGTGTTGTCCCCGGCGTAGAAACCCTGGATCGCCTCCGGCTCGATCAGGGCCAGAATGCGAACGCGCTGGGTGACCCCCACTGGTGAGGTCGCCACCAGGGTGTCGCCGCGCCGCGCCCCCAGCCGGTCAGCCAGGGGACGGGAGATGATGATGCCGTCGGGACGCGCCTCCAGGTCCGCCAGCCGCCCGCCGACCAGGCTGACGTCGATCTTCGCCATCCGGCCTTCGATGCGCGGGTCCACGCCGCTGAGCGCCACCGCCTCGGTCCGCCCGGCGAAGGACAGGGTGACGGCGCCGTTCAAGGAGGGGGCGGCAAGAGCGCCCGGCAGGGCGCGGCTGTCGGCCAGCATGGCGGGCCAGTCCTTCAGCCCCCGGACCTCCTCCTTCGGTCGGACGCCCGAAACGGAGACCGCGGCCCCCGGACGGGATCTTACAGCCGGCTGCAGGCTCGGCAGCCTCTGTTCATCCCGAACGATAACGTGAGGGGCGCTGTCCACCAGGGTGGAGACGAAGTCCTTCTGGGAGCCGGACATCATCCCTGAGACCGCCAGGAAGAAGGCCACGCCGACGGCTACGCCCGCCACGGCGACCACGGTCTGGCGGGTGCGCACCGCCAGGTGGGCTGCAGCGATCCGAACCAGCACCCCGAGGTGTGTTTTCACCGACCCGGACCTGCTGCGGGTTGGACCCGGCTGCCTTCGCGCAGGCGCGACGGAGGCGAGAGGATCACTGTTTCTCCTGAGGTCAGGCCGCTCAGGATCTCCGTTCGGTCCACGCCGCGGGCGCCGGTCGAAACGGGACGGGCGTACGCCCGGCCCTTGTGGATCACCCAGACCTGGCCATCCGACAGCGCCTCGGTCGGGGCCAGAAGGGCGCCGGCCCGCCGGGCGACGACAAGGTTGGCCTCGACGGTCATGCCCGGCCGAAGCGGGGCGCCCGCGGGCACGGTCAGGCGCGCGCGGAACACCCTGCTGGCGGAGTCGCCCTGGGGGGTCAGCTCGCTCACCTGGGAGGCGAAGGTCCGGCCCGGAAAGGCGTCGGACTGGAGCACGGCCTCCAGCCCGGTCGACAGGCGGCCGACGTCACGCTCGTCGATGTCGGCCGTGACCCGGAGGGCGGCGGGGTCGGCGATCACGAACATCGGGGACCCGGTACGGGCCAGGTCCCCGGGCTCGGCCTCGCGGCGGAGAACCCGACCGGCGAAGGGGGCCCGGATCCGGTAGTCGTCTTGCCGCGCCCGGGCGCTCTGCGCCGCCGCCTCTGCGGCCCTGAGCTGATTGACGGCATCCTCGAGGGCGGCGGGGGCGGCGAAGCCGGCCTCATGAAGGCGACGGACCCGACGTTCCGCAGCCCGGGCCTGGGCCGCCTGGGCCTCGAGTTGAAGGGTGGTTCCCATCTGTGGTCCATCGTCCAGCTGAGCGAGGAGGCGCCCGGCCTCGACGGCCTCGCCCTCCTGCACCAGGACGCGGAGGATGGGAGCGGACACCACCGGCGCCACCCGAGCCTGGCGGACATACTCGACAACCCCCGAAGCGTAGACGGCTTCCACCGCCTCGCCCCGGCTGGTGGTGGCGGTGCGCACCGGCGGGGGTTTCAGAGAGAGCCAGGCCAAACCCCCCGCCGCCGCCAGGGCAAGCCCTGCGGCGATGAGGACGCCGATACGTCTGAAGGGGACCCCTACAGGGGCGTCTTCGGGAGTTTGCGTCATGGCGTCTCCGGTGCTGTGACCTGCTAGACCCGCCCGGAAACGGACGCAAGCTGTGGACAATCCCGGAGGGAGCGGCCGACTCATGGACTCCCCGGGGGTGTCGCGCAGGTTCCGGTCGCCTTTCGCGGGAGAGACCGCGTCTATCCTGGAGCTGAAGGCGTGACCGCACCGGAAACGTTCAAGCAAAGGACCGCCAGGCTGAAGGAGCGCTGGAAAGTCTTACGGCCCATGCCCCGGCCTTCGTGACCGCCAGTCGTGTCTCCAAGCATCTCAGGGCCCTGCGATGGCGAAGGCCCTGTCCAGGTGATCTGCGAAGCCTGGGCCTGGCAGTGGCGGAGGACAGCAGGCGTCCGTCCCCAGCCGCCTATCCTCAGGACTCCTCCCTCACGAAACCTGCGACGGAGTGCCAGTTCTGGAAGAAGAGCTCGTCACCCATCAGGAGCAGGGATGTCTGACTGTCTTCATCGTCGTCCTCTGGGAAGACGACATCGTAGTAGATCTCGTCCTCCTCGAGGACCAAGAGCATCTTGTCGAGATAGAGCCGGAGTTCGCCAGCCCAGATCAGCTGGTTTCCCTGGATCACGAGCGCGGTTTCCGAGCCCTCCGCGTCGACCCATCGACCCTGCAGGACCTCAGGGAAGTCGGCCTCGCGACGCTGCCGGACCTCAAGCTCTGAGCTCGCCCTACGCTCCTCGCGCTTGCGCTTGAGCCAGACAGAGAAGGCGTCGTCGTCGTCCCGTGAAGGCCGGTCGTCCTGGGAGGTCATTTCCGTCACTTTTTCTTGGGTTGGGCCGCGCCTGGGCGGGGTGAAGTCTGGAGGACCCGGAGGGAGGAGGCGGGCTCGATAACCTCCCTGAAGGTTGGAACAACTGCGGGTTCGGCGACATGCCACTCTACGGTCCTGCCGCGGGCGGCTTGGTTCTGCCGCCGGGCTTGGTTCCGTACGCCGTCCCATATGAACTGCAAGAATGTCGATTTTCGGGCCCTTCGATCCAGGGCTTCGTAACCGGGCCCCTTGGCCTCGAGCAATGAGCGGCGAGGATCCCAGACGGCGCACCCATCGAACCGCACCGGCTTTTCCAGCGGATTGCGCACGACATAGTCGAGGCCGGGCGCCCGAGTGATCTGGTCCTCGTAATCCTGGGTCCAGGCCTTGTACCTCGAGAAGGTCGGGTCCGGCTCCCAACCGCCATTGACGTGACAGGTCGGGTCGATTTCCCGCTCCCCCTTCGCCAGCTGTTCCGCCCGGGGAATGGCGCCGTCGCGGTGACGGTCGGCGGAGTTGACCCGTGCGGGAGGCTCGGGTTTGTTTTCTCCTGACCTGCTCAACTGCAGTTCGATGAAGAGCCGCTCCACTTCATCCGCGCCCCTGACGAGGCGACCGTCCCCGAGCTCGAACCAATCGCCGACCCGCGGTTTCACGAGGTTCAGGGGCTTGGGAAGATCCGTCACGTAGGCTGGGCCCAATACGGAGTTAGGGATGGCCGGATAGGTTTCGAAGAAGCTGCCCGGGGTCTCAACCGCACGGTCCGCTGCGTTTGCAGGAGGCGCCCCGAGGATCGGGTGCGGGCCCGTGGTGACGACCGCGGGAGCTGTGGGGATGGATCCCCTCCGGGCGAACTGGATCACATTGGACCTAGTCTGCGCCTGAGAACCGGCCCCCAGCGACATGCCGTCATCCGGGATCGCCTCTGAAGTCCCGTTGGCCGCACCGAAGAAGGCGTCGTACTGCGCCCGTCTGGTCGCCTCCCGCTCAGTCCGGATCTGTGCCGGAGAGCGCCTGTACCAGCGATCGAGCGCCTCGCCCTCAAGGCGGGAAGGATCTGGTCGATATTCGCGCATGCAGGTCTCCTCAGGTGGCCAGGACGATCGCACGCCACCACACCGTTGAAAAGAACAAAACAAGAACATCTCTGTCTCGCCGACCCCCTCCTTCCCGTCCCGCCAGTCCGCCCCGTCCCCGCTCGTGGATGGACTTGCCCGGAAGAAGGGCGGAAGCGACGGATCGGCGTCACATGCACACAGCCTGCAGCGGCGACTGGGAGCCGCCTTCAGGGGCGGGGCGGAGGTCGCCCAGGACCCGGAAACGGACGCAAGCTGTGGACAATCCCGGAGGGAGCGGCCGACTCATTGACTCCCCGGGGGCCATCGCGCAGGTTCCGGGCGACTCTCGCGGGAGAGACCGGGCCCGTCCCGGAGCCGAAGGCGCAACCGCCCCGGAAACGCTCAGGCAAAAGGACCGCGATGGCGAAGGAACGCTGGAAAGCAGCGACGGGCCTGCCCCGCCGCTCGCCGAAGGAGCAAGGCCCGACGGAGATTCTCCGGTCCGGCTGAAATCTCTCAGGCGCCAAGGACAGCGGGGGCGAGGCGCATCGGCGAGGCCGGTGCGCAGTCGTCTGTCGTCGCCGGGAGTCCCTGATGAGCGAACCCGAACTGAAGCGCACGCCCCTGCACGCGGCCCACCTGGCCGCCGGCGCGCGCATGTCGGGCTTCGCCGGCTATGACATGCCCATCCAGTACCCTGACGGGGTCATGAAGGAGCACGCCTGGACTCGGACCTCCGCGGGCCTGTTCGACGTCTCCCACATGGGCCAGGCGCGGATCCTCGGGGCGGATGCGACGGCGGCCTTCGAGGCCGTCACTCCCGGGGACTTCGCGGCCCTCAAGGCCGGGCGGCAGAAGTACTCGGTCCTGCTCAACGACGCGGGTGGAATCCTCGACGACCTGATGGCCGCCCGCCCGGACGACCGGGGGCTTTTCCTCGTGGTCAACGGCGCCTGCAAGGACGACGACTTCCGGTTCCTGGACGCGCGCCTGGCCGGCGACGCCCGGCTCGTCCGGATCGAGGACCGCGCCCTCCTGGCCCTGCAGGGGCCCGAGGCGGCGGCGGCCCTGGCGGCGCAGGTCCCGGGCATCGCCGGCATGGCCTTCATGGATAGCGCCGCCCTCGCCGGGTTCGGCGGGGTCGACCTGATCGTCTCGCGCTCGGGCTATACCGGCGAGGATGGCTTCGAGATCTCGCTGCCCGATTCCGAGGCGCCCCGGGTCTGGGACCTGCTGCTGGCTGACGCGCGGGTCCGCCCCATCGGCCTGGGCGCCCGGGACTCCCTGCGCCTGGAGGCGGGCCTGCCGCTCTACGGCCACGACGTGGACCCCTCGGTGAGCCCCGTCGAGGCGGGCCTCGCTTTCTCGGTCTCGCCCTCCCGCCGCCGCCGGGGCGACTTCCCGGGCGCCGCCCGGATCCTCGCGGAGCTGTCCGGGGCGCCGTCCCGCGCCCGCATCGCCCTGAAGGTGCTGGAAGGCGCTCCCGCCCGCGAGGGCGCGGTGATCGTCGACGCCGCCGGCGCCGAGGTCGGCGTCGTCACCTCCGGCGGCTTCTCGCCCACCCTCGGCCACCCCATCGCCATCGGCTTCGCCCCGCCCGCCCTCTGCGCTCCGGGCCGGAGGCTGGGCGTCGTGGTCCGCGGCCGCACCTGGCCGGTCGAGACCACCGACCTGCCCTTCGTTCCCCACCGCTATGTCCGCCGGCCCTGAAAGGACCTTTCCGATGCGCTTCACCAAGGACCATGAATGGGTCGCCCTCGATGGCGATGTTGCGACCATCGGCATCACTGCCTACGCCGCCGAGCAGCTGGGCGACGTGGTCTATGTCGAGACGCCCGAGCCGGGCCGGGCCCTGAAGGCCGGCGAAGGCATGGCGGTCGTCGAGAGCGTCAAGGCCGCCTCCGACGTCTACGCCCCCCTCTCTGGCGAGGTGGTCGAGGCCAACCCCGACCTCGCCGGGGCGCCGGAAACGGTCAACGCCGACCCCGAGTCCGCCGGCTGGTTCGCCCGGGTGCGGATCGCCGATCGGGCCGAGTACGACGCCCTGATGGACCGCGCCGCCTACGACGCCTTCCTGGAGACCCTCTAAGTCATGCGTTACCTCCCGCTGGATGCGGCGGACCGCCGCCACATGCTGGGGGTCATCGGCGCCGCGAGCGTCGATGACCTCTTCGCCGACGTTCCCGCCCCGGCCCGGCTACCGGGCCCGGTCGACCTGCCCCGCGCCGCCGGCGAGATCGAGGTTGAGCGGGAGCTGGCGGGACTTGCGGCCCTGAACCGCCCGGCAGACGCCGGGCCCTTCTTCTGCGGCGCCGGGGCCTACCGGCACCATGTCCCGGCCACGGTGGATCACCTGATCCAGCGCTCGGAGTTCCTGACCAGCTACACGCCCTACCAGCCCGAGATCGCCCAGGGCACGCTCCAGGTCCTGTTCGAGTTCCAGACCCAGGTCGCCGCCCTGACCGGCATGGAGGTCGCCAACGCCTCCCTCTATGACGGCTCCACGGCCTGCGCCGAGGCGGTGATGATGGCCCGACGGGTCACCCGCCGGCGCAAGGCGGTCCTGTCGGGGGGCCTGCACCCGCACTACGCCGCCGTCACCGGCACCATCGCCACGGCGGAAGGCATGGACATCGTCCGTCGTCCCGCCGCGGTCGACGCCGAGGCTGATGTCCTGGCGGCCATCGACTCCGAGACGGCCTGCGTGGTCGTCCAGACGCCGAACGTCTTCGGCACGGTGACGGACGTGACCGCCATCGCCGAGGCCGCCCACGCCGCCGGCGCCCTGCTGGTGGTGGTGACCACCGAGGCCGTGGCCCTGGGCCTCCTGAAGTCCCCCGGCGAGATGGGCGCCGACATCGCCGTGGCGGAGGGCCAGTCCCTCGGCGTCGGCCTGAACTTCGGCGGGCCCTATGTCGGCCTCTTCGCCTGCCGGGAGAAGTTCGTCCGCCAGATGCCGGGCCGGCTCTGCGGAGAGACCGTGGACGCCGAGGGCCGCCGGGGCTTCGTCCTGACCCTCTCGACCCGCGAGCAGCACATCCGGCGGGAAAAGGCGACCTCGAACATCTGCACCAACTCGGGTCTCTGCGCCCTGGCCTTCTCGATCCACATGACCCTGCTGGGCGGGAAGGGCCTGAGGCGGCTGGCCGAAGTGAACCACGGCCGAGCCCGCACCCTGGCTACAGCCCTGGCCGGCGTGGCCGGCGTGGAGGTCCTGACCCCCCGCTTCTTCAACGAGGTCGCGATCCGGGTCCCCGGCTCCGCGGCCGTCCTGGTCGAGGCCCTGGCCGGGGAGGGGATCCTCGCCGGCGTGCCGGTTTCCCGGCTCGATCCAACCGCCGGCATGGACGACATCCTGCTGCTGGCGGCCACCGAGACCACCTCGGTGGCGGACATCGACGCCCTGGTCGCCGCCCTTTCCCGGAGGATTCGCTGATGAGCCTCAATTCCGTCGGCCGTCCCACCCGGCCCGCCTCCGACGCCCCCGGCGCAGGCTTTACCTCCCTCAGCGGTGGCCGCGGCCTCCTGCAGGACGAGGCGCTGATCTTTGAGCGGGACTCCTGGGAGAGCAGCGGCGTCGACCTGCCCGCCCCCGAGGCCGGCGCCGAGGACCTGGCCGGGCTGGTCCGGGCGGAGCCCCTGCGCCTGCCGGGCCTCTCCGAGCCGGAGACGGTCCGCCACTATGTCCGCCTGAGCCAGAAGAACCATGCCATCGACCTGGCCCTCTATCCGCTGGGCTCGTGCACGATGAAGCACAACCCGCGGCTCAACGAGAAGCTGGCCCGCCTGCCCGGCTTTGCGGACCTGCATCCCCTGGCGCCGGTATCGGCGGTCCAGGGCGCCCTGGCCCTGATGGACCGGCTGGCCCACTGGCTGAAGACCCTGACCGGCATGCCCGCCGTGGCTCTGTCGCCCAAGGCCGGCGCCCACGGGGAGCTCTGCGGCCTCCTGGCCATCCGGGCCGCCCACGCTGCGGCCGGCCAGACCCAGCGCCGGCTGGTGCTGACCCCCACCTCCGCCCACGGCACCAACCCGGCCACCGCCGCCTTCGTCGGCTACGAGGTGATGGAGATCGGCCAGACGGCGGACGGGCGCGTGGACCTGGCCGACCTCGCCGCCAAGCTCAGCGACGAGGTGGCGGCCATCATGGTCACCAACCCCAACACCTGCGGCCTCTTCGAACGGGACATCCTGGAGATCTCCCGGCTGACCCACGCGGCGGGCGCCTATTTCTACTGCGACGGCGCCAACTTCAACGCCATCGTCGGCCGGGTCCGCCCGGGCGACCTGGGCGTCGACGCCATGCACATCAACCTGCACAAGACCTTCTCCACGCCGCATGGCGGCGGCGGGCCGGGCTCGGGACCGGTCGTGCTGTCGGAGGCCCTGGCGCCCTTTGCGCCCACGCCCTGGGTGGTTCACGACGCCGGAGGCTTCCGGCTCGTGGAGGAGACCGAGGCCGAGGCGGCCCGGGCCTTCGGGCGCATGACCGCCTTCCATGGCCAGATGGGCATGTTCGTCCGGGCCTACGCCTACATGCTGAGCCATGGCGCCGACGGCCTGCGCCAGGCGGCCGAAGACGCGGTGCTGAACGCCAACTACATCAAGGCCCGGCTGTCGGGCGTGATGAGCGCCGCCTTCCCGGACGGCCCCTGCATGCATGAGGCCCTGTTCGACGACCGGTGGCTGGACGGAACAGGGATCACCACCCTGGACTTCGCCAAGGCCATGATCGACGAGGGCTTCCACCCCATGACCATGTACTTCCCGCTGGTCGTGCACGGGGCCATGCTGATCGAGCCGACGGAGTCGGAGTCCCTGGCCGAGCTCGACCGCTTCTGCGACGCCCTTCTGGGCCTCGCCGGGGCCGCCCTGGCCGGCGATGCGGACCGCTTCATCTCCGCTCCGCACCTGGCGCCTCTGCGCCGCCTGGACGAGACCCTGGCCGCCCGCAAGCCCCGTCTGACCTGGCGCGAGCCCGAACCGGGTGTGGCGCCGGCGCCGCTCGCTGCGGAATAGCGGCGTCTATCCCCCCGGGGGAGGTCGCCCCTCGATCCGGACGGCTTTACGCGCCCCGGCCGGGGTCGCATAGGCTTGAGCGTCCCCGGCGGGAGTGTTCCGCTGGCGGGCCTGTTTCGGGGTCAGATCACCGTGGAGCCAACTTCTCCGGACCCGCGTCTCCGGCGCAGCCCCCTTCCCCAAGCGGTCAGGGCGATGGGGGTTGCGCGGCGGCGCCATTTACCTGTCGCCGCGACACCCCATATCTCACCTCCCATGGAGACCCGGACCCCTTCCGCCGTCTCGAGTCAGCGGAATTGAAGTCGGTGTCCGAGGCGCCCAAGGAGAGATCGTCGGTCTATCGCGAGGCGGATGCCCTGGCGCGCGCCTTCGTATCCGGAATCGCTCGGACGGGTCTCACCGTAGGCGGACTTATCCTGGTGGTGGCCGGAGTCGTCATCGCGCCGCTTCCAGGCCCTCTTGGCCTTCCGGTCACGGTGATCGGGCTGATGATGGTGCTTCGGGGGTCCTTCCGCGCCAAGCGGGAGTTCGTCCGCCTGCAGAATCGCCACCCGAAGTTCGTCAGGCCCCTGCGTCGTCTGCTCCGGCGCGACCCGGAGATCATTCCCTTTGTCTGGCAGCAGATGCTGAGGGTCGAGCGCCTGGTGCTTCCCAGGCGTTTCCGGTTCTTCGTGAAGACGCGGAAGAAGATGAAAGGGCGCCGGCGAACCCCAGACTAGGACGGTTTCGCATCAAGACCGGGCGCCGCCGGCAACTCTCCCTCCGGGAAAGCAATTGCGCGGAGGCAGGGGTCAGCCGAGCTTTTCAGCGATCAGCGGGATGGCCCGGTCCACCAGGGGATCGGACTTGGTCGCGGCGAGGCGGCCGGCGAGGACCTGCTCGGTCATGCGGGCGGCGAGATCCACGGCGGCAGCGCGCACCTCGGCCTCGGCCTGGGCCTCGGCGTTGGCGATCTTGCGTTCGGCCAGCTGCTGCCGACGGGCGAGGGACTCATCCAGGCGCGCCTTGGCGTCGGCTTCGTAAGCCCGGGCCTGTTCCTCGGCGGCGGCCAGCATGTCGCGGACCTGCCTCTCGGCCTCGGCGCGTTCGGCCTTAAGCTCCGCCAGGAGACGCTCGGCTTCGGTCCGGATCCGGGCGGCCTCGTCCAGGTCGTTCTGGATGGCGTCCCGCTGGGCGTCGAGGCGGCCGGCGATCATCTGCGGCGCCTTGGCCACGAAGACCACGATGCCCAGGAAGATAAGCAGGCCGGCGGCGATCCAGGTTTCCGGCTTGCTTGGATCGAACGAGATATGGAAGGGGTTCATCAGGCGGCTCCCTGGGCGGCGGCCCGCAGGTCGGCGGCGGAGGCCGCGGTCCCGGTCAGGCGCTCCACCATCGCACCCGCAGTGTCCACCGCAATGTCACCGACGCTGGCCATGGCCGAATCGCGAAGGGTCCGGATACGGGTCTCGGCGGCGGCGAGGTCCTCGGCGATGCGCGCGTCGGCCTCGGCCTGGCGGGCGGCGAACTCGGCGTTCGCCTTGGCCTTGGCTTCAGCCGCCACGGCGCGGGCGCGGGTCCGGGCCTGTTCGATCTCGGCCCGTGCGGCGCTCGCCTGGGCGTCCGCTTCATCCTGGACCCGGCGGGCCTCGGCCACCGCGGAGGCGATGGTTTCGGCCCGGGTGTCCTTCACCCTCCGCAGGCGCGGGATGAAGACCCGCGACATCAGGACGTAGAGGACGCCGAAGATCAGAAGCAGCCAGACGATCTGGCCGCCCCAGTACTGGAGTTCAAACTGGGGCAGGCCGCCGCCGCCGCCGTGTTCGGCGGGCGCGGTTCCGGCATGCGCGCCTTCCAGGGCTGCAGGCGCAGCGCCGGGGGCGGTCAGGGTGTCTTCGGCGGCCATCTGGCTACGACGTCCTCAGGATGCGGAGCCGCCGCCCCGGCCTGAGCCGGGGCAGGGGCGACGCAGGATCAGTTGAAGTCAGCTGAACAGGATCAGCAGGCCCAGAACGAAGGCCAGGATGCCCAGCGCTTCGGTCAGGGCGGCGCCGAGGATAAGGTTGGTGAACTGACCACCGGCCGCCGACGGGTTACGGGTCGCGCCCGCAAGGAAGTGCCCGAAGATGGTGCCGACGCCGATGCCCGCGCCGATCATGCCGAGGGTCGCCAGACCCGCGCCGATGAACTTAGCCGCTTCCGCTTCCATGATTTTGGTCCTGCTTAAGTGTTGGAAAGGGGTGAAGGATGGACCCGGAGATCAGTGATGATCGCCGAGGTTGACCACGTCGTTCAGGTAGACGCAGGTCAGAACCGCGAAGACGAAGGCCTGAAGGAAGGCCACGAGGAATTCCAGGGCGGTCAGGGCGACCACGCCAGCCAACGGCAGGATCGCGCCCGCAACCCCCACTGCGCCCAAGGTCGCCAGGGCGGGGATGAAGCCGGCAAAGACCTTCAGGGCGACGTGGCCCCCCAGCATGTTGCCGAACAGACGCAGGGCGAGGGTGACGGGCCTCAGGAAGAAGGAGATCAGCTCGATCGGGGTGACCAGGATCAGCATGTACCAGGGCACGCCCGATGGTACGAAGAGCTTGTACATTCTGTGGCCGTTCCGGGCGAAGCCCACCACCAGAACGATCGCGAAGGTCATCAGGGCGAGGGTGACTGTCACCGCCAACTGCGAGGTTGCGGTGAAGGACAGGAACATTCCCAGCATGTTCATCGACAGGACGAACAGGAAGATCGAGAAGATATAGGGGAAGAACTTGCGCGACTCGTGGCCGATAATCCCCTCGGCCATGTCGTCGATATAGCTGAACAGGCCCTCGGCGATCAGCTGCGTTCGGCCCGGAACCACCGCTGCACGGCTGGTGGCGACGGCGAAGAAGGCGATGATCAGGCCCGCCGCGATCAGCATGGCCATGATCGAGTTGTTCAGCGACAGGTCGATGAGGATGCCGCCGGGCAACTCCACGGTGGGGAGCTGGAGGCCCTTGTGGATCTCGAACTGTTCCATCGGGCTGGCCATGCCGCCTCGAGCTCCTTCAATCGTCGTCGTCCGAGGCGTCATCGGGCAGGTCCCGCGGAGGACCCCAATCCCGCGCCGCCACGGCGCTGTAAATCCTGGCCGATCGAACGGCCATCCAGATCGAGATGACGAAGCCCCCCAGGACCCCGACGATCATCCCCCAGGGCGCCGAACCGACCAAGACGTCGACCGCCGCACCGAGCCCCACCCCGACAAAGACCCCGCCAAGAAGAAGGGCCATGATGCGGTATCCGTAGCCCGACGCCTGAGCGCCGTGATCCGGGATGTCCCGCGTCGTTCGCGCCTCCAGGGCCGCGGCCTGCTCGTCTAGACGACGAATGGCCTCTTCCCTCGAGGGATCCGATCCTGGCATGGGTCACACGGTCTGACGGTCCTGGCGGAAGCCAGAACCCCGGGCTGGATTTCGGGCCGGAACCTATAGAAGCGGTTGCAGTGCGTCAAGGCTGGGCGGGCGCCTTTTAACTTATTGATTTAAAAAGAAAAGAATGGCTTCAGAGAGCCCGGAGGGGCCGGTCCGCCCGGCCATCCGGGGATTCCGGCCTGACGCCTACTCCGCCGCCAGGGCCTCCGCCTGCCGAAGGTCTACGGAAACCAGCTGCGAGACGCCCCGTTCGGCCATGGTCACCCCGAACAGGCGGTCCATCCGCGCCATGGTGACGGGGTTGTGGGTGATGGCGATGAAGCGGGTCCGGGTGCGCCGGCGCATCTCGTCCAGCATGTTGCAGAAGCGGTCGACATTGGCGTCGTCGAGCGGCGCGTCCACCTCGTCCAGCACGCAGATGGGGGCGGGATTGGCCAGGAAGACCGCGAAGATCAGGGCGCAGGCGGTCAGGGCCTGCTCTCCGCCGCTCATCAGGCTCATGGCCGCCATGCGCTTGCCGGGGGGGCAGGCGAAGATCTCCAGGCCGGCTTCCAGCGGATCGTCGGATTCCACCAGCCTCAGCTCGGCCTGTCCGCCTTCGAACAGGGCCTGGAACAGGGCCTGGAAGTGTCCGTTGATGATATCGAAGGCGGCCAGCAGGCGCTCGCGGCCCTCGCCGTTCAGCTCGTCTATGCCCTGGCGCAGCTTGCCGATGGCGCCCGACAGGTCGGCCTGCTCTGTGCGCAGGGTGTCCAGACGCTCGGCGTACTCCCGCGCCTCTTCCTCGGCCCTCAGGTTCACCGCGCCCAGGGCTTCGCGCTGGCGCTCGAGATTGTAGAGATGGGCCTCGACGCCGCCGGCCTCGGCCGGGATGGCGACCGCCTCGTCCGCCAGGGACCGCGCCAGGTCCTCGGGTTCGACACGGGCGGTCTCGCGGATCTGGCCGCCGATCTCCGCCAGCCGCTCGCGGGCGGCTTCGAGCCGTGCGTCGAGCCCGGCCCGCCGCTCGCGCACCTCCGAGGCGGCGGTCTCTGCGGCGCGCACCTCCCGGGTCGCCTCGGCCCGCTCGGTCTCGGCGGCCGCCAGGGCGTCGGAGGTGGCGGCCCGGCGCGCCTCGGCCTGGCTCAGCTCGCTCAGCAGGGCCTGCAGTCGGTCGGCGTGGGTGGAGGGCTTTTCCCGGGCGATATCGAGGGCGGCGACCGCCTGCGACCGCTCCAGCGCAAGGCGCTCCAGGCGCTGGGCGGCGGCGGTTGCGCGACGGCTCCAGTCGTCCCGGTCAGCCCGGGTCCTTTCGAGCTGGCGGGCGCGTCCGTCGCGCTCGCGCACCTCGGCGTCGAGGGTGGCCCGGGCCTGGGCGGCGGCCTCAACGGCCGGGCCGGTCAGGGCGCGGGCGGCCTCCAGCCGGGTGGCGGACTCGCTGGCCTGTCCGGCGGACGCCACCTCGGCCTCAGCGGCGTCGAGCGCCGCCTGGGTCTCCGACATCTCGGCCTGAAAGCGCCCGATCAGGTCGTCCAGGGACTGCTTCTGGGCTTCGCGCCGGGTGGCCTCCCGGTCGTGACGCTCCCGCGCCTGCCGGGCCTGGGCCACGGCCTGCTCTGCCGCTGCAGGCCGGCGACGGGCCTCCCGGACCTCAGCGTCGGCGTCCGAAAGGGCGGCGGACGCGGCGGCCAGGGCTGCGCCCGCAGTTTCGGCCTCAGGACGAAGACCGGCCAGCAGGGTCTCAAGCTCCGCCATCCGTCCGCGCTGCGCCATGCGCACGGCTGCGGCCCGGGGGGCGTCCGCCCGCGCGACGAAGCCGTCCCAGCGCCAGAGGTCGCCTTCCCTGGAGACCAGGCGGACCCCGGGCGCGAGGCTGGCGGCCAGGCGATCCCCCTCGCGCCGGTCGACCAGGCCCACAAGGGCGAGGCGGGCGGCGAGGGCGCCCGGCGCCTTGACCCGGTCCGCCAGGGGCTCGGCGCCCGGCGGCAGAGCGGCCAGGGGAGGGGAGGCGCCGTTCCAGAAGACCGGGGCCCTCGGGTCCAGGGCTGCGTCGAGGTCGTCGCCGAGGGCGGCGGCGAGGGCGGCCTCGAGGCCACGCTCAGGGGTGATGCTATCGACCGCCGGCGGGTAGCCGTCCTCGCTTCGGTCCTGGAGCAGCCGGGCAAGACCCCGGGCCTCGGCCTCCGCAGCGTCGAGCCGGGCGCGGACTTCCCGGGCGTTGTCCTGGGCGGCGCCCTCAGCCAGGGCGGCGGCGGCCCGGGAGGCCTCGGCGGCGTCAAGGGCTGCACGCGCGGCGGACAGCTCCGCCTCGGCTGCTTCGAGGGCGTCCGATGCGGCGCGGGCCTCCGGGGCCTCGGCGCCCCCAAGGGCCTCACGCTCGCGGACGGCCTGGTCCAGGGCCCTTCGGGTCCGGGATACCCGGCTGCGGGCCTCCTCGGCCCGGGTCTCCGCCGCCCGTCGCTGGGCGGCCTCGGCGGCGACCTGGGCGGCCAGGGCCTCCACCTCGCCCTGGAGACGATTGCGCTCGGCTTCGGCCTGGCGGAGGCCGGCCTCCAGCTCCGGGCCGCGGGAGGGGGCCGCGGCGATTTCGCCCTCCAGACGGGCGATCTCGGCGGCCAGCCGCGCGAGGGCGGCGTCGGCGTCGGCGGCGGACTGGGTCTCCCGGGCGCGGTCGGCCTCGATCCGGGCGATCTCTGCGGTGAGGCGGCGGACCTCGTCGGCCAGAGCCTCCGCCTCGCGTTCCAGCCGGTCCCGGTCGATGGCCAGCTTGTTGAGGATCGCCGCCGCAACCGTCTCGGCTTCCCGAAGCGGAACCATGGCGGCCTCAGCCCTTGCGGAGCGGGCGCTGGCGCCGGCGGCGGCCCGGGCCGTGTTCTCGACGCCGCGAGCCGCTTCCTCTGCTTCCTCGGTCAGCCGTCGGACGGCCTCTCCCGCCTCGGCCCACCGGGCGTGCAGGACGGCGGCCTGCAGGGTGCGGATCTCGCCGGACAGGCGCCGATAGCGCTCTGCGTTCCGGGCCTCCCGCCGCAGGCGGTTCAGGGCGGAGTCCAGCTCCCGGGCGATGTCGTCCAGGCGGGCCAGGTTGGTCTCGGCGGCCCTGAGACGAAGCTCCGCCTCGTGACGGCGCGAATGCAGGCCCGAAACCCCGGCCGCCTCCTCCAGGATCATCCGGCGGTTCTGCGGCTTGGCCGCGATCAGTTCGGAGATCTGCCCCTGCCGCACAAGAGCCGGGGAGTTGGACCCGGTCGAGGCGTCCGCGAACAACAACTGAACGTCCCGGGCGCGAACCTCGCGTCCATTGATCCGGTAGGTAGAGCCTTCGCCCCGGTCGATCCGGCGGACCACCTCGAGGATCGGGCTATCATTGTAGGCCGCCGGCGCCCGCCGCTCGGCGTTGTCGATGGTCAGGACGACTTCGGCGTGGTTGCGGGATGTCCGGCCGCCGGACCCGGCGAAGATCACGTCGTCCATGCCGCCGGCCCGCATGGCCTTGGCGGAATTGGCCCCCATCACCCAGCGCAGGGCCTCCAGCAGGTTGGACTTTCCGCAGCCGTTCGGACCAACGATGCCCGTGATTCCAGGCTCGATGCGCAGTTCCGTCGCATCGACGAAGGACTTGAAGCCGGAGAGCCTGAGTCGCTGGAACTGCACCTGTCCTCCCGGTCCCGCCTACTTCGAGGCGTCTGCGACGGCCTTCTCGAGGGCCTCAAGGGAGATTTCGCCGGACCCGATGGATTTGCCGTTGATGAAGAAGGCCGGCGTACTGGTGATCCGGTCCTGCTTCACCGCCCGCTCGACCCGTTCGTTCAGAGCCTTGAGGGCGGCTTCATCGGTGATGCAGGCGTTGAACTGGGCCTCGGTCAGGCCTGCCGACTGGGCGACGCGGAGTAGGACGCCGCGCATGTCGCCGGTCTGAAAGATCTCCTGCTGGCCGCGGAAGATGGCGTCCAGGACGGTGAAGTACTTGTCCTTGCCGGCGCAGCGGGCGGTCAGGAAACCCGCGGCCGCCAGCTCGTTCGGCGGGGTGAGGAACTCCTTCAGGGTGTAGTGCACCTTGCCGGTGTCGATGTACTTCTCCTTGAAGGCGGGGAAGACTTCGTTGTTGAAGGTCGCGCAATGGACGCAGCTGGCCGAGGCGTACTCCACCATCTTCAGGGGCGCCTTGGGATCCCCGAGGGTCATGTCGTCGGCGGACGGAGCGGGGCCCTGGCTGCAGGCCGCGAGCAGGAGGGCGCCGGCCAGGGCGACCAGGGCGAGGGGGCTGAAGCGGGACATGTCGCCTCCGGGAAGGGGTTGAAGGGAGATTAGAATGCGATTCTCGGTCGTCGGGGACGGTGGGCCAAGGGTCTGTCACGGACTGCCGGGCGGGTTTCTGTGGACGGACCGGCCAAGGGCCACCAGGGCGCGCCGCAGGCGATCGGTTCTGGCCGGCTCCGCCTCGCGGGCGAGGTCGGCCTCGACGGCGGCGTCCAGAGGCGGCGGACGGCGCCGACCTGCCAGCTGAGCGGGCGCCTGGACGGGACGCAGGCGCAGGGGCCCCTGAACCACCCTTAGCCTTCCCGCAGATCCCGCCCCGAGGAACAGGTTGACCCGCTCCAGGATCTCGGCGCTCCGGTGCTGGATCAGGGTCGCGGAAGGGCCCGCGACCCGGATTTCGAGGACGCCCGGCGCGCCGCCCCGCGGCGAGGACAGCTTCACCGGCTCGGTCCGGCGAGCGAGGTCCGCGCCGACGATGTCTGGCCACCGGGCCTGCAGCGCGCCGGGACCCTGTCCGAACCGCTCGTCCAGCGCCTTCAGAAGGGGAGTCAGGCTGCGACCCGCAGGAGGCGCCGGCCGGCGCGCCGGGCGGGTCCGGCGGCGGGCGAGGATCTCCGCGGCTTCGACGAGGGTGGGCAGTCTCCGGCTCGGCATGTTCCTAGTCTATAGCGGGAGGCGCGGGGGGAGCGAGTCCCGGTCGGGCGAAGCCGGTGCTTTCCGCCTCGCGGTGAAACCTCGTAGTCTCGCCCCATGACTCCAGACCGCCTTCAGGCGCGCATCCGCGACTGGTACCACGCCAACGCCCGGACCCTGCCCTGGCGGCGACCGCCGGGTGACGGCGCCGTCACCCCGGACCCCTACCGGGTCTGGCTCTCCGAGGTGATGCTCCAGCAGACCACCGTGGTTCACGCCGCCCCCTACTACGAGGCCTTCCTGCGGCGCTGGCCCACTGTCACGGCCCTCGCGGATGCGGAGGACGCAGAGGTCATGGCCGCCTGGGCGGGCCTGGGCTACTACGCCCGGGCGCGGAACCTGCTGGCGTGCGCCCGGGCCGTCCGGGACCGGTTCGCCGGTCGGTTCCCGGATACGGAGGCGGCCCTGCTCAGCCTGCCCGGGGTGGGCCCCTACACGGCGGCGGCGGTGGCCGCGATCGCCTTCGACCGCCCCGCCAACGTGGTGGACGGCAATGTCGAGCGGGTCATGTCCCGGCTTTTCGCGGTGGAGACGCCCCTGCCGGCGGCGCGGGCCCAGCTGCGGGACCTCGCCGCAGGTCTCGTGGATGGCGCCGCCCCCGGCGACTGGGCGCAGGCCTTAATGGACCTCGGCGCGACGATCTGCCGGCCGCGTTCGCCGCGATGCGATCTCTGCCCGGCCGCTGACGCCTGCGCCGCGCGCGCCTCGGGCGCTCCGGAGGGCTGGCCGCGAAAGACGGCGCGAGACGCCCGGCCCGATCGCGCCGGCGTCGCCTTCGTGCTGCGTCAGGGGGGACGGATCGCCGTCGTGCGGCGACCGCCCCGCGGCCTGCTGGGCGGCATGCTGGGCTTGCCGGGGACGGCCTGGACGGCGGGGGGCCCCGGGACCGCTGAAATCGCCGCTGCTGCGCCTGCAGACCTGGACTGGCGCGAGGTCGGCTCGGTGGATCACGTCTTCACCCACTTCCGCCTGACCCTGAGGGTGCTGATGGCCGATGGCGACGCGCCGGCTTTGGAGTGGCTGGCGGAAGGCTCGCTGGGCGACCTGCCCAGCGTCTTCCTCAAGGCGGCCCGACGGGCGCTGGGGATGTCCGCCGCGGGATGAGCAGGGCCGTCATGACCAGCCCCGCGACCGAGATGCAGATCGCCGAGAGGGGAATGCCCGGAACCCCCACCGTAGCGAGGGCGAAACCGCCGACGGCCGATCCCAGAGCCTGACCCATGGAGTTGACCGAGCCGTTGACCGCCATGGCGAGGGGCGCCCCCTGGCTTGTCTGGATGATCCGCGACGACAGCACCGGCATCAGCGAGAAGAGGGAGGTCGAGGCGACGAAGATGGCCAGCGCCACCAATATCTGGCTGGGCAGACCCGGAGGGGTCAGATGGCTCGTGGCGGCCACGTGGAGGCTCATGGCCGTCAGCTGGCCGAAGAAGCAGAAAACCAGCCACTCCCGGCCCTCGCCCCGGTCCCCCGCCCGGCCGCCGAGGAAGAGGCCGACGATCGAACCCAGCCCGATCACCATCTGGAACAGGCCCACTCCCGCGCCGGTGACTCCGGCCCCGACCCGGACCACCGGGGCGATGAACAGGTTCACCGTCATGTTGGCGGCGAAGCACAGGAAGCCGCCGGCGTAGAGCGGCAGAAGCGGCGTCAGATCGATCCTCCCGCCCATCGAAGGGGGCTGCGGCCGAACGGAGGGCATCAGGGTGACGACCCCGGCGAAGGCGATGGCGGTCAGGGCTCCGGCGAGGATGAAGGTGGACCGCCAGCCGAAGTGCGCGCCGACGAAACTGCCCAGGGGAATGCCGATGACAAAGGCCACGGTCATGCCGCCCATCACCATGGCCACCGCTGATCCCCGGCGTTCGGGCGGCGCCAGCGCGGCGGCGGCGACGCTCGCCGAAGGCCCAGCGATGGCGGCCGCCAGCCCGACGAGGGTTCTCAGGGCAAGGAGGGACTGAAACCCTGGCGCTACTGCGCAGGCCAGGTTGGCCAGCGTCCCAAAGCCAAGGGCGGCGACCAGCACCACCTTGCGGTCCGCCCGGCCCAGCAGCCAGGCCAGGGGTGGGCCCAGGAGGGCGGAGACCAGGACGTAGGAGGTCTGCAGCTGGCCGGCCACCGCCGTCGTGACCCCCAGGTCCTGCGCCATGGTCTCCAGGACGCCCGCGAAGATGAAGGCGGTCGACCCGAAGGCGAAGGCGGACAGGGTCAGGACCAGGGCGCGCGGGTTCATCCGGCGAGCTTAGCCGCGGGCCAGCGGTCGCAAAGGAAAAACGCCGGGGAGGGTCAGCCCGGAAGACGGCTGCGGACCTGGGCGCGCAGGACGTCGATGGGGGTCAGCCCCTTGTCGGTGCGGAAGTGCCAGTAGGTCCAGCCGTTGCAGGCGGGCGCCGACTGCACCAGGGCGCCGACCTTGTGGATCGAGCCCGTCAGGTCGCCGGTCGCCAGGGAGCCGTCGGCCCGGACACGGGCGGCGCGCTCGCCCCGAGGGCAATAGAGGACGTCGCCGGGGCGCAGCAGGCCCGCCTCGAGGATCTGGCCGAAGGGCACCCTTGGCTCGGCGCGCTTGGAGCCGGTGACCTGCAGGTCCTCCGGCGCGACGGGCTGGACGCGGGCGATACGCTGACGGGCCAGGTCGACGTATTCGGTCTCGCGCTCAATGCCCAGATAGCGGCGACCGAGGCGACGGGCGGCGGCGCCCGTGGTTCCCGTGCCGAAGAAGGGATCCAGCACCAGGTCTCCGGGCTTGGTGGCGGCCAGCAGGATCCGGTGCAGCAGGGCCTCGGGCTTCTGGGTGGGATGGGCCTTGGCGCCGGACTCGTCCTTCAGCCGCTCCTCCCCCGTGCAGAGGGGGAAGCTCCAGTCCGAGCGCATCTGCAGCTCGTCATTCGCCATCTTCATGGCGTCGTAGTTGAAGGTATAGCGCTTGGCGCCCCGGCCCTTGGCCGCCCAGATCAGGGTCTCGTGGGCGTTGGTGAATCGAGCGCCCTTGAAGTTCGGCATGGGGTTGGTCTTGCGCCAGACCACGTCGTTCAGGATCCAGAAGCCGAGGTCCTGGAGGAGGGTCCCGACCCGGAAGATGTTGTGGTAGCTGCCGATCACCCAGATGGCGCCGTCGTCCTTCAGGACCCGCCGGCACTCCGTAAGCCAGGCCCGGGTGAAGGCGTCATAGGCCGCGAAGCTCTCAAACTGGTCCCAGGCGTGATCGACCGCGTCTACCCGTGAGTTGTCCGGGCGCAGCAGGTCGCCGCCGAGCTGCAGGTTGTAGGGCGGGTCGGCGAAGACGAGGTCCACCGACCGGTCCGGCAGGCCCTTCAGGACCTCGATGCAGTCGCCCTGGAGGATGGTGTCGGGGGTCACGCCCAGTCCTTAGCCCGCTGAGTTCGAAAAGGGAATCCTCGCCCTGCGTGGTTTAGGCTCCGTTTCGAAACGTGGTGAACGGAAGGTTAATCCGCAGGATTGAGCAGGGCCCGGATCGGCGCGAACGAGCGACGGTGCGCCGGGCAGGGCCCCAATCTCCGAAGCGCCTCCACATGGCGGGGCGCGTGATAGCCCTTGTGCGCGGCGAAGCCGTAGTCCGGCCAGTCCCGGTCCAGCTCGACCATCACCCGGTCGCGGGCGGTCTTCGCCAGGATGGACGCGGCGGCGATGGAGACCGACAGGCTGTCGCCCTTCACCACCGGCCGGACCGGTGCCGGCAGGTCGAAGCGCCACGATCCGTCCACGAGAATGCAGGCGGGCGGGATGGCGAGGGCCTCCACCGCCCGGCGCATGGCCAGGCCGGTGGCCTGCAGGATGTTCATCCCGTCGATCTCCTCGACGCTGGCGAAGCCCACGCCCCAGGCCAGGGCGGCGGCCTTGATCTCGATCTCCAGGGCGTCGCGCCGGCGTTCGGAGAGGGCCTTGGAGTCGTTGAGGCCCTCCGGGATATGCGTCGGGTCGAGGATCACCGCCGCGGCGCTGACCGGTCCGGCCCAGGGCCCGCGGCCCGCCTCGTCGACCCCGCAGACCGGCCCGGGGGAGGCCGCCTCCAGGGTGTAGTCCGGGCCGGTCCCGCGACGGGTCACCCCCCCATCTCCAGGACGCTGGCGTGACGGTGGCAGGACACCAGGTGGTCGTTCACCATCCCCACAGCCTGCATGAAGGCGTACACGATCACAGGGCCGACAAAGCGGAAACCCCGCGCCCTGAGGGCGGCGGAAATCTCCCGGCTGAGGAGCGTCTCGGCGGGCACGTCCTGGAGACGCTCGGAGAAGGTCTGGATGGGCCGCCCGCCGGTGAAGTCCCAAAGAAAGTCCGCGAAGTTCACGCCGGCTTCCCGCATGTCGAGGAAGATCCGGGCGCTCGAGATGGCGGCGTCGATCTTGGCGGCGGAGCGGACGATCCCGGCGTCGGCCAGCAGCCGGGCGCGGTCCGCCTCGCCGAAGCGGGCCACGGCTTCGGGGTCGAAGCCGGCGAAGGCGGCGCGGAAGGCCTCTCGCTTGCGCAGGATGGTGATCCAGGCCAGCCCGGCCTGGAAGCCGTCGAGCACCAGCTTTTCCCAGAGGGCGACGGGGTCGCGCTCGGGCACGCCCCATTCCTGGTCATGGTAGGCTTCGTACAGCGGGTCCCCCGCCATGCCGCGCCAGTTGCAGCGAATCAGGCCGTCGCTCATGGCCGCGAGCGTCGCAGGCAAAGGTTCATCCCGGCAAGGGAGGCTTGACCGACACGGTTCGTCCCTCCGCGGTCAGGGCGCCGTCGAGCCGGTCCAGCCTCAGGAGCGCCAGGGCCAGGCCATCGACGCCGGAGCGGACCTCGCCGGCCCTCAGCGCGCCGTTGAGGACCTCCGACCCGCGGGCGGGCGGGGGGCCTGCAAAACGGATCGGGATCAGGCGCGTCTTGACCTGGCCGCGCCGCTTCATGCGCGAGGTCGTCTCCTGACCGACAAAGCAGCCCTTGGCGAAATCGATCCCGCCGACCTGGTCGAAGTTGAGCTCCACGGGATAGTCCCGGTCAAAGTCGAAGTCCTCGGCGTCGCCGACGCCGAACTCCAGCCGGCGGCGGCGCCAGTCCCCCGGTCCGGCGGTTTCCGCGGGGGGGCTCTCCGGTCCCCAGGCGCGCCAGGCCAAGCCGTCCCGGCGCGGATCGGCGACCCAGCCGGGACCGGGGGCGTCCGGCCAGCAGGTCCAGACGCCGGCGTCCAGGGGCCTTATGTCGACCCTGGACCGCAGCTTGTAGATCTTCAGGCGAGTGACCAGCTCGTCCCGGCGCTCCGCCGCCACGTCCAGCCAGACCGCGTCCGGCCGGCCAATGATGAAGAGGTCGAAGAGGAGGCGCCCCTGGGGCGTCAGCAGGGCGCCGTAGCGCGCCTCCCCGGGAGACAGGTCCTCTACCGATTGGCTCAGCAGGCCCTGCAGGAAGGCGACCCGGTCCTCGCCGGACACTTCCACCAAGGCGCGGTCGGTCAGAAGGACGCAGATTGTCATAACGGAAACCTTCCGGCGGCTGGAGCCTAACCTAGGCTGCGATTATGTATCTGCAATGCCGGTCGCGCCGTTTCCGATTCTCTTCATTACCGCCACGCGGATCGGTGACGCCGTGCTCTCCTCCGGCCTTATCCGGCGGCTCTCGGAGGAAATCCCGGAGGCCCGCTTCACCATCGTCGCCGGCCCCGCCGCTGCGCCGCTTTTTGAGGACGTACCCGGGCTCGACGCCATTATTCCTCTCCAGAAGTCCCGGGACGGCGGCCATTGGCTGCGCCTCTGGAACCAGGTCCGCCGAAGATCCTGGGGTTTGGTGGTGGATCTGAGAGGCTCGGCCCTCAGCAGCTTCGTGAGGCGTCGTCGGCGCGCGGTCTTTCGCAGCGCCTCCGGCCCCGCCGTCCACAAGGTCATTGAGGCGGCCCGCGTCCTCGGCCTCCAGGACGACCCTCCCGCCCCCCACATCTTCGTCGGCGAGACGGCGGCCCGGCAGGCCGAAGCTCTTGTCGCCGGGGAGGGCCCCATCCTGGCTCTCGGGCCGGCGGCCAACTGGATTGGCAAGACCTGGCCCATTGAGCGCTTCGCCCAGGCGGCCATCCAGCTGCTGGGGCCCGGCGGTCCGCTGGCCGGCGGCCGGCTGCTGGTCGCGGGCGGTCCGCAGGACGCAGGTGTCCTGCCTACCCTTCGGTCGGTGGCGCCCCGGGGCCGGTTCATCGACCTGGTGGGCAAGGTCGATCTCGTTACCCTGCATGCGGCGCTGGGCTCGGCCAGGCTCTTTATCGGCAACGACTCTGGCGTCATGCACCTGGCGGCTGCAGCGGGTGCGCCGACCCTGGGTCTCTTCGGGCCGTCGGACGAGCGCCTCTACGCCCCCTGGGGAGATCGGGGGCGGGTGCTCAGGGGCGCGCGCAGCCTGGATCAGATCCGGACCCTGGACCCGGACCTTCGCCAAGCCATCTGCCACATGATGGACCTGTCCGTGGACAGCGTCGTCGCCGCAGCCCGTCGGCTCGTCACGGAGACCGAGGCCCCCCGACCGGCGCAGGTCGACGGCTGAAACCTCTGGACCTCCTCGCCGCTCTGACGAACCTCCGCCTCGGGCGAGGGGAATGCAGGGCGGATGGCCGACGACAGGGAGCGCCTCGGGGTGACGGCCTTTGAATCTCCCTTGCCCGCAGACCTCTTTGATCGGGCGGCGTGACCCCGGACACGCCGTTGCCTCCGGCGGGTCGAGACCTTACTTTCCGCGCAGCGCGCCTAAGGGCGCTCCAAACACAAGACCTGGAGGGTTTCTCATGCTTGGCCGAATGCAGGACTGGCCGCTGACCGTTGACCGGATTCTGGATCACGCCAAGGCCTGGCACGGAGACCGCGAGATCGTCACTCGATCCGTGGAAGGCCCCATCGTCCGGACCACCTATGCCGAGGTCCACAAGCGGGCGAAGCGCATCTCCAACGCCCTCAGGGCCATGGGCATTCAGCCCGGCGACCGGGTCGCGACCCTCGCCTGGAACTCCGCCCGGCACCTCGAAGCCTGGTACGGCATCATGGGGATCGGTGCGGTCTGTCACACCCTCAATCCCCGGCTCTTCTCTGAGCAGCTCATCTACATCATCAATCACGCAGAGGATCAGGTCATCTTTACAGACCTGACCTTCGCCCCGCTGCTCGCCCAGATCCGGGAACACATCCCCACTGTGAAGCACTTCGTCGTGCTGACGGACGAGGCGCATCTGACCGACCAGCTGCCGGGCGCCGTGGCCTATGAGAGCCTGGTCGCGGGTCACTCCGACGACTGTGTCTGGGGCGGCTTCGACGAGAATACGCCGGCGGGTCTCTGCTACACCTCCGGCACCACGGGCAATCCGAAGGGGGTCCTCTACACGCATCGCTCGAACTTCCTGCACACCCTGGTGACGGCCAGCGCTGACGTGCTGGGGATTGGAGGCCGGGACATCATCCTGCCGATCGTGCCGATGTTCCACGCCAACGCCTGGGGGATCGCCTTCTCCGCGCCAGCCGTGGGCGCCAAACTCGTTATGCCCGGTCCGAAGCTGGACGGCGCCTCTGTGCATGAGCTCATCGAGGCCGAGGGGGTCACCTTCTCCGCCGCGGTTCCCACCGTCTGGCAGATGCTTCTGGCCCACCTGCGTCAGACCGGAGGCAAGCTGACGACGCTGAAGCGCGTGGCGATCGGGGGCTCGGCCGTGCCGGAAGCCATCGTCCGCGGCTTCCGGGACGAGTATGGCGTCGACGTCACCCACGCCTGGGGAATGACGGAGACCTCCCCCCTCGGCACCATTGCCAGCCCCTCATACAAGGTCGCCGAGATGGATGAGGAGACTCAGCTCAGCTTCAAGCTGAAGCAGGGCCGGCCGCCCCTCGGGATCGATCTCAGGCTGGTGGATGACCAGGAAAAGCTGCTGCCCCACGATGGCGAGACCTTCGGCCGACTGAAGGTCAAGGGCCCCTTCGTGGTGGGCCAGTACTTCAAGGGCGATGGCGGCGAGATCCTCGACTCCGAGGGCTTCTTCGACACCGGCGACGTCGCGACGATCGACGAGTACGGTTACATGCAGATCACCGACCGGGCCAAGGACGTCATCAAGTCCGGGGGGGAGTGGATCAGCTCCATCGAGATCGAGAACATCGCCGCAGGCCATCCCAAGGCAGAGCTGGCCGCTGTGATCGGCGTAGCCCACCCCAAGTGGGACGAGCGGCCCCTCCTGCTGGTCAAGCTGCGCCCCGGCGAGTCCGGGACCAAGGAGGAGTTCCTGAAGTTCCTGGACGGCAAGATCGCCAAGTGGTGGACGCCCGATGACGTCGTCTTCGTGGATGACATCCCCCTCGGCGCCACCGGCAAGATCGACAAGAAGATCCTGCGGCAGCGCATGTCCGATTACGTCCTGCCGACGGCGGGCTGAGGCCTCGGCCCGGCGGCGCGGCCTTGACCTTGATCAAGGCGGCGCCCGCCGCAGCGTGGAGGATGGGGGCCTCATCAGGAGGTTCACATGCCCCATCTTCCCCTCGCCGAGCAGGCCTATCTGCTGACTGCCCTCTGCGCCTTCGCCGTCTTCATCCTGGCGCTGGGCGGCGTCTCGACCCGCATCATGCTGGGCCGCAAGGACCCGCCGTCCAAGGCCTGAACGTCAGGGACGGCGGTAGGTCGATCCCGGACCGGGCTCCCCGTCACAGGCCAGCACGCCCCGGCGCACCAGGTCGATGGCGTGCCCGAGCAGGGAGTTGGCCGCCGCCGGGTGCAGGCGCTTGTCCACGGCGGCATAGAGCTCCGGCACCATGTCGGCGATCCGGCCGACCCCCTTGTCCACACAGGCCAGAAACTGGGCTTCGCGGGCGCGCCGGTGCGCCGCATAGGCGGCGATGAACGGGGCCACTTCAGTGATGGGCGGACCGTGGGTCGGCCACAGGGTATCGAACTTCCGGTCCGCCACCTTCTGCAGGCTCTCCATATAGGCGGTCATGTCGCCGCCGGGGGGCGAGACCACAGTCGTCGACCAGCCCATGATGTGGTCCCCGGAAAACAGGGCGTTCTCCTCGTGCAGGGCGAAGCAGATGTGGTTCAGGGTGTGGCCGGGGGTGGCCATGGCCTCAAGCGTCCAGCCCGGTCCACGGATGATCTCACCGCCCCGGATCACGATCTCCGGCCGGAAGCTCTCATCCTCATCCGCCTCCACCACGACGCCGTCCGCGGCGCCGATCCGGGACGGGGGGCAGCCGTGAATGCGCGCGCCTGTCCGGGCCTTCAGGGGGCCGGCGAGGGGAGAATGGTCCGCGTGATGATGCGTGATCAGGATGTCGGTGATGGTCTCGCCCTTCGTGGCGGCCAGGATGGCCTCCAGGTGGTCGTCCAGGTCCGGGCCGGGGTCGATGACGGCCACCTGTCCCTTCCCGATGATGTAGGTGCCCGTGCCCAGGAAGGTGAAGGGGCCAGGATTGTTCGCCACCACGCGGCGGATAAGCGGCGAGACCTGGTCGCAGGCGCCATACTCGAAGGTGATGTCTTTGACGAAGGGGATCATGGGCTGGCTCACATCGGCCGCGGGAGGACGGCGGAGAGGTCGTAGCCGGCGCCGGCCGCCAGGGCGACCAGGGCCTCCCGGTCATGGTCGCCGGCCCGCAGAGATCCCAGGGCCCAGGCCGTAACGGACCGGGTGCCCGAACGGCAGTAGGCCAGCACCGGGCCGGCTGCGCCGGACACGGCGGCGAAGACGGCGTCGGCCGTGGCGGCGTCCGGCATGCCGGCGAACGGGATGTGCACGAACTCCAGGCCCGCCGACTCGGCGGCGGCCTTCATCGCCCCGCCGGAGGGCTGGCCAGGACTCTCGCCGTCCGGCCGGTTGCAGACCACCCGCTTGAAACCTTGTGCGGCGGCGGCGGCCATGTCCTCCGGCGCGAGCTGGGGTGCGACCGAAAGGCGCTCGGTGACTCGGTGGAACTCGGACATGGACCCATCCTCCTGACTCCCCGCCCCTCGGATTGCGGGCGAGTGCGTTGACATCATCGGGGGGGGATGGAAGTTTCGCAATCGTCAGGCCCGCAAAAAGACCTCGTCACGGCTTTCCCATGTTGCGCTTCATCGGTCGACGTCTTCTCGTGGCGGGGCCCACCCTTCTGGTGGTGATCACCCTGGCCTTCTTCATGATGCGCGCGGCCCCCGGCGGGCCCTTTGACACCGAGCGGCGCCTGCCGCCGGCGGTGGAGCAGAACCTGAAGGCCCGCTACGGCCTCGACCGGCCCCTTCCGGAGCAGTACCTCGCCTATCTCGGCGGCGTGGTGCGCGGGGATTTCGGGCCGTCGCTGAAGTATCCCGACAAGACCGTCGCCGACATCCTGAAGCAGAACGCCCCCGTCAGCCTGAAGCTGGGGCTGGCCTCCATGATCCTCGCCTTGGCGGTGGGGGTCTCGCTGGGCGTCCTGGCGGCCCTGCGCCGTAACGGGATCCTGGACGTCGGCGCCATGGGCCTGGCCATACTGGGGGTCTGCGTGCCGACCTTCGTCACGGCGCCCCTGCTGATCCTGCTCTTCGGGTCGACCCTGCAGTGGCTGCCCAACGGCGGATGGAACGGCGGGGCCCTGCCGAACATGATCCTGCCGGTCATCGTCCTGGCCCTGCCCCAGGCGGCCATCCTGTCGCGCCTGACCCGGGCCGGGATGATCGAGGCCCTGGCCGCCGGCCATGTCCGCACCGCCCGGGCCCGGGGCCTCCCGGAGATCGCCGTCGTCCTGCGCCACGCCCTGCGGCCGGCCCTCACGCCCCTGGTCAGCTATCTGGGTCCGGCGGCCGCCGGCCTGCTCACCGGCTCGCTGGTGGTGGAGAAAATCTTCAACCTGCCGGGCCTGGGGAAGTTCTTCGTCATCAGCGCCCTGCAGCGGGACTACACCGTGGTGATGGGCATGATCGTGGTCTACGCCGTCCTCGTCCTGGTGCTGAACCTGCTGGGGGACCTGATGCTGGCCGTGGTCGATCCCCGGGTGCGCCTGTCATGACCGACCTCGCCGCCTCACCCCGGCCCGCCGCCCGCGGCCGCAGCCTGACCGACGATGCGATTGCGCGGCTTCGGGCCAATCGCGCCGCTACCCTCAGCCTGGGGGTCCTGGTCCTCCTGACCCTGTTCGCCCTCTTCGGCCCCATGCTGAGTCCCTGGCCCTATGACCAGGTGAACAAGGACCATGTCTGGGTCCCGCCCCTGACCGACGGGCATCTGCTGGGTACGGACGCCCTGGGCCGGGACCTGCTGGCGCGGCTGGCCATGGGCCTGCGGGTCTCTCTCGCCATCGGCCTGGTCGCCACCCTGGTGTCGCTGGTCATCGGCGTGGCCTGGGGGGCGACGGCCGGCTACATCGGCGGCGCCGTGGACGAGGCCATGATGCGCATCGTCGATGTGCTCTACGCCCTGCCGTTCATCTTCTTCGTCATCCTCCTGATGGTGGCCTTCGGGTCGAACATCCTCCTGATCTTCGTGGCCATCGGCGCCGTGGAGTGGCTGACCATGAGCCGGATCGTCCGCGGCCAGACCCTGTCGCTGAAGCAGAAGGAGTTCATCGAGGCGGCGCGCGCCGCGGGCCTGGGCCGCCTTTCCATCGTGGCCCGGCACATCATCCCCAACCTGCTGGGGCCCGTGGCGGTCTATGTCACCCTGACCATCCCGGCGGTGATCCTGGCGGAGAGCTTCCTGTCCTTTCTGGGCCTGGGCGTGCAGCCGCCCATGGCCTCGCTCGGCACCCTGATCTCGGCGGGCGCCCAGGACATGGAGATGGCCTGGTGGCTGCTGGTCTTCCCGGCCCTGGCCATGGCGGCCACCCTGGCCGCCTTCAACTTCATCGGCGACGGCCTGCGCGACGCCCTCGACCCCAAGGACCGCTGAAGGCCTATTCCTCGCGGCGGACCCGGATGGAGCGCTGGCCGTCCACGCTCAAGAGGAAGCTTCCCATGGCGGCGGACCTGATCACCACCCGCGACCCGGCCCTGGGCGGGCGAAGTACGCTCTCCGTGTCCGTCTGCCGCCAGACCGATCCGTTGTCGAGGGACAGGACCCACTTGCCGTCGCGGCCGAGGCGCGCGGCGACGACCCCCGCCTCGACCTGCCTGAGGGCTTGATCGGACTCCGGCCCCGAACCCGCTTCCGACCCCGGGCCCGATCCGGATCCCGAGCGCCCGCGCGGTACGAGGTCGGCGATGGAGGGAATGGAGAATCCGAAGGCCTGCCGCCGTACCGCCTCGACCTTGGCCCGGTCCATCACGACCAGAGCGCCGCCCGCCTCAGCCTCGGCCAGGCTGGCGGACGCCCTGTCAAAGCAGGCCAGCCGGTCAGCGTCCGCTTGGACGCTCCGGCAGGACAGGAGGAGATCCAGGGTCCCTGAAGGCGGGGCCTGCTGAGCGAAGGCAGGACCGCCGGACGAGATCGCCAAGACCGCAAGGCCGACTGAAAGCCGCATAACTCTTCCTCTCGAAACGCCATCGAGGCAAACAACCTTTCCGCACCGAAGGCGTCAACCACCGGCGCCCGTAACAGCGTTAAGAAACTGTGGCGATTTTGCGACATGGCGCGGACGGAACGCACCGCCCGGCCTTGCGCACGTTGACCGCTCCACAGGCGGTATGAAAAGACCACAACAGCGCGAGTCCCCGTTCCCGGGCGCTCGACTATGATTTTTGAACCCATTCCCGGTCTGAGCCGTTCCGGTGGACCTGTTGGAGGATGAACCTTGAAGATAAAGTCCATGCGCGAGCGCCTTCTGGCGACGTCTATGATCTGCGGCGCGGCCCTGCTCGCGACCCAGGCCTACGCCCAGGGCGGGTCCACCGACGTGGCCGAAGTGGTCGTCACGGGTTCCCGGATCCAGACGCCCGGCATCCAGTCGGCCAGCCCGATCGTGACCGTCGGCGCCGAGCAGATCCGCCAGCAGCAGACCCCTGAGGCCGAGAGGATTCTCCGTCTCCTGCCGGGCGTGGTGCCTGAAGACGGCGACGCCACCAACAATGGTACGGCTGGCGTCAGCACGTTGAACCTCCGGGGTCTTGGCGCCCAGCGCAACCTCATCCTGCTGAACGGCAAGCGGATGACGCCGTACAACTACAACGGTGAGGTCGATCTGTCGAATGTGCCGACCGCCCTGCTGGAGCGGGTGGACGTCATTACCGGCGGCGCCTCTGCGGTGTACGGATCGGACGCCATTTCCGGCGCCGTCAACTTCATCCTCAAGAAAAACTTTGAGGGCTTCGAGGCTGACGCCAACCACTCCCAGACCGGAGATGGCGACGGCAAGATCACCTCCACCTCCTTCACCGTGGGTGTGAACAGCCCTGACGGCCGCGGCAATGCGGTGGTCAGCGTCAACTATTCCAAGCGTGACGGCGTCCTGCTCGCCGCCCGGCCCTTCGGCCTCCTGGGCGTGGTGACCGCGACCGGGGACAATCTCGGCGCCACCACCCCGCCCGCTCCGCCCGCGGGTTGCGGCGGCCCCGGCGCCGTGGCGGCCGGCGGCTCCACCACCACAGTTCCCACCCGCGTGGCGATCACCGGCGTGGGCGGCAGCCTCGGCCAGTTCCGCGACGATGGCACCATCGGCGCCAACTGCTCGGTCTTCAACTTCAACCCCTTCAACTATTACCAGACCCCGCAGGAGCGCTGGGGCGGCTCGGCCTTCGCCACCTACGAGGTGATGGATAATGTGGAGGCCTACGCCAGCCTGCTCTACTCCAAGACCCGGGTGCGCCAGCAGATCGCGCCCTCCGGGATCTTCGGGAGCTCCTTCTTTGTTCCGCTGAGCAACCCCTTCCTGTCGGCCTCGGCCCGCAGCACCATCATCACCCAGGCCAACACCGCCCGGGTCGCCGGCACCCTGCTGGCCAGCAACTGGAGGGACCTGAACACGAACGGTGTTGTGGACGCTGCGGACGACATCAACCTGGTCATCCGTCGCCGGACGGGTGAATTGGGCGAGCGCTCCTCGACCTATCAGAACAACACCTTCCAGTTCAACGCCGGTTTCCGCGGTGAAGTGTTCGACAACTGGAACTGGGATGTCTTCGTCCAGCACGGCCAGGCGGACCGCACCAACATCGCCGCCGGCTACACCAACGTCACCAACTTCGGGAACGCCCTGAACGCCGTCCCGGGTCCGGGGGGTGCTGCGGTCTGCCGTTCGGGCGATACCTGCGTGCCCGTCAATGTCTTCGGCGGCTACGGCACCATCACCCAGGCCATGGCGGCCTATGTGGGCGCCGTCGGCATCGAGCAGCAGATCTACAAGCAGACCATCTTCGGCGGATCGATCTCCGGCGCTGTGGACTCCATCAAGGTTCCGTCGGCGGCCCTGCCCGTGCAGTGGAGCTTCGGCGCCGAGTACCGCGAAGAGACTGGCGAGAGCATCCCCGACGAGTGCCTGAAGCTGGCGCCCACCAGCTGCCTGGGCGGCGCCGGCGGCAACACCCTGCCGATCAAGGGCGGCTTCGACGTCTACGAAATCTTCGGCGAAACCATTGTTCCGCTGATGTCCGACGCGGCCTTCGCCAAGTCTCTGGATGTCGAGCTGGGCTTCCGTTTCGCGGACTACAACCCCTCCGGTTCGAATACGACCTGGAAGGCGGGCTTGAACTGGGAGCCGGTGGACGGCCTTCGGATCCGCGCCATGCAACAGCGCGCCGTTCGCGCGCCGAACGTCGGTGAACTCGCGGCGCCCCTCGTCTCCGGCCTGCAGAACGCCACCCTCGACCCCTGCTCGGTCGCCAATGCGAGCGTCCTGGCCGGGAACGCCACCCTGCGCGCCCGGTGCGTCTCCACCGGCATGACGGCGGCCCAGGTGGGCGTCGTTCAGGACATCGTCTCTGGTCAGATCAGCACCTTTGAGGGGACCAATCTCCAGAAGCTGCCCAAGCCCGAGACGGCGGACACCACGACCGTGGGCTTTGTCTGGACCCCCAGCTTCATCCCGGTGGTCTCCTCGCCCTTCATTTCCGTCGACTACTACAAGATCCGCGTCGAGGACTGGATTGGTGAGTACGACGCCCAGGAAGTGCTGAACGCCTGCTACAACGCCGGTGTCGCCAGCCAGTGCGCCAAGGTCGTTCGGATCAACGGCGACCTCGCTTCGCCGGCGTCCGGCATCAGGCTCCTGACCGAGAACCTGGACTACCGCGAAGCGGAAGGCGTTGAAATGAACGCGGGCTTCGGGATCGGTCTTGCGGATCTTGGCGCTTCCGAAGACTGGGGCCGGCTGCAGTTCAGCCTGGCGGCCAACTACTACATGACCAACGAGCGCCGCTCCGACCCCACCATTCCGGTCGTGGACTGCATGGGTTACTACGGCACCGCCTGCGGCAACCCCACCCACCAGCTGCGGTTTGTCCAGCGGACCAACTGGTCCTTCGGCGACTTCTCCCTCGGCTATCAGTGGCGCTATCAGGACGCCGTGGAGATCGAGAAGCCGCAGCAGGCCTCGACCTTCGCCAAGTTCCGGAAGATCGACGCCTTCAACTATCTCGATCTGAACGGGTCCTGGGCGGTCAATGATGCGGTCCGCCTCAGCGCCTCCGTCCGGAATGTGTTCAACGAAGATCCGCCGATCGTCGGCAACGAAGCCGCCACCACCGCCGCCAACAACGGCAACACCCTGCCCTCGAACTACGACACCCTGGGCCGGGTCTTCGCGGTGGGCCTGAACCTCCGGTTCTAATCCCTACGGCGATCCAATCTTTGGGGGCGGCGGAACATCTCCGCCGCCCCTTTTTGTTTTTCCGGAGGCGAAGGTGCAGGCAGTGCAGTGGGCCGAGGCGGCGCGGGCGGCGGCGCGGGCAGGACGGTGGTCCGAGGCCGAGGAGATGTGGCGCAAGGTGCTGGGCGCCGACGCCGGCCATCCCGAGGCCCTGTACAGCCTGGGGGTGCACGCCCTGCAGGCCGGTCGGATGGAAGAGTCCATCGACCTCCTGCGGCAGGCCTGCGCGGCCGCCCCGGGCGAGGCGACGGTCTGGGTCTTCCTGTCCGCCGCGCTGAGGACCGCCGGACGGCCAGAGGAGGCCTGGGAGGCCATCCAGGGCGCCCTGGTCGCCGACCCGTATTCCCTGCCCGCCCTGCTGGCCAAGGCCAGCCTTCTGGAGGAGACCTCCGGAACCGCTGCGGCGGTCGTGACCTATCGCAACGCCCTGAAGGTGGCCCCGCCCTCCCAGCACTGGCCTGCCCATCTGCGCGGGGAGCTGGAGCACGCCGCCCGCCTGGTAGAGGCCGAGACAAAGGCCTACCAGGACTATCTTCTCCGGAGCCTGGACGGCCTGGTCCGCCAGGCCCAGCCCACCGACCGGTCGCGCTGGCGGGAGGCCTTGTCCATCATGGCCGGCGCCAGCCGCCCCTACCTCTCCGACGCCAACCAGCTCTATGTGCCGCGGCTACCCGCAGTCCCCTTCTTCGACCGGAGTCACTTCCCCTGGATCGAGGCGCTGGAGGCGCAGACCGACGAGATTCGCCGGGAGCTGGAGGCCGCCCTCGCCACAGCGCAGGGGGCCTTCAATCCCTACATCGCCTATGCGCCCGGACAGCCGGTGAACCAGTGGGGCGAGCTGAACCACTCGGACCGGTGGAGCACGCTTGACCTCTGGAAGAGCGGCGCGCCTGCGCTGGAGAACCAGGCGATGTGTCCGGCGACCACCGCCGCCCTGGCCGAAGTGGACCTGGCCCGGATCGAGGGCCTCTGCCCGAACGTGATGTTCTCGGCCCTGGCCCCCAGGACCCGGATTCCGCCCCATCATGGCGAGACCAACGCCCGGGTCATCGCCCACCTGCCGCTTGTCGTGCCTGAGAACTGCGAGTACCGCGTCGGCTTTGACCGGATCCAGTGGCGGCCGGGAGAGGTCATCGTCTTTGACGACACCCTGGAGCACGAGGCCTACAACGGTAGCGACTCTCTTCGCACCGTCCTGATCTTCGACGTCTGGAACCCGCTCCTGTCCACGGACGACCGCGCCATCGTCCTGGCCATGGCGGCGGCGGCGCGCACCTACGGCGGCGCCTGAGCCCCTGAGTCAGTAGTCTGGGGCGGGCGCCCGGACCGCCGCCGAGCCCGGAGGCATCCGGCTCCAGGCCATCTCGTCGAGAAGGGCCTGGGCCCGCGGGTCGCCCAGCACCCAGGCGGACGCCGCCAGCGTCCGCGCCGAGGCGGTGGAGACTCCGAACAGGCGCTCAAAGGCCTCGAAGGGTGAGCCCTCCGACGCCATCCACTTCAGCCGCATCTCCTGGTTGACCCCGGACAGGGCGCGGGCCCGGTCGACCGCGTCGTAGAAGCCCCCGATCTGGTCCACCAGGCCGAGTTCCCTGGCCTGGGCGCCCGTCCAGACCCGGCCCTTGGCGAGGGACTCCACCCGCTCGACGGGCAGGCGCCGACCCTCGGACACCCGGCCGATGAAGCGGGCGTAGATCTGGTCCATCCAGCGACCAAAGGCCGCCCTCTGGGACTCTGTCAGCCCCGATCCCAGGGAGAAGGCGGAGGCGTAGTCCGCGCCCACGCCCACCTGGCGAAGATCCACCCCCACCCGCGCCAGGGCCTCGCCGAGGGCGATCTTGCCCCCGAAGACCCCGATGGAGCCGGTCAGGGTGGTGGGCTGGGCGACGATGGCCGAGGCGTTGGACGAGATCCAGTAGCCGCCCGAGGCGGCGTAAGGACCCATGGAGACCACGACGGGCTTGCCCGCCGCCTTGGCCGCCTCCACGGCGCGCCGGATCTGCTCGGAGGCGGTGTCCGACCCCCCGGGCGAATTGACCCTCAGCACGATGGCGCGGACGTCCTCGTCCTCGATGGCCGCCCGGAGGGCGTTCTCCAGGAGGTCGGAATAGATGGCGCCCTCTGCGGCGAAGGGATTGGCCCCGCCGTCCCCGCCGGTGACGATGCCGCCCTCGGCGGTGACCACGGCGATGGCCGGACCGGTCAGGGACTTAAGATCCCGCTGGCTTCGCGCGTAGTCGCGCAGGTCGCGGAACTCGGCGTCCTTGCCGGCGCGGTCGGACAGCTGCTTACGGGCCGCGTCGAGGTAGTCCACCCGGTCGATCAGGTTCAGCTTCAGCGCTTCCTCGGCCATCAGGGGGCCCGACTCCAGGGCGGCCTTGAGGGCGGCGGGCGACTGGCGTCGGTCGGCCGCCGCCCGGTTGAGGGCCGAGCCGTAGATGGACTCCAGCATGGACCGCGTCGCTTCCCGGTGGGCGGCCGTGTAGTCGGACTGGAGGTAGCCGTTGACGGCGTTCTTGAACTCCTTGCGCTGCTCGTACTCGGCGCGCACGCCGTAACGCTCGAACAGCCGCTTCAGGAAGATGTCCTCCGAGACCAGACCCGTGGCCTGGAGAGAGGCGCCGGGCTGCATCCACACCTGGCCGCCGGCCGCCGCCAGCATGTAGGTCGAGGGGGTGGCTCCGGCGGGATAGACCCCCTGGCTGAAGACGATCACCGGCTTGCCGGTCTTGCGGAACCGCCGCAGAGAGTCTGAGATCTCGTCCGCCATGGCCGGCTCCATGCCGGCCTCGGGCAGGCGGACCAGGAGGCCGCGGACATGGTCGTCGGTCTCGGCCTTCCGCAGCGTGGTCACGATCTTCAGGACCGACAGGCTCGGCTGGCCGAAACTGGCGAAGGGATTTGCGCTGTCCTGGTCGGTGATGACCTCGCGAAGGTCCAGCTCCACCACGGTGCGCGCAGGGGTCGGTTCGGGGCCAGAGGCGCCGGCCGCCAGGACGATCAGCAGAAAGGGAACACCGACCAGAAAGAGCAGCAGACCGGCGAAGACGCCGGCCATGGTCAGGAGGAAGTGTTTCATTGCGCGCCATGGGAGGGATCAGGGAAAGAGACCCTACCCCGGGACGCGGCGCGCGCCAATGGAGCGGCCGGCTCTTCCCGACGTTCCAGGGCCCTCACAGGAACTGGGCGAGCCCGAAGACGCGCGTGGAGTCCCCGGCCCGGGCGCCCGGGACCGGGCGATCAAGACCGAAATCTGACCTAACGGTGCGGACGATCTGCACATCACCGGCGCCGTAGCACCGCCAGCGCCTGTTCGGGGAACTCCTGGCTGCCGGGGATGATCTCCAGCAAGTCGAGGTCTGCTGTCCTCGCCAGCGCGCCGAAATGAGCGCGCGTGGTCCAGGCCGAAAGATAGTTCGAGCCTTCGAGGGCGTTGTTCCAAACCAGATAGGGGCGGGTCTTGAGAGCGGGACTGACCTCGGGTGGTCCCCAATGCTCGGCGAATGTCTCATCATGAAAGGTGAGCAGCGCAATTGCGCCAGGCTTCAAAACGCGTGCGCATTCCGCCAGCCAGTCGACCGCGACCGCTTCCGTGAGGTGGGTCAGAACCGAATGAGCATAAACAAGATCGAACTGGCTGTCCCCGAGGGGTAAGGGAGGACGCAGGCTGTTCTCCGTATAGAAGCCCGGCAGGTTCGCGGCGCACCAGCGGATCAGAGTCGGGTTGAGATCTGCGCCATGGAACCGACCACCCCCGCGGATCACGTCGTCGGCGATCCAGCGAGCAATGCGACCGCACCCGCAACCCCAGTCCAGAACCGTAGCTGCGTTTGCTTCATCGAGCCCATACCTCTTCGCGATAGTCATGAATTTCGCGGCGTCGGACTTTCCACGCTCTGAGAACCAGCGCTCATCGGCTGTTCCAGAGACGGCGACGATCAGGTCTCGAGGCGGCATCGGGCGGCCGTCGATCACCGGCTCACCGGGTCGGCGAGCGATGCGATGTTCCAGCCAACGGAAATAGGGTCCGATAAGCCCGGTGATCTCCATGAACCGCCGCACGTAGCGACGGGCAGGCTTGATAAACCCGGAGTGCGCCGAAGCAGGGTGCCGGTTTTCCAAGCCTTCAATCCCTGTGAAAAGCGATGATCACCTGAGGCAGACTAGATTGGGGTGCGCATGTCAGCAATCGCGAGGACTGTCTGATCAGTGGCAAGAGCCGCTGCGGGAAAACACAGGGCAGGTCCGCGGCGTTTCAGACCTCGGGGCTGCGATCGGCCTGCGTCTTGACCGATGCAGCCATACCGGGCGTTCCTTCCTGCCTGCGGCGACGCCTGCAGGTCCAGCGCTCTCCTTTTCACGGCGCCCATGGCCGACCCAAGCGCCTACAGGAACTGGGCGAGGCCGAAGACGCGCGTGAAGTCCCCGGCCCGGGCGTCGGCCTCCCGAATCCAGAAATAGAGCCGTCCGTTCTGGATCCAGTCGAAGCCTGCACCGGGATCGCTGTCGACCTGCAGGAGGAGCCGCCAGTCTCGCGCGGCCTCCAACTCCGCTGCGGTCGGATCGTCCTCGCCGACCTTGCGCAGGTCGCCGCCGTGGGCGGCGGCAACTGCGCATTGGACCTCCATGTCATCTCCCTGGAGGTTCCCGGGATAGCCGCCGATCTGGTGGGCGGGCTCGGGCGACAGGAAGCCGAGTATCGCGGCGTCCAGGGTCCGCTCCTCGTCACGGGTCAAGCCCCTCCAGTCGATTTCGACGCGCTCATCGGCGAAGGAGGTCCGCGGCTGGAAGGTGAGGGGAAAGGGGGCGATCCGGCTGCGGGGTTTCAGGTCCGCTGGCGGCTCAGGGGGCGCAACCTCGCCCGTCTCCCAGCGGACGACGCAGGCCCCCGGCTGTTCCGGTTCGAAGTCCTGCGCGCGGGCGCCCATGTCGAGGAAGACGTGCAGTCGTCCCTCCGCCGGCAACCAGTCCGGGCCGCCGGCGGCGCGCACCTCCGCCAGGTCGATCCGGGCCAGGTGGGCCATGGGGCGCCCGCCGAACCGGGGCCAGTCGCCGGTAATCTCAGGCGCCCCTCCGAACCGGGTCTGTCCCCCGCCTCCGGGAACCAGGTGAAGGCAGGGGCGAGACTCCGCACGGATCTGGTCCAGGATGGCCTGGACCCGCTCGGTCGGCGGGAGACTCTCCCGCGGCTGGCGGGCGAAGAGCCCGCCCAGAAAACTGAAAACGCCCGCCATTCCGGACTCCCTCGTTGATCCTACCGCCACGACCCTTGGTTCCTATTCTGTTCGAAATACGGCGCGACGCTACCCTCATTTCGATTTTGCGGTCGAATTCCGGCTGGAGTTCTCGACGCTGTCGGCCGTCATGGAGGCCCCCGAGGTCGGGAAGGCCTTCTGCCAGTCGGTTGTCCCGTACCAAATGCGCCGGACGGGATCATACCGGGGCTTTCCCGCCCAACTGCCATGCAAGCGGCGGTGAACCTCCTTGGGAAGGACCTTCAGGAAGAGGTAGTGATTCCGCCAATCCTGGACAGATCGGCCCACGCCATCGAGGGGAATGGAGTGGTGGACCTCCTTTCCGGGTCCCGTAAGGCCCGCCTTCTTGATCATCTTTTGCGCTGCGCCGGCGGTCACGGACCCCTTCTTTAAGACCCCAATGCCAAGTTTCGCGGCCTTGGCGCCCTTGATCAATGGCCCTGCAGGCGTCGCATCCGCGATGGCCAGCGCGGTATTCACGCCGGCGCCGACCAGGTTTCCTTCCTGCAAGTCCGCCGCCGCCTGCCAGGCCGGCCCGACGACCGGGATCAGTGACGCTACGGGGCCTGGCTGACGAATCCTGGGCAGGCTGTCCAGGATGTCCGGGTCAGCTTCGACAAGGTCCTGTGGAGGCGCCGCGCCATAGTCTTGAGTCTCCTGCATCCTCCGGATGCGCGCCATCTCGCGATGATAAAGATCTCCCTCGGGGTCAGGGACCTCACGAGGCTGGCCCTTCGGCATCTTCGCCATATCTTGCTCCGCTAAGGTTCACGCCGGATCGGGGCGGTCCCTCCGGGTCCCGATGGGTGTCTCACGGCGACTGGAGGCGGCAAAACAAAACATGAACATTTCGCGCGAGACCGGGTCTCGGGCGGTGATCATTGGGGGCTGGGGGGAAATGGTCGGAGTGGCAGGATTTGAACCTGCGACCCCCGCGTCCCGAACGCGGTGCTCTACCAGACTGAGCCACACTCCGACTAAGGGGCCGGCTTATAGAGGACCGGGCGCCGGGTCGCAAGCGAGGCGGAGGCGTTGCATCCCGCCCGGCCTTGGGCTATTCCGACGCCCTCGCGCGGCCGATCTGCGTCGCCGTTCCTGCTGGGGAATGGTGTAATGGTAACACAGCGGTTTTTGGTACCGTCATTCTAGGTTCGAGTCCTAGTTCCCCAGCCATTTCCTGACATCATCCGGCGCGCCTCAGGAGGCTCCACGGTTTTCCACCGCCCACAGGGCGAAGGCGTATTCCAGGGCCGTCTCCTTCAGGTCGTCGAACCGGCCCGCCGCGCCGGCGTGGCCGGCCTCCATGTTCATCTTCAGGAGGATGGGGCGCCCGCTCGTGGACGCCGGGCGCAGGCGCGCCACCCACTTGGCGGGCTCCCAGTAGGTGACTCGGGGGTCTGATAGGCCGCCCGTCGCCAGGATGGCCGGGTAGGGCCGGGCGGCGATGTTGTCGTAGGGGCTGTAGCCGGCGATCGTGTCGTAGGCCTTGGAGTCGGTCAGCGGGTTCCCCCACTCCGGCCACTCCGGCGGCGTCAGGGGCAGGGAGGCGTCGCTCATGGTGTTGAGCGCATCCACGAAGGGCACTGCGGCGATGATCCCCGTGAACAGGTCCGGGCGCAGGTTGGCCACGGCGCCCATCAACAGGCCGCCCGCCGAACCGCCATAGGCCACGGTATTGGACGGCCGGCCGTAGCCTTGGCGGTGCAGGTGCTCGGCGCAGGCGACGAAGTCCGTGAAGGTGTTCATCTTGCGCTCGCGGCGCCCGTCCAGAAACCAGCCCCAGCCCTTCTCCGATCCGCCGCGCACGCAGGCCCGGGCCCAGATCCAGCCCCGGTCCACCAGGCTCAGGGCGCGGATGGAGAAGCTGGCCTCCTGGGAGATGCCATAGCTGCCATAGCCATAGAGGAGGAGGGGTGCAGAGCCGTCGAGCTTCTGCCCCTTCCGCATCAGGACGAAGATGGGAACCTCGGTCCCGTCGGCCGCCCGGGCGTTCAGGCGACGGGTCTCGTAGCGCGAGGGGTCGTGGCCGGAGGGGATGTCCTGGGTCTTCACCACGGTCCGGGCGCGACGGGCCATGTCGTAGTCCACCCAGCTCCGGGGCGTGGTCATGGAGTTGTAGACGAAGCGCAGGGTGTCGGTGTCGTACTCAAGCCCCGGATCGAGGGCGAGGGCGAAGGCGGGTTCGTCGAAGGCGATGGCGTGCTCGGCGCCGTCCTCGCCCCGTATGACGATCCGGTTCAAGGCGTCGGCCTTCTCCAGACGCACCATCCAGCGCCGGAAGGCGATCACGCCCTCGACGAGTACGCCTGGCCGGTGGGGGATAAGGTCCTTCCAGCCGGCGCGTCCTGGCGCGGCCTCCGGCGCGGCGACCAGCTTGAAGTCCACGGCCCCGTCGACATTGGTGCGGATGATGAAGCGGTCGTTCCAGTGCTCGACGTCATAAAGCACGCCGTCGCGGCGGGGTTCCAGGGGAACCGGCGCGGCCGTGGGCCGGTCGGCAGGGATAAGCAGGACCTCGCTGGTCTCCTGGTTGCCGCAGGGGATCAGCAGAAAGCGACCCGAGGCGCTTCGCCGGACCCCGATGAAGAAGCCCTCGTCTCGCTCGGTGTAGACCAGGACGTCGTCGGCGGCGGTCCCCCGGACGGGGCGGCGATAAATCCGGGCGGGGCGTCCATTGTCGTCCCGCCAGGTCCAGAAGAGCCAGGCGCTGTCGGGCGAGAAGGTGAAGTCACCTGTCGAGCTCTCGACCGGCGAGGGCAGGACCTGGCCGGTGGAGAGGTCCCGGATGCGGATGCGGAAGACCTCCGAGCCCTGCTCGTCGGCCGCCCAGGCGTAGTAGCGGTGATCCGGCGAGTGTCCGGCGGCGCCCACGCTGAAGAAGGCCTTGCCCTTGGCCTCAGCCTCCTCGTCCAGCAGGACTTCCTCGGCGCCGCCCCGGCGAGGCCGGCGGACATGGACGGGGTGCTGGGCGCCGGGGGCGTAGCGGGTCAGATAGGCGTAGTCGCCGTCGGGCTCGGGGGCTGAAGCGTCGTCCTCCCGAATTCGCCCCTTCATCTCCTGGAAGAGGGTCTCCTGGAGAGACTCGGTGGGCGCCAGGACCGCCCGCATGTAGGCGTTCTCCGCCTCCAGGTGCTGGCGGATCTCAGGCTTCAGCACGGAAGGGTCGCGCAGAACCTTCTGCCAGTTCCCATCCTTCATCCAGGCGAACTCATCCGTGCGCGTTCGCCCCAGCTGGGTGATGACGACAGGGTCGCGACGGGCGATGGGAGGCGCCGGGGTGGTCATGGGGCGTGTGCTCCGTGCCGCCGCCGCCGCGGGGGTTGCGAAGGCCATGGCTGCGGCGCCGGCGAGCCAGTTTCTGCGATTCATTGCGGGCGTCCAGGTCTTGAGGGGTCAGGGGCGACGCAAGCGCCGCCCCGGTGCATGCGCTTCAGGCGCCGTACAGAACACTGATGGTCTCAGCCACGCACGCGGGCTTGGACTCCCCCTCGATTTCAATGGTGCATTCGTTGCGGAGTTGCATGCCGCCAGCCTTGGGCTCGGCGCCGATCAGCTTCTGGCGCATGCGAACCCGCTTGCCGACACGCACCATGTTGATGAAACGCACCTTGTCGGAGCCGTAGTTGATGCCTCGACTGACGCCCTTCACGGGCAGCATGCCCGCGCCCAGGAAGGGGATGAGCGACAGGGTCAGGTAGCCGTGGGCGATGGGTCCGCCGATTTCACGCGTGGCGCGCTCGACGTCGACGTGAATCCACTGGTGGTCGCCGGTGGCTTCTGCGAACTGGTTGACCCGCTCCTGGCTGATCTCGACCCAGTCCGACACACCGACTTCCTGGCCGACCAGACCGGGCAGGTCCTTGAATTCCACGGGGTTCATGTCGCGCTCCTCAAGATGTTGCAATCGCGCCGCTAGCGATAGCATCCGCCGCCGACCGCGCAAGCGGGCTTTGCCTGCAGGGCCTGTCCGCCTTAAGGAGTGTCGCCCTGCAGGAGGCACCCGATGCAACGCGCGCTCAGCGTCAGCCGCATGACCGGCAATACGTCCACCTTCCCCGACTGGTACCAGGCCATTGTCCGGGAGGCCGACCTGGCCGAGGTTTCCCCGACCCGGGGCGCCATGATCATCAAGCCATGGGGCTATGGCGTCTGGGAGCGCATCCAGCAAACCCTCGACCGACGGATCAAGGAGACCGGGCACGAGAACTGCTATTTCCCGCTCTTCATTCCCCTGTCTTTCTTCGCCAAGGAGGCCGACCACGTCGAAGGCTTCGCCAAGGAAATGGCGGTGGTCACCCACCACAGGCTGAAGTCGGTGGACGGCAAGCTCGGGCCCGATCCCGACGCCCGTCTGGAAGAACCGCTGGTGGTGCGCCCCACTTCCGAGACCATCATCGGCGACGCCTTCTCGCGGTGGATCAAGAGCCACCGCGACCTGCCGGTCCTGATCAACCAGTGGGCCAATGTCGTGCGCTGGGAAATGCGCACCCGCCTGTTCCTGCGGACCTCCGAATTCCTCTGGCAGGAGGGCCACACCGCCCACGCCACCGCCGAGGAGGGCCGGGAGGAGACCCTGAAGATGCTGGAGGTCTACCGGGAGTTCTCCGAGACGGTGCTCGCCATGCCTGTGATCGCCGGTGAGAAGCCCGAGAACGAGCGGTTTCCCGGCGCGGACAACACCTTCTCCATCGAGGCCATGATGCAGGACGGCAAGGCCCTGCAAGCGGGGACCTCGCACGACCTGGGCACCCACTTCGCGGAGGCCCAGAACATCCGCTTCCAGAATTCGGCGGGTGAGTTGGTGCACTGTCACACCACCAGCTGGGGCGTCTCGACCCGCCTGATCGGCGGGGTGATCATGACCCACGGCGACGACGACGGCCTGCGCCTGCCCCCGGCCATCGCGCCCCGGCAGGTGGTGATCGTGCCCATGCTGAGGGACAAGCCCGAGGACGCCGAGGTCCTGGCGGCGGGCGAGGCCCTGGTGAAGGCCATGGGCCAGGTGATCGCCCTGGGAGAGCCTGTCCGGGCCCTCCTTGACACCAAGGCCCAGAAGTCGGCCGAGAAGCGGTGGAACTGGGTGCGCCGCGGCGCGCCGGTCATCATCGAGTTGGGTCCCCGCGACGTGGCCGGCGGGACCATCAGCTTCATGCGCCGGGACCGCCTGCGCGACGGCGACAGGGTGGCCAGCCAGTCCCTGTCGCGTGAGGACTTCCTCGCCGGCCTGCCGGCCCTGCTCGCCGAGATCCAGAAACGGCTGTACGACGAGGCCAAGGCGCGGCTGGACGCCAACATCCGCACCGACCTCGCGACGTTCGACGAGATGGCCGCCTATTTCGGCGCGGCCGCGGCCGATGACGAGGAGGCGAGCGCTTTCCGCGGCTGGGTGCGCGCGCCGTGGGCCCGACCCACAGGCGAGGAGCTGGAGGCCATCGAGCAGAAGCTGAAGGCCCTGCGCCTGACCCTGCGCAACGCCCCCATGGACCAGCCGGCGACCTTCGGGCCCTGCCTGTTCACGGGGCGGCCGGGGGTCGAGGAGATCCTGATCGGGCGGGCTTACTAGGGGCGAACCGGCATCTCAGTTGACCCCCTCCGGTCCGCTTCGCGGCCCACCTCCCCCTCAAGAGGTGGAGGAATTGCGGAGCCAATTGCTCCCCTGCAGGGGAGCTCCCCGCGGAGCGGGGTGCGGGGGCGCAACGGCCCCTCAGCAGACCCCCTTCCGCCCGACAGCGTCAGACGATCTTCGAGCCTTCCTTGCCCCAGTAGGCGTCGCGGATCAGGCGCTTGTAGAGCTTGCCCGTCGGGTGGCGGGGCAGCTCCTCCATGAAGTCGATGATCCGCGGGCACTTCACATGGCTGATGTTGGCCCGGCAGAATTCGGCGATCTCGGCGCGGAAAGCGTCATTGGCGTCGGCCCAGTCCGCCGGTTGGATCATCGCCGCCACCTGCTCTCCCATTTCTTCGTGCGGGGCGCCCACCACGGCGGCGTCGGTGATCTTCGGGTGGGTGATCAACAGGTTCTCGAGTTCCTGCGGATAGATGTTCACCCCGCCCGAGATGATCATGAAGCTCTTGCGGTCGGTAAGGTAGAGAAAGCCCTCCTCATCCACCCAGCCCACGTCGCCCAGGGTGGTCCAGCCATGCTTGTTGGTGTTTTCGGCCACCTTGTCGGGAGCGTTGTGATAGGCGAGGGGGGCGCCGCCGGCGAAATAGACTGTGCCTTCGGTGCGCGGCGGGACCTCTTCACCATCGTCGCCGACGATCCTGACCTCGCCCATGACCGATCTGCCCACCGTGCCCTTGTGGGCCAGCCAGTCCTCCGGGCCGACATAGCAGAAGCCGTTGCCCTCAGAGCCGGCGTAGTACTCGTGGACCACCTTGCCCCACCATTCGATCATCTGTTCCTTCACGGGGATCGGGCAGGGGGCGGCGGCGTGGACCGCTGAGCGAATGGAGGAGACATCGTACTTCGCCCGCACCTCGGCCGGCAGCTTGAGCATGCGCACGAAGTGGGTAGGGACCCACTGGCCGACATCAATCCGGTAACGCTCGATCAGGGCGAGTGCGGTCTCGGGATCGAACTTCTCCATCACAACGACGGTGCCGCCCATCCGATGAACCCCCATGCACCAGCGCAGGGGTGCGGCGTGGTAGAGGGGGGCAGGGGAGATGTAGATGCTGTCCGGCCGGAACCCGAAGAGCCCCTGGGCCATCATCGTCAGGGCGTTGGGTTCGTCGATCGCGGCGCCTGTGAGCGGGGGTTTGATCCCCTTGGGTCGGCCCGTAGTGCCGGAGGAATAGAGCATGTCCGCTCCGGCGGTCTCGTCCGCGATGGGTGTCGTAGGCATGGTGGCGCGGGCGGCCTCAAAGCTTTCGTAGGGCGCGCGGGGCTCGCCGACCATGTACAGCTTCACTCCGGAAATGAGAGGTGGAAGCTCGTCGATGACGGCGCCCACGCCGGCGGAGGTGATCAGCACCTTCGCTTCGCAGTCCTTCATGATGTACTCGATCTCGCCTGCGGAAAGCTTGGACGAGATGCAGGTGAAGTAGAGCCCTGAGCGCTGGGCGGCCCAGGCGATTTCGAAATAGCGGGGGTGGTTGTCGAGCATAAGGGCGATGACGTCGCCGGTCTTCAGGCCCAGGGAACGGAACAGCTGTGCGCCCTGGTTCGAGCGGTCGTTCAACTCGGCATAGGTGACGGTCTCCCCCGTCGCGCCCATGATGTAGGCGGCGCGGTCCGGATGGGTTCGGGCGTGGGTGGCGGGGTGCATGATCATCCTCCTCGGTCGTCGCCCGGCTGCGGGCCGCCGGTCCTCCGGCTTGCGCGGTGCATATGCAGGTCTTGACGGAAGGTCCGTCAAGGCCGACCGATGCGCCCGAAACGCCACGGAGACGCAAGACCATGTCAAACTTCGAGACGATCCGCCTGGAAGTCGAGGACGGCATCGCCACTCTCACCCTCAATCGACCCGACAAGCTCAACGCGTTCAACACGCAGATGACGCAGGAGATGATCGCCGCCTTCGACCAGACCGACGCCGACGACAGCGTCCGGGTGGTGATCGTGACCGGCGCCGGCCGGGCCTTCTGCGCCGGCGCAGACCTCTCGGCCGGAGCGGCGACCTTCGACTATTCGACCCGCGGCGGGCAGGACAAGGAAGCCCGCACTGTCGAGGGCGTCCAGCGGGACGGCGGAGGCCTCCTGACCCTGCGGATCTACGACAGCCTGAAGCCGGTGATCGCCGCCGTGAACGGCCCCGCGGTCGGCGTGGGCGTCACCATGCAGTTGGCCATGGACATCCGCATGGCCTCCACCGACGCCCGCTACGGCTTCGTCTTCTCGCGCCGGGGGATCAACCCCGAGGCCTGCTCTTCCTGGTTTCTTCCCCGACTTGTGGGCATCCAGACCGCCCTGGAGTGGTGCTATTCCGGTCGTGTCTTCCCGGCCCAGGAAGCCCATGAAAAGGGTCTGGTCCGCTCGATGCACGCGCCCGAGGACTTGTTGCCTGCAGCCCGCGCCCTGGCCCGCGAGATCGCCGACAACACCGCCCCGGTGTCCATCGCCCTGACCCGACAGCTGATCTGGCGCATGGCCGGCGCGAACCATCCGATGGAGGCCCACATGGCCGACAGCCGGGGGATCCAGGCCCGGGGCGCCATGGCTGACGCGAAAGAGGGGGTCACCTCCTTCCTCGAGAAGCGTCCGCCCCGCTATCCGGACAAGGTTTCCACCGACCTGCCCAATATCTGGGAACACTGGAACGCACCCAGATTTCAGTGACGTTCGGCCTCCCCGGTTTCTAGCCTCCGGGGAGGCCTTCGTTCTGGCCCAAATCCTGACACTGCTGCCGACGGGTGAAATCGTACATGTAGCTGCAGTAATTCACTGTTGAATGCTTGCAGTCTCTGCACCCTAACGCTATCTGGATTTGGCGGTCGCTCCGAAGCGGCCCTTTTCTGTATTTCGGAGAAATGGAAACCCATTATGGATGAAAAGACCGGCGTCATCGAGATGACTGCGGATATTGTCTCTGCCTACGTTGGCAACAATACGATTTCCGCCTCAGAGCTTCCTTCGCTCATCCAGAGCGTCCATCGCGCCCTTGCAGGCGTCAGCGGCGCCGCAGAACCCGTCGAGGCCGCCCCTCGGGATCCGGCCGTGCCGGTTCGCCGCTCCATTACGCCAGACTTCATCATCTGTCTGGAGGATGGGCGTAAGTTCAAGTCGCTCAAGCGTCACCTCCGCACAAAATACAACATGAGCCCGGAAGATTATCGCGCCAAGTGGGGCCTCCCGAAGGACTATCCCATGGTTGCGCCCAACTACGCGAAGGCGCGCTCTGATCTGGCGAAGCAGATGGGCCTTGGACAGGGCGGTCGCCAAGCCCCGCGCCGCCGTGGAAAGGCCTGACTCCACTCGATCCTCACTCCGGGACCGCACAGCCCGGCCGCACCAGCGGCCGGGCTTTTTCGTGACGCCCCAAGGCTGAAAGCGTCTCGTTAACCAATTTTCGCTTGCCCCCGATTCGCGCATCAGGCGATAAACGATTCGTTAGGAATCCAAGGGGTTGCAGGGGACTCTGAAGATGGTGTCTGAACTTGGCGCAACCGCTAAGGTCGAGGGCGCCCAGGAGGCGCTTTACGCCTACTGGGCGGGGCTGCGGAGGGACGGGCGCCTGCCTTCCCGCGCCGATGTACGCCCGGCCGATATCAAGTCCTTCCTCCCCATGCTCAGCCTGACAGAAGTAGGTTCGGACGGTCGCTTCCGGGTCCGCCTGGCCGGAACCGGTCTCTATGGCGTCTACGGCGCGGAGATCACAGGGCGGAATCTCGCTGAGATCTATGCAGGTCCGGCGGCCGACTACTGGCGGCGGGAGCTTGATGGCATCGTCAAGGACCGCCGCCCGGCGATCGGGGTTCACTCCCAGGGCTGGCGCGGCGCGCCGCACCTCTCGGTCCTGTGGATGCGGCTGCCCCTCGCCACCAACGGGGCCGACGTCGACATGATCCTGGGCTACGACGCCGTTCTTGGCGGCGACCGGGCGATGAAACTCGTCTCAGGCATTCGGGCGGCCTGATCGCCCGACCAGAGGGCGGGCCGGGCTTCAGCGCACTGGCAGGTGCGCGCGGGCGTCGCGACGCATGCGCTCAGCCATGGCGGCGAGTCCGTTGGACCTCTGGGAGGACAGGTTCGCGGAAAGCCCAAGGCGGTTCAGGGCGGTCGCGGCGTCAAAGTCCGCAATCTCTTCCGGCCGCAGACCGGAAACCAGGTTCAGGAGAAGAGCGATAAGGCCCCGCACAATGTGCGCGTCTGAGTCCCCGCGGAACAGCAGGGCGCCATCGGGGCCCATCTCGGTGACCAGCCAGACCTGGCTGGCGCAGCCCCTGACCCGGTTGGCCTCCGATCGTTCGGCGTCCGTGAGCGGAGCAAGGCTGCGGCCCAGGTCGATCACGTGGCGATACCGTTCCTCCCAGTCCCCCAGGAGATCGAAGGTCTCCACCAGATCATCGAGACGTTCGTCGAAGGCGTTGGAAGCGGTCACGAGGCTGGGATCCTGGGGTCTACCGGGCCGGGACTTGTCCCGGTCCCGCGGGTGACCGGTCTAGGAGCGCGGTCGCCGCCGCGCAAGCGCCAAGCGATCTGGCGACCCCAAAGGTTATCCACCGGGAATTCACGGGAGCGACTCCCGGGGTGCCTGTGGCGGCGATAGCCTTTGGAAATGGCAGTGAGTCGGCCGCATCTCAGAGAAGTTCCACCTGGGCCTGCACCCGGGTCTCCTGCGGAAGAGGTCGTTTTGGACCTCCGCACGGTGGTCGCCCGAGAAGCCGCCCTTGAGGCGGCGCTCAAGGACGCCGAAGCCAGGAGCGCCGGCAAATCCCGCTTCCTGGCTTGCCTGTCCCACGAGCTCCGAACCCCCCTCAACGCCATCATGGGTTTTGCCGACGCTATGCGGGAAGAGGCGCTCGGTCCTCTGCCGCAGAGTTACCGGGGTTACGCCGAATTGATCCACGAATCCGGGGAGCTGCTTCTTGAGCTCCTCAGCGACGTCCTGGACATGTCCCGGATCGAGGCGGAACGTCTGGAGCTCCACCCGGAGGTGTTCGACGCTCGTGAGGCAATGACGGCGGTGATCCGGCTGATGTGCGTTCAGATCGAGCGCGCGGGGCTGACTTTCGTGACCCCGGACATGCGCGCGCGGATCGCGGTCCGGGCCGACCGCCGAGCCCTCAAGCAGATCGCTCTGAACCTCCTGTCAAACGCCATCAAGGCCACGCCCTCCGGAGGGCGAATTCTCCTGTCCCTTGATACTGAGGAGGCCGACCTGGTGCTCCGCGTGGCCGATACTGGGCGCGGTATCCACCCCGAGGACCTCGACCGTTTGGGGCGGCCCTTCGAGCAGGCGGGAAGTCTCGATCAGAGGGCGGCCGGGGTGGGTCTGGGCCTGAGCCTCGTGAAGGCCCTGGCGGGGCTTCACGGCGGCGCCTTGTCGATAAGCAGCCGTCCATGGGAGGGGACAGAAGTCACGGTTCGCCTGCCCGTCGTCGTCGGCGATCACACCCCGCCAGAGCCAGCCCTGACTGGCCTCCGGGCGCCTAACCGGCCCTGACGGCCAGGAAGGCCCTCGCCGCGGTGAAGTCCCCGACTTCCAGAAAGAGGCGTTGGGGCGGCCCCGAAGCGAACAGGAACTCGACCTGGATGGACTCCCGAGGATCAAGTTCTGCAATCGCCGCTGCGGCCGCCGCCGGGAACCGGAAGGCCCAGCCGGAAGCCATCCCGGACGGCAGGAGATCCGCCCCGGAGGGAGATCGGCTCTCGGCGGAGTAGCTCTCGAAGGGCCCGGACCTGGGGATTCGCATGTGCAGGGGGAGAGACTTCAGGCTGGCGCCCCGGGTATCCAGGTAGGGGCCGGTGGTCAGCCGCCTGTCACGCATGACGATCCTCGCAGTATAGGGCGGAACGCGGTCTGGGAAGGTCGCTACAGCCATCAGGTGTTCTGCGCCGGGCCGACCGGCGATCCCGAGCCGCATCTGGAGTGCACCCTGGCGGGCGTCCTGGCTCAGCTTCCAGACGGGCCGCCGGGAGTTTACCGACCGGTCCGCCCTCCAGACGCCAACATCCCCGGGAAAGTCCTGCCGGATAAGGCGGGCGTATCCCGCGAAGCTGCTGCGGACCCGCTGGGCGGCGATCCCGAGGTCTCGCGAGTCACAGGGCGTGGACCTCGCTCGATCTCTGGCCCTGTCCGCAATGGCCCGGATGTCATGTGTGGAACCGCCCGCCCGCAGCGCCGCCCCCCTGGCCTGCTCGCGCGCGGACACGAGGGCGGACTGGATTTGCGGCGTGAAGAGATTACAGCGGGCGCCAGCCTCGGCCATGAGGCTGCGCTCATAGTAGAGATCGGTCGCTGCTGCGGTTGCCGATCCAACCGCAAGGGACGCCGCCATCGCCACAGCAAGGGCTGCGGGATTGATGCGCGCACAGGGATGGGGCATGAAAACTCCCTTCCAGGGTCCGGCCGCGCCACCCGGCCTGCGCGCCGCAACCGGACTCATCCTAGACCAGCGGCGGGACGCTTGAAATTCTCCACGGACATCTGGGTCGCCGCCCTCATCCGGCGAGTCGAACTGGGAGGGGGCTTCGCGGTCTTGGCGCACAAGGGCGATGCGCGCGCCGGGTCTGTTCTCGTCAAGGTTGTTAATCGTTCCAGCGGCCAGGTGCGCCTTTTTGCCGAAGCGACCCGTGCAGACGGGGAGACCGTCTGGATGCGACCTTCCCGGGCCGTGCACGAGGCTGACCTCGACACTTACATTGCCCGTGCCCGCCGCATTGACCCGGATCTCTGGGTGGTGGAGATCGAAGACCGGCAAGGACGACACTTTCTCACGGAAGATGTCGAGGAAGGATAGGCCAACCTCTGGATTCTCCGACGGAGTTTTCGTAACTGATCGCCGAGTGGCGCCTTTCGTTGCGCAAGTCGGTCAACCGTCAGGATCGGTGAGGAGATGCGATCGTGCTTTTCCTGATGAACGATTGGGTGATGCAGTTCGACCAGAAGGAGATGGTCCAGGACCTCTTATCCTACAAGGTTCGTGAGGTGACCTTTCCCCAGGTCCTCATCCTCGGCCAGGAGCTGTACGCTGAGGATCCGCAGCTGCACCTGAAGCAGCCTGTCCAGGCGCGAAGGCTGGCCGCCCTGGTCATGGCCAAGCAGCCTGCTGTGAACGGCGTTCTCTTCCTGCCCCCGCACCAGGGCTGCAACCCTCGGGACGTCACAGTGCGTTACTGCAGCGTCGGTTACGACATGCTGGCCCAGCTCCTTAAGCTGCAGGAGACAAAAAAGAGCGGCGCCTGGGCCAACCAGGAAGTCTGGAACAAGCTCGGGAACCGGACCGGGACCTGACCGGATGTCCGGGGAAGGCTCGGCTGCTGAATTGCGCCGGCGGGGCCCGCAGGCTACCTCAAGACCATGATCCAGTCCCCCGCCGCCGAGGCCGCCCGCCGCCGCACGTTCGCGATTATCTCTCATCCGGATGCGGGCAAGACCACCCTGACCGAGACCTTGCTGCTTTCTGGGGGCGCGATCCGGGCTGCGGGCCAGGTGCGGGCTCGGGGCGAGAATCGCCGCACCCGGTCGGACTGGATGAAGATCGAGCGCGAGAGGGGCATCTCGGTCTCAGCTAGTGTGATGACCTTCGACCACCAGGGCCTGATGTTCAACCTGCTGGACACCCCCGGTCACGAGGACTTCTCGGAGGATACCTACCGCACCCTGACCGCCGCCGACGCCGCCGTGATGGTGCTGGACGCCGCCAAGGGGATTGAGCCACAGACCCTGAAGCTGTTCGAGGTCTGCCGCTTGCGGGACATCCCCATCGTGACCTTCATCAACAAGATGGACCGGGAGGCGCAGGACCCTCTTGAGCTGCTCGACGAGATTGCCAGCAAGCTGGTCCTGAACCCGGCGCCGCTCTTCTGGCCCGCCGGGTCCGGGGGCCGGTTCAAGGGCATGTTGGACCTGCGCTCGCGCCTCTTCCAGCCCTTCGAGCGCTCTGCCGTCGAACGGGAGCAGGCCGGTCATCCCCCTCCCGTGCCCGGCGATGGGGCGGCCATGGACGCCTACCTGACGCCGGAGGAGCGGGACGAACTGCTCGAGAGCGCGGAACTCGTCCAGGGCGCCTCACCTGCCTTCGATCCCCAGTCCTTCCTGGAAGGCCACATGACGCCGGTCTTCTTCGGGTCGGCCCTGAGGCGCTTCGGCGTCGAGCAACTGCTCGACGGCCTGGGCGCTTACGCCCCGCCCCCACGGCCGGTTGCAGCCCTCCGGGCCGATGTGGAAACCCATGTGGCGCCCGGCGACCCCGAGGTCAGTGGTTTCGTCTTCAAGGTCCAGGCCAATATGGACCCCAATCACCGCGACCGGATCGCCTTCCTGCGTCTGTGTTCGGGGCGCTTCCAGCGGGGAATGAAGTTGAAGGTCCAGAACACCGGCCGTCAGCTCTCGGTGAACGCCCCCATCATGTTCTTCGCTTCGGACCGGGAGCTGGCCGAGGAGGGGTTTGCCGGCGACGTGATCGGAATCCCCAACCACGGGGTTCTGAGGGTGGGAGACAGCCTGTCTGAAACGGGCGCCCTGCGGTTCGCCGGGCTCCCCAACTTCGCCCCGGAGATCCTGCAGAGGGTCCGGGTCAAGGATCCCCTGAAGGCCAAGCATCTGCGCCGGGCCCTTGAGGGGCTGGCGGAGGAGGGCGTCACCCAGCTCTTCCGGCCGGTCATCGGTTCCGACTTCATCGTGGGGGCGGTCGGACAGCTTCAGTTCGAGGTCATGGCTGACCGGCTCGCCAGCGAGTACCAGCTGGAGGTGATCTTCGAGTCCAGCCCCTACACAGAGGCCCGCTGGGTCACCGGTTCTCAGGCGGACCTCGGCGCCTTTTCCGCCGCCTACCGCTCGGCCATGGCCGAGGATATCGACGGCCAGCCGGTCTTCCTCTCAAAGTCGGGCTGGGAAACGGGCTATGTCGCCGAACGCTATTCCGGCATCGCCTTCGCCCGCACCCGGGAACGGGGCTAGTCCGGCGGATGACGCCGCCTGTCCTGCTTTACGGCCATCCACCGCCGATCCTCTTCAGGGAGCCGCCGGGCGCTCTCCAGGTCTCGCCCCTGGAGCCTGCCGGAGCGGACCTCTGCGAGACACCGGAGTCCCCGTTCGGCTCGGCCCTCATCCTGGCGCCCCCAGGCCGGCTTGAGCGAGACTGGGTCCTGGCCCGAGCGATCCAGCTTCTGCCGCAGGGCGCCGAGATCGTCGCCCTGGCGCCCCGTGATCGCGGCGGCGCCCGGATCGCCGGGACCCTTCGCGGGTTCGGCTGCGACGTCTCCGACGAGCCTCGCCGCAAGTACAGGATCTGCAGGACGAACCGCCCCGCCCAGCCTGTCGGCCTGGAGGCTGCCCTGGAGGCTGGCGCCATGCGCCTGGACTCGCGCCTGGGCCTGTGGACCCAACCAGGTGTCTTCAGCTGGGACAGGCTTGATGCGGGCACCGCCCTTCTGCTGGAGGTCCTGCCGGCCCTTGAAGGCTATGGCGCCGACTTAGGCTGCGGGCTTGGGATCCTGGCCGTCCGAGCCCTTCAAAGCGACCGGGTGACGGGGCTGGAGCTTTGGGACATTGATCGCCGCGCCATCTCCTGCGCCCGTCGCAATGTGGGCGATTCCAGGGCCCTGTTCCGGCATGGCGATGTCCGCCGGTCCGTGGGCGGTGAGGCGGACCTCGATTTCGTCCTCATGAATCCCCCCTTTCACGATGGTGGACGGGAGGACCGCGCCCTTGGCCTGGCCTTCATCGAGGCCGCCGCCCGGAGACTGAAGTCGGGTGGAGGCTGCTGGGTGACCGCGAACCGGCATCTCCCCTATGAGTCCGCCCTCACCTCCGCTTTCCGGCAGGTTCGTCTGGCGGCTGAGAACAACGCCTTCAAGGTCTACGAGGCCCGTCGATGAGCCTTCCCCCCGCCGTTCGCCTTGACCGTCTCCTGGCCAACCTGGGCTATGGCTCCCGGCGGGAGGTCCACGCTCTGGTCCGTGAGCGGGCCATTTTCCTTGACGGCCAGGCCGTAACGGACGCCGGCGCCCGCATTGCGCTCACTGCAGACATCCCGGAAAGGCTCACCGTCCGCGGCGCCCCCGTAGATCCGCCAGCGCCGCTCGTCCTGATGATGCACAAGCCTGCCGGGGTGGTCTGTTCCCACAAAGAGCCCGGCCGCAGCGTCTACGAACTCCTGCCGCCCCGGTGGCGCAGCCGCACCCCGGCGCTGTCGACGGTCGGGCGTCTGGACCGGGACACCACGGGACTGCTGCTGATCACGGACGACGGCTCCTTCCTGCATCGTGTCATTTCGCCACGTACACATGCCCCAAAACGATACATTGCGAGTCTCCAATGGCCGCTCCGGGGCGACGAAGCCGACATCTTCGCCCGGGGCGACCTGATACTCGAGGGAGAAGAAAGACCGCTGGCTCCCGCTTATCTGGAGGTTCTGGAGCCCCGCGTCGCTCGGCTTACCCTCACCGAGGGGCGCTATCATCAGGTCCGGCGCATGTTTTCCGCCACTGGAAACCGTGTCGTCGAGCTTCATCGGGACCGGATCGGGTCTCTCGACCTGCCTCCGGATCTCGCGCCAGGGGCCTGGCGGGCGCTGAACCCGGACGAGCGTGAGGCCATCCTTGCGGAAGACAAATGCGAATCTCCCCGATTGGCATGAGCTTTGCTCTTGTTAATCTTTATACCTCCCCGTTAACCCGCCCGGGGTCGTCGCAGGCCGGAGTGTGTGCATGCTTGGGCTGAACCGTCAGGTCAGGAAGCTGCTTGATGAGTTGGGCGGCTTGACGCCGCGCGACGGCCTCAGCGCCGACGACATGTCTCTGGTGGAAATCCTGCCCCTCGGCATGCTGTTAGACGAGGCGACGGCGGCCGATGCCCTGGCGGTCCGAGCGAGCGGTCGGAGGCGGTCCCAGTTGCGTCTCGACTCTGCGGTCCTGTGGCGGGAAGTGACCCGCCGCAGCGGAGAAGTTCGCGCTCTGAGCCGCGCCGCCTCGGCAGCCGAAGAGGCCCTTGAGTTATCTGTCGCACACTCTGCAGTTTGGGCGAGGGCCCGTTGCGAGCAGGGATTTGCCGCCTTGCTTGGGGTCGAGTTGTTCGGCGACCCCGGACTTCTCGACGCTGCGGAAGGGGCATTCGAGGACGCCTTGGCCGAGGCGAGGCGGGGCTTGGTGGCCCCGCTTGCCGAGATCGGTCTCCTGGTCGTCTCCGGGCGTCGGAACCTGGCGACCGGAGACGGACAGGCTGCAAGGGTGGCGGCGGCGCGTTTCGCCCAGCCCATCGCCACCCTCAAGGCCATGTCCCGGCGGATTCGTATCGCCCGTATGCTGTCGGTAGAGGGCCATATCCTAAGAGCGCAGTTGCTGTGCGAGTGGGGCGCCCGACTCGCGGATGCACCTCTCCTCCGCGCCGCGGTCCGGGATACCCTCTCGGCGGCATCAGGTCTCACACCGGACTTTGAGCCCCTCACCATAGCCCGGATCGGGTTCGTGAGAGCCAGCGCCCAGATCGCCATTGGCGAGGTTGAGGAGGACGCCGAGATTTGCCTTGCAGGCGTGAATCTGCTGGACCACGTCCTGTCGGACCTTCGTCTTGAACACAGCCCTATCGATCGCGCGAAGGGGGAGTTCCTCCGCGGTCGTGGGCACCAGGTCCTTGGGGACATCTCGGGCGATGCCCTCAGCTTCATGCATGCCATCACCTGCTTCGAGCAGGTCGCCAAGATCACCGAAAAGCGCGAGGGTCTGGTCCTGAAGGCGCAGGCTGGGGCGCTCAAGGCCCTTGGTCTTGCCCGGGTCGCTGAGATCTCGGGGGATGTGGCGGTCCTGAATTCCGCCGAGAAGGCGTTCCGATCTACCCTGGTGAATGTCTCTGTCGCCCGTGACCCAGAGTCGTGGGCTTTGCTGCAACTCAATCTGGCGCGTCTCCTGCTCACCCGGCTGGGCATCACCCGAAAGGACCGTGGGGAGCGCGCTGGGGCAAGAGCCGCGTTGTCGTCGGCCCTGGATGTCCTTTCCGAGCGCCGGCTTCGGGGTCTTGGGCGTTCTGCGTCAAAGACCCTGGACCTTCTCGAGGCCGCCATGCAGAACCAGGGCGACTCCAAGCTGACGCAATCCTAGGATCTGGACATCAGGCCGCCAGGCTGTCCGGTCTGGGGCAGGGCCGTCCCTGTACGGCCCAGGCGAGACCGAGGGCGCTGCGGACGAGAGCCCAGAGCCAGATCGCCCCCACTGCGATCCCCGAGACAATCAGCAGCGGAATGCCGATCAAGACCACGGAGAACACAGCTCCCCAGAACATGGCGACTCCGGCCACGGCCCAGGCCAGGAGGCCGATCCAGAAGGTCCGGATCTGAAACCGGTAATGGCTCCGGGCGATCGGACCCGCCGTCTCCTGCGCGACGAACGCGATGATCAACCCGACGACCGCCGCCGGGGCGAAGCCCAGCAGGGAGCCGATGAACAGACCGTGGACGACCAGGACCAACGTCAGGTCCTCGTCATACGGCGTCGTGCTCGGGGAGTCTGTCATGTTTCGTTCCTTTCGAGGATCAACTCTACTCCCCCCGCCTCGGCGTCCGGGGCCAGGGCGCCGGGCTTCAGGATCATGACCCTGACGCGAAGGGCGCCCTCGAGAGCGAGGCAGGCTTCGGCCAGGCGTTCGGCGAAGGTCTCCACCAGGTCGATATGGCCGGCACTGGCGATTCTGCGGACGGCGTCGACCACCGCCTCATAGTTCACCGTATCCGCAAGGCTCTCAACCCGCCGTTCTGCCAGATCGATCTCGACGTCGATGGCGAGGGACTGGGCGCGACCTTTCTCGTGATCATAGATCCCGATGAAAGCCTCCAGTCTGAGCCCCCGGACGAGGACCTTCCGGCGGCGCGTGACGATGGGGGGGGCGGGGGCTGTCATTGCTCAGTCCAGGTGCTGTCCGCCATCCACAGCGATCATCTGCCCGGTCACGCTGGTCGCCCCGATCAGGTAGGTCAGGGCCCGGCCGATGTCGGAGGGATCGACGGCGCGTCCCAGGGGCGTAGACGCCGCCTCGGCCTCGAAGTCCGCCGGCGACTGGTCTGGGTTGGCCAGCACCGGCCCCGGCCCGATCGCGTTGACCCGGATGCGCGGGGCGAGCTCGATCGCCATCATCCGGGTGGCCGACCACAGGGCGGCCTTGGACAGGGTGTAGGAGAAATAGTCCGGACCGGGCGCCAGCACCCGCTGATCGAGGATGTGGACGATATGACCGGCCAAGCCTTGGGCGACCATCTCCCGGGACAGCACCAGGGGCGCCCGCAGGTTGATGTTCAGGTGCTCGTCCCAGGAGGCTCGCTCGATCTGGGCGAAGGTGTCGTTCCGGAACAGGGATGCGCTGTTGACCAGCAGGGTGACCGGTCCCTGCGCAGTCGCGACGCGGCGGATCAGACCCTCTACCGAGACTTCGTCGCCGAGGTCGCAGGGAAAGATCCCGCCCGCGCGCCCGGCTGCGCGCACCTCGGCAAGAGCCGCTTGGGCGTCATCGTCCTCGCGGCGGCAATGGATGGCGACGTCATACCCTGCGGCGGCGCAGGCGCGGACCAACTCCCGCCCGATCCTGCGCGGCCCGCCAGTGACCAGGGCTGTGCCGCGACCCGAGGGAGACATGGTCTAGTCGAGCCGGCCCATGTCGATGATGTTCATCACGGCGAAGAACAGGAAAAATGGGATCACGATGAAGAGGGGGCTCATGGGGCTCTCCTTGCAGCAGAACGGGCTTTAGCTGCGGTCGTCGGACTTGTCGAGGCGGCCCGGCTGGGCACACACTGTCCGACGCCGTCCAGGAGCCAGACATGCCGCTTTCGCCTATCGATACCGCCTCGTTCCATAAGATCGCCGTGGGCATCGACCGGCCAGAGGATGTCGTCGTCAGCGCCGCAGGGCGAGTCTTCGCCTCCGACCACCAATGCGCCGTGGCCGAGATCCTGCCGGACGGGAGCTTCGTGCGATTGGGTCCAAAAGGCGGGGCGCCCAACGGGATCAACATGGACCCGCAGGGCCGGATCCTCATCGCCAACTTCGGGATCTATGACCGGGAGGAGGGCCCGCTCCAGAGGTTCGATCCCGAGACAGGCGTCCATGAGACCCTGGTGACCGAGGTCGAGGGTCGGCGGCTGACCAGCGCCAACTATCCGGTGATGGACCGGGACGGGAACATCTGGTGCGCCAACTCCACGCATGCCGAGACCTGGCCCCAGGCGCTGGACGGCCGCGCCGACGGGTTTCTCTTCGTCGTGCGACCCGACGGGTCCAGCGAGATCGTGGCGGAAGGGCTGAAGTTCCCCAACGGACTTGCCCTCTCGGCGGACCACCGGAAACTGTTCTGCGCCCAGACCTCCGCCGCCGACGTTCTGGCCTTCGATATCCTCCCGGGCGCCCGTCTGGGTCCTGCTGTCCGCTATGGTCCGGTGCTGGGTCTGCTTGCAGGACCTGGCCTTCCGCCAGCCCGGGAGGAGGACCTCGGCTATACCGACGGGGTCGGGATGGACGCCGAGGGTAACCTCTGGGTCTGCCTTCCGGCAGCAAACAAGGTCGTCGCCATCACGCCGTCGGGCGAGAAGGTGACCGTGATCCATGACCCGACAGGAGAGCTGGTCAACCATCCCACCAATGTGACCTGGGGCGGACCTGACCTCCGAGACCTCTACATAGGCTCCATTCGCGCCGGTTACGTTCTGAAGGGCCGCAGCCCTGTCGCCGGCCTCGCCCTCGTGCATCAGTCCTGACGCTGCGGATTCCGAGTCTGAATCCCCCTTCCACCTGGGCGCCTGATCACTATTGTAGAAAGGTGAAGGCGGCCGCGGAGGTCCCGGCGCCCACACGAACCACTTCCCGGAGGACGCCATGCGCGAGTATCTGAAATTCTATATCGACGGCCAGTGGGTCGATCCGGTCGAGCTGAAGACCCTCGACGTCATCAACCCCGCCACCGAAGGCGTCTGCGGCAAGATCGCCCTGGGCTCGGCCAAGGACGTCGACAAGGCCGTCGCCGCGGCCAAGAAGGCCTTCAAGACCTGGTCCCAGACCACCCGCGAGGAACGCCTCGACGTCCTGAACCGCATCCTGGCCGAATACCAGAAGCGCTTCGGCGACCTGGCCGTCGCCGTGACCGAGGAAATGGGCGCCCCCGCCTCCCTCGCCCAGCGCGCCCAAGTGCCGATCGGTATGGGGCACCTGTCCACCGCCATCAACGTGCTGAAGGACTTCAAGTTTGAGGAGCAGCGCGGTCCGACCCTCCTGGTGAAGGAGCCCATCGGCGTCTGCGGCTTCATCACCCCCTGGAACTGGCCGCTGAACCAGATCGTCTGCAAGGTGGCGCCCGCCATCGCGACGGGCTGCACCATGGTGCTGAAGCCCTCGGAAGTCGCGCCCTTCTCCGGGCACATCTTCGCCGAGATCATGCATGCGGCGGGCGTGCCGGCCGGCGTGTTCAACCTGGTCCACGGCGACGGGCCGACCGTCGGCGCAGCCCTGTCGAGCCATCCGGACATCGACATGGTGTCCTTCACCGGTTCGACCCGCGCCGGCATCGAGGTGGCGCGCAACGCCGCCCCGACCGTCAAGCGCGTGGCCCAGGAACTGGGCGGCAAGAGCCCGAACATCGTCCTGGACGATGACGCCTTCGCCAAGGGCGTGGCCCGCGGCGTGGCGACCATGATGACCAACTCCGGCCAGTCCTGTAATGCGCCGACCCGGATGCTGGTGCCGAAGACACGCATGGACGAGGCCATCGCCGTCGCCCGTGAGGCCGCCTCGCAGGTCACCGTCGGCGACCCCAACGGTAATTCTCAGCTCGGTCCGGTGGTCTCAGAGGTCCAGTTCAACAAGATCCAGAAGCTGATTCAGGCCGGGATCGACGAGGGCGCGACCCTGGTCATCGGCGGCACGGGCCGTCCGGAAGGTTTGGACAAGGGCTATTATGTGAAGCCCACCGTCTTCGCGAACGTCACCAACGATATGACCATTGCCGCAGAAGAGATCTTCGGACCCGTCCTTTCGATCCTCGGCTACGACTCCGTCGACCAGGCGATCGATATCGGCAACGACACCGAGTACGGCCTTGCGGCCTACGTTCAGTCAGCTGACCTCGACAAGGCCCGGAAGATCGCTTCCAAGCTGCGGGCCGGTCAGGTGTCCATCAACGGCGGCGGGGGCGACATGATGGCGCCCTTCGGCGGCTACAAGATGAGCGGTAACGGGCGAGAGTGGGGCGACTATGGCTTCCACGAGTTCCTCGAGACCAAGGCCGTCCTGGGCTACGCGCCCCAGGCCGCCGAGTAAGAACAGCGTCGCCCCGGAGCCTGGCTCCGGGGCGCTCATGCTACCTGATACACGCCCCGCGGACCCTGCCGGACAGCATCCTCATGCCTGAAGCGCAAAGCATCGTTCTTCCCGAACTGTCCTGCGCTGCGGACGTGGTGCGGTATCATGCCCGGGTGAGGCCTGACGCCGTCGCTCTGGTCTTCCAGGACGAGCAGATCACCTATGCGGAACTCGACGCCCTGTCCTCGCAGTGCGCCCAGGCGCTGATCGCAGCCGGCGTGAAGCCAGGTGAAAGGGTCGGGTCCCTGGCCCGCGGCAACGCCGACTTCTTCATCCTGTGGTTCGGCTGCCTGAAGGCCGGCGCCTGCCTCAATCCGGTGAACTGGCGACTTGCGCCGCCGGAAATCGCCTTCATCCTGAAGGACGCAGGCTGCCGGCTGGCGGTGATCGGGGCGGATTACTCGGGGATGATCGAGGCCCTGGCCGGGGACCTGCCCGACCTTTCCACCCGTATCCAGTTCGAGCCGGGCCACGCCGCCTGGCCGGGCTTCCGCGACTGGATTGGAGCCCATTCCGACGTCGATCCCATGCGCACCGCACAGGCGGATGATGACGTCATCCAGCTCTACACCTCGGGTACGACCGGCCTGCCTAAGGGCGTCCAGCTGACCGAGGCCAACTACGCCGCCTGCTTCAAGAGCGCCAGCACCGCCTGGGCCCTGATCGAGCCGGGCGACTCTGTCCTCGTCTGCATGCCGCTTTTCCATGTGGCCGGCGCCAATCTCGGCATGCTCGGCCTGCTGATGGGCGGTCGCTGCATCATCATGCGAGAGGTCGACATCGGCCTGATGCTGCGCCTGTTCGGCGAACATGGGGTCCGCCACGCCTTCCTGGCCCCGGCCATCATCAACATGGTGCTTCAGCACCCCGAGCAGGCCCGGGCTGACCTGTCCCGCCTGGACTACGTCTACTACGGCGCCTCGCCGATCTCGGAGGAGGTTCTCACGCGCGCCCAGGCCCGCTTCGGGTCGCGGTTCATGCAGCTCTACGGCCTGACCGAGACCATTGGCGGCGGGTGCTACCTGCCCCCGGAAGCGCATGACCCCGCCCTGGGCAAGCTGCGCTCGTGCGGGCGACCGTCTCCGGGGTACGAGATCCGGGTCCGCATCGACGGTCGCGACGCCGAGGTCGGGGAGGTCGGGGAGATCGAGCTCCGCTCGGAAGGGATCATGAAGGGCTACTGGAACCGGCCCGACGCCACCTCCCAGTCCATCGACTCCGAGGGCTGGTTCCGGTCGGGCGACGCCGGTTTCTTTGATGCCGACGGTTACCTGTTCATTCACGACCGGGTGAAGGACATGATCGTGACCGGCGGCGAGAACGTCTATCCCGCCGAGGTCGAGAACGCCCTGATGTCGCATCCCGCCGTGGCGGACGCCGCCGTGATCGGTGTGCCGGACGACCGTTGGGGCGAGGCGGTAAAGGCCATCGTCGTACTGCGGCCGGACGCGGTGATGGATCCTGAGGACGTGATCGCCCACTGCCGGACCCTGATCGCCGGCTACAAGACCCCCAAGACCATCGACTTCATCGACGTCCTGCCGCGCAATCCTTCGGGAAAGGTCCTGCGGCGGGAGCTTCGCGAGCCCTACTGGCAAGGCCGCGAACGCCGGGTCGGCTGAACCCTCAACGCCAGCAGGAGGCGCACCCATGGATCCGCATTTCAAGGCCATGCTCGAGGCTGAGGCCGCCGCCGCCGCCGGCCAGCAGGCGCCGCCCCTCGACAGCCTGCCGCCGGAGATGGTGCGCGCAGGCTATGTCATGCAGCGCACCAGCCAGAATACCCGGGCGCCTAAGGACGTGGTGACCCGCGACCTGCAGGTCGACGGCGGCGCCGGCTCGGTCGGTGCGCGCCTCTATACGCCTGCGGGCGCCCCGGAGGTCACCCCTGGCCTCGTCTACTTCCATGGCGGGGGCTTTGCCATCGGCAACCTCGAAACCCATGACGGGCACTGCCGGCGCCTGGCCGCCTATTCAGGCTGCCGGGTCCTGGCGATCGACTATCGCCTCGCCCCGGAGAACCCCTTTCCCGCCAGCCACGACGACTGTCTCGCCGCGACGAAGTGGGCCTTCGATCATGCTTCCGAGATCGGGTTCGATCCCGCCCGCATCGGGGTCGGGGGATGCTCGGCGGGCGGCAACCTCGCCGCTTCGGTCGCCATCGACCTGAAGGCGGACCCGAAGCGTCGCCTGGTCTTCCAGATGCTGCTCTATCCCTACATCTGCCCGGAGACCGAGACCGAGAGCCGCAAGCGGATGGACGGCCCGCTCCTTACCAAAGCGGCGATCGACTGGTTCGTGAAGTGCCTGGCCGCCGACGGCCATCCCGAGATCGACCGGGTGATCCTGGGTTCGAATGTGGATGTCTCGGCCACGCCTGCGGCCTACGTCGTGACGGCCGGATATGACCCGCTCCAGGATGAGGGACGGGATTACGCGCGGCGGCTGGATGCTGCGGGCGTGCCTGTGCGCCACGTCCATTATCCGGACCTCCTGCACGACTTCTACATCATGGGCGATGTTTCGCCTGCGGTGGAAACGGCGGCCCGCGAGGCGGCGGAGGCCATGAAAGCCGCCTTCTCCTGAGCGCCGGCCAGCCGTGGACGGACTCAGCCCTAAGCGCCGGCCTCAGTTGCAGCAAGCTGGTCCCTTTGCCTCTGGCGCCAGGCCAGGACCGCCATCCCGACCGCGGCTGACAGGAGCGAGCCGCCGATGACACCCAGCCGCACAGCGCTCTGCGCCGTCGGGTTCTCGGCGTCAAAGGCCAGGGCGCCGATGAACAGGCTCATGGTGAAGCCGACGCCGCAGAGCAGGGCGCAGCCGTAGATCTCCACCCAGGTGGAGTCGCTCGGCCGTCTGGCGATCCCCAGGCGGATGGCCAGGACCGAGGCGCCGAAGACCCCGATCTGCTTGCCGATAAAGAGGCCGGCGGCGATGCCGATCGCCACGGGACTGAGCAGGTTGTCCGCCGACAGGTCCCCGAACGAGAAGCCCGCCGCCGCGAATGCAAAGATCGGCATGACGCCGTAGGCCACATAGGGATGAAGGGCGTGCATCATCTGCTTGAGCATCCCGGACTCACCGGGCCGCCGGGGCTCGATCGGAATGGTCATGGCCGCCGCCACGCCGGCGATCGAGGGGTTCACGCCGCTCTCCAGGGTGAAGGCCCACACCAGGAAGGCCAGAACGCCGAACAGGGCGTAGGGTGCGCCCCTCCAGCGTCCGGCCAGGACCATCAGGGCCAGCACGACGCCTGCGCCCGCGAGGGCGACAAGGTCGATCCGCTCGGTAAACAGGGTCGCGATCAGCACCACCGCGCCAAGGTCGTCGGCGATTGCGAGGGTCAGCAGGAAGGTCCGCAGGGACAGTGGCAGGCGGGGACCCGCTATGGCCAGGGCCGCGAGGGCGAAAGCGATATCCGTGGCGACCGGCGCCGGCCAGCCTTCGACGGCGCCGCCCGGCCCCATGTTGAAGGCGAGATAGACCGCTGCCGGTACGACCATGCCGCCGAGGGCTCCAAGAACCGGGAGCGCCAGCTTGCGCGGGTTTGAGAGCTCGCCCCTGAGGATTTCGTACTTGATCTCAAGCCCGACGACGAAAAAGAAGATCGTCATCAGCCCGTCCTTGATCCATTTCAGGACAGGCTTGGTGATCTCGAAGTCTCCGACCTGAAAGGTCAGAGGATGCTTGATCACGCTGAAATAGCTCGTCGCCCAGGGCGAATTCGCGAGGAAGATGGCGAGGGCTGCAGCCAGGGCCAGAGCCGTGCCGGAGGCGGCTTCGGTCTTCAGGAAGTCGAGGGTGATCTTGCGGCTCATTGGCTCCGGTTAACATGCGGGCGCGGATAGGCAAGGATCAGGTCTTGCGGTCGGCGGCGGTGGCGGTCATCTCGGGAGCATGCCTCTGTCCGCGGACTACCGTCCTGATCCCCGCCTCCCGATCCTCGGAGCCGATTTCGCCGATCCGGTCCGGGCGGCTGACTTCCCGAGTCTCCGGCTCAGATGGCGGAACGACCGCGCCGCCGCCACCGTGGGCCTTGCCGGGCTGACCGACGCGGAGTGGACGGACCATTTCGGTCGCTTCGCTCCCCTTGCGGACAACCTGCCCGGACCCCTTGCCCAGCGATATCACGGCCACCAGTTCCGCGTTTACAATCCAGAGATTGGCGATGGCCGGGGCTTCACCTTCGCCCAGTTGCGGGAGGCCGGGTCCGGCCGGCTCCTCGACCTTGCGACCAAGGGGTCGGGCCTCACGCCCTGGTCGCGAGGTGGCGACGGCCGGTTGACGCTGAAGGGCGGGGTCCGCGAAGTGCTCGCGGCGGGCATGCTTGAGGCCCTGGGCGTACCGACCTCTCGGGCCTTCTCCCTTATGGAGACTGGCGAGTCCTTGGTGCGGCAGGATGAACCCAGCCCCACGCGCTCTGCTGTCCTGGTACGCCTCAGCCATAGCCACATCCGGTTTGGCACCTTCCAGCGTCCGGCGGCCCTGGAGCGGCCGGACCTGGTCAGGAAGCTGGTGGACTACACCCTAGAGCTCTACTTTCCCCATCGGTCAGGGGAAGCCGATCCCGGGGTCGCGCTGCTCGAGGAGGCCTGCCGGGGCGCGGCGCGACTGACCGGCGCCTGGATGGCCGCAGGATTCGTGCATGGGGTCCTCAACACCGACAACATGAACATCACCGGAGAGAGCTTCGACTATGGGCCCTACCGGTTCCTGCCGCACAATGACCCGAACTTCGTGGCGGCCTATTTCGACCATTCCGGCCTCTACAGTTTTGGCCGCCAGCCCGAGGCGGTGTTCTGGAACCTGCGTCAGCTGGCTGGCTGCCTGCTAATGGCCGGGTCGCCGGAGGACTCCCTTGTGGAGGTCCTGAACGGTTTTGGCGATCTCTACCGAGGCGCCCTCACCCGGGCGATGCTGAAGCGCCTCGGTCTTGCCCCCCGGGACGGGGAGGCGGATGGCCGGCTTGTCAGCGCGGCATTCCGCGCCCTTGCTGCCGGTGGCCCGGCAATCCGCTGGGAGCCCTTCTTCTTTGACTGGTTCTGCGGCGACAGCGTCCGGGCCCTCGAGGGTCCCCGCGGCGCGGTCTACCGTCGCACGGAGTTCGAGGACCTCCGGCGTGAGATGGCGGCCGCAGAGCCGGATCGTCCCGAGCGGCTGGGCCATCCATTGTTCGGCCGGGACGGGCCTGTTGAGCTCCTGATTGACCGGATCGAGGCCCTGTGGACGCCAATCACAGTTGACGACGACTGGTCGGGGTTCGAGGCGATGATAGACGAGATCGAGCTCGCCCGGACCGCCTGGGGCCTTCAGGGCGGCTAAGCGGCCGGACGCGCCGCCCTCTGGGCCAGGACGACCCCGGTAAGGGCGATGGCGCCGCCAAGCATCTGGCCCGGGCCGAAAACTTCGCCAAAGAGCGCCCAGCCCAGAATCGCCGCCACGACCGGCTGGACCAGCACCACAACGGAGGTCACCGAGGCCGGCAGCCGGCCCAGAGCCCAGGCGATCGCACCCTGTCCGGTGACGTGCATGATCCCGAGGCCGACGCAGGCGGCCCATCCCCCGGGCGTCGCCGGCAGGAGGGTCTCTCCGAGAAGGGTGGACGCGACGAGCAAGAGAGGGGCGGCGGTCAGACTTGACCAGAACATGACCTGGGTGGCGCCGCGGGTCCGCCTGGCCCTCTGCACGGCGAGGAAGTAAAGGGCGTACCAGACGGCCGCCATGGCGGAGAGGGCGTCTCCCAGGGCCGGGTTGGCGCCGGGCAGTCCAGGGTCCCGCGCCAGGGTCATCAGGCAGGCTCCGCCTACGGCCAGGGCGACGGCGGCCAGGAACAAGGGGCGGACCCTCTCCCGGAACACAAGCCAGGCCACACCGGTAACGATGACAGGTGTCAGGTTGGAGAGGATGGTCGCCTTGGCCACCGATGTCAGGGCGATCCCGTAGTGCCAGAAGGCAAGGTCAAGGGCGAAGGCGACGCCCGCAAAGACCAGCACCCACCCCGGGGGCCCTACGCCGCCGCTCTCCCGCCGGGCGATCAGGGCCAGGAGGGGCAGGGCGAACATCATCCGCCAGAATCCGACCGCCGCGGGTCCGGAGTCCGCCAAGCGCACCAAGATCGGCGCCAGGCCAATGATGCAGGCCCCGGCCAGGAGCACAATCATCGCGATTCGGCGATCAGCGCCGGAAATTTCGGCGGTATCAGTCAAGCTCAAGCTCCGCGATCAGCTGTGCGGGCGTGACGCCCTGCTCCCGGAGCGCCTGCAGGGTCTCGGCCCGGTCTCGCTTGGCGTAGCGTTTTCCGTCGGCCCCGACCAGAAGGCGATGGTGATGGTAGGTCGGCGCCGGCAGCCCGAGCAGGGCCTGGATCAGGCGCTGGACGTGGGTGGCGCCAAACAGGTCGCATCCGCGGACCACCGTGGTGACTCCCTGGAAGGCGTCGTCCACAACGACCGCCAGATGGTAGGCGACACCGATATCCCTGCGGGCGAGGACGATATCGCCCGCCGAGCCGGGTAGGGCGGTCTGTCGCCCGGTCTCTCCCGCCGGCCCCGCACCAGTCTCGAGGAAGTCGAGGGGGCCGGCGCGCTTCGCCGCTTCGCGGACATCGAGCCGCCAGGCGAAGGCCTCGCCCGCCGCCCGGCGGGTCCTCTCCTCCTGTGCGGGAAGGCGTTGGCCGAAGAAGATCGCTTCCCCACCGTGCGGGGCCCGGGTCATGGTTTCCGCCACCTCCCTCCGGGTACGGAAGCAGCGATAGGCGAGCCCCTCCTCCACCAGGCGGTCCAAGGCCGCCTCGTAGGCTGCTCCGCGTTCGGTCTGGCGCAGGACCGGACCGTCCCAGTCCAGTCCCAGCCAGGTCAGGTCCTCAATGACGCCGGCCTCGAATTCCGGGCGGCATCGAATCCTGTCGATGTCTTCGATCCGAAGCCTGAAGGCGCCTGCGACCGCCCTGCAGGCGCGCCAGGACGTCAAGGCCGAGAAGGCATGACCACGGTGCAGGCGCCCGGTCGGCGAAGGGGCGAATCTGAAGACTGGCCCCGCCACGGGAGTTTGTCAGCCGACTGCGACGGCGGACCTCGGGCGAAAAAGGTCCAGCTGGCTGAAGATCGCCCGCAGGAAGGCTTCCTCTCCGCCCAGGTGGGCCTGAAGGGGCTCAAACTCCTTGAAGCCCACCATCTCGGCGACCCCGTGGGCGGCGCACCAGACGGCGACCGCCGCAAGCTCGAGGCCAATCTCGTCCCTTGGGTCAATTCCGGACTCGACCAGGGTGTCGCAGACCAGCCGGTATGCGCCTTCATCGCGCAGTTTCTCCGGCATGGTCTCATGGTTCTGGCTGCAGTCGAACATCACCCGGTAGATGGCCGGGTTCTTCTTGGAAAACTGCACGTAGGCGACGCCCAGGGTGACCAGCCGATCGCGACCCGGCTCAGCCTTGGAGAGGGCGGCTCGCATCTGTTCGGCCAACTGGTCCCAGCCCTCGATGGCGAGGGCGTCGAGCAGTTCGCTCTTGTCGCGGAAGTGGTGATAGGGCGCCGCCGGGCTGACGCCGGCCTCCCGGGCCACGGCCCTGAGTGAGATGCCCGCACCGCCTTCGACTTCGAGGAGCCGCCGTCCCGCCTCGACAAGGGCGCGCCGCAAGTCGCCATGGTGGTAGGGCCGGGCTTCAGTCAGTTGGGCGTGTTCCATGAAATCTCAGTAATGGGGAACAAAATCCGGGGCAAGCCAATCTTGACAACGATCAGATCATCCCTATCTCGCAGGTGCAGCAAAAAACAGCCCCGCTCCCCCGGGGCGCTAACTTGAAGGTGTGTTATGTCTCTCGTCTCTTTGGAACGCCTGGTCGATCGTCTCACCCCGGCCTACTTCCTCGCCCCTGTCTTGGCCCTCGCCGTCGCCTCTCTGGCGTCACTTGCAGGTTAGGCGTTCAGCCGGCAGCGCAAAGGGCCCCTGACGGGGCCCTTTTTTGTTGCCGCTCCGTCAGGGACGAATTGAGAAGGTCCTCCCCAATCATTTTTTACAAATGTATCTTTACACCGCTCAGATGTGTGCTATCTAAGCGGTGTTCAAATCGAACGGCCCGCTCCCCCCGGGTTCCTCAAGAGAAGGTGTTCGTCCATGTCCTCGCCCCGCCGCCCCACCCCTGTGATCGAGAGCCTGATCGATCGCTCCACGCCAATCTTTCTCCTGTCCCTGACCTTCGTCGCGGCGATCGGTAACCTGATCCTGATCCTACCCTGAGGCCGCGCGCCTCCAGTCCAGTCTCCTCCCCTGGGGGCCCTGAAGAAGGGCCCCCTTTTTTTGTCTCCTAACCGTCACTGGGCGTAGCAGAGAGAATCGCTTCCATACTGGCTCGAGACAGGTTCCGAGCGCAGGGAGGTCGGTCTTCACACGACGGCGTCAGTTATCTGCCCGCAGAGCGCGGGTATCGGGGGCGGACCATGCAGGTCCTTGATCGGGCCCCTTCCGGCTGGCCGGCCCTGGTGCTCAACGCCGACTTCCGGCCGCTGAGCTACTATCCTCTCTCGCTGTGGTCCTGGCAGGAGGTGGTGAAGGCCGTTTTCCTGGATCGTGTGGATGTCCTGTCCACCTATGACCAGGAAGTCCGCTCCCCGGCCTTTTCCATGCGCCTTCCTTCTGTGGTCTCCCTGAAGGCCTATGTGACCCAGGATCGTCCGCCTGCCTTCACCCGGTTCAATGTCTTCCTGCGCGATGGCTTCGCCTGCGCCTACTGTGGTCGCGGTGAGGATCTGACCTTTGACCATGTGGTCCCGAGATCGAGGGGTGGTCGCACAAGCTGGGACAACATCGTCGCCGCCTGTTCCCGCTGCAATCTCGACAAGGGCGGACGTACGCCGGAGGAGGCCCATATGTCGCTCAGGCGACGCCCCGTCCGGCCAACATCCTGGCATCTCCAGGACCAGGGGCGGCGGTTCCCGCCCCATCATCTGCACGAGTCCTGGATGGACTATCTCTATTGGGACGTCGAACTGGATCCCTGAGTGACCAGGATCTGCGGTCAGATCTTCTCGCTGATCCGGATCGCCGCCCGGCACCCGAGCCGGATGGCCGCGGCGAGAAAAGCGTAGCCGGGCGCCTCCCGGGCGCCTTCCTCCACGGCGAGATCCCGATGCTCGAGCTCCTCGTCGCGGAAGCCTGAGAGTTCCGCCGCAAGCTCCGGATCCCGGTCCGCCAGCTCGGCGATCTGCCTGGCGTAGTGGTCACCGATCACCGTCTCGACGGCCTCCGTGCAGGCGTGGGCGGCCTTCTCTCCAAGCAGTGCCGTTCCTGCCCCAAGGGTGAAACCCGCCAGTCGCCAGAGCGGGGTCATCAGCGTGGGGCGCACGCCGCGTTCCGCAAGCAGTGTCTCGAACCTCGCCAGGTGCCGGGCCTCATGGGACTCCATCTCCTCCAGCTGACCGGCGATCCGTTCCTTGCCCGCGGCCTCTCCCAGGACGGCCCGCTGCCCGCGGTAGATGTGGACCGCGCCGAGCTCGCCGGCGTGATCCACCCTCAGAATTTCCGCCAGGCGGGCCGCGCCCGCCCCGGCGCCGGGCTTTCTGGGCGCCTGCGTCATGATGATTTCCTTTCCCACCGCCAGGCGAGCACGCCCAGACCCGCCCACGCCAGCGAGGCCAGGGTGTTCCAGCCCGCCATCGACAGCCCCAGCAGACGCCAGCCGGCCGTATCGCAGGCCGGCGGCCTGACCTTGAGCGTACCGTCCAGAAGGCCGGCCAGGTTCAGGCTGGACACCGACCCCCCGACGCCCGAGCAGGCGCCCGGACCCGGCCACCACTTCCACTCCACTCCTGCGTGGTAGGCGGCGAGGCCTGCGCCGAAAAGGAAGATCGCAGCGAGGAGAAGCGCCAGCCAGGGCCGCAGCGCCTCAGCCTTCCTAGTCCGGAGAAGGCCGATCCCGACGAAGGCCACGGCCCCAGACACCCAGTAGACCTCTCTCTGCTGCAGGCAGAGAAGACAGGGCGCATAGCCCCCGAACCGCTCGAAGGCGTGGGCTGTCGCCAGCATGGCGGCGCTGATCGCCAGGGCGATCCCGGGCCAGGCCGCCGGCAACCGATCCTTGAGTCCTGCGGGGAGATCCACCATGGCAGCCTTATCCTCCGAAACCGTTCCCGGACCAAGTGGCCCCTCACCTCGCCAGGGTCCGGCCCATCCGGATGAGCATGGCTCGGTAGACCTCAGGCCAGGCCGAGAGCGCGGGAGGCCTGGAACACCAGGAAGGCCGCCGCATAGGCGAGGCCAAGCATGTAGCCGAACATGACCGCGGGCCAGAGCCAGCCGCCGGTTTCCCGCCGGACCACGGCGAGGGTGGCGATGCACTGGGGCGCGAAGACGTACCAGGCCAGGAAGGCGAGACCGCAGGCCAGGGTCCACTGGCGCGACAGGATCCCGGCCAGGGCGCCCTCCTCGCCGCCCACCGCATAGATGGCGCCCAGGGCGGCGACGGCCACTTCTCGAGCCGCCATGCCTGGGATGAGGGCCACCACCATCTCCCAGCTGAATCCGATGGGGGCGAAGATGGGCTCCAGCCAGTGGCCGAGGCGCCCCGCCGCACTGTAGGCGATGGCGGGTCCCTGCGCGCCCACAGGGGGCGCCGGCCAACTGGACAGGGCCCAGACCAGCACCATCAGCGGCAGGATGATCCGGCCTGCGCGGCTGATGAAGGCCCAGGCCTTCTGCGCGAGGTTGCGCAGGACGTTGCCGGGCTCGGGGCGCTTGTAGTCGGGAAGCTGCATCATGAAGAGCTCGCTGCCGCCTCTCCAGAACACCTTGCGGATCAGGAAGGCCACCAAGAGGGCCGAGAGGATGCCCGCAGCGTAGAGGCTGAACATTACAAGACCCTGCAGACTCAGCACGCCCCCGACGGTGCGGTTCGGAATCAGGGCGCTGATAATCAGCGTGTAGACCGGGATGCGCGCCGAACAGGTCATGAGCGGCGCGGTCAGAATGGTCGTGAGCCTATCCTTGCGACTGTCGATCACCCGTGTCGACATGATGCCCGGGACCGCGCAGGCGAAGCTGGAGAGCAGGGGGATGAAGGCCCGGCCATGCAGCCCTGCGCCCCCCATGATCCGGTCCATGAGGAAGGCCGCCCGCGCCATGTATCCGGAGTCCTCGAGGAGCAGGATGAACAGGAACAGGATGAGAATCTGCGGCAGGAAGACGAGGACGGATCCGACGCCGGCGATGAGGCCGTCGACCACCAGTCCCGTCATCCAGCCGTCCGGCAAGACGGCCGCGGCGCCGACGCCAAGCGCCCCGAATCCAGCCTCGATGAGGTCCTGCGCCGGGGCGGCCCAGGTGAAGACGGCCTGGAACATCAGGAACAGCAGTCCCAGAAGGATAGCGACACCGCCTACGGGGTGAAGCAGGACCGAGTCGAGGCGTCCGGTCAGAGTGTCCGGCCGGCTGGGCGGCTGGACGGCGGCGCGCATCAGCTCCCGCGCCTGGCGGTGGGCCGCGCGGACCTCGGTGGCCGACGGTTCGCGCCAGCCCGATGGCGGGGATGCTCGCATCCCCTCGGCCTGGGAGGCGGCAAGTTCGAGAAGGGTCTCCAGCCCCCTCTTCCGGGTCGCCACGGTCGCGGTGACCGGGGCTCCCAGTTCCCGGGAGAGAGCCTCAAAGTCGATGTCGATCCCCTGGCGTTCGGCGATGTCGATCATGTTGAGCACAAAGACCATGGGCAGGCCGGTGGTCTTGAGTTCGAGGGCCAGTCGCAGCACCAGTCCCAGGTTGGTGGCGTCGGCGACGCAGACGATAACGTCGGGCGCCGGCTCGTCGGCCAGCCGTCCCAGGACCGCGTCCCGGGTAATGGCCTCATCCGGGGAGCGCGCTCGCAGAGAGTAGGTACCCGGAAGGTCGAGAATCCGAAGACGACGTCCGGAGGGAAGGGTCGCTATCCCCTCCTTTCGCTCCACGGTCACGCCGGCGTAGTTGGCGACCTTCTGGCGACCGCCTGTCAGGGCGTTGAAAAGCGCCGTCTTGCCGCAGTTCGGGTTTCCGACAAGGGCGACAGTGTCGATCCTGGAAGAGGTCACGCCGCCTCCGGCGCAAGGACCACATTCATCGCCTCGGCCCGGCGAAGGGCGATCCGGATACCGTCCACGCGCACGGCGATCGGGTCGCCTCCGATCGGGCCTTCATGCAGCACTTCAACCCGGGCGCCCTCGACAAAACCGAACTCCAGGAGCCTAAGCTCGATCTCTGCGGCCGTCAGACCATCCCGGTCCCGGTCGCCGCCTGTTCGCACCTTGATGATCACGCCAAGGTCCCCGGGGTGAGCCTCACCAAGAATGAACGGATCCGCTCGCTCGGGGTCTGGATCGGCTTTCGGCATCGGTCGGGGGTTCCGGAGAAACGGTTGGGTCCGCCTCTTGTGGCTTTACCCCCCTGACTTCGCAATGTCGCCGTTTGAATGAATTGAAGCGCGGCGATCGTTCCACGACGGGTGAACGTCGGGCGTCAACGAGGGCGCTTCTCCTCGGCGAGACGGGTCAGATCCTCGGCGACCTGTTCCAGAACCGAATCCCAGCGCCCCATCACCGACTGTCGGTAAAGCCTGGCGGTCGGATACCAGGGACTATCCGGCCGATCCAGCATCCAACGCCAGTCCGGAACCTTTGAAAGGAGAACCCAGGTCGGTCTGGCCAGGGCGCCCGACACGTGGGCGAGGCTGGTGTCCACCGTGATGACCAGGTCCATCAGGTCGCAGAGAGCGGCGGTGTCCTCAAAATCCCGAATTTCATCGCCGAGGAACAGCACCTCGCTATTAGCCAGGGCCTCCAGGTCAATTGGTCGAACCTCCTTCTGCAGGCCAACATAGGTCGGCCCCTCAGGAAGATGCGCCGTGAGGTCGGCGACTGACAAGAATCGATTGTAGCCGGAGATTGAGTTCCAGTTGCCACTCCAGGCCAGACCCACGCGAAGTCCATTGGCGGCGCCGAGCCGCCTGGACCAGAACTGTCGCCGGTCCACCCGGCTAGACAGATAGGGCGAAGGGGCGGGTATGGTGTCCAGCCGGGTTCTGAAGGCCAGTGGCAGCGACAGGAGCGGGCAGTGCTCATCGAACTCGGGGAGGGCGTCAGACTCGCTCACCACAGCGTCGACGCCTTGCAGAGTGGAGACAAACCCAACCAGTGGCGAAGGAACTCTCAGGATAACTCGCGCCTGCATCTCCTTGACGAGGGCGGCATAGCGACAGAACTGGAGCGTGTCGCCCAGCCCCTGCTCTGAGTGGAGCAGGACCGTCCGTCCCCTGATCTCCTTCCCGCCAAGCCAGGCCGGCTTGGGGAGCGACAGCATTCCCTGCACCACTCGGCACTCGTAGAGCGGCCAGCCTTCATCGAAGCGTCCGTCGAGGAGAAGCGCCAGCGCCTTGTTGAATTTCGCGCCGGCAAAGTCCGGCTTGAGTTCGATCGCCCTGTCGTAGGCGGCGATCGCCTCGTCCAGGCGACGGACTTGCTGCAGCACTGCGCCGCGGTTCGCGTGGGCGGCGGCACGCTGAGGCTCTATCGCCAGCACACCGTCAATACACTCGAGGGCCTCCTCGAGGCGGTGGAGTTTCGCAAGGGCGTTCCCCCGGTTCAGATGAGCGTCGACCAGGCCGGACCGCAGGGCTATGGCCCTGTCGAAGCCGGCGAGCGCCTCCTCCAGACGCCCGAGATCCAAGAGTACGTTTCCCCGATTGTTTAGGGCTATGGCGTCCGAAGGATCCAGCGCCACAGCCCGATCCAGGCTCGCCAGCGCTTCGGGCAGCCGCTTCATGTCGCGCAGAATGTTTCCCCGGTTCGAATGGCCCGATGACGACTTGGGCCTCAGGGAGATGGCGACGTCCGTGAAGGCGAGGGCTTCAGAGAAGCGACCGAGGGCTTGCAGGGCGAGCCCGATGTTAGAGCAAGCGTCTGGCTGGGTCTGATCGATCCTCAGCGCGGCGCTGATCAGTTCGACGGCCCGTTCATGGTCCCCGGACTGGTGCGCCGTCAGGCCTAGCAGATGAAGGGCGTCAAAGTTCGACGGTTCCGCGGCGAGAATCTGCTCGTAGAGACGGGCGGCATCGGCCAACCGGCCTTGCTGATGGAGGGAAAAGGCACGGTGGAGAGTATCAAGGGTAGGCGGTTCGGGAAGTTGGCGCTGATCATCGCTGTTCATCAGCCGGCGGCCTCTCGGTAGGCGCCGAAGCGCCATTAACTTACTAACGAAGAGCCTCTCGTAGGCAACCCCGGCAAAAAGTGGGATGCGATCCTGCCGCAGAGGCGCTATCACCCGGGTCACTTTGCGGGCGTGGCGGAATTGGCAGACGCGCCGGACTCAAAATCCGGTTCCGAAAGGAGTGTCGGTTCGACCCCGACCGCCCGCACCAGTCGCCTCGGGGCGAGAGGCCAACCTCCGAGACAGGAAAGTCGAGGCCGCAAACAATCACCCTGCGCAGTTTGCGCCTGCTCTATGTCCAGGTGCTGGTCGCCATCGTCCTCGGGATCGCCATCGGTTTCGTCTGGCCCGAAGTCGGTGTCGCCCTGAAGCCCCTGGCCGACGCCTTCGTGCGGCTGATCAAGATGGTTTGAAGCGTCCCGGGTTTTCCGGCGGCGGTTCTTCCGCAAGTGATGCAGAAGTTCCAGCGGCTGGGCGCCAACAAGACTACCACGCGCCTCGTCAGTCCCTCAGGTTAGAGCTTCAATCTGGATGGCGCCAACATCTACATGACCCTGGCGACCCTGTTCCTGGCTCAGGCCATGAACGTCCCGCTGAGTCTGGGGCAGCAACTTACGATCCTGGGCATCGCCATGCTGACTTCGAAGGGCGCCAGCGGGGTGACAGGCGGGGAGTTTATCACGCTGGCGGCCACCCTGCCTGTCGTCGCGGACATTCCGATCGCCGGGCTCGCCCTCCTGGTGGGCGTCGACAGCTTCATGAGCGAGTGCATGGCCCTCACCAACCTTGTGGGGAACGGCATGGCCACCGTGGTGATCGCGCGCTGGGAAGGCAACCTTGATTGCGCTCGTCTCCGAAAGGAGCTGGCGCGCGGCCCGGCGCCCCCCGCCGCGGTGTCGACCGCAACAGGGAGCCCCGACTGACCGGCCTCAGGCGGCGGCGCTCGGCCGGGCCTTGGTGCGCTCGAACCAGGCCCGGATGTTGCCGGCCTCGTCCGGGATAGGCTGGCCGACCTGGGCCCCGAAGGCCAGGAAGCAGAAGAGAAGGATGTCGGCGAGCGTGAACCGCTCGCCCGCCACCCAGGTGCGTCCGGCCAGCAGGCCATCTAGCCAGATCAGGCGATCGCGGGCGATTGCCTTGAGCTCCTTCGCGCCGTCAGCGCCCACCAGCTTGATCCGGTTTGCGAAGATGGCGCGGCCCTCCGCCGCCCGGAAGCCGTTGGCCATGGGCTCACAGATGTTGAGGTCGATGCGACGCACCCACATGCGGGTCTCGGCGCGCTCCTCGGGGGTGGCGCCGATCAGGGCGGGACCCTTGCCGACCTCCTCAAGGTACTCGCATATCGCGGTGATCTCCGAGATGGTCTTGCCGTTATCCAGTTCCAGCGCAGGCAACTGGCCAGCCACGTTGACGGTGGAGTTGAAGGGCGGCCTGCGGTTCTCGCCGCCCATCAGGTCAACTTCCTGCTTAGGGATGTCCATGCCCTTCTCGGCGATGAACATGCGCACGACCTGCGGGTTGGGTCCGACGGAGTTATAGAGTTTCATCCTGGGTCTCCTGCCTCTCCCGCGATTAGCCGGCGGGCGGCGGGGCCCGTCAAGACGGACCCTGCGTCAACCTGAGGGTGCTTGTCCGGATGGGCCCGCCGCGCCTAGGCTGAAGTCAACCACGGGGAGACACCGCATGACCGACCAGCCCATCCTCCTGATCGACAATCCAGCGCCGCACATCCGGCGACTGACCCTCAACCGCCCCGATAAGCGCAACGCCCTGTCCAACGCCCTGCGCGGCGAGCTGTTTGCCGCGCTGGAGTCCGCAGACAGGGACCCTGACGTCCGGGTGATCATCCTCCGGGGCGCGGGGCCCTGTTTCTCCTCGGGCTATGATCTCGCCGGCGTGGGCGCCTTGCCGTTCCACACCGCCGGGGGCCAGGGCCAGTGGGCCCGGCACGTGGTCGAGGGCTGCTTCCGCATGTGGGACATGTCCAAGCCGATCATCGCCCAGGTCCATGGCTGGTGTCTGGCCGGCGGCTCCGAACTCGCGGTCGCCTGCGACCTCGTCTACGTGGCTGAGGACGCCAAGATCGGCTACCCGGCAGTCCGCACCATGAGCCCGCCGGATAACCAGTACCACGCCTGGATCGTCGGCATGCGGGCCGCCATGGAGCTGATGCTGACCGGTGACGCCTTCGATGGGCTGGAGGCGGTCCGTCTGGGCTTCGCCAATCGCGCCTTCAAGGCCGAGGCCCTTGAGAGCGAGGTCCTCGCCATGGCGGAGCGGATCGCCAAGGTGGATCCCGAGCTCGCCCAGCTCAACAAACGCCTTGTGCACCGTCAGATGGAAGCCATGGGCATGCGCGCTGGCATCCGCGCAGGCACCGACCTCCACGCCCTTGGCTGGCACACTCCCGCCAGTCGCACCTACATGGCGGAACTTCGGCAGGGCGTGACGAAGGCTCTCACGAGCCGGGACTCAACGTTCGGAGACTACCGTACCGGGCCAAAATCCGCAGACTGACTCCGCAACAACGCCCCGGTCAGGCGGAGACGGCGGCCTTTGTCAGGCTCTTGGTCAGGATGCCGACAGCCGCCTCGCGGTCAATGCGCTCAATGGCGGCCACTTCCCGGGCCATCCGGTCGAGGGCCGACTCGTAGAGCTGTCGCTCTGAGTAGGACTGTTCCGGCTGGTTCTCGGCCCTGTGCAAATCTCGCACAACCTCGGCGATCGAAATCAGGTCGCCCGAGTTGATCTTGGCTTCGTATTCCTGGGCGCGGCGCGACCACATGGTGCGCTTCACCCGGGCGCGGCCCTTGAGGGTGGTCAGGGCCTGGCTGACCACATTGCCCTCGGCCAGGGACCGAAGGCCCGAGACCCGCGCCTTGGCGGTGGGCACCCGCAGGGTCATTTTCTCATGGTCGAAGGTGATGACGTACACTTCAAGCGAGTAGCCGGCGACTTCCTGGGTTTCGATGCCCTGGACCTGCCCGACGCCATGCGCCGGATAGACCACATGATCGCCCACCGTGAACTGAAGACCGTCCTTGCTCATACTGTGATCCCTTCAACGCACCATGGCGCGTCGCCGTCCTTGTCCTCCGCCCAGAGACAAACGGTCCTGCCCCGCAAAACGTGCGGGTCCGGCCCTGTCTGTTTCCGATGGCTTCCTGTCAGGACACCCTTCGCCTTCCAGGGGCGGAGGTCGACGGCGAGCGACGACTTGTGAACACAAACGCCCCGACGGGACTCCGTCAGGACCGGCGGGGTCGTATCATAAAACTGAGATCAAAGAAAGGCTTGCGCTTTGCAGGTCCTAAGAGCCCTTGCCCGGCTTCTCGCTGAAATACTTCTCGAACTTGCCTGTTTCCCGCTCGAAGTCGGTCGCATCGGCGGGGGGATCGCCCTTCAGGGTGATATTCGGCCAGACCTTGGCGTACTCGGTGTTGACCCTCAGCCACTTGCCGTCCGGCGTATCCTCTGTGTCGGGCTTGATGGCGTCGACCGGGCATTCCGGCTCACAGACCCCGCAGTCGATGCACTCGTCGGGGTTGATGACCAGGAAGTTCTCGCCCTCGTAGAAGCAGTCCACCGGACAGACCTCCACGCAGTCCATGAACTTACATTTGATGCAGGGGTCCATGACGATGTAGGTCATCGCGGCTCTCGGGCTCCGGGCTCAGGTCGCTTCCGGCGCGGGTTCTCGCGGTCCGCGCCGGGGTTGTCAATGCCGCCGGTCCCTCAGGGTGCGGGCGTGAGTCTCAGGATGCGCTCCGTGGCCGCCTCCACAGCCTTGCGGCTGAAGACCAGCGGGAGGTAGCCGCCCTTCACCCAGGTCTCGAACAGGTCCCGCGCATGCGGGCTGTCGACATCTCCCGACTGCCCGGGCGTGTTGATAAACCGGCTGGAGTCCCAGTCGCCCACATCCAGCACCATCCGGAACGAGGCGCCCGAGGTCACCTGGAAGTCCGCAGGCCGCCAGCTCGCCGCCAAGGGCGACAGGGAGGTCCCGGCCATGGGCGCCGGCCCCACGCTCAGCACTGCTCGGTCTGCACCGTCCGCAAGCGGCGCCAGGATGTGGGTGAACCCCGCCTGGTGCAGCCGCCCCCATGCCCAGGTCGACGGATCCGGTCCCAGGCGCGCCTCGACTTCCGCAACGGCCGCCGCAAGGCTCTCAAGGAGAAGCGCGTCCCGGGTCGCCGCAGGGGTGGGGCCAAGCGTTCCGTCGGGCGCGTCCAGGAGGTCCATGACTGCCGCCAGGTCGCCGCCGCCGATGAGGGCGCGGGCCGCCTCCGGCACGGCCTTTGCAACCACCGCAGGTCCCAGATGCTTGCCGGTCCAGGTCAGGTAGATGGACGCTGGCGCGCTGTCGGCGCGGGCCGCGCCGTCCCAGCCGCGCAGGAGGTCGAGCGCCCTTGCGGTCTGCGGGTCTGCTGACCGGAGCGGCGCCAGCAGCTTCAGGAGGCGACGGGAGGTGATGTCGGTGGGGTCTGTCTGCAGGGCCATGGCGGCCTCGAGGCTGATCCGGCCGCCGGCGCCCAGGACCTCGTCGATCCTCTGCTGGCGAGACGGGTTCGCCCATTCGAAGCCGACCTTGCGCTCGGCGACGGGATAGTCCGCAGGCAGGTTCATGGCGTTCGCCGTCGCGATGAAGCCCTCCGCCGGGTCCACCCGCGAGGGCAGCTGGTCCTGGGAGAGGAAGCCCCGCCACTCGTAGCGCCCGTCGCCGGGGACCGGCAGCAGCCCGTCCCAGTTGGGCCGGGCGGGCGTCCGCCCCGCCGCCACCCAGCCGATCCGCCCGGAGACGTCGGCATAGACCTGGTTCTCGCTGGGAGTCCCCCAGTTCGCCAGGGCGGCCTTGAACTCGGGCCAGGAGCGGGCGTTCATGTAGCCGAGGGAGCCGAAGTAGGCGCTGGCGCCAGGCTCGGCCCAGACCGAGCGAAGGGCGAAGGCCCTGCGCCCCGCAGGGTCTGCGAAGATCACGGGACCATGCCGTGTGAACCTCAGCTCGACGTCTTGCGGCGTCTCCCCGCGCACCTCGATGCGTTCGCGTATCGTCTCCATCCGCACCCATTTGTCCTGGTAGCGGTAGAGGCCCGGGTCCCCGGGGGCGGTCTCGTAGACGTAGAGGTCTTCCTGGTCGGCGTAGAAGATGGTCAGGCCGAAGGCGATGGTCCCGTTGTGCCCGATCGAAACCCCGGGAAGGGCGGGCTCGCCCGCGCCGATCACCGACATCCCCGGGGCCTCCAGGTGGGTCACGTAGCGCAGGGAGGGCAGGCCATGGTCCCGGTGGGGGTCATTCGCCAGGATGGGCCGGCCCGTGGTCGTCTTCGAGGGTCCGATCGTCCAGTTGTTGGAGCCCTGGGAATCGGCCGGCGAGGCCTCGGAGGCTAGGCGCCGCCGGGCGGCGTCGAACCTCACCCCGCGGGTCGCCAGGTTGTAGTCCTTCAGCACATCGGCCGGGATGGCGCAGGGGTCGAGGCCCTCCGGGACCTTGGAGGTCCACTCGGGTTCCAGCTTCTTGAACAGTCGGTCAGCGCCCGGTCCGCCGGCGCACAGGATGCGCGCCCGGGTCACTTCCATCCCCGCGTTCCGGGTCAGCCCATGGCTGCGGATGCGCACCACGTCCTCCGTCGCCCAGCGGTCAGGGCGGGTCCCGGCGATCCGGAACTCCCGCGGCAAGGGGCGGCGTCCGTCGAGGATCTCGCCGACGTAGGCGTTGATCCCGGCCACGAAGGCCTCGGTGTCCGACCTGGCCGAGCCGCCGTAGGCGGCCCATTCGGCGGGCATGTCCCCGCGATACAGGAACAACCTGGCGGCGCGGTCCTGCTCTGCGAAGTCAGGCCCGAAGTCCCGGGCCAGCAGGCCCAGTCCGCGCTTGCGCCAGAGGTCGATCTGCCAGAGCCGGTCCCGGGCGGCGTTGTAACCCTGCACGAAGAAGGCGTCCCGGGCGGAGCGAGCGTAGATGTGCGGGACTCCCCATCGGTCGATGCGGATTTCGGCAGGCGCCGCCAGTCCCGCCACCTTCCGGGCCTCCACCGGCGGTGGCGGCGCAGCGGCGGCCGTGCGGAGCGGCGCCAGGGCCATCAGCAGGATCATCGTCCCGAGAGCGGCAGTTCGTCCCATCATGCTTGGTCCCCCCGGCGCGGAGGCTAGGAGCGGCGGGACGCCGCGGCAAGGGCTCATGGGGCTTCCGGCGGATCCCCCGCGGGCGCCTCGAGGGGCAGGTAGAGCGTCCGGGCCTCCGCCGGCGGACCCCGGCGTTCTCCCAGGGCCTGGACCTTCACCGCGGTCAACCGTCCGCCCACGGCGAAGACGAGGTGGTCGCCGATACGAACGGGGCGCGCGCATTTGTCGATACGACTCTCCGAGCCGTCGCGGGTCAGACGCACCCGGCCCTCTTCCAGGAACCGGGCCGCCAGGCTGCGGGACTTGAAGAACCGCGCCCGCCACAGCCAGACGTCCGCGCGGAGGGAGGCGCTCTCGCTCACCGCGCGGTCCTGCGGCGGCGCCTGGCCTTGCGGACGGCCGACTTCTGGGGCTCCGGCGTCCGGAGGACGGCCAGGGCGGAGAAGGGAGACGCTTCAACCTTCACCAATTCCCGGCTCGGCGCCGGCGACCGCCGTCGCCGCCAGGTCACCGGCCGGTCCGTCGCCGGCCGCTCCACAGGTGCAAAACCCAGGGCCCGGAGGGTGGCGAACAGGTGCTCGACAGGGCCATCCAGGACCTTGGCCAGCCCTGGCGCCACCTCGACCCCCCGGCTGGAAGACGGGGCGGACCGCAGCGCCGCGTCCAGGGCCTCAAGACGCGCCGCCTCGAGCAGCAGATCTCCCGCCCGGCGCAGGCCCGCCGCCGCAAGAACCGGCCGCAGGGGGGCCTCCTGGCCCTTGGTCAGTCTTCCTGGCTTGGGGGCGGGCAGGCCCGGCGCCAGCACAGAGCGGACAAGGTCGAGTGCTTCGGGGGAGGGCAGCCCCGGCAGGAAGATGGAGAAGGCGCCCAGCCTCACGCCGAGGGCGCGGAGGCTGCGGCGCTCCACGGGCGAGAGGGCGGCGGTCTCCTCGCGGACCTCGGCCCGGTCCAGCACCCCGCCGGCCTCGACGAGCCGCCAGGCCAGCCCCCGGGCGAGACCCCTCAGCCGACCGCTGCGCAAGGCCTCGTCCAGGCGGGCGAGGGGCGCGAGCCGGCGCCCGGCCTCCGCCGCCAGCCAGGCCTCCAGGCGACGCTGCGCCCGCTCGCGCACGGGCGCTGGACCCAGTTCCCCGAACAGCCGCGCCCGCGGCGCAAAGAGCCCGCCGCCCTGTACCGCCGCCGCCGCCTCACCACGCCACAGAATCCTGCCTTCAGGGTCCAGGGCGAAGGCTTCGTCCGGCTCGGCCGCCAGCCGTCCCAGGCGCCGGGCGATCTCGGGACCGGCGGCGGAGTGGGCCGCTGCGCGCAGGGCCTTCTCCTCGAGGGCGGAGCCGGCCCGCTCGGGGGTGAAGACCACGCCCTGCAGGCGGCCCACCACGTGTCCCTCCACCGTCACCACACCGTCGCGGGAGACGCCCGCCAGGAGGTCGCCGGAGGACCGCAGGGTGCGCATGAGGACGCTCGTACGCCGGTCCACGAACCGGGCGGTGAGCTTCTCGTGCAGGGTGTCCGAAAGCCTGTCCTCCAGGACCCGGGTGCGCCCTTGCCAGCCGGCGGGATCGCTCAGCCAGCCGGGACGGTTGGCCACGTAGGCCAGCGTCCGCACATTCGACAGGCGGGCCTGGAGGGTGTCGATCTCACCCTCGGTGCGGTCGAGGCGCCGGAACTGGTCGGCCATCCAGTCCTCGGGAATCCGCCGTCCGTGGCTGGCCAGCCAGAAGAAGAACTCCCGGGCGAGGCGGACGTGCTCCTCCACCCCTGTCTTGCGGAAGTCGGGGGTCTGGCAGACATCCCAGAGGTGCAAGAGGGCGCTGCGATCCCGGCAGCGGTCCGCCACACGTGGGTCGGCGGCCAGCTGTCGCAGGGTGATCTCGTCCAGGGCTTCGGCCGACAGGGACAGGCCCTCGCGCCCCGGCGCCTCGCCCAGGGACCTGAGCAGCCCTCCGAGGGAGCCGAAGTCGAGCCGGGGGTTGCGCCATTCGGCCGACGGAACCGGATCGTACCGGTGCGCCTCCACCTGGGCGACCAGGCCTGCATCCATGTCTTCGCAATCGCCGGTAACCCCGAAGGTCCCGTCCTTGCGGAACCGGCCCGCGCGTCCGGCGATCTGCCCCACCTCCTGGGGGTGCAGGGCGCGGGTCCGACGCCCGTCGAACTTCTGCAGCCCGGCGAAGGCCACATGGTCGACATCCATATTCAGACCCATGCCGATGGCGTCGGTGGCCACCAGGAAGTCCACCTCCCCGGACTGGTAGAGCTCGACCTGGGCGTTCCGCGTCCGGGGGGATAGCGAGCCCATCACCACCGCCGCTCCGCCCCTCTGGCGGCGGATCAGCTCGGCGATGGCGTAGACCTGGTCGGCGGAAAAAGCGACCACCGCCGTTCGCCGGGGCAGGCGCGTCAGCTTCTTTGCCCCTGCGTAGGACAGGGTGGAGAACCGCTCGCGGCTGACGATCTCGGCGTCCGGCAGGAGGCGGCGGATCAGGGGCGCCATCGAGAGGGACCCCATCAGCATGGTCTCCGATCGGCCCCGGGCATGCAGGAGCCTGTGGGTGAACACATGGCCCCGCTCAGGGTCGGCGCAAAGCTGGATCTCGTCCACCGCCAGGAACTCCACCTCGCGGCTGAGCGGCATGGCCTCGACCGTGCACACGAAGTAGCTCGCCCGGGGCGGAATGATCTTTTCCTCGCCGGTGATCAGGGCCACGGCGCGTGGCCCTCGGGCGCGGACGATCCGGTCATAGATTTCGCGGGCGAGCAGACGCAGCGGCAGGCCGATCATGCCAGAGGCGTGCCCCAGCATCCGCTCGACGGCGAGGTGGGTCTTGCCGGTGTTGGTGGGGCCGAGGACTGCGACCAGACGCGATGGCGCAGGACCCAGCGAACGCTCGCTCATGGCTTCAGGGTGGGGTGGGAATCGGCCGCCTGCAAGAGGTCGGGAGTCGACTGGAAGCCCGCGAGTCGCCGGACCTGGGTAAAGGATTTAACGAACCCAACGTTTCCCACGAACACGGGCGAAACGAATCATGACCGAATCAGCGACACCGCACGATTCGGATTTTGTTCCATACTAGGGATAGTAGCTGATCGTCCGTTAACCACAAATGAAAAAATCAATCCGTCCACAGCAAAGGCGCAGGACCGGACCGACGCCGCCGGGTCCTGTCGGGGGCGCCGGCTACCAGGGATGCTCGGCGCCGTCCCAGGTCCAGAACCGTCCGGACTCAGCCATGCCCAGCCGCTCAATCACCTCGACGAGACCGCGGGCGCTATCTTCAACAGAGATCGCCGCGTTCGGTCCGCCCATGTCGGTGCGGACCCAGCCGGGGTGCATCGGGCAGACGATCATGCCCCGGGCCTTGAGGTCCAGCGCCAGGACCTGCATGACCTTGTTCGCGGCGGCCTTCGAGCTCCTGTAGGCAAACGCGCCAGGGCTATTGCGGCTGAGGGACCCCATCTGGCTGGTCAAGGTGATGATCTTCGGCTGAGGGGCTCGGGCGAGGTTGGGCAACAGGGCGGTGGTCACCCGAAAGGGCGCCAGGGTGTTGACTTCCAGGGCGTCCCGCCAGGCGTCGTAATCCATATCGTCCAGCGACTGCCGGTCGCCGCCCATCACGCCCGCATTGTTGATGAGAAGGTCGACCCGGCGTCCGCCCAGCGCATCGGCCAGGCGCTGCACGGAGCCGCCATCCCGGACGTCGAGGGCGCAGACCTCCAGGTCTCCGCCGCCTGAGCCTTGTTGCAACTCGCGGACCGCCGCCGGATCCCGAACGCCCGCGACGACCTGGTCGCCGGCGTCCAGGTAGAGCTCAACGAGTCGCCGCCCGATCCCGCGCCCGGCCCCCGTGATCACCACCGTCTTTCTCATCCGCCCTTCTCCCCCATGTCCCGAAGTCTCAGGTCCGAGAACGATTCCCATTGTTCAGACTGCCGGCCCATCCTCAGGTCAATCCTGCCGTCTACGATGTCCCGATTCCGGGCAGTGACTTGTTCTTTCAAGTTAGCGCTGGCAACTTCACCGAACAGGCTTGATCTGAGCGATTTCTGGGACGGGCTTGGTAATCCGACGTCTACCGCAAGCTCCTCGAATATCGAGCCGAGCAGACGGAAGGGCGCCACTGAAGGTAGGGCTCCGGAGCACGTCAGATGGTCGCAACAACGAACCAAACCTCCGTTGAGCGGCTAAACCAGGCCAATGTCGGCAAGCTGCCGGAGCATTTGGGGCTTTCCGTAACCGCGGTGAGCGACGGTCGCGTAGCAGGGCGGTTCACCGTTCGACCCGACCTCGTTGCACATACCGGCTACCTCCTGGCCGGCGTCGGGCTGACCCTGGCCGATCTCCTGTGCGCCTACGGCGTATCGACCGCATGGCCGGAAGGCGCACGCAGTTTCACGACGGCTGAGGTCAAGTGCAACTTCATCGGCACAGCGACGATGGGTGAAGTCGAAATCATCGCTTCTCTCGTTCACAGCGGGCGCACGACGCAGCTGTGGGATGCCGAGATAACCTCCCTGTCGAGCGGCCGTCGCATGGCGCTGTTCCGCGCCACACAGATCATCCTTTACCCGACTTGATTTTGGACGTCGGCTCAGGCCGCTTGCAGAGCTTTCTCAATTGCCTCGGCGACGGCGATCACGAAGGTGTCGCTGCCCGGCGGGCCGATGATCTGAACCCCTACGGAAAGGCCGCTGGCGGCTAAACCCGCCGGTATGGCCGTGGCGGGCAGGCCGCATGTCGTCGCGAGCGCCGACCATTCGAGCATCCGCAGATAGGAAAACCGGTCCCCGGTGGATGTTGAGAGCGTGCGCCAATTGATTGGGCGGTGGTCATGCGGAAAGGCGACCGTGGGCGCGCACGGGCAGATCAGGATGTCATACCGTTGGAAAAAGGTGATCATTTCGCCGCGCAGGTGCGCTCGGGTTTCATTCGCTGCCAACCAGTCTCGATGCCGGGCCGCATACCCAAGTACGCCTTGAGCCCATGACATAGGGCTCGCTCCCATTGCTGTTGCGACCCGTGCAGGGCCGCGCAGAGCTTCGAAGAGTACGCCCGCCAATGGCGGTACGGACGCGCCCATGATTGCAAAGAGGAGCATCGTGTAGGTGCTGAGCAGCACACCCGGCGGTACGGGTGCACTTATGGGCGAGACGACAGAGCCAGCTGCGCTCAATCTTTCCGCGAAGGCCCTAATCGTATCGTGCACCGGATGATCCAGCACGAAGGCGGGTTCATCGATCCACAGCCCAACACGCAGTGTCCGGAGTGTCGCCCGCTTTCGCGTCGCGTCCGGATGATCTGCGATCGTGTTGTAGAGCAGTTGGAGGTCCCGGGCCGATCTGGCCATCGGGCCGACCACGGCAAGATCGATATCGGCGGCCCTTACGGCGGGAGGAACGAGGCCACGCTGGGAGATGACGCCGAAGGTCGGCTTGTGCGCGAAGACGCCGCAATAGCTGGCGGGAATGCGGAGGGAACCTGCAATGTCAGCGCCAATCTCGAGAGCCGTGATCCCAGCCGCCAGTGCTGCGGCTGATCCCCCGGAAGACCCGCCTGGTGTTCGCGTCTGATCGAGCGGATTGTTCGTGACGCCGTAGAGCGCATTGTAGGTCTGCCAATCTCCGGCATTCGCGGGCGTGTTGGTCTTTCCCCAAACAATGGCGCCAGCTTTTCGAACGCGCTCCACCACGCATGCATCGACTGCCTTGCGATTGAGGAGCGTCTTCAATCCCGCCGAGCCTGGTAGACCCTCGACATCAAGGGTATCTTTGACTGTCACTGGCAGGCCGGCGAGCACACCGACTTCGTCGCCTCGCGCGCGCTTCTCGTCGACGAGTTTTGCCTCACGGAGCGCGCGCTCAACATCGCGCGAAACAACTGCGTTCACGTCAGCCGTCCGTTCGGCGCGTTCAACGGCCGCGAGTAAGAGTTCGCGCGCACTGATATCGCCCGACCGCAGAGCCGCGAGTTGATCCGTTGCGTCACGATCAAGAAAATCAGCCACCGTTCCCTCGCCGCCGCGTGTCTTATCACGTGGACCGCTATCGAGCGAACTCCGAGAAGGGCTACCTCGCGCCCGCCAACGGCACTTGAATCTCCGGCGGCTTCAAATCGACCCCGCCAGGTGCCCCAGGTCAGATCGGGCGCACGATACCGCCTGCGGACGTTCGGCGAATTCGACGACCGAGCGCATCTCGACAACTATCAGCAATTCGCGCCTCCCGGACTCAGCCTTGACCTCCACGGCCCGCTTCGCCTATATCGCCGCTCCCCCGGTGGCCGCGCGGTCTCCGGGCCTCTTTCTGTCGGGATGAGAAACCCATGTCGCGCCGTTGTGAACTCTCTGGTGTCGGACCGATGGTCGGCCACAATGTGAGCCACTCGAACGTCAAGACCAAGCGCCGCTTCCTGCCGGCCCTGGCGCCCGTGTCCCTGCAGTCGGACGCCCTTGGCCAGACCTTCAAGCTGCGGATCACCAACGCCGTCCTGCGCACCCTCGACTTCAAGGGCGGCCTGGACGCCTACCTGGTGAAGGCCCGCGACGAGGACCTCTCGCCCCGCGCCCTGAAGATCAAGCGCCAGGTGAAGGCCAAGCTCGCCGACAAGGCCGCCTGAACCTGAACTCCTTCCCCGGAAGATGAAAAGGCCGCCCTCCAGGGCGGCCTTTTTCGTTTCCGGCGGCGGCACGGAGAACCGGACGCAGTTGCGCCGCCGCCTCCGATCTGGTCCACCGAGGGCGAGGAGAGCCGCTATGAAGATCACCGCCGCCGTCGCCCGTCCCGGCAGGACCGGTTTCGACATCGAGTCCCTGTCGCTGGATGATCCCCGGGAGGACGAGGTCCGGGTGCGGATCGCCGGTGTCGGCCTTTGCCACACCGACCTCGTCTTCCGGCATGCCGGAGAGGCGGTCTACCCCCTGCCGGCGGTGTTCGGGCACGAGGGCTCCGGGGTGGTCGAGGCGGTGGGCTCCGCCGTCACACGGTTCCGTCCCGGGGACCGGGTGGCGATCAGCTATCGCTCCTGCGGCGCCTGCGACCGATGCCATGACGGCGACGCCCCCTACTGCCGCACCATGCCCCTGCTGAACTACACCGGGGCCCGCACAGACGGCACGCGGGCCCTGCACGATGAGGCGGGCGACGTCGCCTCCAACTTCTTCGGCCAGTCCTCCTTCGCCAGCCACGCCCTGACCTACGAACGCAATCTGGTGAAGCTGCCGGACGACGTGCCGCTGGAACTCATGGGCCCCCTGGGCTGCGGCATCCAGACCGGCGCGGGCGGGGTGATGAACAGCCTGGCGGCGCGCGCCGGGTCCTCCATCCTGATCACGGGCGGTGGCTCGGTGGGCCTCAGCGCCGTCATGGGGGCGAAGATCCAGGGGTGTGCGGTGATCATTGTCCTGGAGCCCATGGCCTCCCGGCGCGACCTTGCCCTCGAACTCGGCGCCACCCACGTCCTGGACCCGGCCTCCACGCCCGACCTCGCCGCCGCCGTTCGGGCCATCACGCCCGTGGGGGTGGACTACGCTTTCGACACCACCGGGATTCCGGCGGTCCTGAACGCCGTCATGGCCGGCTGCCTGGGCTCCAAGGGGGTCTTCGGCATTGTCGGCGTGACGCCGCCCGGCACGCCTGCGCCCGGTGACATGGGCCAGATCATCACCTTTGGTCATACGGTGAAGGGCATCATCGAGGGCGACGCCGACCCGGGCGTCTTCATCCCGCAGCTGGTCGAGCACTACAAGGCCGGCCGCCTGCCCTTTGACCGGATGATCAAGACCTATCCCCTCGCCGAGATCGACCGGGCCATCGCCGAGCAGCACCAGGGCGTCTGCGTCAAGGCCGTCCTCATCCCCTGAGGCGGGTCAGGGCGTCCAGTCAAAGGCCAGCAGAAGGGTCCTCTGTTCGGTGGAGAAGTTGTCGTCCGACGCCAGGAGGAAGCGGAGGCCGCCTTCTTTACCCGGCAGGACCTCGACACCTTCGAAATTGTCGGTCGTCAGGGGCCGGCCCAGCTCCAAACGATCTATTTCCGCGCCGGCGGCGTTACGCAGGATCAGCGCGATGCGGGACCCGCGCAGGGGATCCCAGGCGCGGATCAGGTAGGCCAGGCCGCCGTCCGGCAGGGGTGTCACCGCCACCAGGCCAAACTCGAAGGGCTTGGGCAACGTCCCGAGAGACCGGCAGGGTGTTCGCAGGGCGCAGGTCCAGAGCTCGCCGGACTCCTCTCCTCCGGCCAGCCAGGCGTCCGGTCCCCGGGCGGGATCGTTCGACAGCGCCTCAAGCCCCCCATTGGGCGGGAAGGCGGCCTCCGGGCTGTTGACCGGCCGGGGCGGACCCCCCCCGGGAGGATAGAGCAGGATCCGGTGACGTTGCTCGAAACTGACCAGCCGGGACCCGTCTGGCAGCACAGCCAGACCCTCGGCGTCGGCCTCGAGCTTGCCACCCAGCGGCCCGCCGTCCGGTCCCTGCAGGGCCGTGATCCGGGCGCGGTCCAAGCCGACCAGGCGACCGTCCGCGCCAAGCCGCAGGCGGGCCTCGAACAGGTCGCCCTCGTCGGTGACGCCCAGGATCCGGTTGTCTGGCAGGACGCGGATGTCCGAGAGCCCGTGCAGCCGGTTGCTGTCCGACGCCGTCAGGGCCAGTCCGCCCGCATAGCGGAACCGTCCGAAGTCTGTCCTCTCGGGCCGTGTGGGATCGGCAGCCACGGGCTCAGCGGCAACAGTGACCCACGGGCCTGCCTGGACCGGGCCCGTCGCCCGCACGGACCGTTCTGCGCAGCCGGCGGCCAGGAGGGCGAGGGCGGCGATCAGGACCCAGCGCATTACAGGACGGCTTTCCGGACTTCCTTGAAGGTGGATCGTCTGGCCGGCCCGTCTGGCCCCTGCGTGCGGGGCGGCGGCGCCAGCAGGCCCGCGGTCCGACGGTTGGCCTTGCGCGGCTCCTCGTCGAAGAGTTCCGCCAGCTGATCGACGATGGCGCCCGCGAGTTGCTCGACATCAACGATGGTCACCGCCCGCCGGTAGTAGCGGGTGACGTCGTGCCCGATGCCGATGGCGATCAGCTGGACCGGGCTCTTGCCCTCGATCTCGCCGATCACCTCGCGCAGGTGCTTTTCCAGGTAGTGGCCCGAGTTCACCGACAGGGTGGAGTCGTCCACCGGCGCCCCGTCGGAAATGACCATCAGGATGCGGCGCGCCTCCGGCCGGCCGATCAGGCGCTGGTGGGCCCACATCAGGGCCTCGCCGTCGATGTTTTCCTTCAAGAGCCCCTCACGCATCATCAGGCCCAGGTTGCGCCGGGCCCGCCGCCAGGGGGCGTCAGCGGCCTTGTAGATGATGTGGCGCAGGTCGTTCAGGCGTCCCGGCGCAGCGGGCTTGCCCGCCTTCAGCCAGTCCTCGCGCGAGGTTCCGCCCTTCCAGGCCCGGGTGGTGAAGCCCAGCACCTCGGTCTTGACCCCGCAGCGCTCCAGGGTGCGGGCCAGGATGTCGGCGCAGACCGCCGCCACCATGATGGGACGTCCCCGCATGGACCCGGAATTGTCGATCAGGATGCTGACGACCGTGTCCCGGAACTCGGTGTCCTCCTCCTCCTTGAAGGCGAGGGAGGCGGTGGGGTCGACGATCACCCGGGTCAGGCGGGCGACGTCGAGGATCCCTTCCTCCAGGTCGAAGGTCCAGGAGCGGTTCTGCTGAGCCATCAGCTTGCGCTGGAGCTTGTTGGCCAGGCGTGAGACCACGGTCGACAGGCTGGCCAGCTGCTGGTCGAGATAGGCCCTCAGCCGGGTCAGCTCCTCGGCCTCGCAGAGCTCCTCGGCGGCCACCACCTCGTCATGGGCGGTGGTGAAGACCCGGTAGGTCGGGGTCTTGCCCTCGCCCTTGATCTCCGGCCGGGCCGGCTGGTCGCCTTCGCCCATCTCGGGCGGCTCGTCCATGTCCTCGGCGCTGGGGTCCTCCATCGCCTCCGTGAGCTGGCTGTCGGCGTCCTGGCTTTCGCTGTGGGAACTCTCGCCGTCGTCCAGCGAGGTTTGCTGGGGCGACTGGGACTCACCTTCGCCCTCCTCGCCCTGCTCGCTGGCCTCGGATTCCCCCTCGTCGCCGTCGTCCTCCTGCGGGTCGGCCTGGTCCGGAGCGTCCGTCAGGTCATCGCCCATGGACAGGTCCCGCAGGAGGCTGCGGGCCAGGCGGCCGAACGCCCTCTGGTCGCCGATGACCTCGCCCAGCTTGTCGAGGGTCTCGCCGCCCCGGGCCTCGATCTCGCCCCGGAACATGTCCACCAGGGGGCGGGCGTTGGGGGGCGGCTCGACCCCTGTCAGGCGCTCCCGCACCAGCAGGGAGACGATGTCGGCCATGGGCGGATTGGCCTGGGCCTCCACCGGGTTGAAGGGGCGACGCGCCCAGGCCGCGTCGTGCATGGCCTTGAGGTTGGCCTTCACCCCGCCCAGGGCGTTGGCGCCCACGGCCTCGATGCGCGCCTGTTCCAGGGCGTCGAACACGGGCTGGCCCTCGGCTGAGCCCGGGCGGGTCCGCGCGTGAATGGCGGGGTCGTGCTGCGACATCCGCAGGGCCATCTGGTCGGCCATGCCGCGGATGCGCGCGGCGTCGTCGGGGGTCAGGTCCCGGGGCGGGTGCGGCAGCACCGCCCGATCGCCCTGCACGCCTGGGCCCTCGCCCGAATAGACGATCTCCAGGTCCGGATTCTGGGCGAGCGATCGCACCGCGTTCGCCAGGGCGCGCTTGAAGGGCTCGACGGGGCTTTCCGGGTTTCTGGACATGGCCGGGGTTCAGGGTCTCCTCAACTCAGCAACGGCGGCCCGGCTCCCGGGCGACGGTCTCCCGGTCGGGGCCCCCGCCGGCCTCAGCCGAGACGGGGACGGGCGGTGCTCTCAGGCAGGTCCTGCCCGAAGGCGCGCTGGAAGAACTCAGCCACAGTGCCGCGTTCAAGCTCATCGCACTTGTTCAGGAAGGTCATGCGGAAGGCCAGGCCCAGATCGCCGTCGAAGATTTCGGCGTTCTGCGCCCAGGTGATGACCGTCCGCGGGCTCATCACCGTCGAGATATCGCCGTTGATGAAGGCGTTGCGGGTCATGTCCGCTACCCGGACCATGGCCGCCACCGTGCGACGGCCCTCGGTGGTGGCGTAGTTCGGGCACTTGGCGATCACGATCTCAGCCTCCACGTCGTGAGCGAGATAGTTCAGGGTGGTGACAATGGACCAGCGGTCCATCTGGCCCTGATTGATCTGCTGGGTGCCGTGGTACAGCCCGGTCGTATCGCCCAGGCCGATGGTGTTCGTGGTCGAGAACAGGCGGAAGTAGCGGTTCGGTCGGATCACGCGGTTCTGGTCCAGCAGGGTGAGCTTGCCCTGGGCTTCCAGGACCCGCTGGATGACGAACATTACGTCCGGCCGGCCGGCGTCGTACTCGTCGAACACCAGGGCGATCGGCCGCTGGATCGTCCAGGGCAGGATGCCTTCCCGGAACTCGGTGACCTGCTTGCCGTCCTTCAGCACGATGGCGTCCTTGCCGACCAGGTCGATCCGCGAGACGTGGCTGTCCAGATTCACCCGGATCAGCGGCCAGTTGAGGCGCGCGGCCACCTGCTCGATGTGGGTGGACTTGCCCGTGCCGTGATAGCCCTGCACCATGACTCTGCGGTCATGCGCAAACCCGGCGCAGATGGCCTTGGTGGTCTCCGGATCGAACCGGTAGGCGGGATCCACGTCGGGCACGTGGGAGTCCCGCTCGCTGAATGCGGGGACCATCATGTCGGAATCGATCCCGAAGGTCTCGCGCAGGGAGACCTGATGGTCGGGAACAAGGGTCAGGAGTTTTTCGTCCTGGGTATCGGCAAGTGAAGTCATGGCCCGTCCCGATTACAGGGTTACGCGGCCGATGCAAACGGGTGTTTAATGGCCACGAAGCCCCGGGCCATAGGGGGCGGGAGGAGGGTCAGATGAGCGTTTCCCAGACGCGGCGGGTGAGGGTCGCGCCGGAGGCTTCGGGCTTCGGCGCCCGGATCACCGGGGTGGATCTTTCGCAGCCCCTGGACCCTCGGGACCTGGAGGACGTCCGAGCCGCCTGGGCCCGGCACTCCGTGGTCTGCTTCCCCGGCCAACCGCTTTCCCTGGACGCCCTGGAGGCGTTTACCCTGCAGATCGGTCCGTTCGGAAAGGACCCTTACATCGAGCCCATGCCCGGCCGGCCCAACGTTCTTGAGCTGCGCCGGCAACCCGACGAGAAGGCCTCCAACTTCGGCGCCGGCTGGCACTCGGACTGGAGCTTCCTGGAAACGCCTCCGGCGGCGACCCTGCTGCGGGCCCAGACCATCCCGCCGGTGGGTGGCGACACCCTCTTCGTGGACGCCAGCCGCGCCTGGGTCGCCCTCTCCGACGCGATGAAGGCGGTCGTGGCCCCCCTCCAGGCGGTGCATTCCGCCCGTCAGAGCTATGGCACCAAGGGGGTCTTCGCCCGTGATACCGAGGCCCGGACCATGAAGATCATCGTCTCGGAAGAGGCCGACTCCAGTCTGACCCACCCGCTGGTCCGGACCCATCCGGTGACTGGTCGCAAGGCCCTCTACATCAGCCCTGTCTACACGGTGGGGATCGAGGGCTTCACACCGGAGGAGTCCCAGGCCCTGCTCGGCTTCCTTTTCGCCCACCTGACCCGGGAGGAGTTTATCTATCGGCACAGATGGACTGAGGGTGACCTGCTGATGTGGGACAACCGCTGCACGATGCACTTCGCCGAGGGTGGCTACGACGGCCACCTCCGGGTCATGCACCGGACGACCGTACAGGGCGAGGTTCCCGTCTGACGCCCGTCGGCCGGAGTCTGACGTTTCAGGCCAGCTTGGCCTTGCGCAGGACCTGGTAGGCCCGGATCGTCCGCTGGAGCTTTGTCTCCGCAGAACGGTCGCCGCCGTTCGCGTCGGGGTGGCACAGCTTGACCAGCTCAGTGTAGCGCGCCCGGATCCGGGCGGCGTCAACGTCTTCATCCAGGTCCAGGTCCGCCAGGGCGGCGCGTTCCAGCTTGCCCAGGCTGCGGCGAGGGGTCGCCTCGCTCGCCCGGCTGGCGCTGGTGCGCCCGAAAAGGTCGAACGGATCCCGGAAGCCGTCGCCCGTGGCGAAGCCGCGCGCCGCCGCCGCAGCCTCCCGGGAGTTCTTGCCGGCCTTGAAGTCCCAGGTCGGACGGTCGCCGAGGGCGCTCTGCTCCACGCGCGCCCGCACCTCGGCCTCCGTCATCCCCGCGAAGAAGTTCCAGTTGCGGTTGTAGTCGGCTGCGTGCGGCTGGCAGAACCAGTAGTGCTCGTTCAGCATGTCCCGGCTCTTCGGGGCTCGCGCGCTGGCGGCGACCCGGCAGCCGGGATGGTCGCAGGCGCGCTCGCCTGGCTTCAGGGCGTGCACGTCCGCCTGCGCCGCCTCCTCCGCGGTCGGCGGTCGCACCCGGATATCCACGAAGCGGGGTCTGTATTGAAACGCACCGGCCATCGGCCAAGTATGAGTAGGATGGCCTCGCTTTCAAGATTCGAAGGATGGAAATGGGACGGATTGCCGGGACGTTGCGGGAAAAGCTCAGCGCCGCCTTTCAGCCTGACGAGCTCGAGATCGAGGACGACTCCGCCCGCCACGCCGGCCACGCGGGCGCGGCGCCGGGCGGCGAGAGCCACTTCAACATCCGGATCCGCGCCGCCGCTTTCGCCGGCCAGTCGCGGGTGGCCCGCCAGCGCATGGTCTACCGTGTCCTGGCCGAGGAGCTGGCGGGCCCCGTCCACGCCCTGTCCCTCACGGCCCTTGCGCCGGACGAGGCCAGGTCACAGTCTGTCGGCAGTGAACGGGGGAATTCAAAGTGATGACCACCATCCGGGTGAACGGGGTCGACCACGCCGTCGACGTCGATCCGCGTACAAGCCTGCTTGACCTGCTGCGCGAGCGGCTCGACCTGAAGGGGACCAAGAAGGGTTGTGACCATGGGCAGTGCGGCGCCTGCACCGTCCTGGTGAACGGGGTCCGGATCAACGCCTGCCTGTCCCTGGCGGTCATGCACGACGGCGACGAGGTCCTCACGGTCGAGGGCCTGGCCTCCGGTGAGGTCCTGCATCCGGTGCAGCAGGCCTTCCTTACCGAGGACGCCTTCCAGTGCGGCTACTGTACGCCAGGTCAGATCTGCTCGGCCGTCGGCCTGCTGGCCGAGGTCGCCGCCGGGCAGCCGAGCGAGGCCACCGCCGACCTCGACGGCCCCGTCACCCTGACGGACGCTGAGATCCGCGAGCGGATGAGCGGGAACATCTGCCGCTGCTCGGCCTATCCCCAGATCCTCGCCGCCGTCCGCCGCGCCGCGGGAGCCGCCGCATGAAGCCCTTCGCCTTCGAGCGCGCCCGGGACGTCGACCACGCCCTGAGCCTGGCCGCGTCCAGCCCGGGCGCCCGGTTCCTGGCCGGGGGGACCAATATCCTGGACCTGATGAAGCTGGAGATCGAACAGCCGCCGCGTCTCATCGACGTGGGCCGCCTGCCCCTGGCCGAGATCTCCGAGACGGCTTCCGGCGGCCTGAGGATCGGCGCCCTGGCCACCAACACCGCCGTGGCGTCCGATCCCCGGGTTCGGCGACGCTATCCCGCCCTCGCCCGGGCCATTCTCGCCGGGGGCTCGGTCCAGCTGCGCAACAAGGCCTCGGTGGGCGGCAACCTCATGCAGCGGACCCGCTGCCCCTACTTCATGGACGCCGCCAAGCCCTGCAACAAGCGCCTGCCGGGGTCCGGCTGCAGCGCCATGGAGGGGCTGTCCAGCACCCTGGCCCTCTTTGGGGCCAGCGAGATGTGTGTCGCCGTCAGTCCTTCGGACATGAGCGTGGCCCTGGCCGCCTTCGACGCCGTGGCCGAGACGGTTCGGGCCGACGGATCCGTCCAGCGCCGACCCGTGGAGACCCTCCACCGCTTGCCAGGTGAGGCGCCCCAGGTGGATACCGACCTTGCGCCCGACGAACTGATCCTGGCCGTGGAGCTGCCACCGCCGCCGCCGGGCCGGCAGGTCTGGCGCAAGGTCCGGGCCCGGGCCTCCTACACCGGGGCGATCGCCAGCGTCGCCGTCGCCGGCGACCGTGTGGCCCTCGGCGCCGTGGCCGCCAGGCCCTGGCGCGCCCGCTTCACCGAGGCCGCCCTGGCCGACGGCGCCTCGCCCGCCGAGGCGGCGGGGGCGGAGCTGGCCCATGCCGATGGGCCGGAGAGCCGCAAGAGCCTGGTCCGGCGCCTCGCCGCCGACGCCATTCGCGAAGCCAAGGAAGGCGCTGCGTCATGAGTACTGTCCGCGACTGGGCCGCGCCCAATCCCGTCACCGAGAACCGCTCCGGCCTGATCGGCAAGCCGGTCGACCGATACGAGGGTCGCCTGAAGGTCACCGGGACGGCGGCCTACGCCTATGAGGTGGAGACGCCCGCCCCGCCCCTCTACGGCCATATCGTCTCCTCGACCCTGGCCAAGGGCCGCATCACCGCCATCGACACCTCTGCTGCGGCCGCCGCGCCCGGCGTGGTCCTCGCCTGGAGCCATCTGAACGTTCCGGCCCAGGCCGCACGCGGAACCCGCCTAAACCCCCGCAGCCAGAGGGCCTCGAACCCGGCCCTGGAGTCCGACCGGGTCGAGCACTACGGCCAGTCGGTCGTCTTCATCCTCGCCGATACGCCCGAGAACGCCCGAGCCGCCGGCGGCCTGGTCCGGATCACCTACGCTGCGGAGGACGCGGACCTGGACTTCCTCTCCAGCCTCGATCTGGCGGGTCCGGCCCCCGGGGAAGAGGACGCCCGGGTCGGCGATTTTGAAGCCGGGTACTCGGCCTCCGAGGTGACGGTCGACGATACCTGGTTCAGCCCCCTGCAGAACCACGCCCAGATGGAGCCGTGCGCCACCACCGCCTGGTGGGAGGGCGACAAGGTGGTGGTCCACACCTCCATCCAGATGGTCAAGGGCGGCCAGCACGCCCTGGCCGAGACCCTGGGGATTCCCTCCGACCGGGTCCGCCTGTTCACCCGCTACATCGGCGGTGGCTTCGGCGGGAAGGGCCAGGCCTATGACGATCTGACCCTGGCGGCCCTCGCGGCGCGAGAGAGCGGGCGGCCGGTTCGCGTCGCCTACACCCGCCAGCAGATGTTCCAGGCCACCATCCACCGGCCCGCCGTCCAGATGCGGGTCCGCCTGGGCGCCGACCGGTCCGGCCGGCTCAACGCCATGGCGCTCGAGGCCGTCACCCACTGCGCCCGCAACGCCCCCTTCGTGGAGCATGCCGCCAGCTTCGCCCGCAATCTTTACGCCGCCCCCCATCGCCTGACGGGGCACCGTCTGGTCCTCCTCGACATTCCCCATGCGGGCGCCATGCGCGCGCCCGGAGAGGCGCCGGGCATGCTGTCCCTGGAATGCGCCATGGACGAGCTGGCCGAGAAGCTGGGCCTCGATCCCATCGAGCTGCGGATCCGCAATGAGCCTGAGGTGGACCCGGACAACGCCAAGCCCTTCTCCGTTCGCCAGCTGGTCCGCTGCATGCAGGAAGGCGCCCAGCAGTTCGGGTGGTCGCGTCGTCATCCCACCCCCGGCGCCGTCCGCGACGGTCGCTGGTATGTGGGCATGGGCATGGCCACGGCCATCCGCGGCAACTTCCTTCTTCCGGCCAAGGCGGGTCTGCGCCTCACCGGCGACGGCCTGGCCACCCTGACCCAGGGCATGACGGACATCGGCACGGGCACCTACACCATCCTGGCGCAGATCACCGGGGAGACCCTGGGCCTGCCCCTCGACCAGGTGCGGGTGGAGCTGGGCGATTCAGACATGCCGCCCGCGCCCGGATCGGGCGGTCAGTTCGGCGCCGCCACGGCGGGCTCCGCCGCCTACGAGACCGCCATGGTCATGCGCCGGCGCCTGTCCGAATTGGCCGCCGGCGACCCGCGCTCGCCCCTCTATGGCGAGGATCCGACCCTCATGGACTTCGCCAACGGCAACATCGTCCTGGGCAACCGCAGCGAGAGCCTCGCGGCCCTGGCCTCCCGGGCTGGGCCGGAGGGGGTCTATGTGGAGGGGGGGATCTCTCCCGCCGCCGACGCCCGCGACTGGTCCCAGCACACCTACGGCGCTCAGTTCGCCGAGGTGGGGGTCGATTCCGTCACCGGGGAGGTGCGTCTGCGCCGGATGTTCGGCGTCTTCGCCGCCGGCCGGATCCTCAACGCCAAGCTGGCCAAGAGCCAGATCACCGGCGGCATGATCTGGGGCGTCGGCGCCGCCCTGACGGAGTCGAACCCGGTCGATCCGCGCTTCGGCTCCTTCCTCCACCAGGACCTCGGCGGCTACCTCGCCCCCGTCCACGCCGACATCGTCAACCTCGACGCCGTCCTGCTGGACGAGGCCGACGACAAGGCCAATCCCATGGGGATCAAGGGGGTGGGCGAGCTTGGTATCTGCGGCGCCGGGGCGGCCATCGCCAACGCGGTCTACAATGCCTGCGGCGTGCGGCTGAGGGACTATCCCCTGACCCCGGACAAGGTGCTCGCGGCCCTCGAGGCCAAGGGCCTCTGAGCCGCCGCCTCAGAGGGTCTCGACGCCCTCCAGCGGAGCGGAAATCTTAAGGGCGGTGATGCGGTTGCGCACCCGCTTGACCACCTGGAAGCGGTGGCCATGGAAGATGAAGGCCTGGCCGATCTTCGGAATGGTCTGGGCCTCGTGGATGACCAGTCCGGCGACGGTCACGGCCGGCTCGTCCGGCAGGCTCCAGTCCATGGCGCGGTTCAGGTCGCGCACCGCCACGGAGCCGGCGACCGAGACCGAACCGTCCGGCTGGCGGCGAAGGCCCTCGACGGCGTTGTCGTACTCATCCTCGATCTCGCCGACGATCTCCTCGAGGATGTCTTCCAGCGTGACGAGGCCCTGGAGGGCGCCGTACTCGTCCACCACCAGGGCGAAGTGGTTCCTCTGCTTGAGGAAGGCGTTCAGCTGGTCCTTCAGATTGGTGGTGTCCGGAATGAACCAGGGATCCCGGCGGATCTTGTCCAGGACTACGCTGGACATGTCCCCGTCCGCCTCGGAAATCGCCAGCAGGAGGTCCTTGGCGTGCAGGACGCCGACGATGTTCTCGGGATTGTCCCGGTAGAGCGGAATCCGGGTGTGGTCGCTCTTCAGCACCTGGGCCACCACCTCCCGGATCGGCAGGTTGGCGTCCACCATGGCGATGGACATGCGGTGCACCATCACCTGGCTGACGTCCATCTCGGACAGGTCCAGCACCCCGCCCAGCATCCGCCGGTCGCGGGCTTCCACCAGGCCCTCGGAGTGGTGGTACTCGACCGCGCCGCGGATCTCCTCGTGCGCCGCCAGGACGTCCATCTCCATGCCGAGCTTGACGCCGAACAGGCCGAGGGTGCGCCGAACGATCCACTGGATGGCCCAGATCATGGGGCCGAAGACCTTCACCACGATCAGGGTGGGCGCCGACAGGAAGCGGGCGACGTCGTCAGAGCGCAGGATGGCCAGGGTCTTGGGCAGGACCTCGGCGAAGACCAGGACCAGGACGGTCATGATCGCCGTGGCCACGGCCACGCCCAGGGCGCCGGGTATGGCCCGGGTCACGAACTCGGTGGTCACCGCCGAGGCGAGGATGTTGATCAGGTTGTTGCCCAGCAGGACCGCCCCGATCATCGTCTCCTGGTCGGAGATCAGGCGGTTCACCCGGCCGGCGGCCCGGTCGCCCTCGCGCTCCAGCTGGTGCATCCGGGTGCGGCTGGCGCCGGTCAGCGCCGTCTCGGCCGCCGAGAAGAGGGCGGAGATGGCCAGAAGGCCGAAAATCACCGGGGTCAGGGCCAGGATGACGCCCCACATCAGACGGCTCCCTCAGAGATCAGAAAGTCCCGCATCTCGGCGGGGTTCACATCGCGGGCCACGAAGGCCTCGCCGGCCCGCCGGGCCAGGATGAAGGTCAGGCGCCCGCCTTCGGCCTTCTTGTCCTGGGCCATGTGACGCAGGAGGTCATCGGCTGCGAACCGGCGGTCGCCGAGGTCGGAGAGCCGGGCGGGCAGTCCTGCGGCGGCGACGGCTTCCACCGCCCGCGCGGCGTCCTGCGCGTCGCAAAGCCCCGCAGCGGCGGAGTAGCGGAAGGCCATGGCCGAGCCGAGGCCCACGGCTTCGCCATGCAGCAGGGCCTCGCCATAGCCCGTCTCGGCCTCGAGAGCGTGGGCGAAGGTGTGGCCGAGGTTCAGCAGGGCCCTGCGCCCGGCCTCGCGCTCGTCGGCGATGACGATCTCCGCCTTCATCTCCACCGAGCGCTCGACAGCGCGGGCGAGGGCCTCCGGCTCCCGCGCCAGGACGGCGCGGCCGTGGGCCTCCAGCCAGGCGAAAAAGGCGGCGTCGCCCAGCAGGCCGTATTTCAGCACTTCTGCGTAGCCCGCGCGCATCTCGCGGTCGGGCAGGCTGCCCAGCACGTCCAGGTCCGCCAGGACGAGCCGGGGCTGGTGGAAGGCGCCGACCAGGTTCTTGCCCCGCGGGGTGTCGATGGCCGTTTTGCCGCCCACCGAGGAGTCCACCTGGGCCAGCAGGGTGGTGGGGATCTGCACGAAGTCGGCGCCGCGCTTGTAGATGGCGGCGGCGAAGCCGGCGAGATCGCCGATCACCCCGCCGCCGAAAGCGACAATCAGGTCGCCCCGGTCCAGCTCCAGAGCCAGCAGGGCGTCGCAGAGCGCCTCCAGTCCGGCGAAGCTCTTGGTCTGTTCGCCGGGGGGCAGGACGACGGGATGGACGGCCAGGCCGGCCGCTTCGAGGGCCCGTGTCAGCCGCGCGCCGTGCAGGCCCCAGACGGTCTGGTCAGAGACCACGGCGACCCGGTCGCGACGGACGAGGGGGCGCAGGCGCGCGCCGGCCGCGTCCAGCAGGCCCGGACCGATCAGGACATCATAGGCGCGCTCGCCCAGGTCCACATGTACGGTGCGGATCATGCCGAGGCGCGGGCCTGCCAGTCGGTAAGGGCGCGGACCACCTGGTCAACCGTCACCTGGTGCGGAGAGTCGCCGGTCTCCACCGTGATGTCGGCCCGGCCATAGGCGGGATAACGGACCTCAGCCTGTTCCTGCAGCACCGTCATCGGGTCCTTGCCGGTCAGCAGGGGCCGGTTGTCCTTGCGGGCCACCCGGCGCGCCAGGATGGGCAGATCGGTCTTCAGCCAGACAGAGACCGAGCGGGCCTTGATCAGGTCGCGGGTCTCCGCGTTCATGAAGGCGCCGCCGCCGGTGGCCAGAACGATGGGCGGTCCCTCCAGGAGGCGGGCGATGACCCGCCGCTCCCCGTCCCGGAAGGCCGGCTCGCCCAGCTGCTCGAAGATTTCGGGGATGGACCGCCCGGCGGCCTTCTCGACCTCCTCGTCGGCATCCCGGAAGGGCAGGTCGAGGGCCTGGGCGAGGCGCTTGCCGACGCTGGACTTGCCCGAACCCATCAGCCCCACGAGGGTGATGGTCCGGGCGCGCAATGGGTCTGAAGGGTCCATGGGAGAGGGGGTTTCTACACCAGTTCAGTCTGTCATGCGACTCTGCAGCCGGTGAAGAGGCGCAAGAAGGCCCGCCTCAGGGCGCTCCTGGGGCTTCCAGTAGCAGTCCCGCCGGAAGGGTCGGCCCCTCCACGATCCGGGCCAGGAGGTCGGACTGGGCCGGCTCCAGAGCCACCAGCCGGGTCAGCACCCGCAGCACGTTGAGGAGCTCCGAGGTGTATTGCGGGAGCCAGGTCTCCGGCTGGATATCCCCCAGAGGCGAGGGCGGGCGCTTGTCGCCCATCGGCGGCTTGGACCTGTCCTGGCGGCGATAGCTCCACCACTGGGTCAGGACCCGCTTGCCCGACACCTCATAGTTCCAGACCTCCGGCGCGACATTCGCCACATGCCCGTTGCCGATCATCAGCCTGCGGGTCTGGGGATCGTAGGCCAGGTCATGGGGCATGTCGGCCAGGCGGGTCGGCAGGGCGCCGTCGGCGGGAATGGTGGGTTCCTCGGCGGCGGGCAGCACCCGGGGCGGACCTGCGGGTCGGCCCTCAGCGAAGCGTTCGCCGAAGGTGTGCAGCCAAACCACTTCCCGACCCAGCTTCACCGCTTCATCGAACAGGGCGGCGTCGGCGGTGAAGGGTATTCTGAGCCCGGGCTGGCGCAGGGAGTCGGCGAACCTCGTCACATAGCCGGGATGGGCCGCCGTCGCCGCGATGTAGGTCATGACCTCCTCAGGCCCCACCTCCCGGCCCAGGTGCAGGGACAGGGCGACCAGCAGGCCGGGCGCCAGGTTGGGCAGGGAGGCCTCTGCATCCGCCCAGAGAGGCAACACCCGGCCTCCACGACCGTTGTAGTGATGCATATCCGGAATGAGGCCGCAGAGGGTCAGGGCTGGACCAGACCCGGGGAAGTGATCCTGCAGAGCCGTCAGGTAGACCTGCCGATCCGAATGTCGCGCCCACAGGGTGGGATTTGGCTGATTGATGAGCCGCGCATCCGCAAGCAGAAACTGTCGATCGAAGGATCGATAGGCGTAGGGCACAGGCTCTGGCCCAGCACCGCTATCGTCCGCAACCGCCTGCGGAGGGTGTTTGTGTCCTGCAAGTGGACTGGCCACCTCCCTATGAAGGTGCTTGTCTCCCGGTTTGCCGTTTCTGAGGTGAGGATGGAACAGCTCGGCCTTCCGTTTCGCATCGGGCTCTGTCGTCAGGCGCTTCCAGCGCGCGCGCAGCGACTCCGCGTCGGGCGCGATCACCCAGGTTCTGCCCGTCATGACGCCTGATCCGTCGTAGGCGAACAGGTCCGCCAGGGCGGGATAGTCGGCCCATTCGCTCAGGTCCTCGGCCAGGAAGGGCGCCCTCCAGTCCTTCGGCCCGTCGCGCCATTCCGCATCGTCCAATCCGATGGATTCCAGGGCTGCAAACTTCGCCTTCCGGTCCCCTGCGGGCAGGGCGCGGAACCTCACCCGCGCCGGCGTGTCCTTGTCCGGCGCACCGCGGCGGGCGGCCATCACAATGCAGACCGGCTGCTGGACGCCTTCGAAGATGCGCCCCGACACCGGCGGCTGGTGGCCCTCGGGCGTGCAGTCGATCACCCAGATTTCGTCAGCGTCCCGACGCAGACTGGCGCGCATCTTCTGGAAGCCCGGCCCGTTCAGGAACCCGGCCACGGTGATGAAACAGACAATGCCCTTGCGGCGTGTCCAGTCCGGCGGCGCGTCCGCCTCTGATCCGCTGCGGTAGGACTCGCCGCCGAACACCTTCCAGGCCGCCCATCGCCAGAAATAGACATAGAGGTTGCGAAGATGCTTGGTGTGCGCGCCGACGCCCCATTCGGGTGGCGGCTGCCAGTCGTCCAACGGCGCCGGCAGGTCAGGTCCGCGATCCTCGACCCAGCCGCCCAGGCCCTTGGCCTTTTCCTTGTAGGGCGGATTGCCCAGCACCACGGTGATGGGCGTGTGCCGCTTGATCCGGTTCGCCTGCTTTCGGGATTCGGCGATCCCCGACATGCTGTTGGGAATCCAGGCGGTTTCCTCGTCCGGATCGGCCAGGGTGTCGGTGATGTAGAGACGGAGCTCGGCGCCCAAGGCCTTCTGAAGGACCTCGGGATCAGCGCCCGGAGGCGAAACCATCTCGATCAACTCGGCCAGCAGCCGAAGTTGCGCCACGGCGAAGGGGCCGAACTGCAGCTCAAAGCCGATCAGGCGGGATAGGGCGCTCGTGATGGCCGCCGGGACCGCACCGGCGCCCTCCTGGGCCTCGACCGTCGCCCGGATCCGCTGGAGAACGCCCAGAAGGAAGGTCCCGGTCCCGACCGCCGGATCGGCGAGGCTGACGTCCGGCGAGGCCAAACCGGAAGGCAGGTTGAACCGCTCCGGCGACTGCAGGGCCTCGTCCACCATCCGGACCATGGCGGTCACCACCTGCGGCGGGGTGTAGTAGGACCCGGTCCGCTTGCGCAGGGCGGTGTCGTACTGCTGAAGGAACAGCTCGTAGAAGTAGAGCCAGGCCTCGGGCTCCCCCTGGCTCAGGCTGGCCCAGTCCACCACGTCCAGAACCGAGGTCAGCGTCTTCAGCGAGGTGTCCAGGGTGTGGGTCTCGCCGACATCCTCCGTCAGCAGGCGCAGGGCGGAGCCAATCAGGGAGTTCGACTGCTTGAGACTCTTTGCTGCCGGCTCGATCCCGCCCGAAAGCGGAATCCCCCGCGCCCGGGCCATCAAGAGTCCAAACGTCACGGCCTGCGCGTAGCCGTCGGCGAACTCCTCATCCGAAGCCTCCGGGAAGAGGAGCCGGCGCCAATCCTCCGCAAGGGCCGTCAGGCTCTGCGCCTTGTTCCGCAGTTGCTCCGCGACCTCCTCGCGAAGGAGGCGGCAGAGCCTGGCTGAAGTCTCCGCCAACTGGCGGGGATTTCGAGGCGCAATCGCCTTCCAAGAGTAAAATCTCGTGAACAGGTCCAGGAGCCTGGGCGGCGCGGCAAGCTTGGCGCCGGATGAGGTGACGTCGCCTTCCAGCTGGACGAAGGCTGCGCGCTCCCCATCCTGCCAGAGGCTGAAGGCGTTGCCGTCAGTGTAGATCAGATTGGGCAGGACCTTCAGCTTGTCCCACTGTTGTTTGTCGTGACCCTTGAACCTGGTGGGGTCAGCGCCTTTGCCCGGCGCCTTCACCTCGATGAAGCCGATAAGCACCCCCTTCCGGGTGACGGCGAAGTCCGGGCGGATCATAAGGTCGGACAGGCGGGTTTCCCCGACAAGCTGGGTCTCGGGGCCGAGCGGGCTGGCCACCCCGGCGATCGTCTTCACGAAGTTGACGAGTGGCGTGCGGAGCTGGTCTTCCGGCTCCCCGGAGATGGTCGGGTTCGCCAGCGTGGCCTTGGCTGCGGCCCCGAAGGCCGACACCGCTTCGGCAAGCTTGGCGGAATCCTGTGGCGTCACGCAATTGACCTGGCTAAAAACGGATTGCAGGAGCTCACTCTTCCCTGAGGGCACACGAATCAGCAAGCTGTGCATTCGCCGTTGGAGCTGAGAGGGTCGCTTGAGCGAAATGACTGAAACGGGCGAAGGTCTTGCCCCTGCGGATCAGCTGAGCTTCTTCGGCTCAGGTGAAGGTCGGATGACGGCCGCCACCCGATCGTCAACGCCCCAACCCGAGCAGGTCCGGGCAAAGCTGACCGGTCTTCTAGAGACCTTGAAGCGCGCCGACGCCCTGCCATGGGCAGACCGCGAAGCGCGTCTCTGGCGCACGACCTTTCCGCAGATGACCCGCTGGCTTCCTGACGACGAGGCCAGCGCTCTGCGCCGGGATTTTGAGCGAGAGGTCGAGCGGCTCGCACCGTCGCCCAGTACCCGGGCGTCGGTCCGCTAGAGGGTGGGGCTTTCGCGCGTCCACGGCCGAGGATCATGAGCGGCGAGGGCTGGGCCGAGGCTTTCCTGGAAATGATGTCGGTCGAGCGGGCGGCGGCGGCCAACACCCTGCGCGCCTACGAGCGCGACCTTGCCGACGCCTCGGGTTTCCTCGCAGGACGCGGCCTCTCCCTCGCCAGTGCTTCAGCCGGGGACGTCGAGGCCTACTTCGCCGACCTGGGCCGGCGCGGCCTTTCGCCCGCCACGGCCTCCCGCCGCCGGGCGGCGCTTCGGCAGTTCTATCGCTTCGTCCTGGGGGAGGGCTGGCGAGCCGATGATCCCTCCCGGCGGGTGGAGGCGCCCCGGCGGGGCCGGCCCCTGCCCCGCGTGCTGAGCCGCCAGGAGGCTGCCGCCCTCATCGCCGCCGCGACCGCCCGGGACGAGGTGCGGGGTCTGCGCCTGGCCTGCATGATCGAGCTGGCCTATGCCGGGGGCCTGCGCGTCTCCGAACTGACCGGCCTGACCCTCGCCCAGGTGGCCCGCGGCCCGGACTTCCTCATGATCCGGGGCAAGGGCGGCAAGGAGCGGCTCGCCCCGCTCAATGACGCCGCAAGGGCCGCCGTGCGGGCCTGGCTGGAGGTGAGGTCCTCGACCGTGCCCAAGGGCGACGCCGCCAATCCCTGGCTCTTTCCCTCGGGCGGGAAGGGCGGGCGGCTGACGCCAAGGCGCTTCGCCCAGCTCCTGTCCGAGGCGGCCGTCGAGGCCGGGATCGACCCGGCGCGGGTCTCCCCCCACGTCCTGCGGCACGCCTTCGCCACTCACCTGCTGGAGGGCGGGGCGGACCTGCGGGTGGTGCAGACCCTGCTCGGCCACGCCGACATCGCCACCACCCAGATCTACACCCACGTGGCCGGCGAGCGGCTGGCCGAAGTGGTCGCCACCGCCCATCCCCTGTCGGCGTCGCGGAAGCCCCGGCGCGAATCCGGCTTTTCCTGAACCGGCCCACCCACTAGGTTCCCCCCAGCGAAACAGGACGGGATTCCCGCCTCATGGCCGTTCACTATCTCGAGTTCGAGCGCCCCATCGCCGACCTCGAGGCCAAGATCGACGAGCTGTCGCGCCTGGCCGAGACCGCCGGCACCGATGACCTCACCCGCGAGATCGACGCCCTGCGCGACCGGGCCCGGCAGATGCGCAAGGACGCCTACGCCAACCTCGACGCCTGGCAGAAGACCCAGGTCGCCCGCCATCCCGAGCGCCCCCATTTCGTGGACTACTGCGCCGGCCTGATCGATGAGTTCGTCGAGCTCAAGGGCGACCGCAAGTTCGCCGACGACCAGGCCATCATGGGCGGCATCGGCCGGTTCCGGGGCCGTCCTGTCCTGGTCATGGGTCATGAGAAGGGCCGGGACACCGTCACCCGGGTGAAGCACAATTTCGGATATGCCCGGCCCGAGGGCTACCGAAAGGCCGTCCGCCTGATGGATCTGGCCGAGCGGTTCAACCTGCCGGTCATCAGCTTCGTGGACACCACGGCCGCCTATCCCGGGGTCGGTTCCGAAGAGCGTGGTGTCGCAGAGGCCATCGCCCGCTCGACCGAGAAGTGCCTCATGCTGAGGGCCCCCATGGTCGCCGTCGTCACCGGCGAGGGCGGCTCGGGCGGCGCCCTGGGCATCGCCTGTGGCAATCGCGTCCTGATTCTCGAGCACGCGACCTATTCGGTCATCCCGCCGGAGGGGGCCAACTCCATCCTCTGGCGGGGGGCCCGCACCGCCGAGGCGGCCGCCAAGGCGTTGAAGATCACCGCCGCCGACCTCCTGAAGATGAAGATCGTCGACCGGATCATCCCGGAACCCCCGGGCGGTGCTCACGCCGACCCGGCGGCCGCCATCCGCATGGTGGGCGACGCCCTCGAAAAGGAACTCGACTCCCTGGAGGGCAAGAGCGTGGAGAAGCTTCTGAAGCAGAGGTCTGAGCGCTTCTACGCCATCGGGCGGAGCGGCCTGAAGTAGACCAATTGCCGCTTGCCTGACCTTGGGTCCGGCGCTTCAGTGTCCTCCCAAGGGGCGAAAGCCCAAACGCCAAGGGGAGGACATCATGGCGATCAAGACGCGTTTCACCGAGCTTGTCGGTGTGGAGCACCCCGTCGTTCAGGGCGGCATGCAGTGGGTCGGCCGCGCCGAGCTGGTCGCCGCGGTGGCCAACGCCGGCGGCCTGGGCTTCATCACCGCCCTGACCCAGCCGACGCCGGACGCCCTGCGCGCCGAGATCGAGCGCTGCCGCAAGCTGACGGACAAGCCCTTCGGCGTGAACCTGACCATCCTGCCCGCCATCAACCCGCCGCCCTACGCCGAGTATCGCAGGGCGATCATCGAGAGCGGCGTGAAGATCGTCGAGACCGCCGGAAACAAGCCCCAGGAGCATGTCGACGAGTTCAAGGCCCATGGGGTGATCGTCGTCCATAAGTGCACCAGCGTCCGCCACGCCCTGTCCGCCGAACGGATGGGCGTCGACGCCATCTCCATCGACGGCTTCGAGTGCGCCGGCCATCCGGGCGAGGACGATGTGCCCGGCCTGATCCTCATTCCCGCCGCCGCCGACAAGGTGAAGATCCCGATGATCGCCTCGGGCGGCTTCGGCGACGCCCGCGGCCTGGTGGCCGCCCTGGCCCTGGGCGCCGAGGGCATCAACATGGGCACCCGCTTCATGTGCACGAAAGAGAGCCCGATCCACGAGAACGTGAAGCGCCAGATCGTCGAGAACGACGAGCGCGCCACGGACCTGATCTTCCGGACCATGCACAACACCTCGCGGGTCGCGCGCAACGACATCAGCCGCCAGGTGGTGGAGCTGGAGCGCTCGGGCGCCAAGTTCGAGGACGTGCGTGAGCTGGTCGCCGGCACCCGCGGCCGGGTCGTCTACGAGACCGGCGATCCCGACCACGGCATCTGGTCCGCGGGCCAGGTCCAGGGTCTGATCCACGACATCCCGTCGTGCGCCGAGCTCATCTCGCGCATCGTCACCGAGGCCGAGGCCATCATCAAGGGCCGCCTCGCCCGCTTCGTGGTCTGAGCCCCCGGCGTCCCGCCCCAGGGTCCCACAAAAAAGCCCCGGCCGCTGGGCGGCCGGGGCGAGGGTCTCCAGGTCCTGGTGGCGTCAGAAGCGCGCCGTCACACCCAGCTTGTAGTAGCGACCCAGCACATCATAGGTACCAAGGCCCGTCGTGCCGAAGGGCGGCGGCTGGTCGGTCAGGTTCTCGATGGCCAGGCGCGCGCGCATGTTCTTCAGGCCCATGGGCGATCCGATCATCTCGGCGAAGTCATAGGAGAAGACCAGGTCGTGGCGCATGTAGGCGTCCACCGTCAGGGGCGTCCGGGTCTCGATCGTGAAGTCGTTGTTGAACTTCGACTCCCCGATGTAGTTGAAGGTCCAGATCGCCGAGAACGGCCCGCGGGTGTAGGCCGACTCCAGCTTCCACTGCCACTCGGCGTTGCCGATCTCGTTCACGTCCCGGTTCAGGTCCGTGCCGAAGCCATTGACCGAGGTTTCCTGCTCGCGGACCGAAAAGAGGTCGAGGTTGAAGTCCAGCGTCCCGGGATCGCCGCCGCCGAAACGGTCGAAGCCGCGGATGGTGGCGAGTTCGAGGTTCCAGTCGAGACCGACCGTAAAGCCCTGGAAGTTGGTGAAACCGGCGTTCACGAAGCCCGACTGCGGACCATCGACACCCGCCGCCGGGTTACGCCCCAGGATCTGGCCCGCCTGGGCGCCCGACGCCGCATTGCCGCGCTGGAACCGGTTGCAGACCGTCGACGGATAGGCGTTGGAGTCATAGCAGGTGCTGAGGATCGAGGTCAGGTTGAAGTTGACGATCGCCTTGGTCAGCTTGACGTTGACGAAGTCGAAGGTCAGGGCGAGCTTCGGGATGAAGCTGGGCTGGTAGACAAAGCCCAGAGTCCACTGCTCGGCGATCTCGTTCTCCAGGTCCGGATTGCCCGAGGTGGCGCCCTCGACTGTGAAGCTCTGGATATTCGAGACCAGGGCGTAGGTGGCCGGCAGGCCAAGGGCCGTGAAGGCGGCGGCGCAGTTCGCCTTCCGCGCCGTCGGGTTCGGTCCGGAATTGATGTTCCGGGAGTCACAGGGGTCCGTCGCCTGCGTAAAGGAGGTCGACTTGGGCAGATAGACCTCGGTGATCGCCGGGGCCCGGAAGGACCGGCTCTGGGTGCCGCGGATCGTCAGGTCGTTGATGGGTTTCCACCGCAGGCCATAGCTCCAGGAGGTGTCATCACCCGCCTGGGAATTGTCGATATAGCGATAGGCCCCTTCCACTTCGAGCCCCTGAAGGCCGATGAAGGAGAAGTCGCCCCCGAAAACGGGGACCGAGAGTTCGCCATAGTACTCGGTGGTGTCGAAGGATCCGGACAGGGCTGCGATTGCTGCTGAGCGGCCGACACCGTCCCGCTGAGGCTGGTTGGGTTGGAAGTCGGACTCTTCCTTGCGGAACTCGTAGCCAACATTGAAGCCGAGGGCGCCGGCGGGCAGATCCGCCAGGCTGCCGCCGAAGTTGGCCTGATAGACCGTCTGGTCAATCTGATAGTCGCTGCGGAACTGGACGCCCACATAATCCAGGGCCGCCTTGGAGGGCGCACCCTCTCCGAAGAGGTTGAGGGGTGCGCAGCCCGCCGCCCGGGCGGCGGCGTCACGGCAGACGATGGCGCCGGTGGAGTCCCGGACCGCGTCGATGGCCAGCAGGAACCTGGCCTGCACGATGTTGGGCGCGGAGAATGACCCCTTCGACTGGCCGCGGTTGACAGAGACATCCCAGTTGAAGTCGCGTCCGAAAAGCTCCAGGTCGCCCTCTGCCAGGAGGACGCCGCGATAGAGATCGCCCTCTGCGTTTGTCTTGTTGTTCCCGATGTCGGAGGACGCCCGGTTGAGGAAGAAGATCCTGTCGCCGGGAGAGGCTGTATCTGCAGGAAGGGCCGTGGGTTGAGCCAGGATGGCGGCTTTCGCCTGCGCCGACAGGAACGGGTTTGAGGTCGACATCCGCAGAGCCGCGTTAAGACCGCCGAAAACCGAGGCGTTGTAAATGGGCTGGTTGAAGGGTTCCTCAGCCTCGACCCGCGAGAAGAAGACTTCGGCCTTCAGTCTGACCTTGGGCGTCACTTCGAACGTTGCGAAGCCACTGGCCACATGCCGGTCGAGGGGCGAGCGGAGCGAACTCAGCTTCGCCAGGTTCAGCCCGTCTCCGCCCGAGGCGATGGACGTCTGATAGAAGGTTCCCGTCTGGAAGGGGACAAGGTTGCCTGCGCGATCGAATTGGGCGGCGATGCGCCCGCCGGGGCTGTTGGGATCGGCGATCGTCAGGATACCGGAGAGGGCCGTCCCCCCGGTCCGGGCGGGTAGGCCTCCGGCGGTCAGCTCGGGTATCCGCCGGTTCTGGATCAGGATGGAGCCCGCGATCAGGTCGGCAGGCCCGGTGTTCAGCGGATTGTTGGCGAAGGCGATCTGCCGGTTGGTGACCGATCGGTCAGTGAAGGCGAGCGCTTCGGTCTTGTTGTACTCGTAGCTGCCCATGAGGTTGAGGCGGTCGTCAAGGAAGTTCAGCCCGCCGATGACCCGGGCGCGGTACTCCTCGGCGTCGCCGTACTCGGACATCCCGAACTGACCGTTGACCTCAAAGCCCTCATAGCGGGTCCGGGTGATGATGTTGACCACGCCGCCGATGGCGTCCGAGCCATAAACGGCGCCGCCAGTACCGAACACCCGCTCGGTCCGGTTGACCAGGCCTGTGGGGATGCCATTCAGGTCCACCTGGCCGCCAGCGCCTGTGCCGGTGAACAGGGAGGCCGCGTTGGAGCCCACGAAACGTCGGCCGTTCACCAGGGTCAGGGTCCGGTTGGTGCCGAGATTCAGCAGGTTCACATAGTTCCGGCCGGTGCCGAAGCCGCCCTGGTCGCCGATCGGGTTGATCGGGACGCCGGAAGACGGAGAGTCATTGATGGCCTCGGCGAGGTTGGTCTGCCCCTTGGCCTCGATCCGCTCGGAGGAGATCACCAGCAGGGGCTGGGTGGCCTCCAGGTTCGGCCGCTGGATCCGCGAGCCCGTGACCACAAGTTCTCCGACCTCGGTCGGAGCCGTTTGCGCAGACACCGAAGACGCGAAGGCGACCCCACAGAACGCGACCGACGCCATCAGGCCCGCCCGAAGCGCGCCAATACGGAAATGATTCATTGTTAGGCCCCCAGCCTGTCTCAGTTGTGTCGAACCGGAAGGGTTTCCGCGCGCGTCAATGACCCGACGCAAGCGCGGACGCCCACCACGTCGCCCTGCCGTCGAAGTAGGGCGCCTGTCATCGGCGATCAAACATAAGGGTCTTCTGCCCGGCACTGCGAACCGAATTGTGTCTTTTTGGCGACAGTTGGCGGCCAACAATCCCGGCCATCGGAGCTCAGGCGATGCGGCGGAGTGCGGCCGCGATCTCATCCACCGCCTCGGCCGTGGTCGCCCAGGAGCACATGAAGCGCACGGTCCCGTCGAGGAACCGGTAGACAAACCAGCCCTGGCCCCTCAGGGCCTCCAGGCGGTCCTCGTCCATCTGCACAAAGACCCCGTTGGCCTCCACCGGGTGCGCGAGCGGGAAGGGGCAGGCGGCGGCCAGGCGCGCCGCCATGGCGTTGGCGTGGGCCGCATGGCGCGTCCAGGCGTCGTTGGCCAGCATTCCCAGGAAGGGCGCCGCCAGGAACCGGCCCTTGGACGCCAGCTGCCCCGACTGCTTGAGACGCGCATCGAAGCGGCGGGCCAGGGCGCGGTCGAAGATCACTATGGCCTCGCAGGGCGGCATGCCGGACTTGGCGCCCCCCAGAACCAGCAGGTCCACGCCCATGGGGCCGATCCGGCGGACGTCGAACCCCGCCGCCGCCGCGTTGGCCAGGCGGGCCCCGTCCAGGTGCACGCCGAGCCCGGCGGACTTCGCCCGGGCGCAGAGCGCCGCAAGGTCGTCCCCCGGATAGACGGCCCCGTACTCGGTGGCCTGGGTCAGGGAGAGGGCGGCGGGGGGCTGGCGGTGCGAGACCTCGGGCTCCGTCAGTGCGGTCTCCAGCGCCGCGAGGTCGATCCGGCCCGAGGCGCCTTCCAGCCCGGTCAGGCCGACGCCATGCCCGAACAGGCCCGGGGCGCCGGTCTCGTCCGTCAGGATGTGGGCGTGGCGATGGGCGAGGACGGACTCGAAGGGGCGGGCCAGGGCCGCCAGGCCGATGGCGTTGGCGGCCGTGCCCGAGGCGACGAAGCGGACCTGGGCGTCCGCGTCCAGGAGGGCGCGCACCGCGTCGGCCGCCGCCGCCGTGACGGGATCGGCGCCGTAGCCGGGGGTGAACCCCGCCTCGTTCGCCCGGATCAGGGCCTCCATCGCCTCCGGCGCAGCGGGCGCCGTATTGTCAGAGGCGAAGTCGTAGCGCGCCACGGTCCGGCTCAGCCCGCCTCTCGCGCCCAGGCCCTGACGTCCTCCACATAGAGGTCGGGCTCCTCCATGGCGGCGAAGTGGCCGCCACGCGGCATCTCGCTCCAGCGGACGATGTTGTAGGCCCGATCGGCCCAGCTGCGCGGCGGGGCGGAATAGAGGGGCTCGCCCGGGAAGTTGGCGAAGGCCGTAGGGGTCTCGCAGCGCTCGCCCGGCTTGAAGGCGACCCCGCCTTCCTCGAGGAGGCCGCGATAGTACCAGGCCCCGGTCGTGAAGCTGCCGGTCATCACGTAGATCATGATGTTGGTCAGCATCTGGTCGCGGGAGTAGGCCTGGTCCAGGGTCTTGGCCGACAGGTCTGACCAGTCGTGGAACCGCTCGGCGATCCAGGCGGCCTGGCCGACCGGATTGCCCGCCGCCATCCAGGCGATGGACTGGGGCTTGGAGGCTTGCAGCCGGAAATAGGCGCCCATCAGGTCCATCATCTGGCCCTGGCGGGTGATCCAGGCGATCTCGGCCTCGGAGGTTGGCCCGCCGTGGGGCCGGAAGCCGATCATATTCAGGTGGATGGCGCGCACGCTGTCGCCATGGTTGTGGCCCAGCCAGGAGGTGACGAGACCGCCCCAGTCGCCGCCCTGGGCGAGGTAGGACTTGTACCCCAGCACCTCCGTCATCAGCTGGTTGAAGAGCGCCGCCGTGGCCTTCTGGCCGATCGGGCGTTTGGGCTTGGACGAGAACCCGAAGCCGGGGAGGGAGGGGATGACGAGATCGAAGGCGTCCGCCGGGTCGCCGCCGAAGCGGCTGGGGAAGGCCAGCTTCTCGATGGCGCCCCAGAATTCGAAGTGCGAGCCTGGCCAGCCATGGGTGATGAGCAGGGGGCGCTTGCCGCCAGCCTCGCCCACCACGTGCAGGTAATGCAGGTCAAAGTCCCCGACCCTGGCCGTGAACTGGGGAAACCGGTTCAGGTTGGCGACCGCGGCCTTCCAGTCGAAGCCGTCGGTCCAGTGGGCGCACAGGGATTTCAGCCAGTCGCCGTCACAGCCATAGGCCCAGCCGTCCTCCACCTCGGGCGCGAGCGGCCAGGGATAGGCCCGGACCTGGGCGAGAACCGCCTCGACCTCGGCCTCGGTCCAGCGAACTTCAAAGGGCGTGGGCATGGCGTCTCTCCGGCGTCTGGGACGCACGCATCTCCAGCGCCTGCCGGCGGCGAGGTCAAGGGGCGGCGGCGGCGATGGTTCCCAGGCAGGCCAGCCGGTGCAGACGCCGGGCCTCGTCCGGGGTCATCTGTCCCAGCAGAAGCAGGCCGGCGAACCCGTAGACAATGGCCCAGAAGATATTCCCGTAATCCGACACGTCGCCGGTGATCACGCCCGCGTCAATCAGGCCCTGGACGTGACGGAACTGGCAGGTCTTGGCCCGATCACCCGCCGCCAGCAGGCCCTCTGAAGGCGGCGACTTCAGGTCGATGACATCAAACATCAGGGCGTAGGCGCGGGAATGGCTCACGGCGAAGTCGAGATAGGCTTCACCGACGGCGATGGACCGCTCGACCGGGTCGCTCCGGGAATCGAAGGCCGCCTCCAGGGCGTCGGCGAAGCGGTTGTAGGCGCTCGTCCGCACCGCATCGATGATCTCGTCCTTGTCCCGGAAGTACCGGTAGGGCGTCATCGGACTGACTCCCAGGGCGACGGCCAGCTGACGCATCGTCACCGCTTCGATTCCCTGCTCGGCGAACAATTGCTCCGCCGCATGGCAGAGGCGGGCGCGGAAGCCGGCGACGTCGGCGTCAGAAAGGACTCGGGGCATTTTTCATTCCGTGACAGGTCGACCGGAAGCCACGCCCTTGCGTCCTGCCCCCGGAAGGTTCAACTCTTTACATCGTATTCTGGCCGAGGCGCGACCCTGATGAGCGAAAAGATCCGCAGCAATCCCTACCTGACCGGCAACTTCGCCCCGGTCCGTTCCGAGGACGACTTCGACCTGGAGGTGGTCGGCGACCTGCCGGCGGGGCTGGAGGGCGTTCTCTATCGCACCGGCCCCAACCCGCAGTTCCAGCCCCTCGACCCGAACTATCACTGGTTCACCGGCGACGGCATGGTGCACGCCTTCCGGGTCGGCGGCGGCAAGGTCGCCTACCGGAACCGGTATGTGCGCACACCGAAGTGGGAGCTTGAGCGCCAGCATGGCCGCGCCCTGTTCGGCGGCTTCAATCCCATGCTCAGCGATCCCCTGGCCGCGGGCCAGGACAGCGGCGTGGCCAACACCAACATCCTCTTCCACGCCGGCCGGCTGCTGGCGCTGGAGGAGGGGCACATGCCCTTCGAGATCGACCGCGACACCCTGGAGCCCCGCGGCTACGCCAGCGAGTATGTCGGGCGGGTGACGGCCCATCCGAAGCTGGATCCGAAGACCGGCGAGATGATCTGGTTCGGCTATGGCGTCGGGCCCCACCCCTTCTCCACCACCATGAGCTACGGCGTGACGGACGCCTCCGGCAAGGTCGTCCGCCGCACCGACTTCGAGGCGCCCTATTCGGCCATGGTCCATGACTTCCTGGTGACGGAGACCTACGTCCTCTTCCCCGTCATGCCGCTGACCGGCAGCCTGGAGCGCGCCATGAAGGGTCTGCCGGGCTATGCCTGGGAGCCCGACAAGCCCTCATATGTCGGCCTGATGAAGCGGGGAGAAGATCCTTCACGCATCCGCTGGTTCACCACCCAGCCGGGCTATGTCTTCCATCCGATGAACGCCTACGAGGCGGACGGAAAGATCGTGGCCGAGGTCTGCCTCTACGACGCCGCGCCCCTCTTCCCTCTGGCCGACGGTCGGCCCGGCTCGCGCAGCGGCGCCCGCCTGACCCGCTGGGAGTTCGACCTCACCGGCGCCACCGACCAGGTGAAGGAGACGGCGATCGACGACCTGGACTCCGAGTTCCCGCGTCTCGATGAGCGGTTCGCAGGCCTCGCCTACCGGCACGGCTATTACGCCGCAGACACCACGGGGGCGAAGTCGGTGAAGATGAACGCCATCGCCCACATCGACCTGAAGACCGGAACCCGAAAGGTCTGCACCTTCGAGCCCGGCGACCAGGTCTCAGAGCCGGTCTTCGTCCCGCGATCGGAAACCGCCGCCGAGGGTGAGGGCTGGCTGACCGCCGTGGTCTGGCGGGCCGCCGAGAACCGCTCCGACCTCGTCATCCTCGACGCCTCGGATGTCGACCGCGGTCCTGTCGCGCTGGCCAAGGTCCCCCGCAGGGTGCCCTTCGGCTTCCATGGGAACTGGGTGAACGCGTAGGGCGTCCGTCTTCGTCCAAACGACACAGTTCCGGATCACACTGCGCTCCCCGACCGCACTGGTCCCGGAGCGCACATGACCCAAGGATTCCCCAGTCGCCGCGAGACCCTGGCGGGACTCTCCGTCTCGACCCTCGCCGTGGGTTCCCACCCTGCGGTGGCCGCCCAGGCAAAGCCGGACCCGGTCTTCCGCCATGGCGTGGCCAGCGGCGATCCCGACGCCACCAGCCTGGTCCTCTGGACCCGGGTCACCGCCCGGGAACCCGTCGAGGTCGAGTGGGAGTTGGCCCATGACGCCGCTTTCAGGCGCACGATCCAGGCCGGCCTGGTCTGGACAGGTCCGGACCGGGACTTCACCGTCAAGGTTCTCGTCTCGGGTCTCCAGCCCGGCGGCCGCTACCATTACCGCTTCCGGACCCTGGGCGAGACATCGCCGGTGGGCCGCACCCTGACCCTGCCGACCGGCCGCCTGGACCGGCTGGGCATCGCCCTGGTGTCCTGCTCCAACTTCACCTTCGGCTTCTTCAACGCCTACGCAGCCATCGCCCGGGATGCAGCGGTGGACGTCGTCCTGCACACCGGCGACTACATCTACGAGTACGCCGCCGACGGCTGGGGCGCGGAGACCGCCCGGCGCATCGGCCGGGTCCATGAACCGGCGGGGGAGATCGTGACCCTGTCCGACTACCGAATCCGTCACGCCCAGTACAAGTCCGACGCTGGCTCGCGCGCCATGCTCGCCGCAAAGCCGCTCCTGTGCTGCTGGGACGACCACGAGAGCGCCAACAATCCCTGGACGGGCGGGGCCGAGAACCACCAGCCGGCGACCGAGGGCGACTGGGCCACTCGTCGCGAGGCCGCCCTCCAGGCCTACTACGAGTGGATGCCCATCCGCGATCCTGCGCCAGGGCGGACCCGCGCCCAGTTCTGGCGAACCTACGTCTTCGGCGACCTGGCCACCCTGAGCGCACTGGAGACCCGGCACACCGCCCGAGCCCTGCAGGTCGACTACGCCGACTGGCGCGACAGGGTGAGCAGCCGGCAGGAGGCCGAGGCCCTCGAGCGCGAGACGATCGGCGCTCCTGGCCGGCGGCTGATCGGCCTGGACCAGGAGGCGGACCTCACCTCCGCCTGGCGCGCCTCGGTGGCGGCCGGGCAGCCCTGGCGGCTGATCGGCAATCCCATGCCCATCGCCCGGACCCGCGTGCCTGACGTCGCCGCCCTGGGCCTGGTCCCGGACCTGTCGAACCCTGCCGCCGCGGTGCTGGCCTGGAAGGGGCGATGGAACCTTCCCTTCTATCCCGACACCTGGGACGGATACGCCTGGACGCGGGAACGCTTCTACGCCGTCGCCCGCGAGGCCGGCGCGACCGACCTGGTCTTCCTGACCGGCGACAGCCACAGCTTCTGGGCCAACCAACTGGCGGACGCGGAGGGAAGGCCCGCCGGGGTGGAGATCGGGACCGCCGGAGTCACCTCGCCGGGAGACTTCATCGAAAGCGGGTTCGACCCGGTGCTGGCGGGGCGGCTGGACCAAGCCTTCATGGACCACAATCCTGAGGTCCTGTGGACGGACAATCTTCACCAAGGCTACGTCAGACTGGAATTGTCACGCACCGAGGGCCTCGTGACCTTCCTGTCGACGCCCGGACTGGACAGGCCGGACGCCCGTGCCGAGGTGGTGCGACGCTGGGGTCTTGAGAAGGGGCCGCGAGGTCTTGACCTGGCGCCTGTCTGAAGGGCTCCAGGGAGCCAGATGGCAAAGGACCGGCCCCGCAAGCCTCAGGGAGCGGTTTTGGCGCCCGCCGCCCGCGGCGCAAGCCTTCCGGTTCCGCCGCCGGGCAGGGTGACGACGTAGTCGCTAAGCCGCAGGTCCGGAATCATGTAGTCCGTGGAGATGTATTGAGCGCCCGAGGCGAAGGCGGCGGCCTGGCGGCCGCGGTCTCCGGTTCGCGCCTCGATCGTGTCCGCGTCGGCCCGGGTGCGGACCACCATCCCCCTACCCAGCGCCTCCACGATGCGGAGCGCATCCTTCGCCGGATCGTTGAGGGTCACGTAGGCTGCGTAGGGTGCCTCGAAGCGATCGGTGTTCACGAAGGCGGCGCGTCCCTCCAGAGAGGGTCTGTCCCGGCTGTAGAGCGCCACCTTCTGCGGCCCCTCGTCAACGGCGAAGAAGACCTTGCCCCGGGCTGCGCCCAGCGAGGGCCATCCGCCCCGGCGAACAGCCTCGCGCAGGGTGGGGCGGCCGCCGCGCACCTGGTCCGGGGTAATCAGCTGCGAGGGGCCGAAGACCGCGCGGATCTCCGCATCCACCTCGTCCATGCCCGCGGCATCGAAGGGCAGGAGAGGAGTCGCGCCCGGTACGGTGATCTGACCATCCTTCAGGTTCATCATGATCAGGAGGGGCAGGTGTTCCGGGTTCCTGTCGGACCAGGCGCGCACCTCCTCCAGGCAGGCCCGGAAGGTGGCGCAAACGCTTCGGTAGTCAATGTCCGGCACATGCATGACCTTCAGGCCCGGCGACGCCATGGGTCCGGCGTCATAGTCGCCGCTGCCGGCCATGCGCAGGCCGAGGGGCCGGGCCCACCGACCGCCCTCGGGGTCGCGCACGAGATCCAGCTCCAGCTGCCGCGCGCCGGCGTCCAGCTGGGCGGTCAGGGCCGGATGGCTGTAGTCCAGGCTGTCCGCCGTCCGCGGGCTCGCCGCCCTGAGCAGCTTCATCTCGGCCGGCGCGATGGCCTGCTTGTAGCTGTTGTGGGTGCCGATCGCCTGCAGGGCGGTCATGGGCAGGGCGTCCACGGCCTGCCGCGTGCACCCCGGCGCGCCGGAGGGCCTTTCCAGGTCGCATCCGCTCGCCGCGACCGCGGCGGCGGCGAGAAGGGCGATGATCATGGGGCGACTCCTCTGTCCTGGCGATCAGCCTGCCAAAGGTGTGTGACGGGTTGAAGTGCTCACGCGTCGGGGCGCGTTCCCGCCGCAAGGGCGTCGTAGCGGTAAAGCCCGTCCATCGTCGAGCCCATGCCAAGGCCCGCCCCCATCACGAGGTTGCGGGCCCAGCTGAACGGCGCATGAAGGTGGTAGATCGTCGCGTTTCGGCGCGAGCCGGCCTGGATGCCCGCCGTGCGGGGGCGGCGCAGGGTCTCATAGCGCTGAAGGGCTTCCGGAACGTCCGCGCTGGTCCTCCCGGCGAGGCAGGCGGCCAGGACGGCGGCGTCCTCGATGGCCATGCAGGCGCCCTGGGCCATGAAGGGCAGGGTGGGGTGGCAGGCGTCGCCCAGAAGGGTCACCGCCCCCCGGCTCCACCCGGGCAGGGGATCGCGGTCGAATAGGGCCCAGCGGAAGCAGGCGTCCTCCGGCGCGGCCTCGACGATCCGTCGTACGCTGGGGTGCCAGCCGGCGAAGTCCCGGCGCAGGTCTGCGGCTTCGCCCCGGCTGGACCAGGACTCCTCGCGCCAGTCGTCCGCCTCGACCACGCCGACGAAGTTCACCAGGGTCCCGCCCCGGACATAGTAGTGCACGAAATGGGCGCCGGGCCCCATCCAGAGGGCGGCGACGGGCCGGATGTCCGCGCCCTCCAGCCGGGCGGCGGGGATCAGGCCGCGCCAGGCGACATTGCCGGTGAAGCGGGGGGCGGCGGGGCCGAACAGGGCCTCGCGCACGACGCTGCGAAGGCCGTCCGCCCCGACCAGCACGTCCGCCTCCAGCCGCTCGCCAGAGGCCAGGACCAGGGACGGGGTCCCGTCCCCGGGGCAGGCGGCCACCGTCTCGCCCAGGCGAAGGGTGATCTGTGGCTTGGCCCGGCAGGCCTGTCCCAGCACGGAGACGAGGTCCGCCCGGTGCATGTGGAAGTAGGGAAAGCCGTACCTTCGCCGCGCCGTCTCGCCGAGGGGCGCCCGGCTGATCTCCTGCCCCCGTCGCCAGCCCCGGGCCTCGACGGCTTCGGGGCGGAAGGCCAGGGCGGACAGCTCCGCCTCCAGGCCCAGGGAAAACAGGACCTGCGTGGCGTTGGGCGAGACCTGCAATCCAGCCCCCACCTCGCCCAGGGCCGGCGCCTGCTCGACCACCGTGACGGACAAGCCCTTCCGGGCCAGGGCCAGGGCCGCCGTCAGCCCACCGACACCCCCGCCGACAACCAGGGCGGTCAGGGAGGCGTCGGGCTTGGATCTCACCTAGGCTTCCAGCAGGCTGCGCAGCATCCAGGCGGTCTTCTCGTGGACATTGATGCGCTGGGTCAGCATGTCCGCCGTGGGCTGGTCCCGGGCGGCGTCGACCACCGGGAAGAGATTGCGCGCCGTGCGGGCCGTGGCCTCCTGCGCGACCACCAGCTGCCGGACCATCTCGTTGGCGTCCGGCACGCCCTCAGGCTCGCGGATCGAGGTCAACCGCGCGAACTCGGCATAGGTGCCCGGCGACGGAAAGCCGAGGGCGCGGATGCGCTCGGCGATGACGTCAATGGCGTTCCACTGCTCGGTGTACTGGCCCATGAACATGGCGTGCAGGCTGTTGAACTGGGGGCCCGTCACGTTCCAGTGGAAGTTGTGGGTCATCAGGTACAGCGTGTAGCTGTCCGCCAGCAGGGCCGAGAGGCCCTCCGCAATCCGGTGACGCTCAGCCTCGGGTATGCCGATATCGATGGGCGGGGGCGAAAGAACTGCAGACATTGCGGTGTCTCCGGGTCAGGTCGGCTCGTTGTCTGGAGTTGGGGGATGAAGCGGTCCGTGTCAAATCCGGCGGAACCCCCTGGGCCCCCCGGGTCACCCTCGACGCGACGTCAGCACCAGCCAGTGCATGACCTCGGGGCGCCATTCGCAGACCATCAGCCATCGCTCGAAGGACGAGAGTTTCGCAAGCATGGGGAAGGCGGAGGGATCACGGGGACCTTCCCGCACCAAGGCGATGTCGTGGGTCCCGGCGAATCGACCCTTCAGGGTCTCAGTCAGGTTCCGGTCCGTGAAATCGTGGCACTCGACGATCAGGTCGCAGTGCGCCAGCGGTTCCGCCGCCTCCAGGAGGGTGGTCTCGTAGCCCTCGCAGTCCACCACCAGCAGAGGCGAGGACGCCGTCCCGACCAGGGCGCGAAGGTCAGCCGCCTGGCAGAGGCCGCGGACCTCGAAGGGCCCTGCAACGCCATTGGTCCGGGCTGACCCCCGGCAGATCTCCTGCGCCTTCTCGTCGATGTCGAAGGCCACAACCCTTGCCCCCTGCGCCCGGCGGGCCAGACCCACGGCGTAGTATCCCTCCGCGCAGCCGACATTGACGATCAGGTCCGGCTTGCGGGCCAGACCCGCCTCCACCGCAGCGTGAAGTTCGGCCTCGTAGACACCAAGCAGCTTGGCGGAGGCGTCGCCGTCGCTCCAGCTGGCTTCGGTCGGCAGGATCATGTCCTTGAAGGGCCCGCTGAGCACCTTGCCCCCGCTCGCCCGCGCGAGCTGGGCGGTGAGATCGGCGAGGCGCGTCCGCGCCGACAGGGTGGAAATCTGCCTGAGGGCGCGGGGATAGTCCGGCGGCTGCATGCCCCTACTCCCCCTCGAAGCCGATGAAGACCGCCGCCTCGTCCACCGACTTGCGGTTTGAGACCACGGCGTTGGCGGGGAAGCTGTCGTCGGGCCAGCCCATGGCGATGCAGATCATGATGACCTGGTCGTCGGGGATGCCGGCGTGCTCGCGCACCACGGGGGACTGCATGATGCCCTGGCTGTTGATCACGCAGCCCAGGCCCCGGGACCAGGCGGCGTTGACCAGGCAGTTGGTCACCGCCCCGCAGTCGAAGGGGCCGATGTCGCCGCCGTGGATCGAGCGGTCATAGGTGACGACGATGGAGACCGGGGCGTCGAACTGGCGAAAGCCCCGCAACACCCAGTCCTGGCGCTTTTCTTTGTCCTCGCGCGCGATGTCCATGGCCGCGAAGAGCTGCTTGGCGATCTCGATCTGACGCTCCCGGTGGACGCCCTCGTACGCGCCGTGGCTGCGGAACTCGCGGGAGTCCGGCACCCCGGCCAGGTTGCGCTCGGTATTGCCGGCGCGGATGGCGTCCAGCACCGGGCCGGCGACGACGTAGAAGTTCCAGGGCTGGGTGTTCAGCGAGGAGGGCGCACGCATGGCCAGCTCCAGCACCTCGCGGATCAGCGCCTTGGGCACGGGTTCGGGCTTGAAGCCGCGGATGCTCCTCCGGCCCTTCACAACCTCGTCGAACTGCATGTCCTCTTACTCCCCTCGGCCGCGCGGGCCGTCAGATCCTGAAACCGTGGTCTTCGAGCCAGGTTTTCACCAGGCCCACGGCCTGGGCGCCGAGCTCCGGCTGGTCCTGGTAGTAGTGGGTGGCGCCGGCAATCTCGTGGAAGCGACGGTCCTCGTGGGCGACGGCGTCGATCAGCCGCCGGGCGTGGCTGGGGGTGCAGGCGTCGTCGGCGCTGTTGTTGATCACCAGGACGGGGGCCTTCACCCGGGCCAGGCAGGCCGGGGCGTCGGCGCGGGCGTCGTCCAGGCTCCATTGGGAGAGCCAGCTGCGCAGGGTCGAGAAGCGGGCCAGGCCGATGGGGCTCATGTTCACGATGCGCGGGTCGCCCAGATAGCAGACGCCGGGCGTCCGATCGTTGGGGTCCACCGCCGGGTCCAGCCAGCGCGGGTCGGCCATGGTGCCGTGGACCACAAAGCCGAACTCCTCGTCCGGCCGGCCGGTGCGCCGCAGGTGTTCCAGCCTGGCCTTCACCCAGGCGGTGATCCGGCGGTTGCGCGCCTCCTGGGCGGCCCGGTAGCGGGCCAGGAAGGTCTCGGAATAGGGCGGCTTCACCCGCTCGCCATAGAGATCCAGGTCGGGATCCCTTTTCTCGGGGTCAGCCTCGTCCAGGATGGAGGCGTCCAGCCACTCGGTCAGCGTGCCGTGGCGCGAGACATGGGCGGCCATCAGGATGATCCCGTCCGCCGGGACCAGCCGCGCGTCGACCAGGGACAGGGGATCTCCCGCCGGTGTGTGGGTGAGGGAGGGCTGCTCGGCCTCGGCCTGGTAGAAGGCCGAGAGGGCCCCGCCGCCGCTCCAGCCCAGCAGGATGACGTTGGCGTAGCCCAGCTTCTCGCGGGCGTGGCGAACCGCCGCCCCCAGGTCCAGGGCGACCTTCTCCATGATCAGGGCGCTGTCGACGCCCCGGTAGCGGCTGTCGGCGGCCAGGATGTGCACCCCGGCCTCTGCGAAGAGGCGCATGACCGGCAGGCCGCCGGTCCCGCCGATCGGGTGCATGGTGACCAGAACCGTGTCGGAGGGCGTCTCCGGGCGGATCAGGGTGGCCCCCGTCGCCACCAGTCCCACTGCGCCGCCATAGGTGTCTTTGAAGGCGGAGGGATCGCGCGAGACGATGGTGATGGGCGTCCGGGTGACGGCCGGGCGTGGACTCATTCCGCCGGATCCGCCGCCACCTTCCGCACCGGCGGTTCGTTGTAGGAGGCCCGGGCCATGTAGACCTCGTCGGGCATTTCCAGGAGCTTCTCGTAGACCGGTGGCGGGTACTTCAAGTGGGGCTTGGCCGGATCGAAGGCTGGCTGCGGGGTCTCGGGCCTGGCGCCTGGCCCGGCCGGCGGGTTGCGGAAGGCGGCCAGTTCCTCGGCGGAGATGCCCGCCAGGGCCACCACCTCGGGATCGATCCACTCGTCCGGGTCGGGCGGACTGAGCGAGGTGGAGATCTCCAGGTTCAGTCCCTCCGGACCGGCGAAGTAGATGGACTGGCAGAACCCGTGGTCCACCGGCCCGAAGACCGGCACCCCGTTCTGGCGGATGCGATTGCGGAAGGCGACGAGGTCCTCCATCGACTCCACGTTGAAGGCCACGTGCTGCATGGTTCCCGGCGCGGAGGGCCCGCCGCCGTGGGCCGCGTGGCTGGAGCCCAGCTCGCTCTTGCCCTTGGCGTTGTCGGGCATGGCGACAAAGGCCACCGAGGCGTTGTCGTCCAGCTCCAGGAAGCCGTGCCAGGCGCCCGGCACCCCGTGCATCCAGAACAGGGCTGTGAGCCGCATGCCCAGCACCTCGCTGAAGAAGGCGATCTGCGCTTTCATGTCGGCGGTACTGAAGGCCAGGTGGTGAAGTCCTCGAAGCCTGGGCATGGGGCGTCTCCTGTCGGGTCGGGCCTATTTCCGTCCGCTGGTGGGAATGTCGCGGAACGGAACGTCCTTGTCGACGCGGATATCGCCCGGCAGGCCCAGGACCCGCTCGCCGATGATGTTGCGCAAGATCTCGTCCGAGCCACCCTCGATCCGCGTGGCAGGCGAGCGCATGAGGATCTGCTGGAACCGTGCGTTCATGGGCGAGGACTCGTCCTGGACCACGCCGGCCTGTCCCTGCAGGTCGAGGGCGAACATGGCCAGCTCCTGCATGGTGGCGCCGGCCACCAGCTTGCCGATGGAGTTTTCCGGCCCGGGGGTCTCGCCCTTGGACAGGGCGGTGATGGCCCGCATGCCGGTGTACTTCAGTCCGCTCTGCTTCACCGCGAACTGGGCGAGGCGCGAGCGGACGGCGGAATCGTCCACCGCCGGCCGACCATCGACCTCGGCCTCGAGACAGAACTCGAACAGTTCGGGAAAGCCCGTGGACATGCCCGAACCGATGGACAGGCGCTCGTTCATCAGGGTGGTCAGCGAGACCTCCCAGCCCTGGCCCACGGCGCCCAGACGCTGGTCGTCCGGGATGCGCACGTCGGTGAAGTAGACCTCGTTGAAGCCCGACTGGCCGTTGGCCTGCTTGATGGGCCGCACCTCGATCCCCGGGGTCGACATGCTCAGGAAGAACATGGTCAGACCCTTGTGCTTGGGCGCATCCGGGTTCGTCCGCGTGATCAGAAGGCCCCACTGAGAATACTGGGCGCCGCTGGTCCAGATCTTCTGGCCGTTGATGATCCAGTCTCCGGAGCCGTCCTCGGCCTTCACCGCGCTGGTGCGCAGACCGGCCAGGTCCGAGCCCCCGGCGGGTTCGGAGAAGAGCTGGCACCAGATCTCCTCGCCGGAGGCCAAAGGCGGCAGGAGGCGGCGCTTATGGTCCTCTGAGGCCCAGGCCATGACGGTGGGCCCACACATGCCGTGGCCGATGATGAGGGGGCTGGAGAGGGCGCCGTAGATTCCTTCTTCCTGGCCCCAGATCACCCGCTCGATCGGGCTCCGGGCGCCCCCGCCGTATTCCTTCGGCCAGTTCAGGCAGGCCCAGCCCGCCTCGGCCTTCTTCTTCTGCCAGGCCTTGCCGGCCGCCAGCGGGTCCTCGCTCTCGATGCCGCTGGAGGCGAACCCGGCGCGCTTCAGTTCGGCTTCCAGGTGCTTGGGGGCGTTGGCCTGGATCCAGGCGCGGGCCTCGGCGCGGAAGGCGGCTTCCTCGGACGTGTCTTCGAAATCCATGGTCGGGGCTCCGTCAGGCGGCTTGGGTATTGGCGCCGCGAAGGCGCTCGATCAGCAGGTCTTCCCAGGTCGACAGCGACCCGAGGGCGAGGGCCAGCGCATTGGAGCGCCGGTAGAAGAGGTGGCAGTCAAAGGCCCAGGTGAAGCCCATGCCGCCGTGCACCTGGATGTTGTTCTTGGCGCAGTGCTGGAAGGCCTGGGTCGCCGAGACCCGCGCCGTGGCGGCGGCCACCGGCAGCTCCGAGCTGCCCGAGGCCAAAGCCCAGGCGCCGTAGTAGCAGTTGGACCGGGCCAGAGTGGCCGAGACATACATGTCCGCCAGCATGTGCTTGATGGCCTGGAAGGAGCCGATCTGGCGGCCGAAGGCCATGCGGTCCAGCGCGTAGTCCCGGGCCATCTCCAGGGCGCGGTCGGCCCCGCCGACCTGCTCGAAGGCCATCAGGATGGCGGCCCGGTCCATGACCTGGCTGGCGATGGCCCAGCCCTCGCCCTCGCCGCCCAGGCGCTCCGCCGGGGCGCCGTCGAAGACCAGCCGCGCCTGGCTGCGGGTCGGGTCGATGGAGGTCAGGGTCTCGCGGGCTGCGCCCGGGCCGTTGAGGTCGACGAGGAAGAGGCTGATCGCCATCTCGCCCCGCCCGGCGCCCGAGCGCGCGGCGACGATGGCGAGGTCGGCGATGTCGCCGTCCGGTACAGGGGACTTGGCGCCGGTCAGCCGGCCGTCGCGGACGGCGGCGGCGATCTTGTCCGGGGTCATCCGGCCCTGGCCCTCGACGAAGGCGAAGGTCCCCACGGCTTCGCCGCTGGCCAGCCGGGGCAGCCAGGCCTTCTTCTGCGCCTCGGTCCCCGCCTGCAGCAGGAACTCGGCGGCCAGGTAGATGGACGAGGCGACGGGGACAGGCGCCAGGGCCCGGCCCAGCTCCTCGGCGGCGAGGCACAGCTCCAGGTGCGACAGGCCGACGCCGCCATAGGCCTCGGGGATGGCCACGCCCAGGACGCCCATCTCGGCCAGACCCCGGTAGAGGTCGCGGGCGAAAGGCTCGCCGCCCTCAAGCCCGCTCCGGACCACCGCCGGTGTGCACTTCTCGGTCAGGTACCGCCGGATCTGGTCCTGCAGCTGCTTCTGGTCGTCGGAGAAATCGAGGTTCATGCGTCTTCCGTCCCCTATCCTCCCCGCTGGCGGAGGAATTGACGGCCATTTCGAGGGGCTGACCCTACGCCAGTCAAGGGGCTGGGCCCTCAGTTCGCCGCCGCCGCCAGGATGCGGTCCACGACCGCCGCCAGTTTCTCGTCGATGACGTGGAGGTAGGCCTGCCAGTCATCCATGTGGTTGAGATCCGCAGCGCCGTCGGACACGCCGCGCAAGCCCGCCAGGGGCACGCCATGGGTCATGCAGGCCCGGGCGACGGCGAAGGTCTCCATGTCCACCATGTCGGCGTCGATGGCGTCGTAGGCGGCTCCCGAGATCACCGCCCCGCCGGTGGACAGGCGCACGGCGGGCAGGTCGGGCAGCAGGACCTGCAGCGGCAGTTCGCGCGGCAGGTCGAGATAGGGGGTCAGGCCCGCCGGGATGCCGAGGGGCGAGGCGTCGATGTCGCGATAGCTCACGCTGGCCACCTGGTAGACCCCGGTCTGCTCCAGGCTCCGCGAGCCGGCCGAACCCAGGCAGACGGCCAGGTCCGGGGTCTGCCCGCTCGCCTCCAGCCGGGCCAGGGCGGCGCCCACCGCCAGCCCCGCCTCCACCGGCCCCACGCCCGTCATGAGGGGCGTGAAACGGGCGCGAAGGGCCGGGCCGTACTCCGGCGGCGCGGCCATGATGAAGAGGATGCGGCGATTTCTGGACTGGACGAGTTCCATGGACGCACTCTGCCCCGGATCGTCCCTGGCGTCAGCCCGGGGGCGTGCGAAAAACGGGAAGTCTTCAGGCCCGGCGGCACCGCTCGGAGCAGTACTTCACCTCGTCCCAGACCTTCGCCCACTTCTTCCGCCAGGCGAAGGGGCGGCCGCAGACGGCGCAGGTCTTGGTCGGCAGGTCCGACTTGCGCCTGGTCTTCACAGGCCCAGTTCCCCCAGGCAGGCGGCGGCGTCGGCGCGCAGTTCCCGCCGCCGGTCCTCGCCCATACGCTCCAGGGTGCGCACGGATTGCGCCATGCGCGGGTTTGACGCGAACCGGGTCGCATGCCGGTCAATGAAGTCCCAGTAGAGCCGGTTGAAGGGACAGGCGCCCGCCCCGCTCCGCGCCTTCACGTCGTAGGCGCAGCCGTTGCAGTAGTCGGACATGCGGTTGATGTAGGAGCCGCTGGCCGCATAGGGCTTGGAACCCAGGAGGCCGCCGTCGGCGTACTGGCTCATGCCGATGGTGTTGGGCGCCTCCACCCACTCGAAGGCGTCCGCATAGGCGCCCAGGTACCATTCGTGCAGGACGTGCGGGTCCACCCCGGCAAGAAGGGCGAAATTGCCCGTCACCATCAGGCGCTGGATATGGTGGGCGTAGGCCAGGTCCAGGGTCTGGCCGATGGCGGCCTTCAGGCAGGCCATGTCAGTCTGTCCCGTCCAGTAGAAGTCCGGCAGGGGCCGCCGGGCCTCCAGGGCGTTGCGGAAGACATAGGCCGGGCCCTCCCGCCAGTAGACGCCCCGCACATACTCTCGCCAGCCGATCACCTGCCGGATGAAGCCCTCGGCCGCGTTCAGGGGAACCCCGCCCCCCCGCCAGGCCGTTTCCACAGCCTTGCAGACCTCAAGCGGCTCCAGAAGGCCGATGTTGAGATACGGCGAGAGAACCGCATGGTGCAGGTAGGGCGAGGCCTGAAGCATGCCGTCCTGGTCGTCCCCGAAGTGAGGCAGGGCGACCTCCAGGAAGTACGCCAGGCTGGCCTGGGCCTGCTCCCGGGTCACGGCGAACCGGAAGTCATCAAGGCTGCCGAAGCCGTCGGGAAAGCGCCTCGCCACCATCTCAAGAACCGCCTGGGTCCCGGCGTCGGGGTCGTGCCGCAGGGGCTCGGGCAGGAAGAGGCCGCCGGCCGGCGGCGCCCGGTTCTCGGCGTCGAAGTTCCAGCGCCCGCCGGCGGGCGCCTCGCCGTCTATCAACAGGCCGGTGCGCCGGCGCATCTCACGGTAGAAGAACTCCATCCGCAGGGCCTTGCGGCCCTCCGCCCAGGTCTCGAAGTCGGCATGGGAGGCGATGAACCGGTCATCCTCGATCACGGTCACCGGAACGCCCAGGGCAGCAGCCCAGCCGTCAGCCTCCAGCTTTAGGCGCCATTCCCCCGGCTCCGTCAGAAAGACCGCCGAGGCGCCGTGCCGGCGCACCGCCCGCTCCAGCTCGCCGCCCAGGGTCCCGGTATTGCCCTCATCGTCCAGCGCCACATAGTCGACCCGCCAGCCCGCCGCCCTGAGGCGTGCTGCGAAATGGCGCATGGCCGCCAGGACCAGGACGATCTTCTTGCGGTGGTGCCGGACATAGGTCGCCTCGCCCATGACCTCGGCCATCAGCACGACGGTCTGCGAGGGATCGCATCTCCGAAGGGAGGAGAGGGAGTCGCTGAGCTGGTCCCCGAGGATCAGGACAAGGTCGGTCATACGCCGACTATGCCATGAACCGGCCGGCGGGGAATCCGGTGACGCCCATCGATCCCTGACCCCCTTTTAGAGAATCTGAACCTAAATCCACATAATGCCTAGTTGTGAGATGGGTGATTAAGTCCGAAGGAGCAGGTCTCATCATCTCGCGTTCTGGGGGTTTCCGTGCGCAATCTTCTTCTTGGCGGCGTCGCTGCACTGGTCCTGGGGGTTCTGGTCGGGGCTCCGGAGGCCTGCGCCGCGTCTGCCCCCGAGGCCCCGGATTCGGTGTCGGAGGGGGCCTCTTCGGCCCTGGAAGAGGTGATCGTCACTGCGCGCCGGCGGTCGGAGGCGGCCCAGGACATCCCGGTCGCGGTCTCCGTCCTGACCGCCTCACGGATCGAGGACGCCGGTGTCTTCACAGTCGGCCGGCTCCAGCAGCTGGCGCCCAGTTTCCAGTATTTCTCTTCCAATCCGCGGAACACGACGGTCAACATCCGCGGCCTTGGCGTGCCGTTCGGCCTGACCAGCGACGGTTTCGAGCAGGGCGTCGGGATCTATGTGGACGACGTCTATTACGCCCGGGCGGCCGCGGCGACCTTCGACTTCCTGGACGTCGCCCAGGTGGAGGTGCTGCGCGGTCCGCAGGGAACCCTCTATGGCAAAAACACCACGGCCGGCGCCATTAACATCACGACGGAGGCGCCGACCTTCGCCTTCGAGGCCAAGGGGGAGGTCACCCTTGGCGACCTGGACTTCCGACAGGTCAAGGGGGCGATCTCCGGACCCCTGACAGAGACCATTGCGGGGCGTTTCGCCCTGTCCTCGACCTCCCGGCGCGGGACGATCTGGAACGTCAGGACCCAAACCTGGGTGAACAGCCAGGACAACCTGGGGCTCCGCGGCCAACTCCTGATCCGGCCAAGGGCCGACCTCGATATTCTGCTCGCCGCAGATTACAGCGCCCAGGATCCTGAATGCTGCGCACAGATCTACGTCCGGACCGGCGCTACCCAACGACCCCTCGCGCGCCAGTACGCCGCCCTGGCCGCCGCACAGGGCTACGCCGTTCCCAGCACCAACGCCTTTGACCGGCGCACCGATCTCGACGCCAGCCTGAACGCCGGCAACATCATCGGCGGGGCTTCGGCCCGGGTGAAGTGGGACGTCGGGACGGGGACCCTGACCTCGGTCACCGCCTGGCGCTTCTGGGACTGGAAACCTGAGAACGACCGGGACTTCCTCGGCCTGTCCATCGTCCGCAGGTCCCAGAACCCCTCCCAGCAGGACCAGTACCAGCAGGAGATCCGATTTGACGGCTCCAGCGGTGATTTCGACTACGTCGCCGGCCTCTTCGCCTTCCACCAGCGGATCGACACCCAGGGGACGGAGGAACAGGGCGCCAACGCCAGCCGCTGGACCCTCACGGGCGCCCAGGCTGCAAACCCTGCTGTGCTGGATGGCCTGGTGGCGCGCAACACCCAATGGCTGACAAACACCAGCGCCGCCCTCTTCGGACAGGTCAGCTGGAAGGTGACCGAGGCCCTGACCCTGCAGCCCGGCCTGCGCATCAACTACGATGAGAAAGAGGGCTACTACCTGCGCCGGGTCTTCGACGGACAGGGCGCCCCGGTCCTCTTCGGCCAGACCGATCCCGTCAAGGTCGCCCAGCGCAGCGTCTACGCCCCCCAGCAGAGCGCGCCGCGCTTCAGCGACTGGAACCTCAGCTACGACCTGACCGCCAGCTATCGGTTCACTGGCGACATCCTCGGTTACGCGACCTACGCCAAGGCCTTCAAGACGGGCGGGATCAACCAGAACGGCCTGCCCACGGATGCGGCGGGCAATCCTATCCTGGCGGCGGGAACGATCCGTCCCGAGGACGTCAACCACCTGGAGGCGGGACTGAAGACCCGGTTCCCCGGCCTCGACGCCATCGTCAACCTGGCCCTCTTCCGCACCGAGATCCGGGACTACCAGGCCACTGTCACCAACGGCCAGCTGGGGGTGCTGCGCGGCTATCTCGCCAACGCCGGGCGGGTGCGCAGCCAGGGCGCCGAGATCGACGCCTCGATCGCGCCGACGGCGTTCTTCAGCGCCTACGTCAACGCCGCCTGGACCGACGCCCGCTATGTCCGGTTCGTCGATGCGCCCTGCCCGCCGGAGCTGTCGGGCGGGACGACGGCCGCCTCCGGCCAGACGCCGAGCTCGCCGGGGACCCCGGGCGGGGTCAGTCCGGCTAACTGCGACATCTCGGGGGCCCGCCTTCCGGGCGTGTCGGAATGGTCCTTCACCTATGGCGCCGAGACCCGCCGGCCGGCGGCGCTCTTCGGCAGGCAGGGAGAGGTCTATCTGGGCCTCGACGGGTCCTGGAGATCGGACTTCTCCTCCAACGCCTCACCCTCAGCCTACACGAACGTGAAGGCCTACGGCCTGGTGGGCCTGCGCGCGGGCTTCCGGGCCGAGGAGGGCCTGGAGGTCTTCGCCTGGGTCCGCAACGCCCTCGACGCCGAGTATAACGAGTTCCTCGCCGTCGGACCGGGAAACACCGGCCTCATCGCCGGCCAGCCCGGCGATCCCCGCACTGTAGGCTTGACCCTGCGCCTGTCCCGCTGAGCCGGCGCCCTTACCAGGGCACGGTCCGGCCCTCGGCGTCGAAGAAGCCTCCGTTGGCGCCGGCGGGTAGGGCGTCCAGCACGGCCAGGAGCTTGCCCGCCGCTGTCTCCGGGCTCTGGGCTTTGGGGTCGTCGCCGACGAAGGGCGCGGAGAGGGCGGTGGCCACTGTGCCGGGATGCAGGGCCACGCAGAGGGCCTCGGGGTTGCGCCGGGCCAGCTCGATCGCGGCGGTGCGGACCAGCTGATTGAGGGCCGCCTTGGAGGCGCGGTAGGCGTACCAACCCCCCAGACGGTTATCCCCGATGCTGCCCACCCGCGCCGAGAGGGCGGCGAAGACGCAGCGGCCCCTCCTCGGCAGGCGTGGCAGGACGTGCTTCATCACCAGGGCGGGCCCGGTGGCGTTGATCGCGAAGGCCTCGGCCAGGGCGGCCGGGTCAATCCGCGACAGGCTCTTCTCCGGGGCCATTCCGGGGCCGTGCAGGACGCCGGCGGCGTGGATCACCAGCCTCAGGTCGCCGGCCGACGCGGCGTATGCGACGGCCGCGGCGACGGAGGCCTCGTCGTGGAGGTCCAGGGGCGGGTCGCTGTTCCGCCCCAGGCCGATCACCCGGTCGTAGCGCCTGGAGGCCTCAAGGGCTTGGACCAGGGCGGCGCCGATCCCCCCGCCGGCGCCGATGACCACCCCGACGACCGGATCGGCCTGGGAAGGGGCTGTTGGCGAGACGTCCCGGGCTTCTGCTCTCTTCAAGGTCCGGACTCCGGCTGTGACTTTAGGGATGTGGACGCTCGGGCTTTGCGCGACAATGCCTCGCAGCCATCCCACTGGAGACGGAGCCAAGGGCGCAGCGCCCCGAACTTCATCGACGTCGCACCAAATCCACTGACTACTGAATGTGCGAATGAATTCATGTATTACTCCGAAAACTTGAGGGTCGATACCACTCGAATAATTACTTATAAAAATACAACAAGCAATAAACTTCGATAAATATAAAGTTATGTGTCAGCGACGAAAGACTTAATCGCGATATTGTTTATTCAATTCATTTGCAATAAAATCGAAAACTCGTCGAACTCGACGACTAGTTCTTAATTCGGCATGAGTAGTCAGCCATATTGGAAGTTCAGACATATCTATACCTGGAAAAAGTCTAACAACACCTTGCTCATTTTCTCCCACATCAGTTTGAATGAAACCTATACCAAATCCCGCAAGAACCATTTTCCATTGGACTAAGCGACTGTCACAGCGGAAACTAAATTGCTCGCGATTAATATTGATTCCCGCGGATCTGTATCCTTCTAATGTATCATTTAATTTGTCTTCACTTATCAGTTTATGATTTAAGACATCGTCCGGAAATACGGGAGCACCATTTCGGGATATGTATTCGTGAGAAGCATACATCCCAATTTTGACCTTACCAACCTTTCTACAGATCAGCTCGGCTTGTGAAGGTTGGAACATACGCAACGCGATATCAGCCTCTCTAAGCAGAATATTTGAAGTGTTGTCTGACGAAACAAGTTCAATATCGATTTCCGGCTCAGCAATCTTCAAAGAAGTTATAATTGAAGGTAACACAAAGGCAGACATTATTTCACTCGCTGAAATTCTAATCGTTCCGGCAATAGATTCTGAATGGCCAGCGGCAGATAAAGCTATCTTTCTTGATACTTCATCCATCCGCTTTGCGTCTTCATAGAGGGCGACGCCTGTCGGAGTGAGAACTAGCCCTGCTCCGGTACGGTCAAAGAGCTGCACGGCCAGGGCAGACTCCAAGATCGCCATGTGCCTGCTCATGGTGGGTTGGCTGCTGCCGGTCTTGCGCGCAGCACCCGCCAAAGAGCCTGCTTCCACCACGGCGACAAAGGCTTGAAGCAGGGACCAGTCCAGAGCGGGCATCATTCGACCTATTCATTTTTGAATTTCTAAATCTCGATTTTTTCAGATCGCCTTAAAAGTTGAATATCTGAATAGTGGTCTTATCACAAGCAGCGGTCTCGGTATCAGCACTGGAGCCTCTGCAAGACAGGAGTGTCTGGGCCATGGCCGCTTTTCCTCCCATTGCAAAACGCAGCCACCTGGTAGCTTGGGTCTTCGGATCCCTTGCCTTGGCGGCTTCAAACTCTGTATGGGCGCAGAGTTCTTCGGTGGCAGAGTCGAGCCAGTCGCCGGCTATCTCAGTGGGTCGGGAGTGGAGTGGCCGCGTAGGGGTCGGTGTTCTCAGTATTCCTGAATACGAGGGCGCTTCGCAAATGGCTCCAGTTCCTCTGATCGCCGGGGAAGCGCGCTGGGGCGACCGACGCTATATAGCCGTCGAGGGCCCTTCAGGCCGAATGAACTTGCTTGATCAAAGCGGTCTGGAGTTCGGGCCCGCCTTCAACATCACTTTTGGCCGGGACAAGAATATCGATTCCAAGAAGGTCCGTCTCCTCGGGGAGATTGACGACGCGGTGGAGTTAGGCGCCTTTGTCGCCTATGAGATCGGCAGTACGATGCGGGAGGGTGATACGATCCGTCTCGCTGGGGAAGTACTGGCGGACGCAACTGACGTACATGGCGGCGTTCTGGCTGACGTTTCGGCCACATACACCGCCTTTATCGGAGAGCGCTGGCGCGTCTCTTCCTCGGCGTCGCTTAGCTTTGTTAGCGACGAGTATGCCGATACCTATTTCTCCGTCACACCGAAAGGCTCGGCTCTATCGGGGCTGAAAGCAACGAAAGTCGAGGCGGGAGCTAAAGACTTTTCGCTCTCGGCGAACGTCAGCTATGGGCTCAACGATAGATGGTCGCTGTTTGGTCTGGTTGGATACAGTCGCCTACTGGGTGACTTCGCCGACAGTCCCATCGTAGCCGTCGAAGGGGATGAGAATCAGTTCTCAGCGGGAATTGGTGTTGGCTGGCGGTTCTGAAGTCTGCGCTCCCCGCCCCCCGGAAAGGCGGAGCCTCCAGTTTTTCCCCTCGCCGCAACCGGAGCTCCCCCCTCCGGAGCGGAAGGCAAGAGGAGGGCGCAGCGCCGGTACCCTGCGCGCGCCCGGGAGGCCCGCACCCCCCGGCCGCTCCGGTGGCCGGGGGGCGTTCGCCGTGGCGACACGGGAGCCTGTTACGCGCTGGGATGTGGACGCCGCGCCTCGTCGCCGCAATACTCCCTTCATGTTGTCCCGGCGATCCCGTTACGCCCTGCGCGCCCTCATCCACCTCGCCCAGAGGGAGGCGGCCGGGCCCGCCTCCATCGCCGAGATCGCCCGGCTCGCCTCGGCGCCCCGCAAGTTCCTTGAGGCCATCCTCCTGGACCTGAAGCACCATAATCTCCTGATCTCCAGCCGGGGCCGGTCCGGGGGCTATCAGTTGGCGGCGCCGCCGGAGGCGATCAGCTTCGCCGACGTCATTCGGGCCCTGGACGGACCCCTCGCCCTGGCGCCCTGCGCCTCGAAGACGGCCTACCGCCCCTGCGAGGCCTGTCCGGACGTGGCGACCTGCCCGGTCCATCCCGCCCTGGTCGCCGCCCGCGAGGCCGTGGCGGCCGTGCTTGAGGGCTGGACCCTGGCCCGAGCGGCTCGCGAGTCTCCGCCCTTTCAGATTTCCTGACCCCGTCCGGAAATTAAATCTATCGCATCTCTAGGAATTGTCGGGCATGGCTCTTCTCCTCGGAGGGAGCGCCGTCCTTGGAAGAGTTCCTGTTGTTCGCCCTGGTGGGCTTTCTGGCCCAGGCGGTCGACGGCGCCCTGGGCATGGCCTACGGCGTGGTGTCTTCCACGGTCCTGCTAAGCGTCGGCGTGCCCCCGGCTGCGGCCTCCGCCAGCGTCCATGCCGCCGAGGTCTTCACCACGGCCGCCTCGGCCGGATCCCACGCCTGGCACCGCAACGTGAACTGGAAGCTGTTCGCCCCCCTCGCGATCGGAGGGTGTATCGGCGGCGCCCTGGGCGCCTTCGTCCTGACCTCCATCGACGGGGCGATCCTGAAGCCCTGGATCACCGGCTACCTCGCCCTCATGGGTGGCGTGATCCTCTGGCGCGCTCTCAAGGGGCCCGCGCCGCGGCTCTTCCCCGTGAAGTACAGCGGCCCCCTCGGCTTCTTCGGCGGTCTTTTCGACGCGATCGGCGGCGGCGGCTGGGGCCCGACGGTGGCCACGGCCATGGTGGGCGCCGGCGGGGATCCGCGGACGAGCATCGGCACCACCAACACGGCCGAGTTCGTCGTGACTTCAACGATCTCGGCCACTTTCCTGGCGGCCCTCCTCACCGGACACTGGGCCGATGCCGGGGACCTGACGAGCCATGCCACGGCGGTGGCCGGCCTGGTCGCAGGCGGTCTCATCTCCGCGCCCCTCGCCGGCCTGATGGTCAAGCTGGCGCCCCAGCGGATCCTGACCGGCGCCGTGGGAGTCCTCGTCACCAGCCTCGCCGCCTACCAGGCCGCCCGCCTCGCAGGCTGGGTCTAGAGCGTCAGCTTGTCGAAGTCGCTGGCGTCATGGCGCTCCAGCAGCTGGCTCTCGGGCTTGCCAAAGGGGCGGTTCACGGCGCGGCCGCGCTTCACCGCCGGCCGGGCGCCGATGGCGTCGGCCCAGCGGTTGACGTTGACATACTCGTGCACCTGCAGGAATTCGCCGCCGCCATAGAGCTCGGCCTTGGCCATGGCGCCGTACCAGGGCCAGATGGCCATGTCGGCGATGGTGAAGTCCGGCCCGGCGATGAACTCGCTCTCGGCCAGGCGACGGTCCAGCACGTCCAGCTGGCGCTTCACCTCCATCGCGAAACGGTCGATGGCGTATTCGATCTTGAACGGCGCATAGGCGTAGAAATGGCCGAAACCGCCGCCCAGGTAGGGGGCGCTGCCCATCTGCCAGAATAGCCAGGACAGGCACTCCGCCCGGGCGCCCGGCTCGGTGGGCAGGAAGGCGCCGAACTTCTCGGCCAGGTGCACCAGGATGGCGCCTGATTCGAAGACCCGGATCGGCTTCGGCCCGCTGCGGTCCAGGAGGGCCGGGATCTTGGAGTTCGGGTTGATGTCGACGAAGCCGCTGGAGAACTGGTCGCCTTCGTTGATGCGGATCAGCCAGGCGTCATACTCGGCGCCCGTATGGCCCAGGGCCAGCAGCTCCTCCAGCATCACCGTCACCTTCACCCCGTTGGGCGTGCCCAGGGAGTAGAGCTGCATCGGGTGGCGGCCCACCGGCAGATCCTTGTCATGGGTCGGGCCGGCGATGGGCCGGTTGATGTTGGCGAACCGGCCGCCGTTCTCGCGGTTCCAGGTCCAGATCTTGGGCGGCGCGTACTCGGCGTCGGACATTGGCGGCTCCTCTTTCGGGCGCGAACGCCCCTGTCTTCAGAATACCCGGACGTCCGGGTTTCCCAACGGGATTTTGCACCTTCGGCAAGGGCGCCTATCTGCGATCCACAGAACTCAGGAGGAAGCCCATGTCCCGATCCAGCCACCCCAGCCGCCGCGCCCTGCTCGCCGTCGCGCCCCTGGCCGCCGCCGCCGCGCCCCTGGCCGCCGCCGCCGCGCCCGCCCTTGCGGCCGAGGTCCTGCCCGCCGGGGCGCTGAAGGGCCGGTCGGTGCTGATCACCGGCGCCAGCTCGGGTTTCGGCCGCCTCACGGCCCTGCACCTTGCGGGTCTCGGCGCCCACGTGATCGCCTCCATGCGCAACCTGCAGGGCGGTCGGCGCCCTGAAGCCGTTTCCCTGAAGTCAGAGGCCGGCGGCCTCCCGGGTCGGCTCGACCTGGTCGAGATCGACGTCACCCGCCCGGAGCAGGTCGCGGCCGGAGTCGCCGAGGCCGAGCGTCTGGCCGGCGGCGGCCTGGATGTCCTGGTTTCCAACGCGGGCATCGGCCTTTCCGGTCCCCTGGAGCTTCACGACGAAGCGGCGATGGAGGCCGAGTTCCAGACCAACCTGCTGGGCGGCCTGCGCATGGCCCGCGCCGTTCTGCCGGGCATGCGGGCCCGGAAGGCCGGACTCATCCTTCCGGTGTCCTCCCAGCTCGGTCGGATCGTCATGCCCAACATGGGCGGCTACTGCTCGGGCAAGTGGGGGCTGGAAGCCGCCTTCGAGGCCATGGCCTACGAGCTCGCGCCCCTCGGGGTCGAGGTGACCATCGTCCAGCCCGGCGGCTATCCGACCCGGATCTGGGAGACCGGCGCCAAGGCGGTCGAGGCCATGATCGCCCGGAACGAACCGGAGCGGGTCCAGGCCTACGCCCAGCACATCGCCATCACCCGGGCCTCCATGACCGCCCCGCGCCGGTCGGACCCGATGGACGTGGCCCACGCCATCGCCGCCCTCATCGCCCTGCCCGCGGGGGACCGCCCCCTGCGCCGGCCGGTCCATCCGGACACCTCGGTCACCACGGCCGTCAACAAGGCCCTGTCGGACGTCCAGGACCGGGTCCTGTCCCGCGGTCCCTACGCCGCCTGGCGGGCCGCCGTTTCGGGCTAGGCCCGCGGTTTGCGGTTGCCTCCCGCCGCAGGGGCGCCAAACTTGGCCTCAGAGGAAACACAGGAACAGGTCAGGAGTACGACCCCCATGCCCCCCGCCGATGACGCCGCCCCCGTCCGCACCCTCGACAAGGAGGCCCTGAAGGCCAGGTACCGGGCCGAGCGGGACAAGCGCCTGCGCGCCGACGGTAACGACCAGTACATCCGGGTCGCCGGGGTCTTCGCCGGCTATCTCGATGATCCCTACACGCCCTTCCAGCCGCGGGAGCCCAAGACCGATCACGTGGAGTTCGCCTTCATCGGCGGCGGCTTCGCCGGCCTGGTCGCCGGCGCCCGCCTGGTGGAGGCCGGGATCACCGACGTGCGCATCATCGAGAAGGGCGGCGACTTCGGCGGCACCTGGTACTGGAACCGCTATCCCGGCGCCCAGTGCGACACCGCCTCGATGATCTACATGCCCCTCCTGGAGGAGACGGGTCACATCCCGCGGGAGAAGTACGCCCACGCCCCCGAGATCCTCGAGCAGTGCCAGCGCATCGGCCGCAAGTACCACCTCTACGACAACGCCCTCTTCCACACCGAGGTGAAGGACCTCACCTGGGACGAGGAGAACGACGTCTGGATCATCACCACCAACCGGGACGACCGCTTCACCGCTCGCTTCCTGGGCTCCGGCACCGGCCCCCTGCACGTGCCCAAGCTGCCGGGCATTCCGGGCATCGAGAGCTTCCGTGGCCATTCCTTCCACACCAGCCGCTGGGACTACGACTACACCGGCGGCGATCCCTTGGGCGCGCCCCTTTCGAAGCTGGGCGACAAGCGGGTGGCCATCATCGGCACCGGCGCGACGGCGGTGCAGTGCGTCCCGCACCTGGCCCGGGCCTGCAACGAGCTGCTCGTGTTTCAGCGCACGCCGTCCTCGGTGGACGTCCGCGCCAACGCCCCCATCGACCCGGAGTGGTTCGCCTCCATCGCCACCCCGGGCTGGCAGCAGCGCTGGCTGGAGAACTTCACCGACAACCAGGCCGGCGGCGGCGCCGAGGAGGACCTGGTCCAGGATGGCTGGACCGACCTGTCCCGGCGGATCCGCGAGAAGATCATGACCATCCCGCCCGGGCAGATGAGCCCCGAGTCCATGCTCGCCGCCTTCGAGGACTCCGACTTCGAGAAGATGGAGGAGATTCGCGCCCGGGTGGATTCCATCGTCGGCGATCGGCAGACCGCCCAGAACCTCAAGGCCTGGTACCGCCAGCTCTGCAAGCGGCCGTGCTTCCATGACGCCTACCTGCAGGCCTTCAACGAACCCTCCACCCGCTTGATCGACACCGACGGCAAGGGTGTGGAGCGGATCACCGAGACTGGCGTGGTCGTTGCCGGCGTCGAGTACCCCGTCGACTGCATCATCTACGCCTCGGGCTTCGAGGTGGGCACCGAATACACCCGACGGACGGGCTTCGACCTGACCGGCGTGGGTGGGCTGAAGCTCTCCGAGGCCTGGAGCGACGGCATGCGGTCCCTCCACGGCCTGCATGTCCGGGGCTTCCCCAACGCCTTCTTCGTCCAGCCGACGCAAGGGGCCAACCTGATCTCCAACGTACCCCACAACCTGACGGACTCCGGCCGGACTATCGCCACCATCGTGGCGGAGGCGAAGCGGCGCGGCGCCACCCGGGTCGAGGTCACCCAGGAAGCCCAGGATGCCTGGGTCGCCCTGCTGCTGACCGGCCCGGGCCGGATGATGATGGGCTCCTCCGACTGCACCCCCGGCTACTACAACAACGAGGGCCAGCCCCTGGGGCCGGGCGCAAAGTACAATGTCGGCTATCCGGCCGGGGCCAGCGCCTTCTTCCGCTACATCGACGGCTGGCGGAAGTCCGGCAAGTTCGAGGGGCTGGAGTTCGCCTGAACAGCCTGTCCGCCAGCCCCCGCACCCCTCGTCTTCCGGAGTCCGCCATGCGCCTCTTCGCCGCCCTCTCCCTGCTGCTCGCCGTCCTGGCCGCCCCCTCCGCCTTCGCCGCTTCGTCCCTCCAGGGGGATGGCGGGGTGTCGGAGTTCTACGCCTGGACCGGTAAGGTGAAGGGCAAGCCCGGCCGCCTCCTCCGCCAGGAGCCGCTGCCGGAAAAGCTGGTCCTGGAGAACGCCGCCTCGGGCACGCGCATCCTCTACACCTCCACGGACGGTCTGGGCGGCAAGGACCGGGTGGTCGTTTCGGGCGACCTTTTTCTACCGAAGGGAGACCCGCCCAAGGGTGGTTGGCCCCTTCTGGCCTGGGCTCATGGCACGGTGGGTGTGGCGGACGTCTGCGCGCCCTCTTGGGCGGGGCGCAGTCCCCGCGACAAGACCTACCTCGCCTTCTGGCTGGCGCGCGGCTACGCCGTGGTCGCCAGCGACTATCAGGGCCTGGGCGTGGCCGGCGGCCATCCCTACCTCGCCACCCGACCGGCGGCCTACAGCATGCTGGATGCCGTCCGGGCGGTGCAGAAGGGCGGCTTCCCCGTCTCGCGCCGGGTGGTCCTGATCGGCCAGTCCCAGGGCGGCGGGGCGGCCTTCGCCACGGCGGCCTATGCCCCGGCCTACGCCCCGGAGCTCGATATCCGCGGGACCGTGGCCACCGGCACGCCCTACTTTTCGCCCGAGGCCCAGACCGTGCTGCAAGCGGCCCGCCCCCGGGACGCCGTCGACCCGACCCTCGGCTACAACCTCCTGATCCACAGCCTGCTGGAACAGATCGATCCGGGCTTCCGGCTGGAGGACTATGTCGCCGACGCCGCCCTGCCCTTGGCCCGCAAGGCCGGGACCGGCTGCTTTGGCGACCTCGCCCGGGGCGTCCTCCAGGAGGGCTGGACTTTCAATCGCACCTATCGCGTCGATCCGGCCGAGCGCATGCTGCCGGCCTACGCCCTGATGGGCTATCCGACCCTGACGATCCCGACGCCGATCTTCATGGGAACCGGCGCCAACGACCGGGATGTACCCCCCGGCATGCAGCTTAGCCTCGCCGCGGACGCCTGCAGGGCCGGAAGCACGATCCAGTCCCACATCTATCCGGGCCTCGACCACTCCGGCGCCGTGAACGGTTCGACGAAGGAGTCCTCCGCCTTCGTGGAGGCGGTCTTCGCCGGCAAGCCAGTGGCGGGCAACTGCAAGGCCCTGCCGACCCCACCCCCCGCCTGATCCACAAGCCCGGGAGTTCATATGTCCGCCGCCGCGCAAGCCGTCCGCGACTTCATCAACGCCTGGCCCCGCCTGGACCCGGATGAGCTGGCCGGCTGGTTCACGCAGGACGGCGTCTACCACAACATGCCCTCCGGCCCGGTCCAGGGCCGCGAGACGATCCGCGGCTTCATCGCCGGCTTCATCCGCCCCTGGGCCGAGACCCGCTGGGAGGTCGTCTCCCTCGTCGCCGACGGTGACACCGTGATCGCCGAGCGCATCGACCGCATCCGGGTGGGCGAGCGCTGGATCGAGCTGCCCTGCTGCGGCGTCTTCCACCTGAGGGACGGCAAGATCGCCCTCTGGAAGGACTATTTCGACCTTCCGACCTACACCCGGGCCCTGGCGGGGTAGGGACGCCGATCCCTCAGCTAGACCTGAGGCCCTTCCAATTGTAATATCACCGAAGATGTGACATCACTGGAGATGTGATGCGCGCTGTGCTCGACACCTCTGTGCTGGTGGCCGCGCTCCGGAGTCGAACCGGAGCCAGCAACCTGATCCTGCGGCGTGTCGCGGAAGGCGACCTGCGTCCGGTTGTGACCACGCCGCTCTGGCTTGAGTATGAGGCGGTCCTTACCCGGCCGGAACACCAACTCGTCCACGGGCTTACGCCCGCCGAGATCCAGAGATTCCTCGGGGCGTTCGCCAGTGCGTCCGAGGCGGTTGAGGTTCACTTTCGCTGGCGGCCGACGCTTCCTGATCCGTCTGACGAAATGGTTCTTGAAGCGGCTGCGAATGGCAGGTCACCGCTCCTGATTACGCACAATCCTCGGGACTTCCGGAGGGTGGACGTGAATTTCGGCGTAAGGGTCATCACCCCGGGCGCCTTCGTGAAGGAAATGTGGTCATGAGCAAGACCTCCTACCCCCTCAAACTCCCGCAATCGATCAAGGCGGCAGCTGCGCGATTGGCGAAGGAAGATGGGGTCTCCCTGAACCAATGGATCGCCGTGGCGGTGGCGGAAAAGGTGGGCGTCATGGAGACAGCCGCCGAGTTCCTGCATGGGAAGGCCGAGGGCGCCCAGCCCTCAGACCTGCTCGTCTTTCTCGATCGCGCCGCAGACGAGGCGCCCTCGCCTGAGGATGCGTTGTGACTGTCGACTGACGCCGTCCCAGTCCTCCGCCGCAGCCATTTCGGGATGAAGCATAGCGCTCGGGCCGCCCAGCCGCTGGCCATTCTCAGCCCGAAGTCGTCAGAGCCGCCCTGGCGTCCGCCAGGTTGACCATCAGGGTCATGGGCGCGAGGGGGGAGGGCGAGAAGCCGCAGGCCTCGACGTAGAATCGGTGAGCTGCGTCTGACTTGGCGTGCACGAGCAGGGCCCTGACGCCGACGATCTCGGAGGCGGCGCAGGCCCTCAGGATCGCATCGCGGACCAGGGCGCGCCCCAGGCCTCGACCTCGCCACCGGGTGTCCACCGCCATTCGCGCCAGGACAATGACCGGGATGGGGTCCGGCATGTTTCGACGTACCCGGCCCGGCGCTTCCGCTAAGGCGACGGCGCCTGTAGCCAGGGCGTGGAAGCCGATCACGCCTTTGCTGTCTGTGATCACGAAGGTGCGGCTGGCCCCGGTGGTCTCGTTGGCAAGGGCGCGGCGAGCCAGCCACTCGTCAAGGGCGGGCTCGCCCGAACGGAAGTCCTCGACCCTGTCCCCGGAGGCCAGGGCGCGCGGGGGCGTCAGCCCTTCCAAGGCGGCGGGGTGTCGAGGAGTTGGGAAAGAACTGGGTTCGGGGCCGCCCCCTCTATCCGCGCCTGGAAGTCGGCGAACACCGCCTCATCGACCAGAAAAAAGCGCTGGTCGAGAAGCACGCTCTCAGCTTCCCGGCAGGCGGCCGCCAGCATGAACTCGGACCGGGTCTGCCCCAAGGCTTCCGCCGCCCTGTCGATCAGGTTACGCCGTCGCGAATCCGTTCGGATGTTCAGTGTGAGATCGCGCGGCCGCACGCTGCGGGAAGAGGTCTTGGCGGGCATGGAGCCGGACTCCGGGGACCCCTTTTCCCTAGTTCGTTGTAGGGACAATGTCTATACCCAGAATACATAGGCGCCGGGCGTCCCCCCAGAAATCTGGCCGCGGTTGGGCGCGAATTCACGGCCGCCGACTGAGCGCCGCACCTCACCCCGCCAGCTGGGCCTTCCGCTCGCGGCGGCGGCGGGTCAGGACGTGCTCGGTGTAGCCGTTGGGCTGGGCGCGGCCCTCGAAGACGAGCTCGAGCGCCGCCTGGAAGGCCACGCTGTCAGGGCGGCCGGCCATCGGCGAGTAGGCGGCGTCGCCGGCGTTCTGGCCGTCCACCACCGCCGCCATGCGGGCGAAGGTCTCGCGGACCTGGGCCTCGGTGCAGACCCCGTGGTGCAGCCAGTTGGCGATGTGCTGGCTGGAGATCCGCAGGGTGGCGCGGTCCTCCATCAGGCCGACGTCGTGGATGTCCGGCACCTTGGAGCAGCCGACGCCCTGGTCGATCCAGCGCACCACATAGCCGAGAATGCCCTGGGCGTTGTTGTCCAGCTCCTGGCGGACCTCCTCGGGGCTCCAGTTCGAGCGGGCCAGGGGCGGGGTGAGCAGGGCGTCCAGGCCCGTGCGTGGGCCGCCGGCCAGGCCGGCCTGAAGGGCAGGGACGTCCACCTCGTGATAGTGCAGGGCGTGCAGGGTGGCGGCGGTGGGGGAGGGGACCCAGGCGGTGTTGGCGCCGGCCTTCGGATGCCCGACCTTGGCGGCCAGCATGTCCTTCATCATGTCCGGGGCGGCCCACATGCCCTTGCCGATCTGCGCGCGGCCGGGGAAGCCGGCGGCGAGGCCGATCTCGACATTCCGCTTCTCGTAGGCGGCCAGCCACCCTTCGGCCTTCATGGCGTCCTTGCGGACCATGGGGCCGGCCTCCATGGCCGTGTGGATCTCGTCGCCGGTCCGGTCCAGGAAGCCGGTGTTGATGAAGACGATCCGGTCCTTCGCCGCGGCGATGCAGGCGGCGAGGTTGGCGCTGGTGCGGCGCTCCTCGTCCATGATGCCCATCTTTACCGTGTTGCGGGCCAGGCCCAGGGCACCCTCCACCTGGTCGAAGAGGCTCACCGCCAGGGCGACCTCGTCCGGCCCGTGCATCTTGGGCTTCACGACATAGACCGAGCCCGCCGGGCTGTTGCGACGGGCGCCCTTCAGGTCATGGAGGGCGGCGGTCACCGTGATCAGGGCGTCGACGGCGGACTCATAGACCGGGGCCCCGTCCAGGGTGACCATGTCGGTCAGCATGTGGTGTCCGACATTGCGCACCAGCAGGAGGGAGCGGCCGCGCAGCACGACCTCGCCGCCCCCGGGGGCGGAATAGCGCCGGTCCTCGTCCAGCCGCCGGGTTTCGGTGCGCCCGCCCTTCTCGAAGGTGGCGGCCAGGTCGCCGCGCATCAGGCCCAGCCAGTTGCGGTAGACGCCGGTCTTGTCCTCGGCGTCGACGGCGGCCACCGAGTCCTCGCAGTCCTGGATGGCGGTCAGGGCGGATTCCATCAGGACGTCGGACACGCCCGCCGGATCGTCCTTGCCGACATTATGCGACCGGTCGACCTGGATCTCCAGGTGCAGGCCGTTGTGCTTCAGCAGGATGGCGGAGGGCGCCGACGCCTCGCCGCGCCAGCCCGCCAGCTGGGACGGGTCGGCCAGGGCGACCTTCGCCCCGGAGGCGAGGGTGACGGAGAGCGCTCCGTTGATGATGGCGTAGGCCGCGGCGTCGACATGCGAGGCCCCGGCGAGGGGCGCGGCGCGGTCCAGGACGCCCCTGGCGTAGGCGATCACCTTGCCGCCCCGGACCGGGTCATAGCCCTTGCCGCCTGTCGGCGGCTCGAGCGCGTCCGTGCCGTAGAGGGCGTCATAGAGGCTGCCCCACCGGGCGTTGGCGGCGTTCAGGGCGTACCGGCCGTTCGAAACCGGGACCACGAGCTGGGGTCCGGCGAGGCTGGCGATCTCGGGGTCGACGTTCTGCGTGCCGATGGTGAAGGGGCCGGGCTCCGGCAGGAGATAGCCGATCCGGGTCAGGAAGTCGGTCTGGGCGGCGAGGTCGAAGGACTGGCCCTTGCGCGCCGTCCACCAGGCGTCGATCTCCAGCTGCAGGGCGTCCCGCCGCTCGAGCAGGGCGCGGTTGCGCGGCTGGAAGTCCTTCAGGAGGGCCTCGAGGGCGGTCCAGAAGCGGGCCGGCTCCACGCCCGTCCCGGGCAGGAGCTCCTGTTCCACGAAGGCGTGGAGAAGATCCGCGACGGCGAGGGAGGGGCTGACCTGCATGACATACCGACCTTTCAAAACCAGTCGCCGACGGGCGCCCGGGTACGGCTGCAGAGCCTGCCGCAGCGGCGCCCCCATACTCTGCGCAGGCCGGCGCTTCAATGGGGCGCCCGGTCTTCGGCGATGGAACGTCAGGCGTCGGAGAAGCCGAAGGGCGCCAGGGTCCGGCGGAAGTCGTCGGGCAGGATCTGGCGACCGATGGGCGGGGCTGAGCGGGCGGCGCATTCGGCCCGGTGGCAGAGCCGGCAGGTGACCCCGATGGGCGTGGCCTGCTCAGGCCCGCCGCCCCGGTGATCCTGGGCGTAGACCAGGCGGTGGGCGTGCTCTTCCGCGCAGCCCAGGGCGATGGCCCGCTCGATCCGCGGGGCGCCGAAGCCGCCGCCGCCGGCGGTCACCGTCCGGGCGATGGAGAAGAACTTCTGGCCATCCGGTAGCTCCAGCCACTGGGTGACGATCTGGCGCGGCGTGCGGAAGGCCTGGTGGACGCTCCACAGCGGGCAGCCCCCGCCATGCCGGGCGAAGGGAAAGCCCGCCCCGTCCAGCCGCTTGGAGACGTTGCCGGCCTCGTCGACCCGGATGAAGAAGAAGGGCGCCCGCTCCTGCCCGGGCTTCTGCAGGGTGGTCAGCCGGTGGGCGGTCTGCTCGAAGCTGGCCCCGAACTGCCGACCCAGGGCCTCCACGTCGTAGCGCCTCGCCTCGGCGGCCCGGGCGAAGGGGGTGTAGGGCATCAGGAGGGCGGCGGCGGCGTAGCTGGCCAGGGCCCGGCGGGTCAGACGCTGTCCGCCCTCGGTCTCGAAAGCGCCCTCCGAAAGGACCTCGCCGATCTCCGCCTCCAGCTCCAGGTAGGCCGTCTGCAGGGCCAGCTGGAAGGACTGGCTCGCGGTGTCGAGGGTGTCGTCCAGCAGGACCTCGCGCCGATGCCGGTCAAGACGCCGGGTGGCGCCGGTCATGACGTCGGGCGGCAGGCGGCGCACCCGCAGGCCGTGCCTGGCCTTCAGGTGACCGACCAGGCCCTCATTGCCCGCCACGACCTGGGCCAGCCGCTCGGCGGCGTCGTCCAGCAGCGGGAAGCAGTTGCGGCGGGCCGCCAGGAAGCGCCGGGATTCCGCCACCGGGTCGGCGGCGTCGTCCCCGTCCCGGCCGTCCGCACTTCGGTCGGCCAGGGCCAGCTGCTCCTCCCGGTAGGCGGTGTAGAGCCGCAGGAAGGCCTCCGTCACGCCCGGGAAGTTCGCGGCGGCATCCGCGACCTCCAGGGCCTTCAGCTCGATCCCGCCGAACATGGGATCGCGCAGGGCGGCCTGGAGCCGGGCGGAATCGTCTCCGCTCTCGGCCGCCAGGGTCGCCACGTCCAGCCTGTAGGTCTGGGCCAGGCGCACCAGCATCTCGGCGCTGAGCGGCCGGTGGTTGCGCTCCAGGAGGGCGATGTAGGAGGCTGAGACCTCCAGGTCCTGGGCCATGTCGGCCTGGGTCAGGCCCAGGTCCCGCCTGAGCCTTCGCAGGCTTGGCCCCACATACAGCCGTCGCTCGGTCGCCATGGCCTGACCTCCGCCAGAGTCGCTTCCTTACAACATTACAAGTCTGTTCTGTAAAGTCTGACAGATCGACTTCGCAGGGGCTCGATTCCCTGTCACGCCTGCGTCACACGGCGGGCCGCCGAAGGCCCCGTCTGGCGGGCGCCCGGTGAGCAAGGGATTTCAAGGCCATGTCGTACCAGGACGAGATCAGCAAGGTCGAAAAGCTCATCCGCAGCAAGAACGGGACGTGGGACGGCATCAGCGCCGAGTCCGTGGTCCGCATGCAGGTGCAGAACCGGTTCCGCACCGGCCTCGACATTGCCCGCCACACCGCCGCCATCATGCGCAAGGACATGGCCGCCTACGACGCCGACCCCGCCAACTACACCCAGTCCCTGGGCTGCTGGCACGGCTTCATCGGCCAGCAGAAGCTGATCTCCATCAAGAAGCACTTCGGAACCACCGACCGGAAGTACCTCTACCTGTCGGGCTGGATGGTCGCCGCCATGCGCTCGGACTTCGGCCCCCTGCCGGACCAGTCCATGCACGAGAAGACCTCCGTGCCGGCCCTGATTGAAGAGCTCTACACCTTCCTGAAGCAGGCGGACGCCCGCGAGCTCGGCATGATGTTCCGGGACCTCGACGCGGCCCGCGCCGCCGGCGACAAGGCCAAGGAAGCCTCGATCATCAAGGCCATCGACGGCTACCAGACCCACGTCGTGCCGATCATCGCCGATATCGACGCCGGCTTCGGCAACGCCGAGGCGACCTATCTCCTGGCCAAGAAGATGATCGAGGCGGGCGCCTGCGCCCTGCAGATCGAGAACCAGGTCTCCGACGAGAAGCAGTGCGGCCACCAGGACGGCAAGGTCACCGTCCCGCACGAGGACTTCCTCGCCAAGGTCCGCGCCTGCCGCTACGCCTTCATGGAGCTGGGCGTCGAGGACGGGATCATCGTCACCCGGACCGACAGCCTGGGCGCCGGCCTGACCAAGCAGATCGCCGTCAGCCACACGCCCGGCGACATCGGCGACCAGTACAATTCCTTCCTCGACTGCGAGGAAGTCACCCCGGCCCAGTGCAACCCCGGCGACGTGCTGATCACCCGCGACGGCAAGCTGATGCGGCCCAAGCGCCTGCCTTCCAACCTCTTCCAGTTCCGGGAAGGCACCGGGGCGGACCGCTGCGTCCTCGACTCCATCACCTCGCTGCAGAACGGCGCGGACCTGCTGTGGATCGAGACCGAGAAGCCGCACGTCGAGCAGATCGCCAGCATGATGGACCGGATCCGTGAGGTCATCCCGAACGCCAAGCTGGTCTATAACAACTCGCCGTCCTTCAACTGGACCCTGAACTTCCGCCAGCAGGTGTTCGACGCCTGGAAGAAGGAAGGCAAGGACGTCTCGGCCTACGACCGCGAGAAGCTGATGAGCGTCGACTACGACGGAACCGCCCTGGCCTACGAGGCCGACGAGAAGATCCGCACCTTCCAGGCCGATGGCGCCCGGCGGGCGGGGATCTTCCACCACCTCATCACCCTGCCGACCTACCACACCGCGGCCCTGTCCACGGACAACCTGGCCAGGGAGTACTTCGGCGAGGCCGGCATGCTGGGCTATGTCCTGAACGTCCAGCGCCAGGAAATCCGCCAGGGCATCGCCTGCGTGAAGCACCAGAACATGTCCGGCTCGGACATCGGCGACGACCACAAGGAATATTTCGCCGGCGAGGCGGCCCTGAAGGCCTCGGGCGACGCCAACACCATGCACCAGTTCGCCTGACGGCGGACCGGATCACCCGAACGGATCAGGGCCCCGGAGCGATCCGGGGCCCTTTTCTGTGGCGTCGATCACCGAACCTTGACGAAGCGCAGGGTCATGCGGTCGCTCTCGCCGATGGCGTCGTAGCGGGCGCGGTCGAAGTCCGGGGCCGGCTGGGCGCCGGGGGCGGAGCTGCGGCGGGAAGGCGGCAGGGTCCAGACGCCGAAGGGATGGTCCTTGGTGTCCTTGGCGTTGGCGTTGATCTCGGACCTGGCGGCGAGGCGGAAGCCGGCGGCCTCAGCCGCGGCGATCACCGCAGCTTCGGAGACATAGCCGTCGCGGCCATCGGGGGCCATGGGCTTGGGATCGGCCCGGTGTTCTTCCACCGCCAGGATCCCGCCCGGCTTCAGCACGGCGTTGAAATCGTTCATGACCTTGGGGAGCAGGCCCGGGGTCCACATCCAGTTGTGGATGTTGCGAGCGGTCAGGACCAGGTCGGCGGAGCCGGGGGCGCCCAGGGGGCCGGAGGTCGCGCCGAAGCCGGCATACTCGATCGTTCCGTAGCGGGCCGTGTCGGCGAAGCGGGCCTCGAAGTCGGCCCGGGCCTTGCGCGCGCCGTCCGACAGCTTGGGGTTGGCGAGGTCGGCGACGCCGGCCACATAGCGGCCCTTGGTGGCCATGGCGTAGGGGGCCAGGATCTCGGTCCAGTAGCCGCCGCCGGGCGAGATCTCGATCACGGTCTGGCCGGGCTTCAGGCCCCAGAAGGTCAGGGACTCAGCGGGATTGCGGAACTTGTCCCGGGCGCGGTCGGCGGCGGGACGGGTCTCGGAGGCCACCGCCTTGGCGAGGGCGGCGTCGGCGGCCTGGGCCCCCTGGGCGGCGGTCAGGACAAGGGCGGCGGCGGCCAGGCCAAGGGTCTGGCGTCGGGAGGCGGTCATGCGGGAGCTCCGGGGAAAAAGATCTGGAGACAGAGACTTGGGCGCCTGAGCGCGATCCGCAAGGGGTCAGCACCAGCTGGCCGACCCGGCCTGCGGCTCACGCAGCAGCTCAGCGATATTGGCCTCGATGACGCGAAAGCCGACATTGCCGTAAAGGGTCTGGCGTCCCTCGTTGAGCACCAGGCTGGGGCTGCCCTTGACGCCCAGGGCCTGGGCCTCCTGATAGTCGGCCATCAGGGCGGCGTGGGCCTCCCCGCGGGCGAGCCGGGCGTGGACGTCGGCCAGGTCGGCGCCGGCGGCGGAGAGCACGTCGTCGAGGACGGAGGCCGCCGAGATATCCCGCCCCTGCTCGAAAAACGCCTTCCGAATCAAGAGGATGGACCGGTCGCCAAGGTCAGGGGCGCCGCCTTCCGCCGCCTGCGCCTGGACGGCCTTCAGGGCCAGATGGGCGGGCAGGGAGGAGGCCGGGCGTACGCGGCGCCACAGGTCGGGGCTGCCCGTCAGCTCCGGAAAGCCCTCCAGCACGTGGGCGAGGTGGCCGGCGAAGCCGTCATAGCCGCCCTTGACGCCCCAGTTCGCCTGTATTTTCAAAGCCGTAGCGCCGAAGACGTTGCAGAAGCGCTGGGTCACCGCCACAGCCTCGCCATGGGTCCGGCGCACTTCGGCCAGGCGCAGCTCGCCGATCCAGGCCCAGACGCAGAGCACGTCGGTGAAGCAGGTGAGGGTGACGGTCTTCATGGGGGGCTCCGTCGTCGCAGCGTCGCGGCGGGGTCTTGGCAGGGGCGGGGCAGGGGGCGCGCCGGGGTCTTGGCACCCTACACCCCTGCGTCCCTCCGGGCACCTCCGGGCCAGACCGGGCGCCCCCTTCGTTCGAATGTCACCGACTCGACACAGGACCGCCATAAACGCACAGTTATCCACAGCCTCGCCCCGGCGCGCGCTAGATGCCCCCTCCCGACCCCAATAGCCCTTGAGCGCACATTCTGAAGGGCCGGGGGCGTCCTGGCTCATGTGGCCGCGCCTGCGGCGGACCTCTCGAGGACTCTTCATGAACAAGCCGACGTCGGCCAAGAGCCGCCTGACCCTTTCCTGTGGCGTGGCCGCCCTGGCCTCCGCGCTGGCGCTGACCGCGCCGGCCCTGGCCCAGGAGGCGACGGTGGGCGAGGTGGTGGTCACCGCCCAGAAGCGCAGCGAGAACCTGCAGGACGTGCCGCTGTCGGTGGCCTCTGTCTCCGGTGAGCGCCTGCAGAGCCTGTTCGCCGCCGGCGACGACATCCTGACCCTTTCCTCCCGCGTGCCTGCGCTCTATGCGGAGTCCTCGAACGGCCGGGCCGCCCCGCGCTTCTATATCCGCGGCCTTGGCAACGCCGACTTCGACCTCGCCGCCTCCCAGCCCGTTTCCGTCATCATGGACGACGTGGTCATGGAGAATGTGGTGCTGAAGAGCACGCCGCTGTTCGACCTGGACCGGGTGGAGGTGCTGCGCGGGCCGCAGGGCACCCTGTTTGGCCGCAACACCACTGCCGGCATCATCAAGTTCGACACCATCCGTCCCAGCCAGAGCCTCTCGGCGCGCGGCGCGGCGACCTATGGCAGCTACGGGACCCTGACCCTCGACGGCGGCCTCGGCGCCCCGATCATCGACGGCGTGCTGGCGGCCCGTGTCTCGGCCCTGGTCCAGCGCCGCGAGGACTGGATCGACAACGCCTTCACCAAGAAGAACAACGCCCTGGGCGGTTACGAGGAGACGGCCGTCCGCCTCCAGCTGCTGTTCACCCCCACCGAGGACTTCAGCGCCCTGCTGGCCGTCCACAACCGCTCGCTGGACGGCACCTCGGCGGTGTTCCGCGCCAACATCCTGACCAAGGGCGGGAACGGCCTCAACGGCAACTACAAGCGCGACAAGGTCTTTTTCGACGGCGGCGGCAACAACCCGCAGGCCTATGACGGTTCCGGCGCGTCCCTGAAGATCGAGTACAAGCTGCCCGCCGCCACCCTGACCTCCATCTCCGCCTACGAGACGACCAACGGCGTCAGCCGCGGCGACATCGACGGCGGCAACATGACCAATGGCCCGGGCTTCATTCCCTTCCCGTCCGATACCGCCGACGGCATCAAGGACCTCGACCAGGTCACCCAGGAAATCCGCCTGGCCAGCGACACTGACGGTCCGCTCTCCTGGCAGGTGGGCGCCTACTACTTCGACTCCCGGATGGTGCTGCGCACCGACCCCGGCTTCGTGGCCCCCACCGAGCTGCGCCACGAGAACACCTCCTGGGCCGTATTCGGTCAGGCCTCCTATCAGATCGCCGAGGCCTGGAAGCTGACCGCCGGCCTGCGCTGGACCAGCGACGAGAAGACCCTGACCAACATTGTCGCGCCGATCCCGTTCGCGAAGGTCAACGTCTCGGACGAGCAGGTCAGCTGGGACTTGAGCGCCTTCTACGATGTCAGCGACACGGTCGGCCTGTACGGCCGCGTGGCCCGCGGCTTCCGCGGCCCGACCATCCAGGGTCGCGACGTGGCCTTCTTCGGCGCCCCCTCGGTCGCCCAGTCCGAGACCATCCTGTCCTGGGAAGCGGGCTTCAAGAGCGAGCTCTTCGATCGCCGGGTCCGCCTGAACGGCGCGGTGTTCACCTACACCGTCAATGACCCGCAGTTCACGGCGGTGGGCGGCTCAGGCAACATTGTCAGGCTGCTCAACGCCAAGGAGGGCCGGGCCCTGGGCTTTGAGCTCGACGGCGAGTGGGTGGTCAACGAGAACCTCGTCCTGACCGCCGGCTACAGCTATGCCGACACCGAGATCAAGGACGGCGCCCTGGCGGTCGGCGTCTGCGCCCAGTGCACGGTCACCGACCCGCTGAACAGCCAGAACCGCGCTCTGATCAACGGCAATCCCTTCCCCAACGCGCCGGAGTCCATCTTCGACGTGAGCGCGCGGTTCAGCCTGCCCATCGGCAATGGCGGCGAGCTCTTCGCCTACACCGACTGGAACGTCCAGGGCCGCACCAACCTCTTCCTCTATGAGTCCAGGGAGTTCTACACCGACGGCAACTATGAGGGCGGCCTGAAGATCGGCTACGCCCGCGAGGACGGCGCCTGGGAAGCGGCGCTGTTCGCCCGCAACATCACCGACGAGAGCAACGTCAAGGGCGGTATCGACTTCAACAACAACACCGCCTTCGTGAACGAGCCCCGCGTCATCGGCGTGGCGCTGACCGCGCGCCTTCGGTAGGCGGACAGGGCCAGCTCAAAACGACGAGGGCCGGGGGCGCGATCCCCGGCCCTTTTCGTTGCGCCCCCCGTCGGCCATCATGCCCGGAGCAAAGAGGGAGGCCGGACATGAACGGCGAGAACGAGAGCGTGACCTACCGGGTCGAGGACCATGTCGCGGTCATCACCCTCAACCGTCCCGAACAGCGCAACGCCCTCAACTTCGACGCCTACGACCGGCTGGAGCGCGCCTTCCGCCAGGCTGTGCGCGACCCCGACGCCCGCTGCGTGATCGTGACGGGGGCGGATCCGGCCTTCTGCTCCGGCGACGACGTGCGCGAGATCATGGCCGGGCCCAAGCCCGCCATCCCCCCGCCGCCCACCGTGCGCCACGCCCCGACGCCGGCGGCCATGGCGGCCCTGGAGTGCGACAAGCCGGTCATCGCCGCCGTCAACGGCGCGGCGGTGGGCTGGGGCATGGAGCTGGCCCTCTACGCCGACATCCGCATCGCCAGCGAGAAGGCGAAGTTCGCCGAGCTGTTCATCAAGCGCGGTCTGACCTGCGATGTCGGCGGCTTCTATCGCCTGCCGGCCATCGTCGGCCCGGCCAAGGCGGCGGAGCTGCTCTTCACCGGCGACGTCATCGATGCCGAGGAGGCCCTGCGCATCGGCCTGGTGCGCGAGGTCGCCCCCCACGCCGAGCTGATGGACCGCGCCCGGGCCCTGGCCGCCCGCATCGCCTGCAATCCGCCGCTGGCC